>CAWCBM010000019.1:0-589526 GCA_963793775.1 uncultured Solirubrobacterales bacterium
CGCGGCCGATCGTCGCCACCGTCGCCTTGTCGTGGTGTAGTAGGGCTCGAGCTCGTCATAGCCGATGGGCCAGGCGGGCGAGACTCCTCGTGGTGGCGAGCTCTCCGAAGTCCTCCGCCCGCAGGCGGTAGAGCGCGGCGCCGTAGAGCTTGGTCGCCCCGCCGACGAAGTAGTGCACCTGCGGCTCAAAGCCCTTGCCGTTCGCGGCGTACCAGGTGTCCTCCGAGATGTAGCGGCCGTCGACGAAGACGTCCTGCGCGAGCCAGTTCTGCGGCTCGCGCGGCAGGAAGTCCCCCTCGCTCCAGCAGAGGATCTTCTTGCCGGAGCCGGCGAGCCTGTGGACGAGCGTCCCTCCCCCAGCCCCGCTGCCGATCACGATCACGTCGTAGTCGCTCACGCGTTGACGCCGACCTCTTTGAGGCGCTCGCTGAGGATGATCCGCCCCGCCGCCTCGATCAGCGCGAGGTGGGAGAAGGCCTGGGGGAAGTTCCCCAGGTGGCGGCCCGTGCTGGGGTCGAACTCTTCGGCGTAGAGGCCGAGCGGCGAAGCGATGCGAAGCAGCCGGTCCATCAGGTCGCGGGCGCGCTGCTGCTCGCGGATGGTCGCCAGACCCGTGACGAGCCAGAAGGAGCAGATCAGGAAGCTGCCCTCCTTGCCCGAGAGCCCGTCGTCGGTCTCGCCGGTCCGGTAGCGCAGGACGTATCCGTCCTCGGTGAGGTCGTCCGCGATTGCCAGCACGCTCTTGCGGAGCACCTCGTCATCGCCGCGGCAGGAAGCCGAACAGGGCGGCCAACAGGGTCGAGGCGTCGAGGGCGTCGGTGTCGTAGTGCTGCCGCAGGACCCCGTCCCGTACACCCTTGTCGAGGATGTCCTTGCGGATCTCCTCGGCCGTGGCACCCCATGTCGCCTGGAGCTTCGAGTCCCCTCGGATCTCCGCGAGCTGCGACGCCCGGTCCATCGCGACCCAGCACATCAGCTTGGAGGAAACGTAGTGCTGGGGCTTGCCCCGGGCCTCCCAGATCCCCTGGTCCGGCTTCTTCCAGACCTGCGTCGCGCACTCCGCCTGCGCCTGGACCACGGGCCATAACCCACGAGGCAGGCGCTGGCTCCGGTGGCTGTGCAGCAGGATCGAGTCGAGAGCGGCGCCGAAGACGTCGTTCTGCCGCTGGTCGAAGGCGCCGTTACCGACCCGCACGGGCGATGCTCCCGCGTATCCCGAGAGGTCATCCCGAGTCGTCTCGGTGAGGTCCCGCCGACCGTCGATCCCGTACATGATCTGCAGCGCCGCCGTCCTCGTTTGGCTCGAGCTCGCCCGATGAACTGCATGAACTCGTTGGCCTCCCAATCCAGGTTCAGGTAGTGAAGGGCCTGGAGGGTGAAGGTCGAGTCCCTGATCCAGGTGAAGCGGTAGTCCCAATTTCGCTCGCCTCCCGGCGTCTCCGGGAGCGAGGTCGTCAGGGCCGCCACCGTTGCGCCCGTGGGCATGTAGGTGAGCCCCTTGGTCGCGAGCGCCGAGCGCTGGATCGCACCTCGGAAGCGGTGGTCCGGCATCCGGGCCTTGGAGACCCATGTGCGCCAGTAGTTGGCGGTCTCGCTCATGCGTGCGTTCGCCTGGTCCATGTCCTCCGGTGAAGCGAGCTCCTCCGCCCAGGAGAGCGAGCAGAACGCCTGCTCTCCCTTCTGGAGCGTGTGCCGTGCCTGCGCCATCTGTCCCTCCACCCCCAGCGGAATGCTGCTTCGGAGCCTGACGGTCATACCCGCTCCGCTCGCGTCGCGCGGTGTGTCGGTCCCGCAGCGACCAATCGGCGGGGATCCGGCCGTAGTCGAAATCCGGCTCGCAGAGCAGCTCCATGTCGACCGAGCCCTCAATGCAGAGGACGACTCGCACGAGCAGGTGATGGGCGTCATCGTCCGCGGGGGCCCGCGTGTGGGGAGTGATCTCGTCCTCCCTCAGGGTCGGCCCGATGGTCAGCGCGTCCCGGACGAAGGCCCAGCCGCTCGGAGTGTGCCAGGTGGTGTTGAGGATGTTTGTGCCGGGCTCGTAGATCCGGTTGCTCGGGACGTTGATCCCGAAGGGGGCGAAGCGGAACGCCCCCGCTTCGCGGTCGAGCAGCGTCCCGAAGATGCTGGGCGAGTCGAACCGCGGCACGCAGAGCCAGTCGATCGCCCCGTCGGGCGCCACCAGCGCGCCGGTGTGACAGTTGGAGAGAAAGGCGTAGTCGGCGATCGGGGGGAAAGGCGACGGCATCGCCGCGCTCTGAGGCATTCCCTTCTCCGTGCCGGCCGCGGGCTCTTTGCCGTCTCCCTTCGCCGCCGCCTTGCCGCTGGAGCGGGTCTTTGCGGCGCTCTTCCGCTTCGCGGGACTCATGACCCGGTCCACGGCTCGTGCCAGCCGCCGTAGTCCGCGACGAGCCTGTCAGCGGCCTTGGGTCCCCAGGTACCGGGTTTGTATGGGTGGACCCTCGGGGGCTTCTCGATCAGCGGGCCGCAGACCCGCCAGGTCTCCTCAATGTTGTCCTGCCGGGTGAAGCGCGTGCTGTTGCCGACCATCGCGGCGTGCAGGAGGACCTCGTATGGGGTCGGGCCCTCGCCGCCCTGCTGGGCGAACTCCATGTCGAGGTTGATCTGTTCGGGTGTGGTTTCGTCACTGCGCTGTGCGTTGACCAGCAGACGGATCCCGGTGGTCGGGTGGAGCCTGACGACGAGCTGGTCGGGCTCGGGCCGCCACCGGCTGTTCGCGCTGTAGCCGAGGCGCGGCGGCTCCTTGAAGATCAGCCTGAGCTCCCACTGCTCCACCGGCAGTTCCTTCCCCGTCCGGATGAAGAACGGGACTCCGGTCCAGCGCCAGTTGTGGATCTCGAAGCGCATCGCCGCAAAGGTCGCCGTCTTCGAGTCCTTCGCGACCCCCTTGATCTTCCGGTAGCCCTCGTACTGCCCTCGCACGTACTGCTTCGGGTCGGCCTTCGGCATCGCCGAGAAGACACCGAACATCGCGTCCTTCAACGCCCGGGCGTCGCGCCTGGCGGGCGGCTCCATCGCGCAGGCCGCAACCACCTGCATCAGGTGGTTGACCACGACGTCCCTGAGGCAGCCAACCGGGTCGTAGAAGCTGCCACGGTCGGCGACCCCGAAGTCCTCCGCCATCGTGATCTGGACGCAGGCGACGCTGTTGCGATCCCAGACGGGCTCGAACATCGCGTTCGCGAAGCGCAGATAGAGGATCTCGGCCAGCCCCATTTCGCCCAGGAAGTGGTCGATCCGGTAGAGCTGGTCCTCACGGATGTACTGGTGGATCTCCGCGGCAAGCTCGCGCGCGGAGGCGAGGTCGTGGCCGAAGGGCTTCTCGACCACCACCCTGGCGTTCTTGGTGAGACCGGCTTCGAAGAGCCCCTTGATCGTCATCCCGAAGAGGGAGGGCGGGATCTCCAGATAGAAGACCGGGGTCCTCGCCCCCTTGATGTGGGCGGCGAGGCGCTCGTAGGTGTCGGCCTCAGCGAAGTCGCCCTGGACGTAGGAGAGGCGCTTGGCGAGCCGGTTGAAGATCTTCGGGTCGGGCTTCTGCCCGGATGAGGTCTCGATCGCCTTGCGGGCGTGGTCACGGAGGTCCTTGTCCGACCAGTCGTCGAACGCGACCCCGACGATCGGACAGTCGAGCAGGCCGCGGCGCTCGAGCCGGTACAGCGAGTTGAAGGTCATCACCTTGGCGAGGTCGCCGGTGATCCCGAAGATCACGAGCACGTCTGCGGGCGACGCCGCGACTCCGCCTTCAGCGCCCGCCCCGGACTGTGGTCGAACCGTGGCAGCCACCCTCTCCTCCATGAAGTCGGCCTCGACGTCGGTCGGGCCATCCTACACCGCGTCTCCGGGCGCACGACGATCCCCGGGCCAAGCAACGCGTCGTGACCCGGGCTTCGTTCTCCTCCTACGTCATCCATTTCACGAGCTGGTAGACGACGCCGTTGGCGTCGCTCATCTGGAAGAACCGCTCGCCCCACGGCTCGGTCTGGATCGGGGTGGTGATCTCGACACCCTCGTCGCATAGCCGCGCGTAGTCGGCGTCGATGTCCTCGACCACGAACACGACCAGGAGCCCGTCCGCTGAGCGGCCCCGCAGCGCCTCGGGCTTGAAGGTCGCAAGCCCGGTGCGAAGGAAGATCAGGTTGAACCCGGCGTCCTCGCGCTTCAGGGAGACGAAGCCGTCATCGGCCATCTCCTCCTCGAACCCGAGGTGCTCACGAACGAAGGTCGCGGAGGCCGTCGGTTCGGCGACGTTCAGGGACACGGCTGAGGCGGTGATCTGCATGCCGCCCTCCTTCCGAAATAGCGTACGATCGTACAGCATACTGCGTATACAATGATTGTCAAATGAACTCCCGTACCGGCGGCGGCGATCCCGAGCGCAGCGTGAGGCTCCTATGGCGCGACGAGCAGGCCCAGGGTCGGCGGCGAGGACCGCGCCCCGGGCTGACGATCGACGACGTCGTCGATGCCGCGATCGAGCTCGCCGACGCGGAGGGCATCAGGGCGGTGACGATGCGCCGCCTCGCATCGATGCTCGAGGTGGCCCCGATGGCCCTGTACCGCTACGTGCCGAGCAAGGCGGAGCTGCTCGACTTGATGCTCGATCGGGTCTACGTCGACATGTCTCGGGAAGCCCCCGCCGAAGGGGGGTGGCGGGTCCGGCTCGAGGCCGTGGCGGGGGAGAACCGTGCCCTATACCGGGCCCATCCCTGGGCGGCGGAGATCGCCACCACCCGACCCCCCCTCGGGCCCGGGCAGCTCGCGAAGTACGAGCACGAGCTCGGCGCTTTGGAGGCCGCCGGCCTCGATGACGTGACCGCGGACGCGGCGCTCGCCCTGGTTGTCGGCTTCGTCCGCGCCAACGCTCGTGAAGCGGCTGAGAGCGACCTTGCGCGCAGCGAGAGCGGGATCAGCGACGCAGAGTGGTGGGAGCAAGCCGCCCCGGCGCTCGCCGAGCTCGTCGACCCAGACGCCTTTCCCCTCGCCAGTCGCGTGGGATCGGCGGCCGGTGAGGCGCACGGGACCGCGCTCGATCCGGACCGCGCCTTCGAATTCGGCCTCGAGCGCATCCTCGACGGGATCGCGCGGCTAATGGACGGGGCTCGCTGACCGGCCGGACGACCGGAGCTCCCCGGCGGGGCAGCTCCGGCCGTCCTGCGGCGCCAATCCGGCGGTCCGTTCAGGCGGCTTCCGGCCGGGCGACGAGCTCGGCCGGTCGGTCGGCGCTCCGCGTCGGCTGCGCTGCGGCGGGGCGCCTACGGGGGATCAGCAGGGCGAGCACCGCCCCGACGGCGACCACGACCGCGCCGACCCAGATCGCGGGCTCGAGCCCGTCGGCGAACGTGGACGCCGACTCGTAGCCTCCGGAGCCGGCGAAGATCGAGGCGAGCACGGCAACTCCGAGCACCCCACCGACCTCCCGGATCGCGTTGTTGGCGCCCGAGGCCTTGCCCTCCTCGACCGGTCGCACGGCGGAGAGGACGATGTTCGCGACCGGGGCGAAGAACATCCCCATCCCGATCCCGGAGAGGACGAACGGCACGACGAGCGACGCGTAGCCGACGTCCTCACTCGCCACCGCCGCGATCCCGGCAAGGCCCGCAGCCTGCAGGGCGAGCCCCGCCGCCATCAACGGCCGGCCGCCGATGCGATCCGAAAGCGCACCGGCCGCCGGGGCGACGAACAGCTCCATCGCCGTCCACGGCAGGAGCAGTAGCCCCGCCATCAGCGGCGAGTAGCCCTGTGCGGTCTGAAAGAACTGCGTCAGCAGGAAAATCGAGCCGAACATGCCGAAGTACATCGCCAGCGAGGCGCCGTTCGCGGCGGCAAACGCGCGGTCGCGGAAGAAGCGCATCGGCAGCATCGGCTGCGCCGCCCGCAGCTCATAGACCACGAACGCCACCAGCAGCGCCGCTCCGGCGGCCAGCGTCCCGACGACTCCGGCGCTCGTCCAGCCGTCGCCGGTGCCGTGGATCAGTCCCCACACGATCCCGAGCAGCCCGCCGCTCACCAGGGCGAGGCCCGGGAGGTCGAGCGCCTTGTCGGGGCCGTGCGACTCCTGGAGCCGGGTCGCCAGTCCGAGCAGGACGAGCCCGACCGGGACGTTGAGCCAGAAGATCCACTGCCACGAGATCCCCTCGACCACGGCGCCGCCCACCAGCGGCCCCATCGCAACCGCGAGGCCGGCGATGCCGGACCAGGCGCCGAGCGCCACCCCGCGCCTCTCGGGCGGGACGGCCGCGCTCAGCAGGGTCAGGGTCAGCGGCGTGACGATCGCAGCGCCCATGCCCTGAAGAGCGCGGGCGGCGATCAGCGCGTCGGCGGACGGCGCCAGCGCGGCCGCCGCAGAGCCGGCGGTGAAGATACCCACCCCGATCATGAACATGCGCTTGCGACCAAAGCGGTCCCCGAGCGCGGCCCCGGTGAGCAGGAAGACGGCGAACGTGAGCGTGAACGCGTTGACGGTCCACTCGAGCTCCTCGAGCGTCGCGCCGAGATCGACCCGGATCACGGGGATCGCGGTCGAGACCACGAGGTTGTCGAGCACCACCATGAACAGCGCGAGCGTCGTGACCACGAAGGTCCAGAGCGTGCGCTTGTCAGTAGTCATCTCTTTCTCCTCTCTCGCGATAGACGTGGCATCTAGATCTAGAGTCTAGACGATCCGTTTGAAATGTCAAGTCTGAGCGGCTATGCTCCTGTCATGGCGACACGCAGCTACACGGCGTCACAGAGGCGCGGAAGTCCGACCAGCGTCGATCGCGTGCTCGAGGCTGCCGAGCGTCTGATCCGGCAGGAGGCGTTCCACTCCGCGACGATGGACGAGCTGGCCGCGGAGGCGGGCGTGTCACGGGCGACCGTCTTCAACCGGTTCGGCTCCAAGCTCGGCGTGCTGGAGGCGCTGTTCACTCGCGGCATGGAGGGCCCCGAGATGGCGGCGATCCGGGAGGCGCTCGAGATCGAGGATCCGGCAGCCGCGCTAGACGCGGTGATCGACGCCGGCTGTGCGATCTGGGAGGAGTATGGCTTCGTCCATGAACAGCTCCAGGCGATCGTCGTCCTCGAGCCCGACGCGGGCGGGCTCATCGAGAGGCAGCGAGACGAGCAGCGGGCCGACCTGCAGAACCTCGCCCGGCGCCTCGCCCGGGCTGGCCGGCTGCGCCCCGGGCTCACTGAGGCTCGAGCGACCGCGACGCTGCACACGCTGACCAGCCTCGAGACGTTCCTGTGGCTGCGCCGGGAATACGGCCTCTCGATGCGTCAGACCCGAGCGACGATCACCGAGCTGGCGCAAACGCTGCTTCGCTAAGCGGGCGCTACCACCTCGAGTGTGGTTGGGTGGCCCGACCGGGGGGCGCGGTCGCCACCCGCCGCCGTGGACGATCCGAATGTCGCAACCGCGGCCGCAGCAACGCCAGGACCGCAAGCGAGAGGGTGGCGACCAGCGCGAGCACCAGGCCGACTGCGAGCAGAGGCAGCAGCGACACGATAATCAGGATCAGGATCGGCATCGCCAGCGGGGCGAGCGCGACGGTCAGGATGCCGATCCCGGCCAGCGCGGTCGAGATCCCGAACACCGTCTCGGCGACGGATGTGGGGCTCCCGGCGCGACGCGAGGACGTGGTCGAAGTCATGCGCGCACCTTGCTCGGCCGGAGCCGCCTTCGCAATGGCAGCGCGCCCGACACTTGGGCCGGGAAACCCGAAGCGCGGCGTCGCGAAAGCCCTACAACGATCGGCACTAGGTACATAGCCTCGACCGGGGCGCCGGGTGGACTTTGTCCCGGATAGCGGGACAAACCCAACCCAGCGGTTCAGTAGGCGCGACCGACGATGGCGACGAGGGACTCGTCGCCGGCATTCGCCGGCACCTCCCCGTCGCTCGTCTGCAGACACCTGACCGAGACCGCTTCCCGGTTGAGTCGACGCTCGCCCTCCTCCCCGAGCGCGGACCAGGGCACGCGTGCGAATCCGGTCTTGGCCGCCTCGAGCGCCTCATCGAGGTCGCTGACGTCCCGCGTGGCCTGTTCTGACCGCTCCGTCGCCTCGCGGGCCAGGGACGCTTGGATGTCATCCAGAAGACGCTTGACCGCCGCTTCGAGGCCGGCGAGCGGCATCGCCGTCGACTCTTGCGAGTCGCGGCGCGTGACCATGGCTTTGCCCTCTGCCAGATCGCGCGGACCGATCTCGACCCGGACCGGTACGCCCTTGAGCTCCCACTCCGTGAGCCGGCGACCCAGCCCGATGGATGTGCGGTCGTCGACTCGGGCGCGCAGCCCCGCCTCGCGAAGCGACGTCTCAACCCGTGCGACGGCATCCAAAGTCGCGGGGTCGTCCTTGACGGCGATGACGATCGCCTGCACCGGTGCTACGACGGGTGGAAGGCGGAGCCCGGCGTCGTCGCCGTGGCACATGATCAGTCCGCCCACCATCCGCGTGGAGGAGCCCCACGACGTCGTCCAGCACGTCTCGCGCGACCCGTCCTCGGTGGTGAACTCGATCTCGAACGCTCGCGCGAAGCTCTGTCCGAACTCGTGGCTGGTGGCCATTTGCAGGGCTTTGCCATCGCGCATCATCACCTCGCAGGTGATGGTGTTCGCCGCGCCCGCGAAGCGCTCGGCGTTCGTCTTGATTCCGCCGATCACGGGCATCGCCAGGGCGTCGCGCAGGAATGCCGTGTAGACCTCGTCGTGGATCAGGCGGGCATAGCGCGCCGCGTCCTCCCGCGAGGCGTGCGCCGTGTGTCCCTCCTGCCAGAGGAACTCACTCGTTCGCAGGAAGACGCGCGGCCGTAGCTCCCAGCGCACCACGTTTGCCCATTGGTTGAGCAGCAGCGGCAGATCGCGGTAGCTCGTGATCCACTTCGCCATGAACTCTCCGAACAGCGTCTCGCTCGTCGGGCGCACGACCACGGGTTCGGCGAGCTCCTTGCCTCCTGCGTGCGTGACGACGGCGAGCTCGGGACTGAACCCCTCCACGTGCTCGGCCTCACGCTGGAGGTGGCTCTCCGGGATGAAGAGCGGCAGGTAGACGTTCTCGGCCCCGGCCTCTTTGATGCGCCGGTCCACCTCCGCCTGCATGAGCTCCCAGAGGGCGTACGCGTATGGGCGGATGACCATCGTGCCGCGCACCGGACCGTTGTCCGCGAGCTCGGCCTTGGCGAGGACGTCCTGGTACCAGTGCGGGAAGCTCTCCGCCTGCGGGGTGATCACGGGCGCGCGGGTCATCGCGGGCGACACGATAGTCCCGGCCGCATCGCCCCCGAACGGGGCTCCGGCGCGCTCCTCCTCGATCGGGGGTTTTCCCTACGGAAAAGCCCCAGAGGCGCTGCGATCATCGAAACGATGGCTGAATCAGTGCTCGTGATCGACGACGACGAGGTCTTCCGCGGCCTCGCCCGCAGGATGCTCGCCGACTGCGGCCTCACGGTGGCCGGCGAGGCGGAGACCGTCGCGGCGGGCCGTGCCGCAGCGGCAGAGCTTCGCCCGCGGGCGATCCTCGTCGACGTGATGCTGCCGGACGGGGATGGGGTCGCGCTGGCCCGCGAGCTCGCCGCCCTGCCATGGGGGCCCCGCGTGGTAGTGACCTCGAGCTCCGCCGACGTCGCGGGGCGTGATGAGCTCGACGGCTGCGGCGTGGTCGCCTTCGTGCCCAAGTCCGACCTGCCGGGCGCTGCCCTCGATCGCCTGCTCGGAGGGGACTGAGCCGCGTCGGTGAGGGGAACGTCCGCGGGATAACCTAGCCCGGTGGCAGCGCCGCTGAGCGTCGTGATCGGAGAGGACGACGTGCTCTTGCGCGAGGGGATCGCGCGCCTGCTCGCCGAGGCGGGCTTTGACGTCGTCGCCCAGACCGGCGATGCCGAGGACCTCCTGCGCCGGGCGCTCGCCCACAAGCCGGACGTCGCGGTGGTCGACGTGCAGATGCCCCCCGGTCACGCAGACGACGGCCTGCGGGCGGCGCTCGAGCTCCGCCGCCAGCGGCCCGAGACGGCGATCCTCGTGCTGTCGCAGTTCTACGAGGACCACTACGCGCAGGAGCTCATGGCCGACCGCGCCGAGGGAGTCGGGTACCTGCTCAAGGAGCGGGTGGGAGACGTGGAGGCGTTCATCGACGCGGTCAACCGGGTCTGCAGCGGAGGCACGGCTCTGGATCCCGAGGTCGTGGGGCGCATGCTGGGCCGTCGCCGCGAGGACTCGCCGCTCGACCGCCTCAGCCCCCGGGAGCGGGACGTACTCGCCGCGATGGCGGAGGGAAAGTCCAACCGTGGGATCGCCGAGGCGCTGTTCGTCAGCCAGGCCGCGGTCGAGAAGCACATCACGAGCATCTTCGAGAAGCTCGAGCTCGACCCGGCCACCACCGAGCACCGGCGCGTGCTCGCGGTGCTGACGTACCTCCGGGACACGGGCTGACCGGGCGGGCCAGCTTGCGGCGAAGCTCGCGCTGGGAAACGATGGGGCATGTTCTCGTGGTGGAGTAACCGGTCGATCAGGTTCGGGATCCTCGTCTCGCTGATCGGCGTCGCCGCGGTCACGCTGCTGATCTACGCCCTGCGGGAAGTCATGCCCGTCCAAGCGACGGTGGTCCTGTACATGCTCCCGGTCCTCCTCGCCTCCGGCCGCTGGGGATTCGAGCTCGGGGTCGCGACCTCGCTCCTGAGCGCGCTCGCCTTTGCTTTCTTCCACCTGCCGCCGACCAACTCGCTCAGCCTCAGCGACGAGGGGGACTGGCTGGCGCTGGCGGTGTTCTTGGTGGTGGCCGCCGTCACCTCCGGGCTCGGGCGAACCGCGCGGGCGCTCACGGGCGAGCAGGAGGCGCTGCGGCGTGTCGCGACGCAGGTCGCCGAGGCGCGCCCCCCGTCCGAGGTCTTCGAGGCCGTGACGCGGGAGGTGGGGCTGCGTTCCGGCGCGGACCTCGCGCGATTGGAGCGCTACGAGCCCGACGGCACGGTGACCGGCGTGGCGGCTTGGAGGGCGGGCGAGGGCACCGAGTTGGCCACCGGCACGCGAATCACCCTCGAGGGAGTGAGCATCGCCGCCCAGGTCCGCGATACGGCAGGCCCGGTGCGGGTCGACAGCTTCGCCGGCGCCGCGGGACCGATCGCCGAGGAGGCGCGGGGGCTCGGAATCCGTTCATCGGTCGGGTGTCCGGTGGTGGTCCGAGGCCGCCTCTGGGGCGTGATCGCGGCCTCCTCGAAGGCGGAGCGGGCGTTCCCGCCCGAGACCGAGTCGCAGATCGGGCAGTTCACCGAGCTCCTGGCGACGGCGATCGCGAACGCCGACAGTCGCCAGGAGCTGATCGCCTCACGCGCCCGCATCCTCCTCGCCGCCGACGAGGCCCGTCGCCGGATTCAGCGCGACCTGCACGACGGAGCGCAGCAGCGGCTGGTGCACACGGTGATCAGCCTCAAGCTGGCGCGCCGTGCGCACGGCGAAGGCGGGTCCGACGCGGGGAATCTGCTCGACGAGGCGCTCGAACACGCCGAGAGTGCCACCTCGGAGTTGCGCGAGCTGTCGCACGGCATCCTGCCATCGGTGCTCGCGAACGGCGGACTGCGCGCCGGAGTCGAATCGCTCGTCTCCAGGATCTCGCTGCCTGTTACCGCGGAGGTCTGCGCGGATCGGTTCCACCCCGGCGTCGAGGCGACCGCCTACTTCATCATCAGCGAGGCGCTCACTAACACGGTCAAACACGCCGCGGCGACGCGGGCGGAGGTCCGGGCGAACGCAGACGGCGGCGGGTTGCGAATCGAGGTCCGCGACGACGGAGCGGGGGGCGCGCAGATCGGAGCGGGCAGCGGACTGCAGGGTCTCAAGGATCGCGTGGCGGCCCTCGATGGCACATTGCAGGTCGAAAGCCAGTCGGGCGGCGGAACCCGGATCGTCGCGACACTTCCCGAGCCACGCTCGTAGGGATTTCCCCACCGTCCACCTCCGGTTGTCGGCCCTGAGGTTTCGGGCGCGGCGGTATGGCGACCGGGGCGTTGGGGAGTAAGAGTCGGGGCATGGCTTCGACCACGTCTCCGATCGCAGACGTGAACGGCAGGTACGCGCTGGGAAAGCGCCTCGGAGCGGGCGCGACCGCCTGCGTCTACCGAGCCGAGGACCTCCGGCTACGCCGCAACGTGGCGGTCAAGGTGCTCCATCCGCACCTCGCCGATGATCGTCACGTCGTCGCGCGGTTTCGGCTCGAGGCGCGCCGGACCGCGAGCCTCAACGACGAGCACTTCCCTTCCGCCTACGAGTTCGGCCGATGGGCCGACACTCACTTCATGGCGATGGAATTCGTCGCAGGTCGCTCGCTGCGCTCGATCATCTGCGACCACGCACCGATCGGCCCACGGAGCGCGATCGTACTCGGCGTCCAGCTGCTGAGCGCCGCGCGCTGCCTCCACGATCGCGCCCTCGTCCACCGCGACCTCAAGCCCGCGAACGCCATCGTCAACCGCGGCGGGCATCTGAAGGTGGTCGACCTCGGCATCGCGCGCGGGGGCGAGTCGGACCTGACCGCGACCGGGTCGATCCTGGGAACCCCGCAGTACGCGGCTCCCGAGCAGGCGCTTGGACGTCGGGCGACGCCCGCGTCGGACCTCTACTCGATCGGCGTCATCCTCTACGAGCTGCTCGCCGGCGCGCCGCCGTTCGAAGCCGAGAGCGCGGCCGCGGTCACCCTGATGCACGCTCGCGAGCAGCCGAGATCGCTGGCTGCCGTTCGGCCGAAAATCCCACCGGCGCTGGCCTCGGCTGTGATGCGCGCGCTTTGCAAGGACCCCGCCGATCGCTTCGGGGACGCTTCCGAGTTCATCGCGACGCTCGATCGCGCGCGACCCAAAGCACCGCGATCGCGACCGAGGCGCAACCGGCGGGCTGCCCACGCCGGTCAGACGCTCCGGTCGCGTTCCATTCGACCGCCGAAGACCGCTGTTCTCGCGTATGCCTGAAGGAGTCATGACTTCGACCGCTTCCGCCCCCGCACGCAGCAGCGAAGCCCAGGACCTCGCCGGAACGGCCGCGCTCGTCACCGGCGCCTCGAGCGGAATCGGCGAAGCGGCGGCGCTCTCGCTGTCTCGCCGGGGCGCGGCTGTCGCCCTCCTGGCGCGCCGGACCGACCGGATCGACGCCCTGGCAGAGGAGATCCGCGACGCCGACGGGACGGCGCTCGCCCTCAACGCCGACGTCACCGACGAGCGGCAGGCGACCGACGCGGTCGCGCGGACCGTGGCCGAGCTCGGGCGCCTGGACACGCTCGTCAACAACGCCGGCGTGATGCTCCTCGGCCCGGCGGTCGAGGCGCCGGTCGAGGAATGGCGACGGATGGTGGACGTCAACCTGCTCGGGCTCCTCTACTGCTCGCACGCCGCGCTTCCCCATCTCCTGGACGCGGCGGACAACGGGCCCCGCGGCGTGGCCGACCTGGTCAACGTCAGTTCCACGGCGGGTCGCGTCGCTCGCGCCGGCAGCGGCGTCTACAACGCCACCAAGCAAGGCGTCGGGGGGTTCAGCGAGGCGCTGCGCCAGGAGGTGACCGGCTGGCACGTCCGGGTTTCCCTCGTCGAGCCGGGGTCGGTCGAGACGGAGCTGGCGAGCCACAACCGCCCCGCGATCCGCGAGCAGATCAAACACCGGGTCGCCGACATCGAGCGCCTGCGGGCCGCGGACATCGCCGACGCGATCACCTACATCGTCACCCGCCCGCGGCACGTGGCGGTCAACGAGATGCTCGTGCGGCCGACCGAGCAGGAGTGGTGAGCATGGCGCGAGGCGACGCGGCGAACGCACAGCTCGGCTTCGTCGGCCTCGGGCACATGGGCGGCAGCATGGCCGCCCGCCTGCTGAGGGCCGGGCACACGGTCTACGGCGACGCCAGGCGGAAGGACGGAGCGCAAGAGCTGCTGGCCGAGGGCCTTGCCTGGCGGGATACGCCACGCGAGGTGGCCGCCGCCGCCGACGTCGTCTTCACGTCGATCCCCGACGACGCCGCGCTTCGTGAAGTCGCCTCCGGGCCGGACGGGATCGTGGCCGGACTCGAAGCCGGCAAGACCTGGGTCGACATGAGCACGGTCAGCCCGGCCGTCAGTCGCGAGGTTGCGACGCGTGTCGCCGAGGCCGGTGCGAGGATGCTCGACGCGCCGGTCTCGGGGAGCGTGCCCCAGGCGCAATCGGGGACGCTCACGATCATGGTCGGCGGCGACGAAGACGCCTACCGCCACGTCGAGCCGATCCTGCGCGAGCTCGGCACGCCGAACCACATCGGCGACAACGGCCAGGGCCTGGTGGTGAAGCTCGCGATCAACATCAGCCTCGCGGTCCAGATGCTCGCCTTCGCCGAGGGGCTGCTGCTCGCGACCCGTTCGGGCGTCGACCCCCAGCGGGCGCTCGAGGTGATGGAGTCGAGCGCCATCGGCTCGCCGATGCTTCGCGCTCGCTCCTCGCTGATCCTCGATCCGCCCTCAGAGGACGCCTGGTTCGACCTCGCCTTCATGCACAAGGACATCGAGCTGGCGCTGGACGCCGCCAAGGGGCTGGAGATCCCGCTTCCCACCGCCGCCGGCGCCGACGAGATCCTCGAGCGCGGTGAGGCCATGGGCTACGAGCGGCGCGACCTCGCCGCGCTTTACCAGCTGCTCGGGCGGCTCGCGGACGACCGCTAGCCCAAGGCCGGCGGGTCTCGCTCCATTCCCCGGCGGTGGAAGAAAGCGCCGAACGACCCGGCCAGTATCGCCACCACCGAGATCGCGTAGGCCTGCAGGAAGACATCGAGGACGCGGGCGGGCGTGGAGATCGGATTCGGGAGCTGGGACGAGACGGTGAGGAGCTGGGTGCTGGTCCAGAACACGGCGTCGCCGAGATTCGTGATCTCGGTACCCGGCGCGCGCCGCTCGAAGGCGAAGATCAGCAGGCTGGCCACGGCGTCGAGGAGCACGGTGGCGATGAGTACGAGGACCAGGCGCGAGCGCAAGCGCCGATGCGTCGGCGTGGACGCACGCGCGATGTCGATTACATCGCGACCCTCCTCTCGCACCGGCTGCGCCACGCCGGGAGTGTTTCGCTCCAGGCGGTCGGACCATCGAGCTCGCGGATCGCGGGGTCGGGAAGATGATCGAGCTGGCGCGCTCGAACGTCCGCAACATCCCCCGGCCGGCGGTCGGGCGGCGCTAGCCGCGTAGGGATTTCCCTACCCGAGTCTTCCGGTAAGCAGGGGCCCAGGTCTCGGGCACGTGGGTATGGCCGCCTCGCCTTCGGCAGGGCAGAGTGGCGGCATGACTTCGAAACGTCCTCGCGCCTGCGTCGGAGCCGTCCCCGGGCCCCGCACCGCAATGAACGCGCGGGGGCCCGGCCGGGGGCGCACCCCCCTCTCCTCCCCGCCCCCGGCCGGCCAGCTTCCGTCCTCCCCGGCGAGACCGAGCGATGACGGCTGAGGTCCGATCCGAGCTCGTCGACGCCCTCGTGGACGCGTACGTCGAGTGGCGGGAAGAGTGCCTCGCGCTCGCACAGGCATACCAGCGCTGGTCGAGCGGCTCGGCTGCGGACCGCGATCTCGCGTTCGCCGCCTATCGGGCAGCGCTCGACCGCGAGCAGCAGGCGAGCTCGATTTACGCGGACCGCTCGCGACGTGTCGAGCGTGAGCTCGCCGCCAGGCCCGGTTTCTTGCGCCGCCTGTGGCGGGCGAGGCACATCGGGACCGAAGGCAGACCGGTCCGTGCCTGAGGTCGCGTCGCACACACCACCGAACGACAGGAGGAGGAGCGAATGACAGGCCCCAGCATTTCCATCGATCGCTCGGCGGGCGAGAGCCAGCCGCGCCTACATCAGCACGGGCGCGAGGTGCAGCGCTTCGACCAGGTCCGCGCCATGCCGCTGGGCCTGCCCGAGGACGCCCGCGACGAGGTCGCCGCGCTTCTGAACCAGGTGCTCGCCGACAGCCGGATCCTCCACGACCTCTACAAGAAGACCCACTGGCTGATGCGGGGCGAGACCTTCTACCAGCTTCACCTGCTGATGGACAAGCACGCCTCGGAGCAGGCCGAGCTCGTCGATTCCCTCGCCGAACGCGTCCAGACGCTCGGCGCGATCGCGGTCGGCGACCCGCGCCACGTCGCCGAGCTGACCAGCGTCCCCCGCCCGCCCGACGGCGCCGAGGAGGTGCCGGCGATGCTGTCGCGGCTGCTCGAGGCGCACGAGCTGGTGATGATCGGGGCGCGGGTGGCGGCCGACCGCGCCAACGAGCTCGGCGATTACGGCTCGAACGACCTGCTGGTCTCCGAGGTGCTGCGCACCAACGAGCTCGAGACATGGTTCGTGTCGGAACACCTGGTCGACACGCCGCTCGTCAACGCGTAGCGTCGTCAAAGCCCCCGGGCGCGTGGGCGCCGCTGCGGGTGGCCGGGTTTCGCGGGCTCTGGGCGGCGTTCCTGTCGGCGCAGCTGCTGCTCTGGATGCAGAGCGTCGGCGCGATCGAGGTGCTGAACGAGCTCAACGCCCCCGCCGCACAGCTGGCGCTGGTGCAGACCGCGATCTCGCTGCCGGTCGCGGCGCTGGGACTGTTCGCCGGGGCGCTCGCCGACATCGTCGACCGCCGCAAGCTGCTGCTGGCGATGCAGGGCTGGTTGCTGCTGATCACGGTACTGCTCGCCGCGCTTGCGGCCGGCGGGTCCCTGACCGAGGGCCTGGTGCTGCTGCTGACGGTCGGCATCGGCATCGGCGTGGCGGTCAACACGCCGACCTACCAGTCGCTGACCCCGGAGTTCGTCCCGCGGCGACTCCTGACGGCGGCGGTGTCGCTGAACGGCGTCTCGGTCAACCTCGGACGGGCCGTGGGCCCTGCGGTCGCGGGTCTGGTGGTCGCGGTCTGGAGCTCGAGCGTGCTGTTCGGCGTCGAGGCGGCGATGGTCCTGGTCACCGCCGGCCTGGTCCTTCGGATACCGCCCAGGCCCCACTCGGAGAGCGCCCCGCGCGAGCATCTGCGCTCCGCGGTGGTGGACGGCGTCCGCTACACCCGCTTTTCGCGGCCGCTCCGGACGGTGCTCGCCAGGGCTCTGCTGTTCGTGCTCCCCGCCAGCGCGCTCTGGGCGCTGCTGCCCGTCGTCGCGCACCGGGAGCTCGGCCTCGGCTCGGCCGGCTTCGGCGTGCTGCTCGGGTGCATCGGCGCGGGCGCCGTCGCGGGCGCGACCGTGCTGCCGCGCCTGCGCGCCCGGCTCGGGTTCGATCGCCTGGTCGCTTCCGGCTCGGTCGTCACCGCCGGGGTACTCGCCCTGATGGGCGTGCTCGGGACCCCATGGCTGATCGGCGTTTTGCTGGTGATCTGCGGCGCGGCGTGGATCGCGGTGCTGTCGTCGCTCAACGCGTCCACGCAGCTGGTGGCCCCGGCATGGGTGCGCGCCAGGGCGCTCGGCGCCTTCCTGGTCGTCTTCCAGGGCGGTCTTGCCCTCGGCGGCGCCGTCTGGGGGCTGGCCGTCGCGCTGGCGGGAACTGAGGGCGCGCTGTTGGCCGCCGCCGCGCTGCTGCTGCTGCCGGCGCCGCTCGCGGCGGCTCGGTGGCGACTTTCGGGACTCGACCGCCTCGACCTGCGCCGCGGCGACGCTTGGTCTGAGCCGCGCGGGCCGCGCGAGCTGCTCGACGGCCCAGGGACGGTCATGGTGCGGCTCTCCTACGACGTCTCGAGCGGCAGGGAGACGGAGTTCGTGAGCGCGATGAACGACCTCGGCCGGGTGCGGCGCCGTGATGGTGCGACCTGGTGGGGCCTGTTCGCCGAGGTCGAGCACCCCGGCCGCTACGAAGAGCATTTCCTCGTCGACTCCTGGCAGGAGCACCTCCGCCAGTCCGAGCGCCAGACTCGCGAGGATCTGGCGCTGCGCGACCGGATCGCCACTCTGACGGCGTCCGGAAAGATGCCCGAACCGGTCCACGGGCTCGCCGCAGCGACCTCGGGAGGTGCGCACCCTCCGCGCCGTGGGCTGCGGCGGCTGGCGTCGCGCCAGCCGGTCGTCCGCGCTCTGCGAGCGGGCCACACCAGGCCCGCGCGCAGCGCACGGCGACCCAGTCCGCCGAACGCGAAGTTGTCCCCCCTATTGCGGGGTTAACTTCCGGTTCGGCGGAGGACGTCGCCCCGATATAGGGTTACGGCGCGGTTGAGGTGTGGTCGAGGGAAGGAAGTCTCATGAGCGAACCGAGAGGGTCGATCGCGAAGGCGACGCTCGCGACCGGAGCGCTTGTCGCGCTCTCCGTGCTCGCGGCCGGGCCGGCGCTCAGCGCGCCCGCGGCGGTGACGATCGACATCCAGGCCACCGACAAGGAGAAGCCGAAGCTCGATCGCAAGAAGTTCAAGCCGACCTCGATCACGTTCGGCAACACGGTCGCGGACGTCGCCAATCCGGCCGGCCTTCCGCCCAAGGTCACGGAGGTCGTGACCAAGTTCGACCCGAAGGACATCAAGTTCAACCCCGATGCGGTTCCCACCTGTGACATCTCGCAGCTGGAGGGACAGACGACTCAGGGGGCGATCGACGCGTGCCCGAAGGCGAAGGTCGGGAGCGGCACCGCGGTCGCGAGCCTCCCGTTCGGGACCGGCGGGACTCGGGTCGACTATGACTCCGTCATCACCGCCTTCAACCGCGGCGGAGGGGACGGGATCCTCTTCCACGCCCGCTCCGACGCTCTGGGCACCGCGATCGTGCTCGACGGCACCCTGCGCGGCACCACCTTGACGGTGAGCGTGCCTCCGATCGGGGGCGGCGTCGGCTCGAGCCCGGAGTTCAACGTCCGCGTGCAGGCCAAGGACTCGGTCATGGCGCGCTGCAAGGACGGCAAGATCAACTACACGGCGACGTTCAACTTCACCGATGCACCCCCGGCGTCGGCGAGCGACTCACAGCCCTGCAAGAAGAAGAAGAAGACAGCAGCGTTAGAAGTCGTCACGGCCTGAGCGCTCGTGAGCGGTGAGGCGAAGCAAGTCGTCGTTCGCCTGATCGAAGAGGTGTTGAACGAGGGCAGGCTCGAGCTGATCGACGAGCTCTACTCGCCGGAGATGGCCGGCCCGGCCCGGCGGTGGATAGAGCCGTTCCGGGTCGCCTTCCCCGACGTGCGGATGGAGACCGTCGAGCTGGTCGCCGAGGGCGAGCGGGTCGTCGGCCGCTTCCGCTGCACGGGCACACAGCTGGGACCGTGGCGCGGCCGAGAGCCGACCGGCCGGCGCATGCACGACATCGACGAGGTCTATTTCTTCACGGTCCGCGCCGGGCGGATCACCGAGGCGTGGGGACTCGAGGACACCGCAAAGCGCGTGCGGCAACTCGGTCTGTAGGTACATTCCCAGGCGCCGCGTAGGCTGGCGAACGGGTGACCACGCTCGAAACGAGGTGAACCGATGGGCGAGGCGGAGCAACGGAACGCGGAGGTGACGCCGGACGCGATCGTCCAGCTGGGCCTTGGCTTCTGGGGCTCGAAGACGCTGCTGAGCGCGGTCGAGCTCGGGGTGTTCTCGGAGCTCGCCGGCGGCGCGGCGCTGGACGGCGCGGAGTTGCGCGAGCGCCTGGGGCTTCACCCGCGCAGCGCGGTGGACTTCTTCGACGCGCTGGTCGCCCTCGGGATGCTCGAGCGCAACGAGGGTCGCTACTCGAACACGCCTGCGACGGAGCTCTTCCTCGATCGTTCCAAGCCCACCTACACGGGCGGCATGCTCGAGATGGCCAACGCGCGCCTCTACGAATTCTGGGGATCGCTGACGGAGGGCCTGCGCACCGGGGCCCCGCAGAACGAGGCCAAGCAGGGAGGCAACTTCTTCGAGACCCTCTACGCCGACCGGGGGCGTCTCGCGCAGTTCGCTCGCGCGATGAGCGCGATAAGCACCGGCGCCGGCCAGGCGATCGCGGCGAAGTTTCCCTGGGAGAAGCACCGCACGGTCGTCGACGTCGGCTGCGCCGAGGGCGCCGTCCCGGTGCAGATCGCGCTCGCCCACGAGCACATCACCGGCGGCGGCTTCGACCTGCCGCCGCTCGCGCCGATCTTCGACGACTACGTCGCCGGCTTCGGGCTCGGCGACCGCCTCAGCTTCAGCGGCGGCGACTTCTTCGCCGACCCGCTGCCCGAGGCCGACGTGCTGATCATGGGCCACATCCTCCACGACTGGGATCTCGCGGAGAAGCGCGCGCTGCTCCAAAAGGCCTACGACGCGCTACCCGACGGCGGGGCGCTGATCGTCTACGAGGCGATCATCGACGACGAGCGGCGCGACAACGCGTTCGGGCTGCTGATGAGCCTCAACATGTTGATCGAGACTCCCGGCGGCTTCGACTACACGGCCGCGGATTGCTGCGCCTGGATGGAAGAAACGGGCTTCCGCGAGACCTACGCCGAGCACCTGATCGGCCCGGACTCGATGGTCGTCGCGGTCAAGTAGCCACGGGCCCGACTGGCGCGGCTCCGACGACGCGCTCGAAGAACAGGGTCGGTCTCGGCGGTTCCGTTGAGCGCTCAGGCGGCCCGCACCCGCGCTTCCAGCGCCGCCAGCGCCGCGGCCGCGATCGCGTCGGCGTCGATCCCGGCCCGCCTCAACTGCTCGGCCGGGGTGGCTGAGCCGGGCATCTCGCGGACCGCCAGCTTTCTGACCCGGGACGTCGCGCCCGCCTCGGCGAGGGCCGCCAGGACCGCGTCCCCGAGGCCACCGTCGGCCCAGTGGTCCTCGACGGTGACCATCGCGGAGGTCTGCTCCGCGGCCGCGCGAAGGGTGGCTGCGTCGATCGGCTTGATCGAGTAGAGGTCGATCACCCGGGCGGCGACGTCGCGCTCGGCAAGCCGGTCGGCCGCCGCCAGCGCCTCGTGCAGGGTCACGCCGGCCGCCACCAGTGTGACGTCGTCGCCGTCGCGCACCACCCTCGAGCCGCCCACCTCGAAGCGCTCCTCCGGGCCGTAGATCACCGGGGTGGCGTTGCGGTGGGTGCGCAGGTAGCTGATCCCGGGCTGGTCGGCCATCAGCTCGACCAGCCGCGCGGTCTGGTTCGCGTCGCAGGGATAGAGCACGGTGCTCGCGTGCACCGCCCGCATCGAGGCGATGTCCTCGAGGCCCATCTGCGAGGGCCCGTCCTCGCCGATCGAGACGCCGGCGTGCGAGCCGCAGAGGCAGAGGTCGGCCCGGCTGATCGCCGCCATCCGGACGAAGTCGTACGCCCTGGTCGTGAAGGCCGCGAAGGTCGAGCAGAACGGCCTCCAGTCGCGGGCCTGCATGCCGACGGCCGCGGCGATCATCTGCTGCTCGGCGATGTAGATCTCGAAGTACCGCTCGGGGTGCGCCTCGGCGAAGATCTCGGAGTAGGTGGAGTTGGAGACCTCGGCGTCGAGCGCGACCACGTCGCCGCGCCGATCGCCGAGCGATCGCAGCGCCTCCCCGTAGGCCTTGCGCGTCGCCACCTCGTCGCCGACCTCGAAGCGGGCCGGCTCGCCCCCGGGCGCGTCGAAGCGGTGGCGCTCAAGCGTGGTCGCCGGCTTGGAGACCTCGACCCGGAGGTCCCGCACGCCGCCGAGCTCGGCAATCGCGCCCTCCGGATCCGACAAGGGCTTTCCGTGCTTTCCGGGCTTGTCCTCGACCTCGGAGGCGCCGCGGCCCTTGATGGTGCGCGCGAGAATCACCGTCGGGCGCCCGCGGGTCTCGGCGGCGCGCCCGAAGGCGGCGTCGATCTGCTCGAGGTCGTGCCCGTCGACCTCGATCGGCTCCCAGCCGAAGGCCCTGGCGCGCTCGGCGTAGACGTCGAGGTTCCAGCCGTGCATCGTCTCCGTGCTCTGTCCGAGCCGGTTGACGTCGACGATCGCGGTCAGGTTGTCGAGCTCCTCGTGGGAGCCGTGGTCGAAGGCCTCCCAGATCGAGCCCTCGGCCATCTCGCTGTCGCCGCAGAGCACCCAGACCCGGTACGGGAGCCGGTCGAGCCGCTTGCCGGCGAGCGCCATCCCGACGCCGATCGGCAGCCCCTGTCCCAGCGATCCGGAGGCGACGTCGACCCAGGGCAGGACCGGAGTCGGATGGCCCTCGAGCCGGCTGCCGGCCTTGCGGAAGCTGAGCAGCTCGCTGTCGTCGATCGCCCCCGCCGCCTTCAGGCACGCATACAGCAGCGGCGAGGCGTGGCCCTTCGAAAGGATCAGCCGGTCGTTGTGGGGCGAGGCCGGGTCGCCGAAGTCGAAGCGGAGGTGTCCATCGAGCAGCACCGCGGCGAGGTCGGCGGCCGACATCGAGGAGGTCGGGTGGCCGGATCCGGCGGCGTCGGTGGCGCGGATCGAGTCGACGCGGAGCTGCGCGGCGAGCTCGCGGCGGAATTCCAGCCGATCTTGGGTCTCCTGGGTCATGTCGATGCCACGCTCGGCATTCAGAGCTCGCGCTCGTAGAAGAACATCCGCTCGCTCGGATCGCCGTCCGGATCGTAGTTGCGAAAGCCGAGGCGTTCGTAAAACCGGCGTGCGTCGACGTCCTCCTCGTCGACGTTGATGTCCATCCGGCCGGCACCGCGCTCCCGTGCGAGCGCCATCGCCTCGGCCATCAACGCCCCTCCGATCCCCTGGCCGCGGCGATCCGGCACGACGTAGAGCTCCTCGAGGTAGGCGTCGAGGTCCTCGCTGTGGATCGCCGGGCGAAAGCGCAGCACGGCGAGACCCTCGGACGGATCGCCGGCGAGCAGCACCGTCATCTCCCCGCCGGCGAGCAACTCCTCGCAGCGCCGGGTCAGAGCCTCGATCGGGAGCGTCGGCGTCTCGAACTCCTCGTTGAAGTCGCGCAGCAGGCGCGCGACGTCGGCGGCGTCCTCGGGCGTCGCCCGGCGAACTTGCGGCGCTCGAACCATCAACTACACGATGGCGCAATCGATCCTTCAAGCGTCGACGAGAGCGGTGTGGGACGCAGGCGTTTACGCGGTCGGCCGCCCCGAGGTGGGCCAACTCGGCTGGTGGATGGCGGCGGTGCTGCGTTGCGGGCCACGAGCGGTGCTCAGTCACCAGTGTGCGGGCTGCCTGTACGGGATCCTGGAAGCGGCCCCGGCACTCACGGTCTCGGTGCCGCCCGACGTCTGTCGCCGTGCCGCCGGAATCGTCGTGCATCGTCGCCTGCTCGCCGAGGGCATGATCACCGAGCACGACGGCATTCCGGTCACCACACCGGTTCGGACGCTGGTTGATCTCGCGACCAAGCTCGACGATCGGGAGCTCGAGGCCGCCATCAACAAGGCGGATGCCGAGGACCTCATCGATCCGGAGTCATTGCGGGCGGCGATCGAGCCTGTCGTCGGCACTCGCGGAGTGCCGCGCCTGCGCCGCGTGCTGGATCGCCGCACCTTCACCCTCACCGACTCCGAACTCGAGCGCCGGTTCTTGCCGCTGGTGCGCCGGGCAGGGCTGCGCAAGCCTCTGACCCGGCAACGGCTGAACGGATTCACCACCGAACCGCGACGCAACAAGCGCGCGATCGCTTGCGCGACCAGGCGCACATCGTCGCGGGCGCTCCGGGCCGTCGCCGCGCGCCTCACCCGGCGCTCGCAGCATTGACCACGCCGGGGTGTGGTCGATCCTTCAAGCGTCCGCGCTAGGCGGCCAGCTCCTCCATCTCCCGCTCGGCGGCGAGCCGCTCGAGCGCTCGGGCCTCGAGCTGGCGGATCCGGGTCGGCGAGAGCTGCATGTGGCGGGCGATCGCCTCGGTGGTGGCCGGCTCGCGGTCGCCGTTCAGCCCGTAGCGCATCGCGATCACCTCGTGCTCGCGCTCGGGCAGCCGCTCGACCGCGCGGCGGACGGCGCTCTCGCGCAGACTGACCTCGACCTGCTCGTCCACCGGCTCGCCCTCGAGCGGCAGCAGCTCGCCGAGCGTCGTGTCCTCCTCGTCGCCGACCGGCCGATCGAGGCTGGTGACGGCGCGCGGCGCCTCGCGGATCCGGGTGAGGTCGTCGGCCTCGATCTCCGCCGCCGCCAGGAGCTCCTCGTCGGTCGGCGGCCGGCCGAGCTTGGTCTCGAGCTCCCGCTCGACCCGGAACACCTTGCGCTCGAGCTGCGCGACGTTGGTCGGCAACCGGATCACCCTGGCGTTGTTGTCGATCGCCCGCTGCAGGGCTTGGCGAATCCAGAAGGTCGCGTAGGTCGAGAACTTGAAGCCCTTGCGCCAGTCGAACTTCTCGGCGGCGCGGATCAGCCCCAGAATGCCCTCCTGGATCAGGTCGAGCAGCGAGAGGCCGCGGTTCTGAAACCGCTTCGCGTTCGACACCACCAGCCGGAGGTTCGAGTTGATCATGCGCTCCTTGGCCTCCAGGTCGCCCTGCTCGATCCGCTTCGCGAGCTCGATCTCCTCATCCTTGGAGAGGAGCGGGTGGCGCCTCACCTCGCGCAGGAAGAGCTGCATCGCGTCGGTGGTCGAGTCGGCGAGCTCCTCGGGCCGGAACACCGTCGGCGGCGCCGCGCGGCCGCAGTCGTCGCGCAGCTCGATGCCGTGCTCGCGAAGCTGCTCGTGAAGGGCGCTGACCTGGTCCTCGTCGAGGCCGTCTCCGTCGATCATCTGCTCGACCTCGGAGAGCTCGAGGCAATCCTTGTCGTCGGCGAGCGCGACCAAGCGCTCGATCTGTTTCGGGCTGGCCTCCATCGCGGGCTGCGCTTACCCAGCGCAAATCCGAGTCAACCAGACCGGAGTAGGCGGCGGGTTGCCGACGGGATATCCTCGGCCGGTGCGACTGGGCGTAGGCGCGGCGCTCATCGACGGGTCCCTGGTTCCCGGGGACGTGCGAATCGAGCAGGGCGAGATCACGGACGTCGGGCTGAGCCCGGCCGGCGGAGGCCTTGCGGCACCCGGGTTCGTCGACCTTCACATCAACGGCGTCGCCGGGGTCGACTTCCTGGCCGCGGACGAGGCGGGCTACCGGCGGGCGGCCGAGGCGCTGGCGAGCACCGGGGTGGTCGCCTTCCTGCCGACCTTCATTTCGTCGCCACCGGATGCCTACGCGGCGGCCCTGGCGACCGCGGCCGCAGCGGGGGCCGAGTTGCCGACGGCGGCGCTCCCGGCGCCGGCCGGCGTCCACCTCGAGGGCCCGTTCCTGTCGCCGGAGTGGCCCGGAGCCCACGACCCGCGGTACCTGCTCGACCCTGACCCCGAGCTGGCCACGCGCCTCTGCGCGCAGGGCCCGGTGGCGATGGTCACCGTCGCCCCCGAGCTGCCCGGCGGGCTCGAGCTGGTCGAGCGCCTGGCGGCGGCAGGGGTGGTCGTCTCGTGCGGGCACTCGGACGCCGACGCGGCGACCGCTCACGCCGCCTTCGACCGCGGCGCGCGCGCGGTCACGCACATCTACAACGCCCACAGGCGCTGGCGGCCGCGCGACCCGGGCCTCGCCGGGGCGGCGATCGTGCGCCCGGAGGTGTTCGTCGAGGCGATCGCCGACGGGGTCCACCTCGCTCCCGAGGCCGCCTACGCGACCTTCCTCGCGACCGGCGACCGCTACTGCCTGGTGACCGACGCGGTCGAGGCGGCGATGGCGGGAGCGGGCAGCTACCGGCTCGGCAACCGCAGGATCGAGGTCGTCGACGGCGCGGTGCGGCTCGAGGACGGCACGCTGGCCGGGAGCGTGCTGACGATGGACCAGGCGGTCCGCAACCTGGTCGCCAGCGGCGCCGAGCCGGCGCAGGCGCTCTGCGCGGCGGCAACGGGCCCTGCCCGGCTGCTCGGCCGGTCCGATCTCGGGACGATCTCGCCGGGCACACCGGCCAACCTGGTGGTGCTCGACGACGAGCTGCGCGTGAGGCGAACGCTCGTCGCCGGGGTCGAGGCGTTCGCGGACTAGGAAGTCGGCGTCACCTTCGCCAGCCCCGGCGGCCGGTCCGGGTCGACGCCCCGGCGCCGCGCCAAAGCGAGCGCGAGCTGCTGCGCAAGCACAACTGGTCTAGACCAGTTGATCAGACCCTGTGTCGAGCGGGATCTCGGCGGAGAGGCGGGTGCCGTCTCCCGGCGGGCTCTTGATCTGAAGGCGCCCGCCGAGCGCTTCGATCCGGTCGACCAGGCCGCGCAAGCCGGTGCCCGTGCGCCAGTCGGCGCCGCCGATGCCGTCGTCGGCGACCTCGACCACGACGGCCTCTTCCCCGACGCCGAGGCTCACGGTCACCCCCGAGGCGCGTCCGTGCTTGGCCGCGTTCGTAAGCGCCTCGGCGATGAAGTAGTAGACCGCGCTCTCCACCGCGGCCGGGAGGCGATCCGCCGGAACGCCGGCCATCTCCACCGGCATCGGCGCCCGCGCGGCAAGCGCGTCGAGCGCCGGCGCCAGGCCGCGGTCCGTGAGCACCGCCGGGTGGATGCCTCGCGCCAGCTCCCGGAGCTCTTCCAGGGCGAGCTCGAGTTCCTCACGTACCGATTCGAGCTGCCGCTTCGCGGCCCCGGGGTCAGCGCCGAGCAGGGCCTCGACCTGCCCCAGGTCGAGGGCGACGCTCACCAGCCGCTGCTGGGCGCCGTCGTGGAGATTGCGCTCCAGGCGCCGGCGCTCCGCGTCCGCCGCCTCGACGAGCCGAGCCCGCGACGCCGCCAGCTGCTCGCGAGCGTCGGCGTTGGCCAGTGCGTCCGCGACCAGCTCGGCAAAACCGCAGACGCGCTCCTCAGTCTCCGGCGGAAAGCTGTTCGGGCGGCTGGTGGTGGCGACGACCGCGCCCCACAGGCGGCCTGCGACCGTGATCGGGGCGGCCACCGCCGAGGCGATCCCGGCGGCCCGGATCATTTCCGCGAGCTCGCCGTCGACCACCGAGTAGTCATCGACCCGCTGCGGCTCTCCCGTCCTGGCGACCCTGGGCACCGCGGCATCGCCCTCGAGCGGCACACCGGCGCGGGTCGGGAAGATCGGCGCCCCGTGGAGGCTCCAGCCGGCGAGCACCGTCTGTGTGCCGTCGGTCTCGAAGCGGGTCAGGTTCGTGCCCTCCACCCCAAGCACCGTGCCCACCTCGGCGCAGACGCGAGCGAACACCTCCTGCGGCTCGGGGTCGGCGGCGACCAGGGTCGCGACCCGGCGCAGCGCGGCCTGCTCCTCCGCGAGCGATTGCAGCCGGGGCAGATTCTCGCCGTTCTCGTTCATCCGGGCACATGATGCTGAGTCCGGGTCGCTCCGGGCTTGGAGCCCGGCCACTACCGGGCGCAGCTGCGAGACGCCGCCTGAGCGACGGGCTCAGCCTTCGCCGAGGTCGATGATCAGCCGCCCACCGCGACCGCGGGTGAGGAAGGAGAACGCCCAGCGGATCATCACCAGCAGCCGGTTCTGAAAGCCGATCAGGTACCAGATGTGCACCAGCAGCCAGGTGATCCAGGCGAAGAGGCCGCTGAGCCGGACCACGTGCAGGTCGGCGACGGCGCTGGCGCGGCCGATGGTGGCGAGGTTGCCCTTGTCGCGGTAGCGAAACGGGCCCGCCGACTCGCCGCGCAGCCGGGCGCGGACCATCTTGGCCGCGTGCCGACCCTCCTGCATGGCCACCGGCGCGACTCCGAGCAGCGGCTGCACCGAGCCGCCCTCGGCCCGCACCCGCACCATGTCGCCGAGTGCCAGCGCCTCCGGATGGCCCGGCAGGGTGAGGTCAGGCTCGACGGTGATTCGCCCGGCGCGGTCCACCTCGGCGCCCGAGTGCTCGGCGAGTTGCGCCGCGAGCCCGGAGGCGGTCACCCCGGCGGCCCAGATCACGGTCCGGGCCGGAATCCGATCGGTGGAGCCGCCGCCGGCGTCGATCGCCACGCCCTGATCGTCGATGTCGACCACGGTCTGCCCGGGCAGGGACGTGACACCGAGGCGCTCGAGCGAAGCGGCGGCCTTCCGCGAGAGCGACTCCGGAAAAGCCGTCAGGACCCGGTCGGCCGTCTCGACCAGCAGCACGCGGGCCTCGCGCGGGTCGATCGTCGCGGAAATCGCGGCGCAGCGTGTCGCGCGCGAGCTCGGCGATCTGACCCGCCATCTCGACCCCGGTCGGTCCGGCGCCGACGACCACGAACGTGAGCCAGGCGCGCCGCGCCGCCGCGTCGGACTCCAGCTCGGCAGCTTCGAAGGCGCCGAGGAGCCGGGCCCGGGCGGCGATGGCGCTCTCGAGCGACTTCACCTCCGGCGCCACCGGCTGCCATGAGTCGTGGCCGAAGTACGAGTAGCGCGACCCCCCGGCGACGATCAGGCTGTCGTAGGGCAAGGAGGTCGGACCGTTCTCGCCGGCAGCGGGCGCGACCTGCACCCGGTGGGCGTCGAGATCGAAACCCGTCACCTCGGCGAGCAGCACCCGGACGTTGGGCCGGCGCTTGAAGACCGCGCGCAGCGGATAGCAGACCTCCTCCGGGGAGAGCGCGCCGGTCGCGACCTGGTAGGTGAGCGGCTGAAAGAGGTGGAAGTTCCGCCGGTCCACGAGCGTCAGGTTGACCGGGGCGCGGGCGAGGTGGGTCGCCGCCTGCAGCCCGCCGAAGCCGCCGCCGACCACGATCACACGGTGTCGCTCGGGCGGGTCCTGTCTGGTGTCGCTGATTGGCAAGCTCTAAGCGTAAGCCGGGGCTCGATTACCCGGCCGAAATCCGGGTCGACCAGACCCCGTTCAGCGACGGGGCCGGGATCCCGGCAGGGACCCCTCGCACCGAGCGCTCGATCCCGGTCACGGTGCCCAACCCATCGGGCACCGCGGTCAACAGCGGCTCTCGGCGCAGTCGCCGGACCTGCGCCGGGCGGAGCTCCGCCGCCACCTGCACCGACCCATCCTCGAGCCCGGCGAGCCGCTGCGCCGGCTCGGGCACGATCGGCAGCTCGAGCTGGTCGAGCGCCGGGCCCAAGCCGCGGTCGCTCCCCCACCAGTCCGAGTTGCGCGCCAGCAGCAGCCCGTCGCGCGTGCGCTCGCGCAGCTCGAACGGCCCGCTGCCGCTCTCGGCGGCCTGGCCCGGCTCGAGCGGCTCGCCGCCCGCCTCGCGGAGGATCCGCGGCGAGACCAGGCCGAGGCGCGGCGAGGCCAGGCGGCGGTCGAAGCGCGGGTCCGCGACGGAGAGCTTGAAGGTGATCTGCTCGGGGCGCGGGGAGAAAACGAACAGCTCGGGCTCGGGCGGGAGCCCGCTGGAGGCGCTGAGTGCCTGCCAGCGCCGCGCGTTGGCGACCACCGCCGGCGCGTCGAGCGAGGTGCCGTCCTGGAATCGCACCCCGGGGCGAAGGCGCAGCCGCCAGACGCGGTCGTCGCTTGACGGCCGCAGCGAAAGCGCCGGACCCGCGAGCCTCCGGGGGTCGCCGAACGGGGCGTTCAGGTCCTCGATCAGGGGCTCGTGGATCTGGCGGCTGACGAGCTGTTCGGACGGGGTGCTCGCGAATAGCGGGTCGAGCTCGACCGGCCGCTCGGCGAGCGCCCAGGTCAGGGTCCCGCCCTGCCCCGCGCTCTGCACCCCGATGCCGCCCGCCGAGCCACTCTCCGAGTCGCCGCAGCCGCCGATCGCGAGCGCCGCGAGCAGCGCCGCCGCGGGCCGCCACGCGCGCCAAGCCGGCATCGGGCCGACGCCCCCTAGATCTTCAGCAGGACGATGGTGTTGATGACGAACAGGATCGAGAAGAAGATCGTCCAGCGGTCGAGGTTGCGCTCGACCAGCGAGCCGCCCCCGATCGAGCTTCCTGACTGACCGATCCCGAACGCGCCCGAAAGCCCGGTGTCCTTGCCCGAGTGCAGCAGCACCAGGAAGATCAGGATCACCGAGATCAGCACCTGCACGACGTTGAGCACGCCTTCCATCGCCGGCGGAGTCTAGAGGGATCCCGTCGACGGCTTAGCGGCGTGATTCGTAACGCGTAGAGTCAGTAGCTCGCGACTCCGCGAGGCTGTCATGAGTCAGGCGAGCCTAGGTTCGGACCGCATCCGTGTCGAGGACGACGTGGACATTGCCTATACCCATCGAGGGGCGGGCCGTTCTGTCGTCTTCGTGCCCGGATGGACGATGTCCGGGGAGGTGTTCGAGCGCCAAGTCCGCGAGCTGGAGCAGACGTTCGAGGTCGTCACGATCGATCCGCGCAGCCACGGGCGATCATCTGACGCGGCGACTGGAAACAGCTACCCCCAGCAGGGCCGCGACCTGGCCGTCGTCCTGCAGGCGCTCGACCTCCACGACGTCAACCTCGTGGGTTGGTCGTACGGCGGGCTTGCCTGCTATGCGTACGTCGAGCAGTACGGCACCGCGCGGGTGCGGTCACTGACGGTGATCGACCAGTCGCCGAAGCCACTGGCAACCGGCGCTGCCGATGAATGGGCCGAAGAGGACCTGGACGGCTTTCTGACGGAGTTCATCGCGCCGGTGGTCGGCGACCCCGAAGCATTTGCCCTCGAGCTCGCCGAGTGGCTCATCGACCGGCAGCCGACAGCGCGAGAGCGCGAGTGGCTCACGGGCATGCATCTGCGGACGCCGAGGCACGCGGCCGCGTGCCTCGTGGTCAGTGCGATGTTCAGCGATTACCGCGAACTTGCGGGTTCGCTCAGCTCCGAAATCGCGGTCGCGAACGTGATTCGAACGGAGTGTCTCGCGCAGGCTGAGCGGTGGTTGTCACAGCAAGAGGGCGAGACCGCCGTGTGGACGATGTCGTCGCATCTCGGGTTCTGGGACAACCCGTCTGACTTCACTCAGCAGTTCAGAGCGTTCCTCGATACCTCAGCCTGATCGCTTTCCCGTGCTTGAGCGGAACTTCCGAAGACCACACCGCCTTGCGGCGCGCGGTGCGTTCTAGCGACTGAGCCGGTCGAGAGCGAGCAGCAGGGATTCGTAGCGCTCACCGGTCGCGCGCTCGAGCCCGAGCTCGCAGGTGCGGTTGCTCGACAGGTAGGCGTCGCAGCGCCGCCCGGCGAGCTCGCGCGCCGCCGGGGCCGTGGCCGACGCGGTCAGCTCCGGGTGCAGCAGGCCCCGGTCTCCGGCGAAGCCGCAGCAGGTGGCCGTGGGCAGCACCACCTCGTCGGCGAGCTCGGCGGCGACTGCCTGCAGCGACCGGGCCAGTCCGAGATGACGCGCCGAGCAGGTCGGGTGGATCGCGATCGAGCCGAGCCGGCGCTTGATCGACAGCCGCGGCAGCAGGCGCCGGGCCCAGGCGATCGAGTCGATGAGCTCGAGCTCAGGCTGGCGCTCGGCCACGGCGTCGGTGAGCCCATGCGTACAGGAGCTCGCGTCGACGACCACCGGGAGCTCGCCCTCCCCGCTCCATCGCCACAGCGCCGCCACCGTCTCGTTTGCCGCGTACTCGGCGCCGCGCTCGAACCCCTTCGACGTCCACGGCGTCGCGCAACAGCGGCCGGAGACGTCACCGGGGATCCAGACCGGCATCCCGGCCCGCGCGGAGACCGCGACCATCGCCTCGGCGAGCCCGGGGGGGCCGAAGATTCGGTTGACGCAGGCTGGGAAGTAGACCGCCGCGGCTCCCTCGCGGCTGGTCGCCGGCATACGCGGCGACGCCGGCGGCGGCATCGGGCCCTCCCACTCCGGCACCAGCTCCGGGCTCACGGCCTTCCTCGCGGCCCGGGTGATCGCCCGCATCGGCCGGTCGCCGAGCGCTCCCCCGAGCCTCAGCCCGCCCCGGGCGATCCGCTCCGCGGCGGACCAGTGGCGGGCCGCGCGAAGGGCCGCCCGCTCGGCGCGCTCGGAGTGCTGGCGGGCGCGGAACCGCTTCACCAGCTCGCCGGTGTCGATCCCGACGGGGCAGGCGAGCACGCAGCTGCCGTCGGCCGCGCAGGTCTCGAGCCCGTCGTACTCGTACTGCTCGCGCAGCGCCCGCAGCACCGGTGAGCCCTCGGCCTGGCGGGCCATCTCGCGGCGCAGCACGATCCGCTGGCGCGGGGTCGTGGTGAGGTGGCGACTCGGGCAGACCGGCTCGCAGAAGCCGCACTCGACGCAGGTCGTCGCCTCCTCCTCGATCGTCGGCGTCGTCTTCAGGTTGCGGAGGTGAACGCCGGGATCGCGGTTGAGCACCACGCCGGGCGAGAGCACGCCGTCGGGGTCGGCGAGCTCCTTTACGCGCCACATCAGCCCGGTCGCCTTCTCGCCCCACTCGCGCTCGACGTAGGGCGCCATGTTGATCCCGGTGCCGTGCTCGGCCTTCAGCGAGCCGTCGTACTTGCCGAGCACCAGCTCGACCAGCTTGGCCATGAACGACTCGTAGCGCTCGAGGTCCTCGGGCTTGGCGAAGTCCGGGGTGAGCATGAAGTGGAGGTTTCCCGCCGAGGCGTGGCCCGCGACCCCCGTCAGGAACTGGTGCTCTCCCAGCAGCGCCTGGAGCTCGGCGGCGCACTCGGCGATCCGGGCCGGCGGCACGCAGACGTCCTCGACGATCAGGGCCGTGCCGGGAATCCGCAGCTTGCCGACCAGGCCGTGTAGGCCCTCGCGCACCCGCCAGTAGACCTCGATCGTCTCCGGCACCCGGGTGAACGCCGGCGGTCCCAGCGTCTCGCGCCCCGAGAGCAGCTCTTCCGCGCCGGCCTCATGGGCGTCGAGCGCCGCCTCGTCGTCTCCCCCGAACTCGATCAGCAGCGCCGCGGATGCCGGGTCGAGCTCCTTCCATGCCTCCGGCGCTCCCTTGATGTTGTGGGCGGCGACGATCAGAGCCGGGGCCACCATCAGCTCGACGGCGGTGGCGCCGCTTGCCACCAGCTCCGCGACCGGCTCGGTGGCCGCGGCGATCGAGGGGAAATGGACCCACGACAGGGTCGTCCTCGCCGGCACCGCCACGGTCTCGAACGTCGCCTCGGCGACGAACGCCAGCGTCCCCTCCGAGCCGATCAGCAGCCGGCGAAAGATCTCCAGGGGCGTCTCGGCGTCCAGGAAGGCGCAGAGCCGGTACCCGGTGGTGTTCTTGATCTCGAACTTCCGCCGGATTCGCGTCGGCGAGCTCGTCATCGGCGACGATCTCGTCGCGAATCTCCGCCAGGCCGCGGGCGAGCTCCGGTTCGGCCTCGGCGAAGCGGCGCTCGGCGTCAGGCTCGGCGGTGTCGATCTCGGTTCCCGACGGCAGCACGAACCTCAGCGAGCGCACGGTCGAGTACGAGTCGGCGGTCACCCCGCAGCGCATGCCGCCTGAGTTGTTGGCGATCACCCCGCCGACGGTCGCGAAGTCGACGCTCGCCGGATCGGGTCCGAGGCGGCGGCCGAGCGGCGCCAGCACGCGGTTTGCGTGACCGAGCACCGTCCCCGGCCGCACCCGCACGCGCTCCCCGCCGTCGAGCACCTCGAATCCCGACCAGTGGTGGCGGACGTCGACGAGGATGCCGTCGGTTTGCGACTGGCCGTTGAGGCTCGTGCCGGCGGAGCGGAAGGTCAGGGGGACGGCGCTGCTCTTCGAGTACGCCATCAGGCCGGCCACCTCCAGCGAGTCGCGCGGCCGGACCACCGCCCTCGGGATCAGCCGGTATGGGCTCGCGTCCGAGGCGTAGCGGACGAGGTCGGAGACGCGCCCGAGCACCCCGTCGGCGCCGACCAGCGCCTCGAGCTCCGCGCGAAGCGGCGCCGCGGTTCCGTCGGCGAGTTGATCGGGGACCCGGTCGGCGGCGGGCTGGCTCGCGCCGGGAGCGATGCGCTGCGGGTCCGGAGCTAGAAGAGCCACATCCCCGCGGCGACCGGCACCTCGATCAGCTCGGGGCGCTCGGAGGCGATCGCCGAGCGCAGCCCCTCGACCAGCTCCTCGCGCGCTCCCGAGAGCGCTTGCGCCGAGACTCCGTAGCCGTTTGCGACCTCGACGCACGAGAGCGCCGGCAGGTCGAGCGCCGGGGCGCCGCCGACGCCCTCGATCTGCGCGAACCACTTCAGGATCGCGTACTCGGAGTTGCGCAGGACGAGGAAGGTGACCGGGACGCCGTAGGCGGCGGCGCTCCAGAACCCGGTGATCGCGTATTGGGCCGAGCCCTCGCCGAGGACGCAGACCACCGGCCGCTCCGGCTGGGCGAGCTGCACCCCGATCGCGGCCGCGAGCCCGAAGCCGAGTCCGCCGCCGGCGCCGAAGTAGTAGCTGCCGGGCCGGGAGAGGCGGAGCTGGTTTCGCAGCGACAGCGTCGCCGACGGTGCCTCCATGACCACGATCCCGTCCTCGGGAAACGCCTCGCGCAGCGCGTTCAGCACCGCGGTCGGCGTCGGCGGGTCGGCGTCATCGCCGGGCACCGGGTCGGGCAGCGGCTCGCCGGGGATGGTGCGATCCGATTCGCCGCAGGCATCAGCCAGGGCCGTCAGCGCGAGACCGACGTCGGCGACGATCGCTTCGCCCATCGGAGCACGCGCAGCCTCGTCGGGGTCACCGGTGATCTGCACCAGCTCGGCGCCCTCCGGCAGCAGCGGCCCAGGGATGTTGGGGTAGTAAGGGAACACCGACGAGCCGACCACCAGGATCAGGTCGTATCCCTTCAGCGTCTCGGAGACAGGCCCGATCGCCGGCGGCAGCACGCCGCGGAAGCTCGGGTGGCCCTCCGGGAACCCGATCCGGCCGCCGCCGGGCGCCGGGATGGCGAATACCGGCAGGCGCTGGCTCTCGACGAGTGCGACCGCCGCGTCCCAGCCGCCCGACGCGTCGATGTCGGGGCCGGCGACGAACACCGGGTTGCTCGCGGCCGCGAGGCGGTCCGCGAGCCCGGCGATCGTCGCGGCGCTCGGCGCCGCGCGTCCGTGCACCGAGCGCGCCATCAGGTGCTCGACCGCGGCGGGATCGGCGTCCGCCTCCCAGTCGTCCATGGGGATCGAGACGAACGCCGGACCCTTGGGCGGCAGCGAGGCGAGGGCGATGGCCTTCGAGATCGCGAGCGGCACATCGCCGGCGCGCGGCGGCTCGAACGCGTTCTTGACCAGCGGGTGCGGCATCCGGATCGCGTCGCGGTTGGTGAGGTTCGCCTGCAGGGTGATCAGCTCGCGCGCCTGCTGGCCGGCGGTGACCAGCAGCGGCGAGTGGTTCGCCTGGGCGTTGAAGATCGCCCCCATCGCGTTGCCGACCCCGGGCGCCGTGTGCAGGTTCACGTGGGCGACGGTGCCGCTCGCCTGCGCGTAGCCGTCGGCCATCCCCACCGCGACCGCCTCCTGGAGGCCGAGGTAGTACCGGAAGTCATCGGGGAAGTCGGCCAGCATCGGCAGCTCGGTCGATCCCGGGTTGCCGAACATCGCCGTCATCCCGTGCCGGCGAAGGAGCTCGTAGGTCGCCTCGCGGACCGTGCTCACCGTCGCTGGAGCCTACGTCAGCGGAGGTTGAGCTCGCCTGCGAGGCGTCGCGCGAGCGCGGGATCCTCGCGCGCCGCGGTCGCGATCCGCCGCGCGGCGTCGGGCCCGTAGGCCTCCCCGTAGACCCCGTCGTCGCGGCGTGGCGCCTCCATCAGCGCGGCCGCGGCGACATCGAGCCTCACCGGCACGAAGCCGGTGTCGACGATCAGCCGGGTAGCGGCGTCGCTGGCGGTCTCGTCGGCGGCGGCGAAGAACATCGCCACCTCGCCGTCGACCCGGCCGTCGCCGACCTCGCGTTGAAAGCCGGCCGTGAGGGTGTTGAACGCCCGCGCCAGCGAGGCGCCCGGCATCCGCGCCGCGTTGGTTGCGAGCGCGGTCGCCCCACCGAGATCCTCGACGCCCTGGGAGCCGTACTGGTTGGTGGTATCGATCACGACCCGCCCGGTCAGCGGGCCGGCGTCGGCGAGCGCGTCGTCGATCCGCGTCCAGGGAACCGAGAGCACGACCGCGTCGCTGTCCGAGACCGCTTCGCGCGGGGTGCCGGCGACCGCGTCGGGGACCGAGGCCGCAAGCTGCTCGAGGCGCCGGCGATCGCGGGAGCCGCTGAAGGTGACGTGATGGCCCCTGCGCGCGAGCTGCTCGCCGACGTTGCCGCCGATCCGGCCCGAGCCGATGATCCCCACGCGCAGACTGTCGGGCATGGGCTCACGTTAGCGGGGCGGCCTCGTCGCCCCGGCGCCCCGCCCGAGCGGCGTCGAGCGACTTCAGGATCTCGATCGCCTCGCGGCGAAGCTGGGCGTCGGCTCGCGCCCAGTCGGCGTCGGAGAGCTTTCCCTGGGCGTGGTCGAGCTCGGCGTCGCGGATCTCCCGGTACTTGGCCTCCTTGCGCGCCTCGAGGTCGGCGACCCTGGGGTCGTCCGCGTCGCCCGCCGGCCCCGCGGCGCGCGAGCGGCGCAGCGGCGCGGCGACGAACAGCGCCAGGCCGGCGAGGATCAGGATCGCGAGCAGGATCTCCACGCGACTCAGCTGACCCAGCCGATCGCCCCGCAGTAGAGCCAGGCGGCGAAGGCGTCTTTGCGCTCGCCCCAGTCGCGCAGCGCGGCGAGCACGCGGTCGAGCTCGTCGCGGCTGGCCCATCCCTCATCGACGACCACCTGGGCCATGCTCGGGGCGCCGAGCACCCCGATCGCGACCTCGGCGAACCACCGCGTGCTCTCGGCATCGCCATAGACCTCGGGGGCGGTCGCGAAGCCCTGCGTGCGGGTGAAGCCCGCTTCGAGCATCAGTGCTCGGAGGTGTCGCGAGTACGTGCTGTTGCCGCCCTCGTGGGCGACCGCGCGCTGGAACAGCTCCGGGCCGAGCCGAAGATCGGGGCTTTCGGGCGTCATCACCATCGTGCCGACGTCGTCGTCGGAGACGGCCGCGAGCCCGTCCGGCCTCAGCACCCGGCGCATCTCCGCGAGCGCCGCAACTTGGTCGCGCAGGTACATCAGCACCGCGTTGGCGTAGACGACGTCGAAGCTCGCGTCCTCGAACGGCATGCCCACCAACGAGCCCGTACGAAAGTCCGCGTTGTCGATCCCCCGCTCGGCGGCCGACCGCCGCGCCGCCTCGATCTGCACGACGTCGACGTCGATGCCGACGACGCGGCCGGGCGCCACCAGCGGCGCCACGTCGAGGGCGATGCTGCCGACTCCGCACCCCGCGTCGAGGACGTCCAGCCCTGGGCGCAGGTGCGGCACGAGGAACGGCAGAAAGGTGCGGACCTCGCGCGCGGCGACGTATTCCCGCTGCACGCTCTCGTCGATTACGTAGCGCTGCTCCACCCGATCGCTCACGCCCGCCCGAGGTCGCGGGCGAGCCGCGCCGCGTAGACGTCGGAGACCCGGCGCCGGCGCGCCTCGGGGGTCGGCCAGACGGCGATCAGGGCCCCGGCGATCCCGATCGCGCCACCCACCCAGAGCCAGATCACGAACGGGTTGACGTTGATCCGGAAATCGACCGGGACGGGATTGGCCAGGTAGCGCTCCTTGAGGGCGTCGATGGCCAGGCCCTGAAGGTCTGCGTACTGGCGCATGGCGGCGACCTGGGCGGGGGTCGGGCCCTCGGGGGCGATCTCCGGAAGCGTGGCGGCGAGCCTGCGGTCGATCTTCGCGATCACGGGGTCAAACGGCGCCAGGTCCGGGCGCATCGCCGTCCACAGGTCCTCGCCCGGGCCGCTGCGCCGCCCGACCTCGCTGGTCGCCTCGCCCTCGAAGAAGTTGGCGATCGTCGGCCCGGTCGAGGTCGACGAGTAGTAGTTGCGCGAGGGCGTCAGCGTCGCCAGCGGCTTGCCGTCTCGCTCGACCGCGAGCAGGGCGCCGAACGTGAGCCGCTGCTCGCCGGTGTCGATGTAGGCGGTCGGCTTGGTGTAGGTGACCCGGTAGTCGCCCACCTCGGCGCTCTGGCCCGGGGTCAGGCGAACGTCCCGACTGGTCTGAAAGCTCGACGACGCCGCCACCGCGAGCAGCAGGATCGCGATTCCGGCGTGGACGACGTAGCCGCCGTAACGGCGCCGGTTCCTCGTCACCACCGTCGCCAGCGCCGCGGCCCGCCCCGAGCCGGTGAGCGAGCGCTGCGCCTCGGCGCCGCGCCAGAACTCGGCCGCCAGCGCGGCGAGGGCGAAGAACGCGAACGCGAACAGCGCCAACGCCCACGGCTCCGAGGCGGCGTCGGCGAAGACGACCACGGCCACGGTGGCCGCCACGGCGAACGCGAGCGGCGCGCGCACCTGCCGCCACACCGAGCCGACGCTGACCTGCCGCCAGGCAAGCAGCGGGCCGATGCCGGTGAAGAGCACCAGAACGATCGCCAGCGGGGCCGTGTAGCGGTCAAACCAGGGCGGCCCGAGCGAGGACTTCGAGCCGGTGAGCGCCTCGGAGATCAAGGGGAAGAAGGTGCCCCAGAAAATCACCGCCACCAGCCCGAGCAGGAGGAGGTTGTTGATCAGGAAGACGGACTCTCGCGACGCCAGCGACTCGATCCTGCGCTCCGAGCGCAGGTCGGGCAGCCGCGAGACGATCAGCGCCGCCGAGCCGATGACGACGACGGCGATCAGGCCCAGCAGCGGGCTGCCGACGGTCGAGGCGCCGAAGGCGTGGATGGACTCGAGGATCCCCGAGCGAACCAGGAACGTCCCCAGCAGCGCGAGCGTGAACGTGAGCGCGATCAGCGACACGTTCCAGACCTTCAGCATGCCCCGCTTCTCCTGGACCATCACCGAGTGAAGGAACGCGGTCCCGGCCAGGAACGGCATCAGGGCGGCGTTCTCGACCGCGTCCCAGCCCCAATAGCCGCCCCAGCCGAGCTCGTCGTACGACCAGAACGAGCCCAGCAGGAGGCCGATCCCGAGGAAGGTCCAGGCGACGAGCGCGAACCGCCGCGTCGTCCTGATCCAGCTGGCGTCGATCCGGCGGCTGATCAGGGCGCCGATCGCAAACGCGAACGGGATCGACCAGAGGACGTAGCCGGAGTAGAGCATCGGCGGGTGGATCGCCATCGCGGGGTGGCGCAGCAGCGGCTCGAGGCCGGCACCCTCGGCCGGCGCGGGATCGAGCCGGTCGAACGGATGCGCGCCCCCGGCGAACAGCATCAGGCCGGTGAAGAAGAGCGCGATCCCGGCGAGCACCGCGGTCGCCCAGGGGACGACCTCGCGATGGCGGTTGCGGGTGATCAGCAGCACGGCGCTCGCTGCGATCGACAGCACCCAGGCCCAGAGCAGCAGCGAGCCGGCCTGGCTCCCCCACATCGCGGTCAGCTTGTATCCGGTCGGGGTCGTGGTCGAGGAGTGATCGGCCACCAGGGCGACGCTGAAGTCCGAGCGCAGGAACGCCGCCTCGAGCACGATCACGCAGACGGTGAGCAGGGCGCAGAGCGCGTAGACGGCCCGGCGCGACGAATCGATCAGGCGCCGGTCGCCGCGGCGGGCGCCGAGCAGCGCCGCGCCGATCGCGTACAGGCACGCGAACGGGGCGGCGATCAGGCAGGCGGCGCCGAGGGGGATCATCGGGGCCGGATTATCCCAGCGCGACGGCCACGGATAGGATCCCGCCTCGCGTGCGCAGGGGCCTCAGACTGATCCTGGCGATAGCCGTCGTCGCTTCGCTGCTCGCCGCCGGCTGCGGCGACGGTGACGAGAAGAACGACTACGTCGCCGAGGTGAACGAGCTGCAGAGCGACCTCGTCGCCGACGTCACCGCGGCCGCCGGGCAGGCCCCGACCAACCAGAAGGAGGCCGCCGACTACGCCGGCGAGGTCGCCGCTGTCTTCAGCCAGGCGGCCGACCGCTTCGCCGCCGTCGAGCCGCCGCAGGACGTCGCCGACCTGCACTCGCAGCTCGTCGACCAGATCCGCTCGATCGCCACCCGGACGCGCCGCGCCGAGCAGACCCTGCGCAACGGCACTCCGGAGGAGGCGCAGAAGGCGCTCCGGAGCCTCCAGACAGCGGCCACCGACGCCCAGAACCGCCTCAACATGCTGATCGACGAGATCAACGTCGACCTGGGCGACTAGCGGGGCCCGAGCCGACGCCTACTGAATGACGACGTGGTCGGGGTCCTCCTCGGCCTCGTCGGCGAACTTCGACGGGCACTTGGTGATCAGGCTGTCCTTGTCGGCGACGAAGGTGCCGTCACGCACGGTCCCCGAGACGATCACCTCGCGGCCCTCCCGGAACGGGTCCGGGATCTGGCCCGTGTAGGTGACCGGAATCGTCGCCGAGGCGTCGTCGCGGTCGGCGATCACGAACCGCAGCCCCGAGCCGTGGTGCTCGACGGAGTCCGGGGCGACCCTGCCGGTGAGCTCGTAGTTGCCGCCGCTCACCCCCTGGAGCTCCGAAGGCGTGCGCGCCTCGCTGGAGGCCGAAAACGAGGTGTAGACGAGGCCCGCGGCGAGCAACACGGCGGCGCTGAGTGCAACCACGAGCCGGATCTTGCGCTTGCGATCCGGATCCATGAGGAGCCCTGATTATGCCGATCGGGATCGCTAAGTTGGACTCGCAGTGGCCGACCCAGTGCTGGTGATCACCGGAGCATCGAGCGGGATCGGCGCCGAGACGGCCCGGGCCGCCGCCGACGCCGGCTACCGCCTGGTGCTGGGCGCACGCCGGATCGACGCCTTGAACGAGCTCGCCGAACAGCTCGGCGGCGAGGAGCGCGCCGCCGCGGTCGGCTGCGACGTCACCGAGTGGGAGGACAACCAGCGACTGGCCGAAACGGCGATCGAGCGCTTCGGCGGCTTCGACGCGGTCTTCTCCAACGCCGGCTTCGGCGCCCAGCGAGGCTTTCTCGAGGAGTCGCCCGAGCACTGGCGCTCGATGGTCCTCACCAACGTCCTCGGGGTGGCGCTGACGATCCGGGCCACCCTCCCCCACCTGCTCGAACGCGACGGCGGTCACTTCCTGATCACCAGCTCGGTCGCGGGCCGGCGGCCGCTGCCCGGGTCCCTCTACTCCGCCACGAAGCATGCGGTGACCGCGATCGGCGAGGCGCTTCGCAGCGAGCTGCGCACCATGCACGACAACCACCGCATCCGGGTGACGCTGATCGAGCCCGGGATGGTCGACACCCCGTTCTTCGACAGCCGTCCCGACCCGGACCGCGCCCTGCGGGACGAGGACATCGCCCGGGCCGTGCTCTTCGCCCTCTCGCAGCCCCGGCACGTGGACGTCAACGAGATCCTGATCCGGCCGAGCTCGCAGCCGACCTAAGGCGCGACCGCATGGACACCGGCTTTCCCGACCAGGACGCCCACACCGACTTCAGCCGCGCCCGGCGGCGCCACCGGCTCTCCGACCTCGCGGCGCGGCTGCGCCGCGAGCCCGACGACGTCAACGTCATCCTCCCGTTCGACGAGGTCGGCGCTGCGCTCGGCAAACGCGGCGAGCGCCGCCTCGGCCTGCAGACGATCCCGCTCGACTCGATCGTCGGCACGGTTGACCGCACCCGCGAGTTCGACCGCAGCTTCCGGCCCACCTCGCGCCGGGTGCGCCGGCGCTGGGAGGGGATCGCGAAGGCGATGCGCCGCGGCCAGGAGATGCCGCCGATCGACGTCTACCGGGTCGGCGACCTGCACTTCGTGATCGACGGTCATCACCGGGTTTCGGTCGCCCGCCAACTCGGCCTCGAGCTGATCGATGCCAACGTGACCGAGATCGTCACCGAGGTCCCCGTCGGCGGCGCGATCCGCGTCGGCGATCTGGCGGTGAAATCACAGGAGCGGCTGTTCTACGAGCGCGTTCCCCTCCCCCGCGCCGCCCGGGAGCGGATCAAGTTCAACGAGAAGTGGCGCTACGCGGAGCTCGCCGAGGGCGTCGAGGCGTGGGGCTTTCGGGCGATGCAGGCCGAAGGCGGGTTCATGGACCGAGCCACTGTCGCGCGTCGCTGGTTCGACGAGGAGTACCTGCCGGTGGTCGAGCTCCTGCGCGAGGAGGGGCTGATCGGCCGCGGCACCGAGGCCGAGGCCTACACACGTGTGGTCGAGCTCCGCTACATGCTGCTGCGCACCCACGCCTGGGACGAGCAGGTCTTCGCCCGCCTGCGCGAGGAGATGCAGCGGCCCGAGGCCACGAAGGACACGCAGGTCCACCGGCTGCTCGACGAAATGTCCTGAATCAGGTCGGTCAGCCGGCGCCGATCGCCCGGCGGCAGAAGCCGACGATGCCATCGACGATCTCGGTCTCCGAAGCCGGCACGGTCGCCAGCGGGGAGATCGGGCCGATCAGCGCCTCGGCGATCGCGCCGACGACCGCGGCCGCGGCGAGGTCGGGGTTCTGGTCGGGGATCTCACCGGCTGCGATCGCCAGACGGATCAACTCCGCCATCTCCTCGCGGTAGCGGCGGCGGTAGACCAGACGCTCGACGTCGACCAACGGATCGACCGGCTCGTAGACCAGCGCCCAGGTGAGGCGCGGCGTTGCCAGCGCCCGAGAGGCGTAGGCCGTCAGCACCGCGTCGAGCCGGTCGAGATACAGGTCGTGCTCGGTGGCGGCCGCTCGCAGCGCCGCGAGCTCGTGGTCCGCGGTGCGACGAAAGAGCTCGACGAACAGCTCCGCCTTCGACGGGAAGTGGCGGTAAAGGGCGCCGGTGGCGACACCGGCCCGGTCGGCGATCGCCGCCACCGAGGCGCCGCCGTAGCCGCGCTCCGAGATCAGCTCGACACCGGCTCGAAGCAGGCCCGCCCTGGTCCCGGCGCCCCGCCGCCGCTCGCCGTGCTCGAGCTCCTCGTCGAGCGCCTCGAGCAGCTCGGTGGCCGCATCGGTCATCCCGCCGAACGGTCCGGGCGCCACGCTCCCGACGCGTAGCGGTCGAGCCCTCCGAACAGCTCGCCGGTCTCGAGCGTCCGCATCCCGTGTCTGTACTCGTTCGCCAGCGCCTCCTCGAGCCCGAGCGGCCACTGCTCGTAGGAGGAGAGGCGATCGCTGCGCAGCGCCGCCTGCGGCCGATCGGCGAGTTCGCGGGCGAGCGCCACCGCCGCCTCGAGCGCCTCGCCGGGCGCGACCACCCTGTTGGCGAGCCCGATCCGAAACGCCTCCTCGCCACCGACCCCGCGCCCGGTGAGGATCAGGTCGAGCGCCAGGCTGTGGCCGATCAGCCGCGGCAGCCGAACCGTGCCTCCGTCCATCAGCGGGATCCCCCAGCGCCGGCAGTAGACGCCGAAGACCGCGTCGGAGGCGGCGACCCGCAGGTCGCACCAGGCCGCCAGCTCGAGCCCGCCGGCGACCGCGTGGCCCTCGACCGCCGCGATCACGGGCTTTCCGAGCAGCATCCTGGTCGGGCCGACCGGGCCGTCGCCGTCGGGCTCGACCCGGCTCACCCGCGAAGGGTCACCCTCGCGCATCGCCTTCAGGTCGGCGCCGGCGCAGAACTTCCCGTTCGCCCCGGTGAGCACGGCGACCGCAAGCGAGTCGTCGGCGTCGAAGCGCTCGAACGCCGCCACCAGCGCCTCGGCCGTCGGCCGGTCGATCGCATTGGCGACCTCGGGTCGGTCGATCGTGATCACGACGATCGGCGCCTCGGCCTCGAACCGGACCGAGTCGCTCACGCGTGTCTGCCGCGCCGGTGAATCAGGATTCACAATCTAGTGAATCCAGATTCACACGTCGAACTCCCCCTACGCCGGGGCGGCGGTCGCCCCGTCCCCGCCGGCGGTCAGGTTGGCGCCGGTGTCGAGGTCGAAGAGGTGCAGCTTCGAGGGGTCGACCCAGAGCTCGGTCTCCTCGCCGCGGGTGATCCGGCTCGCGGCCTCGAGCCGCGCCACGATCGTGTGCTCGCCGGCGGTCGGGGTCTCGTCGAGCCCGGTGTCCTGGGCCAGCTCGGCGAGCGCCTCGTGCTCGATCCCGCCCTCGGTCTGGAAGTAGGCGTACTTCTCGGCCCCCAGGGACTCGACGAGGTCGATCTTCGCCCTGAAGGTGACGCCGCGGCTGCGCGCCTCGCCGATGATCGCCGCGTCCTCGAAGTTCTCCGGGCGGATGCCTGCGATCACGCTCTTGCCCGACAGATCGCCGATCCCGGGCGGGATCGGCAGGTCGCCGATCGGCAGCTTCACCATCCCGCCCTCGACCTGTGCCGGAAGGAAGTTCATCGCCGGTGAGCCGATGAACCCGGCCACGAAGATGTTCGCCGGGTTCTCGTAGAGCTCGCCCGGCTCGCCGACCTGCTGCAGGACCCCGGTTCTCATCACCGCCACGCGGTCCCCGAGCGTCATCGCCTCGGTCTGATCGTGGGTGACGTAGACGGTCGTGGTCCCGAGGTCGTTCTGGAGCTTGGCGACCTCGGTGCGCATCTGCACGCGCAGCTTCGCGTCCAGGTTCGAGAGCGGCTCGTCCATCAAAAACGCCCGGGGGTCGCGGACGATCGCTCGGCCCATCGCCACTCGCTGGCGCTGGCCGCCGGAGAGGTTGGCGGGTTTGCGGTCGAGGTGCTGCTGCAAGTCGAGGATCTCGGCCGCGGACTCGACCTTCTGGTTGATCTCCGCGTCGTCGACCCCGGCGAGCTTGAGCGGGAAGGCCATGTTCTCGCGCACCGTCATGTGCGGGTACAGCGCGTAGCTCTGGAACACCATCGCGATGTCGCGGTCGCGCGGAGCGAGGTCGTTGACCACCTGGTCGCCGATCCGCAGCTCGCCTTCGGTGATGTCCTCGAGCCCGGCGATCATCCGCAGCGCGGTCGACTTGCCGCAGCCGGAGGGTCCGACGAGGATCATGAACTCCCCGTCCTTGACGTCGAGGTTCATGTCCTTGACGGCCTCATAACCGTCGTCGAACCGCTTCGAGATGTGGTCGAGGACTATCTCTGACATCTGGAGGGCCTCCTTTAACCCTTGACCGCGCCGGCGGTCAGGCCGGAGACGATCCGGCGTTGGAAGAAGAGGACGAAGATGATGATCGGAATTGTGACGATCACCGCCGCGGCCGCAATGCTCGCGAACGGCGAGGTGAACTGCGACTCGCCCGTGAAGAAGGCGAGCGCGGCGGGGACGGTGCGGGCGTTGTCCGAAGAGGTCAGCGTGATCGCAAACAGGAAGTCGTTCCAGGCGAAGATGAAGACCAGGATCGCGGCCGTGAACACCCCCGGCGCAGCGAGCGGGACGATCACCTTCGTGAACGCCTGGAACGGCGTCGCGCCGTCGACCTGAGCGGCCTGCTCGAGGTCCCAGGGTATTTCTCGGAAGAAGGCGACCAGAACGTAGATCGCCAGCGGCAGCGAGAAGGTCAGATAGGGGATGATCAGCCCGGGATAGGTGTCGTAGAGCCCGAGCGTGCGCCACATGTCGAACAGCGGGCCGACGGTCGAGATCGCCGGGAACATCGCGATCGCCAGCGCCCCGGCGAGAATCAGCGTCTTGCCAGGGAAGTTCAGGCGCGCGATCGCGTAGGCGGCGAACGAGGCGAGCACGATCGCGATCACGGTCGTGATCGACGCGATCAGCACCGAGTTGATCAGCGGCTTGATGAACGGGCTGTTATCGATCCCGCCGTTGAAAAGGGTCTCGTAGTTGTCGAGCGTGAACTCGCTGGGGATGAAGCGACCGTCGGCAAGCGTCGCCGGGTCCTTCAGCGAGACCGAGATGATCCAGATCACCGGGATCAGCGAGAACAGCAGCACCAGCAACAGCCCGATCGACCAGAGCACGTACTCACGGGTTCCTTGCCTCACGTTCCCGGCCTCCCCTCAGCCATCCGCACCCCGAGCACGCGCACGAAGACGAAGGCGATGATCAGCACGCAGATGAAGATCAGCACCGAGACCGCAGAGCCGAGCCCGAGGTTGAGTCTCCCGATCAGCTGGTTGTAGCCGAGGATCGACACCGACTCGGTGTCCTGCGCCCCCCGGGTCATGATGAAGATCGTGTCGAAGATCCGGAACCCGTCCAGGGTCCGGAACAGGAGCGCGACCAGGATCGCCGGCTTCATCAGCGGCAGCGTGATCTTCCTGAAGCGCTGCCAGGCGTTGGCGCCGTCGACCTTAGCCGCCTCGTAGAGGCCGTCGTCGATCGTCGTCAGGCCCGCGAGCAACAACAGCGCCATGAACGGCGTCGTCTTCCAGACCTCGGCCATGATGATCACCGCGAAGGCGGAGAACCGATCGCCGAACCAGGCCTTGTCGTCCGCGATCAGCGGCAGGTTGTTGACGAAGCCGGTCTCGGGCAGGAAGGCGAACTGCCACGCGAAGGCGGCGACCACGGTGACGATCCCGTACGGGATCAGCACCGAGACCCGGATCACCCCGCGGCCGAAGATCGCCCGATGCATGACCAGCGCGAGGGCCATCCCGATCACCAGCTCGAGACTGACCGAGATCACGGTCACGAACAGGGTGTTGAAGATGTCCTCCCACCAGAGGCTCGAGGTGAGCACGGTCTCGTAGTTGGAGAGCCCCGCGAAGGCGTTGTCGTCGGGGAACCGCAGGTCGAGGTGCTGGAACGAGAGCACGATCGCGTAGCCGATCGGATACGCGGTCACCAGCAGCATCGCGAACACCGCCGGCGCGCACAGGAGCCAGCCGAGCCTGCGCTCCGAGCGGGTGCGCGAACTGACCTTGCCGCTGGGTGTGGGCGCGGGTGCGCTCCCGGCTTCCATCAGAGCAGTCCTTGGCGCTTGACCGCGTCCTCGACCGCCGAGCGAAGCTCGTCGTACTTGGGCGCCGGGTCGTTGGGGTCGATGCTCGCCGGTGGGTGCAGAGAGCGCTGGATCGCCAGCGAGAGGTCGGTGTAGGCCGGCGTCAGCGGCCGCGGCCCGGCGTCCTCGATCGACTGCTCGATCTCATCAGAGAAGCCGGGGTAGGCCTTGCGGACGACCTTGTCCTTGTAGAGCGTCTGGTTCGAGGGCGGCAGCCCGTCGAGCTCCACCGCGGTCAGCTGGCTCTTCGCGTTCGAGAGGCAGGTGGCGGCGGCGAAGGCCTCGGTCGGATTGTCGGAGAAGGCGCTGACGCCGAGGTTGAACCCGCCCAGCGGCGGCTTCGACGGCGTCCCCTCGACCACCTCCGGGTACTTCGCCGCGCCCATGTTCTTGGCGATGTCCGGGGCGTTCGACTGCGCGCTCGCGTAGGCGAAGGTGTAGTTGACCATGAACGCGGAGCTGCCCGACTCGAACCCGAGCCGGGCGGTGTCCTCGTTCGAGGTGTCGATGTCCGGCGCCGCCGCGGGCGAGTTGGCCAGATTGCCCATGACCGCGAGCGCCTGCTCGGTCGGGCCCTCGGCGAGGTCGACCGACTCCGGGCCGGAGAGGATCTGGGTGCCGGCCGACTCGATCAACGCGTTGACCCACACGGTGAACCCCTCGTAGCGGTTCGCCTGCACCTGGACGAACTTGTTCACGCGCTCGGCCTCGGAGATCACCTGGTCCCAGGTCGTCGGCGCCTCGTCGATCAGGTCGGTGCGGTACCAGAGCAGCTCGGTGTTGGAGTTGAACGGCGCGCCGTAGAGGGTGCCCTCGAACGAGGCGGTCTCGATCACGCTGTCGAATACGCCCTGGGTCACCTGCTGGGCCTGGGACCCGGACCACGGGCGCAACCAGCCGGCGTTGGCGAACTCCGCCGTCCAGATCACGTCCATGCCGATGATGTCGACGGTCGAGTCCTCGGCGCCGAGCCTGCGGACGAGCTGCTCGCGTTGCTGGGAGGCGTCGGTGGGCAGCAGCTCGACGTTGACGTTGTACTCGCCGTTGGACTCGTCGGTGCAGCGCTTGGCGACCTCCTGGATCGTCCCGCCCGGCTGGGTGGCGACGAACCAGTTCAGGGTCACTCCCTGGCCCTCACCTTCGTCAGAGCCGAAAAGGGTGTCCGACCCGCAGCCGGTGAGTACCCCGAGCAGCAGGGCGAGTGCAAGCCCGACTCTTGCCCCCCGCCGGCGGAGTTCGTGCAAGCGGCTTCCCTCTCTCCCGGCCGGCCTACCCTGGCCGGCCTGACGCTTGGCTACATGCCCAGCGTGAAGACCAAATAAACCATCCCTACTTCGAGTCGCGCATCTCCCGGATGCGCTCGATATGTGCGGCGGCGATCTCGTTGCCGCGCTCGAGAAACCGGAGCAGGAACTCGAGCTGCTCGCGCGTGTATCCCCTCGCCTCGGCGTCCCACGCGGCCTTAAGCGGCCCCCAGATCTCCCACGTCTTCTCCATCACCTCGGGCGCCGCCTCGATCAGGACCCGACGGCGGTCATCGGTGTCGCGCACTCGGCGTGCCCAGCCGTCGCGTTCGAGCCGGTCGACGACTGCGGTGACGCCGCCCGTCGTCAAGCCCGCCTCGCGATGCCGGCGGTCACCGGCCGTCGAGGGCGCGGCCAATGGGGCGCGGCGGCGGGTGATGATGTCGAGGCACCGCTGATCCGTGTGATTGAGGCCGAGCAACTCCTCCGCGACCTCATCAAAGACATCCGAGCGGTTTTGGCTGATGCGGAACTGCTCGCCGATCGCCTCGGCGAGCTCGGCCTTGGTCAGTTTGGATTGATCGCTTGACATATAAGTACTCTTAGTAGCTAAGATACTTAGGACGTAAGGGATTCTACCTCATGGAGGCAACCCAGATGACAACCGCGATCGAGGCCCACGGCCTCACCAAGACATATCAGGGCGAGGTTCGGGCCCTCGACGGCCTGTCCTTCTCGGTCGAGGAGGGCACCGTGTTCGGGCTGCTCGGCCCGAACGGCGCCGGCAAGTCGACCACGGTGAAGATCCTCACCACCCTGTCGCGGCCGGACTCGGGCGAGGCGAGGGTCGCCGGGCACGACGTGCTCTCAAAGCCCGCGAAGGTCCGCGACGCGATCGGCGTCGTCTCGCAGAAGTCGAGCGCCGACATCCAGGCGACCGGCCGCGAGAACCTGCGTCTTCAGGGCCAGCTCTTCGGCATGGGCGGCTTCGACCTCGAGTCGCGAATCGGCACCCTGCTGAACCAGTTCCGGCTCGCCGACGCCGCCGACCGGCTGGTCCGCACGTACTCGGGCGGCATGCAGCGCCGGCTCGACGTCGCGCTCGCCCTCGTGCACGGGCCCGAGATCCTGTTCCTCGACGAGCCGACCACCGGGCTGGACCCGGAGGTCCGGTCGGAGATGTGGGAGGAGATCTCCCGGCTCACCGGCGAGGGCCTGACCGTGCTGCTGACGACGCACTACCTCGAGGAGGCCGACCGGCTCGCCTCGCGGCTGGCGATCGTCGACCGCGGCCGAGTGGTCGCCGAGGGCACCCCCGACGAGCTCAAGCGCGAGCTCAAGGGCGACGCCATCCACGTCGAGCTCGAGGGCGCGACGGGCAACGGAGTCGCGTCCCTGCTCGAGCGGGTGACAGGGGTCAACGAGGTGCAGGCGAACGGCCGCGCGCTTCACGCCCGCGCCGACGACGGCGCCCGCACGGTGCCGGCGGTGCTGCACGCGCTCGAGGCGGGCGGCGTCGAGGTCGCCTCGGTGACCGTCGCCCGGCCGTCGCTCGACGACGTCTACCTGCGCTACGCCGGCCGCACGTTCACGGCCGCCGATGCGGAGACCGACACCCAGACCAACGAGGAGGCAACCCGATGATCAAGACGATCTCAGACACCCAGCACATGACGGTGCGCCACGTGATGGAGCTGCTGCGCCAGCCGTGGTGGATCTTCGTCAATCTCGTCCAGCCGGTGATCTGGCTGCTGCTGTTCGGCGCCCTGTTCGAGACGATCACCGACATCCCCGGCTTCGGCTCGAGCAACTACATCGAGTTCCTGGCGCCGGGCGTGGTCGTGATGACCGCGTTCTTCACCGCGGGCTGGAGCGGGATGCCGATGATCGAGGACCTGGAGCGCGGCGTCGTCGACCGGTTCCTGGTCTCGCCGGTGCGGCGCTCGTCGCTGATCACCGGGCGGCTGGTCAACGCGGCGCTTCAGATCGTGGTCCAGACGGCGATCATCGTCGGCCTGGCGATCGCCACCGGGGCCGACTTCGCCAACGGCGTCGCCGGCGTCCTGGTCCTGACCGGGGTCGCGATCCTGCTCGGCGCCTCCTTCGGCGCCCTCTCCAACGGGCTGGCGCTGCTCGCCCGTCGCGAGGAGACGCTGATCGCGCTGATGCAGTTCCTGATGCTGCCGCTCTCGTTCCTGTCGGTGACCTTCATGCAGAAGGACCTGATGCCCGACTGGATGCAGACCGCGTCGGCGTTCAACCCGGTCAACTGGGCGGTCGAGGCCGGCCGCGAGGCGCTGACGGTGAACCCCGACTGGAGCATGGTCGCCGGCCGCGCCGGGCTGCTGGCGGCGTTCTTCGCGGCGGCGCTGTTCTTCGCCGTGCGGGCGTTCCGCAGCTACCAGCGCTCGATCTAGTCGAGAGCGGAGTACCGAGTGCAGGCATCGGCGGCGACCCGGAGCGCGGGCTCGAGAGCCTCGGGCGCGCGCTTCGGGTCCCAGCCCACCTCGGCGAGCCCCGCGACGAACGCGCCCATGAACGCGTCGCCGGCTCCCACCGTCGAGACCACATCGACCCTCGGTGATGGCGCTTCGGCCTGGGCGGCGCCGCGGATCACCGCGCCCTCGGCGCCGAGGGTGACGACGGCGAGCTCGGCGCCCATCTCCGCAAGCGCCGTCGCCGCCTCGCGCGGGTCGTCGACCTCCGCGATCGCCGTCGCCTCCTCGCTGTTGGCGCGCACCAGATAGGAGCCGGCGACCAGCTCGCGGGACGCCTCGGCGGCCGGACGAGGGTCGCCTCCCCACCGGTTGGGGCGGATGTTCGGGTCGAAGCAGAGGCGTACCCCTCGCTCGAGCGCCAGCTCGCGGGCGCGAAGCGTCGCCTCGCGCTCGCCCGGCGTCGCCAGGGTGGTGGAGGAGAAGACAAGCGCGCTGGCCGCCTCGAGCGCATCGTCGAGCCGCGACGCGACGGATTCGACCGCGATCTTGACCGCGTCGCCGTAGACCTGAAACTTCGGCTCGCCGCGCTCGTCGACGGTGGCGAACGCGATCGGCGTCGGCTCCCCTTGGAGCAGCTCGAAGAAGCGCAGGTCGACGCCCTCGCGCTCGAGCCGGCCGCGCAGCCACCTCCCCCACTCGTCGTCGCCGGCGGCCCCGGCGAGCGCGGTCTCGGCGCCCGCCCGGCGCGAGGCGACGGCGATGTTGGCGAGCGCGCCGCCGAAGTGCGGCACGAACGAATCGGCCTCGGCGAGCGAGGCGACCGGGCGCTCGCAGATCAGGTCGACGAGCGCCTCGCCGAGGCAGACGATCATCGCCGCAGGTTATTGGCGCTTCAGCAGCCCCTCCCAGGAGACGACCTCGCCGAGGTGGCGGAGCTTGTCGGGGTTGACGATCGAGCGAATAGCCTGGATCTGGCCGTCGGCGATCTCGAGCGTGATCGCGTTCAGCACTGACCCTCGCCGTCGTACGGTGATCGCCCCGGGCTGACCATTGATGTTCACGCGCCGGAACTCGACCGGGCCGATCCGAGCGCCCGCCTTGCGCCAGTTGACGAGTGTCCGCGCCGCGCGGTTGGCGCCGACCAGCGGCCGCGCCAACGCCGGGGCCTTGCCGCCGCCGTCGCCCTGCAGGACCACGTCCTCTGCGAGCAGCGCCTCGAGGTCGGCCACCTCGCCCTCCTGGGCGGCTGCGAAGAAGCGGTCTGCGAGCTCCTCGCGCTCCTCGCGCGAGGCCTCGAACCGCGGCCGTCGCTGGTCGACCTCTCGACGGGCGCGGACCGCGAGCTGGCGCACCGCCTCCGGGCGCTTCTCGACGATCTCCGCGATCTCGTCGTACGGGTAGTCGAAGACGTCGTGGAGCAGGAACACCGCCCGCTGCTCCGGGGTCAGGCTCTCGAGCAGGACCAGGAAGGCGAGCGAGAGCGAGTCGGAGATCTCGGCCCGCTGCGCCGGCTCGTCGTCTCCGCTGGTGACCAGCGGCTCGGGCAGCCAGTCGCCGACGTAGCGTCTCGCGGCGCGCCCGGGCAGAGCGCAGCTCGTCGATCGCCAGCCTGGTGACCACCGTGGCCAGCCAGGAGCGCGGCGAGGAGATCTCCTCGCCCCGCTCCGCGGCCTGGTGCAGGCGCAAGAGCGCCTCCTGGACGACATCCTCGGCCTCGCCGACGGTGCCGAGCATTCGGTAGGCGATCGCGAACGCCCGTGGGCGGAGCTCCTCGAGGTCGCGCTCGGCGAGCATCAGCCGAGCTCGGCGGCGAACCCCTGGCGCCAGCTGGGGTAGCGAAGCCGCCAGCCGAGCTCGCGCTTCGCCTTCGCGTTCGAGGCGCCGCGGATCTCGGTCATCATCACGACCCCTGCCTCGCCGGCGAGCAGGCGGGCGAGCCACTTCGGCACCCGCCGTGGCGGCTTGGCGCCGAGCACCTCCGCCACGTACGGCACGAACTCCGAAACGCGGGCCGGCTCGTCATCGACGACGTTGTACTTCCCCCGCTCCCCGTGCTCGACCGCCGCGACCGTGGCCGAGGCTGCGTCGGCGACGTGCACGAACGACCAGACGCCGCCGCCGTCGCCGACGAGTGGGAACTTGCGCTTGCGGATCATCTCGACCTGCTCGCCGTCGGGAGGATCCAACGACGTACCCGGACCATAGAACCCGCCGTATCGAAGCGCGATCCCCTCGGTCCAGTCGGCGCCGGTCACGGCGTCCTCGACGTGGCGGATGGCCGCGATCGTCCCTTGCACTTCCTTGGGCGGGTTCAGGTCGAGCGGGTCCTCCTCCGTCTTCACCGGCCCACCGACGCGCGCGTACGGCCAGCCGGCGAAGCTCTGTGCGACGAAGCGCTTGACCCCCACCGCGCGGCCCGCCGAGAGTAGGTGGTCGGTGCCCTCCGTTCGCAGGCGATTGGTCTGGGCGAACGTGCGCTCCATGTGGCGAAGGTCGAGTGAGCCGGCCAGGGCCGTCATCTGATGCACGATCACCTCCGGCTCGGCGGTGGCGACGGCCTGCGCGACGGCCTCGGGGTCGAGCCCGTCGGCGACCGCGGCGCGCGCGCCCTGCTCCTCGATCAGCGCCGCCTTGATCGGACTGCGGGTCGTGCCGACGACCTGGTGGCCGCGCTCGACGAGCTGCGGGACCAGCTGCTTACCCAGCGCTCCGGTGGCGCCCGCGACAAAGACCTTCATTCGCGTCTCCTTTCGGGTCATATGACCCTAGAGACGAGGTAGCGCCGCGGCGTGTGACAGTCGCCGGGTCAGGCCTGGGCGCCGAGCCGGGCGGCGATCGCCGGCAGCCCGCGGCTGCGAAGCGAGGCCGGCAGCGGCAGGCGGTGAAGCTTCGGCTCGAAGTCGCCCGAGCGTGTCAGCGTCCCCTCCGCGGCGACGATCTCGGCCGCCAGCTCGACCACCTCGGGGTCGAACTCGGAGCCGGCGCGCGCGCTCAGGTCGAGAATCGCCTCGGTGTGCGACAGGCGCAAGCTTCCGGCGGCTGTCAGGGAGCTCCACGCGCGGGCGACCGAGACCACGCGACTGGCGCGGGGAGCGTCGGCGGCGAAAATTCCGAACGGCCCGCCCCGCCCGTCCCAGCGCTCGTCGACCGCCATCGCCACCACACCCGTCAGCGGCGGCTCGTCCGGCCCGGCGATCCAGCCGCCGGCTTCGATCCGCCCGATCCGGGCGACGGCCGCATCGACGAGCTGGCGCTCGAAGCGCGACATCCCAAGCTCGTGGGCGAGCGCGCGGGCGTAGACGCCGGTGGCCTCGGGCTGGTCGAGGCGGGCGACCGAGCGCGAGCGCCCGAGCGCGGCGAAGGCGAGCTGGGGCACGACGACCACCGCGGCCAGAGGGGCCAGGGCTGCGACGCCCAGTTCCGGCACCAGCGCGGTCACCACCACGCCGACCGCCAGCATCCCCATCACCGCGGGCATGAGGTCGAAGAACTCGTTGCGGATGAGGGGCCGCGGCCGGAGCCCCTGGTAGAAGGGGGCGAAGAGGAGACGGCTGACCGTGAACTGGACCGCCGCCATCACGAGTCCCGCGGTGTAGAGGGCGGGCGCGACGGCGACGAGCGACGACGAATCCGCCACTGCGAGCACGCCCGCTCCGGCCAGGACGGCGAGCGCCTCGCCACTGATCGTGGCCACCATCCCCGGCGAGAGGATCGGATCCTGGCGGACCACGAATCGGCTCAGCGCGTCGGGAATCACCCAGACGCAAAGCGCCGGCAACGGCCCCGCGACCGCGAGGGCGATCAGCGCGAGCACCAAGCTGGCGTCGAAGTAGGCGGCAAGCGATGACTTGAAACGCAACTCGGCCGCAAACGCGACCGCGGCGATCGCGCCCAACGCGGCGAGAAGCACCGGCGAGTCCCACGATGACGGCGGCGAGAGGATGAGGAACAGGGCGATGGCTGCGACGCCGCAGCCGAGGTTGACGGCCGACGCGATCGCTGGTCGCCAACGCGGCCCCCATCGGGCCCATCCCTTGGTCGTGCGAATCAGGCCTGCCATCCGTGGAAGTCCAGCCGTGCCTGGACCACTGCCCAGGCTAGTTCAATAATGCCACGCTGCGCAAGCCCCGAAACGTGGTGATTTTCGTGGTGATTTTTCGGTAGTCGATTGAATTTCAGCCGCTGCGCCAGCCGCTCATTGCTCCTCCTTGATCGTGAAGCACTACAAAACTTACTAGAACCGAGCAAAAGGATCTAGCCGAATGATCGAAAAATGCCCGCTCGTGAGCCACTCAACCGCGCTCTTCCGGCGGCTCCCGGTCGAGGCGCGCGAGCCACTCGGCGAAGAACGGCTCCGAGATCTCGTACGCGCCGGGCGACCCCTTGGCGATCAGCTCGCGTCGGCGCAGGACATCGAGCGCCGTTTGCACGGTGCTCACGGCCGGGAGATCGTGGCGGTCTCGGTAGGCGCTGGTCAGCGGGCGACCCGGCTCGGCGGCGAGGGCCTGCAGCACCAGCCTCTGTGCGGGTGAGGCGTCCTCCCACCGCACCTCGAAGTGCGCGTTCTCGGAGGCGAGCACCGCGTCCATCGCCGCCTCGAGCTCGGCCTCGCCCGCGGCGCCGTCAAACGGCGTCTGGTCCCAGAGGAAGTAGGCGAGCTCCTGGGTGGCGTAGGGGTGGCCGTCGGTGATCTCGAGCAGCGCCTCGACGACCTCCGGGTCGACCTCCTTGTTGGTCGACGCAAACCGGTCCGCGATGAAGTCGGCAAACCGAGGGCGCTCGATCAGGCCGAGCTCGACCTTCTTCGCGCTGCGCCAGAACGGCTCGTTCCGATCGTTGAAGAGCCGCTCCATCATGTGCCGCCGGCTGCCCAGGTAGACGTGACAGACCTCGGGCTGCTCCTGGAACACCGACCGCATCAGCCGCGGCATTACCGGGTCGATCGACTCCACCTCCTGAAACTCGTCGAGCACCAGCGCGACCCGCTCGTCCGCGCCCTCGGCGAGCTCGCCGGGTAGCTGCAGCAGCCGCTCGATCGTGGCGTCGATGTCCGCCGACGAGCGGTCGATCCCGAACGAGAACTTGTAGGCGCCGGTGTCCGGGTGGACGGTGATCCTCGGGGTGATCCTCAAGCCGCGAAACGGGGTCAGTGCGCGTTCCCGGGCTCGCTCCAGCGGAGACGCGACGTGCTCGAAGATCACCGCCGCGAGCTTTTCGGCGAGCTTTTCCTTGGTCGGCGTCGTCATCAGGTTCACGTAGGCGATCCGGGCGTCGCCCCCGAGCGCCCGAAGTGCCCGCCAGATGAGTGACGACTTGCCGAAGCGACGGGGCGCGAAGATGACCACGTCCTGGCCGCTGAGCACGTCCGCCTTCAGCTCCTGTAGCTCGCTTTCCCGGTTCGCGAAGGTTGCGTCGATGGCCAGGCCGCCGAAGCGGAATGGATTCGCCACCGGTCTGCCGGTCCTCGGCATAACGTCGATAAGCGTAGCAATCTATCCGGTTATTACCGGAAGAATTGTGCCGGGGTAGCTCCGTTACGGAGCCAACCGGCAGCTCCGCTCTACCGCGCGACGATCTCCTGCAGCGACCAGTGGTTGCCGTCGGGGTCGTCGAAGTAGACGAAGCGGCCCCAGGGGAAATCCTGGACCTCGCTCACCTCCAGCCCGCGCCCGGCCATCTCGGCGCGGGCGGCGTCGGCGTCGTCGACCACCACCTGGATGCTCGCCGGCCTCGCCGGCGTGAGCTCGCCCTGGCCGGTGACCAGGGCGATCGAGCAGGCCGAACCGGGCGGCGTGATCTGGACGAAGCGGATCTCGTCGCTGACCCGGTGGTCGTGGTCGAGGTCAAAGCCGCACCTCTCGACGTAGAAGGCGATCGAGGCGTCGACGTCGTCGACGCTCAGAGGGATGAGCTCGATCCGGTAGTCCATCGCCGCGCGAGTCTATCGGCGCGGAATTGATCCTTACCGCCGGCAGCGCGTCCCGTTTACGTCGATGCAGGGAAAGCGAGTCCGGGGAGGGCGACGATGCGAGAGAGGAAGAGGAAGCGGCGGGCGTGGCTGCTGGGAGCGGCCTGCCTTTCATCGGTGATTCTGGTGCCCGCCGCTGCGCAGGCGGCGACAGCGGACCTGGCGATCGTCAAGTCCGACAGCCCGGACCCGGTCGCCGAGGGCGCGGTGCTCACCTTCGCGATCACGGTCACCAACCAGGGTCCCGGAGCGGCCGCCGCGGCGACCGTGACCGACAAGCTCGACAACCACGTCGACTTCCTCTCGGCGGCGGCGTCGCAGGGAACTTGTGACCGCAAGGGCAGGACCGTCACCTGCGCGCTCGGCACGCTCGGCGCCCCCGGCTCGAGCGACCCGAGCACGGCCACGGTGACGATCAGCGTCAGGCCGACGAAGGCCGGGCAGCTCGACAACGTGGCCTCGGTCGAGGTCGGTCCCGGCGACACCGACCCGAACGCCGCGAACAACTCGGACAGCGAGCCGACCACGGTGGTCGCGGCCGACGGCGGGGGCGGGCCAACCTGTGCCGGCCAGCCCGCGACGATCGTCGGCACCGGCGGCGCCGAGACGCTCGTCGGCCAGCCCGGGCCCGACGTGCTCGTCGCGCGCGGCGGTAACGACCTGATCCGCGGCCTGGGTGGAAACGACGTCGCCTGCGGTGGCGGCGGCAACGATCGGCTCAAGGGCGGCGGAGGAGACGACCTGCTCAAGGGCGGCCACGGCCGCGATCTCCTGCGCGGCGGCCCCGGTGCCGATGACCTGTTCGGAGGCGGCGGGCGCGACCGCTGCGGCGGCGGACCAGGCCCCGACACCGAGCACAGCTGCTAGGGAGATCAGGTCGAGCCGGCCCGGCCCGCAGCCTCGAGCGCGTCCGGCAGCTCCTCGAACTCGCGCAGCGATTGCGGCTTGCCGTTCGCGAACCGCCACAGGTGCACCTCGCGGCGCTCGACGTCGCCGGCGCCGACCCGCCCGACGTGCCGGACGACGGCGATCACCTGCTCGCCCTCCTCGATCAGCTCCTCGACCTCGGTCCGGAAGTCAGCGAAGGCGCCGGTGAAGTCACGCACGGCCTCCACCGCCTGGTCCGCCGTCCGCCTCGTCGTCTGTGCGGGCGCGAGCTCGTCCGGGTGCCACTCGAACCCCTCCTCGAACCCGGCGCCAAGCTCCTCGAGGTCGCCGGCGTTGACGAGCTCGTAGGTGCGCCTGACGAAGGCGGCGTTCTCGGACTCGGCCATCGCAGCGAAGGCTACGACGGCCGCGCCCATCGGCGGCCGAGCTTCCGCGGTTTGGTGACGAGCGGCCCGCGGTCTAGGGTTGGTCGGCACGGCCCCGGGCTCAAGGAGGAACCCCGATGACCCGCCCCCGCACTCGAGTGCCGGCCCTCGCAGGACGGATCACGCTGTGCGCGCTGGCGATCGCCTGCGCGCTCGCCCCCAGCTCCGCCGCGGCCCCCCCGACGATCCCGAACGAGCCGTTAAACGGCCCGTCGCTGGTGCCGAACTTCGAAGGGCAGGCGGCCGAGCCGCAGCCGGTCGACGCGCCGAAGATCCCGAGGCACCCGTACATGGCGCGCAACGGCTACAGCCAGGTACACGACGACGGCTACGCGAGCGACACCTACACCTGGGGCGGCCCGCTCGGCCGCCAGCCAACCGTCAACTCGCAGTTCAGCGGCGGAATAGGCATCTGCGGCATCACGATCGCTCTCGACCAGCTCGGCAGGCCGCTGACCAACTGCATCTCGCCGCCGGACAGGCAACGGCTGACGCTGATGGACCCGGTCACGCTCGACACGCTTGCGACCTACGACCTGCCGCCGCGGATCATTCCGCCCGGAGTGAATCCCTTCGTCGCCGGCGGCGGAGCGTACTTCTACGTCGACAACAGGGACCGCGTCGTGGTCTCCGTCGGCCGGCACATCCAGATGATCGCCCTGCGCGGCGGCGCCTCAAGCCCGCGTTTCGAGCTCGTGCGAGATTTCGACCTGACGTCGGTGATCGCCGCCGACGATCAGCTCAACTCGGCGCTTCCGGACTGGAGGGGAAACATCTGGTTCGTCACCCGCGAGCACGGGGTCGTTGGCGTGGTCGACCGGAAGACGGGCCGGGTGCTCGACCATCGCGAGCTCGGATCGGCGATCGAGAACTCGTTCGCGGTCGACGAGGACGGTGCCGTCTACATCGTCAGCGACGCGGCCATGTATCGCTTCAAGGTGTCGGCGAAGGGCCGGATCCAGACGACCTGGAGCCGGCCCTACGCGAATTCGGGGGTGCAGAAGCCGGGCCAGTTCACCGCCGGCTCGGGCACCACCCCCACCCTGATGGGCCGCAAGTACGTCGCGATCACCGACAACGCCGACCCGATGAATGTCGTCGTGTACCGGCGGGCGAAGAACACCCACGGCGAGCCGCGGGTGGTGTGCACGCAACCGGTCTTCGAGCAGGGGGCGGGCGCCACCGAGAACTCGCTGATCGGGACCGGCCGCGCGTTGGTGGTGGAGAACAACTACGGCTACGCGCCGCCGCCCGACGCGACCAACAACGGCGGCACGACGACCCCGGGCATCGAGCGGGTCGACGTCGTCAGCCATGGCGAGCGCTGCCGGACGAAATGGCACAGCAACGTGATCGCGCCCTCGGTCGTGCCGAAGCTCTCGCTCGCAAACGGCCTCGTCTACACGATCACCAAGCCGCCTGGAAGCCCCGACGCCTGGTACCTGACCGCGCTCGACTTCCGCACCGGCGAAACAATCTTCAGCCGGCTGCTGGGGACCGGCACCTTCTACAACAACCACTACGCCGGGATCTCGATCGCCCCGACCGGCGACCTCTACATCGGCGTGCTCGGCGGCACGGTACGGGTCGTCGACGGCGGCTGAAGTGTTGAAGCGGCGGAGCCGCAGCAATAGCTGTAGCGGATCCACTTGGAGGCCGAAGAGCGTGCGCGTAGCGCGGAGGCGCATCGGACGGACCGGGATCGCAATGGTCGTTGCCTGCGCCGGACTTTCGTTCGCCACGGCGGCGAACGCCCACTACCCCCTACGAGGTCGGCATCCCTACGTTCTGGGCCGAAACGCTGGGCCCGTCCGCGACCGCGAATCCCGACTGCCCGATCTCGGAAGTGACGGCCGACATCGACTTCAGTACCCACTGGATCCTGCGCACGAAACCCTATGAGGGCGACCTCTTCATTGACATTCCCTGCGGTCAGATCTGGGGCGCAGATGGGCAGCAGGCACGCTGCAGAGCCGATCTGAGATCGATCCACCACCACAACTTCGGCAGCGAGGACATCGACGCCAGGGTGGAGTGCTTTGTCCTCGTGCCGGTGGACGGGAGGTTCGAGTGGCGGTGCGGCACAAATGTCACTTACGAGGATCTCGGCTTAGGGCCGACGGTCACCGAGGGCTGGAACCCGTACGACTGCCGCGCCGAGCTTCTTCCGGGCTGGCCGAGCAGCCCCTTCGGCGAGCCCTTGCCGAGGGCGGACTCGCGCACGGCGACCTGCAGCATTCGCAGATGTAAGTACGAGGCCGGTTGCGTGAACGCGCTGGGCGTCGGCAGCTGTGAAGTCGACGGATGGCTGGAGTCGCGCTTTCAAGAGATCGCCAGTGCGAAGCCGACGGAGATTGCGCCGCCGCAGCCGGGCCGGTAACCCTGAAAACCACCCCGTTCGGGCGCGCGCTGATCAAGCGGACGCTCGAGAGGGGCAAGCGCAAGATGACGGGCAAAACGGTCGTCTTCGACCCGTCGCTCCCCGACCCGGAGTTCATCGACGAGAAGATCAAGATCAAGCTCAAGGGGAAGCGACGGTGATTCGGCCAGCGCCGTGGGCCGTTGCCGCGCTCGCAGGCGTGGGGCTTGTCGCCGCTGCCGGACCGGCGCGGGCGACAGGGAGGGCCGCCGGTGAACTCCAAGCGACGACGGGTCTCGAACCCGCGACCTGCGCTAGGGACACTCGGACGCCAGCGGCAGTGACTAAGGCCGGGCGATGCGCTCCTCGTTCGCGCGAGAAGGCGTGTGGTGACACCAAGCGGATGCGCGCGCTCACCGGTCCGACGCCACCGCGTCGGTGGCTCGGACCGGAGCGGGAATCAGCGCGGCCCCAGCGACCACCAGGCAGAACGCGAGCATCCGTCCGACGATCTCAAGCGCGCCGGAGCCGACCGGGTCCCGGAAGACGAGAATGCCGCCGACGATCGCGGTTAGGTTTGCCGCAACCGAGGTCAAGGCGATGACGTCGACGCCAGGGCCGATCTGCAAGCCGCGGGCCGAGGCGTAGAAGGCGACCACCGAGGCGATCACCGCCGCCGCCGTCCAGGGGCTGATCAGCTCGAGCACCCCGCTGGCGATGTCGTCGGCCAGGAACTTGATCGCGATGTCAGAGACGCCGAAGAGGGCGCCTGCGGCGGCACCCAGGAGCAGCCCTTGCGCCGCCGAAGGCACGCGGCGGTGAGTCGACGCGGCGGCGACCGCGACGCCGGCGACGAGCACGCCGCACTCGACCGCGATCAACGCCGCGACGGCGTAGGAGCGCGTTTCGCCCGAGTCGGAGGCCGACGTGACGCCGATGACCGCAAGGCCCGCCGCCGTGATGATCACGCCGACCCATTGCCGGCGTCCGAGCCGGAGACCGAAGAAGCGCTCGGCGAAGACGGCGAGGAACACCAGCCCGCCCGAGAGCACGGCCTGGACGGTCGAGAGCGGCGCCAGGGCGAGTGCGCCAACGTGGAGCCCCCAGGCCCCAAGCGCCACCAGCCAGCCGACCGCGAACCACTTCGACCGAAACAGGGCTGCCGCGCTTCGCAGCGGGTGCCCGATGTCCACGGCGGGCGCCGCCACCGCGCCGCGGTGCTTGAACAGGAACGCGGCGCTCGTCGCCGCCGCGCATGCGATCGCGAGGGCGAGCCCGACGATCACGCCGACGAGCGTCCCTTGGCGATGACCGAACCGCAGCCGTGAGGTTGAACACCGGTCACAGGCGAGACACTCGCACGCCGCGCGCCCGGGGGTCTCGTTAGTTAGCGCCGCTCCCTAACGAGCAGCTGGTGCGTCCTGCGCTGCCTTCGCCCGCTGGAGCCGACCCTCCGCGAGCTTCGATTCTCGCTCGAGCTCGCGAAGGCGCCCTGCGCTGGTCAAGTGGGGGCGACCGTAGGCCTTAGCCCGGTAGACGCGGAAGCGCTCGCTGGCGTGTCGCGCCTCGGCCTCGAGCTCGTTCAGGCGGCGGCTCGATTCCCTGGTCGACTCAGGCACGATACGGCCCTCGCCGCTCGGCGCGGGGCGCTCCCCGTGAGAGCGACGGCTCCAGCGTGAATACCTCCGTGGCGACGTCCGTGTCGCGGTCGTGGCTGCTCACGAACGAGGCGACGCGCTGGCGCGTCAGCCTCACAACCGCCGCGGTCGCCTCCCGCTTGTAGCTCGCCGGGGTTAGCGTTCCGACGCCGCGAACGGTGTCATGGGCCTGCGGCGCGACCATGCTCCGGTTGAAGTCACCGACGGCGTCGGCCAGCACGCAGGTGACGACGTTTCCGCGGATCTCCGTCTGCGTGCTTGTCGGTCGCTTGCCGGCGTAGCGCGTCCAGACCGAAGCGAGCGATTCACTTAGGTCCGCCGACACGATCGGGAACTCGATCACTGCCGATCTCCCGTTTTCGATCGACCCGTGGAGGGCCGCGCGCTCATCGGCTGGTAGGCAGGCGCCGGGCTCGCAGGTCGGTCGGCCAAACCCCGGTGGTGAGCTCGGACAACCGCCTCGAGGACGTCCGGGCGCTTGGCGAACTTGCGCTCGTAGCCGCGGACCCTCTGGATCGTCGCCGGATCGGCCCGCTCGAGCACGCTTACGATCTCCTCGACGCTCAGCGCGTCATAGTCGGGGAGCGGTTCGGATCCGCGCATGTAGCGAAGCTTGTCCAGCACGGGGTCGCGGCTCTTGTGAGCCCGCTCGTAGGCCTCGACGGCCTCGAGCTCGATCTGTGAGTGATCGGACAGCGCGTCGATCACCTTCCTGGCGGTAAGGCGGTCGTAGCCGGCAAATGGGAGTCCTGCGTCGGCGACCGGATTTCGCTGTTCATCACCGGCGGTTTGCGATCGGTCGGCCGAGGTTGCGCGAGTGGAGACTCGATCTCTGAGGGCGGTGAGCATGGGCATTGCCTGGGTCCTTTCCCAGCGACCTCGCCGGGACGGGTGAAGCGGCGAGATCGCTGTCTGGACGTACAGTGTATCATTATTCATGAATTTGATTTCAAGAGATTCACAGCAGAGTTCGACCTTGGCGACGACGGCCTCGTGGGACTTCCTCACCAACCACGCCCACGTCCTCACCTGCATCGCTGACGACCCCGGCATCCGCCTGCGCGACATCGCCGCAGCGGTCGGCATCACCGAGCGAGCCGCGCACCGCATCCTCTCCGAGCTGGTCGAAGAGGGCTACGTCCGCCGCGAGCGACACGGCCGCCGAAACCGTTACACCGTGGTCGCGGACCGCCCAATGCGCCATCCGCTCGTCCAGGAGCGCAAGATCGGCGACCTGCTCGAGATCCTCACCAGGTCAACGAGCGGGAAGCCTGTCGACGTGCCGGCCGGGACATAGGGGTTCCACCATGCGCGACTGACACGTTCCGCGCCTCTGTCCCGCTTGCGGAGCACCGATGGCCCGACAGCAGCAGTCGTGTTGGAGGTGTGGCGTTCTATGGCTATCGGATGGCCAACCGCCGACGCCAACGTGGGTTCGCGCCGACGGAGCCATGATCACAACGCATCTCGGCCTGGAGCGTTGGTTTGACCAGGGCGGGAGCATTAACACCGAAGCAGCTGACGAGCCGGCCGTCGTGGCCGCAGAGAGCTAGCAGTCGCCGTCAAGCGGGCGGGCGCCTGAGCGGGCGTCCTCAGGAGCTCGGTGAGAACGACGGAGAGCCGGGCGGGCCGGCGCTTCTCGATTGCACGAGGTGGAGGCCTTTAGAGCGGACGACGCGTCTCGAACCGGCGACCTTCGGCTTGGGAAGCCGACGTTTGTAGGTCGTCTTGCCTCGGTGAGCACGTCTCCGGTCACATGCGACGCGCTGAGATCAGGTCAAGAATGCTGCGTCCACGACACGTTTCGGGACACGGTATTGGCCTCTGGCGGAGTCGCGCCGAGCTCCTCGAAGATTCGCCGGGCCGCAGCGCGGTGCTCGCCGCCGAGGAGCCAGGCCGTGCGCGCCTCCTGGTACGGGCATCCAAGCTCGGCGAACAGGGCGCGGGCGCGCTCGATCGAATCCCGGTCGTCGGCGAGCTGACCGCGGGCGCGCAGCGCGATCGCTCGCGCGTAGGGCTGCTCGGCCACGAGGGCCTCGATCTCGGCCAGCGTGGTCTCCGCGTCGCGGCGAGCCGCCAGCACGAAGCACTCGGCGCGCGTCGCCAGGTACACCGTGTGCCACCAGAAGCCCCCGGCCGGATCCTGCACGTGCTCGACCGCGCAGTCGGGCCGACCGCGGTGGAGGTCAATGTCGGCCCTGAGCAGCCGCACGCCGCCTTTCTGGCCTCCCTCCTGCGCCATGCCCTCCGCGACGTCGAACCAATCGGCCGAGGCTCGGTCGTCTCCGCGATAGCCGTGGATCGCGCCCGCCGTCGATAGCGCGGAGGCCATCGCAGCGATCGGGGGGCGCTCCTCCGCCAGCCAGGCCTCCCGGAACCTGATCGCCATCTGCAGCGTCTCGTCCCAGCGGCCGACGTAGAAGAGGGGGTACAGGCCCCGCGCCCAGGCCGAGTACGCGACGCCGTGCGAGAGGTCCGCCTCGCGCGCCTCCTTCGCCAGCTCCATCGCCTCGTCGAAGCGCCCGATCTGAAGCGAGCTCTCGATCATCATGTGGCGCGTGTCGTTTCGCTCCACCTCGAGGGCGGCCGACGGCGGCGCGGTGCGCACCAGCTCCGCGCGCTCGCGCGACACCTCGTACGTGCGCTGGTAGTTGTGGACCGCCCAGGCGACCGCGCCGACGGCGTCGAGAGCGCTCGACAGCAGGCGAGGATCATCCGTGTGACGAGCCAGCTCGAGGGCCTGGTCCGCGCTTTCGGCCCCGCGTGCGGCGAACTCCCACTGTGTACTGGCTCCGCTGCCGCTCTCGAACGTGTCGGGCGGGATCCCGCCCCACTCGATCCAAACCTCGTCGAGGAGCAGCTGAGCCTTGGTTGCCAGGTCGTCATCGGGGGCCAGCCGCTTCGCCGTTACGAGCATCTCGATGATCTGTTGCGGCGGTACAGCGCCCGTGACGCCGGCCATCCTCGTGGCGAGCTCGACGGCTCTGGCGTACGCGGCAGCGGCCAATCCGGCGTCGCCACCGCGCTCGGCGGCCTCGGCCGCGTGCCGCAGGAGCGCGTAACCGAGGTCGCCGCGCCAGCGGTGGATCGCGACGTCGGCGGCAACCCGCAGCGCCCTCGCCCGCTCGACGTCCTCGGCCGCGAGCGCGGCGGCATGCTCGTAGAGCTCCTGCGAGCGTGCCAGCGCACCCCTCCTCGACGCGACCTTGGCCGCTTCGAACGTGGCGTCGTGGGCGGCTTGCCTGCGCCCGGAGGCGGGATCGAGCTCGGCCGCCTGGGCGAGGTGGAAGGCGATCAGCTCGGCGAGCTCGACCATCCGCTGACCGGCTCCCGCGCGGATCCCGTCGGCGGCACGCTCGTGCAGCCGAGCCCGCTCGCCGCGGGGCAGGGCGCCGTATGCGACGTCGCGGATCAGCTGGTGCCGGAAGCCGTAACGGCCCGGCCCGGTGGCGAACAGCTCCTGGACCAGGGCCTTGCGCTCGAGAGCGTTGAGCGCCTCGCGAGGACGCTCGTCGAGCAACTCTTCGAGCCGGTCCTCGTCGAAGGAATGGCCAAGCACGGCGGCGCCCTGAAGCACTCGCTTCTCCTCCGCCGGCAGCAGGTCCATGCGCGCCGCGATGGCGGACTGGACGGTGTCCGGAAGCCGATCGGCCGCGGCGCCCGAAACCTGGTCGAACACGGTTCGCGCGACCTCCTCGGCGAAGAACGGATTTCCACCCGACGCCTGCGCGACGCGAGCGGTCAACTCCGGGCCGTGATCTGGAAGCAGCAAGCGCACCAGGTCGGTCGTCGCCGACTGCTCCAGCGGCCGGAGCTCGACCTGGGTGACGTTGCGCGCCGAACGCCCGAAGTCGGGACGGCGCTCGTATAGCTCGGGTCGGCTGGTGGTCAACACGACCAGGGGCGCTTCTTGCAGCCCGAAGGCCACCTCCTCGAGCAGGTCGAGGAGCCCTTCATCCGCCCATTGGGCGTCGTCGACCGCGATCACCAGCGGCCGGTCATCGGCGAGCAGCGCCACGAGGCGCCGCCAGGCGCCCTTGAGCGCGTCCTCGGCGTCGCCCGTGTCCGCGCCGTTTGAGCCACCCAGCGCGACGATCAACGCGTCGGTGACCTGTTGCGAGTCCTCGGCGCCGAGTTCGTCGAGCAGCCGCCGCAGTCCGGTCCGCACCGCCTCGATCGAATCGTCGGTCTCCGCACCGGCGGCGTCGCGGAGGATCTCGCCCAGAGCCCAGAACGCGATCCCGCGCCCGTACGGCGGATTGCGGCCGACGAGGATTCGCGGCGGCTCCTCGGATGCGCGCAGCGCCTCCATCAGCTCGCTGGCGATCCGGGTCTTGCCGATGCCGGCCTCGCCCGTGATCGAAACCAGCTGCGGCGCCCGCTCACGGACCGCTCGCCGATGAACGAGCCGCAGCAGCTCCAGTTCGTCGTCGCGGCCCAGCAGCGGCATATGAACGCCGTCCACCTCGACGACCCCGCGGACGGCCTGCCAGGCGGGCAACGCCGCATCGAACCCCTTCGCGTCGATCGGAGTCTGCGCCTCGAGGCGCGCGCGGCGGCAGGCCCGCGCCGCACGCTCGCCGACGAGCACCTGCCCCGGGGCGGCGGCCTGCTGGAGGCGCGCGGCCGCGCTGACGGGCTCGCCCGTCACCGAGAGGTCGCCGTCACTCCCGGTCGAGAGGACTTCACCGGTCTCGACGCCGATCCTGACCGCGAGGTCGTCGTCGAGAGCCTGCAGGCGGTCGACGAGGTCGAGCGCCGCGGCGACGGCCCGGTCGGGGTCGTCCCCGTGCGCCCGAGGCACGCCGAAAGCGGCCAGGACCGCATCGCCGACGTACTTCTCGAGCGTCCCGCCGTGCTCTCGCAGCGAGGTGCGCGGCGAGCGTCGAAGAACGGCTCGAGGCGCCGCCGGATCTCCTCCGGATCAGCGCCCGACGCCATCTCCGTCGAGCCGACGAGGTCCGCGAACACCAGCGTCGCGACCTTTCGCTCCGCGCCCGCCTCGACCCGCAGCGGAGCCCCACAGGCGGCGCAGAACCGAGCGTCCTCGGCTGCGTCAGCACCGCACTGTTCACACAGCCGAGACATGGGCCGGACGATACCGCCGGGCCGGGCACAGCCAAAGCGGACGACGGGCCTCGAACCCGCGACCTTCGGCTTGGGAATACGACGTTTGTAGGTCGCACGTAGCATTCAGCCCCGGCTCGGTGAAATCTCGGTGGACGTGACCGACTCACGGAGCTTCTTCCTCTCCTCAAGTCACCTGGCGGCGCTGGCTGTCACGGCCGCGGTCTGCGTCGCGCTGCCCCTCACCGCCCGGGACCACCCAGGGCCCTGGACGAGCGTCTTCTCACGTGGACTTGCGGTGCTGCTCCTCGGCGCGTTCCTCGCCTACCCCCTCGTGATCGGACTGCGAGGCGATTACGACCTCGACTTCGACCTCCCGCTTCACCTCACCGACGTCGTCACGGTCGTTGCCGCGCTGGCGCTGTGGAGCCGTCAGCCACTGCTCGTCGAGCTGACCTACTTCTGGGGCCTGACCGCGTCGGTCCAGGCGGTGCTGACGCCGGCCCTCTCCGAGGACGACGGTCCCTCGACCTTCCTTTTCTGGAACTACTTCATCACCCACTCGGGCGTGGTCCTCGGCGCGCTGTTCCTCGTTATCGGCCTCGGATTGACGCCTCGCCGCGGGGCCGTCGAGCGGGTCTTCTTGGCAACCGCAGCGTGGGCGGCCGTCGCCGCGATCGGGAACGCGATCACCGGCGGGAACTACATGTACCTCAGCGAGAAGCCCGAGACCGCGAGCCTGCTCGATTACCTGGGTCCATGGCCCTGGTACATCGTCAGCTCCGCGTTGCTCGCCCTGGCGCTGTTCACGCTCCTGGACCTCCCCTTCCGCCGGCGTTCGCGGTGACCCCGGCCCCGCCGCGGCCGGGGATGGCCGGCGAGCTCGTCATTCCCGACGACGACCTCGCAGCGCATCGAGAGGGCCTCCGAAGCGGACGACGGGTCTCGGATCCGCGACGACCTCGGCTGCGGAAGCCCACTCGAAGCGAGTGGAGCTCTCGCTGGGTCAGTCATGCTGCAATCATGTCACCGACGGCTGCTCGTTAACGACCACCTGCGACATCGCCGGCTAGATTTCGTCGGGACACGGTTTCTTGCTGCAGCGACTCCCGTTCGGCGAAAGGATTTGGTAACGCCACCCGCCTAGCGTCGCCTACCGGTTCCAACCCTGTGGAGGTGACGACATGCTCAAGGTCTCGCGATTTAGGAGGCGCCTGGCATTTCCGGTCGCGCTGGGGCTCACCCTCGGCGCGCTCGGCGTCGGCGCGAGCGGCGCACTCGCCAATTCGGGCGCCGTCTACACGCTCACCAACGACCCGGCCGGCAACGCGGTCAAGGTCTTCGATCGGGCAGGCGACGGCGCGCTGACCGCCGACGGCCAGTTCGCGACCGGCGGCACCGGAACCGGCGCCGGGCTCGGCAACCAGGGCGGCCTGGTGCTCGACGGCAGGCTGCTGTTCGCGGTCAATCCCGGCAGCGACTCGATCTCGAGCTTCAGGGTCCATGGCTCGACAGCTCGAGTTGATCGACACCGACGCCTCCGGCGGCGACCAGCCGATCAGCCTCACGGTCGACGACGGCCTGCTCTACGTGCTCAACGCCGGCGGCGCCGGCGACATCACCGGCCACACGATCTCGCGGCACGGGTCGCTCTCGCCGCTCTCAGGCTCGACCCGGCCGCTGAGCGGCGCCGGCGTCGGTCCGGCGCAGGTCTCGTTCGATCCCCGCGGCGAAACGCTGGTGGTGACCGAGAAGGACACCAACCTGATCGACACCTACGCGGTCGACGCCGACACCGGCCTCGCCAGCGGCCCGAACCCGCAGGCCTCGGCCGGGACGACGCCGTTCGGCTTCGCGTTCGACCGGCGCGGGCACCTGATCGTCTCCGAGGCGTTCGGGGGCGCGGCCGACGCGAGCGCGGTCTCCTCCTACGCGGTCGAGGACGGGATCATCGACGCGATCAGTCCCTCGGTGGCGACAACCGAGACCGCCGCGTGCTGGATCGTGGTGACCAAGAACGGCCGCTTCGCCTACACGACCAACACCGGCAGCGCTCGATCTCCGGCTACAGCGTCGGCCATGACGGCGCGCTCACCCTGCTCGACGCCGACGGCGTGACCGGGCTGACCGGACCCGGGCCGATCGACATGGCGCTGACGCGCAACAGCCGCCTGCTCTACTCGCTGAACTCCGGCGACGGGACGATCAGCGGCTTCCGCGTCCGCGCGGACGGCAGCCTGACCCCGATCGGCGGGGCGGGCGGGCTGCCCGGCGCTGCGACCGGGCTCGCGGCTCGATAGGCGCCGCCAAGCGATCACACGGGACGGGCCCGCCCGACGGCGGGCCCGTCTTTCGAGCGTATAGTCTGATATAAGACTATTCTATGAACCAGGCGATCGAGCGACCGGCAACCGGCGCCGCGCGGCCACCCGAGAGAACCTCGGCTTCCTGCTCGCGAAGGCCTCGCAGCGCTGGAACGAGCTCCTCTACGCCCAGTTCAGCGAGCGCGGCTACGGCGAGGTCCGGCCGGCCTACGGATCGATCCTCCTCCCCCTGTTCGAGGAGGACGGCCTGCGGATGGGCGAGCTCGGGCGCCGCGCGCGCCTGGCGAAGCAGACGATGACGACCATGGTCCGGCTGATGGAGCGCGACGGGCTCGTGATCCGCGAGCCCGATCCCGACGACGGCCGGGCGACGCGCGTCCACCTGACGCCGCGGGCGCGTCGGTTTCGCCCCGTCGCCGAAGAGGTGCTGGCCGAGCTGGACCGACTGGTGATCCGAGCGCTGGGAACGCCGGCGCTCGCGGCAGCTGGCAACACGACCTCGAGGAGGTATCGACGCTATGAGGAGCCGCACAGTGACCACCGTCCTTCCCGCGCCTCAGCGGGAGGTGTTCGCCTACATGTCCGCGATCGAGAACCTGCCCGAATGGGCGACGGAGTTCGCCCGCGAGCTGCGCCGCGACGAGGACGGCTACGTGGTCGTCAACAACCTGGGCGAGTTCCGGTTCGAGATCCGCGCCGACGAGGACACCGGGGTGATCGACATGCTCGCCGGCCCGAGCGCCGAGGAGATGGCGGTGTTCCCCACCCGCGCGGTCGAGCTCGCCGACGGGCGGACCGCGTACACGTTCACGATGTTCCAGGGCCCGGAGATGCCGGACGAGCTGTTCGAGAGCCAGTACGAGTCGCTGAAGCGCGAGTTCGCGAACATCGAGGCGCGGTTCACGTAGCGGCCGGCGCGGCTACTGAACCGCTTCGCCGCTCCTCGGCTCGACCACCAGCCACAGGCCGCCGAACTCGTCGACGTTGTGGCAGAGGACCTCGCCGGGCGGGTCGTCGACGTAGTAGTAGAGCGGGTGGCCGCCGTAGGTGACCTGGGTCGAGCCGTCGTTTCGGTCGGTCGTCCCGAGCAACTTCGGGTCGAGCCCGGCGCCGGCCCGCGGCTCGCCCTCGGTGAGCACCGGCGGCCAAGCCTCGGCGCAGGCGCCGTAGCACTGACTTGACTCCGAGCTCTCCTTGTCGAACAGGTAGATCGCCCGCTGCTCGGAGTCGAACAGGATCGAGCCGTACTGGCTGTCGGCGGCGACCAGCTCGGTACCGCCGGCGGCCGCTTCCCCCTGTCCGGCGCTCGGAGAGGCGTCCTCGGCGGCGGATGTCGTCGCCGGCGCCTGCCTGCGTCGTCGGCGTCGTGTCGTCGTCGCCGCCACAGGCGGCGATCGCAAGGGAGACCACGATCGCGGGTATGACCGGCAAGCGTCGCACCGGTGAAGCATTGTCCGTGCGCCTCATTGCGATTTCGTTTCCGACCGCGAAACGTCTCCGTAAGAACTCAGGCGGACGATGTGAGCGCAGATGAATGCAGCCGCACGCGTATTGGTGGTCGACGACGAGCCGATGGTCAGAGACGTGCTCGCCCGCTATCTCGAGCGCGGCGGCTTCGAGGTGGAGGCGGTCGGCGACGGCGAGCGGGCGCTCGGGGCGTTCGAGTCGCGCCAACCGGATCTCGTGCTCCTCGACCTGATGCTGCCCCGGGTCGACGGGTTCGAGGTCTTTCGCCGGATGAGGACGCGCGCGAACGTCCCGGTGATCATGATCACCGCCCGCGGCCAGACCACCGATCGGATCGTCGGGCTGGAGACCGGCGCCGACGACTACGTCAGCAAGCCGTTCTCCCCCGGGGAGGTCGTCGCCAGGGTGCGCTCGGTGCTGCGCCGCAGCGCGACCGAGCCGGTCGCGCAGCGTCCGACGAGGAGCTGATCCGATTCGACGGCCTGGAGATCGATCGACCCTCGCGCGAGGTGCGTGTAGGCGGGAATCCGGTGACGCTCACTCCGAAGGAATTCGACCTGCTCGCGTTCACTTCGCCTCCCACCCACGGCGCGTGTTCTCGCGCTATCAGCTCCTCGACGAGCTCTGGGACGTCGCCTTCGACGGGCGATCCGGCCACGGTCACGGTCCACGTCCGCCGCCTGCGCGAGAAGATCGAGTCCGACCCGTCGCACCCGCGACGCCTGGTCACGGTCTGGGGCGCCGGCTACCGGTTCGCGGGATGAGTCGCTGGCGACCCCTGCTCGTAGCGCTCGCGGTCGGCCTGCTCGCGGGAGCGGCGACCGTCAGCTCTGCCGCGCTCGCCGGCATGCCCGGCAAGGAGATCGCCCACCTCGCCCTCCTCGCCACGCCGGCGCTCGCGCTCACCGCCGCCGCGGCCGGTCTCGCGTGGATGGCGGAGGCTCGCGCGCGCGAACGGGCGCTCGAGGCGCAGCGCCGCGACCTGATGATCGCCGTCTCGCACGACCTGCGCACCCCCCTCGCCAGCCTGCGGGCGATGGCCGAGGCGATCGACGACGAGGTCGTCGACGACCCGGCGACCCTGCGCCGCTACGTCGCCGAGATTCGCGCCGGGGTCGACGTCCTCGCCGCGCTGGTCGACGACCTCTTCGAGTTCGCGAAGCTCGACGCCGGCGCGCTCGAGGCCGAGGTCGAGCGGGCCACGGTCGCCGAGGTCGTCGGCCGCGCGCTCTCGGCGTGCGACGGCCAAGCCGTCGAGAAGGGCCTCCGGATCGAGGCGCGGATCGACGACGCCGCCGTCGCGGATTGCTCTCCGCACCTCACCCGTGTGGTCCAGAACCTGCTCCAGAACGCGATCCGGCACACGCCCGAGGACGGCACCGTGCTCGTTCGCGCCGACCGCGACCCGGCCGGCCTCCGGCTGACCGTCGAAGACCAGGGCGAGGGGATCCCGGCCGAGGCGCTCGACCGCGGTCTTCGACCCGTTCTGGAGCAGCGATCCGGCCCGCAGCGGCAACGGCTCGGGGCTCGGGCTGACCCTCGCGAAGCGGATCGTCGAGTCGCTCGGCGGCCGGATCGAGGTCGAGAGCGAGCCCGAGCGCGGCTCGCGCTTCGCGGTGCTGGTTCCCGAAGCCGCGCTGACGCGCGCCCTCACCTGGCCGTGGTCGGCCAAGCGGACGACGGGTCTCGAACCCGCGACCTTCGGCTTGGGAAGCCGACGCTCTACCAACTGAGCTACGTCCGCGGAGCGGCGAAGTCTAGAGCGGGACCAGCGTGCCTCTCTACGCTTGCGCGCGTGAGCGCGCGGACGTTTGCGATCTTCATGGCGGTGCTCGCGGTGATCGGCCTGCTCGCCTTCGGACTGATCTCCAAGGGCGAGGATCCGCTCTCGCCCGGCGACCCGGTGCCCGAGGCCGACCTGCCGCTCGCTCGACGGCTCGGCGGCGGGCTCGGTGGCCGATTACCGAGGCGACTGGGTGCTGGTCAACGTCTGGGCCTCGTGGTGTGACCCGTGCCGAGAGGAGGCGCCGGCCCTGGAGCGCTTCTACCGCGAACACCGGGCCGACGGCTTCACCGTGCTCGGCATCGACACCCAGGACGACAGCGGCTCCGGGCGCGAGTTCGTCAGGGAGTTCGGACTCACCTACCCCCAGCTCCACGACGGCTCGGGCGACTACGCCGACGAGCTGAAGACCTCCGGGGTGCCCGAGAACTTCCTCATCGACCCCGACGGCAACGTCGCCTTGGTCGAGCGCCAGCCGGTCACCGCCGAGTCGCTCGACGCCCGCTACGCGCCGATGATCGAGGGGAGCTGAGTGCGCCGCGCCGCCCTCGCCGTAACGCTGCTCCTGCTCGCGCTCGCCGCGCCGGCGCTCGCCGCCGAGCCGCAGGCGTCGCTGACCGACATCGAGGACGAGGTGATGTGCGTCGTCTGCGGGGTCCCACTCGAGCACGCCCTCGACGCGCCGCAGGCCATCCAGGAGCGAGACCTGATCCGCGAGCTGGTCGCGCAGGGGCTGACGAAGGAGCAGATCAAGGACCGCCTGGTCGCCGAGTACGGCGAGGAGGTGCTGGCGACCCCGTCGGACAGCGGCTTCGACCTCGCCGCCTGGCTCGTCCCGGGAGCGGCGATCGTGATCGCGGCGGTGGCGATCGCCGTGGGGTTACGGAGGTGGCGCCGCCGTGGCGGCGACGGCGGGTCAGCCGAACCGCCAGGCGGCGAGCCGGCGCTCAGCGAGGCCGAGTCAGAGCGCCTGGATCAGGACCTGGCGCGCTACCGGCTCTAGGTGGTGCGAAACATTGCGGCCGCCGGGCCGAGCCGGTACGTCACTTCCGAAGGCAGACCGCCTGGGCGAGGAGCGTGTCAGCCGATCCGTCCGGGTTAGTGCCGCGCACCTGTACAAGCTCGGTCTTTCGATCAGCAATCGACGAAGTCACATTCCCGTCTCCTATCCAGCCGCCAGCGGCCGTGATCAAGGTTTCTTGCTTGCGGCAGCGCGCCGTCGCCGTGGACATTGCTGTGTTGCCTGCAGCAACCTGGCGCTTGCCGGTACGAACCGCTATTGGGGCAAGGTCCTTCGCTGTGACAGTGTGATTCCTGATTTTTGCGGACGTAACTGCACCGCTCTTGAGGTCGTTAGTACCGACCCTTGACACCGCGTATGCGCTGCCCCCGAGCGCGGCGAACAGCGCCAGATACGCGACGATGGTGGCATGGCTGGGTCGGCGAATCCTCATCGGTCCTCCTCGAGTCGGGGCAGATACGTAAACCGGCCGGCGGTCTGGACGTTTCGCTTCGGGGATATCAGCGGGCGCGGACGATCAGCTTTCGCCGCGGTGAGGTCGAGCGCTTGTACGGCCAGTTGCCTTCCTTCTGGACCTTGATCCTGAAATGGAAGAGCGCGTCGGTGTCGTAGTGCTTGCCGAACCGATAGTGGCGTACGTAGCCGGCCCTTCTCGTTGGTCCGGAAGGCCTCGCCGACGGTCTCCCAGCGCCCCGTCTTGACCCTCACCTGAAGTTCGATCAGCTTGCCGCCGGAGGGAATCCGGGCCCCGAAGTGGCCGACCTTGCCCTTGAACGTCGCCGTGCCGCCCTCGGGCACGGTCTTATCGGCGAGCTCGAAGGTCGCGCGGCTCTTGACCGTCAACTGCCCGACGCTCGCGGCCGCCTGGCCGTACTTCGCGGTGCCTCCAAAGCTCGCCGTGATGTGGCGGGTCGGACCTGCGGGGATCTTGGTCGTGAAGCGGCCGTGATCATTCGTGGTCACCGTTGTCGGTCGCTCCCGGATCAGCGCGCCATCGCCGAAGTGCTCGACGACGAGAACCTTCTTGTCGGCGATCGCGCGACCGGTCGCGTCCACGAGCCGGCCCTTGACGCTTGCGTCCGTGCCGTAGGGAACGGTCTGGCCCTTCGAGCCACCCCCGCCGAGGTGCGCGTTGAGCTCGACGATCTCCCGGAGAGGGAACGTGAGCCGCATCGGCCGACCGTTCGCGCGCTGGGTCGTCTCGACCTTGTTGCCGGCTACGTCGATCGCCTCGGCCTTGAACTCGTACTCGCCGGCGGGAAGGGCGGCAGAGTCGACGCGGGCTTGCACCTCGTGGCCGGCGATTCTCGAATCGATCGGCTGCCAATCGCCGTCTCCAACCCTGCGTATGAACATCCTGGCCGACGCGAGGCCGGAGTGTCCGTCGAAGATCGAGGCCCGAATCAGCTCCGGATCGTCCGGGTCCTGTGCAGGTGCGAACGCGAGGTCCGGCGAACGGTTGTCGACCAGCACCGTGAATTGCGGGGACCAGGTCGTGTTGCCGGCGAAGTCCTTGGTGACGACCTGGACCGTGTTGGAGCCGTTGTGGAACGGGTGGGCAGCCGTGCTCGGCGTGATGTCCATTCCCCCACCACCGCACGGCGGCGCGTAGATCGTGTAGCGCGGCGTCTGTCCGTTGCACTGGATCGAAACCGGCGCGCTCAGCCCCACCCCGTTGATCAGCGCGTCCAGATACCTGATCCCAGATCCGGCGTCGGCAGACGCCGCAGCGAGTTTCTCCGAGCCCCGCTTCCAGCCGCCAGCGATGAGGCCGCCGTCGACTCGCAGCGAGGGATCGTCGACGTCGGTGAGTTCGATGCTGACGTTGCGGACGAAGGCGTGGGCAGCTGACGAGGCGGAACACCCACCCGCTGGCGCGCAATAGAGGATCACGCGCGCGGTCGCAGCGGGGAAGACTCGTTGAGAGAAGTGGGCGAACCCTCCGGGAGTGTTGGGAGCGCGATAGAGAACGGTTGAATCGACCTGAATCTCAGCGGAGTGACCGTCCGACGGAGCGCATATCGTGATCCAGGGAGATGCCCGTGATCGCGGTACGCGAAGGAGCAGACCAGGAGATCACGGCATATCGCCCGCCGCTGACGGCGCCCTGGCTCTTCAGCTGGTACGACCAATCAGGGATCGACTGCGGGCACTTATCCAACGCGATGTAGCCGCCCTGCGCCTGACCGTCCCCCGCCTGCGTATACCGCCCCAGCGCGTCATGACACCGCAGAAGGTTGTAGCTCTGACCGGCCGCCCCCGCCGTCGGTGGGGCGAGCAGCATCAGGGCGATCAGCACCAGGAATGCGGCCAGGCCGAGCAGCCACCCGCGGCTCCGGGGCCCGTGGCCGATTCTCATCGCTCGTCCTCTCCGAGACCGGTCATGGTGCGAACTCCTGTCTCACGGTCCCCGCGCTCGTCTGGCCCGATGCGCCGGCGGTCGACGAGCCCGAGGTGCCGGTCGATGCGCTGGCTGGCGCAGCGGTCGCGGCCGCCTCGACGGCGAACTCCTGCTCCGGCGCCGGGGTCTCGGGCGCGACCGGCGCCGGTTCATCGCCGGCGCTCGACGAGCCCGATGGTTCCGGCTTCGGCGGTCCGGGGTCCGTCGTGGCGTCTGCTGTGTCCACCGCGGGCGGATAGCCGTAGCCAACCTGTGAGGGGAGCTCCGTCGGGACCGGCACGTCGTCGACCTGCTCGTCGCTTGACGGGGCGGTCGTCGACGGCTGGGCTTGGCCGCTCGGGTTGTCTGGAGCGGACGTTGATCGGTCGAGCGGGTTGACGCCCGCGGCCACGCAGGCGGTGATCGCCGCGCTTCCCCCTGCGCACGCGAGCGCGAGCTTGCCGGCGGTGCCGATGCCGGCGAGCTTGGCGAGCACTCCCGCTCCGACCGCACCCGCGCCTCGCGCTCCGCCGGCGGCGGCAGTGGTCGACGCCACCTCCTGAAGCGTCGAGCTCTCGCCTCGGCCGAGGAGCCCCGTCACTCTCTCGCCGATCGCGACCAGGCGATCGGCGACCGACAGATGGCCGTCGAGCCCGTCGATGGCGCCCGGCATCGCGATGGCACTCCCGAGATCGTGCAGGTGACCGCTCAGCTTCGCGACGAAAGTCGAGCAGGCCCGGCAATGCGCGAGGTGAGCCCGCGCCTGATGTTCCTCTTCGGCGCCGGCCAGCCCCGCCGCGTATGCCTTCAGCACCGGCTCGCGCTCGGCGCACCACTCGCCGCGCTCGAAGCTTCGGATCTTCTCGGTCAGCTCGTCGACGCCGCGGGTGATCTCCTTGCGGTACGCGCGCGGCGAGAGACCCTTGATCAGCGCGCAGACCTCCTTCGGTTCGAGGCCCCACCCGTAGCGGAGCATGATCACGGCCCTGCGGCGTGCCGGGAGTGACGCCAGCAGGTCCCGCGTGACCCGGGACTCCTCCGCGGCGGTCGCGGACTCCTCCGGGCTGCTGGCCGACCGGTCAGCGACCGCGCCCGCGAGCTCGAGTGGAGCAACCGGCTTTCGCTTGCGGCGGCGGAGCTCCTTGCCGGCTTGATGAGCCACGGCGGTGAACAGATAGCTGCGGATCTCGTCGTCGCCCAGCTCCTCGTGCCGAGGTTCCAGCGCCCGAAGCGTCCCGACCCAGGCGCTGGCGTAGATGTCGTCGAGCTCGTCCTCGCCGAACGCCCCCCGGAACGCGCGCCGAAGCATCGCCCTCGCCGGCGGTGCAAACTCCTCGTAGAGGCGGGCGGCGCGCTCGGTCCAGTCGTCGTCGCGTCGAGACCCGAGGGCAACGCGAGTGGGCGCGGTCGATGCGGTCGCAGGCTTCATCCGGTGGGTTCGCTACCGATAAGCCCTGTACGTTCCAGCATGCCCCCGCTCCGGCCTCGAGCGTACGTCAGAAGCGACGCTCCTCCGCCTCGGCGTCCGCAAATTGCGAGAACTTCAAGCCCGTAGGGCGGTCGAATGTCATCTAACCGTCGGTATTCGACGATTAGATGGCAGTCGGTTGACGTATCGACAAACCCAGCGCCGATCCGGGAGACTGTTGGGCGTGTTGGCGTCTCGCCGCGCGATCGCAGCCCTCGTGACCCTGGTCGCGCTCTCCGTAGCGCCGACCGCCGTCCGCCGACCCGATCGTCGACGTCGGCACCCCCTCCCTCCCCGCCTTCCAGGGCGCGGCGGCAACCCCGAACAAGGTCGAGCCGAGCCATCCGGAGCAGAACCCGTACATGGCTCCGAACCCGAACTCGAACATCCACAACGACACCTGGATGACCGACGCGTACAAGCGGGCCGGTCCCCTCGGCAACAACCTGATCACGAACTCGGCCGCCGGGCCGCCCGCGCTCTGCGGCTCGATCGCCTTCGACTCGGAGGGGCACCTGGTCGCCGTCTGCCCGTCGACCGCCTTCCCGCCACACGCGCGCGTCTTCGACCCGGTGACGCTGGCGACGCTGGCCGACTTCGAGCTTCCCCAGACTCCCGACCCGCCCGGAACCAAGCCGTACCAGAACTTCTCCGGCGGCGGCTACTTCTTCCTCGACAACAAGGACCGGATGTGGATCCCGACCAAGACCGGCCACATCTTCGTGCTCAAGGTCGGCGACGACGGCTCCCTGACCCAGAAGCGCGACTACGACCTCACCCCGAAGATCGACGAGTCCACCGAGCGCATCACCTCGGCGCTGCCCGACTTCAACGGGCTGATCTGGTTCGTCTCCAAGCAGAACGGCCGCGTCGGGACCCTCGACCCGAAGACCGGCGAGCTCAAGGTCAAGACCCTCGGCGAGGAGATCGAGAACTCGTTCGCGGTCGCCTCCGACGGCGTCTACATCGTCTCCGACAAGCGCATGTACCGGTTCAAGGCGACCAAGAACGGCGTGCCGCGGGTGATCTGGAAGAGCGGCTATCCGAACTCGGGGATCGTCAAGCCGAGCCAGGTGAACGCCGGCTCCGGCACGACGCCGACGATCATGGACAACGGCTACGTGGCGATCACCGACAACGCCGACCCGATGGACATCGTCATCTACCGGACCGCCAAAAAGCTCCACGGCGCCAAGCGCAAGGTCTGCGTCCAGCCGGTGTTCGGCGTCGGCGGGTCGGCGACCGAGAACTCGCTGCTGACCGCGGGGCGCTCGCTGATCGTCGAGAACAACTACGGCTACCAGGACCCGTTCGGCCCCAACACCGGCGCCGTCACGGAGCCGGGCTTCGCGCGCGTCGACCTCAACAAGAAGGGCGACGGCTGCAAGCTGAAGTGGACGAACACCGACGCCCGGGCCCCGACCGTGGTCCCGAAGCTCTCGACCAAGACCGGCCTCATCTACGCCTACACCCGTCCGCCCGACCCGCTGGCCCAGGGGTACTACTGGACCGCGATCGACTGGCATACCGGCGCCACGGTGTGGAGCCGGTATGCCGGGTCGGGGCTGCTCTTCAACAACAACTACGCCGGGCTTGCGATCGGGCCGACCGGGACCGCCTACCTCGGCGTCGTCGGCGGACTCATCTCGCTTCGCGACGGCTGAGCGCCGCCGCCTGCAGGGCGGCGAAGCCCGCGACCACCAGCGCCTGGAGGCCGATCCAGATCGCGCCCACCGTGGTCGGCGAGGTCCAGCCCGCGGCGAGGACGATGAGGCTGTCGGCGGCCCAGATCGCGTTGGCGGCGATCACCGCTCGCACGGCGGCCCGGTTGACCACCTCGGTCGCCGAGACCGCGTAGACCGCGACCGCGAAGGCGACCAGGAAGGCGCCGACCGGGCGCATCACGCCCGCCGAGATCCCGAGCGGTCCGTCGAGCACGTCCGCGAGGGCCAGATAGGCGACGCCGTTGGCCCCGGTCACCGCGGCGTCGAGCCGCAGCGCCAGGCGGACGGCGAGCTCGCCGGGGATCGCGGCCACCCGCGCGGCGAAGCCGCTCGCGGCTTGAGTTTCAGCGTTCATTGCTTACCTCCGTCGTCGGTTGACGCGACGACGGTCGCAGGCGGAGGGAGGCCTGTCGATTACCTCGGAGGTAGTCAGCAGACGTGGGTCTCGGCCTGCGAGCGCACGACCTCGAACGCCGAGCCGGGGATCGCCTTGAGCCGGCTGAGGTTGTCGTCGTTCCAGCGGCGGTCCGAGGTGCCCTGGAAGAACCAGTTCGAGCCGTTGTCGGCGACGATGAACCCGTAACGCTTGAGCGCCTCGGCGATCACCTTGGCGGCGCCGGTCAGCTGCGAGGTGTCGTAGCCCGACTTGAGGCGCAGGCGCATGCCCATCGGCGGCGCGTTCGGGCTCGTCTCGTCGCTGGCGCAGTGAGAGGCCGGGTGGATCCAGGCGCTGCGCGTGACCTCGAACGTGACCCGGATCGCGTGGTCGATGTGGCCGGCGGCAACCTCGTCGTAGCGGACCAGGCCGGGGAAGATCGGCAGGCCGGCCGCGTCGGCGGAGGTGTAGCCGTCCGGGCGCAGCTCGGGCGAGGTCAGGTCCCAGATCACCCCGGCGTCCGCGCTCCAGCGCTTTCGCTGCTTGTCCGGGAAGGCGCGGTAGAGCTCGTAGAGCTTGCAACGGGACTTGTCGTAGGCGATCACGTGGCGGTCGCCGTCCGAGTTGGCGCCGCCCTCGACGGGGGCGTTGGTCGGCACCCGGTACTTGCCGTGGTCGGACTCGTCGCCGTAGGCGGTGAACTTGACCTTGGTCCTCTTGGTGCGCTTGCCGGCGACCGCGTACGGGATCCCGTACTCGCGCGGCGAGCCGAAGTCCGGGTGAAGCTCGGTGGCGCCGTGGGAGTTGATGAAGGCGATGATCGCGTTCGAGTTCGGGTCCACCGGGGCGCTGGAGATGTCCTGGTTCCAGGCCGTCTGGTCGGGCGCCGAGGGAGCGCCGGGCGCGAAGTACTGCGCGGTCGGGAACACCCCGCACTTGCCGCCCAGCGACGGATACGGGCCCAGCGCCGAGGGCGCGGCGGCTGCTAGCAGGAGCGCGGCGATCAGGGCGCCGGCGAGCGCGAGCGCCGCGGTGGCCCGGGCAGGCATTGCGCCAGACTAACCAGGGTGGCAGCGGTCAGGCTCGGCATCTTCGTCGTCCCCGACGCCACCGATCCGCAGCTGACGCTCGACCAGATCGAGACCGCCGACCGGGTGGGGCTCGACCTCGTCGGCGTCCAGGACCACCCGTACCAGCGCCGCTTCTTCGACACCTGGACGCTCCTCGCCTACGTGGCGGCACGCACCGAGCGCGTCCGCCTGGTCCCCGACGTCATCAACCTGCCGCTGCGCCAGCCGGCGGTGCTCGCCAAGTCGGTCGCCTCGCTGGACCTGTTGAGCGGCGGCCGGGTCGAGCTCGGGATCGGCTCCGGCTCCTTCTGGGAGGCGGTCGAGGCGATGGGCGGGCCCCGGCGGACGCCGGGCGAGTCGGTCGAGGCGCTCGAGGAGGCGATCGCGATCCTGCGCGGCTTCTGGTCGGGCGAGCGCTCGGTGAACGTCGAGGGGCGCCACTACCGGGTCAAGGGGGCGAAGCCCGGGCCGCCGCCCGCGCACCCGATCGGCCTCTGGATCGGCGCCTACGGCCCGCGGATGCTGCGGCTCACCGGCCGGCTCGGCGACGGCTGGCTGCCGAGCCTCGGCGACCACTACCTGCACCCCGAGGACGTCGCCGGAGCCCAGGCGGCGATCGACGAAGCGGCGCGGAAGGCCGGGCGCGACCCGGCGGCGATCGAGCGGGTGGCGAACGTGACGGCGCTGGGGAGCCAGCCGGCCGGCTGGGCCGACGAGCTCGCGCGGATCGCCACCGAGCTTCGCTTCCAGACGCTCCTGGTGGCGCCGCCGCCCGACGACCCGCTGGGCTCGATCAGGCGGCTCGGGGAGGAGGCCGCGCCGCGGCTTCGCGAGCTCGCCGGGTAGCCGCTCAGCGGCCGGCGTCGATCACCCGCGAGCCGGCGCGAAACAACTCGCGCCCGCTCTCCGTGTCGGGCGGGCAGTCGATCGTGCGCCCGCCCGGGACGGTCACGCGGGCGAACGGCCGGCGGGTGAGCCGGCGGCGGCGCAGATAGGCGGACGCCTCGTCGGCGTAGCCGGAGACGCGCTCGATCAGCACCCGGTGGGGCTTCGGAGGCATCAGCCCGGCGCTCCGTTGGGGCTCGCGTCGCGGATCGCCGGCGCGTCGGGCCCGGCGGCGAGGTCGCGCAGCACCGCGCGCATGTCGAAGATCATCAGCGAGGCGAGCGTGAAGCGGTCGGCGGCGGCGATGAGCGCCAGGCCGTTGTGGCGGGCGACGAACGCCTCGCCGTCCTCGGTGCCGACGTGCGCCGAGACCACCGGCTCCCCGGCCGCGGCGTCGGCGGCAGCGAGCAGCTCGCGCCCCGCCTCGGCCCAGTCGGCGGCGTCGCCGCTGGCGGCGAGCGGCTCGCCGTCGGAATCGAGGATCACGCAGCCCCGATAGTCGGCCGACATCGCGGCCAGGCGGGCCACCGCGACCTCGGCGTCGGCGGCGCTGGGAGCGCCTTGCGTCGTGCGGTCGGGCACGTCGGCGACAATAGCGGCCGTGTCGCTCGAGAGAGCCTCGTGGCTGACGGTGGTCGGGATCTGCGCGATCGGCGCAGTCCTGCTCGCGGTCAACGGCTACAGCGGCTACGCGATCGTCAGCGGAGCGGTCGGGCTCTCGGCCGCGGTGAACCTGTTCTGAGCCCCGGCGAGCGGGCGCTCACTCGCGAACCGCGTAGATCCGATGCTCGCCGGGGACGCCCTTGAGCGTCGCCGCCCCGCGATCGTCGAACTCGAACCCCGAGCCGATCACGAGGTCCTTCAAGGTCCCCGAGACGAGCACCTCGCCGGGACGCGCGAGCGCGGCGACCCGGGCGCCGATGTGGACGGCCATGCCGCCGACGTCCGCGCCGCGCCGCGCGCACTCGCCGGCGTGCAGGCCCGCGCGAAGCTCGATCCCGAGCGGGTCGGCGGCGGCGGTCGCGCCGCGGGCGCACTCGATCGCCCGGGCAGGCCCGTCGAAGGTCGCCAGGACTCCGTCGCCGGTGGTCTTCACCACCCGGCCGCGGTTCGCCTCGACCAGGCGGGCGACCACCGCGTCGTGGCGGTCGAGCAGCTCGACCCAGCGCTGGTCGCCGAGCCGCGCGGCATGAGCGGTCGAGTCGACGATGTCGGTGAACATCACCGTCGCCAGCGCCCGGTCGGGCTTGCCGGCGCCGCGGGTTCCGGTGAGGAACTCCTCGATCTCGTCGACCGCGCGGTCGGCGCCCTGGGTCCAGAGCAGGTGGTCGGCGCCTGCGACCTCCACGAATCGGGCGCCGGGCACGTGCTCGGCGACGTAGCGGCCAAGTCCGATCGGCACGACCCGATCCTCGGTGCGGTGAACCACGAGCGTGGGCGCGGTGATCAGCGGCAGCGCGTCCCGGACGTCGAGCTCCTTGTACATCACCATCAGCGCCGCGGCGCTGCTCGGGCTCGTGCCGGCGCGCAGCAGGCGGGCCCACCAGTCCTCGACGAGCGGATCGCCGACCCGGCTCGGCGCGAAGGCCGCGAGCAGCACCGGTCCGCCCCAGTCGCGATTGACGACGTGGCCGAACCGGTCGAGGCCCTCCGCCGGGACGCCCTGCGGGATAGCCGTCGGTCTCGGTCACGCGCGCGTACCCGCCCCAGATCACGAGGTGGGAGCAGCGCTCGGGATAGGTCGCGGCGAACATCAGCGCCATCGCCGCGCCCTCGGAGACGCCGAAGATCGCCGCGCGCTCGGTCTCGCTGGCGTCCATCACCGCGGCGATGTCGTCGACCATCTCCTCGATCGTCGGCGGGCGGCCGATCCGGTCGGACAGGCCCTGCTCGCGCTTGTCGAACATGACCACGCGGGCGAACGAGGCCAGGCGGTCGATGCCGCGCGCGAGCTCCGGGAGCTCGGGCAGGAGCTCCAGGTGAGAGACGAACCCGGGCGCCGTGACCAGCGTCAGCGGCCCGTCGCCGGTTACCCGGTAGGCGATGTTGACGTCGCCGCTTTGCGCGTAGCGGATCTCCCCGGGCATCGACACGATTATCCGGCCCGGTAGGGCCCCTTCGCCTCCTCCTCGGGAGGGTGCCACGACTCCTCGGGCTCGGCATGGATCAGCACCTCGGAGTTGGGGATCGCGGTCTCGATCGCGCCGCGGACCTCGTGGGCGAGGGCGTGGGCGTTCTCGAGCGTCACCCCCTTGTGGAACTGGAGGTGCAGGTCGATGTAGCGGCGGTTGCCGCTACGGCGGGCGCGGAGCTTGTGGTAGCCGGCGATCTCGGGATGGTGGTCGCGCTCGGCGGTGATCGCGCGCTCGACCAGGTCGAGCTCCTCCGGCGGCGGCGCCTCGTCCACCAGCACCCGGCCCGAGCGGCTGAGGATCCGGATCCCGGAGAAGACGATCGCGACCGCGACGGCCAGAGCCGCGATCGCGTCGAACGCCGCCTCGCCGGTGATCTCGACCAGCGCCAGGCCCACCAGGACCCCGACCGAGGTCAGAGCGTCGGCGCGCAGGTGGGCGGCGTCGCCCTCGAGCGCCGGCGAGCCGAGCTGCTTGGCCCGCCTCGAGAGGAAGGCCGAGACGCAGACGTTGGCGACCGCGGAGAAGGCGACCACGGCGATGCCGACTCCGAGGTTCTCGATCTCGGCGCCGGTGACCAGGCGCCTCGTCGCCTCGAAGACGATCACCCCGGCGCCGACCAGGATCAGCATTCCCTCGATCGCCGCGGCCAGGTTCTCGATCCGCTCGTGGCCGTAGGGGTGCTCGGCGTCGGGCGGCTCGTCGGCGCGGCGGACCGAGACGAAGGCGATCACCGAGGCCATCAGGTCGATGGCCGAGTGGATCGCCTCGGTGATGATCGCGATCGAGCCGGTGATCGCGCCGGCGACCAGCTTCAGCGCGATCAGCAGCGAGTTGGAGGCGATCGAGAGCCCGGCGGCGCCGCTCTTGGTGCGGATCACGAGCCCAGCGCCTCGGCGAGCTTGCGCGCGGCACGGCCGCGGTGGCTGATCGCGTGCTTTTCATCCGGCGAGAGCTCGGCCATGGTGCGCTCGTCCTCGGGGCCGGTGTCGGCCGGAACGAACGCCGGGTCGTAGCCGAACCCGCCCGTCCCCCGGGGCGCGAGCGTCAGCGTCCCCTCGCAGCGGCCCTCGTAGAGGCGCTCCTCGCCGTCGGGGCCGACGTGGGCGATCACGGCGACATAGGCGACCGAGCTTGTCGTCGCGGTTGCGGAGCTCGGCGATCAGCTTGCCCAGGTTCTCGGCGTCGCTCGCGCCCTCCCCCGCAAAGCGCGCCGAGCGCACCCCCGGCCGGCCCCCGAGCGCCCGGGCCTCGATCCCGGAATCGTCGGCGATCGCCTCCATGCGGGTGGCGGCCCGGGCGGCGCGGGCCTTGATCAGGGCGTTCTCGGCGAAGGTCTCGCCGGCCTCGGGGGGCAGCTCGACGTCATCCGGCAGCGGCACGAGCTCGACCCCGGCGAGGATCTCGCCGAGCTCGCGAAGCTTGTGCTGGTTTCGCGTCGCCAGCACCAGGCGCCGCGGTGGGCTCATGCCGGCGGGAGCTCGCCGCAGGCGACCACCTGGGCCTCGCGCAGGGCGTCGATCGCCGGCTCGGCGAGCGCCAAGAGGTCGTCGAGCGAGGCGCGCGACACCGGCGTGCGCTCGGCGGTCGCCTGGACCTCGACCAGGCCGCCGTCGCCGGTCATGACCACGTTGGCGTCGACCTCGGCGTTCGAGTCCTCGGCGTAGTCGAGGTCGCAGAGCAGCTCGCCGCCCACCACGCCGCAGCTGATCGCCGCCACCGAGCCGGTGAGCGGGTCGCGCTCGAGCGCGCCGGCGGCGCGAAGCTCCTGGGTCGCCAGCCGCAGGGCGACGTAGCCGCCGGTGATCGAGGCACAGCGGGTGCCGCCGTCGGCCTGAAGGACGTCGCAGTCGACGTAGATGGCGTGCTCGCCGAGCGCGGAGAGATCGACGATGCCGCGCAGCGAGCGGCCGATCAGCCGCTGGATCTCGGTCGAGCGCCCGTCCGGGCGGCCGCGCTTCGAATCGCGCTCCTTGCGCTGCCCGGTGGACGCCGGGAGCATCGCGTACTCGGCGGTGACCCAGCCGCGGCCGCTTGCCCGCCAGCCAGCGCGGGACGTCCTCCGTCACCGAGGCGGTGCAGATCACTCGCGTCTCGCCCTGCTCGTAGAGGCACGAACCGCCGGCGGTGCGAACGAAGCCCGGCTCGATCGTGACCGGGCGGTGGTCTCCTGGACCGCGTTCGTAGCTGCGCGCCATCGGGCGCGAGTCTGTCAGAGGCAGGCGATCCGGGGGATAACCGTACCCCTCGAATCGGGCTAGCTGCATGGCCGCGAAGCCGCCGCGGTGGGACCCTGCAATCGATGTACGAGGAAGACGTCCAATACCTGGCCGTATCAGCTCTCCTGGCGCGCGAGAACGTGACCAAGCTCGAGGCCGAGCGCGTGATGGCGGTGATGACCGGCGTGGCCGAGATCCCCTCCTATATGCGCGACCTCGACGAGGAGCTCGAGCTCTGGCGCCGGCTCTACATCAGCTCGGCGGTCACCGAGATCGCCACCCTGCACGCCCAGCTCGACGCCCCCAACGTCGGCTGAGCGGCTCGACCGGCGCATTCCTCTCGGATGGCGAGAGGAACGCGCCAATCGTGCCCGTTACCGGAACGTGATCGCGTTCACGGCCTGCTTCACCTTCGAGATGATCACCTCGGCGAGCTCGGTGCCCTGGGTACCGTTGAACCCCTTCATCGCAGCCACCATCCCGACCATCAGCAGGCTGACGAGCAGGATCAGGCCGACGTACTCGACCGTCCCCTGGCCGCGCTCGGAGGCGAGGCGATCACGGAGGTGCCGGCCGCGATCCACGGTCCACAGGTGGGCGCGCGCGTAGTGCTTTCGCATGGTTCTCCTTCCGTCGGAATCGACGGCAACGATGCTGGCGCCGGGGGTGTGACCGATCTAGACGCGGGCGTGGCGAGTTGGTAGCGCCGGCAAAACAAGAGCGGTTCCGCCCCCGTCGACTGTCGGGTTCGCGGGAGCGACAGCGCGGATGTCGCCGACCGAAGACCCCGTCCTGCGCATGGAAGCGGAACTTTTCGATTGGCGCAACGTCTTGAGCGTCGCCGCCTGCCAAACGCCGGACTATTCCGGCGACTGTGCCTCGGGCGGATCGTCCTTGGGGCGACGGTCGTGGACGTGTTCGAGCTTGGCCTGCCTGGTCGCTGTGTGCTCCTCGCGCATCTTCACGAACCCGACACCGAGTTGGCGCGCCAGTTCCACCAAGATCCCGATGCCGGTCAGGATGTAGAAAGCGGTGAAGACCTTCAGCACGTCATGGGTGAGCACGAGATCGGGGTCAGCGATGCTCGACGTGGTCAGCGTGGCGACCGCGAAGTAGAACCCGTCGACGATATTCCAGCCCTCACCGAGCGTGTAGACCACCGTCCCTGTGAGCGCGAGGGCGGCCGCGGCTGCGACGACCGCGAAGAAGGTCTCTTCCTTGGCGGCGCGCCTGACCGCACCCGCGAAGCGATAGAGCATGCGAGCGAGGGAGGCCACGTCGCAAGGCTCTCAGCGATCGCGGACGGAGCGTCCTGCTTTGGGTCCCGCGGCCGTCCGGCTCGCTATTGCTCTGCGCTAGGAGCGGGCGCGCGGATCGGATTCACGCGAGAGGGAGCAGGGCGCGGTCGGACCCTCTACTGCTGGTCCGGCGGTTCAAGAACGTCCATGCGGACGATCAGGCCATCCTCGAGCCGATAGCGGTGGAGAACGCGCGAATCGGAGATGAGCTCGCCGGTGTTCGCGTCCTGGACCACCTGATGAACATCGACCGTGATGGCGCCGTCCGCCTCCTCGGTGAAGCCCTCGGGCTCGACCTCGCCAGAGATGGCGGCGAACTGTCTCTTCCAGTAGTCGCGGACGGCCGCGCGGCCGGCCACCCGACCGCCCTCCCAGGCGTTAGGCCAATCGACCTCGGGATCCATCAACTCGATCGCGGCCTCGATATCGCGCGCGTTGAACGCGCGGTAGGCGGACCGCAGCAGCTGCTCGGCCTCAGACATGCAGCCAACTTAACGGGCAGCGACAGCGGTTCTGCCCCCCGTCGACTGTCGGGTTCACGCGATAGCAGAAGTGAGCCCGCCCGGCGGTTAGTGCCGATCGTCCAACGCAGGCGTGATCCGGTTGTGCCGAGGCGCGATCGCATTGCTATCCGAGGAGGGCGTCCATTTGGCCGACCGCCTGTTGCAAGCCCTCGACTGTGCCCATGCCCACCCACTGCTCCATGTCCTCGCGGGATTCGAACGTCGACTGCAGCTCCATCCGCGTGCCGCCCTCGCGCTCGGTGAGCTGGACCCTGACCTTGCTGACCGGCATGTCCGCGATCGGCGTCCCGTCCGTGTCGGCGAAGGCGTCGGTGAACTGCAACGAGGTCGGCGGATCGACCGCCGTGACCCGCCACGTGCCCCACGACCTATCGCCATCAGGGCCGGTCATGAAGAACGCCACCTCGCCGCGCGGGGTGAGGTCATGCTTCTCGACGCTCGCCGGGTGGGTCGGCGGGCCCAACCATCGTTCGAGCTTGCGCGGATCCGACCAAAGCTCCCACACCCGCTCGATCGGAGCATCGAAGTCGGCGATCAGGGTGATCGTGAGGTTGTCGTAGTCCCTGTCGACGCTGGTGACGCTCATCCAGTTCCCTGGGCGAGCACGTCCGACATCCGGTCCACTCGCCCGCGCCAGGTCGCCTCGAGCTCGTCGAGCGCCTGCCGCGCGCGGTCGACCGCGGTGGCATCGGTGCGCACGAGCTGCTCGCGCCCGTGGCGCTCCTTGCTGACCAGGCCGGCCCGCTCCAGCACCGCGACGTGCTTCTGCACCGCCGCGAAGCTCATCGGATAGACCGCCGCGAGTCGCGAAACCGAGGGCTCGCCCCCGGCGCAGCGGCGAAGGATGTCGCGGCGCGTCGGGTCGGCCAGGGCACGGAACAGCTCGTCGACCGCCTCGTCCGACAATTCATCTACAACCATCTAGTTGTAGATTACCGAACCCCTCCGCGTGAGGCCGGAGATCCGAGCCAATTCCAGAGACCGAGAAAAGGAGACTCAATGTCCGCTTCCGTGCTCGACATGTCGATGTCAGTCGACGGGTATATCGCCGACCCCAACGATTTCCTCGGCGGCGACGATGGCGAGCGGCTGCATAAGTGGGCGGACGCGGACGGGGAGTCGGGTCAGCCGTCCGGACAATTCCAGGACGAATGGAACGCGGCAGGTGCGGTCCTCGCGGGGCGGCGGACTGCCGAGCTCATGGATCACTGGGGCGGCGATCATGGCGGTCTCCCGATCTTCGTGCCCAGTCACCGGCCGCCCGGCCCGGCCGCGCGTTGGGGCTATCCGTTGGTGACGTACGTGACCGGTGGGATCGAAAGCGCGATGGAGCAGGCGAAGGCCGCCGCCGGGGACCGGGACGTGCAGGTGCGTGGCGCCTACACGGCGCAACGGGCGCTCGAGGCCGGGGTCCTAGATGAGGTGCAGATCCATCAGATCCCAGTCCTGCTCGGCCAGGGGCGCCGGTTATTCGACGTTTTGCCGTCGCTAATCGAGTTGGAGATCGTTCGGGTGATCGACACGCCCGAGGCCACCCACATCCGCTACCGCGTCCGTCGCTGAGCCGGTCGAACAGCGGCCTCTTGATTGGGCTACGGCTGGCCTGCCGGCCGCAGGCCGGCGGAGACGGTTCAGACTCTCGCACTGCGCGACGAGGAGGCGCAGGCTGAACTCGACCCGCCGCGCCTCCTCGTCCTAGAAAGCGATGACTTCTACGCTGCCGTGAGGTCTCACTCATTGACAAGGAACCCCTGCGGCTGCGAAAGGAGAGGACCATGCATGCAGCCCTTGTGAGATTGACGATCGATCCGGATCAAGCGCCGGCGGCAGCTGAGGCGCTCGTGAACGACCTCCTGCCGACGGTCCGCTCCGCGCCTGGCTTCGTCGCCGGCTACTGGTTAGAGCCCGCCGACGGTCAGGGCTTCTCGATCGTCCTCTTCGAGACCGAGGAGCAAGCACGCCAAACCGCTCCGCCAGCCAGCAGCTGGGCCGCCCCCGGGGTAACCATCAACGCCGTCGAGTTTCGGCGAGTAGCGGCGACTGCGTGAGACAGTTCGGCTGGCGGCGCTGATCCGGGCGCGCAGCCTCAGAGCGGCGCTTCCCCCTCTGCATGAACAGGAAGAGCCAGCGCGAGGGAGATCGACGGACCGCCGGTTACCCGCCGAGCACCCACATCTCCTTGAACGGAAGAGTGAGACGCCAGGTCGTCACCGCTCCCTTTGGCAGGCACGCCATGTCGCCAGGCTCAAGCTCCAACACCGGTCCATCCTCAATTTGGACCTGCGCCTCACCTTCGAGCACAAGGAGTACCTGGGTGGCCGGCAGCGTCCAGTCCGGCGGCTGTTGATCGGCCTCCGTTGTGAACCGCGACAACCCAGCTCGCATGGTTCCGATGTCGAAAAGCACATGCTCCTCGGCACCCCCTCCGATCTCGGGGTCGGCCCGCCACTCCTCCGTCGCGACGTTGGGCGCCCCTCGACGCCTCATGATGGGAGGCATGATGTCGTCCGCGTCGACACACCGCGGGCTAGGCGTGACGGCGGGTTTGGACGCCGGAGTCGCCCGCGAGTTGGCGGCTCGGTGCGAGCAGTCGGGCTACCACTCGCTGTGGTCAAACGACGAGCCCGCCGCCCGTGGTCTGGACACGCTCGCGGAGTTCGCCTCGGCCACAGCGCGGCTCGAGCTCGGAGTGGGGGTGTTGCCGCTGCACCGATATCAGCCGGTTCAGATCGCCGCGGAGGTCGAACGCCTCGGTATCGATCCCGCGAGGCTCTGGCTTGGGATCGGGTCGGGTGCGCTCCCTTTGCAGATCGACGCCCTCCGCCGAGCGGTGACAGAACTTCGCGCGCTTCTGCCCGAGGGGACGCGCATCATCGTCGCTGCGATGCGGCCTCGACTGTGTCGTCTCGGCGGCGCGGTCGCTGATGGCGTGCTCTTGAACTGGATGCTGCCCGACCACGCGGCGCGGGCCCGCAGCTGGGTGCACGAGGGGGCGGAGGAGCAGGAACGGACCCCGCCCGTCGTCGCGTCCTACGTGCGGGTCGCCCTGGGTCCGGACGCAAGCCGGCGCCTTCGTGACGAGGAGGGCTTCTATCGCACCATCAACGAGGGTCATCGCAAGCACTTCGCGGCCATGGGCGTCCCTGTCGGCAGCGTGGGAATCGAAGCCTCGAGGCGGTCCGACCTGCTCGAGGCACTGTCGCCTTATCAATCTGTGCTCGACCTTCCGATCGTGCGCGTCCTCGCCGACGCCGACGCGAATTCGCTTGGCGCCTTTGCGGACGCGGCAGCGCCATGACCGCCACCGTCGCGGCACTGCGATGCCCGAGGCACGATGACGGGCCCTTCGGGGGACTCCACTTTCGCGCGATGCCGGCCAATCGACCTGTCCGCGCCGCTCCCGCTTTGCGCGAGAAGCAGCAGCGTCGGAGCTAAGGCATCCAGGAGTACCACCCCTTTTCCATAGGGCTGGCTCTGCCGCCCCTCCTGGTGGCGACCTCGGGGCGCTAGGTGCTGCTCCGAGTGGCGAGGCCTGGCTCCTGCTTCTTTATCCAAGCGCGCTACTTCGGCTTTCACGCGAATGCAGAAGAGAACCAAGGAGACGGTGCCGATTTAGCTAGTCGTCGGTCGCCCGGGCGTCTGCGGCCGCCTGCTTCCGCGCAGCCTTCTTGGCCTGCTTCTCTTGCCGACGCTCGAGAAGCCTGCGTTCACGGTTGAGCTTCGCCATCGTGGTCTTCCGCTTGCTGCCTGAAGCCATGCTCTTCTCCTTAACGCGCCTGGACGTTCGCGGCCGCCGGGCCCTTGGCGCCCTGCTCGGCGGCGTAGCTCATACGTGACCTCACCCGCATCGAGCGCACCCCAAGTGGCGAAGTCCTCGATTCCGTCGATGACCCCCTCGAAGACGATTCCGTGGAAGGACCGAACGAGTGCCGAGCCCGGGCAACTCTGCTTGCATGCCCGGCTTGGCCGGGTGCTACGCCAGGCGAACGTTGGCGGCGCGAGGGCCCTTGTCGCCGCGCTCGGCGTCGAAGCTGACCTTCGTTCCCTCGGCCAAGGCCTGGCCGTCGGGTACGGCGCTCTGATGGACGAAGAGGTCGGCGGAGCCGTCCTCGGGCGAGATGAAGCCGAAGCCCTTCTCGTCGTTGAACCACTTCACGGTTCCGTTAGCCATGTGAATTCCTCCACGTACGGTGCGAGCGGGCGCGGAGGATGCGGTGAGGCAACGACTGCGGCGCGGGCACTGTTTACGCCACGCTCGAATGCGCGGCTGAACCAGACGGTAGCAGCGCATCGGTCGTTGCGAGGCCCGCTCCTGCTCCGCGCGACGAGCAGCGGCCCCTAAGCGAGCGCGAGAACCAGGCTCAGCGCTTCGTCGACGTCTCGTCGCAGGACCCCTATTTGCCGCCGCCGCGCCTCGGGACGACGATCTGGAACGTGAACTGGTCTCCGGTCGGCTGCTGGTCGACGGTCACGGTTCCCGTGGCGCGGGCGTATCGGCCGGTGCCGCCGGTGATGGCCTGCGTGTAGGTGAGGGTCGCGCCCAGACCGGGCTGCAGGAGCTGGACCATGATCTCGCCGCGGGGCAAGGTGTAGGTACCGGTGCAGAGCGAGCGCTGGTCGAACAGGCGCGTGCATGTCGCTGCGTCGCTGCCGATCACGTTGCCGTCGGGATCGAGCAGCCGCTCGGTGAAGATCAGAACGTCACCGACCGAGTTACCGCTCGGTGGGTTGTCCACCAGATGAACCTGGGCGAGCTCGGAGCTGGCTCGGATCGTGATCGTCTTTGTTCGCGATTTTCCGTTCGCCGCGGCGGCCGGCAGGGCGACCAAGGCGATGACTGCCGTGACGTAGATGGCGATCTTGCGTGTCATGTCCCCTCCATGTTGGGTTCGACGGTGGTCGGGATGAGCTTGACGACGATCATCGTCGACGCGACGCCCTCCCGCATCGGGGTTCGAACCCCGAACATTGCCGCGGCCGCCGACCGGATCAAGGTCGAGTCCGAGGAGTGGTCAGCCCAGGGGGCTCAGAAGGTCGGTGCGGGGTCCCAGCACCCGGCCCGGGCGCGCTCGATCAGCCACTCGTAGGAGCCTGGCTGGCTGGCGGCGACGATCCTTCGCCAGCCGGACAGCGCGCGCTCGAGCGCCTCGGATCCGAGCCGGGCGATGACCCGGACTTCGGCCCGCTTCGTGTCGCCGCTGTGCCGGACCGTGTACGAGCTCCTCGGTCTCGGCGATCCAGGCGGCACGGTAGGTGGTCCCGTGCACGCTCCGCCAAGTGAGCCCGAAGTCGCGCTCGCGCGACCGCCCGCGGCGCGGGTCGTCGGCGTAAAAGGCACGCACCGTCTCGTTCATGCCGAGATGATCCCGCCACGCCGCCCGCCTGCACAGGCGGCAGGCACCCGATCACGGGTACGGCTAGCCGCCGAACGCGAAGTTGTCCCCGTCATGGCGGGGATAAGTTCGCGTTCGGCGGGAGGGCCTCGCGGGTCGCGTCGCGCGCGGGTGCGACGATTCGCGCGGTGAAGGCCCGCGCCAGGACCTCGATCGCCCTGCTGCTCGTGGGGCTCGCGTGCATCCTGGTGGGGAACTCGCTGCTCTACGCGCGCGAGCAGATCTTCGACGCCGACAAGGTCGCCGACAAGGCGGTCCAGACGCTCGACGACTCGGACCTGCGCGACGCGATCGCCCACCGCATCACCGAGACCCTGATCCGCAAGGTGGACGCGGACCTGATCTCGGTCAAGCCGCTGCTCGAGTCCGGGACCGCGGCGGTGATCGGCACCGGCGCCTTCAAGGCCGTGCTGCACACAGGGATCGTCAACGCCTACCGGTCGACTATCGAAGGGAAGGACAACGCCGTGGTCGCGGTCGCCAACATCGGCGTGCTGCTGAGCGAGGCGCTGAAGCAGTTCGAGCCCGAGCTGGCGAAGCAGGTCCCCGATGGCTTCAACTCCACCCTCCTGAAGCTCGGAAAGGGGGGCTGGGGGACCGACCTCGCCCAGGTTGCGGAGGACGTGCGGGCTCTCGGGCTGGTGCTGCCGATCCTGGGTTTGCTGGCGCTCGGCGGATCGATCGGCGTCGCCCCGGATCGCCGCCGCTCGGTGATCCACCTCGGGGCGGGGCTGGCGCTGGTGGGGCTGCTCGCGGTGGCGGTTCTGTTCGTGATCGAGCGGGTGATCGCGGCAGGGATCGAGAGCGAGACCAACCGCGGCGCGTTCGACGCGATCTGGGGCGCGTTCGTCGATCCGCTGCGCGACTCGTACCTGGTGATCGGCGGCTTCGGGGTGATCGCCGCCTCGGCCGCGGCCTCCGCGCTTCGTCCCGGCACCCAGGGCGCGCTCCTGCGGCGTGCCTGGGGGATCGTCGCCGTCGAGCCCGAGTCGGTGCGCGGCCGGCTGCTGTGGGCGGGCGGGCTGGCGATCGCGGGCCTGCTGATGATCTTCGAGCCCGACCTGGTGGTCCACGCGCTGCTGCTCGTCGGCGGCGCCTACCTGCTCTCGCGCGCCGCCAGCACCGTGATCGCGCTCGCGAGCGAACCGGTGACGGCCGAGCAGAGCCGCAGCGAGCGGCGGCGGATCCTCGTCTGGTCCGGGCTCAGCATCGGGGTGACCGCGGTCGCGGCCCTGCTTCTGATCGCGATCCTCACCGGCAACGACGCGCGCAAGGAGCCGTCGAACACCGGCAACGGCTGCAACGGCTCGCGGGCGCTGTGCGATCGCAGCCTCGACGAGGTCGCCTTCGCGGCCACGCACAACTCCTACGCGGGCGCCGACTACCCGGGGTTCGTGTTCCCCGAGCAGAACAACAAGATCCCCCAGCAGCTCGAGGCGGGCGTCCGCGGGCTCTGGATCGACACCTACTACGGGATTCCCGGGGGCCGCCGCGTCTACACCGACACCAGTGAGGTCGACCCGGCGCTGATCGCCCAGCTGCGCGACGAGCTCGGCGACAGGTTCGCCGACGCCGGCGACCGGATCCGCTCGCAGATCGCCAGGCCGCCGGCGAACGCGAAGCCGAGGATCTACCTCTGCCACGGATTCTGCGAGCTCGGGGCCGTCGACGCGGAGAAGACCTTCGAGGAGATCGCCGAGTTCATGGCCACCAACCCGCGCGAGGTGCTGATCATCGACCTCGAGGACTACACGACGCCGGCCGACACCCAGGCGCTGATCTCCAAGACCGGGCTGGCCGACTACGTCTACAAGGGTCCGCAGGGCCCGCCGTGGCCGACGCTCGAGGAGATGATCGAGTCGGGCGGGCGGATCCTGCTGGTCGCCGAGCACATGACCGGCGGCGCGGACTGGTACCGGCCGCTGGAGCAGACGATTCAGGAGACCCCGTTTGCATTCAAGAAGCCGTCAGAGATGAGCTGCCGCGGCGGCCGTGGCGACCGTGACACGACCCTGTTCCTGATCAACAACTGGATCGACAGCGACCCGACGCCGAAGCCCTCGAACGCCGAGATCGTCAACGCCCGCGAGTTCCTGGTCGACCGCGCGCGCAAATGCGAGCGCCAGCGCGACCGGTTTCCGAACCTGCTGAACGTCGACTTCTACAAGCAGGGAGACCTGTTCGGGGCGGTCGACGAGCTCAACGGGGTGCGCTCGCGCTGAGCGCGGCGACGATCGCCTGGACGGAGCGCTCGACGTCGGCGCTGGTGGTCCGCCAGTTGCACACGGAGATCCGCATGGAGCGCCGGCCGCGCCAGGTGGTGGCGCTGGTCCAGCAGGTGCCGTCCTTCTGAATCTCGGCGACGACGCGGTCGGTGACCTCGGCGTCGTCGCCGAAGCCGACCAGGACCTGGTTCAGGCCGTGCGGCCAGGATCTCAACCCCCGGGTGGGCGCCCAGCTGCTCGGCGAACTCGTCGGCGCAGGCGCAGAGCCGGTCGACCAGCTCGGCCACGCCGCTTCTCCCCAGGGAGCGCAGCGCGGCGTAAACCGGCAGCGAACGCGCGCGGCGGGAGAACTCGGGGTTCCAGTCCACGGGCTCGCGCACCGGCTCGCCCTGCTGGAGGTAGCTGGCCTGTGCCGTCATCGCGGCGCGGTGCGCCTCGCTGTCGGCGACGAACGCCATCCCGCAGTCGTAGGGGACGTTCAGCCACTTGTGGCCATCGGTCGTCCACGAGTGGGCCCGCTCGGAGCCGCGCAGCAGCTCGCGGTGGCGCTCGCTGGCGTTGGCCCAGAGCCCGAAGGCGCCGTCGACGTGGACCCAGGCGCCGGCGTCCGAGGCGAGGTCGCAGATCTCGTCGAGCGGGTCGACGGCGCCTGTGTTGACGTTTCCCGCCTGCGCGCAGACGATCGTCGGGCCCGAGCCGGCGGCGAGCGCGTCGGCGAGCGCCTCGGATCGCATCGCGCCCCGGTCGTCGCTCGCCAACGGCTGGATGCAGTCGAGCCCGAGGCCGAGCAGGCGCAGGGCGCGGTCGATGGTGATGTGGCGCTCCGAGCCGGCGAGCACGCGGATTCGGGGCGCGCCGGCGAGCCCGCTGGTCTCGACGTCCCAGTCGACGTCGGCGAGCACGCGGTGGCGGGCGGCCGCGAGCGCCGTCGCGTTCGCCATCTGCGCGCCCGTGACGAGCGCGAACGAGCAGCCGGGCGGCAGGCGCAGCAGGTCGATCAGCCAGTCGCCGGTGACCTCCTCGATCGCCGCCACCGCCGGGGTCGGGCTGGCGAGCCCGGCGTTCTGGTCCCAGGCCGAGGCCATCCAGTCCGCGGCGACTGCCGCGGGAAGCGCGCCGCCGATCACGAAGCCGAAGTAGCGCGGCGAGCCCATCGCCGTGATCCCGGGGTCCGCGGCGGCGACCAGCTCGTCGAGCACCTCGCGCGCTTCGACCGCGTGCGCCGGGAGCTCGCCGTCGATGGCCTCCCGGGCCTCGCTCGGGCCCAGGCGGGCGCCGACCGGTCGCTCCGGCAGCGACTCGATGTAGTCGGCCGCGTGCTCGGCAGCGGCGCTCAACAGGTCGCGCATGATGGGCGAGGATACGCTCGGCCGTCATGCGTGTGCTGGTGGTCACCAACCTGACCCCGGACGCCGGCTATCCGGGGCGCGGCGTCTTCGTGCGCGATCAGGTCGCGGCGCTCGCCGAGCTGGGGGTCGAGGTGGAGCTCTATTCGTTTCCGATCGGAAGCCGCGCCTACGCGCCGGCGATCGCGGGAATTCGGCGGCGGGTTCGATCCGGTCGCTTCGACCTCGTCCACGCCCACTACGGGCTCGCGGCCTGGTGCGCGAAGCTCGCCGGCGCCAAGCCGCTCGCCGTCACCTTCCACGGCACGGACGTCCGTCACCCGGTCACCGGCAGGCTCTCGCGCCGCCTGGTGGGCCGCGTCGATCTCGCCGGTGTCGCCTCGCGAGCGCTGTTCGAGCCCGAGGGCGGCATCCCGGGGCTGCCGCAGCCACCTGGCCGCTCGGCGGTGATCCCGTGCGGCGCCGACCTGAACCGGTTCGCGCCGCTCCCCCGCTCGGATGCTCGCCGGCGGCTCGGGCTCGACGCCGAGGGCCGCTACCTGCTGTTCCCGGCTTCGCCGGAGCGGACGGTGAAGCGCTTCGACCGGGCCAAGCAGGTGGCCGAGCTCGCCGGCGGCGAGCTGCTCTACGGCGGGCGGGTCGAGGTGAAGACGATGCCGTTGTGGGTCAACGCGTCCAACGCGGTGCTGGTCCCGAGCGACAACGAGGGGTTCGGGCTGGTCGCGGTCGAGGCGCTCGCCTGCGACGTCGCCGTGCTCTCGACCCCCGTCGGGATCGCGCCCACCCTGCTCGCCGGCGTCGACGGCTGCCTCGTCGATCGTTTCGATGCGGTCTCGTGGGCCGAGACCGCGCGGCGCCATCTGGACGATCCGGAGGCCCGGGTGGCGGGCCGCAATCGGGCCGAATGGTTCTCGGCCGAACTGCTGGCCGGCCGGGTGCTGACCGCCTACCGGGAGGTGCTCGCCGAGGTCGCCGGGACTGCGACAGACTCTCCCTGATCTTGCGTAGAGTTGGCGCGAAATGGCTCGCGGCAGGTTCAGCATGTTCAAGAGGGACCCGGAGGAGGAGGGAGACGAGCAGCGCGCCGAGGCGGAGACCACCTCAGAGCAGGAGTCCGCCGCGGTCTACCAGGCGCCCCAGTCCGCGCCGCCCCCGTCGGCCCAGGACAGGCAGAGCTCGGGGCCGCCCTCGCCGAACCCCTCCAACGGAGGGGACGTGTCACCGGCCGGCGACGGCGACACCGCCGGGCGGATCCGGCTCGCGGCCCAGGCCGCGGCCCAGAAAGCCGAGGACCGCGCGATGGAGGAGATCCTGGCGCTCGAGGAGGACCTCGAGCGGACCAAGGAGGAGGCCACCGACGCGCTGAATGTGATCGAGAGCCGGCTTGCCGAGGCACGACGGCGCGCGCAGGAGGCCGAGGAGCGCGCAAAGGCCGCCGAGTCGGCGCTTGCCGAGGCGCACGAGGCGGCGGCGACCACCGAGGACGAGACTCCCTCGCCCGAGGAGCTCGAGGATCAGGCGCGCACGGCCGCCGCCGATTGGGTTCGCAGCCAGCTCGCGGAGGCCGAGAAGGCGGCAGACGAGAAGCTTCAGGCGGAGGTCGAGCGGGTGCGACGCGAGACCGACGAACGCGTGCGCGCCGAGGCCGGGACCACGGACACGGGCGCGGTGGCGGCCGAGCTCGAGCAGACGCGTACCGAGCTCGCCCGCGCGACGGCCGAGGCGGCGGAGGCACGCGCCGAGGCCGAACGCGCGCGCGCCGAGGCCGAACACCGGATCGACGCGGCCGAGGCCGCCGAGGCGGGTCAACCGGCGCCGCCGCTGCCCGCAGGCGCCGACACGATGGTCCAGGAGGCCCTGAGCCAGGTCCAGCGCGCAGAGGCGCGAGCGACCGAGGCGAAGAGACAGCAGGCGCAGGCCGAGCGGCGAGCGCGCGACAAGGTCGCCAAGCAGGTCGCGATCGAGACCGCGAACCTGCTGCGCGAGCTCCAGACGCTGCGCGCCGACATCGACGAGCGGGTGCGCCAGGCCGCCGACGCCTCGCGCGAGCAGGCCGAGGCGGACGCGAGGGCCGAGGCGGAGCGTCGGGTCGAGGTCGCGACCGCCGAGGCGCGCCGCGAGCTCGAGGAGAAGGCGCTGCAGTCGGCCGCCGAGACCCGCAAGGAGATCGAGGGGCGCGTGCGCGCGGAGGTCAAGGAGGCGAAGCGCGCCGAGATCGACCGGATCCGCGCCGAGGCCGAGGAGAAGACTCGCGTCGAGGTCAAGGCCGCACGCAAGGCGACCAAAAAGCGGTTCGCCGGCGAGCTGCGGCTGCGCGAGGAGGAGCTCGAGGCCGAACGCGAGGACAAGACGCGGATAATCGAGTCGTCCGACGCGCGCCTGCGGGAGATCGAGGACCGGGCGCTGGCGGCCACCGAGCGGGTGGCCTCCGCGGAGGCCGAGCTCGCCCAGGAGGGCCAGCGGCTGCGCGCCGAGGCCGAGCGCACGGTGGCCCAGGAGACCGAGCGCGCTCGCCGCGAAGCGGACAACGCCGCCGACGCTCGCATACGCGAGCGCGAGGAGCGGTTGACGGCCGCGATCGCGGAGGCCGACGAGGCCAAGGAAGCGGCCGAGCGGATCGGCCGCGAGGCGGTCGAGCGGGGTCGCCGCGAGGTGGCCGAGGCCCAGGCCGAGGCGGAGCGCCGCGGTAACGAGCGCATCGCCGCCCTCGAAGCCGACCGCGACGCGCAGGTTGAGTCCTTGAAGGCCGAGCTCGGTACCGAGCGCGCCGAGAGGGCAAGGGCGCTCACCGAGGCTGAGCGCCAGGTGCAGGAGGAGACCGACCGCGCCCGGATCGCGGAGGCGGCGGCCGAGCGCGCCGAGGTCGACACTCGCGCCGCGGCATCGGCCTGGCTGCGATCGCAGACCGACGCGCTGCGCAAGGAGGGGGCGCGGCGGACGCGGTCCGAGATGCGCGAGGAGGTGGCGAGGGCGGAGACGAAGGTCTCGGGGGTGGCCGAGAAGCGGCTCGCCGAGGAGACCGAGCGGGCGAAGAAGGAGGCCGAGACGCGGGCCGCCCAGCAGGTGGCGCAGGCGCGTGCGGCCGCGGAGGAGGAGGGCAGGAGCACGCTCGCCGCGCGCGAGGCGGAGCTGACCCAGGACACGGCCGCGGTCGAGGCAGAGCTCGCCGCGACGCGTCGCGAGCTCGAGGAGGTGCAGGATCGCGCCTCGGACCTCGAGCAGCGCGCCCTGGCTGCCGAGCGCGATGCCAGGCTCGAGGTCGACCGCGACCGAGAGGTCCGGTTCCGCCAGGCCGAGGAGAGGATCGGCGGGGTGACGCAGGCAACCGACGAGGTGACCGAACGCGCCGTGCACAAGCGCGTGTACGAGATCGCCCACGAGCAGGGCATGGGCAGCAAGGAGGTCCTGGACGCTCTCAGCGCCGCGGGGGTGGAGGCCAAGGCCGCGGCGTCGAACGTGGACGAGGAGGTGGCGCTGCAAGCGCTGGAGGACGCCGACAACCGCGAGGCGGAGCCGAAGCCCGAAGGGGCCGTCCTCGACCCGGCGCCCGCGAGCCTCGGGGAGCTCGCCGAGGAGGCCGAGAAGCTGCGCCTTCCCACTCCCAGGCGGAGCCCCCCGACGTCGAGCCGCCGGCCTGGGTGGTCGACGAACCGCCGGAGCCCGAGCCCGACCCGGAGCCCGCCGACACCTCAGCCGAGCCGTCCGAGTGGGCTCTCGGGGGCGTGGCCGAGGAAGAGGTGGAAGCGGAGGCAGAGCCGGAACCAGAGTCCGCCGCGACCGAACCCCCGGCCACCACCACCTACAGCCTGGCGACAATCCAGTTCGACGAGCTCCGTGACCTCGGCATGTCCGTCACCCAGGCGAAGCGAGTGCTCCGCTACCGCGACGAGCGCGGCTTTCGAAGCCTCGACGAGCTCGAAAACGTCCCCGGGTTTGCGAAGTCGTTCCTGAACAACGTCAGGGACCGCCTGGGCCTCTGACGCGTTCGCGCACCCTCGAGAGGTGCGGCTCGGCGGCCTCGCTCGGCGCCCCGCGGGGCGCGCGGCCGTCGCTGAGCGCGGCGATCGTCTCCACCACCGAGGCCGCGAGCGCCCTCGGCGCGTAACCGCCCTCGAGGCACACCAGGACGCCCGTGTCGAGCTCGGATGCCAGCCCGCGCATCGACGCCGTCATCTCGCCGTAGGCCTCGGTGTCGACCAGGCAGGACGCGAGCGGGTCGTCGCGGTGGGCGTCGTAGCCGGCGGAGATCGCCACCAGGTCGGGGGCGTACTCGCGCCCGAGCGGAAGCACGACGTGCTCGACCAGTGCGGCGAACTCCTCGGAGCCGGCGCCGGGCGGGACGGGCAGGTTGACCGTGTAGCCCTCCCCCGCTCCCTCGCCCGTGTACTCGGCGGCGCCGGTGCCGGGATAGAGCGGCCACTGGTGGATGCTGATGTAGAGCACCTGAGGCGAGGCGGCGAAGATCGCCTCCGTGCCGTTTCCGTGGTGGACGTCCCAGTCGAGGATCAGCACCCGCTCGGCGCCGGCGGCGTCGAGCGCGTGCGCGGCGGCGACCGCGGCGTTGTTGAACAGGCAGAAGCCCATCGCCCGGTCGCGCTCCGCGTGGTGGCCGGGCGGGCGCAGGCCGCAGTACGCGAACGGCGCCTCGCCCGCGAGCACCACCTCGGCACCATGGGCGGCGCCGCCGGCCGCATGCAGCGCCGCCTCATAGGAGTGCACGCTCGCGGCGGTGTCCACGTCGATCATCCCGCCGCCCCGGGCGCTGAACTCCTCGATCGCGTCGATGTGCTCGGCCGTGTGGACGCGCAGCAGCTGCTCCCGCGTCGCCGGCGGTGCCTCGACCCGCTCGAGGCCGGGCCAGCCCGCCTCCTCGAGGGCCCTTTCGATGGCCACGAGCCGCCCGGCGTTCTCCGGGTGGGCGCCGGTGTCGTGCAGGTGCGACGACGGGTGCGAGAGATAGATGCCCACGGCGATTACCGTACCCGGCCTTGATGTCCGCGGTGAACGAGTGCGACGTGGTGGTGGTCGGCGGTGGCGCCGCCGGGCTTCACGTTGCGCTCGAGGCGGCCGCGCTCGGAGCCCAGGTGACGCTGGTCTCGCGAAAGTCGCTCGCCGAGAGCTCGAGCTTCTGGGCCCAGGGAGGGCTCGCGGCGGCCCTGGCCGCCGACGACTCCCCCGCCCGCCACGCCGAGGACACCGTCGCGGCCGGCCGCGGCCTCTGCCGGGGAAGCGCGGTCGACGTCCTCACCCGCGAGGCCCCCGGCGCGGTCGAGCAACTCGAGCGGCGCGGGGTGCGCTTCGACCGCGAGCCCGACGGCTCGCTGGCGCTGGGCCTCGAGGGGGGCCACTCGGCGCGGCGCATCGTCCACGCAGGCGGCAGCGAGACCGGCCGCGCGATCACCTCGCGGCTCGCCGAGCTGGTCGCCGCCTCGGACTCGATCGAGGTCATGGAGGGGGCGTCGGCGACGGCGCTTTGGAGCGACGGCTCCCGCTGTGCCGGCGTGATTTCCGACCAGGGGTCGATCGCGGCGACGGCGACCGTGCTCACCACCGGAGGCGGCGCGGCGCTCTGGCAGCGCACCACCAACCCCTGGGGCGCGATCGGGGCGGGATCGGTGCTCGCCCACGCCGCCGGAGCCGACCTCGCCGACCTCGAGCTGTGCCAATTCCACCCCACCGCGCTGAGGCTTCCGGGCTCGGAGCACGACGGCGCGCTGATCACCGAGGCGGTGCGCGGCGAAGGGGCGACCCTGCTCGACGCCGACGGGCAGCGGTTCACCGACGAGCTCGCGCCGCGAGACCAGGTGACCGCCGCGATCCTGGCCCGGATGAAAGCCGACGGCGCCGATCACGTCGACCTCGACCTTCGCGGGCTCGATCCGGAGCGGTTCCCGAACGTGTTCGCGACCTGCCGCGCCGCGGGGTTCGACCCCGCCCGCCAGCCGGTGCCGGTCGCGCCCGCCGCGCATTATCTGATCGGAGGCGTGCGCACCGACCTCGACGGGCGCACCACCCTGGAGGGCCTGCTGGCGGTGGGCGAGTGCGCCTGCACCGGCCTCCACGGCGCCAACCGGCTGGCCTCCAACTCGCTCACCGAGTGCTTCGTCTTCGGCAGCCGAGCGGCCGCTGCGGCGACGCGAACCGCGCCGGCGGGACCGCCTCCGGAGCCTCCGGAGTGGCGCTTTGAACCGCCGACGACCGCCACCCGCAAGGCGGTCTGGCGGTTCGCCGGGCCGGAGCGCTCCAGCGCCGAGCTCGAGCGCCTGCTCTCCGACCCGTATCCGCTCGCGAGCCTGATCGCCAAGGCGGCGCTCGCCCGCCGGGAGTCGCGCGGCGCGCATCGCCGGCGCGACTTTCCGCTGCCGGACCCCGCCCTGGACGCGATCCACCTGGTCTTCGATCGGTCTGGTGAACCGATCCCCGATCGCTGGATCTGAGTTGCTCATCCGATCGGATAGAAGAAAGTCCTCCGATCGGTTAACCCATTCTTAATCCGATTTGCTTGCGTTTTCGCCCGACCCTGGGACAATCGCGCTCCCCGAAGGGATTTGTCAGGAACGACCCCGGGGTGCCAAGGAATGGAACAGAGACAGGGGTAGGTGTGATGTACCGATTCAGCCGCTCGATTTACCGCGAGCTAGCCCCCGCAGTGATCGAGGACGATCGTGACCCGACCGGATGTCGGAACAAGCAGCGCGTCCTCGACTCATGCGAGGAAGTGATCAGGCGCCTGACGTGCGATCGGCGCTACTTCGCGCGTCCGGCCAGGACGCTCTTCAACGAGGTCCGGATCTATTTCCCGATTCAGGAGCAAGGACGTGTCTGGCGAGTGATCGACACGAACCTCGCCCTGGCGAACGAGTTTCTCGCCCGGCTACCGCAGGGCGCCGGCCTCGATGGGGTTCCGCGCCAGTGCCGGGCGCACACGAGGAAGGGCACACCCTGCCAGCGAGAGCCGCTGCCGGCGCGCGACTACTGCCCTTCGCACAAGCACCTCGAGGAGAGCTTCGATGGGCCCGAGATCCCACTCGAGGCGTTCGACCGCGCCGAGGGGGTCGGAGCGGCCGCCTGAGCCAATGGTGTGTGGGTTGTGTCGTCTGGGGAGACGACACGAAGGGGAGAGGCCCCGGCCAACTGGCCGGGGCCTCTAGTTTTTCTGCGTGCTCCTGGGTGTCGACGTCGGCGGGACGTTCACCGATGCGGTCGTCTTCGACGGCGAGACCATCTACACCGCGAAGGCCGCGACGACGCCGGAGGACCAATCGCGGGGCGTGCTCGCGGCGGTCGAATCGGCGCTCGAGCGGGCGAGCGCCGCCACCGATCAGGTCGAGTCGCTCGCCCACGGGATGACCGTCGGAACCAACGCCCTCCTCGCGGAGCAGGGGGCGACGACGGCGCTGGTCGCGACGCGCGGCTTTGAGGACCTGCTCGAGATCGCGCGTCAGAACCGGCCGCGGCTCTATCACCTCTGCGCGCCCAAGCCCGCGCCCCTGGTCGCGGCCGAGCGCCGGTTCGGCGCCGCCGAGCGGACCGGCCCGGACGGAATCGTCCAGGATCTGGGCGAGGACGAGCTGAAGCGACTGGTGGCCGAGGTCGCCGAGGCGGGCGTCGAGGCGGTCGCGGTTTGCCTGCTCTTCTCGTACCTCGCGCCCGAGCACGAGCGGCGGATCGCCGCGGCGCTGCGGGCGGCGCTCCCCGGCGTTCACGTCTCGGCGTCGCATGAGGTCCTGCCCCAGTTCCGCGAGTACGAGCGCTGCTCGACGACGGTGATCGACGCCTACCTCTCCCCCCTGCTCGACCGCTACCTGTCGCGGCTTGCGGATGCGTGCCTCGAGCGCGGGCTACCCGAGCCGACGGTGATGCTCTCCTCCGGCGGGCTGGCGCCGGTGTCCGAGGCGGCCACCGCCGGGGCCTGGAGCGTGCTCTCGGGCCCCGCCGGCGGGGCCGTCGGCGCCGGGCTGCTGGCCCGGGCGTCGGGCGACGGCGATGTGCTCGGGCTCGACATGGGCGGCACCTCGTGCGACGTCTGCGTGGTCGAGGACGGCCGCGTGCGGAGAACGGACTCGCGCGAGGTCGCCGGTCGCGTGATCCAGCTGCCCATGGTCGACGTGCACACGGTCGGCGCCGGCGGCGGCTCGATCGGATGGCGCGACCGCGGCGGGGCGCTGCGGGTGGGGCCGCGGTCGGCCGGCGCCGCGCCGGGACCCGCCTGCTACGGCCGCGGCGGAACGGAGCCGACGGTCACCGACGCCAACCTGATCCTCGGCTACCTCGACCCCTCCTCCGAGCTCGCCGGCGGCGTCAGCCTCGACCCCGACGCCGCCGAGCAGGCGGTGGCTGCGCTCGGCGAGAGCATCGGGCTCGACTCCCTCGCCACCGCCGAGGGGATCGTCCGGGTGGCGAACCAGGAGATGATCCGAGCCCTGCGGGTGGTGACCGTCGAGCGCGGCGTCGACCCGCGGCGGTTCGCGCTGATGCCGTTCGGAGGCGCCGGGCCGATGCACGCGGCGGCGATCGCAGCCGAGCTGGAGATCGGGCGGCTGCTCTGCCCGCGCGCCGGAGGCGTGCTCTCGGCGCTCGGGATGATCGCCTCGGACCGGCGCCGCGACACCGCCCGGACGGTGATGCTCGGCAGGGCCGAGCTGACCCGGGAGCGCATCGCGGCCGAGGTCGACGCGCTGCGCGAGACGATCGGCGAGGGCCTCACCGACGCCGAGGTCGAGGTGACGTACGAGCTTCGCTACGCGGGCCAGTCGTTCGAGCTGCCGGTTCCGGGAACCACCGAGAGCGAACCGGACGACCTTCGCGAGGGGTTCGAGGCCGCTCACGAGGAGCGCTACGGCTACCGCGACCCCGAAGGCGAGGTTGAGCTCGTCCACATCCGGCTGGCGCTCACCGAGCCCGGCGCGAAGCCGAGCCCGCGGGCCGCGGGGGGCGATCTGGAGCGCTCGCGGCGCCGGGCGCGCTTCGAGGGCGAATGGGTCGAGACCGAAGTGCTCCGCGGCGAGCCCGCTGCCGGCGAGGCCGCGGCGGGGCCATGCATCTTCGAGCTCCCCGAGACGACCGTCGTCCTGCCGCCGGGCTGGCGCGCCGAGGTGGACGATGCGGGCACGATCGCCGCCGAGGTGGAGGGCTTGCGATGACCCTCGACCCCGTCTCGCTGCAGGTGCTGGTCGGCGCCCTGCGCGCCGCCTGCGACGAGATGGGCGCGGTGCTGATCCGGGCCGCGCACTCGCAGAACATCAAGGAGCGCCACGACTGCTCGACAGCGCTGTTCGACGCCGACGCCGAGCTGGTGATGCAGGCGGAGCACATCCCCGTCCACCTCGGCTCGATGCCCGACGCGGTGGCCGTGATCGCATCGGAGGAGCAGCGCCCCGGCGACCTCTGGATCCTCAACGACCCGTTCGCAGGCGGCACCCACCTGCCGGACATCACCTTGATCTCGCCGCTGTTCGAGGCCGACGAGCTGCTCGGCTTCGCCGCCAGCCGCGCCCACCACGCCGACATCGGCGGCCCGACGCCGGGCGGGATGCCCGCCGACTCGCGCCGGCTCGAGGACGAGGGGGTGGTGATCCCGCCGACGCGGGCCGACGACGAGGCGCTCGCCGAGCTCGCGGGCAGGATGCGAAACCCCGCCGAGCGAATCGCCGACCTGCGAGCCCAGCGAGCGGCAAACCTGACCGGCGCCAGGCGTATGACCGAGCTCGTCCACCGCCTGGGCGCCGAGGGCCTGCGCGCCGGGATGACCGAGATCCTGGACTACGCCGAGCGGCGCACGCGGGCGAGCATCGCCGAGGTCGCCGACGGCATCTACGAGGCCCAGGACTTCCTCGAGGCCGGCCCGGACGGATCCGAGGACGCGCGGCTCTACGTGCGGGCCACGGTCGACGGCGATCGCCTCGAGCTCGACTTCGAGGGCACCGACCCGCAGCTCGACGGCAACCTCAACTGCCCGCTCTCGGTGACCAGGTCGGCGGCCTTCTTCGCCGTCCGGGTGCTGGTCGATCCGGACGCGCCGCCTTCCGCCGGCGCTCACCGGCCGATCGACGTCCGGGCGCCGGAGGGCTGCCTGCTCAACGCCCGCAGGCCGGCGGCGGTGGTCGGCGGGAACGTCGAAACCTCGAGCCGGGTCGCCGACCTGGTGATCGAGGCCCTCGCAGGCGCGCTGCCGGCGCCCGCCCAGGGACAGGGCACGATGAACAACCTGACGCTTTCCGACGAGCACTTCACCTACTACGAGACGCTCGGCGGCGGCCAGGGCGCCTGCCCCGACGCCGACGGCCCGAGCTCGATCCACGTGACGATGTCGAACACCCTCAACACCCCGGTGGAGGCGTTTGAGCTCGATTACCCCGTGCGAGTCCGCGAGCTCTCGATCCGGCGCGCAAGCGGTGGCGGGGGCGCCCACGACGGCGGCGACGGCCTCGTCCGCGAGCTCGAGGCGCTGTCGCCGATGCGCTACACGCTGATCACCGAGCGGCGGCGCCGTAGCCCTCGGGGGCGGGACGGGGGCGCCGATGGCGCTCCGGGGCGCAACCTGCTGAACGGAGAGGAGCTGCCGTCGAAGGCGATGGGCGAGCTGGCGCCGGGAGACCGCCTGCGCATCGAGACCCCGGGCGGTGGTGGTTTGGGCAGGTAGGGCAGGGCGTGCACGACCCCGCACGCGTCGCCTGCGAGCCTCGCGTGCGTGGTTGTACATCGCATAGATGCACAACTACGCATCGGCTGTGGGCTCGCGCACGCCTGCGTGGTTATGCACGGTTTCCCGTAAATGCCCTACGGCATTTCGCACAAAGTCCGCTAAACGGCTCCACTAGCTGGTTTGCGCACCCTGGTTCGAGCTTGCAACACGAACACAAATTTGGCTTTTGGAAGCGGTTTCTCTAGACTGCGGCCTCTCGACCGGTTCGGAGGAGGCCCGAAGGGGTTACGTCCCCGGCCGGTGAATCAGGACACAACTCTCTCGAACCCGACCGACTAAATGCCGATTGCCTTCAAAGAGTGGGCCGTGACCGTGCGCGCCCTGTCCGAGGGTGAGCAGCTGCTCACGCTCCGCAAGGGCGGAATTCGCGAAGACGACAAGCACTTCGAGCTCGAGCACGACTGCTTCTTCCTCTACCCCACCTTCGACCACCAGCGCAACGACCTCGTGCGCGAGTCACACCACCCCGAGCTGCGCCGTGCGCTCGAGGAGGGTGTCTGGCCCGACGAGGAGCCGCCGCCGCGGGCGCTGCTTCAGGACGGCGGCATCGCGCAGCCCGACCGGGTCCGGATCCGCGCCTGGGCCGAGGTCGCAGACCACTTCGAGACCGACGACCCGCGGATCGTCGACGCGCTCTCCCCCTACCACGTCTGGACCCAGGACTACGCCCACAAGCGACTGCGATGGAAGCGCACCCATCCCCTCCACGTCCTGCTGCTGCGCGTGCACCGGATCCCGCGACCGGTCACGGTCCGGGTCAAGGACGAGTACCACGGCTGCCGCTCGTGGGTGGAGATCGACCGCGAACTGCCGTTCGAGGGCACGCCCGTGATGGCGGACGAGGAGTTCGACCGCGCCGCCGCCGCGATCCGCGAGCTCGTCCAGGCCGAGCCGGTCCCGGCCTGACGCCTCCGTCGTTCGACCAGCGCGTCTCCGGCGCGGGTCGTGTTCTCGTGCTCGGGATCGGCGGTGGCGGCGACGTCGTCGGCTCAGTGGCGATCGCGCGCCGCTGCCGCGAGCTCGGCGCCGAGGCGGTGCTCGGCGGCGTCGCCTGGGAGCGAATGCCGATCGACCCATACCCGGGGCCGCGCTCGGTGGAGCAGATCGATGGCGGGCGGCGGCTCGGCGAGCGGGCGGTGCTGGCGGACCCGCGGACGACGACGCCCGAGGGTGTGCCGTTCTCCGAGTCGCGTGTGGCCGGCCACCTCGGCGCCGAGACGGTGCTGATCGACATCACGGGCGGCGCTTCCGGCGCCGCCGACGGGGTCGCCGGTGCGGCGTCGGAGCTCGCCTGCGAGCTGGCCGTCTTCGTCGACATCGGTGGCGACGCGATCGCGGACGGCTCGGAGCCCGGCCTCGCGAGCCCGCTCTGCGACGCGGTCATGCTCGCGGCGGCGATCGAGCTCGGCGAGCGGCTGCCGGCCGCGGCCGCCGTGCTCGGCGCCGGCTGCGACGGCGAGCTCCAGCCGTCGGAGGTGCTCGACCGGATCGCCGCGCTCGCCCGCGCCGGCGCCTGGACCGGGACCTGGAGCGTGCCGCCCGCGATCGCCGACGAGATCGAGGCCGCCGCCGCCGAGACCCAGACCGAGGCCAGCCTCCAGGTGGTCCGTTGCGCTCGCGGCGAGACCGGCATGGCCGAGATCCGCGGCGGGCGGCGCCACGTCCCACTCTCCCCCCTGGGGGCGCTGGCGTTCTACTTCGACCCGGTGGCCGGCGCGCCGGCGCTGCCGCTGGCGAGCGCGGTGGTCGGCTCGCACAGCCTCGAGGAGGCCCACGCGGCGCTGACTTCCATGGGCGTGCGGACCGAGCTGGACTACGAGCGCGGTCGCGCCGCCGAATCGCCGTAGTCAAATAGAGTCCGAGGCGCAATGAGGAGGGTCTGGTTGGCGCTCGCGCTCGCCGGCGCGCTCGCGGTCCCGCAGGCCGCGGCCGCGGCGCCTGCTCCCGAGCCCTACGGAAACAACGACGCCGGCGGCTTTCGCAACATCCTTCCGCCCGGCCAGGGCGAGAGCGTCAACGGCAACCAGATCATCACCTTCCTCACCACCGGCGCCCGGCCGGCCCACGACCAGGACCAGCTGGGGATGTACACCGACCTGCTCTACGCGACCCCGGGGCTGAGCGCCGAGCAGCTCCCGAACTACTACAAGGACGCCACCTTCGGGGTCCAGCCGGGCGACGTCGAGCGCACGTACAGCCCGCGGGGCGACGTCACCATCGTCCGCGACAGGTTCGGCGTCCCCCACATCTACGGCGAGACACGCGCGGGGGCAGAGTTCGGCGCCGGCTACGTGGCCGCCGAGGACCGGATGTTCTTCATCGACGCCCTGCGCCACGCCGGCCGCGGCGAGCTCTCCCCGTTCGCCGGCGGCTCGCCCGGAAACCGGGAGATGGACGAGGGCGTCTGGGCCGACACCCCCTACCGCAACGACGCCGAGCTCCAGGTCCAGTACGACCTCGGCGACGACCTCTACGGCGCCCGCGGAGCCCAGCTCCAGCAGGACGCCACCAACTTCGTCGCCGGGATCAACCACCGGATCGCCGAGATCCGCGCCAACCCGGTGCTGATGCCCGGCGAGTATTCGTTTCTCGGCCATCCCGCCGGGCCCGAGGACTTCAAGGTCACCGACGTGATCTCGATCGCCTCGCTGGTCGCCGGCATCTTCGGCAAGGGCGGCGGCAACGAGGTCAACGCGGCGCTCGCCCTGCAGGCGGCCCAGAAGCGGTTCGGCCGCAAGGCCGGGCTGGCGGTCTGGCGGGACTTCCGCAGCGCCAACGAGCCCGAGGCGCCGACCACGGTCGAGGGCGAGAAGTTCCCGTACATGCCGGTCCCCAGGGACGCGGTGGCTGCGACGCCCGACCGCGGCTCGGTCGTCCCCCACCAGGTCGTCACGGCGAGCACCGGCCCCCCGCGGGCCGACTCCAGGGACGCCGGGGGCAAGCTTCCCGACATCGGCGACCTGCTCGGCGGGATCGCCTCGATGAACGCCTCATCGAACGCGCTGGTGGTGTCGCGCGCGGAGGCCGAGGGCGGGGCGCCGGTGGCGGTGTTCGGCCCCCAGGTCTCCTACTTCGCCCCCCAGATCCTGCTCGAGATGGACATCCACGCGCCCGGCGGGCCGACCGGCCCGCCCCTCGACGCTCGCGGCACCGCCTTCCCGGGCACCAACCTCTACGTCCAGCTCGGCCACGGGCGCGACTACGCCTGGTCGGCGACCTCGGCCGGACAGGACATCACCGACACCTTCGCGGTGCCGCTCTGCGAGCCCGACGGGTCGAAGCCGACCGTGGAGTCGACGGGCTACCGGTTCCGCGGCGAGTGCCTGGCGATCGAGGTGCTGGAGAAGGTCAACAGCTGGACCCAGTCGGTCGGCGACATGACGCCGTCGGGCTCGGAGACGCTGCGCGCCGAGCGCACCGCCTACGGAATCGTCACTCACCGCGGCGTCGTCGATGGCAAGCCGGTCGCGTTCACGAAGCTGCGCGCGACCTATTTCCACGAGGTCGACTCGGCGCTCGGCTTCGCCGACTTCAACAACCCCGAGCTGATGGGGTCGCCGAAGGAGTTCATGCGCGCGGCGTGTCAGGTCCAGTACACGTTCAACTGGTTCTTCGTCAACGGGCGCCACACGGCCTACTTCAACTCCGGGATCAACCCGGTTCGCGCCGCCAAGGCCCACCCCGACCTGCCGACGCCCGGGAAGCGGAAGTTCGAGTGGCAGGGCTGGACGCCGCCGTCGCGCGCCCAGCTCACCGGCGAACCGCTCAGTGAGGCGAACGTCGACCCGCGCACCAACCTCTCCGACACCGAGCCCTGCGGCGCACATCCGCAGGCCGTCGACCAGCCGTACATGACCAGCTGGAACAACAAGCAGGCGCGCGGATTCCGCGCCTCGGACGCCCAGTGGGGCTATTCGTCGCTCTACCGCTCGCTGCGGCTCGACCAACGCATCGAGGCCGGGATCAAGGGCAAGCGCCGGATGAGCCTGCCGGAGCTGGTGAGCGCGATGGAGGACGGCGGCTCGGTCGACCTGAGGGGCGCGTTCGTGCTCCCCTGGGCGCTGAAACTGATCGGCAAGGCGGGGAACGGCGAGGTCCGCGCGGCGGTCGAGACGCTGCGCGCCTGGCACGCGTCGGGCGCACACCGCCGCGACAAGGACCGCGACGGCCATTACGACGAGTCGGAGGCGGTGCGGATCATGGACGCCTGGTGGCCGCTCTGGGTCGAGGCTCAGTTCAAGCCCACCCTCGGCGGCGACATGTTCGAAGCGGTCAGAACGATGATCGGGCTCCACAACGCGCCGGGCGAGATGGGCTCGGCCTTCCAGGACGGCTGGTACGGCTACGCGCAGAAGGACCTGCGGACGATCCTCGAAGCGCCGGTCAAGGGCCGCTACTCGCGCGTGTACTGCGGGCGCGGAAAGCTCGGTGCCTGCCGCCGGGCGCTGGTCAAGTCGCTCCAAGAGGCGCTCGCCCACGACTCCGACGCCGAGCTCTACCCGGGCCAGCCGGATGCGGCCTGCAGGATCGGCGACGCGCAGGTGTGCAACGACGCGATCCGCCACCGGGCGCTCGGCGCGATCACCCAGCCGCCGATCCCGTGGATCGACCGGCCGACCTTCCAGCAGGCGGTCCAGGTCGGGCGCTAGGCGCGAGGTGACGCGAGGCTGGTCGCCTCGAGCCGGCCGCGTAGCACCGTCCGCTCGCCGACCTCCCACTCGGAGGCCTCCGGCTCGCCCGCCCGGCGCGAGCGCCGCCTCGGAGGCGAGCAGGCGCTCGGGGTGCTGCTTGGCGAGGTCGCAGAGTCGGGATGCCTCGTTTACGGGGTCGCCGATCACCGTGTATTCGAAACGACTCTCCGAGCCGACGTTGCCCGCCACCGCGGTGCCGGCCGAAACGCCGATCCCGAACCCGATCTCGGGCACCTCGCGGTCCAGGCGTTCGGCCAGCCGGCGGGCGGCGCTGAGCGCGTCTCCGGCCGGATCCACGCTCGCCACCGGGGCGCCGAACACGCACAGGGCCGCATCGCCCTCGAACTTGTTCACGAGCCCGCCCTCGGACTCGACGACCTCGATCACGACGCGGAAGAACCGGTTGAGCAGCCTCACCACCTCGGTCGGTGGCAGTGCCAGGGCCATCGAGGTCGACCCGGTGAGGTCGACGAAGACCGCGCCGATCTCGCGCTCCTCGCCGCCGAGCCGGGCGCCATCGCGAAGCGCCGCCCGGGCCACCTCGTGGCCGACCTGGCGGCCGAACAGGTCGCGGATGCGCTCGCGCTCGTGCAGGCCGTCGACCATGCGGTTGAAGCCGGCCTGCAGCAGGCCGACCTCGCTCGCGTCGTCGATCCGCACCTGAGCGTCGAGGTCGCCCCCGCTGACGCGGTCGAGTGCGCCGCGAACCGAGGTCACGGGATCGGCGATCGAGCGGGCGACGATCTTCGTCGCCAGGCAGGCCGACCGCGCTGGCGACGACGCCGAGGAAGACGCAGGCGGCGGCGACGTCGTCGCTGTCGACGTCGCTCTTGGCAAGCCCGACGACGCCGACCACGATCACGCCGAGGATCGGCACTCCGGTGCCGAGGCTCCAGGCGAACAGCAGGCGGTTGGTGACCCCGGGGGCCACCGGCCGCTCCGGCAGCCGCGACGCCAGCGCGAGCGCGGTCAGCGGCCGCAGCGCCCGCTCGAGCAGCAGGTAGTAGAGCGCGCAGGTTGTCTCGCCGCCGAGCCAGCCGGCGGCGGCGACGATCGCGCCGAAGCCGGGGGACTCGGTGGCCCAGAACAGCAGGCCGAAGGCGGCGCTGGCGACGACCCAGATCACCCCGGTGGTGAGCACCTCGTGGACGGCGAGCCGCAGCGTGAGACGGTGCTCGCGGTCGTCCGGCTCCCTTCCCTGACGGACCCAGTCGAGCGCCCGGCGCTGGTAACGCCGAGAGTTCCAGCCGAGGAAGATGCCGGCGGCGGCGAAGCTCACCGCGACGGGGCGCCAGCTGCCAGAGGCCGTCGCTGGCGATCTGCGTCCGGCAGGAAGACCGGAATCAGGAAGCCGACCGCGCCGACGACCACCAGCAGGCCGGCGCCGTTGGCCAGCCAGCCGATCCAGAACAGGCGCCGGTGGATCGATTCCAGGAGAGCGCTCGCGGGCGTGTTGGTCGGAATCGAGCGTGATCGGCACGCCCCCAGTATTGCGACGCCGTGCCGGGCAGTGCGCAGATTCGCGCCGGGGCATCACGCGGGCACGGGCTCGGGCGCGCGCTCCCTCGCCGCGATGCGGATCCGCGCCCCGTCGGCGGGGCGGACGGTGATGTTGCGCCGCGCCGTCGATCTCGGGGCGATCGCTCGGCGCGCGGACGCCGTAGGCGGCCAGCACGACGGCGATCACGATCTTCATCTCGAGCAGCGCGAAGCTGGCGCCGAGGCAGCGCCGGCGCCCGCCGCCGAACGGGATCCAGGTGTAGGTGCCCGGCGACTCGTCGAGGAAGCGCTCGGGCCGGAAGGCAGTAGGGGTCGTGGTAGATGTCCGGGTCGTGGTGGACGAGGTAGGCGTTGGCGACCAGGCAGACGCCCGGCTCATAGCGCCGGCCGCCGACCTCGATCGGCTTTACGACCAGCCGCGGCGCGGTGTTCGGCAGCACGGGCCGGTGGCGGAGCGTCTCCTGGATGGTCGCGGTGACGTAGGCGTCGTCTCCCGGCGTCGACCTCGCTCGGCCAGCCGCGTCGAGCGCCGCGGGCTCGCGAGTCGAGCCGCTCGAACGCCCAGGCGAGAGGCTGGTGGCCGTCGTCTCGTGCCCGGCGACCAGCAGCGTCATCAGCTCGTCGCGGAGCTCCTGATCGGACATCGGCGACCCGTCCTCGTGGCGCGCCTCGAGCAGCATCGAGAGCACGTCGGGGCGCTCGCCGTCGCTCGGAGGCGCGGCGCTCGTCGATGAGCTCGAACAGCAGCCGGTCGACCTCGCCGCGCAGCTCGAAGAACCCGGCCAGCGGCCCGACCCGGTTGAGGATCCGCTCGGCCGTCGGGCCCGGCGGGCCGAACAGGGTCAGCGGGCTGTCGCCGAAGGCGAGCAGCTCCGAGAGCCTGTCGCGCACGCGCTCGAGCCGCTCGCCTGGGTCGAGGCCGAAGACGGCGCGCAGGATGATCTCCAGCGTCAGCCGCTGCATCCGCGGATGCGAGCGCGAGCTCGGGCTCGGCGGCCCACGAGGCGACCTCGCGCTCGGCGACCTCCTGCGACCAGCTCGGTCAGCCGCTCCATCCGCTCGCCGTGGAATGACGGGCAGCATCAGCTTGCGCTGCGCCATGTGGGCGGCCCCGTCGAGCAGGATCACCGAGTTCGCGCCGACGATCGGCTCGAGCACCCGGGCGCCCTCGCCGGGGTGCAGCACGTCGGGCGGAGCCGTGTAGATCTGCTTGATCTGCTCGGGATCGGTGAGGAACACGAACGGCGGCGCGAACGGCAGCTGGATCGTGAACCGCTTGCCGTAGCGCGCCCGGCAGCGCTCGAGGAAGGCGCAGCGGCCGCGTCCAGAAGCCGAGCATCTGGATCAGCGACGGATAGCGGGGGCCTGGCGGAAGGCTCCGGCCCACCACGATCGAGCGTCCCCCTCCGAGCTCCGCCGTCCGATGAGTGTGAGATCGGACACACGAGCCTCGTGCGAATAACCTCGCGCGCCGGCTATGGCCTGGGTCGAAACCGAATCTCTCTGCCTTCATCGCTCGCCACGAGACCGACGACGAGGCCGCCGCGCAGCGGACCCTCGACCGGCTCGAGGACCTGCGGCTGCGCCTCGAGGATCGGTTCGACGACGCCCCGGGCGGGATCACCGTCGTCATCCACCCCACCCCGGGCTGGCTGGCGGCCGCGCACCCGTTCCTGCCCGGCCGCCCGGCTCGCCGCCGCGCCGGCCGGCCGCCGCTACCTCGCCGGCTGGGCGATGGCGTCGGAGCTCCACGTCCTGAACGACGAGTACCTCGACCGCCGCGCCGCCGGCGAGGACTCGCTCGCCGCGCTGCGGGGCACGGCCGAGCGCCTCTACGCGCAGATCGTGATCGCCGCGAACAACGAGCGGCCTGCCGCCGCCGTGGGGGCCGCGCCGGTTCGCCCGCTACCTGCGCTGGGCGTGGCTGATCGAGGGGGGCGCCCAGTACTTCGCCGGCCAGACTCAGCTCTTTCGCGCCGCGGTCAACACCCGCATGCGCCAGGGCAAGCCGCCCGCGTTTCCGCCCTCCGCGCGCGACGCGATCATCCTCGGCGGCACCGTCTTCGACCTGCTCGAGCGCGAGCGCGGCCTCGACGCCTGCGCGGTGCTCGTCTCGCGCCTGCGGCGCGAGGGCGCCGAGCGGGCGATCGAGCTCGCCTTCGACGCGCGCTTCGCCTGAGTCGAGGCCGAGTGGCGCCGCTACCTGCGCGAGGACCTGCCGCGAGCGGGCTCGCTCGAGCGAGCTGCCGGACGAGGACCCGTTCGCCTGAGCGCGCGGGTTCAGGTCGCGCAGCTGGTAGACGCACCCAGACGAGCACGGCGCCGAGCGCGAGCGCGACCAGGACCCGATCAGGAGGCGCAGCGGGCGCTCTGTCGCGGCCGGGCCGCCGCCGCGAGGCAGCGGCTCCTCGCCGGTGGTCCGCGAGCAGCTCGCGGGCGGCCTCGGCGCCGGCCTCGGGGACGAGGATGTCGCGCGGGCCGCCGGCGAGGAAGTCGGGGACGTCGAAGCCGCGGGTGCGGCGCTCGACAGCTGGGGATGCCCTCCTCGAGCAGGATCCCCTGGATCAGCTGGGCCTCCGCGAGGTTCTTCGCGAAGGCCACCTTGACCAGCCCGCCGCCGAGGTACTCGGGGCTTCACCTTCCTCGCCCGCTCGTGCGCCTCGGTGATCGGCTCCTCCTCGGCGCGGCCGACGTAGATCAGCGGCATGTCGCAGTCGGCGCAGAAGCGCTCGGAGAGCGGGTACTTGCGCGCGCAGGTCGGGCACGCGAGCGGCCTCGCCTCGTCGACCCCGTTCGCGTCAGGCGACAACGAGCTCGACCTCCTCGACGTTCGGCCCGTCGATCTCGGAACGCCCGGAGCTCCGGCTCGGAGCCGGCCAGCGACGCGATCACCCAGACCACGCCGGGCCACCAGGCGGCGAGGTTGACGTCGGTCTGCGACGGCCGCGGCTCGGTCTTCGGGTGCGAGTGGAAGATGGCGAGCAGCTCCTCGCCGCGCGTCGTCGATCTCGTTGTTGATCCGGATCTGGTCGCGGCTGTCGATCTCGAACCGCATCGGGCTCTCGAATCGATTGCGGGCCGGATAGAAGCGTCGACGCGGAGCCGTCGCGGCCGCCGATCATTCCGCAGCACTCGTTCGGCGCGTCGGCCCGGGCGTGGGCGACCATCTCGTCGTAGATCGCTTTCGGGAGATTCATCCGCTTCGAGGCTAACGGGCGTAACATCGCGCGGCCCGTGAGAGCCCTCCGCCTCACGCTGCTGGTTACGGTCGCCGCATTGATGACGGCGGCCCCCGCAGCGGCACAGAATCCCTGGACCGCCGAGCGCGTCCTCAACATCGCTCACCAGGGCGGCGAGGACGAGGCGCCGTCGAACACCATGTACGCGTACGAGAGGGCGATGCGCCTCGGCACCGACATGCTCGAGCTCGACGTCCACTCGACCGCCGACGGCCGCCTGGTGGTCATGCACGACGCCAAGATCGATCGCACGACCGACGGCACCGGCTACGTCTACGACATGACGCTGGCCCAGGTGCAGACGCTCGACGCCGCCTACACCTTCGTCCCCGGAGTCGGCACCACCGACGACTACGGCCCGGCCTCGTATCCGTTCCGCGGCGTGCGTACCGGCGATCGCCTGCCGCCGCCCGGATATCACCGCCGGGACTTCCGGATCCCCACCCTCGACGAGGTCCTTCGCACTTACCCGCAGGTCCCGATCAACATCGAGATCAAGGGGCGGGCCGACGGCGACAACGCCTCCTTTGGCCGCAACGCCGACCTGCTCGCGGCGCTGCTCAACCGAACCGGGCGCAGCGAGGGCATCATCGTCGCCTCGTTCAACGATTCCGCGCTCGACCGCTTCCACGCCCAGGCGCCGCAGATCGGCCTCGCGCCCGCGGCCGGCGACGTGGCCGCGTTCAAGTTCGCCTCGACCCCGCTGCCGGAGGGCATGGTCGCCTTCCAGGTGCCGATCACCTTCTCGGGCCTACAGGTGACGGACGCCGACTTCGTACAGCGCGCGCACGAGCACGATTACGCGGTTCACGTCTGGCTCTCCAACGACGGCGAGGACGTGTCCATCTACAACCAGCTGCTCGACTGGAACGTGGACGGGATCATGGCTGCCCAGCCGGGCCTGCTCGAGCGGACGCTGTGCGGACGAGGTGTGGTGCGGCCCGAGCACGGACCGAAGTGGCCGGGCGGTCCGCACTGCACGCCCCACAATTCGATCGCCTGTGACGTTCGCCCTATCGCGGCGAGCCGCTCGGGGAAGCGGCTTCGCGTGACGCTGCTTCGGCGGGACGAGTTCGCCGGCAGGTGCGCCGGCCGGGTCCGCGTCGGCGCCCGAGGAAAGTCACTGACGCCGAGGTTCGCGTTCGGCGATCTGCCCCCGAGCGCCGGTGGTCCCGACGAGCTCGTCGTACGGCTGCCCTTCGCGGCGGTCGATCGCGTGCGGATCACCGCGCGGCCATACGAGGCCTTCCCCCGCAGCGCGACTGTACCAGTTGACTAATACAGCGTCGAGGGCTACTGTGTCCGTGGAATGGCACAGTCAAGAGAGGCCTCTCCCTTCACCACCGACCCCGGCGACGAGCTTCCGGTCGGCGTCCAGCTCGCCTGGCGGCTGCGGGCGCTGATCGCCTCCGGGCGGCTGGCGCCGGGAGAACGGCTGCCGAGCGTCCGGGCCCTCGCCGGCTGGGCCGGCGTCAACGTCAACACCGTGCGGGGTGTCTACGCGCGGCTCGAGGACGAGGGGCTCGTCGCCACCCGGCACGGCGCCGGCAGCTTCGTCGCCGAGGGAGCCGGCGGCTCGCCTGAGGTGGAGCGCATCGCGGCCGAGGCGATCGACGCGGCGCGCGACGCCGGTGTCGACCCGCGTGAGGTGGCGATCGTCGCCCTCGTATCCGCGTCGCTCCCCGAGGTACTCGACGTGGGCCTCCCCGACGAGCCGCCAGCGGCCGACGACGAGCCGGAGCTCGACCTCGAGGAGCTCGCCGCCGAGCTCGACCTCGACGACTCCTGGCTCGAGGCCGACGAGCTCGGCGCGCGGCGGGAGCTCCGGCGCCAGATCGGCCGGCTCGAGGCGCAGCTCGCCGGCTACCGGCGGGACCTCGAGAGCCTCGACGAGCCGCGCCCGCTGCGCCCGCCCGAGCCCCGGATCGCAAGCGCCGCCGAGCTCGAGCGCACCCGCGACACGCTCCTGCGGCAACTCGCCGCGGCGCGCAATGCGGCCGCACAGCCGCGCGCGTCGCGAGCGCCGCGCGCGCGCGGTGCGCGACGCGATCGTCGCCGATCCCGGCGCCCATCGCTGGGAGGTCGTCTCGTCCGCGGACACCGGTGAGGAGGGCTGCGCCACCTGGCAGGCCGAGCCGCGACTGGGGCCGCTCGGAGCGCTCATGAGCTGGTGGCGGGTGCGGGTCTCCGGGGGCTGTCCGTTATCCAGGCCATAGCCGACAGGGCGTTCCTTCCGGCCAAGTCGCTGTTCGAGCAGGTCGGGAACATGATGATCCTGACCGGCAAGACGGTCAGCGCGGCAATTCGTCCGCCCTATCCGTACGGCGGCGAATTCGTGGGCCAGTTCCTGTTCGCGCTCCAGCTCTGCTGGTTTCCGATGATGATCTCGATGGTCGCCGTCAGCTTCGGCGCCCCCGGGCTCCAGGCAGCCAACTTCCTCAGCCTGTTCGGCGCCCTGGACCGCCTCGGCGGCTTCTTCATCCTCGCCAGCGTGCGCGAGTTCGCGCCGTTCGTGAGCGCGATCATCGTGGCCGGGGTAGCCGGCACGGCGATCACCGCCGACCTCGGCGCGCGCAAGATCCGCGAGGAGCTGGACGCGCTGCAGGTGCTGGGCGTCGACCCGATCAAGAACATCGTCGTCCCCCGATTCCTCGCTCTGATGGCGATCACCGGCCTGTTCGACGTCTACGCGATCCTGTTCGGGATCTCCGGCGGCATCCTCGCCGAGCTCATGTACGGCCAGCCGCTCGGCGGGTTCTTCGCGACGTTGTTCAACAACGCGTCGATCACCGACCTGTGGGCATCGTTGATCAAGTGCACCGCCTTCGGCGCCATCGTCGCGGTCATCTGCTCCTACTACGGGATGAACGCCTCCGGCGGTGCGGAGGGGGTCGGGCGGGCGGTCAACCACGCGGTCGTGGTGGCCCTGCTGGCGGTGTTCGCGTTCAACTACGTGTTCACGCAGACACTGCTCGCAACCCATCCGGAGATCAGCGTGATCAAGTAGCGATGTACGGCTGGATGACACTGCCGCGTGACTGGCTCGCCTCGCTCGGCGACATCGTCCGCTTCTCCGGGCGGGTGATGGGGGTCGTCTACTCGGGCCGCGTGATGCGGTTCTTCGGCGAGGCGCTGCGCCAGGCGGGGATCCTGATCCTCGGCTCGACGATCGTGATCTGGGGCCTGGTGTTCATCCTCGGCCTGCAATGCGGGATCGAGGGCGCCTACTTCTCGCGCAGCGTCGGCGCGCCTTCGAACGCCGGCGTCTTCGCCGCCTGGTGCGACCTGCGCGAGGTGATCCCCTACGCCTTCGGCTACATGATGGCCGCCAAGGTCGGCACCGGGATCGTCGCCGAGCTCGGGGCGATGCGGATCTCCGACGAGATCGACGCGCTCGAGGTGATGGGCGTCAACCCGATGATCTTCCTCTGCGGGACGAGGCTGCTCGGGGCCTGGATGACGCTGCCGTTCATCTACCTGGCGTCGATCGGGGTCGGCTACCTGGCCTCGTACATCGCGATCGTCGAGCAGGTCGGCGAGGTCTCGGCGGGCGGCTACTTCCTGATCTTCTGGATGTTCCAGAACCCGCCCGACCTCATATTCAGCTTGATCAAAGCGATGGTCATGGCGACCGTGATCGTGCTCGTCGGTTGCTACTACGGCTATACCGCCTCGGGCGGCCCGGTCGGGGTCGGCACCGCGACCGCGAAGTCGATGGTGCTCAACATCGTCTTCGTCCACATCATCGGGATGATGGGAACCTTGATCTTCTGGGGCGCGAACCCGAGGGCCCCGATCGGAGGATGAGGTGGAGGCGCGCACGGTGACAACCGACCGGATCGCGGCCGCGTTCGTGCTCGTCATGCTCGCCGCCTGCTGCCTCGTGTTCTGGATCGGGGTCCCGCTGGCGGTGCTGTGGGCGCTATCGAAGGCGACCGACGACTCCACTACCCACTTCGTCTCCGGCCTGATCGGCGTGCCGGTGGCGATGGCGGCGTTCTCGCCGCTCCTGTTCTGGCTCAACAACCTCTACCTGCGGGTCACGGGGGTCTTCGAACGGCTGGCCGAGGACGAGGAGGAGTCGGGCTGGCAGCGACGGCTTCGCGGCCCGCTCGAGCCGATGATGATGCTGTCGCTCGTGGTCGCGATCATCGCCCTCTGCATCTGGTTCTTCTTCATCGCCGAGGGCCCGCCGCGGCAGGTCATCTGACCGCGGTGGTGATCGGAGACGGCCAGGCCGACTAGGCTCGCCGCGATGGCGACTGGCGGATCGCGCGACGGGATCGAGATCAACGGAGTCGCGCATGTGATCCTCAGGGTCAAGCGGATCAGCGAGTGCATCGCCTTTTACGACCGGGTGATGCCGTTTCTCGGGTTGAAGGCGGTTCCACCGCGCTCGCACTTCTTCGTCTACTACGTCGGTGGCCGCACGGCGGTCGCCATTCGTGAGGCCGATCCCGAGCACGCCGACGCCCCCCACGTCGAGACCGGTCCAGGGCTCGATCACATCTGCTTCCGCGCGCGAAGTCGGGCAGACGTCGACAGCGTCTACGAGTTCTTGAGAGAGATCGGCGCCGACATCGTCCGGGCGCCCGAGGAGGGGCCGTGGGCGCCGGGCTATTACTCGCTCTCGTTCCGCGACCCAGAGGGAATCAGGCTCGAGCTCAACCATGTCCCGGGCCCGGGCCTGCTCGCCGCGGGCGCCGCGTTCGACCCGGCGCCCGACCATCCGATCGAGGGCCGGCCTCGAAGCGAATAGTGAGCCGCCTCAGCGGCGGTCAGTACCAGGTCGAGGCCGGGTCGCGGGGCGGCTCGCGGATGTCGGCGACGACGCCCAGTAGGTCCGCGTCCGAACGCCCGAGCTCCCAGAGCATGTCGTCGAGCTCGGGCGGGGGGATCCCGGCCTCGTTCGCAACCCGCTTGAAGGCCCGGCGCGTGGCGGCGCGCACCCGGTCGACGTCGCCCGGCTCGACCAGCCCGGAGCGGAGCGCGAGCCGCATGAGGACGTTGTCGGCCGAGACCTCCCAGTTCTCGGGGTCGCCGACGGCCACCCAGCCTCGGCGCTCGCAGATCTTCGCGAACAGCTGCGCCTTCTTCGCCAGCGGGTCCGAATAGGCCTCGAAGGCTGCGAGTCGGTCGAGCAGATCGGCGAGCCTTCGGTCGGCCGAGTCGAGCAGGCGCTGCGCCGAGCCGGCGTAGTCGCGCTCGAGCCCGGCTGCCAGGTCGCGCCAGAGCTCAGCCCGCCGCTCGGGATCGGCGACGGTCTCGCCGTCGATCGCGAACAGCTCCGCAATACGGGGCGTGTCGACCTCGCGCAGCGAGGCGGCGTTGAGGGCCTCGGGTCGTCGCAGCGCCACGGCCCACATCAGCTCGCTGCCGGCGTACGGCCCCGCGCCGTCGACCAGGTGCTCGCCCTCGTAGCCCGTCTTGTGATCGACGGCGCAGAGGAAGATCGCCGCGTCGGGGTCCGGGACGTGGGCGAAATCCGGCGGCTTGTAGCTCCGCCACAGCTCCCGCACGCGCTCGACGACCGAGCCGGGGGTCACACCTCGTAGGTGGTCAGTTCGACCTTGTGGCCGTCCGGATCGTCCAAATAGATCGAGTGGGCGGCGCCGTGGTCGGCGAACGTGGTCTCGATCCCGCGCTCTGAGAGCTCGGCCCGCGCGGCGTCGAAGCCCTCGCGGTTGACCCGAAAGGCGACGTGCAGGAACCGGACCGGCGGCTTCGCGTCGGGGTCGCCGGACGACTCGTGCGACTCCGTCGAAAACAGGGCCAGGCCCGATCCCTCGGCGACCATGAACACGGGCTCATGCCACTCGTCGTAGGCGCGCTCGAGCCCGAGCACGTCGGAGTAGAACTCGGACGAGCGCCTCAGGTCGGAGACCGAGAGGGCGACGTGGTCGAGTCCCTGAGTCCTGAAACCGGGCATCGCCAGCGAGGCTAGCGAGCCATGTACTTCGCCCGGTCCTTCGGGGGCAGGCGCTCGATCGAGTAGCGCAGCATCGTCCGCGGCATCTCGGTCGCGTGGCGGTCGAGGAAGCCTCGCAGCGCCGCCTCGTCGCGCTTTCCCACCTCGCGCAGCATCCAGCCGGTGGCCTTGTGGATCAGGTCGTGCCGGTCGTCGAGCAGCCGCTCGCAGCAGCGCAGCGTCTCGGCGAACTCGCCGACGCGGATCAGCGAGAAGGTGGCGAGCACGGCGATGCGCCGGTCCCAGACGCTCGCCGAGTCGAGCAGCGGGTCGAGCAACTCGCGCGGCCGCTCACGAACCCGGTCGGCGAGCAGGGTCGGCGCCGACGTGTCCACCAGATCCCAGTTGTTGACCCGGTCGCGGCGCTCGAGGTAGAACCGGGCAAGCCGCTCGCGCTGGTCGGCGTCACCGCGCTCGAATCGCAGCGTGAGCACGATCAGCGCGGTCAGCCGGTGCTCGTGCACCTCGCTGCCGAGCAGCGCGTCGAGCTCGTCGAGCGAGGCATCGCGGTGTCGCCGCGCGACCCGCCGCTGCTCGGGCACGCTGACGCCGATGAAGACGTCGCCCTCCCCGTACTCGCCGGGCCCGGTCTTGAAGAACCGCCGCAGGTTCGCGGCCCGCTCGGGGTCCGCGAGCGCGGCGAGGTGTTCGGCGAGGCTAGCCGCCGAGGCTGTAGCCCGCGTCGACGGCGTCGCGATGGAACATCCGCACGGTGTCGAGCGAGAACTCGTTCAGGTCCTTGCCGATCAGGTCGAGCTTCGCGAGCAGGTCGTGGGTGACGGTGATGATGTGACACCCGGCGCGGTCGGCCTGGACGATGTTCAACACCTCGCGTGGGCTCGCCCAGATCAGCTCCTGGCCCGGGCGATCCGAGATCGCGGCAACAGCCTGTTCGATCATCGGCACGGGCTCGATGCCTGCGTCGGCGATCCGGCCGGCGAACAGCGAGATGCACGCGGGCACGCCATCGGCCAGCGCCTCGGAGATCGTCTCCACCTGCTCGATCGTGAACAGCCCGGTGACGTTCAGCTTGATGCCCTCGCCGCTGAGCTCCGAGACCAGGTCGGCGCTGGAGTTGCCCGAGCGTGTCCGTGACCGGGATCTTCACGTAGACCGAGTCGCCGAGCGCGGTCAGGATCCGCGCTTCGCGCGCCATCTCGTCGAAGTCGTCCGTGAAGACCTCGAACGAGATCGGGCTGTCGCCGACGATCTCGAGCGCCTGGCGCGCGAACGCCAGGTAGTCCGTCACCCCGGCCTTGCGCATCAGCGTCGGGTTGGTGGTGAAGCCGCGGATCAGGGGATCGGCGGCCAGCTCGCGGATCTTGTCCAGATCGGCCCCGTCGGCGAACACCTTCACCCGGAGCTCGCCGGGCGCCGGTGCGCGCTCGATCAGCGCCGCGCTATCCGTTCGATGATCCATTCGCTTGCCTCCTGAACCCCGCCCACGGTGACGTCGGGCCTCTCCCGGAGTGGTTCATCGTAGCCACGGTCTATGAACACCGTCACCGTCCCGGCGGCGCGGCCCGCGTCGACGTCGCGCCAGCGGTCGCCGACCGTGAAGCTGCTCGGCAGGTCGACGTCGAGTCTGCGCGCGGCGTCGAGGATCATCCCGGGGTTCGGCTTGCGGCAATCGCAACGATCCTCGTCGTCGTGCGGGCAGACCACCACCTCGTCGAGGCCGAGCTTCGCCTGCAAGATCTCGTTCATCGCCTCGAGCTGGGCCCGATCGAGATTTTTTCGCGCAATTTCCGGTTGATTCGTGACGCAGATCAGCTTCAGGCCCGCCTCGGCCAAGGCCCTACACGCCGGCCGCGCCTCCGGGAGGATCCGCATCTCCGACGCCGAGCGCGGCGACTGCGGCACGCCGTCGGCCACCCGCGCCTCGGTCAGCACCCCGTCGCGGTCGAGGAAGACCGCCGCGGTCAAGCGCCGGTCCCGGCGCCCTCGAGGTCGGCGAGCATCGCCTGCATCGAGCGGCGCAGAGCCTCGGCCGAACCCGCCGACGGCGTCCACCCCAGCGCCCTGATCCGGTCGGTGCTCAGGCGCACGATCGGCACGTCGCCCTTCCAGCCGCGGCTGCTCGGCCCGTAGTCGACCGCGACCCGCTCCGGCTCGAGCCCGAGCACTTCGAGCGCCAGGCCGACGATCTCGCGCACGGTGATGTAGTCGCCGGTGGCGACGTTGTAGACGGCAAACGGCTCCTGCGCGGGCGCCGCGACAGCCCTCAGCACGGCCGCGACGACATCGCTCACCAGGATGTAGCTCTTCGACTGGCTGCCGTCGCCCATCACCTCGAGGCGCGACGGGTCCTCGCGCAGCCGGCGGACGAAGTCGAAGCCGACGCCGTGGGTCTGGCGCCTGCCGACGACGTTGCCGAACCGGAAGGCCAGGCCACGGACGTCGAACATGTGGGCGTAGGCGCTGATCAGCGCCTCGCCGGCGAGCTTGCTGGCGCCGTAGGTCGAGACCGGGACCAGCGGGCCGTGGTCCTCGTCCGCCTCGCGCTCGCCGAGGTCGCCGTAAACGCCGCTTCCCGAGGCGTAGGCGATCGTCGGCACGCCCGTGCGCCGCATCGCCTCGACCACGTGGTGGGTGATCAATGTGCCCTGGTCGAAGTCGATGGCCGGGTTGGTCATCGCCGCGGCGATGTCCGGGTTGGAGGCCAGGTGGATGACGAGGTCGTGGGCGGCCATCGCCTCCGTCAGCGTCTCGAGGTCGTTGGCGTCGCCGCGGACGACGACGAGGCGGTCGTCGTCTGCGTGATCGACCAGGTGCCAGTCCTGCCCAGAGCTGAAGTTGTCGTAGACCGTCACCCGCTCGCTCGCCTCGTCTGCGAGCACCGCGTCGACGAAGTGGCTGCCGATGAACCCGGCGCCGCCGACGATGAAGGTTCGCGCCACCGTCACGCGACCCGGCAGACCGCGAAGGTGTTCAGCCGGAACTTGTGGCGGTTGATCCGGATCCCTCTCGGCTTGAAACCGGCGTCGACCAGCATGGGCCACAGGTCGCGGGGGTCGTAGTAGCGCTTGTGGTCGTCCATCTCCTCGGCGGGGCTCCACCCCAGCCGAAACGCGGAGAGCTCGAGGAACCGCTTGCCGAGCCAGGTGGGGACGTTGATCAGCGCCACCCCGCCCGGGGCGAGCAAGCGGTGGATTTCGTCGAGCATCTGCTGCGGCTCGGTGAGGTGCTCGAGCACCGAGAGGCAGAGGACGACGTCGAGCGATCCGTCCTCGAGCTCGGCGAGCGACGCGGGCAGCGGCCCCTCGATCGCCCGGATCCGCTCGTGTGCCTTGAAGTCGTCGGCGAGCGCCAGGTCGACCAGCGTCAGCGAGGCGACCTCGTCGAGCACCTTGCGCGCGAGCGACGCCTGAAACCCGCAGCCGAGGTCGGCCACCCGCTTTCCCTGGAGCACGGCGTGGCGGTGGACGGAGCGCCCGCTGAGCCAGACGCCGAACCGGTCGACGACCGTCGGCTCGCGCTCCTGTCCGTACGCCGCCTGTCGGGCGGTCATCGCGCCCTCGATCGAGCGGCGCTCGTCGCGGCGACCGTTCCGTGGAGCAGCAGCGTGAAGATGAACAGCTGCGCGCCGCAGATCGCCGCCGCCAACCCGGTGACCGCGAGGTGGTTCGCCACTCTGATCTCGTCGAGCCGGAAGTCGTTGCCGATGTAATCGACGAGCAGCGGGACGGCAAGCGCGATCCCGGCGAGCACCAGCCCGAACGCGATCAGCGCCGTGCGGGTGTACGGGAAGACGCTCAACCAGCGGCGCGTGTGACGGCCGGTGTAGTCGAACAGCACCTGGGCGATGCAGCCCAGAAAGAACCCCTGCAGGCCGACGACGAGCAGCGCCAGGCCGACGAACTGCCAGTTGAGCGACAGGGTCACCGCTCCGAAGTCGAGGTCGCCGAAGCTGACCGGGACCACCAGCAGCAGCCCGAGCAGCGCCAGCACGATCCCGGGCTTGAAGACGAAGAAGTCCGAGCCGTAGACGAACATCGCCTTGAGGTTGATCCAGGCCGCCTGCCAGGGCGAGAACCAGCCGAGGCGCTTGTGGTGCGAGACCCGGCCCTCGCGGTCCCGCAAGAACCGCACCGGGACCTCGGTCGTGCGCAGCTCCATGTGCACCGACTTGAGGACCATCTCGCTCGCGTACTCCCACGACTGCGACTGCAGGTCCATGCGCGCGAGAGCGTCGCGGGTGATCCCGCGCATGCCGCAATGGATGTCGGAGAACTTCGAGCCGTAGAGCCGGTTGAGGATGAAGGTGGTCACCGGGGTGCCGAGGTGCTGGTGAAGCCACGGCATCGACCCCTCCTCGATCGAGCCCTTCCAGCGCGAGCCCATGACGAACTCGTAGCCGTCGCGAAAAGCCTCGACGAAGACCTTCAGCCGGCGGAAGTCGTAGGTGCAGTCGGCGTCTCCCATCACCACCCACTGGCCGCGGACGTGCGGCAGCGCGTCGATGTAGGCGCGCCCGAGGCCGCGCTTGGGGACCCGCAGCACGCGGGCGCCGGCGGCGACCGCCAGGTCCGGGGTGCGGTCGGTCGAGCTGTCGACGATCAGGATCTCGCCGACCACCCCGGCCTCCTCGAGCCCCTGCTTGCACCAGGAGACGAAGTCGGTGATGGTCAGCTCCTCGTTGAGCGCCGGGATCACGATCGAGAGATCCACCTGCTCGGTCTCGGGTGCGCCCGGCGGGGCCAGCAGTTCAACGTCTGCCGACATCAGTCGCGGACGATCACGGTGGCGCCGTCGAAGTCGAAGGCAAAGCGGGTCTCCTGCAGGCCCTCGGCGCCCATCGCTTCCCGCAGCGCCTTCGGGTCCGAGGCGTAGAACATCAGAAAGCCGCCGCGGCCGGCGCCTACCAGCTTGCCGCCCACCGCTCCGTTGGCGATCCCCGCCTCGTACCAGCGGTCGATGTCGGGGTTCGAGATCCCGCTCGAGCGCTCGCGCTTTCGGAGCCAGTGCTCGTGCATCAGCTCGCCGAACCGGCGCGGGGCGTCCGCCTCGAGGGCTCGCTTGATCTCGACCCCGAGCTCCTTGGTGCGGTCGAGGTTTTCCAGCATCTCCGAGTCCTCGGCCTCGGAGCGGCGGTGCTGATCGACGAGGATCTCGCCGGCCGACCGCGAGTAGCCGGTGAAGAACAGCAGCAGCCGCTCCTCGAGGTCATGGAGGGTCTCGTTCGAGACCGCCACCGGACTGACGGAAACCCGGCCGTCGGTGTCGACCTCGAAGCAGGTCAGGCCGCCAAAGGCCGCGATGTACTGGTCCTGCTTTCCGACCGGCTCGCCGAGCACCTCGATCTCGATCCGCGACGCCTCCTCGGCGAGGCCGCCGGGGGTCACGTGCTCGCGCTTCAGCGCGTAGACGGCGCGCAGCAGGCCGACCGTGAACGCGCCGGAGGAGCCGAGACCGGCGCCGGCCGGGATATCGGCCGTCGAAACGATCTCGAGCCCGGGGCCGAGGTCGTGCTCGGCGAGCACCGCGCGGACGATCCGATGGTCGATCTCGCCGACCGAGCTGCGGCGCTCGAGCTCGGAGTACTTGATCAGGTAGTCATCGGTGAACGTGCGGTTGATGGCGATGAACATGTACTTGCCGATCGCCGCCGAGATGAAAAGCCCGCCGCGGCGCTGGTAGTAGCTCGGCAAATCCGTTCCACCGCCACCGATCGAGATTCGAAGCGGTGTGCGGGTGATCAGCATTGTCTATCGATCCAACGGCGGGCGCAGGATAGAGAACCGTCAGAATCCGGCGCCTGTCCGAGCCATCACACACACGATCGCCCACCGGGGCGCCGGACGACTGGGACGAGCACTGGACCCGCTTCGCCGAGGCCGCCGAGCTCAACCCCGCCCAGGAGTTCCGCCGGCACCTGGTCGTCGACTCGCTCGGGGTCGAGGCGCCGGGCGCGCGGATCGTCGACATCGGCTCGGGGACGGGCGACCTCGCCGCCGACCTGGTCGCCGAGCTGCCCGAGCCGCGCGTGCTCGGGCTCGAGCTGAGCGCCACCGGGGTGGAGATCGCGCGGGGCAAGGTCCCGGACGCGGAGTTTCTGAAATCGGACCTGCTCGAGGGGGCGCCGGTCGACGAGCGCTACGCGGGCTGGGCCGAGTACGCCGTCTGCAGCGAGGTCCTCGAGCACGTCGACGACCCGGTGGAGCTGATCGCCAACGCGCGCGCCTTCCTGGCGTCCGGCTGCCGGCTCGTGATCACGGTCCCGGGCGGGCCGATGTCGGCGTTCGACCACCACATCGGACACCGGCGCCACTTCACCCCCGACGACGCCGGCGAGGTGCTTGCCGCGGCCGGCTACGAGGTCGTCTCGGCGCGGGGCGTCGGCTTTCCGTTCTTCAATCTCTACCGCTACGCGGTGATCGCCGCCGGTGATCGCTTGATCGAGGACAGCGGCGTTCATCCGGGCCGCGCAACCAAGGCGGTCGGTTTGGTGTTCAGGAGGCTGCTGGCCCACAACCGCCGCGGCCGCAGACTCGGTTACCAGACGGTCGTCGTCGCGCGAAACCCGTGAGAACTCAAGATCGACCTCGCGATCCGACTGGTCGCGTCGCTCGTAACGGCCGGCGCAATCTGCGGCATCGCCTGGAGCGTCGGCCCGGGCGACTTCGACATCCGCACCGACATCGTCGGCTATCCGATCGTCCAGGACTTCAACCCGCGGACCTACACGTTCCGCTACCTGATCGTCGCCGTCGGCTTCCCGGTGCTCGCGATCGGAATCTGGTGGGCGCTCGGGCTGATCGGAAAGCGTCGGGGCTCGCCGCGCGGCGACCTGCTCCCGCGATCGCTTCCCGCGGACGAGGACGACCCCGCCGCCGCGCGCGGTGGGGCGACGCCGCTGGCCTATCTGAAGCTCGCCGCCGTCGGCCTGCTGATCGCGACCGCGGTCGCGATCGGCGTCGACGCGTCGTCGGCCTGGCCGCTGACCATCGGGGTCCCGATCACGGTTGCCTACGTCGGGGTTGCACGCCTAGCCGCCGGCCTGATTCCGACCGGACGCGGGCGCTCGACCCTGAACGCCCTGTCGGCGATCAACGCCGCGGTCGGCGCGCTGGCGGTACTGGCGATCGGCGTCGCCGCGACCGCGACCGAGGTGGTGATCGCCAATCCGCCGCGGACGGTCGACTACGAGTTCGTGCCGCTCTGGGCAGTGGTCGCCGTTGCGCTGGCGGTGAGCGCGCTGGTCTGGTGGCTGCTGTGGCGCTCGCCGGCGTCGGAGTGGCGGCGGATCGAGGTCTGGACCCTGCTGCTGGTCGTCGCTCCGGTGGGGCTGTTCCTCTGGATCGCCGCCCTGCCCGGCGAGCAGCCGCCCCCGGACTTCTTCCACGAGGGCGAGCGCCTCGGGGCGAGCTACCTGGTGTTCGGCCTCGACGAGTTTCCGTGGCGCGACGTGTTGTTCGCCCACGGGCTGCTCTCCGACGTCCTGCTCCCCGGCCTCGACACCGCAAGCGTCGAGCACAGCCGCTGGGGCATGATCGCCGGCCAGGACCTGATCGAGTGGCCGCTGATCTGGATTTCGATGCTGGCGCTCTCGATCTACCTGTACCGGCGCAACTGGCTCTTCCTGGTCGCCGCCCAACTGCTGGTCGTCTTCGGCTGGTTCGACGAGTTCAGGAACTCGCGCCTGATCCTCGTGCCGCTGTCGCTGGTCGCGCTGGGCTTACTGCTCGAGCGCTCGACGTGGCCGCGGGCGATCGCGCTGATGGCCGTCACGGTGGCGCAGGCGTTCGTGGCCCCCGAGGCGATCGTCTACTCGGTCGCCGTCTGGGTGGTGGTGGTCGTCTTCGAGCTCGTCCATCATCGCGCCGAGGGGGCCGAGCCGCTGCGGACGTCGCGCACGCTGCGGTGCGCGGTCGCCGGCGTCGGCCTGAGCGCTGTGTTCGCGGTCTTCCTCGGCGCGAACGACGCCCTCGACGGTTTCGTCGGCTACTACCAGACCTTCATCGGCGGCCACGAGCTCACCGGCACGTTCGCGATCCAGTGGGTGGACCTCAAGTTCCGCGTCTGGGTCTACCTGCCGGTGGCGGTGATCCTGATCGCCTGGGCGTACGCGGCGACCAGAGTCTGGTCGCGCCGCTGGCTGACGATCCCCGACTGGGTCATCGGCGCCTCGGTCCTGGGGCTGATCCCCTACTACGCGAAGTTCCTGGCGCGGGCCGACGACGGCCACCTCTACCAGGTGGCGACGGTGGCGTTGATTCCCGCCCTCTACGTCGTCTACCGCGTCGTTCAGCTCGTCGACCGCCGCGCCGAGGCCTCGGGGCGATCGCTGCTTCGCTACCGGCCGGCGACGCTCGCCTTCGTCGTCTTCGTCTGCGTGCTCGTCAGCTCGCCGATCGACACCATCCGCGAGCAGCCGAGCCGGTTCACCGCAAGCGCCTCGGAAGAGCCCCAGGACGACCGCCTCGGCTACACGATCCCCGGCGATGACGAGGTCCTGATCCGCCGGGTCCAGCGCGTCGTCGACGAATACGCGCCGGACGGGACGGTGTTCGACTTCACCAACAGCCCGGCGATGTTCGCCTACCTGGTCGACGACCGGCCCGCGACCCGGTTCTTCCACGTCAGCATGGCGGTCAGGGCGCCCACGATGGAGGAGCTCATCGACGAACTCCGCGACGAACAGCCCGAGCTGGTCGCCTACTCGAGCGTCCTCCACGGACTGTCGAACTGGGACGTGGTCTCCAACCCGGTGCGCCACTACCTGATCAGTGACTACCTGCTCGACCACTATCACCCGGTGGCGAGGGTCGAGGACTACGTCTTCATGGCCCGCAACCGCGACCCGGCGGCCCCACCGGAGGCAGCCGACCCGCGCCAGCTGCTGTTCGACGGCCTGGCCTGCGAGTGGGGCTATGCGCCGAACTTCCTCGACGACGAGCCGGCGGACCCCGGCGCGGCCGTGGACCTCGAGGTCGCCAGGCACGGGACGAGCGCCGGTGCCGGAGGCTGGGCGATCGACGCCGAGGCCGGCCTGCCGGCGGTCGAGGTCCTGATCGCCGACGGCGAGCGCGTGATCGCCACCGCCTCCACCGGACTTTACCGCCCCGATGTCGCACTCCAGGCGGGGTTGTCGGGCGTCACCTACTCCGGGTTCGAGTTTCGGCGCACGGTCCCGAATCGATACGCCGACCGCCCCCAGGAGCTCAGCTACTTCGGGCTCACCCGCAGCGGTGTCGCAGGCCCGCTCGGGACCCCGGCCGCTCCGCCGCCCGGCGAGTTGCGGATGCCGGACGGAGAGCGGATCCCGGTCGCGCAGGGGGCGGCCCTCGGCAAAATCGACTACACGACCCCGACGATGGAGCGCTACAAGCTCACGTCGCCCGAGGACTTCCACGCCTTCGACTGGCTCAGCCTCAACGCCGCCCCGGGGCCCGACGGCTCGCGGTTCATCGTCTCCGACGGCGAGAGCGCCGGCACCAGGGCGATCGGCTTCAACGCGCTCGCCGGCCGCGACTCCGAGCAGGTCCGGGTCGGCGCCTGCCCGCAATGGAAGGGCTATGCCAGCGGGCCGCTCTACCTCGACGTGACGCCCGGGACCGGGGCGGTCAGCGCGCGGCTGATCCGCTAGCCGGTCGCTACCACCAAACGGTGGAGTCGACGTTCTCCAGCTCGTCGACCGGGGTCGTGTAGACGCCCGAGGAGAGGTACTTCCAGCCGTCGTCGGGCACCAGGAAGACCACGTTGCCGCCCTCGAGCTCGTTCGCGATCCGCACGCAGATCGCGGCCACCGCGCCCGCTGAGACGCCGGCGAACAGGCCCTCCTCGTGGAGCAGCTTCTGGGTCCAGACGATCGCGTCGCGGTTGGAGACCATGATCTTTCGGTCGAGCACCGAGAGGTCGAGGATCGGCGGGATGAATCCGTCGTCGAGCGAGCGCAGCCCCTGGACGAGCTCGCCCTGCATCGGCTCGGCGGCGACGATCTTGGTCTGCGGATCGGCCTCCTTCAGCCTCCGCCCCACCCCCATCAGCGTGCCGCCGGTGCCGAGGCCGGCGACGAACGCCGCCACCGAGTCGAGCTCGTCGAGGATCTCGACCGCGGTGCCTTCGTAGTGGGCGGCCGGGTTGGCCGGGTTTCCGTACTGGTAGGGCATGTAGTACGAGGCGTCGGCCTCGGCCATCTCGAGCGCCGTCTCGACGGCGCCGTTCGAGCCGCGGGCGCCCTCGGTGAACGCGATCTCGGCGCCGAACATGCGCAGCAGCTGGGTGCGCTCCTCGGTCACGTTGTCGGGCATCACCGCCTTGAACGGGTAGCCCTTGCGGGCGCAGATCATCGCCAGCGCGATCCCGGTGTTGCCGGAGGTCGGCTCGAGGATCGTCTGCCCGGGCTGGATCGCGCCCGCCTCCTCGGCGGCCTCGATCATCGCCTTCGCGACCCGGTCCTTGACCGAACCGGTCGGGTTGCGGCCCTCGAGCTTGGCGAAGATCCGCACCCCCGGCTTTGGCGACAAGCGCGGCAGCTCGACCAGCGGCGTGTTGCCGACGGCCTCGATGATGTTGCCGTAGCGGCCGCCGCAGGGGCGGTTGAGCGTCGGCTCGAGCATCGCTTTAGAAAGTGTAGTGACGATGGAGCGGTTCGATCCCGCATGGGCGCTGCGCCCCGAGGCGCTGGAGCTGGTCGTGCGGCTGGTCGAGGGACGGGCGCACAAACGTGGTCGAGTGCGGCTCCGGTCTGAGCACCGTCGACGGTCGCGCGCGCCCTGCGCGCCTTGGGCCGAGGGCACGTCCACGCGCTCGAGCACTCGCCTGAGTGGGCCGCGAGGACCCGGGACGCGCTCGCCGCCGAGCGACTCGACGCGCATGGCGACGGTGATCGACGCGCCCCTGCGCGACGGCTGGTACGACCGCGCCGCGCTCGACCGGCTGCCCGGCGGGCGGCGTCCAACTGCTGCTCGTCGACGGCCCGCCGGCCGGCGAGCCGGAGATCGAGCGCAGCCGCTACCCGGCGCTGCCCACTCTCGCCGGGCGCCTGGCGCCCGGCGCGGCGATCGCCCTCGACGACGCCGATCGCGACGGCGAGCGCTGGGTGCTCGCGCGCTGGCTGGCCGAATTCCCGATCACACCGCGGCCCGCACCCCGCGGAATCGCGCTGGCGATGTATCTTCCGGGCCGCTTCCAAAGACGGCAGGAAACGATTGCGGAGAGGTAGGAATGAGAGGAACTCGTAAATGGCTGATGGTCGCGGTCGTGGCCATGGTCGCCGCGCTCGCGGTGTACGGCTGCGGCGGAGACGACGACGACACGTCGGCCGAGACGACCGGCGGTGGCGCGGACCTCGGACTGATTCAGGACGGACAGCTTCTTGCCGGGATCGACACGCCGTATCCACCGTTCGAGAAGGGACATCCCCCGAATGTCACCGGCTACGACATCGATGTCATCAACGCCATCGCGGCCGAACTCGGCCTCGAGGTCAGTCCAGGAGGAGACATCATTTCAGACGATCTTCCGTGACGTCGCCCAGGGCAAGTTCGACGTAGCCGTGGCGGCCTCGACGATCACCCCCGGGCGCGAGAATCGGTGGACTTCTCGGATCCCTACTACCTAGCTGACCAGTCGCTGCTGGTCACCGAGGGTCGACATCGCCTCGCAGGACGATCTCGGTGGAGCGATCGTCGGCGCCCAGGACGGAACACGGGCGAGGACGTACGCCAACGACGAGACCGACGCGGCAGAGGTCCGCGGATTTCCCGGGTGGCACGGACGCGATCAACGCGCTGCGGGCCGGTCAGGTCGACGCAGTGATCATCGACCCGGCGGTCGCCGCGGACGCCGTCGAGAAGCAGGGCGGGCATCGAGATCGTCGAGGAGATTCCCGACGAGGAGCTCTACGGGTTCGTCGTTCGCACCCGACAACGACGCCCTGCGCGAGGCGATGAACGAGGCTCTGGCGACGATCAAGGAGGACGGCACGCTCGCCGAGCTCTACGAAAGTACTTCGCCGACCAGTCGCCCGACCAGGTGCTCGAGCGCCACGCACGAGCCGCACCTGATGACTGCGGGAAGCCGGCGGCGACGGCCGCAGGAAAGGGGCGCTCGACGGGCGCCCCTCGTTTGCCGTGCGCTCGCCAGAAAGCTGGCTGGCCGCGCCGCGCGATCGCCGAGGAGCAGGAGGCGCGATGGACTTCAGTCTTCCGAACTAGTACTTCGACTTCGGCGTCATGTTCGACAGAGTTCGACCGGGTGCTCGAAGGGTTCTGGTACACGATCCAGCTCTCGGTGATCGCGGGGTGCTGTCGCTCGCGTGGGGCCTCGTGCTCGCCGTGCTGCGGCAGCTTCCCGGGCGGGCGCTGGCGCCGGTGCGCTGCCTGACAATCGCCTACATCGACGTCTTCCGCGGCGTCCCGTTGCTGCTCGTCCTCCTGCTCATCTCGGGCTTGCCTCGGGGCGCTGGCAGCTCGAGGGCGTGATCCCGGAGGCGTCGGGCTATCCCGCCTGCTGGGCCGGCCTCGACCGTTCTGGTAGGGGTGATCGCGATCACACTCACCTACGGCGCCTATATGGCCGAGGTCTACCGGGCCGGGATCGAGGCGGTGCCGCGCGGCCAGATGGAGGCGGCGCGCTCACTCGGCATGAGCCACGGCCAGGCGATGCGCTACGTGATCGTGCCGCAGGCGGTGCGCAAGGTGATCCCGCCCCTGCTCAACGACTTCATCGCGCTGATGAAGGACACCTCGCTGGTCAGCTTCCTCGGCTTCGCTCGAAGTCGTCCAGGCCGGCCGCGACGTCCAGTCCGAGTTTTTCAACAGCTCCGCGCTGACGCTGGGCGCGATCATGTTCCTGATCGTGACGATCCCGCTGGCGCGCGTGGTCGACTAGCTGATCGCTCGCGAGCAGCGGCGGACGCAGACGCGGCGGCATCGCGGGGACGATGACGAGCCGGTGGTCGGCGGCCCGCGACCGCTGGCGCCGCGGCGCACTGCCGGAGAGACGCGGCGTCGACGACCGACGGGCCGATGCTCCGGCTCGAGAACGTGCACAAGCGCGTTCGGCAACCTCGAGGTCCTGCGCGGCGTCGACCTCGAGGTCAAGCGCGGCGAGGTCGTCTGCGTGCTCGGGCCCGAGCGGCTCGGGCAAGTCGACGCTGCTGCGCTGCATCAACCTGCTCGAGCCGCCCGAGCAGGGGCGGATCCTGCTCGAGGGCAAGGAGATCGCCGGCGAGGCCGCGACCGAGGACGTCGACTACGTCCGCCGCCGGGTCGGGATCGTGTTCCAGCAGTTCAACCTGTTCCCGCACAAGAACGCGGTCGAGAACGTCTGCCTCGCCCAGGAGAAGGTGCTCGACCGCGACTCGGAGGACGCGCGAGCGCAGGCCGAGGCGCTGCTGACGCGGGTCGGGCTCGCCGACAAGCTCGACGAGTACCCGGACCGGCTCTCGGGCGGCCAGCAGCAGCGGGTGGCGATCGCGCGGGCGCTGGCGATGGACCCGCACGTGATGCTGTTCGACGAGGTCACCTCGCGCGCTCGACCCGGAGCTGGTCAAGGAGGTGCTCGACGTGCTGCGCGCGCTGGCCACCGAGGGGATGACGATGATCGTCGTCACCCACGAGATCGGGTTCGCCCGCGAGATGGCCCACCGGGTCGTGTTCATGGACGAGGGCGTGATCGTCGAGGAGGGCCCGCCCGGGCAGGTGCTCGAGCATCCGAAGGAGGAGCGCACCCAGCGCTTCCTGGGCCTGGTGCTCGAGCACTAGCGCGGCCCGATCCCGCGAACGTCCCGCTCGCATGGTGTCCTAGCCGATCTCGTCGACCGCGGCGAGCTGGGCCTCGATCTCCTCCGGCGAGCCTGGCACGAGCTCGTCGGCGGCGACCGGGTGGGGCCGGCGGTAGAGCGCGTAGAGCAGGCCGCAGAGGATCACCGCGACGACGGTGAAGCCGATCTCGACCTTCCGGAACTCATCGAACCCGGGCAGCAGGTTGATGACCACGAACACGGTCGCGCAGCCGACCCAGCAGACCGCCGCGCGCCGGGCCTGGCCCTGGGCGAGCGCCGCCTGGTTGAGGGTCGCCGCACAGAGGTAGAAGCCCATCCCGACGGCGACGATCGCGAGTCCGAGCCGGTCGTACTCGAAGTCGTCGCCGAATGCGATCTGCATGGCCTGCGGCCCGATCGCCAGCACTCCGAGCGTCACCGCGGCGGCGAAGCCGGCGATGACCAGCGCCGTCCTGCGGGTCGAGGCCCGAAACTCCTCCAGCGCGGCGGCGTCCCCACGGGCGCGCAACCGTGCCAAATGGGGCAGCAGGCTGGCGGCGACCGCCTGGAAGAGGACCAGCGGCGCGCGGGCGACCAGCAGGATGTTGAAGATCTTGCCCGCCGCCTCGGCATCCACGGTCGCCCGCACGAACAGCGGCCCCAAGCCGATGATGATCTGCTCGCTCAGGACGATCAGCAGGACCGCTGCCGCGAACCCTCCCCCGTGAGTGAACGTGAAGTCCGCCGGCAGCGCCCCCTCCGCCACCCGCCGATCGCCGAGCCGGACCAGTGGCACGACGACGAGGCTGACGAGCGGCGCGACGGCGATCCCGATCATCACCACGCCCGTGTCGTCAGTGACGCCGGCCGCGTAGGCGATCGCGAACCCGAGCCGAACCGCGCTCTCGACCAGCAGCAGCGCGGCGTAGAGGCCGAACCGGCGCGTGCCCGCGAACAGGCCGCGGGCGTAATAGGCGGCGGCATAACCGACGAGGGCCGCGAGCAGCACCGCGTAGGCGGTCTCATCGCCGCTCAACAGGTCGTCGGCGATCGGGCCGTGTAGCGCCAGCACCAGCGCCACCGAGGCCGACGCCGCCGCGAGCTGGATCGCCGCGCCGACCCGCAGCACGGCGCCGCTCAGGCCCCGCTCGGCCAGCGAGCGGGCAAGCAGCTGCTCCGTGGGCCGGAACAGGGTCAGCGAGATCACGTAGACGGCCGACCAGAGCACCACCACCTCGCCGTACTCCTCGGAGTCGAGGCTGTGCGAGGCGATCGCGAAGTACAGGTAAACGAGCAGCCCGGCGGCGCCGAAGGCAGCCGTCAGCAGGCTCGCCGACCGCCCGTACCCCCGCGTCTCCGACTGCATGCTCCGCTCCGTCAAGGGCCCAAACCTAACCGCCGCCGCGCTGTAGCCTCGCCCCGATGGCCGCGCCGGGACTAGAGGTCATCATCGTTTCCTACCGCTGCGAGGGCCTGCTGCGCGATTGCTTGCAGGCCATCCGCGACCATCCGCCCGATCGCGCGCTCGCGATCCACGTCGTCGACAACGCCAGCGGCGACGGCACCGCCGAGATGGTCGCGCGCGAATTCGGTGACGTGAAGCTGACGGTCAACGAGGAAAACCTCGGGTTCTCGGCCGCCAACAACCTGGCCATCCGGGCCGGCGACGCCCCCTACGTGCTCGCGCTCAACCCCGACACCCGCGTCACCGACGGTGCCCTGGAGAGACTCTGCGCGCTGCTCGACGCACGCGTGGAGGTCGGCATCTGCGGGCCGCGCCTCGAGCTCGACGACGGCAGTTTCGACCACGCCGCCAAGCGCTCGTTTCCCACCCCGATCGGCGCCCTCGCGCACTTCACCGGGATCGGACGCAGCGAGCGCGCCGGCGGCCGGCTCGCGCAGTACCGAGCCACCGAGCTCGCCGAGGACGAGGCCGGGCCGGTCGATGCGGTCAACGGCGCGTTCATGCTCATGCGGCGGGCCGCGCTCGACGAGGTCGGCCTGTTCGACGAGGGCTACTGGATGTACATGGAGGACCTCGACCTCTGCTACCGCTTCAAGCAGGGGGGCTGGGTGGTCTGGTACGAGCCCTCGGCGACCGTGGTCCACGTCAAGGCCGGGACCAGCGGCGAGTACCGCAGCTGGAGACTGAACCGCGCGTTTCACTACGGGATGTACCGCTTCTATCGCGTCCACTACGCGCCCCGTGCCGGCCTGGCCGAGCGCGGCCTCGTCTACTCCGGGATCGCCGGCAAGCTGATGGTCTCGGCCGCGCGGAGCGCGGTATTGCGCTCCGCGTCGCGACTTCGGGGCAGGCGATGACGGAGGACCTCGAGGTCGGCCTGGACCTCGGCCTCCCGCGCGAGCTCGTGGTCGGCCGTGGCACGACGATCTTCGTCTACGGCTCGGCATGGCACCCCGAGGGAGAGGCTGCGCGCGCTCGAGCTCATGGTCGGAGACCGCTGCATGCCGGTGGAGGAGTTCGGGATGCCGAGGCGAGACGTGTACGTCGAGGCGGAACGCGCCCGCCTGCACACCCTTGATCCCGAGGCCGACTGGATGCCCCCCTACCGGCTCCAGGCCGCATCCGTACCCGAGCCAACGCCCCACTCCCCCAGCTATCGCAGCGGCTTCTGGGGCTACGCCGAGCTGCCAGGCGTCGAGGTCCCCGAGACCGCCGAGCTCGGCCTGCGCGGCACGATCGATGGTGGCGGGATGGCCCAGCGGAGCCTCGGCGGGGTCACCCTGCTGCCGTCGCTCGACACCGAGCCGCTCGCGGTCCCCTCCGCCGCCGACGGCGCCGCCGAGCCGCTGGTGGCGATCTGCATGGCGACGTTCAACCCTCGGATCGAGAGCTCACCGCGCAGGTGCGACTCGATCCAGGCCCAGGCCCACCGCAACTGGGTCTGCGTGATCAGCGACGACGACTCGCGCGAGGAGGTCCAGGCCGAGATCGCCCGCCTCGTCGCCGACGACCCGCGCTTCGTGTTTCGCCGCGGCAACGCGCCGGCTCGGCTTCTACCGCAACTTCGAGCGCGCGCTGGCGGCGGTCCCGCGCGGAGGCCGAGCTACGTCGCGCTCGCCGACCAGGACGACCGCTGGTACCCGGAGAAGCTCGAGGCTGCGGACGTCGATCGCCGGCGACCAGCTCGTCTTCAGCGACATGCGGGTCGTCGACGAGGCCGGCGCGGTGATGAGCGACACCTACTGGGACCACCGGCCCAACAACCACACCGACATCGACTCGCTGCTGATCATGAACACGGTCACCGGCGCGGCGTCGCTGTTTCGCCGCGAGCTGCTGGACCTGCATCCTCCCGTTCCCGACGCGCCTCGGCCCCCGAGCATTCCACGACCAGTGGATCGGGGCTCGTCGCGCTCGCCCGGGGAAGCCTCGGCTACGTCGACGGCCGCTCTACGACTACGTCCAGCACGAGCGCCGGTGCTCGGGCACCCGTCCGCGTGACGGCCAGGGCGACGCAGGGCTTCGCGAGGCGCGCGCTGCGACTGCTCTACGGCCAGCGCGGAATCTACTTCGGCGACTTCTGCCGGCTTCAGGTCGTCGGCGCGATCGCTGCTTCAGCGCTGCGGGCCGGCGATGGATCCGCGCAAGCGCAGCAGGTCGGTCAGGCGAATGTTGCGACTGAAGTCGACCGCCGGCCCGGCGCTGGCTCGCGCTGCGGTCGCTGCGGCGCGCCGGCACCCGCAGCGCCACGCTTCGGCGAGGAGCGTAAGCTGCTGCGCGCCGTGGCGTGGCCGCGGCAGTGCGCGGCGCTGGCGCGGACCGACAGGCGGCCGGCGACTCGTTCGACGCGAGCCTTCCGGAACCGCTTCGCGACGCGATCGAGCTGCAGCGCTCAGACCCCCCCGGAATCGGCGAGCTGCGCCGGAAGATCGAGCCCGCTCGAGCTTCGAGTCAGCGCCGACGGAGCCCGAGCGGGTCAACGTGCTGATCCCGGGGATCGACCTGCGGCGGCCTCTTCGGCGGCTACATCGGGATCTTCAACCTGGCCCGCAAGCTGGCGGAGCGCGCGGGCGCCGGTGCGGCTGGTCTGCTTCGAGCGCGACTTCGACCGCGCTGCCGCCGACTGGCGAAGACAGGTCGAGTCCTACAGCGGCCTGGCCGGCCTCGTTCGAGGACGTCGAGGTCGACCGTCCGACCCGGCGGCGGACCAGGCGCTCGCCGCGTCCCCGGCCGACCGGTTCGTCGCCACCACCTGGTGGAGCGCGCACGTCGCCGACGCACGCCATCGCGCGAGCTCGGCCGCGAGCGCTTCCTCTACCTGATCCAGGACTACGAGCCGCTCTTCTACCCGATGGGCACCTGGCACGCGCTCGCCGACCAGACCTACGCGTTCGACCACTTCGGCCTCTTCTCCACCGAGCTCCTGCGCGAGTTCTTCCGCGAGCGCCGGCTCGGGGTCTTCGCCGCCGGCGAGCACGCCGGCGCTCGACTCCTCCGCTCCTTCCGCAACGCGATCACCCCGATCGAGCCGCCGACGCGCCGAGGTGCTGGCCGCGCGCGAGCGGCGGCGCCTGCTCTTCTACGCGCGCCTCGAGAGCTACAGCCCGCGCAACCTGTTCGACCTCGGGATCCTCGCGCTCGGGGACCTGATCGCCGACGGGACGGTCGACGCGTCGACTGGGAGCTCTACGGCATCGGCAGCGTCGGCGGGCGCGAGCGCGCTTCGACCTCGGCCGCGGCGTCGAGCTGCAACGTGCTCCCGCGCCAGGCCGAGGGCCCTACGCCGAGTTGCTGCGCAAGCACGACGTCGGGCTCTCGCTGATGCTACAGCCCCCACCCAAGCCTCGTGCCGCTGGAGATGGCCTCGGCCGGGATGGTCGACGGTCACCAACAGCTACGCCAACAAGACGCCCGAGGCGCTGGCGCGGGTCTCGCCGAACCTGATCGTCGGCCGAGCCGACCCGCGAGGGCGTGCGCGAGGCATCGCGAGCCGCGTTCGCGCGCGCCGGCGATGTCGAGGGCGCGGGTCGCGGGCGCGGCGGTCGACTGGACCCCGACGACTGGGACGAGTCGCTCGACGATGTCCGTGCCTGCGACGGCTCCAGAATCTCGTCGATGCCTGCTGAGCACGATCGCGCGGCGGGCGCCGACGGTGATCGACGGTCGTCGACTGCACGAAGACCTTCCGGATCCCGACCCAGCGCGTCGACACGCTCAAGGAGCGGGCGCGTGCATCCGTCTTCGCCCGCGCGAGCTACCGCGAGCTGCGGGCGCTCCGCGGCGTCTCCTTCGACGTCCGCAAGGGCGAGTTCGTCGGGCATCGTCGGGCGCAACGGCTCCGGCAAGAGCACGCTGCTGAAGATCCTCGCCAGCATCTACCGCGCCGACGGCGGGGAGGTGCGCGTCGCCGGGCGCCTGGCGCCGTTCATCGAGCTCGGGGTCGGCTTCAACCCCGAGCTGACCGCGCCCGAGAACGTGGTCCTGAACGGGGTGATGATGGGCCTGTCGCCGAGCGAGGCGCGACGGCGCTACGACGCCGGTGCTCGAGTTCGCCGAGCTCGGCGAGTTCGCCGAGCTGAAGCTGAAGAACTACTCGTCGGGGATGCTGGTGCGGCTGGCGTTCGCGCTGATGCTGCAGGTGGACGCCGACATCCTGATCTTCGACGAGGTGCTCGCGGTGGGCGACGCGGCCTTCCAGCAGCGTTGCGCCGACGCCTTTCGGAGGATGCGCGACGAGGGCAAGACGATCGTCCTCGTCACCCACGACATGCACGCGGTAGAGCGCAACTGTCAGCGGGCGCTGATCCTCGAGCAGGGGCAGATCCAGGCCATCGGGTCCCCGAGCGAGATCGCTCGCGAGTACCTGGAGACGAACATGCGCAAGCACCTCGCCCGGTCCGAATGGCGCGAGCACCGCCTCGATCGCGAGTTCGGCGACGCCTTCAGCTTCGACCGCGTCTGGATCGAGGACGAGCTCGGGCAGCAGGGTGACTCGTTCGCGGCGCACACCCCCCTCGCGGTCAAGGCCGAGCTGACGGCGACCGCCGATGCGCCGCAGTCGTTCTTCTCCCTCGAGCTTCGCAACGGCGAGGGCGCGCCGCTGCTCGCGACCCCCTACCGGTCCCTGACCGGCGACGGGCGGCCCGTGCGCGCCGGCGAGCGGTTCCGGGTCGCGCTCAACATCGGCGCCCCGGAGGGATTCGACAGCTACTTCGTGCACTGCGCGGTCGCCGGCGACCCGCGGGGAGCGCGACAGTTCGTGCTGGTCGAGAACGCGGTCAGCTTCCTCGCCTACGACGCGGCGCCGCCGGAGGCCGAGGGGGTCGCCTACGAGGTCGAGATCGAGCCGCTCGAGGAGGGTCCGAGTTGACCGACGCCGTCGTCCGGGAGCCGGCGGAGCGGAGGTCCGATGCGGCCGAGGCCGAGGCCGATCCGGAGCTGCGGCGGATCCGCGGCCCCTCGGCTCTGGGCGGCGGCAGACGCCGCTTCTTCGAGCTGCTCTGGCTGCTGGCCACAACCGAGTTCAAGACCACCTACCGCGGCACCGCGCTCGGCTACATCTGGTCCCTGATCCGCCCGCTGCTCCTGTTCGGCGTCTTGCTGCTGGTCTTCACCCAGATCGTCAAGCTCGGGACCGACGTCAAGAACTACGCGCCGCTGCTGCTGCTGAACGTAATGCTGTTCACCTTCTTCTCCGAGGCCACGCAGGCTGCCGTGACCTCGGTGTCCAACAAGGAGCAGATCGTCCGCAAGACGCAGTTCCCACGCCTGGTGATCCCGCTGGCGGTGGTTCTCAACGCCGTCTTTCACCTGCTCCTCAACCTGGTCGTGGTGATGATCTTCATCCTCGCCTACGGCGTCGACCCGACCTGGGACTGGCTCTGGCTCCCGGTGATCGTCGCGCTGCTGATCCTGATCACGACGGCGTTTGCGATCGGCCTCTCGGTGCTCTACGTGCGCTTCCGCGACGCGGCGATCATCTGGAGCGTGGTCGCCCTGGTGCTCTTCTACGGCACCCCGATCCTCTACGTGATCGAGATGATCGACTCCGAGGGCCTCCGCGTCGCGATCATGACCAACCCACTGGCGCCACTGTTCGAGCAGGCCCGGCACTGGATCATCGACCCCTCCGCTTGGAGCGCCGTCGAGGCGATCGGCAGCTGGGCGCGGATGCTCGCCCCCATCTCCCTCTTCGCGGTCGTCTGCGTGCTCGGCGCCTGGCTGTTCGAGCGCGAGGCCCCGCGCGTGGCGGAGAACCTCTAGTGGCGGCCGCGGCCCGCATCGAGCCACCGGTCGACGGCTCGGTCATCAGCGGCCCGGGAAACGCCCTCTTCGTGCTCGGCTCGGCGCCGCCCGACGGCCGGCCGCAGGTCCGGCTCGGCCCCCACGAGGCCCGCCTGCTCGGCCAAGGTCTGGAACTCGACGACGACGGCGAGCTCGGCCTCTGGGGGATCATCGAGCTGCCAGCGGGCAGCGCCGGGTCGATGGAGCTGAGCGTCAACGGCACGGTCGCCGATCGGCTCCAGGTGCTCCCCGCGCCCGAGGGCCCTCAGATCGAATCGAGCGCCTCGGTCGCGATCGCGATCGCGACCTACGAGGCTCCGATCGAGCTGTTCCGCGCCCAGATCGAGTCGATCCGCGCCCAGACGAGCACCGACTGGGTCTGCGTGATCTCGGACGACGCCTCCGGCGAGCGGACCATCCGGGAGATGCGGGAGCTCCTCGGCGACGACCCGCGGTTCGTGCTCGAGCACGCCCATGAGCGGCTCGGCTTCTACCGCAACTTCGAGCGGGTCCTGCGGATGGTCCCGGCCGGAGCTCGTTACGTGGCGCTCGGCGACCAGGACGACGTCTGGCGACCCGAGAAGCTCGAGCGACTGCTCGCCGAGATCGGCGACGCCGAGCTCGTCTACAGCGACATGCGGATCGTCGAGCCGGACGGGCGAGTGGTCTCCCCGACCTACTGGGTCGGGCGCTCGAACAACAGCACCAACTTCGCCTCGCTCTTGTTCGCCAACACGGTCACCGGGGCGGCGTCGTTGTTTCGCCGCGACCTGCTCGACGACGCGCTTCCGTTCCCGAACGCGCCCGGGTCCCGTCTACCACGACCACTGGATCGCGCTCGTCGCCCTCGGCCGCGGCGAGATCCGGTACCTCGACGAGGCGCTCTACGACTACGTCCAGCACGGCGACGCCTTCCTCGGCCACACCGCGGCCCAGGCGCTCGACGTCGAGCGGCGGCCGCTGCTGCGCCGCGCGCGCGGCGGCTCGGGGCGCTGGGCACGCGCGCTGGGCGCGTGGCGGCGCCAGTACTTCGAGGAGTACTGCCGCACCCAGGTGCTGGCGCGGGTGCTCCGGCTGCGGCTGGGCGACCGGATGCCGCGCCGAAGGCGCCGGGTGCTGGACCGCTACCGCGAGGCCGAGCGCTCGCCGCTCGCCTGGGGCTGGCTGCTGGCGCGGTCGTTCCGGTCCCTGTTGGGCCGCGACGAGACGCTCGCCGTCGAGCGCGGCCTGCTGCGCGGCATCGCCTGGCGCCGGCTGCTGCCGATCGTCGGCCGGCGGCCGGGGTTTCCCGCGGCGCCGCTGAGGCTCTCCGCCGACCTCGCCGAGCCCCCGACCCGCAGCGCCGCCCGCCGCTAGCTCCGGTGGCGCTCGAGCGCCGCTCGAACGACCCGCTGCCAGCCCGCAACGCTCGCCTCGGGGGTCAGCCTGGTGGCGGCGAACTCGCGCGCTTCGGCGACCAGTCGGCGACCGAGCTCGGGGTCTCCGTGAAGGCGGACGATGGCGGCGGCGATCGCCTCCGGGTCCTCGGGCGGGACGACGAGCGCCGATTCGCCGTCGGTGTAGAGCTCGTCCGCGGCCCCGACCCTGGTCACGACCGCCGGGGTCCCGGCGACCGCCGCCTCGAAGGGGGCCCGGCCGAACGGCTCCGCAAAGCGCGCCGGGTTGACCGCGATGTCGGCGGCGGCGAAGAGACCGGGGATGTCGGAGAGCTGGCCGAGCAGGGTCACGTCCTGCGCCGGCGCCGCCCGCTCCAGCCGCTCGGCAAAGGCGAGGTCGGGCCCGCGGTCAAACGGCGCTCCGGCGATCGCGCAGCGAAGGCCGGGAATCGATTCGCGCGCCAGCGCGACCGCGTCGACGAGCAGGTCCTGGCCGCGACCCTCGCTGATCGACCCTGCGGCGACCACCAGCGGCGCCTCCGCCGGGATCCCGTGCGCCCGGCGAAAGGCGGGCCCGTCCCCCTCTGCGTACCGCGGGCCAACGGGCGGGTAGACCGCCTCGACGTAGGGGTGCCGGTAGCGGTGGAACTGCTGCGGCGACGGTCTCGGAGCCGGTCGCGATCCCGTCCGCAAGCCGCCCTGTGAGCGCCCGGAGCGCGCGCCGGGCAGCACGCTGTGCCGGCCCCCATCCCGGGCTGCTCGAAGATCTCGCCGCAGTAGACGACGATCGGCAGCCGCTGCAGGCGGGCGGCGATCAGCGCCGCCGGGAGCATCGCGGTCACCACGACGACCAGGTCCGCCCGGCTCTCCCGGATCAGGCGCCGGAAGCGGCGCACGTCGCCGGCGAGCCCGAGCAAGGCGTCGCCCCGGCGCGTGAGCGCCTGGTAGTCGGCCACGGTCACCGAGGCGAACTCGCCGAACAGCCGCGAGACGTCCCCCTCGGCGGGGACGACGACGCCGAGCTCGCCGAGCCCGGCCTGCCACTCGAGCTCCCGCTCGAGCGAGCGCGACGGTCCGCTCGTCTCGGCGAGGTGAAAGAAGGCGATCGAGCGCACCTGAGAGCCGCCCGCGGGCGAGCGGGCCCGCAGCCTGCGCCTGCGCGCCAGGCGCCGCCGCAGCGTGTCGGCGGCCCCCGGCGCCTGGCCGACCGGCAGGCCGTCGGGATACGGCTCGCTCGGCCGGGCAGCGCGGTAGCCCTCGATTCGGCCGCGAACGCCGCTCAGGTTGCGGTCCAGCAGAGCCTGTCCGGCGCAGACCACCGCGTCGCGGGCGACGATCGCCGGGAGCCTTCGCGGCGAGGAGGCCCCCCACTTGCGCAGCACGTAGCCGCGCCCGAAGCCGGTGAGGTAGTTCTTGCGCGCCGAGCCCGAGCCGAAGCTCGCCGAGTGCTCGTGCGTGCCGCGAGCGTCCGCGGCGAGCGCGCAACGCGCGCCCTCTTGCCGCAGGCGCAGGACGAGGTCGACGTCCTCCCAGTAGGCGAACAGCGCCTCGTCGAAGCCGCCGGCCTCGCGGAAGGCGGCGCGATCGAACGCCGCCGCCGCCGCCGACGGGCCGACGGGATCGGGAACGCCGTCGTCAAGGATCTCGAGCGGCTCTCCGTTCAAGTAGTCCCAGACCAGCAGCGTCGGATCGAGCTCCATGCCCGCGCTGTCGATCAGCCCGGGCTCGGCCCAGTCGCGCATCACCGACGCGACCATCGGCACCCCCGCAGCGGGATCGAGGGGCGCTGTGATCCGCTCGAGGAAGTCCGGATCGACGACGCAGTCGTCGTTCAGCAGCACCAGCGCCCCGCCGTCGGCGAGCTCGGCCGCGGCGTTGACCGCTCGCGAGAAGCCGGAGTTGGTGTCGAGCCGAAGCACCTCGACCTGGTCGCGGTCCTCGACCTCGATGCCGGCCGGCGAGCCGTCGTCGACCACGATCACCTGATGCTCGGCGCTCTGCGCGGCGAGCGAGTCCAGGACCCTGGCGAGGCGCGGGCCGCCGACCGTCGGCACCACGACCGAGATCGAGCTCACGGTTCGTGTGGTCAGTAGGCGCCCGAGCCGCGCAAGGCGGCCGGCACCGTCTCGGCGATGATCCGCAGGTCGCGGGCCAGCGAGAGGTTCTCGATGTAGTCGAGCTCGACCGCGAGCCGCTCGGTGAAGGTGAGGTCGCCGCGGCCGAACACCTGCATCGGCCCGGTGATGCCCGGCTTGACCGAGAGCCGGAAGCGGTGCTCGGGCCGGTAGCGCTCGACCAGCTCGACCTGCTCGGGCCGCGGGCCAACGATGCTCATCTCGCCCCGGAGCACGTTCCAGAGCTGCGGCAACTCGTCGAGGCTGAGCCTGCGAAGCACCCGGCCGACCCGGGTGGTCCGCGGGTCCTCCGAGAGCTTGAACACGGGGTCGCGCAGGTCGTCGAGCCGGATGACGTCGGCGAGCCGGTCCTCGGCATCGGCGACCATGGTCCGGAACTTGTGCATCTTGAACGGGTGGCCGTCGAGACCCGCCCGGATCTGGTGAAAGAACACCGGCCCGCGCGAGTCGAGCTTGACCGCCAGGGCGATGATCGGAAACAGCGGCGCGGTCACCAGCAGGCCGACCGACGAGGCGACGACGTCGAAGGTGCGCTTGATCATCGCCGTCGAACGCGACGGGTCCCAGGTCTCGTACTCCAGCACCGGCAGGTCGGCCACCCGCGAGAGGCGCACCGGGCCGGCACGGCCGTGAAGCGGCGAGATCACGCTCAGCTTCACCTGGCGCTCGCGGCAGAGGGCGACCAGCTCGCCCACCTCGCCCGGCTCGATGCTGTCCGCCGCGAGGATCACGCGGTCGACCTCGCCGATCGCCTCCTCAAATGGCCGCGACTCGGCGTCGTCGAGCAGCTCCAGATGCATGTCCGGGAACAGCTCCAGCTTGCGGCGGATCATCTGGGCGAGGTCACCCGCGCCGTAGACCGCCGTCACTTCGCGCTCGGTGGTCACCCGCCAGACCCAGCGCGCGAGCCCCCGCAGCACGAGGTCGCCCGCCGCGGCGACGGCGAATGCGATCGCGGTCGCGCCGGGCTCCACCGAGCCGGCGGGGGTCTCGGGCAGGATCAGCGCCATGCCACCGACGCCGATCCCCGCCCAGGCGGCGATCGCCGGAGCCTCGTCGACCGTCAGGTGCCGGATCGCGACGTGGTCGCGGTCATACAGCCCGAGCAGCTTCGCGATCACCACCCACGCCGGAAGCAGCACGAGCGCGTAGAAGGCGTGCGAGGTCGAGGAGGCGATGAGGATGCTCGCCGCGGCGGCCGCGATCACGTCCGCGAGCGCGAGCAGGCGCCGCCGCCGCGCGTCGCGCCAGTAACGGGACCGCTCCACGGTGGCGTCCATACCTCCGATCTCGGTGACTGGCCTCCCCATCACCGAGGAAACCTTAATGCCGGACCGAGAGTTTCGGGGGCCGAACCGGCATTTCGCAAGCCCGCGGGCGCGCTCACTCGGCTCGGAGCCGGCGCGTCCTCATCCTCGGTTGGCGAGAACCAGGCGGGTGAAGGCCCTCGCCGCCGGCTTCGCGGCCCCGCTCACGCTGCGAAGGCCGGACTTCGGGCACCACTCGCAGTCGGTCTTATCGGGCGGTGCGTCGCGCCAGGCGTACCACTGAATCCCGCGAATCCGCCAGCTCCGGCGCTTGGCGAGCAGCCCCTCGATCGAGCTCGTCAGCAGCCGTGCCTGGCCCTTGGGCGTCTTCACCAGGCCGTTGTCGCGCGGGCCGCCCGACGCCCATCCGAGCTCGGTCACCCAGATCCCGGCGTCGTCGCGGGCGCGCCGGATCTCGTTCACGACCGCCTCGACCTGTTCGTTCACGCCGACCAGATTCGCCGAGTAGGGATGGACCGCGACCGCGTCGAACGCAGGGCTGCGTCCCGACGCCGCGTAGAGCTGGCGCACGTACTTGGCGGTCGGGGTCACCTCGTCCGCGCTCGGCGGCCCCCACATCCCGCCGGTGATCACTTCCGCGCCCGGGTCCTTCGCGTGGATGGCCGCCCCGGCGCTCTCGAGCAGCCGCGCGTAGCGCCCCGGGTTCGGGCGAGGGTGAAAGTACTTGGGCGAGTTCTGCTCGTTCCAGATCTGCCAGCTCCGGATCGGCAGCGGGGAGCAGGGCGACTCCGCCGGGCAGTGCGGGTTCAGGCCCCAGAACTCGCCGCCTGGGCCGTAGCGCGCCACCGCCGCGCCGGCGAATTCCGCCCACGCGTCGCGCCCGAGGTTCGTCGCCGGGGCGCACCCGCCGCCACAGCCCGCGTCGCCGTCGAGCAGGTTGACCCACCCCGCGCTCCCATAGAGCGTCGGCATCACCCGAATACCTCGCGCGGCCGCCGCGCCCACGAGAGCGTCCGTGACCTCCCACTTGAACTCGTCGACGCCGGGCTGGATCACCGCCATCGGAAACATCACTCGGATCGTCCCCACCCCGTTGGACTGCATCCGCTCGAGCTCGGCGGGAGTGACGTCGGTCTGCGGGACGACGCCGAAGAACTGGCGCCCCGGCCCGGCCGAGGCGCTCGCCGCGCAGAGCGCGAGCGCAAGGATCGCCATGGCCGTCGCGGCGACGAGGAGCCGGCCCCGGGGCCCGATGCGCGCGTCGCGTGTGCCCACCCGTCTAGCGGCCATTGACCCGGCCCAACACCGGATCCCCACTCGGGTTGCGGTCGGCCTCATCGGGCCTCCTCGACGATCGGCTCGATCGGCAGGCGCTCGGCGAGCCAGGCGTAGTGCCCGGTGGTGGGCCCGAAGGGGGGCGAGACCGCGCCGAGCGGGTCGGCGAGATGAAAGAAGAGGCGGTAGTGCAGGTGGACGATCTCGGTCAGGTCGAGGTCGCGGGCCCGGTCGTCGAGACCGCCCCGCTGGCGCAGCGGATAGTTGTAGCCGTCGGAGAGGATCCGCACCCGGTCGTGATGGTCGGCGGTCGCCGCCGCCCAGGAGAGCTGGTCCATGAACTGCGGCATCCGGTGGTAGACGATGTCGCGGTCATAGAGCGTCTTCAGCGCGCGCTCCCACGCGCCGAACAGGCCGGCTCGTCGGCGCGCCGCCAGCAGGCCGCTGTTCCAGTAGGCGCGGATGCGCATCCGGCCGACGGTGGTCTCGACGAACGGCTCCGAGGTGACCCCGACCGCGTCGTACATCCGCCGCCAGAACGGCTCGTTCTTGCCCTTGCCCCGCGAGCCGGCGATCCGGCGATCGACCGGGCGCGCGGCCGCCACCCAATCTCCCTCGAGCAGCTCTGTGGGCTCGCCCATCACGACGGCGTCGGTGTCTGTGAACACCAGGGTCTCGTGGTCGAGCTCGCGCTCGGCCCAGGCGGAGACGAACACCTTGTTGAAGGTCGGCAGTCCTCCGGGGATCTCCGGGATCAGGCTCTCGGTGACGTGCGTGGCACCGAGCTCCTGCAGGCGGGAGACGGTCTCGGCGGCGGGCTGGAAGTCCGGCCGCGGCGAAAAGGCGTAGATCGGCGCCTCGGCAGCGCCGCCGCCCCAGCGGCGGATCGACTCGCAGAGCAGCGCCGCCTCGGTCTCGAGCCGGCCGTGCTCGACGCAGATCAGAAATGCGAGATCGGCCAAGCGGGCAATCCTAGAGCCGCCCTAGGAGCCGATCTGGGCGAGCAGCTCCTCGAGGCTCGGCTGCAGCTCCGGTGCCCGGGGAGCGAGTGCCTTGGCCTGCAGCACGTACGCGGCCGCGGTGGCGCGATTGCCCACCGCGAGCTCGATCTGCGCGCCGATCAGCCGCAGCTCTGGATCACCCACATCACGGTCGATCGCCTCAACGATCGCCTTCTGGGCCTCGGGGAGGTTTCCGGCGGCGAGCATCACCTCGGCCAGCCGTCGTCGCGGTTCGGCGGCCCAGGGCTCGAGGTCTATGGCGTTGTTGGCCTTCTCGGCGGCCGTGGTCAGGTCGCCGTCCGCAGACGCGTTCTTGCTCGCGGTGATCTCGTAGCGGGCGGCGACGAGCAGGCCGGACGCACAGACAGCGATCCAGGCGAAGGCGAGCAGCGCTACCCCGGCCGCGAACCGGCGGCGGCTTCGCGCCTCCCCGCGAATCGCGACCCGCTCGACCTCAACCGGCAGGGTCGCCGGGCCGGTCAGCAGCCCCGCCGCGATCACCGCGAGTGCGAAGACCGCCGCCAGGTCCCAGGTCCAGTCGCCGATCACTCCCACCAGCGCCGCCGCGAACAATGACAGCGCCGCGGCCGCTGCACCGTCCCCGCGGCGGTCCGCGCGCACGCGCCCGACGCCGGCGACGAGCACGACGCCGAAGAGAGCCAGCACCACGATGATCCCCACCACCCCGAGCTCTGAGAGGGCGTCCATCGCCAGGGAGTGGGCGTTGCCGGTGTCGACCGGCAGGGAGCCGTGCTGGTTCCACCAGTCGGGATACCCGCCGGCGCCGATGCCCCGCAGGGGCTCGGTCTCGAAGGCGTCATAGGCGGCGGTCCAGAACTGCCAGCGGCCGCTGGAGCCACCGGAGAGCACGTCGCGCTCGCCGGCGATCTCGGTGCTGGGGGGCGGACGCTTGAAGTCCTCCCAGCGCTCGGCAGGGTCGACAGCGATCAGGGCGGCGACCGCGATCACGGCCGCCGCGACTCCGATGACCTTCCACGCCCGCCGGCTGACCGTCGGCGGCTCCAGCCGCTCGAGCCAGGGGTCGATCAAGTACCGCAGCGCGCCGGCGACCAGCAGTGCCCCGACGAGCATCGCCAGCACCTCGTCGCCCTGGCTCGCCGCCAGGTCCGAGCCCGGCCGGTCGAAGAGGGCGTCGCGCCCGGACGCGATCGCGACCAGGATGCCGCCGACGCCGATCCCGACCGCGGCGCTCAGCGACAACCGCAGGCGCCTTGGCCCGGCCACCACCAGCACGCCGATCGCGATCGCGGCGGCGATCAGGCCGCCACGCGAGGTCGTCGCATGGAGGCCGAGCATCGGCAGAGGCAGGGCGGCGATCGCGGCGGTGCGGCCGGCGCGCGTGACGGCGGAGGCGCCGAGCCAGGTCAGCAGCCCCACCGAGACGGCGAGCAGCGCCGCGAGCCCGTTCCAGTAGCCGATCGGCCAGCTGAGACGGTTCGCCTCGGTGGGAACCTGGGCGGCGAGCTCGCGCTCGGGGTGTCCGAGCAGCGAAGGCTCGAGCCGGGCGAGCAACGCCAGCCCGGCGACCACCGTCGTGCCGATCGCGAGGCCCCGCAACCACGCCGGAGCGTCCCCGCTGCGGCTGGCGACGACGACCAGGAGGAACAGCCCCGTGTAGCCGAGCACACGGATCGCGTCGTCGAAAGCGGCGCCCTGATCGGTGGTCCACGCCATCGACAGAGCGGTCAGCGCCGCCAGGGCCGCGAGCGCCGATCCGGCGATGATCGCCGGGCGCGGCAGCTCGGCCCGTGGGAGGAAACCGGCCGCGAGGCCGACGATCACGATTGCCCAGCAAACGAGGGAGAATGTCCCGAACCCCGACGGGTAATACCCGCCGTCGGCAAGCGCGATCGCTACGCTAGCCGCCGCAACCGCAAGCGTCAGCGCGTGTTTCATCGTCTGATGTCGGGTAAGGCGGACCATAGCCCGTGGGTCGAAGACAGCGTGTACCCTGCGCGCGGGGGCTACATTCCGCGGAGGGTCAACGTACCGCGGAGGGTCAACGGAAGGACTGCTAGCTGATGAGGCAAGCGCAAGAGTCTAGGCATCACATTTTCATCACCCTCGTCGCCATGGCGGCGCTGATCGCGTGTGCCGCGGTCGCACCGGGGATCGCCGGTGCCGATGCCGGCGGTGACGAGTACACCCTCAACGTCCCGGGTGAGGGGAACACCCCGGTCGGCGGGGGAGGCTCAGACGACGGTGACAGCGGCAGTTCGGACACTTCGTCGTCCGTCTCGCCGGCGACCGGCACCGAGACCACCGAGGGGTCGACGACCGATTCTTCGACGACTCCGAGCTCGGACGCCGACGGCGGCGGCAAGGACGACAACAAGGACGACAAGGGCGATAACGCCGGCGGCGCCGCGGGCGGCTCCGGCGGCGGTGGCGGCGATGGGCCGCGCAGCGGCCTGGTCGGCGACGCCACCTCGGCGACCACCACCTCCTCGTCAGGCTCGGATGACGGCGGCGTGCCGGCGTTGCTGATCGTGCTCGCCGTCCTCGCGGCGGCCTGCGTCGGCTACGCGGTCTGGCGCATGCGGCGCTCCGGCGAGAGCGACGACACCGACCAGCCCGACCAGGCGCCGACCACAGAAGTCGACCCGGGCACGCAGTCGCTCTGATGCGCGGGCACAGGCAGGGGACAGCCCGAAGTCGGGCGCTGATCGCAACGCTGCTCGTGCTGTCGATCTCGCTGCTCGCCACCGCCAGCGCGCAGGCGGTGAAGCGGACCTTCTTCGGAGTGATGCCGCAGACCAACCTCTCGACCGCGGACATCGAGCACATGGGCGACGCCAGGGTCGGCACGCTGCGGATGGGGTTCGACTGGTCCTACATCGAGCCGACCCCGGACGGCAACTACAACTTCGGGCTCTACGACACCCTGGTGAAGACGGCCGCCGAGAACGGGATCACCGTACTCCCGTACGTCGTCGGCACGCCCGGGTGGGTCGCCGAGCTCGAGGGCGCGCGCTGCAACTTCGCGGAGAACCAGTGCGGCACGTTCGCGCCCCACACAGCGGCCGGCCTCCAGGCGTTCGAGACGTTCACGTCCGACCTCGCCCGGCGCTACGGCCCGAGCGGCACCCTCTGGCAGGAGAATCCCGGGATCTTTCCGAAGCCCCTGCGCGCGTGGCAGATCTGGAATGAGCAGAACTCACCCACCTTCTATGAGCCCAAGCCGAACGTCGCTCGCTACGCGAAGATGCTCAAGGCCGGCCACGACGGCATCACCGCCGTCGATCCGCAGGCCGAGGTGCTCGTCGGCGGGATGTTCGGGACGCCGCTCCACGGCCGCAAGCCCGCGATACCGGCGTGGGACTTCCTGAAGAAGCTCTACGACGTCAAGGGCTCAAAGCGCTACTTCGACGGGGTGTCCATCCACCCATACGCCGGGCAGTTCAAGAAGGTGAAGCTGCAGACCGACCTGATGCGCGACGAGATGAAGGCCGCGCACGACTCGAAGACCGACATCTGGATCACCGAGGTGGGCTGGGCGTCGAGCGGGCCGCAGAATCCGCTCGTCCGTGGAAAGCAGGGGCAGGCCAAGCGCCTCAAGGAGGCGTTCAACTACTTCCTCGACAAGCGTCGGGCCTGGCACATCCGGACGCTGATCTGGTACTCGTGGCAGGACAACGTCGATCCGATCGCGGGGCTCTGCGAATGGTGTGCAGGGTCGGGCCTGCTCGAGAGGAACGGCACCGAGAAGCCCTCATACAAGGCGTTCACCTCGTACACGGGCGGCGGCTCCGGTCCGGCGACCAAGGCGCGCAGCGCGGGGGGCTACTCCCCTATCGCGCCCCTCCCGCCATCGCCGGGAGGATGACCACGGTGTCGCCCTCGGCGACCGGGGTGTCGAGCCCCTCGAGCACCCGGACGTCCTCGTCGTTTAAGTAGACGTTGACGTAGCGGTTGAGGTCACCGTCGCCCGAGAAGAGCTGGGCGCGGGTCTCCGGGTGGGCGTCCGCGAGCGCCGTGAGCGCCTCGCCAACGGTCTCACCGCCGACGGAGAGCTCGCTCTCGCCACCGCTCTTCGGGCGCAGTACAGGCGGGATCTTGACCGTCGGCATCGGCGCGGAAAGCTAGCGGCTCGCGCTCAGGCTGTGGCGGGCGAGGGCTCGCGCGCCGGCGCGCCGCAGAAGAGCTCGTAGTCCGGGAACCTGCCCATCTCCTCGGGGGCGAGCTCCGGGGCCTCGTCGCCGCAGATCGGGCACTCGGGGTCGCGCTTGACCTTGAGCTCGGTGAAGCGGGTGCCGAGCGACTCGTAGAGCAGCAGGCGGCCGATCAGGGGCTCGCCGATCCCGGCCGCCAGCTTGATCACCTCGTTTGCCTGCAGCAGCCCCATCACGCCGGCCATCACGCCGAGCACGCCGTTCGCGCCGCAGCTCGGCGCCATCTCGGGGGGCGGCGGCACCGGGTACAGGCAGCGGTAGCAGGGGCCCTCGTGCGGGACGAAGGTCGAGATCTGCCCGTCGAAACCGAGAATCGACGCCGAGACGACCGGCTTACCGAGCCGCACCGAGGCGTCGTTGAGCAGGTAGCGGGTGGGGAAGTTGTCGGCCCCGTCGACGATGATGTCGTAGGGCTCGAGGATCTCGAGGATGTTCGAGGCGTCGAGGCGGGTGCGGTGCTCGATCACGTTCACGTCCGGGTTGAGCGCCTCGATCGTCCGCTTGGCGGACTCCGACTTCGCCATTCCGACCCGCTCGGTGTTGTGGATGACCTGTCGCTGCAGGTTCGACTCGTCGACGACGTCGTCGTCGACGATTCCGATCGTCCCCACGCCGGCGGCGGCCAGGTAGAGCGCCGACGGCGCGCCGAGCCCGCCGGCGCCCAGCAGCAGGACCTTCGAGTTCAAGAGCTTGAGCTGGCCCTCGACGCCAACCTCGCTGAGCAGCGTGTGCCGCGAGTAGCGCATGCGCTGGTCCTGACTGAGGCCCGAGGCGTTGATCGTCGGCAGCCCCGCCTCCTCCCAGGCGATGATCCCGCCCTCGACGACGCCGACGTTGTCGTAGCCGAGGCTCGCCAGCTCCTGGGCCATGCGCGAGGAGCGGTTGTCGGTGCGGCAGTGAAGGAGGATCCGCTCGGAGGTGTGGGGGGCGATCTCGTCGAGGCGCTCGACCAGCTCGCCCTGCGGGACATGGATCGCGGCGTCGAGGTGGGACTCGTCCCACTCGTTCTGCTCGCGGACGTCGATCAGCTTCACGCCCTCGGCGAGCTCGGCCTGCGCGCGCTCGACCGAGATCAGCTCGATCTCACGCTTGCCCTGATCGGTAGCCGTCGCCACGTAGGAAATCTCCTAATCCTTATCGGGATTCACCTGTTACTCGGTAAGACTAGCAACGATCAGAGCTCCGGAACAGGGGTCGCCGAGCGTGCCGCGCGCACGGCCTCGCGGTCACGGTCGGACGCGCGCCCGAGCGCGGTCTTCGCCAGCAGCCGCAGCCGCAGGTTGAACCGCAGGGCCAACCAGCCGAGCCGTTCGCGGCGCGGGCCGTAGGCGCGGCGCAGCGCCGCGCGCCAGTTGAGCGCCCCGGTGGGCCGCCAGCCCTCGCGCGAGCCGTAGACGAGCGTCGACGAGCCCTGGCCGTGGTGGACGATCCGGCAGGCGACCGGGTCAAACCACGAGCCCACCCCGGCGGCGGCGGCGCGCAACCCGAGGTCGACATCCTCGCCGAACATGTGCAGCGCGGGGTCGAACGGGCCGAGCCGGCGCAGGACCGCGGTGGGGCCGGAGACGCAGGCGCCGTTCAGCCACGTCACCGCGACCCGGCGCTCGAGCCGGTAGGGCTCGGTGCGGGCCTGGATCGAGGCCGGCTGAGCGAAACCCGGCACCAGCGCCCGGACCCACGGCCAGAGGCCCACCTCGGGTCCGCTGGCCGACGCCTGCAGCGAGCCGTCGGCGTTCAGGACCCGCGGGCCGACCAGGCCAGCGAGCTCGAGCGCGGCCGCGGCGAGCCGGTCGAGCCCGTCGTCGAGCAGCTCGGTGTCGGGGTTCAGCAGCACCGTCGCGGGCGCGCCGGCCTCCGCGACGCCGACGTTCGAGGCCGGGCCGAAGCCACGGTTGGAGTCGAGCGCGACGAAGCGCGACGGGCCCTTCCACTCCCCCATGGCCGCCTCCGGGTCGTCGCTGGAGGCGTTGTCGACCACCACGAGCTCCTGGGAGCCGTCGAGGTGGTCGTTCATCGACGTCACGAGAGTGCGCAGGTGCCCTGCGCACTCCCAGGTGACGACGACTATCGAATAGCTGACGCTGCTGCTGATGCGGTTGTTCTACAGCGAGGGCCGCATCTGGCGCAGGCGCCGGACGCGCTCCTCGATCGGCGGGTGGGTCGAGAACAGGCCCGCGATCCCGCCGCCCGAGAACGGCTTGACGATGTAGAGCGGCTCGGTCGCCTGGTTGACCTGCATCGGCATCGCCTTGGCGCCCTCCTCCAGGCGCAGCAGCGCCGATGCCAGCGACTCGGGGTTGCCGGTGATCGACGCGCCGGTCGCGTCGGCCGAGTACTCGCGCTGGCGCGAGACGCCGAGCTGGATCAGGGTCGCCGCCAGCGGCGCGAGCAGCACCAGGGCGATGCTTCCGATCAGCCCGAGCGGCGAGTCGTTGTCGCCGCCGAACCAGAGGAAGAAGTACGCCAGGTAGGTGATCATGGCGCCGATCGCCGAGGCGACGGACTGGGTGAGGATGTCGCGGTTGCGGATGTGCGCGAGCTCGTGGGCCACGACTCCGCGGAGCTCGTCCTCCGAGAGCATCTTGGTGATCCCGCTGGTCACCGCGACCGCCGAGTGCTTCGGGCCGCGACCGGTCGCGAAAGCGTTCGGCTGGTCGCTCGGGATGACGTAGAGCCGAGGCATCGGCAGGTCGGCGCGGGTCGTCAGCTCGCGGACCATCTCGTAGAGCTTCGGCGCCTCCTGCTCGGAGACCGGCTTCGCTCCTGAGCTGGCGATGGCGATCTTGTCGGAAAACCAGTAGGCGATGCCGTTCATCAACAGCGCGATCACCAGGAAGACGGACGCGATGCTGATGCCGCCGATCGCGTAGCCGATCGCGACCAGCAGACCGCCGAGCGTCGCCATCAGGATGGTCGTCCGCAGGCCGGCCTTGAAGTTGGATTCGCGGGTGGTTGTCATCGCGGGGGGTGACTCCTTGGATGCCTGCCCGGCTCTCAAACCGCAGGCGGCCGGGCTGAAACCTGCACCACGTATTGTGACGGGCCGCGCCCGCGAACTCATAGGGGCCAGCCCCTATTTCGCCTGGGGGCGAGACCCCCTTGCATCAGGGGCGAGATGCCGCCCGCCCGTCCTCGATACTGGGGGCATGAGACGGCGCGATCTGCTCACCCAGGTGCTGGTCGTCAACCTGGTGTTGGTCGTCGCCGCGGTCGTCGCCGCGGTCCTGGCGGCGAACCCGGACATCAACCTCGGCGAAAATCCACAGGCAGCGCTCGTGCTCGGGTTTGCGGTCGCGCTCAGCATCGCGGTCAACCTGGTCCTTCTGCAGCGGCGCTTCGGCCCCCTCGAGCGGCTCGTCGATCAGATGGAGCGCGCCGACCTCACCCGGCCCGGCGCCAACCTGCGTGGCGTGGAGACGCCGCCCGGGCCGGAGGAGGTCGCCCGTCTGCACCGCGCCTTCGTCCGCATGCTCGAGCGGCTCGAGGCCGAGCGGCGGCGAGCGTCGAGCGCCGCCCTCGACGCCCAGGAGGAGGAGCGCGCGCGAATCGCGCGCGACCTCCACGACGAGGTCAACCAATCGCTGACCGGGCTGCTGCTGCGGCTCGAGGCCGCCCGCGAGCACGCTCCGCCCGAGCTCGCCGCCGAGCTGGTCGAGATCCGCACCGTCGCCAACAAGGCGATGCAGGAGCTGCTGACGCTGGCGCGACAGCTGCGCCCGACCGCCCTCGACGACCTCGGGCTGAAGGCGGCGCTCTCGAGCCACGTCACCGAGCTCGAGCGCCAGGGCGAGATCGACGCGGGGTTTGCCTCCGCAGGCGACCTGACCTCGCTGCCGCGAGACGTGCAGACGGTGATCTACCGGGTCGCCCAGGAGGCGCTCTCGAACGCGATGCGCCACTCCGGCGCCGAGCGCCTCGACGTCCGCCTCGCGCGCGGCGACGGCGTCGTCGAGCTCCTGGTCGCCGACGATGGGCGCGGTTTTACCTTCGATCAGGCGACCAACGGGCTCGGCCTCGCGGGCATGCGCGAGCGCGCGCTGCTGGTGAACGGGGACCTGCAAGTGGAATCCCGGCCGCAAGTCGGCACAAGTGTTCGGCTCCTCGTGCCGATAAGGGAAGTGAATGATCGCGACCCAGCCGAAGGAAGCTGAGCCGGTGCGCGTCCTGATCGCCGATGACCACGGGATCGTCCGCTCCGGGCTGCGGATGCTGCTCGAGCGCCAGGCCGACATCGAGGTGATCGCCGAGGAGTCCGACGGCGCCGCGGCTCGTGACACGGCGATCCGCGAGCGCCCCGACCTGGCGATCCTCGACGTCAAGATGCCGAAGCTGACCGGGCTGCAGGCGACGCGGGAGATCCGCGAGCAGGCGCCCGACGTCTCGGTGCTGATCCTCTCGATGTACGACGACGAGCGCTACCTCTTCGAGGCGCTCAAGGCCGGCGCCTCGGGCTACGTGCTGAAGACCCAGGCCGACCACGATCTGCTCGAGGCGGTGCGAGCGGTCGAGCGCGGTGAGCCCTTCCTGACCCCGGAGGCGCAGCGGGCGCTGATCAAGGACGTCCTCGGGCAGACGACCGGCAGGACCGACGAGCTGACCCCGCGCGAGCAGGAGGTGGTCAAGCTGGTCGCCGAGGCGCACACCAACAAGGAGATCGCCGAGATCCTCCACCTCTCGGAGAAGACGGTCGAGAACCACCGCTCGAACGCGATGCGCAAGCTCGGCATGCGCGACCGGGTCGAGCTCGTCCGCTACGCGATCCGCCGCGGGCTGATCGAGCCCTGACGCCCTAGAGCCTCTAGACCGGGGACGCGGATTGGCCGGTGTCGGTCGTCCGCCGTTGGCGAAGCGAGGCGTCGGCGCGATCGAGCAGCTCGGCCGGCGTCATCCCCGCTTGGAGCTCGGCGAGGCCCACCGAGGCCGTCACCGGCGCCCTCCCCCGGGCCCGGGTCGCATCGGCGATCGGGTCGAGCAGCCCGTCGGCGACGATGCCCGCCTCGAGCGTGCTCGTATCGGGAAGCAGGACGACGAATTCGTCACCGCCGAATCTGGCCAAGGAGTCCGTCGAACGAACCCGTCCACGAATCGCCTCCGCCACCGCCGTCAGGACGCGGTCGCCCGCCAGGGGACCCTCGGTGTCGTTGACTCGCTCGAAGCCGTCGAGGTCGATAAACAGACACGACAGCGGTTGTCTCGTCCGCGCCGACCGCTTCATCTCCAGCTCGAGCTGGTGAACCAGAGCCGGGTAGGTGAGACACCCGGTGAGGCCATCCCTGTAGGACGCTCGCAGGAGCGCCACCAACGCCTCGGAGTTGTCCAGCCAGAGCCCGAGGACGGACGCGTACGAGCTCAGGGCGGCCAGGACGGCGTCCCGTCGCTCGATCGGCGAGGCGTATCCCACCGTGAGCGCGCCTCTGGTCGCGGTCGGCGACTTGATCGGGGCGACGAAGCCGTGGACGATCGGCGGTCTGGCGTCGCCGTTGTGCGAGGAATCGAGCCGCTGCGCGACCGCCTTGCCCTGTTCGAGCGCATGGCCGATCGAGCCTGCGCCCGAAACACCGTCGAGGATGGTGCGCCCGAGCGGCAACCCCCAGGCCGAGTAGATGCGGGGATCGCTCGGCAGGCCCTCGTGGACCGTCAGCATCGCGCCGTCGGCGCCGAGATCCCTGGCGATGAAACGAATCAGCGAATCGAGATCGGCGGCATCCTCGATTCCCCTCGAGTCGGAAGATGAATGCACGATCGAACCCCTAGCACTCGCGGACATGATCAGCTGCGACGCCTTCAGTCCGCACTCCCGCTCGACGTGCGCTCGGAAGCCCGTCCCTTTCGGCACTGCAAGCCGTCAAGACCGCCTGGGGCGAGGAATCTGGCCCGCGGGTTGGACCGTACCACCTACCCGTCCTACAATCCATGAGAACAGTCGACTTTGCGTACATCCTTTGAGCGAGGAACAGCCAGCCAGTCTCTCAGGGGGAGAGCTTTTGACCGCGATCTCGAACGAGATCGTTCGGATCATGCGGACGCACTACGGTCGCGGGCCGCACCGCGCGAAGACGTATGTGATCGACGACATCGTCGTCTGCGTATTGCGCAACGGCTTCACGGCCGTGGAGCAGACGATGGTCTCCGGCGGGCAGTCCGACCGCGTCGTGGCAATGCGCCACGACTTCCAGACGCTGATGGCCGAGCACTACAAGGAGATGATCACCAAGCTGACCGGCCGGCGGGTGGTCGCGTTTCTGAGCCAGGCGCATCTCGAGCCCGACCTGACCCTCGAGGTCTTCTTCGTCGACGGCCCGCTGGACGGCTTCGGATCGGTCGAGGTCGTCCCCGAGCCGGACCAGCCGGCCGAGTAGCGGACGAGTTCAGCCGACGGTCGCGCGCCAGGCGCGCGCCGCCTGCATGGCCTCGTCGGCCGCCTCGATCAGGTCGGAGGCGCTCATGGCGGGACGCCACTCAGCGGGGAAGGCGGTCCCCAGCGGGCTCCCGCTGCAGGTTTTCCGACCCCTGAGCTAGGATTTGGTCGGGATGCTGTTCTCGACCAAGGCGGAATACGGCGTCCGGCTGATGGTGGAGCTCGGCCGGCGCGCCGGCGATGCGGAGCCCGACGGCGCCGAGCCGGTGTCGCTCGGCGCGGTTGCCGAGGCCGAGACGCTGCCGCTCTCCTACCTCGAGCACCTGGTGGCGAAGCTCCGGGGCGCCGAGCTGGTGACCTCGGTTCGCGGCGCCCACGGCGGCTATCGCCTGGCGCGCCCGGCCGGCGAGATCACGATGCTCGACGTCGTCGAGGCGCTCGAGGGGCCGATCGCGCCGATGGAGTGCTTCCACGTAGACCGCGAGGGCAGGGTCCTGTGCTCGCACGAGACCGACGCCGACCAGGCCTGCGCAACGAAGCTGCTCTGGACCCGGGTCCAGGGCGGCGTCACCAGGGCACTCGCCGGCACCACCCTCGCCGACCTGGTCGAGTTCGCCGACGGAGCGGCCAAGCCCGTGGCCGAGCCGGTCGCGTAGTCCGAGAGAAAGAAACCTTTGAGACCGATACGGAGATAGATGCCCGACCTCGAAATCAGAAACCTTCACGTGAGCGCCGAGGAGAAGGAGATCCTCAGCGGCGTTGACCTCGGCGTCTCCCGCGGACAGATCAAGGCGCTGATGGGGCCGAACGGCTCCGGCAAGTCCACCCTCGCCAACGCGATCATGGGACACCCGGCGCTCGAGGTGACCGACGGCGAGATTTTCTTCGAGGGTGAGGACATCACCGAGGCGGCGCCCGAAGAGCGCTCCCGCTCCGGCCTCTTCATGGCCTTCCAGTACCCGGTCGCCATCCCCGGCGTCACCGTGGCCAAGTACCTGCGGATGGCCGTCAACGCCCACCGCGAGGCGCGCGGTGAGGACCAGATCAGCCTGAAGGAGTTCCGCAAACAGACCGAGGAGGCGATGGAGCTCGTCAACATCCCGCGCGAGTTCTCCAGCCGCTACGTCAACGACGGCTTCTCGGGCGGTGAGAAGAAGCGGCTGGAGATCCTCCAGCTGGCAATGCTGCGCCCGAAGATCGCGGTCCTCGACGAGACCGACTCCGGGCTCGACATCGACGCCCTGCGGGTCGTCGCCGAGGGCGTCAACACGGTCGCGGGCCCGGACATGGGCGTCCTGATCATCACCCACTACCAGCGCATCCTTCACCTGGTCGAGCCCGACTTCGTCCACGTCATGTTCGACGGCCGGATCGTCAAGGAGGGCGGCCCGGAGCTGGTCGCCGACCTCGAGGCGAAGGGGTACGGCTGGATCCGCGAGGAGGTCGAGGCGGCGGCGTGACCACGGCGGCCGAGACATTCCCGATCGAGCGCGTGCGGGAGTCGTTTCCGGCGCTCGAGCGGGAGGTCGGCGGCAAGCCGGTCGCGTACCTCGACTCCGGGGCCAGCTCGCAGCGCGTGCTGGCCTCGATTCAGGCGGTCGATCGCTACGAGCGCCGCCACCACTCCAACGTCCACCGCGGCTCGCACACGCTCTCGGCCGAGGCCACGGCCGCCTACGAGGGCGCGCGCGCGACGGTGGCCGACCACATCGGCGCCGCCGACCGGCGCGAGGTGATCTTCGTCCGCAACGCGACCGAGGCGATCAACCTCGTCGCCTACGCCTGGGGCGACGCCAACATCGGCGCCGGCGACCGGATCGTGCTCACCGAGATGGAGCACCACTCGAACATCGTCCCCTGGCAGCTGCTCGCCGCCCGCGTCGGCGCCGAGATCGACTGGGTGCCGGTGACGGACGAGGGCCTGCTCGACCTCGACGCCTACGCGAAGCTGCTCGAGCGCGGCCCCAAGCTGGTCGCCGTCGGCCACGTCTCGAACGTGCTGGGCACGGAGAATCCGCTCGCCGAGATCGCCCGCCTGGCTCACGAGGCGGGGGCGCTGGTGCTCGCCGACGGCGCCCAGGCGGCCCCGAAGCTCGCGCTCGACGTCGGCGAGCTGGGGGTCGACTTCTACGCCCTGACCGGGCACAAGGCCTACGGGCCGACGGGGATCGGGGCCCTCTGGGCGCGCCTGGACCTGCTGCGCGAGATGCCACCGTTCCTGGGGGGCGGTTCGATGATCCGCAAGGTGACCAAACAGGGCACCACGTGGGCCGACCCGCCGGCTCGCTTCGAGGCCGGGACCCCCGCGATCGCGCAGGCGATCGGCCTCGCGGCGGCATTTCGCTGGCTCGACGGGCTCGGCATGGACGCGGTCACCGAGCACGAGCGCCACATCACCGGCTACACGCTCGAGCGCCTCGAGGGCGTCGAGGGCCTGCGCGTCTTCGGTCCCCCCGTGTCCCCCACCCGCCTCGGCCCGGTTTCGTTCGAGCTCGACGGCGTCCACGCGCACGACGTCTCGGAGATCCTCGACCGCCACGGGGTCGCCGTGAGAGCCGGACACCACTGCGCCCAGCCGCTGATGGACCGGCTCGGCGTCGCCGCCACGGCGCGAGCGAGCTTCGGCGTCTACACGACCGCCGAGGAGATCGACCGGCTGGTCGAGGGCCTCGAGGACGCCCGCCGCGTGTTCGGCGTCTGAGCCGTCCGGCTACCTTGGACTGGGACCATGGACGAGCTCTACCGCGAGAACATCCTCGACCACTACAAGCGCCCGCGTAACTTCGGGCGGCCGGACGAGTTCGACCTCGAGTTCGAGGACACGAACCCGTTCTGCGGGGACGAGCAGCACGTGTTCATCACCCTCGACGAGAACGACCGGGTCGCCTCGGTCGCCTTCGAGGGCAAGGGCTGCGCGATCTCGACGGCGGCGACCTCGATGCTGACCGAGGAGCTCGAGGGCAAGAGCCGCGAGGAGCTCCTGCGGCTGCCGAGGGACTTCGTCCTGGACCTGCTCGGGATCGACATCTCCGCCACCCGGATGAAATGCGCCATGCTCGGCCTCAAGGTGGTCAAATCGGCGGCGCTCGGAAACGCGGCCGACTGGGAGGACGAGGGCGTCCCCGGCAGCCCGGCGGAAGCCGCCGAGCTGTGATCAGTCCGTCTTCATAGCCCCTGGGGTGCGGCCGGTGGTCCCGGCGCCGAACAGTCCGGATTTCACCGACCGTCTGTGTCGTATGACGTGGAACGTTCGGGGCCCTCGCGCCATGATCGTCGCGCCAACCGCAACGCTCACGAAGGGAGCGAGATGAGTGCGACGGACCAGATCGACGAGGCCAAGGTCGAGGCGTTCATGGGCAAGGCGGTCACGGACATGGGCGCGATCATCAGCGCCCCGCTGTTCGTGATCGGCGAGAAGCTCGGCCTCTACAAGGCGATGGCGGGCGCGGGGCCGCTGAGCTCGCAGGAGGTCGCCGACCGCGCAGGCGCGGCCGAGCGCTACGTCCGCGAGTGGCTGCGAAACCAGGCCGCCGGCGGCTACGTCGAGTACGACCCTGACACCGACCGCTACACGCTCCCCGACGAGCACGCGCTGGCGCTCGCCGACGAGGACAGCCCCCTCTACGTGCTCGGGGTCTACGACATGGTCGCGTCGCTGTACGCCGACGAGGAGCGGCTCCGCGAGGCGTTTCGCACCGGCGAGGGGCTCGGCTGGCACGAGCACGACCACCGCCTCTTCCGCGGCACCGAGCGGTTCTTCCGCCCCGGCTACCGCGGCCACCTGGTGGCGGAGTGGATTCCGGCGCTCGACGGCGTCCAGGAGAAGCTCGAGCGCGGCGCCAAGGTCGCCGACGTCGGCTGCGGCCATGGGGCGTCGACGATCATCCTCGCCGAGGCGTTCCCGAACTCCGAGTTCTTCGGCTTCGACTACCACCCGGAGTCGATCGAGCGGGCGCGCGAGGCGGCCGATGAGGCCGGCGTCGGCGACCGGATCACGTTCGAGGCCGCCGCGGCCAAGGACTACCCCGGGGGCGGCTACGACCTGGTTTGCGTGTTCGACTGCCTGCACGACATGGGCGACCCGGTCGGCGCTTCAGCGCACGTGCGCGAGACGCTCGCGTCTGACGGCACCTGGCTGATCGTCGAGCCGTATGCGAACGACAGGGTCGAGGACAACCTCAACCCGGTGGGACGTGTGTTCTACGGAGCCTCGACGGTGATCTGCACCCCGGCGTCGCTCTCCCAGGAGGTCGGCCTGGCGCTCGGCGCACAGGCCGGCGAGGAGCGGCTCAGCGAGGTCATCAAGCAAGGCGGATTCACCCGGGTACGCAGAGCGACCGAGACGCCGTTCAACCTCGTCCTCGAGGCGCGGCCATAGGGTCGGCGTGAGAAGGTTGGCCAATGGCGACCGCGATCGGTAAGCGCGCCCGGGCAGGCGATCCGACCCGGGCGCGCTACCCCGACGACGAGGGCTACGTCGAGCGCGACGGCGTCCGCACCTTCTACGAGGTCTACGGCGACGGCGAGCCCACGTTCCTGCTGCTGCCGACCTGGTCGCTGATCCACTCGCGGTTCTGGAAGGCGCAGATCCCGTATCTCGCCCGCCACCACCGGGTGGTGACGTTCGACGGGCGCGGTAACGGGCGCTCCGATCGGCCAACCGATCCCCACTCCTACTCGGCGAACGAGTTCGGGGAGGACGCGATCGCGGTGCTCGACGCGACCGAGTCCGCCGTGGCGATTACGGCCTCGTTGTCGGCGGGAACGTGGTGGAACCTCTATCTGTGCGCCGAGCACCCCGATCGGGTCTCCGGCGCCGTATTCACCGGCCCGGCGTTTCCGGTCACCGACGAATGGCCAGCGTGGGCCCGTGCGTCGCTACTCAAACGCGGGTCGAGCTACGAGGGAGCCGAGTGCTTCAACGTCCACTTCATCCGCGAGCGCTACCCCGAGTTCCTCGAGTGGTGGATCGGCGAGGCGGTCGCGGAGCCCCACTCAACGATGGCGATCGAGCACTCGATCGACTGGGGCCTGGAGACCGACGGCGAGACGATCGCCCACACCCTCGGCCCGGTCGAGCAGATCGGCGCGGGGTCGATGCGCGAGGTGTTCGAGGCCGGCAGCGACGCGTTCGTTGACATGGCCGGGCGTATCCGCTGTCCGGTACTGGTGCTCGAGGGCGAGCTCGACACGGTCACCCCGCCCAGCTGGGCCGAGGCCCTGGCAGCGCACACCGGGGGTGAATATCGGTTGCTGGCGAAGACCGCGCACACGGTCGGCCGCAAGCCGGTGCCGATCAACCTCGCGATGCGCGACTTCGCGCAGCGAGTCGACAAGGAGGCGACGATGTCCGACCCCACCACCCACCGCAGCGACAACGGTCGTCCGCGGGCCTTGTTCGTCTCTTCGCCGATCGGGCTCGGGCACGCCCAGCGGGACGTCGCGATCGTCCGCGAGCTGCGCGCCCTCGTCTCCGACCTGGAGGTCGACTGGCTCGCCCAGGATCCGGTGACCCGCGTGCTCGAGGGCGAGGGCGAACGGATCCACCCGGCCTCCGAGCACCTGGCGTCGGAATCAGGCCACTTCGAGTCCGAGTCGGCCGAGCACGACCTGCACTGCTTTCAGACCTGGCGGCGGATGGACGAGATCCTGGTCAACAACTTCATGCTCTTCCACGATGTCGTCAACGACGAGCGCTATGACCTCTGGATCGCCGACGAGGGCTGGGAGATCGACTATTACCTGCACGAGCACCCCGAGCTCAAGCGGGCCAACTACGCCTGGCTGACGGACTTCGTCGGCTTCCTGCCGATGCCCGACGGCGGCGAGCACGAGTCGTTCCTGACCGCCGACTACAACGCCCAGATGGTCGAGCACATCGACGACCACCCCGAGGTCCGCGACCGCGCGATCTTCGTCGGGAACCCCGACGACATCGTCGACGAGCCGCTCGGGCCGGATCTGCCGATGATCCGCGACTGGACCGAGGAGCACTATGACTTCGCGGGCTACGTCACCGGCTTCGACCCAGACGAGTTCGGCGATGCCGAGGCGCTTCGCGCGGAGCTGGGCTACGCGCCGGACGAGAAAGTCTGCGTGGTCACGGTCGGCGGCTCCGGCGTCGGCGAGAGCCTCCTGCGGCGCGTGATCGCCGCCTATCCCGAGGCCAAGCACCGGATCCCGGAGCTGCGGATGATCGTCGTCGCGGGGCCGCGGATCGACCCGGAGTCGCTCCCGCACCTCGACGGGCTCGAGGTCCGCCCCTACGTCCACAACCTCTACCGCCACCTGGCGGCCTGCGACCTGGCCGTCGCCCAGGGCGGGCTGACCACCGCGATGGAGCTGACCGCCAACCGGCGGCCGTTCGTCTACTTCCCCCTCAAACACCACTTCGAGCAGAACTTCCACGTCCACCACCGGCTCAAGCGCTACGGCGCCGGGCGGCGGATGGACTTCGACGACGCGCCGTCCGACGCGATTGCCGACGCGATCGCCACCGAGATCGGCCGCGAGGTCGCCTACCGGCCCGTCGAGACCGACGGCGCCCGCCGGGCCGCCGAGCGCCTCGCCGAGATGCTCTAGGGATGGCCGTCGCGACCGCGACCCAGGGGCGCGAAACCGAGCAGAGCCGGGCTCGCTACCCCGACGCGGACGGCTACGTCGAGCGCGACGGCGTGCGGGTCTTCTACGAGGCCTACGGCGACGGCGAGCCGACGCTCCTACTGCTTCCGACCTGGTCGATCATCCACTCGCGCTGCTGGAAGGGCCAGATCGCGTACCTCGCGCGTCACCACCGCGTCGTCACCTTCGACGGTCGCGGAAACGGCCGCTCCGATCGTCCGCGCGAGCCCGAGGCCTACATCGAGGAGGAGTTCGCCGCCGACGCCGTCGCCGTGCTCGAGGCCACCGGCACCGAACGCGCCGTGCTCGTTTCGCTCTCCCGAGGAATCGAGCGGGCGCTACTGCTCGCCGCCGGGAACCCTGAGCGGGTTGACGGGATCGTGGCGATCGCTCCGGCGCTGCCGCTGCCGCCGGCGGCTCCCCGAGCGGACGCCACGCGGATGTTCAACGAGCCCCGCGAGGACTGCGAGGGGTGGGAGAAGTGGAACGCGCATTACTGGCGCCGGGACTACCGGGGCTTCCTCGAGTTCTTCATCGGTCGGATCTTCACCGAGCCCCACTCGACCAAGCAGATAGAGGACGCGATCGGGTGGGGCCTGGAGACCGATGCCGAGACGCTGGTCGCGACTCAGCTCGCGCGTCGGCTCGCCGACGAGGCGAGCGTCCGCGATCTCGTCGCATTGATCGATTGCCCGATGCTCGTGATCCATGGGCGCGACGACGCGGTTCGACCGCACGCGTCGGGCGAAGCGTTCGCGCAGATCGCCGGCGCGCGTTTCGAGACCGTCGAGGCCGGCCACAACCCGCAGGCTCGAAAGCCTGTGATGATCAACCTGCTGCTGCGTGAGTTCGTCGACTCGCTCAGCGAAGCGCGCTGACCTCGCCGAGCAGGCCGACGCCGGTCAAGCGCTCGCCCCAACCGCTTCGTCGTGCCGCGTCGAGCAGCGGAGCCGCAATCGCCTCGGCGCCCTGCGCGTCACCGGCCTCGATCCGAACCCGGGCAAGCGCCAGGTGGGCGTGTGCGCCGAACAGCCACGCCCGGCCAGAAGGAACCGTCACCCGGGCGAGCAATTCGGTTCCCCGCCGCGCCAGCTCAGCGGCGGAATCGGCCTCGCCGAGGATCGCCTGGGCGGCCGCCAGCAGGCAGACCGAACGGGTCAACTGAGCGGGTGGATTCGCCGCCTCGGCGGTCCGGAGGCCACGCTTGAGGCAGTCGGCGGCGTCCGCGGGCGAGCGCGCCTCGAGGAGGGTCCAGCCGAGGCTCGCCCGGGCCCAGCTTGCCCATTCTCCCGCGCCGATCTCCTCGCCGAGGGCCGCAGCCTGGAGGCCGAACTCGATCGCGCGCTCGTAGTCGCCCTTGGCCCGGTGAAGCCAGCCCAGGGCGTCCAGGAACAGCGGCTCCTGGTACCGATGGCTGCGGCTGCGAGTCAAATCGAGTGCCTCGTCCAGGATTGCGAGCGCGTCGTCCCAACGGCCGCGCGCGAGTGGCACGAAGCCTGACTCGAGCAGGACCCAAGGCACGTACCACGCGTCCTCTCGGCGCTCTCGCAGAGATGCGAGCAGGTCCCCCGTCAGCTGTTCGAGCCGATCGACGTCACCCAGTTGCTGGGCGACCAGTTTCAGCGCATCCTTCGCGCGATCCGCAGATCGCGAATCGGCCTCAGCTGACGCGAGCGCGAGCGCCCGCTCGCCGACCTCGAGCGCTCGGTCGAGGCGAAGCTGGTGGACGTATTGGATCGCCAGGCGAGACAGCGCGTCGATCCGGGCGAGGGGCGGCATGCCCTCCGACACAGCGACGGTTTCCTCGATCAGCTCGCTCGCGCGATCGAAGTCGCGGGCGCGCCAGTAGCTGACCAGATGTGTCACGGCGTCGACCTCGAGCTGCGGGTCGCCAACCTCGCGGGCGGCGGCGAGCGCGGCCTCGAAATCGCGCCGTGACGCATCCAACGCGCCACTCTGAAAGTGCAGGTTGCCGCGCTCGAAGGTCGCCTCGCGCACAGCCGGGTCCGTTGCCTCGAGGCCGAGGCGGGCGGCAGCAGCCAGCGCGCCATCAAAGTGCTCAACCGCCTCGGCCACCGAGTAAACGGCCGCCGCGCCGGCGCCGGCGCGGCGGTGGTAGGCGAGTGCTCGCCGGTCGTCGCCGGCGACGGCGGCGTGGTGGGCGACCATGCCCGCGAACTCGTCAAGCCGGTCCGGATAGAGGCCCTCGATCGCGTCGATCGCAGCCGAGTGAAGCTCTTGACGGCGGCGGCGGAGAAGGCCCTGGTAGGCGGTTTCCTGGATCAGGGTGTGACGGAAGGCCCGGAACGGCACCGGCCACCGAGGGCCGTCACCCAGCAGCTCAGCGGCTCGCAGCTCGTCGAGGGCCTCGGTCGATCGATCGGGGCCGGCGACGCGATCGAGGAGGGCAACCGGAAACTGGCGGCCGAGTACTGCGGCGATTCCGAGCAGAGCCTGTGCCGGACCGGAGAGGCGATCGATGCGGGCGGCGATCAGCTTCTCGACCGTCTCGGGCAGCTCGATCGGGACGTCACGGTCAAAGCTCCAGCCACCGGCCGCCGGCTCGAGCGACCCGACCTCGACCATGGACCTCACGAGCTCCTCGAGATAGAGCGGATTGCCCTCGGCGCGGGCGAGCAGCCGGCGTTCCAGCTCAGCCGGAAGCGAGGTCTCGCCGAGCAGCGCGGCGAGCAGCTCCCGGTCGCGACTGACGCTGAGTGGCTCGAGGGCGATCTCGTGCGCGCGGTCGGTGTGGTCGCGAAGAGCGCGGTCCCTGAGCCCCGAGACCGGGGCGTCGCGCTCCCGGCGCGAGCTGAGGACGATCATGATCGGCACCTGATCGGCGAGTGGCAGCAGCCGTTCGGCAAGGGCAATCGACGAGGCATCGGCCCAGTGGAGGTCATCGAGCGCTACCGCCAGCGGGCCCTCCGACGCCAGCCCGGCGAACAGCTCCGTCACCGCGCCGCGGATCCGCTCCTGGACCACCTGCGGCGGCGGATCGGGTCCGCCCCCAGGCCCAGCGGCCGCTGAGGCGATGACCATGTCGAGCGATTCGGCGAGCTCGCCGGCGCGATCGCGAGTGAGCCGCTCGAGCTCGGCGCGCAGCGCGCCACCGAGTTCGGCAACCCCCCGCTCGCCGGCGAGCTCGCCGAGCCACTCACGGAGCAGGGCCCGGAAGGGCCAGTACGGAAGCCCGTCGCCGTAGGAGACGCAACGCCCCTCGAGCCACCGCACGCCGGGCCCGGTGGCCTCGAAGTGCCCGCGCAGCTCGGCGACGATCCGCGACTTGCCGATTCCGGCCTCGCCGGTGACGAACAGGATTCGACCCGATCCCGCAACCACCTCGTCGGCCGATTCCACCCCTCGACGAAGTTCGTCATCGCGTCCAACCAGCGGGGCGCCGACCCGGCCGCGATGGGTTGGCTCGACGACCTCGGGGCGCGCTACTCGACGCGCCGCCACCCGCCCGGACTTTCCCTTCAGCTCGAGCTCGATCGACTCGCCGAACGCGAACCTGTCCGCGGCCAGCCGATGGGTTCGGGGCCCGACGAGGACCGTCCCAGGCTCGGCCGCCCCCTGCAACCGGGCGGCGGTGTTGAGCGCGTCGCCGACCGCTCCGTACTCCAGCTTGCTGCCGCCGCCGACCCTGCCGAGGACCACCAGACCGGTTTCGATCCCTACCCGTACCGCGAGCCCTTCGACGCCCCACCGCTCCGCGATCGCGTCGCTCTCGGCCGTCAACGAGTCGACGATCTCGAGACCGGCGAGGATCGCCCGCTCAGGATCGTCCTCGTGCGCCGCCGGCGCGCCGAACACCGCCAGCAGCCCGTCGCCCGAGTACTCGAACACCTCGCCGCCGAAGCGTTCGACCGCGCGCGCCATCCGTGTGATCGCCTCGCCGATCACCTCCTTGAAGTCCTCCGGGTCCATCCGCTCACCGAGCGCCGTCGAACCGACGATGTCGGAGAACAAGGCGCTGACGACCTTGCGCGCCTCGCGGGGGCCCACCCCGGTCGCTCGTACCGGCGCGCCGCAGGCGGAGCAGAAGCGGGCGTCCTCGGCGAGCTCGGCGGCGCAGCTTGCGCATGCCGGCGTCACGCGCCGAGTCTAGTGCCGGGCTCTGTGCAATAAGACGCGGAAAGCGGCCAATTCGGCGGCTATCGTCGCTAGCCAGATGGCCACGACAGTGATCGTGTCACCGCATCAAGATGACGCCGTCTTCTCGCTCTGGCACGTCCTCGATGCTCCCGGCGACGTAGCGGTCGTGAACGTGTTCGCGGGAAGCCCGTCGTCGCCTCGCCTCGGCTGGTGGGACGCCCTGACGGGGGCCACTGACTCACGCACGCGCGCCGATGAGCGCGCCCTCGAAGACCGCGCCGCACTGGCGCATGCGGGCCGCCGTCCGACCGACCTCGACTTCCTCGACCTGCAGTACCGCGCCGACGAACAGCCGTTCGAGCCGATCGCAGCGGCGCTGGCCGACGTCGCTGCGCCGGCCGCCCTGGTGCTCGCTCCGGCCGGCCTCGGCGGGCATCTGGACCACCACCTGGTGCGTGACGCGGCGCTGGCGCTTTGGCGTCGCGGCCGAAACCTGGCGCTCTATGCCGACCTCCCGCACGCGATCGGCGACGGCTGGCCGTCGTGGGTGACCGACGGCTCGGGTGCGGGCTGCGGGGAGCCGACCGACGGGTGGCGCGCCGACATGGCCGGGACCGGGATCGACCTCGGCGAGCTGGCGGTGCGCGTTGACGCGCTCGCGCCGGCTCAGGCGGATCGAAAGCTCGCCGCGCTGGCCGAGTACGCGACCCAACTCCCGGCACTCAACGAGCAGTACGGGCTCGACCGCCGCCCGGAGGTGGTTCGCTACGAAGTCGTTTGGAAGCTGCCGTCCACTTAGTCGACCGCCAGGATCCGGGACTTGGCCCGGTCGCAGACGAAGATCGTTCCGGCGGTTCCTTCCTCGCGCTTCTGTGCGACGGCGAAGTAGGCGCCTGACGAGAGCGGATCGACGAGCACCTGCCACTTGCCCTCGAGGTCCGACGTGGTGGTGCCGAGCAGCTTCTTGCCGCCGTTTCGCCGCTCCTTGAAGAGCTTCACCGAGCGTGCCTGCTCGCAGGCGTCATTGTCCGACACGATCCTGCCGTGGAACGCCGGCGCGTTGTTGCGCAGCTTGATCTCCGACGTGATGTGGACCGTCTGGGCCGCAAACGCCGGTACCGCCACCAGCGCGACCAGGCCGGCCGTGGCCAAGGTCATCAGCGCTGAACGTCGCATGGGCTCTCCTTCCCTGGGTTGAGGCCACGCTATCCGTTCGCCATTCCGGCCACAAGTTCTGCGCGACGCCAGGTCGGCCGCTAAAATCCGACTTCGAGAGTAGGAATAAAGCGATGACCGACACGTACACCGTGTGCAAGACCGACGAGCTCGCCGAGGGCAAGATGCGACTGATCGAGGCCGATGGCCGCAAGATCGGTGTCTTTCGCTGCTCCGGCGGCGCCCTGGTGGCGATCGAGGACCGGTGCTCCCACGACGACGGCCCGTTGGCCGAGGGGGAGTTCGATCCCGAGTCCTGTACCGTCGAGTGTCCGCGGCACGGGTCACTGTTCGACGTGCGAACCGGCCGCCCGAAGACGCTCCCGGCCTATCGTCCGGTCGAGACCTTCGACGTTCGGCTAGAGGACGACGAAGTCAAGCTGTCTATCTGAGGAGCATCAAATGGCCACGCCAGAAACGACGATCGGGCCCTCGGGCAAGCAGCTGACGGACTCCGAGTCGGCGCTGAAGGGGATCGGCTCCGACTACAAGGAGAAGTTCGGCTTCCACGACCCGGAGACCGGCTACGCCTACAAGGCGCCCAAGGGCCTCTCGCGCGAGGTCGTCGAGTCGATCTCCGAGTACAAGAACGAGCCCCAGTGGATGCGCGATTTCCGGCTCAAGGCGCTCGAGCACTTCGAGAACCGCCCGACCCCGAACTGGGGCGGCAACCTCGCCCAGATCGACTTCGACGACATCCACTACTTCGTCCGCGCCTCGGACCGCAACAGCCGGGACTGGAGCGAGGTCCCCGAGGACATCAAGAACACCTTCGACCGGCTCGGGATCCCCGAGGCGGAGCGCAAGTTCCTCTCCGGCGTCGGGGCTCAGTACGAGTCCGAGGTCGTCTACCACCAGGTGAACGAGAAGCTCGAGGAGCAGGGCGTGATCTTCACCGACATGGACACTGCCCTTCGCGAGCACGAGGACCTGGTGCGCGAGTACTGGGCGACCGTGATCCCGCCGAACGACAACAAGCTCGCGGCGCTCAACTCCGCGGTCTGGTCGGGCGGCTCATTCGTCTACGTGCCCGCCGGGGTCAAGGTCGCGATGCCGCTGCAGGCCTACTTCCGGATCAACACCGAGAACATGGGCCAATTCGAGCGCACGCTGATCATCGCCGAGGAGGGCTCCGAGGTCCACTACATCGAGGGCTGCACGGCTCCCGTCTACTCGACCGACTCGCTGCACTCTGCTGTCGTCGAGATCGTTTGCAAGCCGAGCTCACGGGTCCGCTACACGACCGTCCAGAACTGGTCGCAGAACGTCTACAACCTGGTCACCAAGCGAGCGATCGCCCAGGAGGACGCGACCATGGAGTGGGTCGACTGCAACCTGGGCTCAAAGCTGACCATGAAGTACCCGTCGATCTACCTGCTCGGGGAGCGCGCCCACGGAGAGTTGCTCTCGATCGCCTTCGCCGGCGCCGGCCAGCATCAGGATGCGGGCGGCAAGATCATCCACGCAGCGCCGAAGACGACCTCGTCGATCTTCTCGAAGTCGATCTCGAAGGGCGGCGGGCGGACCACCTACCGCGGGCTGCTCGAGGTCGCCCAGGGCGCCACCGAGGCGAAGTCGAAGGTCGTCTGCGATGCGCTGCTGCTGGACGAGGACTCGCGCTCCGACACCTATCCGACGATCCGGATCGACGAGTCCGACGCCAACGTCGGCCACGAGGCCTCGGTCTCGAAGGTCGGCGAGGACCAGCTCTTCTACCTCCAGGCCCACGGGCTCGACGAGGAGGAGGCCTCGAAGATGATCGTCAACGGGTTCATCGAGCCGATCGCCAAGGAGCTGCCAATGGAGTACTCGGTCGAGATGAACCGACTGATCGAGCTGCAGATGGAAGGCTCGATTGGCTAACGGCGCGGCAGCGCCGACCGTCGTCGAACCGGACTGGCTGCGCGAGCAACGCGACCGCGCCAAGCGGCTCGAGTTCGAGCTCCCGACCGCGAAGCAGAAGGGCTGGGAGTTCACCGACCTGAGTGGCCTCGACCTCGACGGCTACACCGAGGCGGTCGCCCGCGTGGACGGGCTCCAGGCGCCGGATGGAGCCATCGTGCTGCCGCTCGCCGAGGCCGCTGCGCAACATCCGGAGCTGGTCCGCGACCGACTCGGCGAGATCGTCGCCGCGAACGACCTGTTCACGGCCCGCAACGAGTCGCGCTGGCGCGACGGCGTGCTCGTGTACGTCCCCGACGGCGTCGTGCTGACGGAGCCGCTTCGGCTGACGATCGCCGGCGCCGACGGCGAGGAGATCGAATGGCGGGCGCTGGTGGTGCTCGGCGAGGGCGCCGAGGCCGAGGTCTGGGAGCGCTACGAGTCAGACGGCGAGACGCTGTTCAACGCCGTGGTCGAGCTCGCCGTCGGCGAGAGCGCCAACCTGCGCTACGTCTGCGAGCAGCGCCTCTCGCAGAAGAGCTGGGTTTTTGCGACCCAGCGCGCCGAGATCGGGCGTGACTCCAACCTCGACTGGGTGGCGCTCGGGTTCGGCGCCGAGCGCGGCAAGGTGCGGATGGAGACCAAGCTGGCCGGGCGCGGCTCGAGCGCCAGGGTGACCGGCGCCTACGCGGGCGACGGCTCTCAGCACCTCGACTACGACACCACCCAGGAGCACGCCGCCGAGGACACGACCTCCGACCTAGCCTTCCGGGGCGTCCTTGCCGAGCGCGCGACCGCGGTCTGGCGCGGCATGATCCGGGTCGACCCGGGCGCCCAGCGCACCGACGCCTTCCAGGAGAGCCGCAACCTGCTGCTCTCCACCGACGCCCACGCCGACGCGATCCCGGGCCTCGAGATCGAGGCCGACGACGTCCGCTGCACCCACGCGGCGGCGGTCGCCCAGGTCGACGCCGAGCAGCTCTACTACCTGCGCTCGCACGGCCTCGACGAGGCCGAGGCGAAGGCGCTGGTGGTCGAGGGCTTCCTCCAGGAGCTCGTGGAACGCGCCAAGGAGGGCCCGATCCGCGAGGCGCTCGCCGGCGAGCTCGAACGGCGGCTCGGCGAGCTGCTCGCCGCAGGCTGAGGAATTGTCCCGAGGCGCTGCGGCGCTGGCGGTCAGAGCGCGATGGCTACGAGATCCGGGCGCTGGCCGTCGGCGACGTCTTGGGGGGCTCGATCACGATCACGCCCGACGCCGCCTCCGGGCTCGAGGAGTACGAGCGCTGCCGGGGCACCGGCCTGCTGGTCTGCTTTCGCGCCGATAGCGCGGTCGTGATTTTCGAGGACGAGCTCTCGCCGCGCGACCGCGAACGAATCGAGTCGGCACTCCGCGCCGTAGCGTCCGACTAGCCCTCTCCCTCGTCCGACCCACCCTCGCGCCGCTCGCGCCGCAGCTGGACGACGATCGACCCCAGCACGATGAAGACCGGGACCGCGTAGAGGGCCCAGACGGCCCAATGGCCCGCGTGGGCGATCAGGAACACCGACTGAGTATGGCGCTATAGTGCCGCTTTCTAGATGCGAACGATTCTCAATTTCGGTATTGGCATCACCCTGCTGGCCGCCGTGGGCGGATGCAGCTCCGAGGACGGATCCGATGGATCCGGCGGGCCGAGCGTGGTCGCCGGCACCACTCAGGTCGCCGACATGGCGCGCAACGTCGCCGGCGACCGCGCCGAGGTCACGAGCCTCCTCGCCGCCAACTCCGACCCGCACGACTACGAGCCGAAGCCGAGCGACGCCGAGGCGGTCGCCGGGGCGGACCTGGTGGTCGAGTCGGGCGGCGACCTCGACCTGTGGATGGGTGACGTCGTCGAGAGCTCGGGCACCGATGCCCCGACCGTCAAGCTGATCGACTCGGTGCGGACGATCCCCGGCGAGGACGAGACCGACCCGCACTGGTGGCAGGATCCGCGCAACGCGATCCTCGCGGTGAACGCGATCCGAGACCGGCTGATCGAGATCGATCCCGACGGCCGCGAGACCTACGAGCGAAACGCGCGCGCCTACGAGGCGAAGGTGGAGAGCCTGGACCGCCGGGTCGCCGCCTGCTGGGATCGCGTGCCTCAGGAGGAGCGAAAGCTGGTCACGAGCCACGACGCGTTGAGCTATTACACCGCGCGGTATGGCATCGATTTCGTCGGCTCGACGATTCCCGCCCTCACCACCCAGGCGCAACCCTCTGCGGGTGAGACCGCCCAGCTGGTCGAGCTCATCCGCACCGAGCACGTGAACGCCGTCTTTCCCGAGGTCGGCGTGAGCTCCGAGCTCGAGCAGGCGATCTCCGACGAGACCGGCGCCGAGATCGGGGGCGAGCTGTACGCCGACACCCTGGGGCCGGAGGGCTCGGCCGGCGCCACCTACCTCGGCGCGCTCGCGGCGAACACCGACACGCTCGTCGACGGGCTCAGCGGCGGGCGGATCGACTGCGGCCTGCTGACGCAGTCGGGGCAGCTGCCGCGCAGGATCACGTCGTGGTCGCCGACCCTGTAGTCCAGCCGTCCGGCGAGCCTGTCGATCGCCCGCTCGAGCTGGGGGTCCTCGAACGGTGTCACCCGCCCGCAGCGATCGCAGACGAGGTGATGATGGTGGTGCTCGCCCCCGGGAAGCGCGGGCTCGTACCGCGCCCCGCCGGCGCCGACATCGAGGCGCTGCACGAGCCTCAGCGACTCGAGGAGCTCGAGCGTCCGGTAGACGGTGGCGACGCCGACGGCGTGGCCGGAGGACCGCAACTCGTGAGCGATCTCGTTGGCGCTCAGGACGCAGCGCTGCCGGCCGAGCAGCTCGAGCACCGCGGAGCGGGGCATGCTCGCGCGGTGTCCGGCTCGGCGCAGCTCGGCCTCGGCGAACTCGATCCACGAGTCGGAGGGCGGCGTGGAGATCTCGGACCGGGCCATCGGGCAGAATCAGATAACGGTTCTCAAAACTTTTCGAGAATGAATTCTCATTTTGAGCATAGCCCCAAGGTCGGATGAACGACCTCCTCGACCCCTTCTCGCTGGAGTTCATGCGGCGCGCGGCGCTCGAGGTGACGCTGCTGACGCCGCTGGCCGGCCTGCTCGGAGCCCAAATCGTCCTTCGCAACCTCGCCTTCTACGCCCACGGAGTCGGCACCGCCGCCTTTCCGGGGCTGGTCGTCGCGGGCCCGGCGGGCATCCCGCCGGCGCTCGCCGCGCTGGGGGTCGGCGTGATCTTCGCGGGCTCGGCCGAACGGCTGAGCCGCGGGGCGCGGATCACCTATGACGTCGCCACCGCCCTGCTGCTGGTGGCGGCGCTGGCGGGCGGCATCGTGCTGGCGAGCGACGTCTTCGATTCCGGCAGCGAGGTCGATCAGCTGTTGTTCGGCAGCCTGCTCGCGATCGGCGACGAGGAGTTGCTCACCACCGCGATCGCACTCGCCGTCGGCGGTGCGGCCGCCGTGGCTTGGCGGCGGGCCTGGATCGTGACCGGGTTCGACCAGTCCGTGAGCCGCACGCTGGGGGTCGGGTCCGCCGCCGACTGGGCGCTGCTGAGCGTGATCGCGATCGCCGTGATCGCGGCCGTCGACGCCACGGGGGCGCTGCTGGTCGGCGCGATCCTGATCATCCCCGCGGCGACCGCGCGGCTGTTCGCGACCACGGTCGCCCGCCTGGAGCTCGCCTCCGGGGGCCTGGCGCTCGTGGAGGGCTTCGTCGGGCTCTGGATCGCCTACCAGCTCGACGTGCCGCCCGGCGCGGCGATCGCCGCGCTCGGCGGCACGGTGTTCGCGGTCGCCGCAGTGGCCCGGGGGCTTCGACGGTGAGCGCGCCGCTGATCCGGGCGAGCGGCATGGAGGCCGGGTACGCCGGCGGTCGCCCCGCGATCACCGGTGTCGAATTCACCGTCGGCGCGGGCGAGCAGCTCGCCGTCCTCGGGCCCAACGGCGGGGGCAAGACGACGCTGTTCCGGGCTCTGCTCTCGGAGCTCCCGTACCGCCGCGGCGAGATCGCGATCGAGGGCGAGGTCGCCTACGTGGCGCAGACCGAGCGCTCCCGGCTCGACTTTCCGATCGACGCCCTCGGCGTGGTGCTGATGGGTACGTACGCATCGACCCCGTGGTACCAGCGCATCGGAGCCGCGCAGCGGGCCGCAGCGCGGGATGCGCTGGCCCGGGTCGGCCTGGCCGAGCAGGAGCGCGTTCAGTTCGGCGCGCTCTCGGGCGGCCAGCGACAGCGCGTGCTGCTGGCGCGAGCCCTCGCGCGGGACGCCCGCATCCTGCTGCTCGACGAGCCGCTGAGCGGCGTCGACCGCCCCTCCACCGAGCGTCTGCTGGCGGTGCTCGCCGAGCTGCGCGCCGACGGCCGCGCGGTGCTGATCGCAACCCACGACATCCAGCAGGCGCGCGACTCCGACCTCGTGCTGTGCATCAACGGCCGCCAGACCGCCTTCGGCGCGCCGGAGGAGGCGCTCACCACCGCGGCGCTCGAGCGCACCTACGGTGGCGAGCTGATCGTGCTCCCGGACGGCGGCAGAGCCGTCGTCGTCCAACACCACGCCCACTGATGATCGACGTCCTCACCGAGCCCTTCGAGCTGGCGATCGGCCAGCGAGCCCTCGTCGAAGCGATCCTGCTCGGGGTGGTCTGCGGGCCGCTCGGCGTCTGGGTGGTGCTCTATGAGCGCAGCTACGCGGCCGAATCGCTCGCCCACGCGACCCTTCCGGGGCTCGTGCTCGCCTCGCTCGCCGGCGCCTCGCTCGCCGTCGGCGCCGCCGGGGGGCTGTTGGTCGCGGCGGTTGCGATCTGGCTGGCAGGACGGGAAGTTCGAATCGGGCCCGACGTCGCGATCGCCGTCGCGGTCACCGCCCTGGTGGGCGTCGGCGTCCTGCTGGCGCTCTCACCCGAGGTGCCGCCGCGGCTCGGGGAGCTGCTGTTCGGCGATCCGCTCAGCGTCTCCGGCCGCGATCTCGCCGCCTCCGCCGTCCTGGTGGTGGCGGTGCTCGTCGCCCTGCTGCGCTGGCACCGGTCGCTTCTCGTGGTCGGATTCGACGCCTCTTCGGCGCCCAGCCTCGGAGCCCGCCCCCAGGCGACCGGGCTGGCTCTCCTGGTCCTGCTCGCGCTGACGACCCTGGTGGCGGTGCAGGCGCTCGGCAACCTCCTGGTCGTGGCCCTGATCGTCGCGCCGGGCGCGACGGCGCTGCGGATCGCCGACCGGGTCGAGCCCGCCTACGCGATCGCGGCGGCGACCGCGGTCGCGGCGGGCATCGCGGGCCTCTACCTCAGCTACTACGTGGAGATCGCGGCCGGCGCCTCGATCGCGCTCGCGGCGGTGGCCGCCTTCGCGCTCGGCTCCCTCGCGACGGCAGGAAAAGCGCGCCTCCGCTCGTAACCGAGCCGAACCCCTAGCCGGAGCCGCCGAGGCCCACGCCGGAAACGATCACGGCCATGGCCAGCAGCGCGATCGTAATCGCCCGGAGGCGAGCGGCGGTCAGCCAGTCGCCGGCGTGGGCCCGCAGCCAGGCGCGTGCCCCTGATGCGGACCCGACCGCCACGGCCGCGGTGGCGGCGCACTGAACGCACATGCGCCGATCGTACTAGCGCGCCGGTAGGTCCACGAACGGGAGCGTCTGGTCGAGCGCCGTGTAGCTGAACATGTCGGCGACGTAGCCGTTGCCGCGCGTGAAGCCCAGCTCGCGTCCGGTGAGCTCGGAGCGCCGCTTGGCCGCCAACAGGAGCCGCAGCCCCGTCGAATCGATGAACTTCAGTCCGTCGACGTCGATGACGATCCGCCCGGCATCGCTCGACTCACCGAGCCAGATGGCCGCGATCACGTCCTCGCAGGCGGCAACGTCGAGCGCGCCGGTGAGCCTGATCAGATAGTCGCCGTTGCGGGCCACGGCCTCGATGCCGAACGCAGCGCTGGTTTCGCCGGACACACGAACCCCCTTACAGGCTCACTCGTTCGTCGCGGGCGAAAGCAGCCTCTTCAGCGCTAGCGGAGTGCGACCGGAGTCCTGAGACACCGAGCCCGAAACCTCAACGGCCCAGAACCCGGAACCCGGCCACCCTAGCACCGCTCAGGCGTTCGACTGCGAAAGCAGGTAGAGGCCCAGAGAGGTGAAGCCGACCATCAAGGCCAGCATCCAGTACTGGGACCGCGCCGCGACCCTGCTGTCTCCGTAGACCTTCAGCGCCCGATCGTGCCCGAGCACGAGCGCGATCACGTGGCCGACGACCAGCGCGCCGACCTGGATGTACCAGATCGCGGTGGCGCTGATGGCGCCGTAGTTGATCCCGTTGTCGGCGGTGCCGAAGTAGTCCGAGCCGTCGCCGAGCGGATCGGAGAGCAGGAACCCGAACTGGGCCTGCTGGAGGTCGACGACGGCGCTGAAGTAGTGGGCGATCACGTAGGCGAGCGCGATCGAGATGAACGCGTGGCCGAACAGCTCTCCGAGGCGGCGGGTGGACAGCTGCTCGCGGACGGTGTGCATGCCGTAGATGCCGGCCCAGAAGAGGCCGAAGACGAACCCCAGCGTGAGCGCGAAGAAGGCCGAGTAGGCGAGGCGCAGGGCCATGGTCGGGGAAAGGCCCGCGTCCTGGAGGGTGCGGAAGAAGTCGCCGAGCGGAGTCGCGAGGACACCCTCGGAGGCCCCGTCGAAGGTCGTCGCCCCGATCGCGAGCAGGATCATCGCCACGGACCCTGGAGAGTCGATCCACCGCGTCGCCGCCGCCAGCGGCTTGCGGGTCCCGAGCCGCCCGTCCCGGACCTCGAGCGGCGCCAGGCTGGCGAACATCGAGAAGTAGACCGAGAAACCCTCGCCACGGCGTAGCCACTCCTCGCGGCCGAAGAGCGCCATCGCGACCAGGGTGTAGACGGTGTAGACGATCGCCGCCACGGCCACGGTGTGCGGCGTGAGCCCGGGCAGGACCTGAAACCCGCTGATCCCGTAGACCAGCTCGAGCCAGACGAACGCGAGAATCGCGCCGACCGCCGGCCAGCGCCCGAGCCGCTCCGGGTACGCGAGCGGCGGGGCGTGGGACTGACCAGCGATCAGCTTGAAGACGGCTCCAACGCCGCGAGCGATCGCCCGCCAGGGGTTGAAGGCGCGGAAGATGTCGCCGGCGAAGACGCTGACGAAGACCACCCCCACCCAGACCGTGTAGAAGACGAAGGTCAGCGCGAAGTTGCGGTCCGGGGCCTCGGTCCCCTCCAGCCCCGCCCAGATGACGACGCCGAGCAGGAAGACGCCGAGCGCCCCGGCGAGGAACTCGGTCGCCCGGTTGACGAGGGCTCCCGAGAGCCAGGCCGGCACCGGCCGCCATTCGGTGTCTTCGAATCGCGACCGGTGCCAGGCCAGCGAGAGCGCGACGAACGAGACGATCAGGACCAGCGACGCCCCCCATGCGAACAGCCACTCGGGGATCGGCAGGTCCCGGCGGCCGACGAGCGCGTGGGCGACGATCTCGAACGGGGCGCTGAGCACGGTGGCTACGGGTTGACGGTGATCTCGGCGATCTGGGTCGCGGTCTCTTCGATCTCGACCTCGAACACGCCCTCGATCGTCGCCGGGACGTCGAACTCGACGCTGCCGCCGGCCTTGACGTCCATCGGGATGTCGTAGCCGTGGAGGTGGATCTCCCAATCGGCGTCGGACTCGACCTTGAACCGGATGTCGTCGCCCTCATTGAACGAGAGCTCCTGGATCCCCCCCACCGGCTCGCCGTCCTTGATCGCGATCGTCGGCAGCTTCGCCTCGGTGGTCGTGGTCGTCGTGGTGGCGTTGGCTTGCCGCCGCCGTTGGTCGTCGTCGTGGTCGTGTTGGTCACCGCGGTCGTCGTGGTCTCCGAGGACGAGTCGTCGTCGTCACCGCTCAGGACGATGAACAGCACCACCGCGACCGCTACTCCGAGCGCCGCCAGGGCGATGCCCGCTCTTCTGGATTGCATGCAGACTCCTTTCGGGGGCGGCCCGGGGCCGCCCCGCTAGATCAACCGGACAGGGCCGGTCACGGAGGGGGTCTGCGCGCGAGCCCGAAGGCGAGGGTCTGCAGGGCCAAGGGAAGACTCGGCACCGACCGCGGACGGGCGAGTCGGCGGGGCGCGCGAAGCCTGGGAGCGCGAAGCGTGCCGCTGAGCTTGATCTCGGCCCGGTCCAGGAGCCTTCCGACCAAAGCGGCCACAGCGCCGAAGGCCATCGCCAGCGGCACGATCAGCCAGCTGCCGGTGCCGAACGCCGTCGCCAGCGCGCCCGGGTGCCCGGCGATCAGACTCTCGAAGAGCTCCTGGACGACGTAGACCGCGACCAGCCCGGCGGCATACAGCGCCGCCCGCTCGGTGACACCGAGCCCAAGCCTGGAGCGCGGCCGACGCCGCCGCACCGCCGCGGCCACCAGCGAGAGGCAGACCGCCGCGAGGGTCGCCCCGACGAGCGCCGGAGCAAGAAGCTCGAGATAAGCGTGACGGTGGCCTCCGCCGGCCTCGTGGGCGCCGGCGGCGATCGCCAGCCCATAGCGCGCCTGATGGACCGCAAGGGCGCCGAGCGCCAACAGCGCCATCTGGCGCAGCCATCGCGATGTCGACACCGGCCCACCCATTGCGCGCCGAGAGTCTAGGGCCGCGAGCCTAAGCGGCTCCTCAACGACCTGTCTGCTGCTGCGGGCTCGAGCCGCGGTCGATCGACGGGGCGTCGACGGTGTCCTCGCTGAAGACGAACACGAACACGGCGATGATCGCCAGGCCGAGCGCGATCCCGGCGATGATCCCGATCGCTAGGTCGGGCTTGCCCACGCTGCGGGGTTCTACCTAGACGCCGTCGAGCAGGCGCCAGTTGGCGCGAAACGCCGACTCGGCGGCGGCCACGAGCTGGTCCTCGGAGGTGCCGTCGGCGACCTCCTCGATCAGCTCGCGGACCTCGGCGGCGTGCTCGACGTCGCGGGTCTCGTGAACGCGGAAATACGCGGTCCCGGCTCCGTCGTCGAACCCGTAGCGGCCGAGCAGCCCCTCGCGCTTGGTGCGCGAGATCTGGGGCTGGCCGCTCTCGATCGCGTAGAGCCGCACCAGCAGCTCGGCGGTCGACGCGGGCGCCGTCCAGGCGCGCACGCACTCGGCGGTCTCGGTCGTCGGGCGATCCGCGGCGGTGCCACCGCTCTCCTCGAGGAAGCCGTCCCAGAGGCGCACGTGACCCAGCTCCTCGGCGGCGTGCCGGCGAAGCTCGGAGCGCTCGGGAAGAGCCTCGGCCATCGAGGCGCTGATCTCGGCGATCGCCTCGACCGCGTGGCGGTACTGCCCGGAGTAGCGGGCCAGCTCTTCCCGGGTCAGCTCGCCGTTCGACCAGCGAACGTAGAAGGGATGGCGCAGGACGTCCCAGCGCGCGCGGCTTCGCTCGATTCGCTTCCAAGTGCTCTCGTTCAATTCCGTCTCCTCTCGAACGCTTACGCGGCCCCGACCGGAGAGTCAGCATAACGAGGCCGGTCGGCGGCCCTACGATCGGCGGTCGATGCGACCCAAAGAGCGAACATCGCGGCCCCGGAGCTTCCCGGGCGGCTTCGCTGGCTCAACGCCGACCGCGCGCCGCGGATGGCGGAGCTCACCGCCGCCGGCCCCGTGCTCGTCCACTTCTTCGACTTCGCGCAGTTGAACAGCGTCAGGGCGATGCCCTACCTGGTCGCGTGGAACGACCGCTATGCCCATCGCGGCCTGACGACGCTCGGCTTCCACACGCCGCGCTACCCGTTCAGCTCCGAGGCCGAGCGCTCGCGCCGGCCCTGGAGGCGCTGGGCGTGCGACACGCCGTCGCCGACGACTCCCGCTACCAGCTCTGGCACGACTACGGCTGCCGCGGCTGGCCGTCGCTGTTCCTCTGGGGCCAGGGCGGGGCGCTGCGCTGGTTTCACTTCGGCGAGGGCGAGTACGAGGCCACCGAGACCGCGATCCACGAGGAGCTGCGCGGGATCGGCGCCGACGGCGAGCTGCCGGAGCCGCTGGCGCCGCTGCGCGGCACTGACGCACTGGGCGCACTGGTCGCGCCGCCGAGCGACGAGGTCTTTCCCGGCGGGTCGGAGACCGAGCCGTGGCGTGGCGACGCCGATCGAGCTCGACTACGCGGCGGGCGGCGCGCACGCCTCGGTGGCGGGAACGGGCGAGCTCGAGGTCGCCATCGACGGCGGCGAGCCGCGCACGATCGAGGTCCCACGGGCCGGCCTCTACGACCTCGCCACCCACCCGCGCCACGAGCCCCACCGCCTCCGGATTCGGCCGAGCGACGGGATCGAGGTCTACTCGGTCAGCTTCTCGGCGGGGCTGCCAGGGAGGCTCCGGGCGGCGAGGACGTAGCGGAGCTTGAGTTCGCCGCGGGGAAGACGGCGAAGCTCGATGAGACCCTGGGCGTCGCGCTGCTCTCGGCCGCCGCACCGACTGGCGCAGCCCCCGCAGTCGCGGATGCCCAAGTAGCGTCTCGACCAGCTCAGACTCCGAGCCGCGGCTTCGCGAGGCGGCCGAGCACGAGGACATCGGCTCCAGGAGTCGATGGCGCGATCCAGGTGCCCGGCTCGAACCGGCTGGTCCACGAGCTGATCGAGAGCGACCTCGTCGACCAGGTCAACCTGATGGTCTTCCCGGTCGTCCTCGGCACCGGCAAGCGGGTGTTCGGCGAGACGTCGGACAAGAAGCCGATGAGGCTGCGGGAGGCGCGCCCCGTCGGCGAGCAGGGCGTCGTGGTCATGACCTACGAGCGCGCGCGCTGACGACTACCCGTCGCCGGCGCCCTCGATCTGAAGCAGCTCCCCGCCGGCGTGGTCGACCTGGAGCGTCGTGTGCTCGAGCCCGAACCGCTCGGCGAGCAACGCGCGCGAGCTCGCGCCGCTTTGCATGGCAGTCGGCGTCGCGGTCGACGGTGACGTGGGCGGCGAGGGCCGGAAACCCGGAGGTGATCGTCCACACGTGGAGGTCGTGGACCTCGATCACGCCCGGGACGGTGGCCATCGCGGTCCCGATCTCCTCGACGTCGATGCCGCGCGGTGACGCCTCGAGCAGGATCGTGACCGCGTCGCGGATGATCGACCAGGAGCTGGCGAGGACGAGGAGGCCGATCAGCACGCTGGCCAGGGGGTCCGCGTACTCCCAGCCGCTGACCAGGATCACCAGCGCCGCGACGATCACCCCGACCGAGGCAGCGACGTCGGCGAGCACGTGGCGAAGGGCGGCGGAGACGTTGAGGCTCTCCGCCCCGGCGCGGTGGAGGATCGAGGCGGCGAGCAGGTTGACCGCGAGGCCCGCGCAGGCGATCGCCAGCATCCAGCCGCCGGCGACTTCGGGGGGATCCTCGAAGCGCCTGGCGGCCTCGATGAAGATCAGCACCGAGATCACCACCAGGGTGACGCCGTTGAACAGCGCCGCCAGGATCTCGGCGCGCTGATACCCGAACGTCCGCCGCGGGCTCGGCGGCCGGGCCGCGAGCCAGCTCGCGAGCAGCGCCACCCCGAGCGAGAGGTCGTCGGAGAGCATGTGGCCGGCGTCGGCGAGCAGCGCGAGGCTGTCGGTGAGCAGGCCGCCGACCACCTCGACCACCGTGAACGTCGCCGTCAGCGCGAGCGTCAGGGCCAGCGCCCGCCGGCCCCGCTCGCGCCCGTGGACGTGGAACGCCATCGCGCCCACGGTAGCGGCGCCCGGCGCGGTTACGATCGGCGCCTTGCAGTCGGCGGCCGAAGCACGGGGCAGCGCTCACGCGCGGGCGGCGCTGCTCGGCAATCCCTCCGACGGGTTCGGCGGCAGGACGATCAGCGTCACCCTGCCTCAGTTCGCCGCCGAGGCGATCGTTCGTCCCGCCGAGCGGCTGGAGATCTTCGGCGACGATCCCGACGGCGCGCGATTGGTCGGTGCCGCGGTGAAGCGCTTCACCGGCCACTGCCGCGAGCTCGGCCGGCGCTTCGACGGCGAGGTCTCGATCGCCTACGAGACCACGGTCCCGCGCCAAGTCGGCCTCGGCGGCTCGAGCGCGATCGTGATCGCGACCATGCGGGCGCTCGCGGCGCACCTCGGCATCGAGCTCGACCCCGATCCGCTGGCGCGACTCGCGCTCTCGGCAGAGACGGAGGAGCTCGGGATCCCCGCCGGACCCCAGGACCGCGTCGTCCAGGCCCACGGCGGCCTCGTGTACATGGACTTCGACCCCAGCGGCGGCGGGATCGAGCGCCTCGATGCGGCGCTGCTGCCGCCCATGTTCGTCGCCTACCGCCGCGACGCGTCCGAGCCCTCGGCCGCGACCCACTCGGAGATCCGTGACCGCTTCCGGCGAGGCGACCCGGAGATCGTGGCGGCGATGAGCGAGGTCGCGGGGCTGGCGGTGCTTGGCCGCGACTGCCTGCTCGCGGGCCGCCACCATGAGTTCGGCGCGCTGATGGCCGCCAACGTCGCGGCGCGGGCGCGGATCGTCGAGCTGGATCCGCGCCACTCGCGAATGGTCGAGCTCGCCGCGTCACTCGGCGCGCCGGCCAACTACGCCGGCTCAGGCGGAGCGATTGTCGGCATCGTGCCCACCGACGGCGACGCCGCCGAGCTGGGCGAGGCGTTCGCGGCGGAGGGCTGCGAAATGATCGAGGTGCGCTAGCTAGCTCGCCCGCGCGGCGAGCTCGGTGCGGATCTCCTTCGGGAGCATGAACCGCACGGCCTCGTCGACCGTGCGCAGCTCCGAGACGTCGTCGGCGCCGCGGTCGCGGAAGTAGTCGACCAGCGCGGCGACCAGCTCCTCGGGGGCGCTCGCGCCGGAGGTGATGCCGACGGTCTCGACGCGCTGGAGCCACTCGGGGCGCACCTGCGACGCGTTGTCGATCAGGTGCGAGGCGGCGCCGTGCTCGCGCGCGACCTCCACCAGCCTGTTGGAGTTCGAGGAGTTGGTGGAGCCGATCACGAGCACCAGCTCGCACTCGCGGGCAAGCTGCTTGACCGCGATCTGGCGGTTGGTGGTCGCGTAGCAGATGTCGTCGGACTTGGAGCTGACGATGTTCGGGAAGCGCTGGCGCAGGACGGCGATGATCTCGGCGGTCTCGTCCACCGAGAGCGTCGTCTGGGTGATGAACGCGACCCGCTCCGGGTCGGAGACCTCGACCGCCTGCGCGTCGTCGACCGTCTGCACGAGGGTGATCGCTTCGGCGCCTCGCCGGTGGTCCCCTCGACCTCCTCGTGCCCCTCGTGGCCGATCAGGATGATCGAATAGCCCCGCTCGGCGAACTTGCGCGCCGAGACGTGGACCTTGGTCACCAACGGGCAGGTCGCGTCGATCGTTTTCAGGCCCCGGGCGGCGGCGTTGGAGTGCACCGACGGCGCCACGCCGTGGGCGCTGAAGACCACCAGCTCGCCCTCCGGCACTTCGGTCTCCTGGTCGACGAAGATCGCGCCGCGCTTGGCGAGCTCCTGAACCACGTGCTTGTTGTGGACGATCTCCTTGCGGACGTAGACCGGCGGCCCGTAGAGCTCGAGCGCCTCCTCCACAGCCTGCACCGCTCGGTCGACGCCGGCGCAGTAACCGCGCGGCGCGGCGAGCAGGACCCGCTTCGGGGCATGCGTAGCGGTGGCCGCCATCGGCTCAAAGGGTAGCCGGGAGCACCCGCAGAACGGCCTCTCCGACCGCGTCGAGGCTCTCCGGGCAGACCTTGTCGAGCGTGTCCTCGGTCGTGTGCCACCGGGAGTTCTCGGGCCCGAACTCGAAGTCGATCAGGTCGACCGCCGGGATCCCGGCGTCGAGGAAGGGAACGTGGTCGTCGAGCACCGGCGACGGCGCCGCCGAACGGCTCGCCCGCGGCGGCTATCGACTCGTATAGCTCGACGTCCGATCCGGCCTCACGCGGGATCGCGAGATCGCAGTCGCCGACCATGTCGAGGAGGACCATCGACCCGATCCGGTCTATCGGCGGCACGCCCGGGGCGCCCCCGGCCCGGGCGATGCGCACGTACTGGAGGCTTCCGCGCGCGCCGTCGACCTGGAACGGGCGCTCGCCGCGCGCCTCCTCGGCGTCGAACAGGGCCAGGTAGACCGACGGGCCGTCCACCCGCCCACCCAGCGCGCGAGCGATCTCGAGCACCACGGCGACTCCCGACGCACCGTCGTTGGCGCCGACGAAGCCCGGGATGTCGTTCTTGGTGTCGAAATGCGCTCCGAGGACGATCGCGCCGGACTCGTCGCCGGGGATCACGCCGACGACGTTGCGCCACGGCCCTTGGATTCCGACCTGCTCGACGCCGGCATCTCGCAGGCGCGAGGCGATCAGCTTCGCGGTCTCGAGGTTGGCCTCAGAGCCGGCCGGCCGCGGCCCGATCGCGACCTGTGCCTCGAGGTCGGCGAAGGCGCGCTCGGCGTCGAACGAGCGCTCGCCCGACGTCGTCGAGGTAGATCCGTCGTCGCCGCAGCCCGCGATCAGGACAGCGGCCACCAGGAGCACGGTCAGGCGGCGCACAGGCGATAACTTAGGCGCCATGGCTCAGGGGCACATGGACCGGTTGAGCGCCCTCGACGTCTCCTTCCTGACCAACGAGAGCTCGTCGGCGCACATGCACGTCGGGGGGGTGATGATCTTCGAGGGCCCGCCGCCGGAGTACGACGACCTGCTCGAGCACATCCGCAGCCGCCTGCCCCTCGTGCCGCGGTTCCGCCAGAAGCTCGCCTACCCGCCGGTGCCGACCGGCCGCCCGTTCTGGATCGACGACCCGGCGTTCAACCTCGAGTACCACGTCCGCCACTCCGCGCTGCCGTCCCCGGGCTCGGAGGAGCAGCTTCGCAACATGGCGGCGAGGGTGTTCTCGCAGCAGCTCGACCGCACGAAGCCGCTCTGGGAGCTGTGGATGGTGCAGGGGCTGACGCGCAAGCGGTTCGCGCTGGTGACCAAGACCCACCATGCGCTGGTCGACGGGGTCGCGGGAGTCGACATCGCCACGGTGCTGTTCGACGTCAAGCCGGTGCCCGAGCCCTCGCATCCCGAGCACGAGTGGATCCCGGGCCGGGAACCGTCCGGGGCTCAGCTCCTGGCCAAGGACGCCGAGGCGGTCGCGCGGACGCCGATCGGCTTTCTGCGCCGGCTCGAGCGGGCGGTGGAGCACCCGCGACAGACGCTGCATCAGGTCGTCGAAGCCGCCGAGGCCCTCGGCGAGGTGGGATGGAACTTCGCCAACCCGGCGCCCGACCTGCCGCTCAACGTCCCGGTCGGCTCACACCGGCGCTTCGCCTGGGTTCGCAGCGACCTGGCGCAGTTCAAGAAGGTCAAGAACGCGCTCGGCGGCACGGTCAACGACGTCGTCCTCGCGGTGGTCAGCGGCGCGATGCGGCGCTGGCTGGAGGCGCGCGGCCTGCGCACCGAGGGCCTGGAGCTGCGCGCCCAGGTGCCGGTCTCGATCCGCGCCGGCGACGAGCGGGGCCAGCTCGGGAACAAGATCGTCGCCATGCGGGCGCCGATCCCGGTCTACATCGCCGACCCGGTCCAGCGCCTTCAGGTCGTCCGCCAGGCGATGCAGGGCGTCAAGCAGTCCAAGCAGGCGCTCGGCGCCGAGGTGATCTCGCGCTTCAACGATTTCGCGCCGCCGACGCTGCTGGCGCAGTCGGCGCGGGCGAACTTCTCGACCCGGCTGTTCAACCTCGTGGTCACCAACGTGCCCGGCCCGCAGATTCCGCTCTACGTGCTCGGACGCGAGCTCGAGGACATCTTCCCGGTCGGCTTCCTGCCGCCCGAGCAGGCCCTGTTCATAGCGATCATGAGCTACAACGGCGAGATCAACTTCGGCCTGCTCGGGGACTACGACGTCGTGTACGACCTCGACGACGTCGCGACGGCGATCGAGGAATCGCTGACGGAGCTGGTCGAGGCTGCCGAGGACGCCGCTGCCGCCGACGAGGCCGCGGCCGAGGTCAAGGCGTAGTTGAGCGCTCGCGCCTGGCTCTTCTTCTTCTCGGTCTCGGTCCTCTGGGGGATCCCGTACTTCTTCATCAAGGTCGCGGTCGACGACGGCGTCCCGCCTGCGTTCCTCGCCTGGGCGCGGGTGACGCTCGGCGCGCTGATCCTCGGGGCGATCGCCTGGCGGCTGGGGCTGCTCACCAGTCTCCGCGGGCGCTGGCGACAGCTCTGGGTGTACGCCATCCTCGAGATCGCGCTCCCGTTTCCGCTCATCGCCGCGGGCGAACAGAGCGTCTCCTCCTCGCTGGCGGCGATTCTGATCGCCTCGGTGCCCCTGATGGTCGCGGTGCTCGCGTTCTGGGTCGACCACTCCGAGCGGGTCACCGGCACCAGGCTCGTCGGCCTCTTCGTCGGCTTCGGCGGGGTGATCGCGCTCGTCGGTCTCGATGTCGCGGGCAACGCGGACGAGCTCGTAGGTGCGGCGGCGATCCTCCTCGCGGCGGTCGGGTACGCGCTCGCGCCGATGCTCCTGAAGCTGAACCTGGCTGACGTCGACCCTCGGGCCACGATGGCCGGCGCGCTCGCGATCGCGGCGCTGGTGCTGGCGCCCGCCGCCTTCATCGCCCCGCCCGCGGCGCGGTGTCGGCGGACGCGATCGGCTCGGTCGTCGCCCTGGGGATCTTCTGCACCGCCAGCGCACTGGTCCTGTTCGGGGCGCTCGTCACCGAGGTCGGTGCCGGCCGAGCGCTGGTGATCACCTACGTCGCCCCGGTGGTGGCGGTGGCGCTCGGCGTGGCCGTGCTCGGCGAGCGGCCCGGCGCCGGTGCGATCGCCGGCCTGTTGCTGATCATCGCCGGCTCGTGGCTGTCGACCGGCGGGCGCCTCCCGCCGGGGCTCACCGCCGTGGTCACCCGCCGGCGCCCCTGGCGCCGCAGCCGTCCAGCCTCAGAGCACGCTGCTGCGGTGAAATTGCCTGCTCAGGCTTAGAATGCGCGCGTGGAGTCGATCCACTACCACCTCGAGCTCACTCCCGAGCAGCTGAAGATCACGCACACCGCGCTGCGGAGCCTGCTCGATGACTTCGGGCACGACGAGACCCAGATCGTCGGCCTGATCCAGGAAGTGCTCGCCAAGCTGCCCGACGAGCACGCGATCCGCGCGATCCGGATCGAGGGCGAGGCGGGCGCCGAGCCGGGACCTGAAGCGGACCTCGGCGAGCCGACCCAGCTTCCGGACCCGCCGACCGGCGGCTCTCCCTCGGCGGCCTGAGCGCCAAGCCCGTCGATCGCGCGCCCGGGTGAGCTTCTCGGTTCAAATCGGCCTGCTGCTCGCGCTCGCGACCTCGTTCGCGTCCGTGCTCGGCTTCCTCTTCAAGCACCGCGGCGCGGTCGAGTCGCCGGCGGTGGAGATGAAGCGCCCGGTGAGCACCTCGCTGGCGCTGTTTCGCTCGCGCGCATACACGATCGGGATCCTGATCGCGATGGCCGGCTGGGGCCTTCACGTCGCGGCCCTGTCGCTGGCGCCGATCTCCCTCGTTCAGTCCGTGATCGCCGGGGGCCTGGTGTTGCTGACGGTCACGGCGGACCGGCTGTTCGCCCACGAGGTCACGCGCCGCGAGTGGATCGGCGTCGCGCTCGCGGCGCCGGGCTCGCGTTCCTGGCGGCGACGCTCGAGGGCGCCGGCAACGAGGCCCACTCCGACTACGAGGCCGGGCGCCTGGTCGCGTTCGAGATCGTCGTCCTCGGGGCGGCGATCCTGGTCCCGTCGCTAGCCGCCCACGGCTCCGCGAGCCGGGATCGTGTTCGGGGTCTCGGCCGGCCTCTTCTGGGCCGGCTCGGACACGGCGATCAAGGCGCTCTCCGCGGAGCTCGGCGACGCCAGCGCCGCCGCGATTCTGGCCAGCCCCCTCGCGCTGCTGATCGCGCGTCGCCTCGGCCGCGGGGCTGGTGGTCTCCGCGCGCAGCCTGCAGATCGGCAAGGCGGTGCCGGTGATCGCGCTCACCAGCGTCGCCGCCAACGCGCTCACGATCGCCGCCGGGCCGCTCGTCTTCGAGGAGCCGTTCCCGGACGGGCCGGTCGGCGGTCACTCTGCGCGTGCTCGCCTTCGCGCTCGTGATCGTCGCCGCGGCGCTCACCCCGGCGCCGGTCAAGGCGGCGCACCTGGAGGAGGCCTGAGGACTACGACGCCGTCTCAGATGCCGTGGCTGCGTCGGCCACTTCGATCGTCGCGGTCCAGCTCGCGAGGAGGTCGAGTGCCTCGGCGGACTTCGAGCCGGGCTCGGCGGTGTAGGCCATGATGGCGAGGCCGCTGTCGGCCGACAGCTCCAGCATCTCGTACGTCAGGGTGAGGTCGCCGACCACCGGGTGGTGAAAGGCCTTCGTGCCGGTCCGGTGGATGCGGACGTTGTGCGCGGCCCAGCGCTTGCGGAACTCCTCGCTGCGAGTCGAGAGCTCGCCGACCAGGTCCGACAGATCGCGGTCGTACGGATCGCGGCCCGCCGCGGTACGGAGAATGGCGACGGTGTCGTCTGCGGCGCGCTCCCAGTCGTCATAGAAGTCCGTCGCGCGCGGGCTGAGGAAGACGAACCGGGCGTGGTTGACCGGCCGTACCGGGTCGACGTACAGCTCCGAGTACAGGCCCCGGGCGAGCGTGTTCGTCGCGAGCATGTCCAAGCGGCCGTTGATCACGGCCGCCGGCCCTCCGGTGATCACGTCGAGGATGCGCTGCACGCTCGGCCGGATCCGTTCCTTTCTCGGACGTCGGCGCGCCGGGGTTGCCGGCTGCGCCGCGCGCGCAAGGTCGAACAGGTGCGCCCGCTCGGCGTCATCGAGCTCCAGGGCGCGGGCCAGCGCTTCCAGAACGCTTTCGGACACCCCGCTGAGGTTCCCGCGCTCGAGCCGGGTGTAGTAGGGGACGCTGACTCCGGCGAGGACCGCGACCTCCTCCCGGCGCAGCCCGGGCACACGCCGGGGGCCGTAGGACGTCAGGCCGACTTCGTCCGGCGTGAGCTTGGCCCGCCTGGAGGTCAGAAACTCCCGGATCTCGTTCTTGGCGTCCACGAGATCAGGGTAACCCCGCCCGGCCGGGGCCGGGGGACCCTGCCAGTACCCCCATCAACAGGGACTCTCACTTGGCGCAGATGCGTGCTTTCTTGGACACATGCCGGCGGCTACATCCACAGAACGGAGCCAGATCACCATGAAGCACATCTCGCTAGGCGAACTCGACGTCTCCCGCATCGGACTCGGCACGATGGCGATGTCCGGCTACTACCTCGACCCGGAGAGCAGCGAGGCCGAGTCGATCCGCACCATCCACCGGGCGCTCGACCTGGGCGTCACCCACATCGACACCGCGGAGATCTACGGGCCCTACGCGAACGAGGAGCTCGTCGGCCGGGCGATCGAGGGCCGGCGCGACGAGGTCGTGCTGGCGACGAAGTTCGGCTTCGTCTCGCACGCGGGCGGCGGCCCCGGGGTGCTCGACTCAAGCCCGGCGAACATCCGCACCGCCGTCGAGGGCTCCCTCGAGCGCCTCGGCACGGACCACATCGACCTCTACTACCAGCACCGGGTCGACCCGAAGACGCCGATCGAGGACACGGTCGGCGCCCTGGCGGAGCTCGTCGCCGAGGGCAAGGTCCGGCACATCGGCCTCTCCGAGGCCGGCCCCGAGACGATCCGCCGCGCCCACGCCGTCCACCCGATCACCGCCCTGCAGACGGAGTACTCGCTCTGGACCCGTGATCCGGAGGCCGAGCTGCTGCCGCTCCTGCGCGAGCTGGGAATCGGCTTCGTCCCCTACTCACCGCTCGGCCACGGCTTTCTGACCGGCCAGATCCGCTCCCCCGAGCAACTCGCCGACGACGATTGGCGCAAGACCAACCCGCGCTTCACCGGTGAGAACTTCCAGCGCAACCTGCGAACTCGTCGACGAAGTCGAGGCCGTCGCCTCCGAGGCGGGAGCCACACCCGCACAGGTGGCCCTGTCCTGGCTGCTCGCTCAGGGCGACGACATCGCCCCGATCCCCGGCACCAAGCGCGTCTCCCGCGTCGAGGAGAACACGGCCGCCGACCGGATCGAGTTGAGCGCCGAGCAGGTCGAACGGCTGAACAACCTCACCCCGGCCGCCGGCGAGCGCCACGAAGAGGCGCAGATGGCCGTGATCGACCGCTGAGCTCGCGAGGGGGCGCGCTAGCCCGCGCGATGCGGGCCGTGTTCGAGCCGCTCAAGCCGGGACCGGTTCCCGCTCTTCCTCCTCGAGCGAGTCTGGCTCCGGCTCCATCGGGGAGCCTCCTCGCTCAGGCGGCGGAGGAGGCGGCGCCTTGGGTTCTCCGCCCACCCGGGGCAACCACTCGAGCCACCTCGGCAGGTACCAGTTCCAGTCGCCGAGCACCGTCATCGATGCCGGCAGCAGCACGCCGCGGATCAGGGTCGCGTCGATCAGGACCGCTGCGGCCAGGCCGAGCCCGAGCTCCTTCAGGTCGATGAAGCTCAGCGTGGCGAAGACCGCGAACACGCCGACCATCACCAGCGCGGCGCTGGTCACCGTGCCGGCGGTCGATGAGATCGCGTGACGGACCGCGTCCCGCGTGCTCATCCCCTTGTCGTGGAGCTCCTTGACCCGGGAGAGGATGAAGACGTGGTAGTCCATCGAGAGCCCGAACAGGATCACGAACAGGAACAGCGGCAACCATGAGGCGACGCCGCCGTTCGAGGTGAAGCCGAGCAGCGACTCGCCGTGGCCGTCCTGGAAGACGAGGACCAAGATCCCGTATGCGGCCCCGACGGAGAGCAAATTGAGGACGATCGCCTTGATCGGGATCACGATCGAGCGGAACGTGACCAGCATGAGCAGGAACGCGAGCCCGAAGACGAAGGCGAAGATCAGGGGCAGCCTGCTGTTCGACTGAGCCCTGGAGTCCTCGGTCGCGGCCGCGTCGCCGGCTGACGTTGACGCTCGCCCCGTCGACCTGGCCGACCGTCGCCGGGATGATCTCGTCGCGGATCTCGTCGAGCGCCCCCACCGACGCCGCATCGGTGCCGGTGCCGGGGTGGGCACCTCGATCTTGGCGACCGTCCCGTCCTCGCTGTAGGTGACGGAGGTTCCTGACAGGAACGAGTCCGAGCCCTCGACCTGTCGCGCAGCGCGGTGATTCCGTCGGCGGCGTCGCCGGAGCGCACGTCATCGGCCTCGACGACGACAACCGTCGTCACGCCCTCAGCTCGGGAAGACCTCCTTGACCTGGTTGTAGGTCTGGATCACGGCAAGGTCCTGCGGCAGGTCCTCGACGCCGCTGATCACCGTCTTCATGTTCAGCGCCGGGATCGCCAGCGCGACCAGCAAGCCGCCCGCGAGCAGCGATCGAGAGCACCGGCCGGCGCATGACACGATCGGTGAGCGCAGACCAGAAGCGCGAATCGCCCGCCGGGCGCCGGCGGCCGATGAATGGGAGCCGGCCCTTCTCGACCCGATCGCCGAGCCAGTCGAGCATCGCGGGGAGCACGGTCAGCGAGGCGAACATGGCGATCGCGACGACGATCATCGTCCCGTAGGCGAACGAGATGAACGCCTTGTCGCCGCTGATGAACATGCCGGCCATCGCGACCAGCACGGTGAGACCGGAGATCAGCACCGCCCGGCCCGAGGTCGCCGCGGCGATCTCGAGCGCGTTGCGCGGGCGCGCCCGGCGGCCCGCTCCTCCCGCTCGCGGCGCAGATAGAACAGCGAGTAGTCGACGCCCACCGCGAGTCCGATCATCAGGATCACCGCGGAGACGTTCGCGTCGATCGGCAGGAGCTGGCTCGGGATCGCGACCAGGCCGAGCGCGGCGACCACGGACGTGATCCCGATCAGCAGCGGCACCCCGGCGGCCACCAGGCTGCCGAAGGTGAGCATGAGGATGATCAGCGTGATCGGCAGCGAGAGCAGGCCGGCCTTTCCGATGTCCTCGTTGATCGTCTCGTTGATCGCCTTGTTCGCGCTTGCACCACCGAACTGCTCGACGACCAACTCCGGGTGTGCGGCCTGGACGGCGGCGGTGGCCGCAAGGGTGGGATCGACCCGATCCTTGGCCTCGATCGAGTCGCCGGCGATCTCGAAGTTGACCAGCGCTGCGTGGCCGTCGGCGCTGACGTCGCCGTCACCGGTCAGAGGCGAGACCACGTTCTCGACGTAGGGGACGCCCGACATCCGGTCGGTCACCTCCTCGACCGTCGCCCGGAACTCGGGGTCGTCGATCGTCAGGTCGTCGCTCTGAACCAGGACCACCTCTTCGATCGGCCGCAGCCCGGCATCGTCAAGCGCCTGCTCGGCGCGATGCGTTTCGCCGGTGAATTGGTCGAGGTCGGTGAGCTGATTGTTGCCCACCGACTGACCCACCATGAAGGCGACGATCGCGAAGGCGATGAAGCCGAAGATCGCGGTCTTGCGGTGCTCCGCGCTCCAGTGGGCGGCTCGGCTCGCAAGACCCTTGCGAGTGCCGCGTTGATCGGGCGACTGACCGGGATCCGTCGTTGCCATCTGAGCCTTCCCTGTCGTGGGACCAGGCGGAGGCCAAGCAAATGGGCCGGGCAAGGGGAGCCTTGCGGAGGGCGCGCTGTCAGCGTCCGTCTAACGCTTGATCGGCCGAACTTACCACCTTTTTCTAGATATTCAAGTCATGTAACGTGTGTCGGAGATGGACGGCTGGAAATTCCTCTCGAACCACGCCCAGGTACTGCTGTGCATCGCCGCCGATCCAGACGTGCGGCTGAGAGACATCGCCGGTTCGCTCGACATCACCGAGCGCACCACGCATCGGATCGTCAGCGAGCTCGTCCAGGACGGCTACCTGGCCCGGGAGCGAACCGGTCGCAGAAATCGCTACACGCTGCTCGACGATCTCCCGCTTCGCGATCCGATGCTTCGCGAGCGAAAGGTCGCCGACCTCGTCAAGCTCCTGAGAAGCGTCGACCGCTGAGCTAGGCCGGGGTCAGCGAGACGGCGTGGTTGGCGACGATCACGCCGTCGGGATCCCACGTGCGCTTGACCTCGGCCAGCCGGGCGCATACGTCGGCCGGCAGGATCGCGTCGACGTCGGAGGGGCGCTCGGCGAAGTTGTAATAGCCGCCCTCGGCCGCCCAGGGGTCCATCGCCTCGGAGAGCCGGTCGAGGGCGCCGGGGAGCGCCTCGCCGAGCTCGGGCGTCATCGGCGCGCCGAGCCCGAGCATCACGAACTCGGCGTCGAGCTTCGAGAGCGCGCCTGCGCCGTCGGTCTCGCGTCCGAGGGCGCCGCCGCAGTGCGCAAGCTCCACCAGCAGCAGCGGCGAGCCCGCGTCTGGGACCGGCCTCGCCCACCAATGTCTCGATCGCGTCGTCGGCCAGCTCGCGCAGGGTCCGGTGGTGGCCGAGCGCGGGAATCGGCGGCTCGGGGTCCATGTTGATCCGGCTCAGCGCGGCCGAAGGGATCTGGTCGAAGGTGTCCATGATCGGCTCGCCGAGTTCGCGCAGCGGCGCGATCATCTCCTCACCCTGCTCGCGGTCGCCGATGCAGGCGGCGGTCACCGTCCACAGGGGTCTGTCGCGCAGCGGCTCGGGGACGTCGGGCATCGGCGGCGGGCGCAGGAACCGGCCCCTCGAGGTGACGTCGTCCGGAAGGGTCTCGGTCCAGTCGCGGTAGGAGCGAACCGCGTCGACGCCGTGCTCGGCGGGAAAGATCAGCGCCCCCGCGAAGATCTCGGCGACCGGTATGAGGTCGACCTCGAGCGCGGTGACGATCGCGTAGGCGCCGCCCCCGCCACGCAGCGCCCAGAACAAGTCGGGGTCGTTCTCGGCGTCGATGCGCCGCGGCTCGCCGCCTGCCGTCACGAGCTCGATCGCGCGCACCCGATTGCAGGCCCAGCCGTGGCGGCGGCCGAGCCAGCCCATCCCGCCCCCGAGGGTGAAGCCGGTCACCCCGACGTTCGGTGAGCTGCCGGGCTGAAACGCCATCCCCTCGGCGTGCGCAGCGGCGCCGAGCTCCGAGCCGTGAACGCCGGCCTCGACCCGCGCGGTGCCTGCCGCGCGGTCGACCTCAATTCCCTTCATCCCCCCGGTCCGGATCAGGATCGTGTCGTCGAGCGGGTCGAGCGGCGCGGCGCCGTGCCCCGTGCCCTGCGCGTTCACCCGCAGGCCGTTGGCCGCCGCGAAGCCGACCACCGCCGCGACGTCGTCGGCGCTCTCGACGAAGGCGACGGCGCTCGGCCGCTGGTCGGCCGCCAGGTTCCACGCCTGACGGGCCTCGTCCCAGTCGGAGTCCGACCGAGTCGCGATTCGCCCTGAGATCTCCAGCGCGGCGACGTCTGCCATCGCGCCGCAGCCTATACATGAACGAACGACCGGCGTTGCGGGAGAATCGGGCCGGTGAGCGAGCAAGGTCAGCGGCTGGTGCTGCGGATGCTCGAGGCGGTCAACCGCCACGATGTCGCGGCGATCAAGGCCGAGGCGGCCACCGACTTCGAGCTCCACCCGCTGATCTCCGTGTGGGAACGCACCTACCTGGGCCATCAGGGAATCGAGGACTGGCAGCGCGACCTCGCCCAGCTCTGGGACGAGTTCACCATCCACGCCGATCACCTTCGGGACCCCGGCAACGACGCCGTGATCGTCGTCGGCCGCTGGCGCGGCACGCCGAAGAAAGGACCGGCGCCCCTCGAGGGCCCGATCGCGGCCGTGGTTCGGCTGGCAGCCGGCAAGGTGAAGCGAGCCGATGTTTTCCTGAACGAGGCTGACGCCGCCGAGGCAGCGAAGCTGGCGCTCTGAACCTTCTGATCATCGCCGGCGTTCGAGCCTCCGAGAAGCTGCGGGCGCTGGCCGCCGTGCAGGCGCGGCAGAACTAGCGGACTCGGTCCCGGCGCAAAGGTGGAATTGAGCCCGTATATAGTCGCCGCGTGGCTGAGATCAAGTCGGTAATCGTGCTCTCCAACGGGACGGAACTCCGCGTTCAGGAGGACTCCGAAGCGATCCAGAATCGGATCGACGGCGTGACCAGCAAACACATCGCGCGTATTGACCTAACCGATGCCAACGGCGTCGTGCACGCCGTCAACGCCCACCAGATCGTCGAGTGGCATAGCCCCTAGGGCACGATCACGCGGCCAGCGGCGGCGGCACGCGATGCGGGTCCTGGTGGCAGGCGGGTCGCGTCATTTAACAGGCCCTCGCTGCGTTAACTGAGTATGAGCGAACCCACCGGTGCACCTCCTGCCGCTGATGCGAGGGCCTTGATGGGCCCGCGGGTGTTCGGGCTTGCGCTGGCCGACACGGCTCATCCCGAGGCGGGCTGGAGGTTGCTGTCGTTCACCCGGCCTGCGGCGGCTCCCGATGCGCCTCGCCGTGGCAAGCGACGCACCTAACTTCGAGATTCCCGAGCTCGTCGTCCCGCCCTCAGAGACCGGCACACGGTGGTGAACCTCGAGGTTCGCGGTAGCACCGCAGACTCGGCAGCGGTGACGGTCGCGGGCCATTACTTGAGCGCGCAACTTCGCGGCATTCGGCTTGTGCCATGCCTTCGACGACGGGCTGATGGTTCGGTGTCTGGAGCAGCGCGAGCCCCTCGGAATCCGAGCTCGGCAGACGGTGCAGAACGAGCCAGGCACTAGAGCCACCCCAAGACCTCGGTCTTCTCCCGCGGCGGCGCCGTGGCGCTCTCATGGGCCATCACCAGCGCGATCACGCCATCGACCGGCGTTCCTCTCTCGGCCTGATCGACCCTCCAACCCCGCCGGCCTTGGCGGGCGACCGCGGCGGCGATGTGCGCATTCAACCGCTCGTCGTCCGGATGGTGAACCCGGCCCTGGACGACCGCCTGAGGAAGCGCGGCGGATGCCGGGATCATTCGCTGGGGTCGTCGGGGTCCGGGCACCAGCGAAGCTCAAGGTGACGGTGGACGAGGTTCGGATGGTCGATCGCGCGGGCGAACTTGGCCGCGTACTGGAACAGGATGCGGGCCTGGTCGCGTGAGCTGGCGCAACAGAACACCTCCGCGTCATCGACGGTGAGCAGGTGGTGGAGGGCGACCAGGGCTTGTAGGCAGGTCTTGCCGTTGCCCCGCGGGAGCAGGACGAGCAGCTCGCGCTCGGGACCGAGTGCCGCCCTGGCGATCCGGCGCTGGAACGGTTCGAGATCGAGCCCAGCGCCCTCGGCGAGGTCGAGAAACCCGCGATAGCCGGGCGCTACCGCCGTTTCTGGACGCTCTAGCGCGATCGTCGGCATCTCGCCTCGTATTGCCTCTCCTCGGCGATACTGCGTAGGTGATGTCGCAGGAGAACGTGGAGATCGTGCGCAGGATCTGGGAGGCCGACCAGCGGCGCGACGTGGAGGCCGTACACGCCGCGTATGCGCCGGACATCGAGTGGCAGGACAACACCGGCATGTTGGGAGATTGGGGCGTCGCGCACGGCCTGGAAGGCATCCGGCAAGCCTGGAGCCGATGGTACGAGGCGTTCGAGGATGTCCAGATTGAGTTCGGTGAAGTTGCCGAGGTCGGCGACAACGTAGTCGTCACCTACCCGCTATATGCGCGAGGGCGGGCCAGTGGAGCGGAGGTCAATCAGCCATTTACGCTGGTTTGGAGCTTGCGCGGGGGGAAGGTTATCCGGGTCCGCAGTTATTCGGACCGTGCCGAGGCCCTCGAAGCCGCCGGGCTGTCGGAGTAGCGCATTCATCGAGGCGTCTTTGCGCAGCGCGCTAGGCGGCGGTCTATTCACCACGCCCTCCCAAAAAGCCGCCGGAATAGGATCGGCGTGCCCACGACCGAGGAGGACCCCGATGTCTGGACCCGCAGGATCGAGAGAAGGGGTACCCGCTCCCCTCGGTAAGGGCCAGTCGTGGCTGTCGTACGCGTTCGGCATCGCCGCGATCGTGTTCGTCGTGATCGACCTCATCGCGGACCACCAGGCGTGGGCAGGAGTTGCGGCGATCGTCTGCATTGTGCTCGCGACGTTTGCGCGACCGGGTGGGTTCTTCGGGCGGCGTGGCCGAGCCTGAGCGGAAGGGCTTCGGTGGTGGCGCAGTTCACGGGGCACTCGCCACGCAGGTACAGCTGGGATGGAATGGAGGGAGCGGGTCACCGACCACCGCCTCGCCCTCGAACTCCTGGCAGTAGTCACACCCTGCGACCTCGATCGTCACCTTGCCGCCGTCTCCGACCGCGTCGACGACTCCTCTCGTCGTCGCCTGCCGGCCGATCGTGACGGTGTTCATCACCGCCCACCCTCCGAGCGCCCAGCGAGTGCCACGGCGATCGACGTGAGCGGTCACTGCCTCCTCGGTCGCGTCCTCGACGTTCTCGGCGGTCGCGGTTCGGATCCCTTGATCGAGGCGGGGCATGTCGAAATCCGCCAAGGTCATTCGTCGTTGAGGTGAAGCGGGGGTGAGACCCGTGCTGAAACGAAGGAGGTCGGAGCCGCGGCGGTCGTGCGGGTCGACGGCGGCGAGACCATGGTCACGGACGGCCCGTTCGCCGAGACGAAGGAGCATCTCGGCGGCTTCTACATCGTCAACGCGAGCGACGCCGAGGAGGCGCGCTCGTGGGCGGCCAAGACTCGGCATGCATCGGTCGGCCGATCGAGGTGCGCCCCTTCTTCGCGGCGAACGCGGCGTGACCGCGCTCAGGGGGCGGGCTCGCCCGATGCCCGGACGACGAGCCAGTCGCCGCCGAACTCGTTGACGCCGTGGCAGAGGATCTCGTGCGGCGGGTCGTCGACGTAGTAGTAGAGCGGCTGACCGGCGTAGGTCACCTGTCGCCGGCCGTCTCGGCGTCGCGTGGTGCCCAGTAGTCCGCGATCGATGCCCTCCCGAGCGCGCAACCGGCCGCGGGCGATGAACGGCGGCCAGGCCTTCGCGCAGGCGCCGTAGCAGGCGCTCTTGCCCTCAGTGTCGGAGGTGAACAGATAGAGCGCGCCGCCGTGCCGGCCGAAGAGGACTCGCCCGTACTCGCTTGCCTCCAGGCGAACCGGAGTTGTCTTCGCCGGGCGTTCCGGCGGCCCGGCGGCCGTCGGCTCGGAAACTCGAACCTGCTCGGCCGCAGGCGGCACCGCCGCCTCGGCGGTCGTGTCGCTTCCTTCCTGGCCGCAGCCCAGCAGCGCCACGGCGCCGACGCCGATCACGGCGATCGACCGGCTTGATCTTGAAGCCATGTCACGGGAGTGCACCCTCGCCGCGATTCGTTACGCCCTCCCGTTTCGTGATCGCGAGCGTCACGGGCAGACGAGGGAGCGGCGAACTCAGCGAACGTCCCGGAGTTGTCGGCTGCTAGCGAGGCTCCGGGTAGTCCGGCTCGATGATCGCGAAGGGGGCGCCCTGCGGATCGGTCAGAACGGCCATCCGCCCCAACGGGAGGTCCTGCGGCCCGAAGAGCACATTTCCGCCGCTCTTCGTCGTCGTCTCGACGGACTCATCGGCCCCCTCGACCATGAAGTAGACCTGCCAGTGGGGCGGGGCGTCGGCGGGCATCTCGGAGCCCATCACGATCACGTTTCCGAGTCCTTCGGGCCACCGCTGCCCCTCGACCTGCCAGTTCCAGACGAACTCCGGGACCTCATCGGGTTGCGTCGCCTCCCAGCCGAAGACCTTGCCGTAGAAATCCCTCGCCCGATCGAGATCGCGCGTCATCAGGTTGTTCCAGGTCCAGGTCCCACGCTCGTTGACGAGCTCCGCGCCGATCAGCGTCCCCGGCTGCCAGAGCGCGAACACGGCCCCCTCCGGGTCGCGGCAGACCGCCAGCACGCCCGCGTCGCCGGGAACCGCGACGGGTCCGTCGAAGATCGTGCCCCCGGCGTCGCCGACCTTGGCGGCGGTGTGCGCCGCGTCCTCAACCCGGACGTACCCGAGCCACGCCGGAAGCTGCCCCTCCATCCGGATCGACTCGAGGCCGGCAACCCGCTTACCCCGGGATTTGAAGTACCAGTAGCCCTCGGGGTCCGGGTCAAACCGCTCCCGGTCCCAGCCGAGCAGATCGCCGTAGAAAGCCGCCGCCGCATCGGTGTCGGGGACGGCAAGTTCGACCCAGCAGAACTCGCCCGGGCTGTACTCACTGCGCTCGCTCATCGCTCTTCTACGGCCGTCTCCGGGGGCAGACTAGTTGAGCTCTGCCACCGTCAGCGGCTGCGAAGCGGGAGAGCGCTCACCTTCTGCCCGATGCGCCTTCCCTGGATGAGCCCCTTGTCGATCGCCGCCCGGAAGTGGATGCCGCCGTAGAGGCGGGAGATCGCCGCCTCCCGCGCCGCATGGAGGAAGGAGTCGAAGCTGCGCGGGGGGAGACCGCGATCGTCGTGGGTTTGGTCGACGAACGGATAGCGCTTCCCGAACATGTCCGTGAGGACCTGGAACGCAGCGCCCGACTGGACCGAGTGGCCGGAGGGATACTCGGGGAAGGGCGGCGTGACGAGCAGCGGCACCCAGTCGGGGTCGATCAGAGCGCGGACGTAGGTCACCGGGCGGAGCAGGTTGTAGCGGTACTTCTGGAACCAACAGGCGACGAAGGCGTCCGAGACCGCGATCCCGACCCGCGCATACGCCTCGGCCGCCTGCGCCAGGGTCGAGCCCTCTCGCCGCAGGACCTGCGTGGTGATCGAGATCGAATGGCCAGGCGGAGTTGCGGTCTGGCCAGGGTCGTCCGACCAGAAGCGGGCGATCGCCGCCTGCTCCGGCGTGAGCGAGTTGACAGCCGCGTAGACCTCCTCCGCCTCGCCCCGGAACAGGGACCACTCCTGCTCGGAGTAGGGCGGATGGTCACCCGGCGACACGGCCCGGCCGTCGGCGAGGGCGAAGGTCCGGTTCGCCCCCCAGAACGGCTGCAGCGCGGGGCTGAATGCCGGCGGCGTCGGCACCCAGCGGCCGGGCCCGACCGGGGGTGTGTACGGCGGGAAGTTGCGGAGGTGGCCCTCGTGCCCCCCGTCACCCTGCGACCAGGCGAAGATCTCGGCCGCAACCTGGCGGCCACGCCGCTTGGAGCGCGCGAGCACATCGGGCGGGAGGCGACGAGACAGGCGACGCTCGAAGCGGTCCTCGAGCTCGTCCAGCGCCGCCTGCTCGGTGGCTCCGGCGGTTGGAATCAGGTACCTGAGGATGGAGGCGAGCGCGGCGTTGGCCGTCGCCTCCCAGTCGTAGCGCTCGTCCCTGTGTCTCGGCAGCCCATCGAGGCCCCTGAACACGCGACCGAGCGAGCAATAGCGGTTCATCCCGGGCACGACCGCCTCATAGAGCGTGAGACCCGCATACGCGAACGCCCGAGACGCGACCGGAGGGCTGAAGCCGCTCGCGCTTCGGACCAGACCCAGGGAGAGGTCGAACCACGCCGTCGGCACCTCCGCGCTGAGGCGCTCGGCACCGCGAGGCCGGCCGGTAGCCGCCGCTGCCACCGCCGGAACTCCGCCGGCAGCCATCCCGACGGCCGCTCCGCCGACCCCGGCCACGAAGGCGCGCCGGGTCAGGGTCCGGTCGACCTCGGGGCGCGCATGTGCGTCGCTGCTCTCCATATCCAACGATTCGCAGAGAACCGTGCGACCGGATCATCGCCCGGCGAACTGGTGCGGCCATCTCGCCGGGCGAGTTGTCAGGGAAGCGCGATCAGTACCCGAGCGCGCGGCAGAGTCAGCACGCGTCGTACCTGTAGCGCGGCGAGCCGGGCGTCCTTACCTGGCGATCGCGTAGCACGATCGAGAGCTCGTCCGCCTGCGCGCAGCCCTTGTCGAAGTCCTTGCGGCGGTACTCGATCTCGATGACGCCGTCGTCATAGACACGCTGGTAGCGGTTGCATTCGTTGTAGCGCGCGCATTCCTCGGCGATCGCGAAGTCGAACGCGACCCGCCGCGACTGCTTGACGGTGATGTCGGCGGTGTTCTTCTGACCCACGGCCAGGCCCCGCGCGTGCGCCAGCTTGGCCAGCCGCTTCGCGAACTTGAGCGCGTCGCGCTTGCCGAACGGGACCTTGCGCGCCAACGGCGTTCCGTCGAAGCGCGTCCAGGAATCGAGGTTGTCGTACTCGATCGCCTCGAAGCCCCCGCGGTCACAGCCGTTAACCATCTGCTTGACCCACCGCGCCGCGCGGCGGCGCGTCTTCGCGCTGCTGACGTCGACCAGATACTCCCCGCCCCAGTTCGGGTCGTCGCCCAGCTTCTTCAGCACCAGTCGCTTGGGCCAGTTGGAGCGCTCGTCGGGACGGTTGACACCGCGCTCGTTGTCCTGGGTCTGGAAGGCGTTGACGTAGCAGATCGAATAGACCGGATCGCCGGCCGCCTCGCCCGAGAACCAGTCGCGGGAAACGACCGTGACGGCAGCGGGAAGCTCATAGTCGCCTCCGATCTGGTAGTCGAAGCCGGCGTTGGGTTCAGGCGGGGCGTAGGAGGGACCCGTGCCGGCGGCAACCTGCGCGCCTCCATCGTCGAGGGTCGTCAGCAAGAGCGCCGCGGCGATCGCGGCGATCGCGAGGGTGGTCAGGAGGGTCCTCATGCCGCGCGAACCACCTCCCGCCGGAGCTCGAGCGCGCGCCCGCTCTCGCGATCGAACAAGTGCAGCTGTGAAGGGTCGATGGCAAGTTCCACGGTCCCGCCGGGACCCGCCGGCGGGCGCTCGTGGATCCGTGCGGTGAACCGGGCCCGGCGGTCGTCGACTAGGAGCGTGCCTTCGTCGGCGCCGCTCGCGCCGCCGATCGCGGCCTTCACGTCCTCCGTCGCAACCGGCGGCGCGTCGAGTGTGAACAGGAGGTTGCACTCTGAGCCGAGCTCCTCGACCACGTCGAGAACGACGCGCAGGCGGGGCCAGCTCGGATCGGAGGCAGGGCCCGCGACGGCGAAGCTGGTCGGCCTCAGTCCCAGGACCACCCGCCGCTCGCGGATCGACTCGGCGCCCGGCAGCGTCAGCTCGATGCCACCGAACCTGACTACCTCGCCGTCGCGGGTCGCCTCTACCAGGTTCATCGCCGGTGAGCCGATGAACGCGCCCACGAACAGGTTTGCCGGCCGATCGAACAGCTGCTGGGGCACGTCGCACTGCTGGATGACCCCGTCGCGGAGTACGGCGACGCGCTGTCCGAGCGTCATCGCCTCCACCTGATCGTGGGTGACGTAGACGGTCGTCGTCGGCAGGCGCTCGTGCAGCCGCGCGAGCTCGCCGCGCATGCTCGTGCGCAGCTTCGCGTCGAGATTCGAGAGCGGCTCGTCCATCAGGAAAGCGCGTGGCTCGCGGACCAGCGCGCGGCCCATCGCGACTCGCTGCCGCTGGCCACCGGAGAGTGCCGCAGGCTTGCGGTCCATCAGCTCGCCCAGGCCAAGCATCTCCGCCATTCGGTCCACCCGCTCCACGATCTCTGCCTTGTCAACCTTGCGGCGGCGCAGGCCAAAGGCGAGGTTCTCGCGCACGGTCTTGTGCGGGTAGAGCGCGTAGCTCTGAAAGACCATCGCGAGATCACGGTCGGGGGGCTCGAGCCTCGTGACGTCATCCTCGCCGATGAACACCTTTCCCAACGTGACCCTCTCCAGCCCCGCGATCGCTCGTAGCAGGGTCGACTTGCCGCATCCCGACGGGCCGACCAGGACCATGAACTCGCCTGGAGCAACCTCAAGGGAGACGTCGTCGACGGCCAGCACGTCGCCGTCGTAGATCTTGGTCACTCGCTCGAGCCTGATCCCATGCATCGGCTCTATCCCTTCACCGCGCTCGAGGTGAGCGACTCGATGAACGTTCGCTGAGCGAGCAGGAACGCGATCAGCACCGGCGTCACCGTGATCACGTTGCCCGCCATCACCGCCCCGAAGTCCTGTGTGTGCTGCCCCTGGAAGGTGGTCAGGCCCAACGGCAGGGTCGCGTTCTCGTCCGAGCTGATAGCGATCAGCGGCCACAGCAGGTCGTTCCACATCAGGAGGAACGTGAGCGCCGCCAACGTCGCCAGCGCCGGCTTGGCGAGCGGCAGCGCGACGTAGAGCAGAACGCCCAGTCGCGAGCAGCCGTCGATACGCGCGGCCTCCTCGACCTCGCGGGGCAGGTTGACGAAGAACTGACGCATCAGGAACACGCCGAGCGGAAGCACGAGGGCAGGGACGATGAGGGCGGCCAGCGTGTCGACGAGCCCGAGCTCGTCCATGACGATGAAGGTGGGGATCATCGTCAGCTGGAAGGGGATGATCAGCGTCACCAGGATCAGCAGGAACACGGCCGTCGAGCCCCGGAACTTCATGCGGGCGAAGGCGTAACCGGCCAGCGAGCAGAAGACGAGGTTCGAGACCACAGTCACCAGCGCCACGATCGTCGAGTTCAAGAACCAGCGTGGGAAGTCGGAGTCGTTGACCACGGTCTCCCAACCGTCGAGGTGAAGCGAGTCGGGGATGATCGTCGGCGGGAACTGGTTGATCTGGGCGTTGGACATGAACGAGCTGAGCACCATCCAGATCAGCGGCAAGGCGAAGACGACCGCGGTCGGAAACAGGACCAGGTGCCACGGGTCGAACGGCAGTCGCCAGCGTCGGTCGGTCTCGGCAGGCATCAGGCGCTCCGGGCCCGCAGGCGGCTGTAGACGAGCTGGGTCCCGACCAGCAACAGCAGGAACACCGCGACGATGTAGGCGACCGCCGCCGCGTAGCCGGCGTTGAACAACACGAACGCCTGGCTGTAGACGTAGTAGACGATCACGACCGTGGCGTCGAGCGGGCCGCCGCGCGTCGTGGCGTAGACGAGGTCGAACAGCTGCAGGGAGAGCAGCGTCTGCCAGACGGCGAGGAAGATCGTTACCGGCAACAGCTGCGGGAGGATCACGTGCCGCAGCGTCGCCCAGCGACGGGCTCCGTCGACCGACGCGGCGTCGACCAGGTCGCGGGGAACGTCCTGGAGCGCGGCGAGATAGATCACGAGCGGGAAGCCGATCCCACCCCAGATCCCGATCAGGACGATTACGAACAGAGCCTGGTCGGGATCGCCGAGGAATCCCTGCCGGGGCAGGCCGACGTTGTCGAGGAGCGCATTGGCGACCCCGAACCGCTCGTCGAAGATGAACGAGAACAGCACTCCCTGGGCGGCGACCGAGGCGATGAACGGGGCCAGGATCGCCGTCCGGTAGAGGCCGATCAGCCGCAGCCTGCGATTTAGGCCCAGTGCCAGGACGAGCCCAAGGCCGATCGAGATCGGCACGAACAGGCCTGTGTAGATCACTGTGTGCTTGACGGCGTCGCGCAGGGCGGGATCGTCGAGCAGCGCGTCGTAGTTCGACAGGCCCACCCACTGCGCCGGAGCGATCAGGTCGGCGGCGTGGAACGAGAGCAGCAGCGACCAGCCGATCGGCACGATGGCCAGGCCGATGATGATCACGACCGCCGGGAGGACGAACGCCCAGGCGGTCGGGTTGTCCCCGAGCACCCGCTGGGCGAACGTCCTCTTCGGTGCGGTCGGCTCCGCGCTCATCTCACTATCTGTTCAGGACCCCGGAACCTGCAGCTCCGCGTTCGATGTCTCGACGGCCTCGGCGAGCGCCTCGCTGGGCTCAGACTCGCCGTAGAGGACCGAGGCGACGGCCTTTCCGAGTCGCCTGCGAGATCTGCGGATACTCGGGGATCGTTGCGCGCGTCCGCGCGAGCTCGGTGTTCTCGATGAACTTGTCGAGACCCGGCAGGCTCTGCTCGTAGGCGGCGAATCCCTCCGCGTCCTCGACATCGGTGGTCAGCGGCAGGCTTCCGGCCTCGGTGATCCAGCGCAGCTGTTGCTCGGGCTCGCTGAACCAGTCCATGAACTCGAGTGCCGCGGCCACGCGCTCCTCGCCGTTGTCGAAGATCGCCCAGGTGTCTGGACCGGCAATCGTCGTCTGCTCGTCGCCGAACGACGGCATCGAGACCACGCCGTAGTCGATCTTGGCGTCGACGTACTCGGGGAGGGTGTACGGGCCGGCGACGTTCATCGCCATATTGCCGCTGGCGAACAGCTGCTGCATGCGCTCGCTTCCGGCCGTGCTGTCGATGTAGACCGAGCCGTCGTCCGCCGCCTGCGCGACGACGTCAAGGGCCGCCTCGCCGGGCTCCCCGTCGAAGCCGACGCTTTCGCCGTCCTCGCTGACTATCTCGCCTCCCTGCTGCCAGATCAGTGGCCAGATGCGCCAGGTGGTGTCCTCGTCACCGGTTCCGGGCCAGCCGAACCCGGCGATCCCGGCCTCGGGATCGTTGAGCTCAGCCGCCGTGGCCAGGAAGTCATCCCAAGTCCAGTCATCGGTCGGATAGTCGACGCCGGCCTCGTCGAAGATCTTCTTGTTGTAGACGACCGCGAGGTTGTCGATGAACGCCGGGACGGCGCGCGGACGGTCGTCCACGGTCACGGCTTCAGTCCCCGCCTCGACAAAGCGGTCCCAGTCGAGGTCGCCGTTATCGATCGCCTCGCCGAGATCGACGAGCTGGTCGCCGCCCGCCAGGTTGGCCAGATCGGAGCCGTAGATGTAGGCGATGTCCGGGTAGTTGTCGGCCTGCAGCCCGGCGGTCACCTTCTGCAGCATCCGGTCCGAGTTGACGCCGCCGGAATCCTTGGAAACGACTACGTCGGGATGGCTCTTGTTGAACTCGTCGATCATGTCCTGAAGCAGCTCGGCCGGACCTTGGGTCTGCCCGTGCCAGAACTCGATCTCGACCGGCTCGCCGGTGCTGGCGGCAGTTTCGTCGCCGCTGCCGGAGTCGTCGTCGTCTCCCCCGCAGGCGGCAATGGCCAGGGCGGCGACCAGCGCCACCAGCGCCGCTAGCACTCTCATCAGTTTGGACACGATCCTCTCCTCTTGTTCGTTGGATCCGTTGTGAGTGGTTTGTCGGAAGTCATCGGCCGCTCCCCACGGCCTTGGCCGGGGCCCTGAGTGCCGCCGGCAGCGCGTCGCCGTGGGCGGCGGTCAGCTCGTCGCAAAGCTCCCAGATCGCATCGGGTGACAGGCTGGCGGCGGCGTTCGGGTCCAGCATCACCGCGTGTCGGACGTGCTCGGGCCGCCCTTCCAACGCGGCGCGCACCGTCAGCTCCACGACGTTCAGGTAGGTGCGGTTGAGCGCCGCCAGCTGCGGCGGGAGCGCACCAACCGGCTCCGGGTGCACCCCGTCTCCGTCGACCTCGCACGGCACCTCGACGCAGGCGCCGGCGGGCAGGTTGTCGATCAGCCCGTTGTTGCGGACGTTGCCGTAGATCACCCGGGGCTGCCCGGTCTCGATCGAGTGGATGATCTCGGGCGCGTACTCGTTGCTCGGCTCGAACTCGAGCCGCTGGCCCGCCCTCAGCGCTTCGCGCGTGCGCTCGTACTCGGCCAGGTTCTCCTCGCTGCGGGAGACGTACTCGCCGACCCACAGCCGGTAGTGCTCGATCGCCTCGTCGTCGTGCAGGAACCACGGCAGATACTCGGCCGAGTGCTCGCTGGACTCGGTTGGGAAGAAGCCGAGGCGCCGGTACATCTCCACGCGGACCCGCCGCTCCAGCTCCGGGTCGCGCTCGATCGCCTCGTCGAGGAGCGGGTAGAGGTCCTGCGCCGTCGCGCTCGAAGCGCAGGATGAACGCCTGGTGGTTGACGCCGGCGCCGAGGAAGCTGACCTCGTCGAGCGGCACGCCGACGAGCTCCGCGAGCTGCTCGGTGGTGTTCTGAACCGAGTGGCAGAGCCCGACGACTGCGCTCCTGGGGCGTGCCCGCGTAGGTCGCCCAGCAGAGCATCGCCATCGGGTTGGTGTAGTTGAGCAGCCAAGCGTCGGGGGAGACGTCCGCCATGTCGGCCGCGATCCCCTCCATCACCGGGATCGTGCGCAGCGCCCGGAACACCCCGCCGACCCCGAGGGTGTCGCCGATCGTCTGGCGGAGCCCGTAGCGAGCCGGGATCTCGTGGTCGATCAGGGTGGCGGCGTGGCCCGCCGACCTGGACCATGTTGATCACGATAGTCGGCGCCGTCGAGCGCGGCCCGGCGCTCGAGGTGGGCGTCGATCGCCGGGCTCGGCGCCGTGCTGTTCCGCGATGGCCCGGGCGACGCCTCCGCGGTCGCCAGACGCTCGGCGTCGATGTCGTGGAGCGAGATCGTGCGCGTCTCGCAGCTCGGCGTAGCCGAGGATGTCGGCGATCAGCATCCCGGTGAACTCGACGCTTCCCGCGCCGATGAAGGCGATCTTGGCGCTCATTCGGGGCTCCCCGAGATTGTCCCGACGGCCAGGCCCTCGGCCACCTCGGCCGCCTCGGCGAAGACCGGCTGGGCATCGACGCCGCCCAGGGCGCGAGTTGACAACGACCCGCAGGCCACGCCGAGCGCGAGCGCCTCGCCCAGGGTCTGGGCCTGCGCTAGGGCGCAGAGGAAGCCGGCGGTGAAGCTGTCGCCGGCGCCGGTCGTGTCGACGCACTGCCTGCGTCGGAGCGTCGGCGCTCGCCGCCTCGCCTTGGCGCCTGGCGATCGCTCCCTCGGCACCGAGCGTTACCACGACGGTCTCGACCCGCTCGGCGAGCGCATCCAGCGCTGTGCCGGGATCCTCGACCCCCGCGAGGCGACAGGCTTCGGCTGCGTTCGGCAGGAACACGTCCACCCCGTCGAGGGCATCGCCGGCGCCGCCGGCCCAGGTGCCGTCGGGATCCCAGCCGGGATCCAGCGAGGTGGACACCCCGGCATCGTGCGCCCTGGCGAACAGCTGCGGCAGGGCAGCGACGAAGGCCGGCCAGCAGGTGCGGCGAGGAGACGTGGAGGTGACGGCTGGAGCCGAGCAGCTCGTCGCCGACGTCGGCGTCCGTGAGATCGGCCATGGTCCCGGGCGAGGTCAGGATCGCCCGGTCAGTCGTCTTGCTGAGGATGACCGTGAGCCCGGTGCGACGCTCTGCCTCGACCCGGCACCCATCGATGTCCACGCCTCGGCGGCGCAGCTCGGAGAGCATGAAATGTCCGGCGGCGTCGTCGCCAACCACGCCCACGTAGCCCGTGCGCATCCCGAGGCGGGCCGCTCCGCAGGCGACGATCGCCCCCGAGGAGCCGATCGTCAGCACGCCGTCGGAGACCAGCTGCTCGACCTGCCCGTACTCGGGCTCGATCGTCTCCGCGAGGACGATCGCGTCGGGATTGAGCTCCCCGGCGACCAGCAAGTCGAGGCGCCTCAAGCTCACGGGAGGGCAGCCTGCGTTCGCACGGGAGCGGTTTCAACAGCACCCACGAGGGCCTCGACCGCGGCGCGATCGACACGCCCCGGATGCAGGTGCGAGAGCTTCTCGGTGGCCGCTGCGACGCCGAGCACGGCGGCGGCGAGCGGCTCCCGTCCGGCTATCAGACCGGCGGCGAAGCCGCCGATCAGCGCGTCGCCGCATCCGACCGCGTTGACCACCGTTTTCGGCGCGGGCGCCGCCAGACGGTGGACCTTGTCGCCGGTCACGAACACGCTTCCCTGGGGCCCGAGGCTGAGCCAGAGCGCGCGCGCACCCATGGCCCTGATCCGCTCCGCGGCCGATTCGAGCTCGGCGTCGCGTCCCGGGTCGAGGTCCGTGCGGAGAAGCGCGCCGGCCTCGGCGAGGTTCGGGGCGGCTAGATCCGGTTCCGCCGCGAGCGCCGTGGCCAACGCGTCGGGTGTCGAGCAGTCGAGGATCGTGAACGCTCCGCGGTCGCGTGCGGTCGCCACCAACCGTGCGTGAAGATCGGCAGGGGCTCCGGGCGGCAGGCTGCCGCAGACCGCGACGACGGCCGGCGCCGACCGGAGCCCAGAGAGCGCCGCGACCAGCCGCCCGGCCTCGTCCTCGCGCATGCGCCCCGCAGGCTCGTGGACCTCGACCAGCTCGCCGCCGCCGCCGTCCACGAGGGTGTAGGTCCCGCGCGTTGGCGCCGCGACCGGAACGTCGACGACCTCGACCTCCTCCGCCGCCAACAAGGCCAGCAGGCGCTCGCCGTTCCAGCCGCCGGCCGTCGTGATCACCGCGGCCCTTGCGCCCAGCTCCGCGGCGACGCAGGCAGCGTGGACGGCCTTGCCTCCCGGGGTTTCGAGCAGCTCTGAGGCGGCGACCAGCCCATCGGCCGGCCCTTCGATGCGCGCCACACGGTCAATCGCGGGATTCGTGCTCACGGTCACGAACTGGACGTTGCCGCCGGCGGACATCAGACCTGGACCACCTCCACGCCGGCTGCGCGCACGTCCTCGAGCGGCTCGGCGGAGGCACCCACGTCGGTGATCAGCTCGTCGATCTCCGATAGCGGACAGATGCTTGAGAGCGCAGAGCGCCCCAGCTTCGAGGAGTCGCAGACGACGATCACCCGAGTGGCGCGCTCGACCATCCTGCGGTTGGTCTGCGCCTCGATCTCGTCGTGGGTCGTCACGCCCGCAGCGTTCACGCCGTCGACCCCCAGGAACATCACGTCGACGTTGAGGCCTTCGAGCGTGCGCTCGGCGAACGGTCCGATCAGCTCGTACGACTGAGGACGAGCCACGCCTCCGGTGACCACCAGCCTGATCGTCTCGCTGACGACCAGCTCGGAGGCGATGTTGACCGCGTTGGTGACCACGGTCAGGTCGCGGTCGCGCAGGCGCCGGGCTACCTCTGTCGTGGTCGTTCCGCCTGTGAGGCCGACCGTCTGCGCGTCGGCGATGCGTCCCGCGGCGGCGGCGGCGATCCGGCCCTTGTCCTCGGCGCGCTGGCCACCGCGGTAGCGGACCGGAAGCTCGTACAGGACTCCGTTGCCGACGGCGCCGCCGTGCGAGCGGGAAAGGAGCTTCTGCCCCTCGAGCAGGCTCAGATCGCGGCGGATAGTCGCCGAGGAAGCGCCAAGCGCCTCCGTCAACTCTCGGACCGAGACGGAGCCATCGCTCGCCAACCGCGCCAGGATCCGGTCGAAGCGCTCCGCTCTCCTCACGACGCGCCTCCCGACTCGATCAGATCCAGAACGACCGCCCGTTCCAGGTTCGCTGGCCGGTCGGGATCGAGGCCGCGCCGCTCGGCGAGCGCCACGGCCAGGCGTTGGATGCGGACCAACTCCGCCAGCGGGTCCAACTGTGCCGTCAGCACGGTGGCCCCGGTCGCCGCGATCTCATCCGCCAGTCCCTCCGGCGGACGATCGAGCAGCCACACCAGCGCCCCGGGGCCGGCGGTCGCGATCGGGCCGTGCCGATACTCCATCGCGGGATAGGCCTCCGCCCATGCCCGTGCGGTCTCCCGAAGCGTGAGGGCCGCCGCGTCGGCCAGGCCCACACGCCACTCGCGAGCGAGGACCACGGCCCGGTCGACGTCCGCAGGATCCACCGGATGCGGCTGGGTAAGGGCGAGCTGCGCGTCGGCGAGGAGTGCGTCGACGTCAAGCCCGATGCACGCGCGGCCGAAGCAGGCGACGGTCGTCACGAATCGGCTCTGGACGACGGAGCGATCATCGGCGAAGCTCAGGTCGACGACCAGGTCGCACGCGGCGGCGACCGCACTGGAGGGGTTGCCGGTGAGGGCAACGGTCGTCGTGGGGTTGCCGACGAGCTCCAGCGCGCGCCGGATCTCGGTCGTCGCGCCCGAACGGGAGATCGCGACCACCCGCTCGTAGCCCCGCCCCAGGCGAGCCTCCGACGCGGCGAACGCATCGGTCTCGCCCTGCCCGCTCAACTCGCGGAGGGCGGCGAGCGCCTTCGCCGCATGCCAAGAGCTGCCGCACCCGATCACCGCAATCCGCTCGCCCGCCGGCAGCGCCTCCGGCATGCGGCTGGCCAGGTCGGCCGCGTGTGACCAGGCCCGAGGCTGGTCGCGGATCTCCTCGGCGATCAGGGACATGCCCGATCCATCACCCACAAGCGCGGGCGATCGTACCGCATTCGAGCGCATTCGCGCAACTAATCTGATTGAATATGAGCGAATTGACCGGGATTCGCGCGGCCACGCGGGCGAGAAGCGGGTGGGTACCCGGAGAATCGGCGCCGCCGCCGCTGTTCATGCTCGCTTTTGATCACCGGGGGTCGATTCGAGCGCTGTTTGGAATCTCCGGCGAACCGACCGCAGCGGAGTCCGCCCGTATCTCGGAGGCGAAGCGGCTGGTTTTCGAGGGGCTGGCGCGGGCACGGGACGACCTCGATGGCGTCGGGACCCCAGCCGTGCTCGTCGACGAGCAATTCGGCGCCAAGGTGCTCGAGCTCGCCAAGGACCAGCCGATCGTCACGGCTGTCGCGTGTGAGCGGTCGGGTCAGGCGGAGTTCGAGTTCGAGTACGGAGACGATTTCGCCGCGCACATCGAGCGGGTCGACCCCGACCTGGTGAAGGCGCTCGTGCGCTTCAATCCGGCGGTGCGACCCCGAGCTCAACGAGCGTCAGCTCGAGCGGTTGCGACGCCTCGCCGACTGGCTACGCGGCACCGACCGCGAACTCCTGTTTGAGTTGCTCGTCCCGCCCACACCGGGGCAGCTGCGCAGTGTCGCCAACGATCCCGAGCGCTTCGACCTCGAGTTGCGGCCGAGGCTCGTCTGCGACGCGGTTACCGAGATCCAGGACGGCGGCGTGGAGCCGGCCGTGTGGAAGGTCGAGGGACTCGAACGGCGCTCCGACTGTGAGCGGCTGGCGGCCGTTTGTCGGCGCCGCGGTCGTGGCCACGTCAGCTGCCTGATCCTGGGACGGGGCGCTGGCGACCGGCGAGTTGAGCACTGGCTCCGTGTCGCCTCCGAGGTCGACGGGTTCGGGGGCTTCGCGGTCGGCCGCACGATCTGGTGGGAAGCGATCAGCCGTCACGGTGCCGGCGAGGTCGATCGCGCCGGCGCGATCGCGACCATCGCCGAACGCTACTTGCACTTCGTCGATGTCTACGCCGCTGCGCGGGACACGGCCTCCCGGCCCGACCGGCCGCCTGCCTAGGCGCCAACGCCGCCAGCTGAGCCTAGAACCCGAGCGCGAACTTGGCGTCCTCGGACATCATCTCCGCGCGAGTGTGACAGGACCGCCCGCTAATCGCTGCTTTTTCCTTTGGGTGGGTACGACGGTGGGTACGCCTACTCCGTCAGCCGGGCGGCTTCGAGGGCGGCCGTCTAGGGGCCGTGGTTCACGAATGCCACACACTGCCCCTGGTTCTTGAACTGCGGGTAGTTGCGCCAGCCGCCGTTCTTGCACTGATCCTTCGAGGTCGGGAAGGGTGGCTCCGCGTCCACGACCGAGATGTCTCCGATGAAGATCTCCAGCATGTCCTCGTGCCCGCCCGGGGCCGGGCAGTTCACCGGCGGGTTGTTACCGAAAATCGGCTCGATCCCGATCATGTCCGTAGCCGGAAACGGCTGATCGACTACGAAGATCAAGAGGTTGATGGTTGCCCCTGGCGGGCCTTGGGGGAACGGGGTCGAGGTTCCCACCACCGCTCGGTTTCCATCGATGCTCAGGCAGGTCACGGTGCCCACGCCGAAGGTGTCCGTCGTCACCGTCCCGGTGGGCTCCTCGCCAAGCGGCCCGCTGGAGGCATCGAAAGTGAAGCCACTGATGCTGGGCAAATTGGGAAGCGGCACGGTGGCGACAACGGTCCCGGTGACGGAGTCGCGGGTCGCCGCCTGCGCCATGGCCGAGGACGCCGAACAGGCAAGCGCGAGCGCAAGACACGCAAAGGCGAGCGAGATCCTTCTCATCGGGCACTCCTCTCGGCCGGAACGGTGCCTCACCGGGTGGCATACCACCGCGAGCCGCCCCAGTCAACTGCCGGTTCCTGAGCTTGAGCTCGTCGGACCGCCGGGGAGCGCGCCGCGCAAAACGCCTCGATGATCGAGCGTGATCGCGCGTTTTGCCGCGTTCGGCCTCGTTCGTTTGAACCGCGTTAGAACGCGCAGAGCCTCGAGCCTGGTTTTCGGGGAGTTCCGCTTTCGTCCTAAGCGGTAGTGGGCTCCCCGACTGCTGCTGATCGGCTTCGCCAGAAGAGCATGACTGCGATGACGAACAGCACTAGACCGGCAGGCCCGAACGGCGGCGGGTGACCGGTGATCAGGAGTCCCGATATGCCGAGCAGGATGACGACCGAGAGCGGCGCACCGGCGCGATCCCGCAAGGCAACCCCGGCCGCGAGCATCGCGGCTATCAGACCGACGGTGCCAATGACCGCGAATACGCCAAAGTTTCGGATCAGGGGGTATTCAGAGAAGTCCTGAATCAGATCCGCTCCGGTCGCCTGTTCCGCTTCTGGGAGTTCGTTGACCTCGTTGGCGAGGATCCCGTTGCCGATCCCGTACAAGGCCTCCCAGACCGTGTAGAAGACGACGAAGAGCGCGAGCCCGATCCGGCTGACCATCGCCGCGGTGCCGTCGAGATCGCGAATGAGCATGTAGACGGCTGCGCCCAGAAGCGGAATGAAGATCATCGTCCCGACGTGGACCACTAGCCACGGGGTGACGTCGTCCTGGAGATCGGAGTAGACGTTGTCCCCTTCTCCGCCGGGGTGAAAGAGCAGCAGCACTGCCCAGGCAAGCGGCACTCCGACGATGAAAGCAGCCTCCCCCCTGCTGACCGGTAGCCGATCGATGGCTCTCCTCTCGTCGTGCTCCCCCCGTTTCGCTTCGACCCTACACCTGTGGATTCGGCGGTCCAAACCGGGCTATCGCTTCCATGCAAAGCGACACCTCCGGACCACAGATCTAAACCGCTCGCAGCGGCGCGGCCCTAGATCGAGTCGATCAGCGCCGCGGCCTTCGCCGTCGCTTCAGCGTGCATCGCCGGGATCGCGTGCGCGTAGACGCGGAGCGTGATCGTGATGTCCGCAGTCAGGGCAGACGAACAGCGCAGCGCCGTCCTCCCAAGCGTGCAGCACGATCCAGCCTTCGAGGTCGATCCGCTCAGCGGCGATTTCGCGCCCGCAGCGATAGCAGCTGATCGTCGGCACGACAGCGATTCTCGCGCCCGTTAGAAGATCGTCAGAACGCGCCGTGTTCGCTGCCCGCGTCCATCGCCGCGAACCGCATGATCATGCGGGTTAGTAACCCAGCGCGAACTTGGCGTCCTCGGACATCATCTCCGCATTCGGCCGTGACAGCGCGTATCGGTCCGTATCGGGATTGTTCGTGAGAGCAGCGATTTCACCCCCGCCAGCGCCTCGCTCGTGACGTCCCGTATCGGCCCGTTATCCGCCGTTGGGTTGCAGTTTGGGTTGCACCACGGGTGCGCCGCCGCGAAGCCTACGATCCGGCGCTCGCGACGGCGTCGCAGAACTGCGAGAGCGCGTCCTGAGCCTGCCCCGAGGGGAGCTGGCCGACCGCGCTGCGGCAGTTCTTCGCCGTCCCTGAGAGCGCTTGGCTCACGTTCTCGCTGGCACCGCTGAGGACCTGCTTGGCCGCCGTGGCGACATAGGTGCACGTGCCCTCGAGATTGGTTCCGGCTGTACCGCCGATCTGTTGGGCCGCGTCGGTGCAAGACGCGAGGGCCGAGTCGATCTTTGCACTCTCCGCGGTTGTTGACGTGCTGCTTGTTGTTGCTGGCGGGCTGGCTGCCGTGGTGTCGTCGTCACCGCCACAGCCGCCGATCGAGAGGACCACGACCAGCGCCATCAGGACCGCGATAACGCGGGCATAGCTTCGAATGACCTTGCTCACGCGCGACACTCTGGCACACGATATCCGCCGTTGGGTTGCAGTTTCGAGCCGCCCAGCGCGGCTTCATAGCGCCACCAGGTCGCGGGTCTCGTAGACACTGCGCCGCTCGGCCTCGTGCCCGAATCGCTGCCAGCCGTCGATCGCAAAGATCAGCCGCCGCCACCGGGTCGATCCTGTGAGCCGAACGCTCCTTGTCGGGCTTGACGTTGCCGGCGGCGTCATCCTCGTCGCGATCCTCGTCGTCTTCGTGGTTGCCCGCGGTTATTCGTCGTCGAGCAGCCTTGAAAGCTCGTCGTCAAAGTCGGTGCCACGCGGGTAATCGCGAAGAGCGCGCTCGAGCGCGATCGCGGCGGCGGTGCCGCCCGCGCGAGCGAGGTTGCTCAAGATCGCGAGTGCCTCAGCGTGTGTAGCGATCTCGCTGATGTCCGGGGGCTCATAGAGCAGCGTCCGCAGGTACACCGCCCGCTCTGTTCGACCGCGGGCCCGGTCGAGCCGCGCGAGCTCGTCGCTGTTGAGCGAGACCTTGACGGCGTGTTCTCTCGTATTCATGAGTTACTCAAATGCCATCTACCGTGCGCGCGCAGCGAGCCATCCGGCGGTCTGCTCCGCGTGTGGACTCGGTCATCCAACCCTCCCTCCGGTCCCGCCCGGCCCGCTCGAGAACCGCGAACGCAATTCTTGACCTGGCCGGGTCGCGGTGGTATGCCACGCGGAGAGGCATCTGTGCTTAGCCGAAAGGACTCGCCGATGAGAAGGCTTCTGCTCGCCCTCGCTTGCCTGGCAATCGCGATGGCTTGCTCGGCAGCGCCTGCGGCCGCCCAGGCGCCAACCCGTGACTCCGTCACCGGGACCGCTACGTCCTTCGCGGGGCCGGGCGTCCTCGTCACGTACACGCTCGACGCCTCGAGTGGACCCACGGGTGAAGATCCGGCTGGCAGCGTGAGGATCGACCTCTTTGGTCCCGTCGACAACCCTGTCACCTGCCTCGACGTGCAGGGCAATCGCGCGATCGTGGGAATCGCGGTTCCCTCCGACCCTCCGGGCGGTCTGTTGATCTTCGTGACTGACACAGGCGACGTTGGACCGGACACAATCGGCGCGGTGGGCACCGCCAGCCCGCCCGAGGTCTGCTCTGAGGAGCCGCATTCCGAAGCGGAGGCCGGTGGAAACATCGTCGTGGTCGACGCTCAACCTTCCGCCCCAATCTCGAAGGACCAGTGCAAGAACGGCGGTTGGCGCAACTTCCCGCAGTTCAAGAGCGAGGGACAGTGCATCAAGTTCGTTCAGCACAGGCCTAATCCGTAGGCACCTGCTCGCCACGCCCAGCGCGAGATACTGCGAGGGCGATGTCGCAGGAGAACGTGGAGATCGCCAGACGCGCCTACGAGGCGTTCAACCGCCACGACTTCGACGCCGCGTTGGATGCGCTTGATCCCGACGTCGAGTGGCACCAGATAACGCAGTTCCCCGACCGTGCCGTGTATCGCGGACGCGACGACATGAGGGACCGTTTTTGGAACAAACAGCTCGTCGACCAGTTTGGGGATTTCAGGATCGAGGTTGAGGAGTTCGTTGACGCTGGGGATCACGTCCTGATGCTTGGGCACATCGTCGCCCACGGAAGTGCCAGCGGGGTGCCGATCCGCCTGCGGGTCGCCAACATCTTGGAGTTCCGCAACGGAAAGCTCATCCGCGCCTACGACCTGGCCGGGCCGAGCCAGGCCGTGACCGCCGCCGGGCTGTCGGAGTAGGCGATGTCGAAGGAGAACGTCGAAATCGTGAGACGCAGCTTCGAGGCAATAGCCGATAACGACGTGGACGCCCTGTTGAGTCTGTACGACCCCGCCGTGCAGTTTCTGCCCCTGACCGGCACACTGGTGGAGTCCGGGGGCTACCGAGGCCATCAAGGAGTGCGCGACTACTTCGTCGAGGCCGGCGAGATCTGGGACGAGCTGCGGCCGTATGCAGAGCAGGTGCAGACCATCGGCGATCAGGTCGTGGTCGTCGGCGGCTGCGCAGTTCGGGGAAGGGGCAGTGGAGTGGTGACGGACTCGCCGCTCGCGTGGGTAGTCACGGTTCGCGACGGCAAGATCACAAGCCATCGGGGATTCCGAACCGCCGACGAAGCCCTCGAAGCCGCCGGGCTGTCGGAGTAGAGCGGTCACTTCAGCCGCCTGGGCCAAGAATCCGATCCCTCGGCGCGTGCGCCGTCCACCCCGCGAGGTACCGCGAGCAGAACCGCTTGAATCGTTCGAGTTCCCTCATCCGCCTCCGAGACGGTCGCTCGGCTCCCGTTACTCGTCTCATGCGAGGGGTAGCCGCAACACCGATGCCCCCTTGGGTAGTGCAAGCCATCACTGCGGTGCGGAAGGTTCCGTGGCGCAAGGTCCTCGCGGCGATCGTCTGGTTGAACACGGAGGGCCGGAAGTACTGGAATCGGCTCACGCCGGATGAGCGCCGCGAGGTTCGTGAACTGGCGCTGAAGTCCAAGGGGAAGCGGTCGAACCTGACGCCGGAGGACGAGGACCGTCTCATCCTCCTGTTCCGGAAGCTGCGTCGGCCGGGTTCTGGCGAGATACCGGTCTAGGTCGGCTTCCCTCACGGGCGTCCCTCCAGCATCCACGCTAGCTCGTCGTCACGGTGGTGGGGATGGTCTTATGCCACATGCGCGTACTCCTCTTGATCTAGGGCGAATGCCTCGCGGATCTGGTCGGTGTCCAGGGCCGTGAAAATGAGGTCGACAATGAAGTCGCGATCGAGCCGGTAGTGGTAGTCGAGGGCGGTCGTGAACGCGAGTTCGAGCATCGCGAACTCCTGCCGCGCCGCGAGCGTCCAGGTGTCGGTGACGAGCCTGCGGTAGCCACTCTCGTCCAAGCCCAGGTACTTCGTGAGGGCGACCACCATCCCGTAATCGCCCCCGGTTCCTACGTCGAGGATCGGCCAGCTTGGAGGCGTCTCCTCGTCAGCGATCCATCCGGCCAAGGTGATCTGAAGCTGGTCAGTCGCGTTTCGCTTGTCTAACTCGAACGGGAACTCGACCTGTCCGAGAATCCGGCCAACCCGGCGGACCTCGATCGTCGTCGGCAGGTGGCCGAGCAGCACTCCGGCGGCGGCGTGGGCTGCCTCATGACGGGCGACGCATCGGTAGCCATTCACGGCCGCAGGCCTTTCGGCATCTCGCTGCGGAAACTCGCGTCGCGCAGGGCCTCAGACTCCCGGAACCGTCCGGCTTCGCGGCGGCGCTCAGCCTCCTTTTGCTCGCGCTGCCGGCGGCGGCTCTCCGCCTGGACGCGCTGGCGCTCCGCTTCGAACGCCCGCTCATCGAGATCGACGATCGCCCCACCGGGGCCGTAGGCCAACCTCGGCCCTCTGTAGGGCTCGTTGTCGCCGGGTGCGGCGAGGTGGGTGTGCTCGGCGCAAAACCATTTCCTTTGCCGCCGCGCGAGCTCGTCGCTGTTAAGCGAGACCTTTACGGCGTGCTCTCTCGTATTCATGGGTTACTCAAGTGCCGTATTCCGTGCGCGCGCAACGAGCCATCCGGCGGTCTTCTGTCGCACAGCTCCTCGACTTCCGACCCTCCCCACACACCAGAGCTGCTTCATTCGACTGTGAAGGTGGCGACCCTGATCGGCTTGCTGGACTTCGTGGCCGGTGCCGTCGCCTTCGTCCCGCTGATCGCCTCGGTGATTACGGAAACCCACTGATCGACGTCACGCTCTTGCTCGGGCGTCAGCATCAGCCGGGCCGCTCGGCGCCGCTGGTCGGCCTCGCTCGGTAGCTCGTCGTCGGTCGCAGACTTCCAGCCCGTCGCCCGCGTGAGCGGGTGCATCGGCTTTGACGTGTAGGAGATTTCGAGCAGGTCAACCTCGGTCAGTTCTCGGCCACCGCCCTTGCGCGCCCGGGACTCGCTCAGAAAGCCGATCGAGAATCCGGCGGTGCCGCCCTTGATCGAGCGCCACACCTGCCGTCCCTCATCGGTTGAGCGGTCCACTTCACCGGCAACGACCAAGCCGGCGGCGGTCGCCTGCATCGAGTGGGGATCGACGGCACCGACGACGGTGGTCGAGTGCTCAAACAACAACGGCAGCCGTTTGCCCGAGCTTCGCCATGCGGCGATCGTCTTGTCAAACGCCGAGCGGGCGATCAGGTCGCCCTCCCTGTCAGACGACCACGACGAGACGATTGCCGTGAAGGTGCCTTGATCGACGTCGACGGTGTCGGCAGTGAGTGTCTTATGCAGCAAGGCTGGATTCCTGTTCTTCGTGGGTTGAAATGCCAAAGGCGGCGCACGTTCGGGCGCCGATCAGGCCGCGGATCTCGGCGGCGCTTAGCTCATCCGCGAGTTCAAGCGCGCGGCCGATCAGTCCGACAAGCCGCTGAAACGTGGGCGTGGTCGAGATCATTTGAGCCTCGGTGACGAGCAGGCGCCAGTCGGCCTCTTCGACTTCAAGTAGTCGGCGAGCAACGCCAGCTGGCGGGCGTCGCCGTCGCCGTCAGGATCGAGCGGCCAGGCCTCGCGTCGCTCTGCGATTGGGCCTAGGAGGACCGCGATCATCAGGCCTCGGGCCATCTTCGGGGTCAGCCCCTCGGTCGACCAATCGAGCTCCATCTGGCCGAGGATGCGCTCGGCGGGCCAATCGGCTCTCACGGACGTTGGCAGCCGGCGGCAGGCCATGATCAACCCGGCTACGTGGCCGGCCTCATGGAGAGCCACCGGCCGGCGATCGACGGTGACAGTCACTTGATGTGCTCCCGCCTAAACCGCTCGGTGGCGGCCTCCTCGTGTTTGGCGAGGGCGCGAGCGTCCGCGGCCCGTTGTGCCTCGCGTGCCTCGCGCTGGCGGCGTCGGCCCTCGGCCGCTGCGCGCTGGCGCTCGGCCTCGAGTGCCCGCTCATCGAGATCGACGATCGCCCCACCGGGGCCGTAGGCCAACCTCGGCCCTCTGTAGGGCTCGTTGTCGCCGGGTGCGGCGAGGTCGGCGTGCTCGGCGCAAAACCATTTCCTTTGCATGACCTTCGCGGCGACGCCGGGGAAGGATGGATCGGGCGCGTATCGCAGGCAGGTCGGGGCCGAGCAGCGTGCCTCAATCCGCCCGTCCGAGTCGCGCGGCGGCAGGGACGAAGTGGTCGGGCGGTTCGCGGCCTCCATCGCTTCGACCCTGCCGGTCGTCGGCAATCCGGCTCGCCGGCGGGTGGCATCGAGCATCGCGCGGCGCTCCTCGGGTGTCGCGGCCTCGATCCGGTTGCACAGGTCGCCGACGGTGCGGATGCCGGGATCGGCCACAGAATCGAGGAGGAGCTGAGCTGCCACGCGGCGCTCCTCGGGATCGGCAATAGCCGCGGCGGCGTTCCCGGATGGGCCGGCACGAGGTTGACGATCCAGAGGCATACCGGGTGCAGGTCGAAACCCTCGAGGCCGGCGCGGCCGCATTCGTGAACTTTGTCGGCGTGGCTATCGAGCAACGCCTGAGCGCCGCTGTTTGACGTGGGGGTTGCAATCGGGTTGCAATCGGGCGATTTCGGCCGCATCCAGCGTCCATAGAAACCGCTTGTCTAAGCGGATCAGTAACCCAGCGCGAACTTGGCGTCCTCGGACATCATCTCCGGGGACCACGGCGGGTCGAAGACCATCTTCGGATGCACCTTGTCGACGCCGTCGAGGTCGCCGACGAACTCGCGCATCTGCTCGGTCACCTGCGGGCCGATCGGGCACGCCGGCGTGGTCAGGGTGAAGGTGATGAACACCTCTTCGCCCTCGACCTCGACGTCGTAGACGAGGCCCAGGGAGACGAAGTCGAGCCCCAGCTCGGGGTCGATCACCTCTTCCAGGGCTTCGTAGACGTCCTCTTCGAGCACGGCTGCTTCGGGCATGTGAATGAGCTTAGAGAACGCCGTCTCTAGGCTTCGAGATCGATGTTCCTGCTGGTCGTGCTTTTCATTCTGCTGCCGATCGCGGAGATCTACGTCATCGTCCAGGTCGGCCAGGCGATCGGCATCCTGCCGACCCTCGCGCTGTTGATCCTGGACGGCTTCCTCGGCGCCGCGCTCGCGCTTTCGCAGGGACGGGCGGCGTGGGAGCGCTTCAACCGAGCCCTTGCCGAGGGCCGGGTGCCCGCGCGCGAGACGTTCGACGGGGCGATGATCATCTTCGGCGGCGCGCTGCTGCTCACCCCCGGGTTCATCACCGACGTCGTCGGCTTCTGCCTCCTGATCCCGCCGACGCGCGCGCTCGTGCGCGGCCTCGTGGCGCGGCTGGCCCGGCGCCGGGTCGCGTTCGCCTGGCGCGTCTCCGCGCCGCCGCCGCGCGCCGGGCGCGGCTACCGGCCCGGCGGCGCACCCGCCGGGGGCGAGCAACGGCTACGACTACGAGGGCAGCGCCCAGGAGATCACCGACCCCGCGGGCGAGCTGCCCCGCTCCCGCGAGGACGATGGCTGAGGCGGTCTCGGTCGAGTTCGAGTCGCCGAGCGGCGACCGCCTGCGGTTCGACTGGCCGCTGGGGCGCCTGCTCGAGCTCCAGGCGGACGAGGGAGACACCGTCTGGGAGCGCGCCGGCGAGCTCGACTGGGACGAGATCGACCTGGTTCGCGTGCTGAGCGGGCGCTTCGACGACGGTCGCGCTCTGGCGCTGGCGGCGATCCGGCCGACGGGCGCCGAAGGGCACGGCGAGGAGGCTGTCTTCGGCGTCCTGTTCAGCGAGGGCGAGACCGAGGCGCTGAGCGAGGTGCTGCTCTCCACCGAGCACGGGCCCGACGGCGCCGTCCGCCGGGTCGGCCTCGAGCTCTACCGCGGCGAGGACGGGCTGCCGATCAGGGTCGCCGGCGACGTCACCTGGGCCAGCGGCCACCTCGACGGCGGCGTCGAGCACCAGCGCTCTGGCCTCTCGCTGCGCGCCGGAGGGCCCGGCGTCGGCGTCCTCGACGTACTCCGGCAGGCGCAGTGAGGCGGAGTCCGACAGGACGAAGCCGAGCCCGGCCGCCGTTGAGGCCGCTTGTATGACGATCCAGGTGGTGATCTCGGACTTCGGCGGCGTGCTGACGACGCCGCTGATCGACTCGTTCGCGTCCGTTCAGGACGAGACCGGGATCTCCCCGGAGGCGTTGGGCAGGGCGATGCAGGCGATCGCCGAGTCGGACGGTGCCCACCCGCTGTTCGAGCTCGAGACCGGCCGCCTCACAGAGGCCGAGTTTCTGGCCAAGGTCGAGGACGCGCTCGAGCCGCTGATCGGCCACCGCCCGGAGATGCACCGCTTCAGCGAGATCTACTTCGAGGCGCTGCAGCCGAACGAGCCGATGATCGAGCTGATGCGCGACCTCCGCGAACGCGGCTACAGGATGGCGCTGCTGACCAACAACATCCGCGAGTGGGAACCGCTCTGGCGGTCGATGCTCCCGGTGGACGAGATCTTCGAGCTCATCGTCGACTCGGGGTTCGTCGGCGTTCGCAAGCCCGACCCGCCGATCTACGAGCTGACGCTCGAGCGCTTGGGCGACGGGATCGTCGCCGGCGATTGCCTGTTCGTCGACGACGTCGAGGTCAACGTCGAGGCGGCCCGGGACCTCGGCATGACCGCCGTCCACTTTCGGACGAGCGAGCAGGCGATCGCCGAGGTCGAGGCGGCTCTGTCTGCCGCGGCCTGACGGCGGCGGCGGTACGGTTGAGCGGTGGAGCGCGACGCCGCTGTCGAGGCCGTGTTCAAGCCGGTTCGCCCCCCGACCACGTTCGAGGAAACGGTCGAGCGGCTCGGCACCGCGATTCGGATCGGGCTGCTCGCCCCGGGCACCAAGCTGCCCCCGGAGCGCCAGCTCGCCGACGAGTTACGGATCTCCCGCTCCACCCTGCGCCACGCGCTGACGACGCTGGTCCAAAGCGGCCATCTCACAGCGACCCGCGGCCGCAGCGGCGGCACCTTCGTGGCCGATCGCCCGCCGCTTTCGGAGCCGGACGACCAGGCGCTCGGCGAGGCCGCCCGGGCGGTGCTCGACCACCGGGTGGCGATCGAGCTCGGGGCCGTTTCCCTGGCCGCGGAGCGGGCGAGCCGCGAGCAGCTCGACCGGCTCGACGCGCTGGTCAAGCGGATGAGCTCGCCGCGTGACTTCGAGGACTACCGCCGGGCTGACATCCGCTTTCACATCGGGGTCGCCGAGGCGGCGCGCTCGCCGCGCCTGGTCGCCGAGATGACGGAGGTCCAGGGCCAAATGAGCGACCTGATCGCGAGGATCGCCCACCCGGAGGAGGTGCTGGCCCAGTCCAACGTGCAGCACGAAAAGCTCGTCGCGCTGCTGCGCGAGGGCGACGCCGAGGGCGCCGTGCCGTTGATGCGAAAGCACATCCTCGGCACCGAGCACATCCTCGCCGGGCTGATCTGAGCTCGGACGCGCCGCGTTTTCATGCGGCTTTCATGAAGCCTTCATAGTCTCGCTCGGCGATGCGCGTGCTGATCGTCGAGGACGAGGTCAAGATGGCCGCCCTGTTGCGCCGTGGGCTGACCGCGGAGGGGATGTCCGCCGACGTCGCGATCAAGGGCGAGGACGCGCTCTGGATGGCGGAGGCCACCGAGTACGACGCGATCGTCCTCGACGTGATGCTGCCCGGGATCGACGGCTTCGCGGTCTGCCGCCGACTGCGCACGGAGGGCGTCTGGGCGCCGATCCTCATGCTGACGGCCCGGGACTCGGTCCGCGACCGCGTCGCCGGGCTCGACGGCGGCGCCGACGACTACCTGACCAAGCCGTTCTCCTACGCCGAGTTGCTCGCCCGCCTGCGGGCGCTCGTCCGGCGCGGGCCCGTCGAGCGCCCGACCGAGCTGGTCGTCGGCGACCTGCGGCTCGACCCGGCGACCCGGGTCGTGCGCCGCGGTGAGACCGAGATCTCCCTGTCGACGAAGGAGTTCGCCCTGCTGGAGACGTTCATGCGGAGGCCGGGCCAGGTGTTGTCGCGGTTCGAGCTGCTCGAGCACGCCTGGGACTACGACTACGAGAACCGCTCCAACGTCGTCGACTCCTACGTCCGCTTCCTGCGCCAGAAGATCGACCGCCCGTTCGGGGTCAAATCGATCGAGACCGTCCGCGGCGCGGGCTACCGGTTGCGAGCGGATGGTGGAATCAAGTGAGCCGGATCCCGATCCGGCTTCGGGTGACGCTGGCGTTCGCGGTGGTGATGGCGCTGCTGCTCGCGGCGCTCGGGCTGGTCGTCTACGACCACGTCGATTCGCAGCTGAACGACACCATCGACCAGGGGCTCGAGGGCCGAATCAACGAGGCGAAGACGATCGTTGAGCAGAGCGATCCGGACGAGCTGCGCGAGGGAAGGCTGCTGGCCGAAAGCGAGGAGAGCTTCGGCCAGATCCTGGCGGGCAACGGCCGGGTTCTCGACACCACCAGCCAGCTCGGCACCGAGCCGGCGCTCGACGCCGCCGAGCGGCGCGCGCTGGCCACCGGCGAGGTGTTCGTGGAGCGCAGCGGCCTGCCTGGGACCGACGCTCCCGCGCGGCTGCTGGCGGCGCCCGTGCATGCCGAGGGCCGCGACCTGATCGTCGTCGTCGGCACGCCGCTGGATGACCGCGACGAGGCGCTCGCGAGCCTCGCCACGGTGCTGCTGATCGGCGCGCCGATCGCCCTGCTTCTCGCCTCGCTGGCCGGCTACGCGGCGGCGGCCGCTGCGCTGCGTCCGGTGGACCGAATGCGTCGCCGCGCGGCGGAGATCTCCGGCGGCGAGGTCGACGAGCGCCTGCCGGTGCCCCGAGCCGAGGACGAGCTGCGCCGGCTCGGCGAGACCCTGAACGGGATGCTGGCCCGGCTCGAGGGGGCGCTCGAGCGCGAGCGCCAGTTCGTCGACGACGCCAGCCACGAGCTGCGCACCCCCCTCGCGCTCCACAAGACCGAGCTCGAGCTGGCGCTGCGCCACGGCGGCGGCGCGACCGAGCTGCGGGCGGCGATCGCCTCGGCGATCGAGGAGGTGGACCGACTGATCGGCCTGGCCGAGGACCTGCTGGTGGTTGCGCGCTCGGAGGAGGGCGGGATCGCGCTGCGCCGCGAGCCGGTGGACCCCGGCGAGCTGCTCACGGGCGTCGCGACCCGCTTCGAGGCCCGGGCCGCCGAGGCGGGACGCACGGTCGAGGTCGCCGGTGCCGACCGGGTGCCGGCGCTGAACGTCGACCGGGTGCGAATGGAGCAGGCGCTGACCAACGTCGTCGACAACGCCCTCCGCCACGGGGCCGGCGACGTCCGCCTCGAGGCGCGCCGGGCCGACGGGTTCGTCGAGCTGCACGTCACCGACTCGGGCGCCGGCTTCCCAGACGCGTTCATCGGGCGGGCGTTCGAGCGCTTCACCCGCGCCGATGCCGCCCGCGGCCGCGGCGGCACCGGGCTCGGGCTCGCGATCGTCGAGACGATCGCCGAGGCGCACGGGGGACGCGCCCGGGCCGCGAACCGCGACGGCGCGGGAGCCGATGTCTGGATCGAGCTTCCGGCCGGCTAGCTGCCCTTTCACGGTCGTTTCATCGGGCTCGCGTAGAAGTGGGGATTCGAAATTACGCGAGCCACGGAGGAACTCAGAATGAAGTTGAACAGGAAGTACGTGATCGTTGGAGGCTCGATCCTGGCGATCGCGGCCGGCGGGGCCGGCGCCGCGTTCGCGACCGGCGCGGTCGGCGGCGACGACGAGGGCACGCTCAGCGGCCCGGCGGCCGACCAGGCCACCGCGGCGGCGCTCGAGATCACCCACGGCGGGACGGCGAACGCGGTCGAGCGTGACAGTGAGAACGGTGCCACCTACGAGGTCGAGGTGACCAAGCCCGACGGCACCACCGTCGACGTCCGGCTGGACGAGAACTACGACCTCGTCGTCGTCGAGGGCGACAGCGAGAGCGAATCCGGCGACGCGGCCGAGGGCGAATAGAGCTCGCCTTCAGGTTCGCTTCAGGAGCGAACCGTAAGAATCCCGGCTCGCTTCGAAGCCGGATGACAGCTCTGGTGGTGACGGCCGCGGCGCTCGCCGCGGCCGTCGTCGTGCACGAACGCGGCCTCGGCGACCGCGCCGCGGCGTCGCCGCATGGGCAAGACGTGCACCGCGCCGCCCCAAAACAGTCGAGCCAGCGGCCGAACATCGTCTTCATCTACTCCGACGACCAGAACGCAGCCGACCTCAATGCCCGCTTCATGCCCAACACGATGCGCCTGCTGGCCGGGGGCGGGACCACGTTCTCTGACTTCGTCGTCGCGGCGCCGATCTGTTGCCCGTCGCGCGCCGGGATGCTGACCGGCACCTATCCGCACAACAGCGGCGTCTACATGAACCACAACGGGTTCGGCAGCCTGACGGAGAAGGCGAACACGATCGGCTCGTGGATGCAGCGCGCCGGGTATCGCACCGCGTGGCTGGGCAAGTTCCTCCAGGGCTACAGGCGGGTGATCTCCGACCCGACGCAGCCGGCGCCCGGTTTCGACGACTGGCTCGTCTCCCTGAAGGCCAAGTACTTCGACTGGAAGCTCTACTCGAACCGAGGCGGCGTCCTGCACGGAGGCAGCAAGGCGCGCGACTACTACACCGACGTGCTCACCGATCACGCGGTGCGCCTGTTTCGCGAACAGGCGAAGCGCAAGCGCCCGCTGTTCATGGTCTTGAACGAGCTGGCCCCCCACAAGGGCAGTGGCGGCCACGGCCGCTGCTCCAGCGCCGCGGTACCCGCCCCGCGCGACTACGGGCGCTTCGACCAACTCGCGCTTCCGCAGCCGCCGTCGTTCAACGAGGCGGACCGAACCGACAAGACAGCGTTCCCGGCGCCGAAGCCGCTCGGCGCACCCGCGATCGAGGCCGACCGCGACCGCTACCGCTGCCGGGCCGAGTCGCTCGCCGCGCTCGATCGCGGCGTGCGGCGCATCTACGCCGCGGTCAAGCGCGCCGGCGAACTCGACAACACGATCTTCGTCTTCACTTCCGACAACGGCCTCCTGCTCGGCGAGCACGCCCTCGACGGCAAGGACATCCCCTACGAGGAGGGGATCAGGATGCCGATGCTGATGCGGGTGCCGGCGGCCGTGCTCGGACGGCCGGCGGTGGACAGCGTCGACCGAGCTGACCGCCAACGTCGACCTCGCCCCCACCCTGCTCCAGCTCGCCGGCGCCCGGCCGTGCGTGCGCCGCTCGGACTGCCGCACCCTCGACGGGCGCTCGCTGGTGCCGCTGCTGCGCGGCCGGTCGGCCGCCTGGCCCCAGGACCGCGCGATCCCGATCGAGGGCGGCGTCGAGGGCGATGTCTGCGGCTTTCGCGGCATCCGGCTCGAATCCGAGGTCCTGCTCGAGGACGTCGTCCCCGGCGGCGCGAACGGCTGCCTCCCGTACTCCACGCCCGAGTACTACGACCTCGCCGGCGACCCGTACCAGCTCGACAACCTCCTGGTCACGAACCCGACGCCCGAGGTGCAGGCCCGGGCCTCCGAGCTGGTCGAGCGGATGGCGGCGCTCCAGAGGTGCTCGGGCATCGCCGGCCGTGACCCCAGGCCGCCGACCGGCGAGTACTGCGGCTGAGCCGGCGGGCGTACGCTTGGCCCGCCGCAATGCACGACATCGCCGAGTTTCTCAAGGCCCACGATCCGTTCGGGGCGCTCGACCCCGAGAAGGTCGAGCGGCTGGCGGAGCGGGTCGAGGTCGAGTACTTCGAATCCGGGGCGACGATCTTCCGCGAGGGCTCGGACCCGCCCGACGCGATGTGGGTGGTCCGCTCAGGGGCGGTCGAGCTGCGCGAGGGGGGGCGGGTGCTCGACCTGCTCGGCGAGGGCGACCCGTTCGGCCACCCCTGGATGCTCTCCGGACTGCCGACCGGCTGGGAGGCGCGCGCCCGCGATAGCTCTCTCTGCTACCGCCTGGCGGCGGAGGACGTCATCCCGCTGCTCGCCGATCCCGCCGGGCTGCGGTCGATGGCGCGGGCGTTGATGCAGCGGCCGCGGCCTGGCGGCCCGGCGGTGACGCCCATCCCCGGACTCGAGTCGGAGGAGCGAGCGAGGAACCTGATTCGCAAGCAGCCCGTCCTCTGCGAGCCGTCGGAGCCGCTGCGCGACGCCGCCGCTCGGATGAGTGACGAGGGGGTGAGCGCCATCCTCGTCGACCTCGGCGACGGCGAGCTGGGGATCGTCACCGATCGCGATCTGCGATCACGGGTCGTCGCCACCGGTCGCTCGCTCGACACCCCGGTCGGCGAGGTGATGAGTGCGCCGGTGTTCACCGCCGGCGCCGAACAGACCAGGGCCGAGCTGATGCTGACGATGATCGACCGCGGCGTTCGACATCTGCCGGTGCAATCCGGGCGCGGGGACCTGCTCGGCGTGGTCACGGACATCGACCTGCTCGCCGCCGAGACGCGCACGCCGATCCTGCTGCGCCGCGCGATCACCGACGCCCAGGACCGCGACGAGTTGAGGCGCGAGGTCGGCGAGCTGAACTCGATCCTGGTCGACATGCATTCGGCCGAGGTCTCGGCCGAGCGGATCAGCGCCATGCTCTCGGTCGTCGTCGACGCGGTGATCCGGAGGCTGATCGAGTTCGAGATCGCGCGCCTGGGACCGCCGCCGAGCGAGATCGGATGGCTCTCGCTCGGGAGCTTCGGCCGACGCGAGGGCGTCCCGTCCTCCGATCTCGACTCCGGGATGGTCTGGTCCGACACCGGCGAGGTCGGTCCGAGGCCGTACATGGAGCGCCTCGCGGGCGCGGTCGTCGGCGAGCTCTCCACGATGGGGTGGGAGCCAGACGCGCACGGCGTCACCGCGACCGGGGTGATGTCGGCCAGCTCGATCGAAGACTGGCGCACGGCGATCGCGAAATGGCTCAATCCGCCGACGCCCGAGGAGGAGCTGGTCGCAATCTCGATCGTGCTCGACGCGCGGCTGATCTACGGCACCGCTCGAGGACTCGACGTGCCGGCGCTGATTCGCGAGAACCACCCGCGGCAGGCGCTGCTGCGACTGCTCCTGCGGCAGGCCCTCGCCAGCAAGCCGCCGACCGGCTTTCTGCGCGACTTCGTCATCGAGTACTCGGGAAGGCGCGCAGGCCGGCTCGACATCAAGCACGGAGGCCTGCTGCCGATCGTCAACATCGCTCGCTACGCCGCCTTCGCGGCGGATGCGTCGACGACCGAGACGATCGAGCGACTGCGCACGTCGGCGGACGCCCGAAGCTTGGACTCAACCGACGCCGCGACCCTCGAGGAGGCCTTCGTGCTCTTCTCCGAGCTGCGACTCGAGCACCAGGTGAAGCAGATCGAGGCCGGTGCCACGCCCGACAACCAACTCGAGCCGAAGCAACTCAATCCGCTCACCCGCCGCTACCTTCGCGACGCGTTTCGGACGGTGGCGTCGGTGCAAAGGAAGCTCAGCACCCAGCTTGCATGGGGCGCCTGACCGGGGCAGTTCCGGCTCTCGGGACGCCGTGGCGCGCGGCCGACCTGTGCGTGGTCGACGTCGAGACCACCGGCCTCGATCCCGGCATGGACGAGATCATCTCGTTCGCCACCGTCCCGATCTCGCGTGGCCGGGCGCGACTGCGGGACGCCCGCTACCGCGTCGTTCGCCCCACTCGCATGCCCGAGGCCGAGACGATCGTGATCCACGGGTTGCGCAGCGAGGACCTGATCGACGCCCCGCCGCTGGACGAGGTCGTCGGCGAGTTGATCGAGGCGATCTCGGGGCGGGCTCTGGTGGCACACGTCGCCTCGATCGAGCAGGGCTTCCTGGGCCGGGCGCTGGAGCGGGCCGGGCTCAGGCTTCGCAACCCGATCATCGACACCGCCGAGCTCGCCGCCGAGCTGTTCTCGCGTCACCACCGGTCGCTCCCCCATCCAATCGGCCTCACCCATCTGGCAGCGGAGCTCTGGCTCCCCGCGCACCGCCCGCACGAGGCCGACGGCGACGCGCTCACAACGGCTCAGGTGTTCCTCGCCCTCGCGACCGAGCTCGATCGACTCGCGCCGCAGACGGTCGGCTCGCTTGTCAGCCTCGGGGGCCGGCCGGGCCCTTGGCGGACGCTCCGCCGGGCGCTGCAGCGGCGGGCCCGCTTCTAGGCGCGGATCCCGGGCTCCGCGCGACCGGGTGGCCATGCGCGTGCGCGCAGCCGAGCTTGAGGCGTGGATGGCGGCGCTTCAGACCTGCTCTGGGATCGCCGGCCGCGACCCGAGGCGCGCCGGCGGCCAGTACTGCGACTAGTGGGCCGGCGATCAGAGCTCAAGCGCGCGACGGACGAACTCGCGCCAGCGCTCGTGCTCTGCCTGACGCCAGGCGTCGTCCCGTGTCGGCTTGACCTGCTCGCCGATCGGGATGCGCTCGGCGATCTCGGTGGTCGAGCCCCAGACGCCTGCGCCGACCGCCGCCAGGGCCGCCGCGCCGGCGGCGGTGGCATCGACGCTTCCCTTCTGCACCGTGACCCCGGCCGCGTCTGCCTGCAGGGCGAGCAGAGTCGGGCTCCGGGTGAGGCCGCCGTCGACGCGGAGGACATCGATCGGGACCGACTCGCGCATCGCCGCGACCACATCTGCGACTCGCCAAGCGACCCCCTCGAGTGCCGCGTGCCCGATCTGTCCCGGACCAGCGCCGGCGGTGAGACCAGCAATCACGGCACGGGCGTCCGGGCGCCACCAGGGTGCGCCGACTCCAGCCAGCGCCGGCAGCACGCGCACGCCGCCCGAGTCGCCCGCCTGCGCCGCCGCATCGGCGAGCGCCGCAGGGTCGGCGGCGAGTCCCAGCTCGCCGCTGAGCCACTCGAGCAGAGCTCCGGCGGTGAAGACGCCGCCGTCGAGCGCCCACTCGACGCGCCGCCGACCCGCCAGGCCACCGTGGGAAGCAATCCACCGCTGGGCTCTGGCCGCTCGTCGCCGGCGTGAGCGAGCACGAAGACGCCGGTGCCGTACGTCGCCTTCGCCAGGCCGGGCTCGACGCAGCCGGCGCCGGCGAGCGCCGCCTGCTGGTCGACGCAGCGGGCCCGCAGCGGCAGGTCGACCGGCCACGACGGATGCGAGAGCGTGCCGAGGTCGCCGGCCGTGTCCTCGATCGCAGGGAGCGCCTCGGACGGGACGCCGAAGATCTCGAGCAGCCGCGGATCCAAGTCGGGGGCCCCGAGCTGGGTGCGCGACGCCGTCGACGGGTCGGTCGCGAAGCCCGCACCCAGCCGGTCGCAGAGGAACGAGTCGACCGTCCCGAGCCGCAGCGTCCCCGCCTCCCGCGCCCGGCCGACGGCCGCGTCGTGCTCGAGCAGCCAGGCGAGCTTGCCCGCCGAGAAGTAGGGATCGAGCGGCATCCCGCTGCGCTCGCGGACCTCGTCGGCGAGCCCGTCGGCCTCGAGCCGGTCGAGAACCTCCTGCGAGCGCTTGTCCTGCCAGGTGAGGACCGGGGTCAGCGGCTCACCGGTCACGGCGTCCCAGGCGAGGACGGACTCGCCCTGGTGGTCGAGGCCGCAGGCGACGACCTCGTCATCGGCGCCGTCGAGCAGCTCGGCGACCGCCTCGACGACGGCGGTCATGATCACCTCCGGGTCCTGCTCGACCCAGCCCGGGCCGCGGATGGGCCAGCGGCTTCTCGCGGCGCGCCTCGGCGACAGGCCGCAGATCGGTGTCGAAGAGGATCGCTTTGACGGCCGAGGTGCCCTCGTCGATGCCGAGCAGCAGGCTCATCGCGGCGTAGGTCGCTCCGCGCGTCCGCCGCCACCATAGCTCCGAGGCCGGCGGCAGCGGAGCCGGGCTCGAAAGGGGCCGCCGGACCAAGCCTCACGCCGAGCCCCGCGACCAGCCCGGCGACGCGCTCGGCGATCGCAAGCGAGGCCGTCAACCCAGTCGAGCGGATCGCGGCGGCATGGACCATTCCCGGGCAGGTATTGGAAGGCTGGATCACGTAGTTGACACCGCGACCCGCCGGCCGCAGGCCCGCATAGGCAAAGATCGGCTCGGCGTCTGCGAGCGGCGGAAGCATCGCCGCCGCCTTCGGAACGATCTCTTCTCGGGCCTGCGGCCGCACCGACCAGTCGCGGGGATCGTCCTGGTCGACTGCGGTGGGCCCCGCGACCACCATGCCGTCGATCGTTGGGAAGACGAGCACGCCCTTGGTGCGCTCGGTCGGCACCGGCAGCAGGATCCGGTCCAGGCTCTCACCGCGCGGCGGGTCGAAAACCAGGAACTCGCCCTTGCGCGGGTAGACGTCGAAGGAGTTGTCGCCTGCGAGCCGGGCCACCGCGCCAGCGCCGAGCCCGGCGCAGTTGACGGCGGCCGCGCCGGTCACCGAATCCCCCGCCTCTGAGCGAAGCGCGACGCCGCTCTCGAGCCTTTCGATGGCTGTCACGCGAAAGCCGGCCCGCAGCTCGGCGCCGTGCCGGCAGGCGGCGGCCGCGAGCGCCAGGGTGAAGGCGACGGGATCGGTGACCGTCTCCCCCGGTACCTCGAGCGATCCATCGCTCGCGTGGCTGACCTCGACTCTGTTGCGAGCGGCGTTCTCGGCCACCGAGGCGATCGCCGGGCGCTCGCCCTCGTTGCCAGGGCGCATCACGGCCCCACAGCGCAGCACCGGCACACCCAGCGCGTCGAGAACCGGGGGCCGAATCTCGCCCGCCCGCAGGATCATCTCGGTCTCGAGCTCACCGGGCACCGAGTCGAATCCCGTGTGCAGGATCCCCGAGTTGGTGCCGCTCGCCTGCAGGCCGGGCTCGGCCTCTGCCTCGAGCAAAATCACCGAGGCGCCGCGCCGAGCCAGCTCGAGCGCGGACGCGCATCCGACGACGCCTGCCCCGATCACCGCAACGTCCGCTGCATTCATCGCGACGCCGGAATCGGGGGTTGACATCCAGCGACCGGTGGAAATAAAGTCGGGCTAGTCATAGGTCCGGTCGAGCACACCATATTGCCGGGGCCGGGCCATCCGCCAGCGAGCGAGGAGGTTGCGCGAACGATGGAAGCCGGAACGCCGCCGCCCACGAGGCCGCCGACCGGTGGGGACTCGGTAGCCGCGCGAGGACGAGCAGCGACTCGCCGAGCTCGGCTACAAGCAGGAGCTCTCGCGCGCCTGGTCGGGGTTTACCAACTTCGCGATCTCGTTCACGATCATCTCGGTCCTCGCGGGCACGTTCACGACGTTCTCGTTCGCCGTGGATCCACGGCGGTCCGGTCGCCGCCTCGATCGGCTGGCCGGTGATCTGCTTCTTCGTGCTCATGGTCGGCTTCTCAATGGCCGAGCTGACCTCCAGATACCCGACCGCGGGTGGGCCGTACTGGTGGGCCCACGACCTCGGGGGCAAGGGCTGGAGCTGGATGACGGGCTGGTTCAACATCGTCGGCCTGGTCGGGATCGTCGCCTCGGTCGCCTACGGATGCGCGTTCTTTCTCTTCAACCTGCTGCAGCTCTACTCGGTCGACATCTTCGGGGTCAACTTCAGCGACACCGTCCACATCCTGAGCGAGACGTGGCTGCTGTTCTTCATCATCCTGGCGCTCTACACGCTGGTGAACATCTTCGCCGACCGGATCCTGGCGCTGATGAACAACATCTCGGTCGGATGGCACCTGCTCGGCGTCGCGATAATCATCGCCCTGCTGGTGTTCGTGCCCGACGACCACCAGAGCGCCAGCTTCGTCTTCGGCGAGCGGTTCAACGAGAGCGGCACGCTCGGCGGCGACACCGGCGGGCTGGGCTTCTGGTTCCTGGTGATGCCGGTCGGGTTCCTGCTCGCGATGTACACCCAGACGGGCTACGACGCCTCGGCGCACACCGCCGAGGAGACGCGCGGCGCGGCGAAGGCCGCCGCGCAGGGGGTCTGGCGCTCGATCTTCTGGTCCGCGGTGATCGGCTGGTTCGTCCTGCTCGCCTTCCTGTTCGCGGCCAACGACGTCGCTGCGGTGAACGATGCCGGCGGCGCGGTCTTCGGGATCTTCAACAGCGCGCTCGACCCCTGGGCGGCGAAGCTGATCGTCCTGATCGCGACCGTCGGGCAGTTCTTCTGCGGCGCCGCGGGGCTGACCAGCGCCTCGCGCACCTGGTACGCGTTCTCGCGCGACCGGGCGATTCCGGGCTGGCCGCTCTTCCGGCGCGTCAACCGCGACCGGGTCCCGTTCAACGCGGTGATCGCCGTTTCGTTCTTCTCGCTGGTGATCGCAATACCGGCGCTCTTCGGTAAGAACGACATCCCGTTCGCGTTCTTCGCGCTGACCGGGATCTGCACCGTCGGTCTCTACCTCGCCTACATCATTCCCGTCTTCCTGCGACTGCGGAAGGGCGACTCGTTCGAGACCGGGCCCGTGGAACCTCGGCAATCGCTACCGGATCGTCAACATCCTCGCGATCATCTTCGTGATCGTCGTCGTCTACGCGCTCGACCTGCCGTACGACCCGACCGGGCTGCCGTGGAACGACGGCTTCGACGCCGCCAACGTCAACTACACGCCGCTGGCGATCCTGCTGCCGCTGATCTTCGGCATCTGGTACCTGGTCTCGGCCAAGGACACGTACCAGGGCCCGATCCGGACGCTCGAGGAAGACGAGGTGACCGCTGACTGAGCGCGGACGAGACGGCCAGGCGGGCCCGGCGGGACGGCCGGGATGCTGACGCCTCGACGAGCTGCGCGAGGAGGCGACGGCGGGGACGGTCGACACGGTGGTCACCGCGTTCACCGACATGCAGGGGCGGCTGTTCGGCAAGCGGATCCAGGTCGAGTACTTCCTCGACGAGGTCGCCGACCACGGGGTCGAGGGCTGCAACTACCTGCTCGCGCTCGACATGGAGATGGACCCGGTGCCCGGGTACGAGATGGCCAACTGGGAGGGCGGCTACGGCGACTTCGGGATCGTCCCCGACCTGGGCGACGCTGCGCCGCGTCCCGTGGCTCGATCGCACCGCGCTCGTGCTCTGCGACGTCGTCAACCACGACGGCTCGCCGGTGGTCGCCTCGCCGCGCCAGGTGCTGATCGCCCAGTACGAGCGCGCGCGGGAGATGGGCTACACGCCCATGATGGCGACCGAGCTCGAGTTCTACCTCTACAAGGAGAGCTACGCCGAGGCGCACGAGAAGGACTACCGCGAGCCTCACGCCGACGATCCCGTACATCCTCGACTACCACATCCTCGCGACGACGATGGACGAGCAGTACCTCGGCGCCGATCCGCCGCGGAATGCACGCCGCCGGGATCCCGATCGAGTTCTCCAAGGGCGAGGCCTGGTACGGCCAGCACGAGGTCAACACCCGCTACGCCGACGCGGTCACCACGGCCGACCGGCACACGATCTACAAGAACGGCGTCAAGGAGATCGCCTTCCTGAACGGGATCTCGGCGACCTTCATGGCGAAGCCATCGGAGAAGGACATCGGCAGCTCCTGCCACATCCACACCAGCCTCGTCGGCGACGACGGCAAGAGCGTCTTCGTCGACGGCGACGAGGAGACCGACGCCTTCCGCCATTGCCTCGGCGGGATGCGGCGCACGTCCGCGAGCTGGCGCTGTTCGTCGCGCCGTCGGTCAACTCCTACAAGCGCTACGCCGCCGAGAGCTGGGCGCCGACCTCGGTCTCCTGGGGCCGCGACAACCGCACCTGCGGCTTCCGGATCGTCGGCCACGGGCAGTCGCGACGGATCGAGTGCCGGATCCCGGGCGCCGACATGAACCCCTACCTCGGGCTGGCGGCGCTGCTCGCCGCCGGGCTCGACGGAATCGAGAACGAGACCGACCCGGGCCCCGAGCTGGTGGGCAACGCCTATGAGGCCGGCGAGGCCGAGGCCTTCCCGGCGAGCCTTCGCGACGCGGTCGACCTCTGGGAGGGAAGCGAGTTCGCCCAGCGGGCGTTCGGCGACGCGGTCCACAAGCACTACCTCAACTACGGCCGTACCGAGCAGAGGCTGTTCGACGAGGTGGTCACCGACTACGAGCGCCGGCGCATGTTCGAGCGCGGCTAGCTGGATCGGCCGGTAATCGGAATCTGCGCCGCGCTGGAGACGGCCGCCTGGACGGTCTGGAGCGACGTCGAGGTCAACATCTCCCAGCGCACTTACAGCGCCGGGGTCGCCGACGCCGGCGGGCTGCCGCTGCTGCTTGCGCGCCGACGATTCGATCGCCGACTCGCCCGAGCAGCTGCTCGACATCCTCGACGGGCTCCTGCTCGAGCGGCGGATCCGACATCGACCCGGCCAGCTACGGCGCCGAGCCGCATCCACGGACGACCGGCGCGCGCGCCGAACGCGACCGGTTCGAGGTCGCGCTCGCTCGCGGCGCGCTGGAGCGGGACCTGCCGGTGCTGGGCATCTGCCGAGGCATGGAGCTGCTGAACGTCGCCCGCGGCGGGACGCTCGATCAGCACCTCGCCGATGCCCACCTCCACCTGCACACCCCGGGCGAGTTCTCAGACCACGACGTCGTCCTCGAGCCGGGCTCGCTGGTCGCCCGGGTCGTGGGGGCCGAGCGCCTATCGGTCCGCTCGCACCACCACCAGGGAATCGACCGGCTCGGCGACGGCGTGGTGGCCAGTGGCTGGGCCGAACCGGGCGGCACCGTCGAGGCGATCGAGATCCCGGACGCGCCGCTGGGCCCTGGGCGTGCTCTGGCACGCCGAGGAGGACGGGCGCAGCCCGGTGCTTGCGGCGCTCACGGCGGCGGCGCGCGAACGGGAGCAGGTGGCGAGCGTGATCGAGGTCGTCGAGCCGGCGACCGAGCGGGTGATGGCCGAGGTGCCGCGCGCCGGCATCGAGGAGACCGACGCCGCGGTCGCGGCGGCGAAGGCGGCGTTCCCGGCCTGGCGCGCGGTGGCGCCGGGCGAACGCGCGGCGCGTGCTGCGCGAGCTCGCCGACGCCCTCGAGTCGAACCTCGGCGAGCTGGCGACGCTCGAGGCGCGCAACGCCGGCAAGCCGATCTCCGACGCCCGCGGCGAGATCGGGATGGTGGTCGAGACCTTCCGCTACTACGCCGGCGCGCCGGAGCGCCTGCTCGGCAGGACGATCCCGGTGGCCGGCGGGGTCGACGTCACCTTCCGCGAGCCGCTCGGCGTCGTCGGCCTGATCACGCCCTGGAACTTCCCGCTGGCGATCGCCTCCTGGAAGGTGGCACCCGCCCTCGCGGCCGGCAACACCGTCGTGCTGAAGCCGGCGGAGCTGACGCCGTTGACCGCGCTGGAGATGGAGCGGATCGCCCTCCGAGGCCGGGCTCCCAGATGGCGTCCTGAACGTCGTCGCCGGCAAGGGATCGGTCGCGGGCCAGCGCCTCGTCGAGCACCCGGACGTGGCCAAGATCGCCTTCACGGGCTCGACCGAGGTCGGGCGCTCGATCGCCGCCACGGCGGCGCAGACGATCAAGCGCGTGACCCTCGAGCTCGGCGGCAAGTCGGCGAACGTGGTCTTCGCCGACGCCGACCTCGAGGCGGCCGCCGCGGCGGCGCCCTCGGCGGTGTTCGGCAACGCGGGGCAGGACTGCTGCGCGCGCTCGCGGATCCTGGTCGAGCGTTCGGCGTACGACGAGTTCATGGCCGAGCTCGAGCCGGCGGTGAGGGCGGTCCGGGTCGGCGACCCGCTCTCGGAGGAGACGGAGATGGGCCCGCTGATCTCCGCCGCCCAGCGCCAGACCGTGTCCTCCTACGTCGGCGACGGCGCGCCCGTGGCGATCCGCGGCTCGGTCCCGGACGGACCCGGGTTCTACTTCCCGCCGACGGTGCTGGCGCCGGTGGCGAACTCCGACCGGTCCGCGCGCGAGGAGATCTTCGGCCCGGTCGCCTGCGTGATCCCGTTCGCCGACGAGGCGGAGGCGGTGGCGCTCGCCAACGACACGATCTACGGCCTCTCGGGCTCGATCTGGACGCGCGACGGCGCCAAGGCGCTGCGGGTTGCGCGGGCGATCGACACCGGGGTGCTGTCGATCAACTCGAACACGTCGGTGCGGGTGACGACGCCCTTCGGAGGCTTCAAGCAGTCGGGCGTCGGCCGGGAGCTCGGCCCGGACGCGCTCGACCACTACACGGACGTAAAGAACGTCTTCTACGCGACCGAGGAGGGCTGATGCCCGGACGCCTCGACGGAAAGGTCTGCGTCATCACCGGGGCGGCGAGCGGGATCGGCGCCGACTCGGCCCAGCTGTTCGGCGAGCAGGGGGCGACCGTGGTCGGCGTCGACCTCACCCCCGCCTCGCGTCGGCGCGCTCTCGCTGCAGGCCGACGTCACCGACGAGGACCAGGTCGCCGGCGTCTATGCGCGCGTGCGCGACGAGTTCGGCCGCATCGACGTGCTGTTCAACAACGCCGGCATCAACCCCGGCGACGACAAGTCCGTGATCGAGACCGAGGTCGAAGCATGGCAGCGGGTCCAGGACGTCAACGTCCGCTCGGTGATCCTCTGCTGCAAGCACGGGATCCCGCACCTGCTCGCCAACGACCCTCCGCACCGCGGCTCGGTGATCAACACCGCTTCCTTCGTCGCCCTCATGGGCGCCGCCGTCTCGCAGATCTCCTACACGGCCTCGAAGGGCGCGGTGCTGGCGATGTCGCGAGAGATGGGGGTCGAGTTCGCCGATCGCGGGGTGCGCGTGAACGCCCTCTGTCCCGGCCCGGTGAACACGCCGCTGCTGCAGGAGTTGTTCGCCACCGACCCGGAGAAGGCCGGCAAGAGGCTGGTCCACGTCCCGATGGGCCGGTTCGGCGAGGTTCGCGAGATCGCCAACGCCGCCCTCTTCCTCGCCTCCGACGAGTCCTCGTTCGTCACCGCCTCGACCTTCCTGGTCGACGGCGGGATCTCGGGCGCCTACCTCACCCCCGGACAGGTCTAGAGATCCGCGGCGTAGTTGGCCAGCGAGCGCTCGTAGCGCGGTAGGTGCGGGGCCAGCGCGGCGAGGGCGACCGAGGCGGCCTCGCGCTCGCGTCCGGCGTCGGCGAGCGCGAGGGCGAGGAAGGCGCTGACCGCGTCGTCGAGCTCGTCGGAGCCGGCCTCGCGCTCGGCGCTGAGCAACAGGACGCTCTCCTCCGGCCGGCCGAGGTTTCGCAGCGAGCTCGCGAGCTGGATCACGGCGCGGCGCCTGCGGATCCCCTCGAGCCCGAGCTCGAGCGCCGCGCGGTAGAGCGGGACGGCGCGATCCGGGTGTCCCGTGGAATCGAACGCCGAGGCGCGCTCGAATGGCGCCACCGGATCGCCGGCCGGGAGCTCGGACGCGAGCTCGTCGACCAGGCGCCGGAACTCCTCCTCGTCGTGATCGTCGATCGATGCCCAGGTATCCGCGAGCCGGCGCTCCCACTCCGCTCGATCGTCCTCGGCCATGGTCGAGTGATACCGATCAGACCGCCGCCCGGGGTTGACAAAGGGTGTGAGTGAGTACATACTCACTGATCGAGATGGCAACCGCGACCAAGACCAGGACGCTTTCGACCGCCGAGCAGCGGCGTGGCGAGCTCGTCGACGCGGCGGTCGGCGTCTTCGCCGAGCGCGGTTACGCCGCCCCGACCACCGAGATCGCCAAGGCCGCCGGGATCTCCCAGGCCTATCTGTTCCGCCTCTTCCCCTCCAAGGAGGCGTTGTTCGTCGCGGCGTTCAACGCGACCTCGGAGCGCATGCACGACAACTTCCGCGAGGCGGCCAACCGCGCCCGCGCCGAGGGCACCGATCCGCTCGAGGCGATGGGCAAGGCCTACGGCGACCTGCTCGACCGCGACCGCGACCTGCTCCGCGTCCAGATGCACGCCCAGGTCGCCGCCGGCTCCGAGCCGATGATCCGCGACGCGGTACAGGAATGCTTCGCGCGCCTCTACGAGATGGTCGCCCGCGAGTCCGGCGCCGGCCCGGAGGAACTGCGGGTCTGGTTCGCGCACGGGATGCTCTGCAACGTGATGGCGGCGATCGACGCCGACCAGATCGACCAGACCTGGGCGAAGGCGCTGACCGGCGACGAGGAAGCGGACTAGCTCTCTTTTTTTGACCGATTAGTGAGTGAGTAATCACACATCATAGAAAGGAAGACGATGACCTCCACCACCGACAACAAGCGAAAGGCGGCCTGGACGCTGGCGATCACCGGCGCGGCGCTGTTCATGACCGCGCTCGACAACCTGGTCGTCGGCGTCGCGCTGCCGTCGATCCGGGCCGACCTCGGCGGCTCGATCGAGTCGCTCGAGTGGACCGTGAACGCCTACACGCTCGCCTTCGCGGTGCTGCTGATCACCGGCGCCGCCCTGGGCGACCGCTTCGGGCGCAAGCGAATGTTCGTCGTCGGCGTCTCGATCTTCACCGGCGCCAGCGCGCTGGCCGCGCTCGCGCCGTCGATCGAGGCGCTGATCGCCGCGCGTGCGATCCAGGGGCTCGGAGCCGCGATCGTCACCCCGCTGACCCTGACCCTGGTCAGCGACGCGTTCCCGCCGTCCAAGCGCGGCGCGGCGCTCGGGATCTGGGGCGGGATCAGCGGCCTCGGCGTCGCGCTCGGCCCGTTCGTCGGCGGCGCGGTCGTCGAGGGCATCGCCTGGCAATGGGTGTTCTGGCTCAACGTCCCGATCGGCCTTGCGCTGCTGCCCCTCGCCTCGCGGATGCTGACCGAGTCCCGCGGCCCGGATCGGGCGCTCGACCTGCGCGGGCTCGCGCTGGCCGGGGTCGGCCTCTTCGGCCTCACCTTCGGGATCATCCGCGGCGAGGCACTGGGCTGGACCAGCCCGACCGTGCTCGGCGCGATCGGTGGCGGGGTCGCGCTCCTGGCGGCCTTCGTCCGCTACGAGCTGCGCACGGCAGAGCCGATGCTGCCCATGCGGTTCTTCCGTTCGCGCTCGTTCAGCGCCACCAACGGACTCTCGTTCGCGATGTTCTTCGGCACCTTCGGCTCGATCTTCCTGCTGAGCCAGTTCTTCCAGACGGCGCAGGGATACGGGCCGTTCGAGGCCGGGCTGCGGACGTTGCCGTGGACCGGCATGCCGATGATCGTCGCCCCGATCGCCGGCGCGCTCGGGGCGCGGATCGGCACCCGGCCGCTGCTGGTCGCCGGGCTCGGGCTGCAGGCGGTCGGGCTGGCGTGGATCGCGCTCGTCTCGGACCCGTCGACCCCGTTCGCGTCGCTGATCGCGCCGTTCGCGATCACCGGCACCGGGATGGCGCTGGTGTTCCCGACCGCCGCCGAGACGGTGCTCGCCTCGGTGCGGCCGACGGAGGCCGGCAAGGCGTCGGGCGCCACCAACGCGATCCGCGAGATCGGCGGGGTGATGGGCGTGGCCGTCATGGCCTCGGTGTTCAGCGCCACCGGCGGCTACGAGTCGCCGCAGGCGTTCACCGACGGAGTCGTGGCAGCGCTGCCGGTTGCGGTGGCGGTGCTGGCGGTCGGGTTCGTGCTGGCGCTGCTGGTGCCCGGCCGCCGCGCCCCGGCCGAGGCTCCGGGCGGGGCCGCGGTCCCGGAGCCCGCATGATCAGCGCTCGATGGTCGCCAGCCAGCGGCCGCAGAGGTCCCGCCCAAGCTGGTTGAAGGCGCCGATCTTGGACTCGGTCTCGGCCCGGAGCAGATCCGGGTCGAGACCGATCCGCACCGCGTCCTCGTCGGCGCGGTAGTCATCGACCCAGTGGGCGGCGTCGGCGGCGCTGACCTCGGCGTGGAACTGGATCCCCCAAGCGCGGTCGCCGACCCGGTAGGCCTGAGTGCAGACCGGGGTCCGGGCGAGGACCACCGCCTCGCCCGGGAGGCGGCATTCGTAGCTGTGCCACTCGAAGGCCTCGAACTCGGGCGACAGCGGGCCGACCACGGCGTCGTCGGCCCCCTGAGACGTCACCTCCACGTCGAACCAGCCGATCTCGGGCTCCGCCGCCCGGACAGCCTCGCCACCCGCCGCCTCGGCGAGCAGCTGGGCGCCGAGGCAGACCGCCATCAGCGGCAGCTCGCGATCGAGTAGCTCGCGCAGCAGCTCCTTCTCGTCGGCGAGCCAGCGATGCTCGGACTCCTGGTCGGCGTGCATGGCGCCGCCGAACGTGAGCACCCCGTCGTAGCCGAGCGGGTCGGCGCCCGGATCGTCCGTCTCGGCCCGGTGCCAGAGGTCGAGCTCGTGTCCTGCCCGGACGATCGCCTCGCCGAACACGCCCGGCCCGGCGTCGCGCTGGTGTGAGATCGCAAGCAGGCGCATGGCCGGCAAGTCTGGCAGTCGCGCCATAGGATCCCGACCCGATGGCCGCCTCGTTCTCGCTCGCGGGCAAGGTCGCCCTGGTCACCGGGGCCGCGCAGGGCATCGGGCTCGAGACGGCGCGCCGGCTGGCCCAGCGCGGCGCCTCGGTGGCGCTGCTCGACCTCGACCTCGAAAGGACCACGGAGGCGGCGATGCCGCTCGGAGACCGCGCCCTGGCGCTGGCCGGCGATGTCACCGACGCCGCCCGCATGGAGGCCGCGGTCGGCGAGGTCGTCGAGCGCTTCGGCGGGCTCGACGTCGTCGTCGCCAACGCCGGGGTCGCTCCGCCGGCCCGGCCGATGACCGTGGTCGACAACGACGCCTACGAGCGCACGATCGAGATCGACCTGCTCGGCGTCTGGCGAACGGTGCGCCCGGCCCTGCCCCAGGTGGTCGATCGCCGCGGCCACGTGGTCGTCGTCGCCTCGGTCTACGCGTTCCTCAACGGCGCCCTGGCTACGCCCTACGCGGTCAGCAAGGCGGGGGTCGAGCAGCTCGGGCGCGCGCTGCGGGCCGAGCTCGCGATCCACGGCGCGAGCGCGAGCGTCGCCTACTTCGGCTTCATCGACACCGCCATGGTCCGCGACGCGTTCGAGGACCCGATCGCCAAGCGGATCGAGGACGTCTTTCCCGCCTTCATGATGCGCCGGCTGCCGCCCGCGATCGCCGGCGAGGCGATCGTCGCGGGGATCGAGCGGCGGGCGCCGCGGATCATCCGGCCGCGCTGGTGGCGCTTCCACTCGGTCATGCGGGGCGTGATCAACCCGCTGCTCGACGCCCGGATGGAGCGCGAGCAGCGCCTGCACGACGCGGTCCGCGACGGCGAGCGCCTCGCCCGGGAAGAGGGCCCATGACCGAGCTCACGCTGGTCAACTTCGACGATCCCGCCGAGGTGCGGACCTTCCCGAAGGGCCGGTTCGAGCTCTACGAGGTCGGGCCGATGACCCTGGGACGCGCCACCTACGAGCCCGGCTGGAAGTGGTCGGCCGACGTCGGCGCGGCGAGCGGCGAGGACCTGTGCCAGGTCGAGCACGTCGGCGTCGTGCTCAGCGGCGAGGCAGCCGTGAAGATGGCCGACGGCGCCGAGCGGGTGATGAGGGCAGGCGACTTCTTCTACGTCCCGCCCGGCCACGACAGCTGGGTGGTCGGCTCCGAGCCGTACGTCTCGCTGCACTTCATGGGCGGCGACGAGTACGCCGCCGGCTAGCTAGTTGTCGCTTCCGGCCCGATCCCAGACATACAGCTCGACCGCCTCGACAGCGAGCTGCATCAGCCGCGGCGGCGAGAGCCACTCGAGCACCGTCTCGAGCGCGCGCTCCTCCGTGACCCCGCGGTCGACCGCCTCCTCGCCGCGGAAGCCGGCGGCGAGCTTGAGCGCCTCGCGGCGGTGCTCGCCGAGTGAGGGGAAGGCGCCCATCAGGTAGTCGCGGTTCGGGATCGGCGTCCCGACCTCCATCGACGCGTGCCAGGCGGCCAGCATCGAGAGGTCGTGCTCGTCGAGCTCGGAGATCGCCTTGGCGTAGTGGGCCTCGAGCTCGTCGTCGGGGATCTCGTCGACCCAGGCGCGGACCGCCTCGCCCAGCAGCTGACGCCGCGCCTCGCGGCCGATCGAGTCCGCGATCGCCCGGATCGCGTCGGCTGGGTCGATGAAGCAGAGTGCCATCGCCGCTGAAGATAGGAGCGCCGCAGGACGGCAAAACTCGAAGCGGAATCGCCGAAAGAGCGATCTGGAGGCGGTCCGGGGTCAGTTTCGCGCGCCGCGGGCCGACCTATGCTCAGGCCGTGTCGATCGAACTCATCGTCGGACCCCCCAACTCGGGCCGCGCCGAGGCCGTTCTGGAGCGGTTCCGCGCCCGCCTCGATCGCGATCCGGTCCTCGTCGTCCCCACCGGCCGACGACGTCGCCGGCTTCGAGCGCCAGCTCTGCGACGGCGGCAGGGCCACCCTCGGCGGGTCGATCGCGACCTTCGAGGGCCTCACGGCCCAGGTGGTCGCGCGCGCTCGCCCCCGCCCTGCGCCCCCGAGCTCACGGTCTCCCAGCGCCAGGCGCTGGTCCGGGCCGCGATCGACCGGGTCGGGCCCCGGCGACTGAGCCGGTCCGCGTCCCGTCCCGGGTTCGCCCCCGCGCTCGACGCGCTCATCGCGGAGCTGCAGGCGGCGCTGATCTCGCCGGCCGAGTTCGCGACCATGGTCGCCGAGCTCGACGACCCCGGCTACGAGTCAGAGCTCGCCGAGCTCTACGCCGCCTACGCCGGGCTGCGCGACGCCGGCGGACGCAGCGACCACGGCACCACGCTCGAGCGCGGCCATCGCCGCCCTTCGCTCGGACGCCGAGGGCTGGGAGGCGAGGCCGGTGTTCCTGTACGGGTTCGACGACCTCGCCCGGGCCCAGCTCGAGCTCGTCGATGCGCTCTCCGCGGCGGGCGAGGTGACGGTGGCGGTGACCTTCGCCGACCGGCGGGCGCTCTCGGTCCGCGCCGGGCTGATCTCGGTGCTGCGCGAGGAGCTCGGCGCCTCGACCGAGGCCGAGCTCCCGTTCGATGACGGCTACACGGAGAGCGCCGCGCTTCTGCCACCTCGACCGCAACCTGTTCGAGCCCGGCGCGGAGCCGATCGACGCCCGACGATGGCCTGGTGCTGATGCAGTCGGCCGGCGAGCGCGGCGAGGCGGAGGCGATCGGGATCGAGATCGCCCGGCTGCTGCGAGCCGGGTATGCGCCCGACGGGATCGCGATCGTGCTGCGCCATCCGGCCTCCTCGGGCGCGGCTGCTCGCCTCGGTGCTGCGCGACCTCGGCGTCCCGGTCGCGCTCGAGGCCGCAGCCTCTCTCGCGGACACCTGCGTCGGCGGCTCGCTGATCGCGCTCTGCCGTGCGGCGCGTCGACGAGACGGCGGTCGAAGCGCTGCTCGCGCCACCTGCGCCTGGACCCCTCGCTGCCCCCCGGCGTCGCCGACTCTGTCGAACGGCGCCTTCGGCGCGGCGACGCGCAGACGGTCTCCGCGGCGACCGAGCCTTGGCAGAGCCCGCCGCGGCACCTCGGCGCGCCTGCGCGAGGCGTCGACGCGGCGGGCGGCTGCGCGCGCTGGCGCGCTCGGCCCGCGAGCTCGCCGAGGGCGCGCACCGCAAGCAGGCGCCGCTCGCGCGCGCCCGCGCCGAGGCGGCCGGAGTGCCGTTCTCGGCGCTCGAGCTGCGGGCCGGCGTCGCCGCCGCGGAGCTGCTGCAGGAGCTCGCCGCCGTCGGCGAGCTCCCGGGCTGCGAGCAGCCCGACCTCGCGGCCGCGATCGAGGCGCTCGAGTCGGCCTCGGTGGCTCTCTGGCGCGGGCCGGCGACGGGCCGGGTGCGGATCATCGAGCCCGTACCGGGCCCGCGCCGCCCGCGCCCGGGCGCTGTTCTGCGCCTCGCTTCAGGACGGTGAGTTTCCCGAGCGCCGCGCCGCCGGACCCGCTGCTCTCCGAGGATCGCCGCCGGGAGATCGGCAATCGCGACCTGCGCCGCACCGATCCGGCCGAGGAGGAGCGCTACCTGTTCCACTCCTGCGTCTCGCGGCCGACCGAGCGGCTGTACCTGAGCTGGCAGGGCTGCGACGAGGACGGAACGGCGCTCGCCCGCTCGCCGTTCGTCGACGAGGTGCTCGACCTGCTCGCCACCGGACCCGCGCGCCGCCGAGCGCGCCTGGTCCGCAGGCGCGGGCCCGAGCGCGCCGTGCTCGCGCCCGACGAGGCGACGACGCGAGCGCGAGCTCGCCCGGGCGCTGGCGCTCGGCGGCTGGGCCGGCCGACCGCGAGCCGGTGCTCGAGCGGCTCGGCCTGGCGGCCGAGCGCGCGCCGCGATCGAGGCGCTGTTCGCCGGGCTCTCGGACCCGAACGCCCTCCCGGGCCCGCTGACGCGTCGCCGGCGGTGCTCGCCGAGCTCGGCGCGCGCGAGCGTCGTTCAGCGCCAACTCGCTCGAGGGCTGGGTCACCTGCCCGTACAAGTGGTTCGTCGAGCACGAGCTCTCACCACAGCGGCTCGAGCCCGAGGCCGACCCGCTTTGGCTCGGGTCGCTGGTCCACGACGCGCTCGAGCGGCTCTACCGCGAGCCGCCCGGCGACGGACTCGATCCCGCGCCCGGGCGACGTCGGACGCTGGCGCGCGCGCTTCGCCGAGCTGCTCGAGCGGGCGCCGTCGAGCGCGCCGGAGCCGCCGCTCAACCACGCCCGGCGCGCGGCGCTCGAGCGGGCCCGGATCCAGGTCGAGGCGTTCCTCGAGGCGGAGGCCGACTCGGAGACCGACTTCCGCCCCGACCCGGACCTGCTCGAGGTCGCCTTCGGCCACTTCGACGAGCTCGAGGGCGGCGAGGGCGCCGAGCGCCGAGGCGCTGCGCGCTCGGCGAGCGTCGCGCTGCGCGGGCGGATCGACCGGATCGACGTCGACCCCGACGGTCGGCCGGGCGATCGTCCGCGACTACAAGACCGGCAAGAACGTGCCGCGGCGCGGACGAAGTTCGCCGACGAGGGCACGCTGCAGATCCAGCTCTACATGCGGGCTCGCCGAGCGCATCCTCGGCCTCGAGCCGGTCGCCGGCCTCTACCACCCGCTCGGCGCGGTCGGCGATGCCAAGCGGCGGCCCCGCGGGCTGGTCGCGCGCGAGGACGAGCGGCTCGCGGGCCTCGGCATCGTCGGCACGCGACCGCCGCGAGCCCGAGGAGTTCGCCGCGCGCCCTCGACGAGGCCGAGGAGACGCGCCGTCGCCGCCGCGCGCGAGATGCGCGCCGGGCGACATCGGCCGCCGTCCGCTCGGCGGCAAGTGCCCGAAGTACTGCACCTTCCAGGCGATCTGCCGGCTCGAGCGCGCCGTCGGCGCGGTCGACGAACGGAAACGGCGGCGGCGAACGATGACCGCCACCGACGGCCAGCTCGCGCTCGCGGGCCTCGAACCGCCCGCGGAGGAGGCCGCGACGCCCGACGCTCGCGAGCCCGCCGCGCCGCCGGCACCGCCTTCGCCGGGCTTCGAGCCGACCGCCGAGCAGCGCGCGGCGATCGCGCTCGCGCGAGCGCGACGCCTTCCTCGAGGCGGGCGCCGGAAGCGGCAAGACGAGCGGTGCTCGTCGACCGCTACTGCGCGGCGGTCGCCGAGGACGGGGTCGAGGTCGAGCGCATCCTCGCCTTCACCTTCACCGAGCGCGCGGCGGCCGAGATGCGGACGCGGATCCGCCGCGAGCTGGTCGCCCGCGCCCGCGCCGCCCGCGAGGCCGGCGACGCCGCGCGCGCCGACGAGCTCCTGCATGGCGGCCCGCGCGACCGAGCGCGCCTGGGTGATGACGATCCACGCCTTCTGCCGCCGGCTGCTGGCCGCCCACCCGCTCGCCGCCGGGCTCGACCCCCGCTTCCGCGTGCTCGACGCGCGCCGAGGCCGGGCGGCTCGCCGACCGGGCGGCCAACGAGGCGCTCGACGACCTGCTCGCGGCCGGCGACGAGCGACGTCGCCCGCGCCGCCGCCGCCTACCAGCCGTGGCGCATCACGCAGATGACGCGTCGACGCCCACTCGCGACTGCGCAGCCAGGGGATGAGCCGAGCCGCGGCTGCCGCAGGTCGACCGAGCCGGTGCACTCGCCCGAAGCCAGACGAGGAGCAGCGCGCGCTGACCCCGGCCGAGCTCGAGGCGGCGCGCAGCGCCCGCGCGGCGCTCGAGCGGCTGCTGGAGGGCTTTCGACCGCCGCTACGCAGGGCTCAAGGAGCGAGCGCTCGGCGCTCGACTTCCAGGACCTCGAGCTGCGGCGCGCTCGAGCTGCTGCGGTCGAGCCCGGCGCTCGCGGCGAGCCTGGCGCGAGCGCTTCGACCACGTGATGGTCGACGAGTTCCAGGACACCAACAGCGTCCAGCTGCGGCTGATCGAGCTGCTGCGCGGCCCGCAGACACGGCTGCTTCATGGTCGGCGACGAGAACCAGTCGATCTACCGGTTCCGCAACGCCGACCTCGAGGTCTTCCGCGGCGAGCGCGCGGCGGCGCCGAGCGCGCTCCGACCGCGACGTGCTGCCGCTGCTCGGCAACTTCCGCTCGCTGCCCGCGGTGCTCGCCGGCGTCAACGAGGTCGGCCGCACGCTGCTCGACGGCTTCGCCGAGCTCACCGCCGGCCGCGACCGCCGACGGGCGACCGGGCGCGGTCGAGCTGCTGCTGACGCTCGACGAGGGCCGCGGCAAGGACGCGCGCAAGTGGGCCCAGGAGGAGATCGACCTCGAGCCGCCGCCGGGCGGCTCGCCGCCGCGGGTGGTCGCCGAGGCGCGCTTCCTCGCCGCAGCGGCTGCGCGAGCTGGTCGACGCCGGCGAGGCCGAGCGCGGCGAGATCGTCGTCCTGCTGCGCGCCTTCACCCACGTCGACGCCTACGAGGAGGCGCTGCGACCGCGCCGGGCTGCGGCCGTTCGTGGTCGGCGGGCGCGGCTACTGGACCCAGCAGCAGGTCGAGGACCTGATCCGGCTGCTCGGCGTGGTCTCCAACCCGCTCGACGACGAGTACCTGTTCGGCGCCCTCGCCTGCTTCGCGAACGCGGTCAGCCCCGACGCGCTCTGGCTGCTGCGCCGCGCGGCCAGCGACGAGCACGGCCGCGCCGCGCCACGTCTGGCCGCTGATCGAGTGGCGGTTCGGCGGCGGACGAGCCGCCGAGCCGGACCAGGTCGCAGGACGAGTGGCTGGAGTCGATCCGACGCCGAGGACGCCGCGCGGCTGCGAGCGCTTCTGCGAGCTGCTCGCCGAGCTGCGCGCCGAGGCGCCGCTGCTGACGCTCGAGGAGCTGGTCGAGCGGACGATGACGCGCCTTCGGCTACGACCTCGGCCTGATCGCCCGCGACGGGCGGCGCCGGGCGGATGGCGAACGTGCGCAAGCTGATGCGGCTGGCGCGCGACTACGAGGCGAACGAGGGCCGCGACCTGGCCGGCTTCCTGGCGCTCGCCGCCGAGAGCACCCGCCGCGACGAGCGCGAGGGGATGGCCGCGGTGCAGGCCGAGGGGCACGACGGGGTCCGGGTGATGACCGTGCACGCCGCCAAGGGGCTTCGAGTTCCCGGTCGTCGCCGTTCCCGACCTCGGCCGCGAGCTCAACGCCGGCCACCAGCCCGGCGACATCGTGATCGGCGCCGCCCGCGCGACGACGGCGAGCGCCGGTTCGGGATGCGGCTCGCCTTCCCCTCGGCCGGCTCGGTCGGGCTCTGGGAGCTGGTCGACCTGAACACCGCCGAGAGCGAGGCCGAGGCCGAGGAGGGCTGCCGGCTCGTCTACGTCGCCGCCTCGCGCGCCGAGGACCGGCTGATCCTCAGCGGCCTCTACAAGCCCGCCGACCTCGAGCCCGCCGAGGAGCGAAAGCCGAACGACACCCCGCTGCGGCGGCTGCTGCCGGCGCTCGCCGAGCGCGGCTTCGCCGGCGCCGACGGCGAGGTCGAGCTGCCCGGGCCGCTGCCGGTCGACGGCTCGCGCCGCGCCTGCCGCGACGCGCGGCTTCGCGATCCGGGTCAGCGAGCCGGGGCCGAAGCGCGCCGCCGAGCTCGTGCGCAGCGTTCCCGCCGCCCGCCGAGGACGACCCGCTGCGCGACGCGTCGAGCGAGCCGCCGCCGCTGCTCGACCCGAGCCCGGCGCCGGTGCCGATCGGCCACCTCTCCTACTCGGCGCTCTGCGCTGTACGAGGGCTGCGGCTACCGCTTCTACGTCGAGCGGGTGCTCGGCGCCCGCGAGGCGCTCGCGCCGGCGCCGGCGACGAGGCGGCCGACGAGCCGCCCGGATCCCCGACCGAGCTGGTCGAGCCGGGCGTCGACCGCGGCCTCGCGCTCGGGATCGGCAACGCCGTCCACGCGGCGCTCGAGTGGAGCGCCCGCCGCGGCTGGGAGCGCCGCCGGCCGGAGCTGCTCGCCGACCTGCTCGCCCGCGAGGGCCTCGCCGGCGACGCCGAGGCGCGCGGCCGCGCGCCGAGCGGCTGGTCGCCGGCTGGCTCGACTCCGAGCTGCGCGCCGAGCTCGGCGCGGCGCCGCCGCGGGCCGAGGTCCCGTTCGTCGCTCGACCTCGGCGCGACGGTCGTCCGCGGCCAGATCGACCTGCTCGTCGCCGCGCGGCGACGGCGTCCCGACCGTGGTCGACTACAAGACCGACGCCCTCGACGGGCGCAGCGCCGGCCGAGCTCGGCGAGCCGCTACGCGGCCCAGCGCCAGGTCTACGCGCTCGCCGCCGGCGGCGGCGCGCCGGAGCGCGCGCGGTCCACGTCTTCCTCGAGGCGCCCGGCGATCCGGTGATCGAGGAGTTCGACCCCGAGCGCCTCGCCGCCGCCGCGAGCCGGCTGGAGGCGACTGGTCGAGCGCATGCGCGGCGGGCGAGTTCGAGGTCACCGAGAACCCGTACGCGGCGCTCTGCTTCGGCTGCCCGGCGGCCGCCGGCTCTGCCCGCGGCCCGCAGTGGAAGCCGCCGCCGTGATGACGCGGCTCGCGGTCTTCGGCTACGCCTCGCTGGTCAGCCCGGCGAGCGCCGCGCAGACGCTCGGCCGGCCGGTCGAGTCGCCGCGCTCGCCCGCCTCGACGGCTGGGCGCGCGGCTGGACGCTGGGCCGCGAACAGACGCCGCCTCGGAGAAGACGTTCGCCCGCCCCGACGGCTCGCGTGCCCCGCTTCTGCCTCGGCCTCAACCTCGACCCGGACGCCGGATGCGCCGGCGCCCGAACGGCGTCCTGATCGAGCTCACCGAGGCCGAGCTCGACCGGCTCGACCTGCGCGAGATCCGCTACCGCCGCGTCGACGTCACCGACGCGATCGACGCCGCCGACGGGGCCGAGCTTCGACGCGGTGATCACCTACGTCGCGCGCGCCCGAGCACCACCACCCCACGCCGCCCGCCGACGCGATCATCGTCGCCACCTACCCGGCGACGATCGAGGCCGCGTTCGCCGCGCTCGGCCCCGGGCAGCTCGACCTCTACCGCCGGACCACCGCCCCGCTCCCGGTCGAGGTCACCGACGGCGACCCTGGTCGCGCGACCGAATCCCGGCGGGCAACCCGCGCGACTGGTGAGTCGGCGACTCGAGGCCGACGGGCCCGCGCCGCCTCGCCGCGGACGAACTCGATGAACGCTGCGGCGGCCGGCGAGCGGTGGCGGCCGCGGCGCCAGACCAGGTAGACGGGCAGGCGCAGCCGGGCGGATCGGGCGCCGCGTATCGACCGGCGGGCCCTCGCGGCGGGTGATCGAGGCCGGCAGCACCGCGGCGCCGAAGCCGTCGGAGGCGAGGCAGCGGATCAGGTAGGGGTCGCCGCTCTCGAGCGAGATCCGCATCCGCTCGCCGGCGCGGTCGAAGAGCGCGTCGGCGGCGCGCTTGATCGCCGAGCCCGGAGCGCGGCGTCGCCAGCGGGAGGCCGGCGAGGTCGGCCGCTGCCGACGCGCTCGCGGCCGGCGCCGTCCCCGGCGGGATAGGCGGCCACCACCTCCTCCTCGCTCACCTCGAGGCCCTCGACGCCATCCGGGAGGCTCGCCGGTAGATCGAGCGAGAAGGCGACGTCGAGCTCGTCGGCCTCGATCAGCTCGAGCATGTCCGCCGCGGTGCCCTCGCGCAGGCCGACCTCGATCCCGGGGAACGCCTGGGTGAAGCGGGCGAGCAGCGTGGTCACCTCGATCCCGCCGGCCGGCAGCAGAGCGCCGATCGCGATCCGGCCGCGGACCAGGCCGCGAAGCTCGTCGAGCTCGTCCCGGACGCCGTCGACCTCGGCGAGCACGCGCCGCGCGCGCGGCCGCGACCGCCTCGCCGGCCTCGGTCGGCACCACGCGGCGGCTGGTGCGCTCGAACAGCTCCGTCCCGAGCTCGGCCTCGAGCCGGCGGATCTGGTGCGAGAGCGCCGACTGGGCGACGTGAAGCTCCTCGGCCGCGCGGGTGAAGTGGCGGTGGCGGGCGACGGCCTCGGCGTAGACGAGCTGGCGCAGCTCCATCCCGATCAATCGTAAAACACGATTGATCCGGTGACAACTACATCTTGCATCGATTGATCGGCTGGGGGACAATCGGCGCATGCAGATCGCAGCCCCGATCACCCTCCGGCTCGCGAACCACGGGGACGGCGCGGCGATGCGCCGCCTGGCCGAGCGCGACTCGGCGTCCCTGCCGCCCGGCCCGCACCTGGTCGCGAATCGCGAGGGCGAGCTCGAGGCGGCGATCTCGCTGCAGCAAGGCGGAGATCGTGGCGGATCCCTTCCGCCACACGGCCGAGCTGGGCGAGCTGCTGCGCTGCGCGGCCCGCCGGCGAACCACCCGACCGCGGCCCGCGCGGCCGCCGCGTCCGCGGACGGTGCTCGAGGGGCGGCTCGCGTGAGCCCGAGCGAGCCGACGATCCGGCGCGAGCTGCGACCCGGCGACCTGGGAGCGATCGTCGCCCACCACGGGCGCATCTACCTCGCCCGAGTACGGGCTCGACTCGACCTTCGAGGCGCACGTCGCCGCCAGCGTCGCCGCCGCCGGCAAGCGGGGCTTTCCCGCGCTCCAGCGAGGGTGTCTGGATCGTCGAGCGCGACGGCGACCACGCCGGCAGCATCGCGCTCACCGACGAGGGCGACGGGCTGGCGACGGTGCGCTGGGTCGTGCTCGACCCCGAGCTGCGCGGCGGCCGGCCTCGGCCGCCGGCTGATCGAGCGAGCTGGTCGCGGAGGCGCGAGGCCGCCGGCTACGAGGGGCTCGGGCTGGAGACCTTCAGCGACCTGACGCACCGCGGCCCGCATCTACCGCTCGCACGGGTTCGAGGTGGTGTCGGAGGAGCGCGGGCCGCGCTGGGGGCGCGACGAGGTCACCTACCAGCGCTACGAGCTGAGGGGGGCCAGCTTCCAGGCGCGCGCCCAGTCGCGAGCTCGCGCGAGCGCCGGCTCGAGCGCGCGGCCCTTCTCGGTCAGCGCGTAGGAGACGCGGGCGGGCGGCCCGCCTGGACCGAGCGCGCGACCAGGCCCGCGGCCTCGAGCTCGCGCAGGCGCCGCGAGAGCAGCCGGTCGGAGAGGCCCGGGACGCCGCGGCGAGCTCGGCGAAGTAGTGCGGGCTGTCGGCGAGCGCCCAGAGGATCGCCCCGGCCCAGCGGCGGCCGATCAGCTCGATCGCGGCGTGGAAATCGGGACAGACCAGCACCGAGTCGGATCGGCGTGGCAGTGCGCTCCTCGAGCGTCAGGCTGTTCGGTCGCGGCCTCCACCCTGCTTTCAGGGTAGCGAACGGCTCCGGCCGGTCAGGCTGCGCAGGGGCCGGTGTCGGTCGGCCGCCAGCCTACCGCGAGCGCGTCGGCGACGATCGCGTTCGGGACCCCCAGGCCGCTCTGGGCGGCTGGCGTCCTGTCGAGGCGGCGAAGACGGTCGTCAGCACGTCGCCGTCGAGGTCGACGACCGGGCCGCCGGAGTTGCCGCTGCGCACGTCGGCGCGAAACGGGGTCATCGAGCGGCTGACCGGGCCGCGGCCGTAGGAGTCCTGGCTGGTGACCTCGCCGGTGCGGCCCAGCCGCGCCGGCGAGAAGGTCAGCGGCCCGTTCTCCGGATAGCCGATCACCGCCGCCTCGGCGCCCTTCGCGGCCGACGGCGCGAGCTCGAGCGGCGACAGCGAAAGCCCGGGCACCAGCAGCATCGCGAGGTCGTTGCGGGTGTCGTAATGGACGACCTCGGCGTCGAGCTGGGGAGCCGCCGTCGGGCTCACGGTGGTGTCGTCCTCGCCGGCGACCACGTGGGCGTTGGTGACCACGAGGCCGCCGTCCGCCGACCCAGCCCGAGCCCGCGACCCCGAGGCCGCAGGCGGTGCCGAGCACGCGGACCGTCGCTTGCGGCCGCGCTCTGCACGTCGGGGTCCTGCGCGATCGCGGGTCGGGGGCGGCGACGTCGGCGTCGGGCCCGCGTACGGGCGGCGTCGGGTCGACCCGCCGGAGCACGTTGAAGGAGCGGCCCCGACGGCGGCAGCGCGTCGTTGAGCGCCGCCAGGATCGTCGATTCCTGGACGGCCTCGCGCAGGTCCCGGGCCTGGCGTCCGCTGGTGTGAAGCGCGACGGCGCCGAACCCCCAGGCGACCAGCAACCCGAGCGCCGCCAACAGCGCGGCGCCGCCGACCCCGTCGAGCCTGCCGACGACTCCCGTCCCGACCCGCGGCCGCAGGCGCCTTGGCGACGCCGTCGAGCGCGACGGCGAGGAAGGCGCCCAGGAGGATCCCCGTGAGCACCGCCACGAGCGGCGCGTAGCGCGACTCGGCGCCCTCGGTCGAGCAGCGCCGGCCCGATTCGCGCGCCGAGCGCGGCGCCGCCGACGAACCCCGCGAGCGGCAGCGCGCTGGCGATCAGCCCGCGCCCGTAGCCGATCAGCGCAAGGGCGAGGGCGAAGACGACGATCCCGACATCGACCAGGTTCAGCGAGCGACTCCCGGGATCTGACTACGGGCTTGTGAGCGGATTCTCGACAACGCGGAAAGCCACTACCTTTTCCCGCGTGAACCGCGGGTCGCACAGGCCTTTCAGCGGGGCCCGCAAAAACTAGCCGACGGATCACCACGGATTGACCCCAATCAGCCCCGCGGCGACGGAGCGGCGCCGGCGCATCGTCACCCGCGTAATCCCGATCGCAGCCGCCGCGCTGCTCGCGTTCGTTGCCGGCCTGGTGATCGGCGGCGGCGAGTCCGCCCCGGGCGCGCACCGATTCCTGGACGCCTGGGAGGCCGGGAACTCCGAGGCGATGTACGACGAGCTCACACCCGAGGCGCAGGACGAGTACTCGCCCAAGCGCTTCGAGCGCGCCTACGCCGAGGCGATGCAGATGGCGACGATCTCGGAGATCGACGTGGGCGAGACCAACGACATCGACGACGGCCTGGCCGCTTCGGTCAGCATGCAGACGCGAGCCTTCGGACCGCTCTCGGGCGAGCTGCGGCTGCCGGTGTCCGACGGCGCCGTCGCCTGGTCGCCGCAGCTCGTCTACCCCGGCCTCGCCCCCGGCGAGCGACTCAGCCGGCGCACCCGCGCGCCTCAGCGGGCGCCGATCCTGGCCGCCGATCGCAGCCCGCTCGCGCGGGGTCCGGCGTCTGCGCGCGCGGTCGATGCCGCCGACCTGGCTGTGGTCGGCGAGGTGGGCAGCCCGTCGAATGCCGACGCGGAGGCGCTGGCGTCGAAAGGCTTTCCGCCCGGATCGCTGACGGGAACCACGGGCCTCGAGCTGGCGTTCAACGACCGCCTGAGCGGCCAGCCGGGCGGTCAGCTGCTGGCGGTCTCGGCCGCCGAGGAGAACGAGCTCGGCAGCGGCCGCGAGCTCGCGTCGACCCAGCCGGTTCCCGGAAAGCCGGTGCGCACCAACATCGACCCCGAGGTCCAGGAAGCGGCGGTGAGCGCGCTCGGGGCGACCTACGGCGGGGTCGCTGTGCTCGACGCCAGAAAGGGCGACGTGCTCGGGGTCGCCGGGCTCGCGTACTCGGCGCCCCAGCCCCCGGGGTCGACGTTCAAGATCGTCACCGCCACAGGCGCGCTCGACGCCGGGATCGTCAAGCCCTCCGACACCTTCCCGGTCGAGTCGTCCAACAGCGACATCGGCCGCGAGATCCACAACGCCCACGACGAGCTCTGCGGCGGGACCTTCGCCGAGTCCTTCGCCGACTCGTGCAACACGGTCTTTGCTCCGCTCGGCGCCGAGCTCGGCGGGGACGAGCTCGTGGCGACGGCCGAGGACTACGGGTTCAACTCGCCGCCGACGCTGTTCAACGACGCCGCCACCGAGGCGGTCGACCTGCCGTCGTCCACGATCCCCACCGACCTGGACGACAACTCGGTTGCCACCGGCGAGTCGGCTATCGGACAGGGCGAGGTGCTCGCGACTCCCCTCGAGATGGCCGCGGTGTCCCAGGCGGTCGCGAACCGGGGCATGCGGATGCCGACGTCGATGGCGCGCGAGCCGGAGCTGCAGTCCGACGTCGGGCCGGTGAAGGTGACCTCGCCGGAGACGGCGGCCACCGTGCGCGAGTTGATGATCGGGGTCGTCCAGAACGGAACCGGGACCGCCGCGCAGCTGCCGGGGATCCAGGTGGCCGGCAAGACCGGCACGGCCGAGCTCGGCCCGAAGCGCCGACGCGCCGCGCTCCCGCACCGGGCGAGCAGCCCGAGCAGGAGACCGACGCGTGGTTCACCTCCTTCGCGCCGGCCGCCGACCCGAAGATCGTCGTGGCCGTGATGGTGGTCAACTCCGACGGGGACGGGGGCGCCGTGGCGGCGCCGATCGCCCGGCAGGTGATGGCCTCCTACTTCGGCGTGCCCTGAGGCCGCGGCTCAGTCGGCGAGCGGGAACCCGATCGTCGCCCCGACACGACCAGGCCGCCGGCGATGGCGACGATCCCGCCGGCCGTCTCGGCCGGCCGAGAGCGCCAGACCCGCGACAGAGAGCCGCGCCCGCGGCCAGCAGCATCCACCAGCCGCCGCCGCGCCGGTGCGCTCCGGCGGTCAGCAGGCGCCGACGACGACCACGCAGGGCGACGGACCGCGTCCGAGAACAGGTCGGCCAGCGCGAGGAGCGACCGACCAGCCATCGACCCGCGCAGCCCTAGATGTCGAGGATGACTTCGCCGGTCTCGCCGGCCGCGTCGATCTCGAGCTTCAGCGGCCGGTTGTCGGAGACGTCCTCGTTGACGCGGAAGAGCAGCAGGGAGCCCTCGTTGGGGCCAGTCGCCGCGGTCGTGTCCGGAACGGGGAGCTGGCCGTCCGGGGTCAGCTCGCGACCGATCTCGAGGGCGTAGAGGCTGTCGCTGGGAAGCGGGCTGATACTCGTTCTCGAGAGTGTCGGCGACGACGTAGTCGCCGGCGGTGAGCTTGGTCTCCTCGCTCTCGTTGATGATCTCGATGAAGACGCCGAGGTAGTACTCGCCGCCGGGCGCCGGCTGCTGGCCGACCAGGTAAGCCGCGTCCTCGGGGTCGTCCGGGTTGAGGAATCGGGTGATGCCCACGTTGTAGGAGACGTCGTCGAGCACCACCGGCTCCCCCTCGGCGGCCTCGGTGCCGCCGGGCTCCTCGCCGCCGCAAGAGGCCAGCACGAGGGCGAGGGCGAGCGCGATCAGGAGGATCGCCAGGCTGGACACGCGGCGCATGGCGGCGGGAAGCATATGCGACCGAGCGGGGCGCCGAGGGCCTGCGGCGGTCAGCCAGTGAGCGTCGGCAGCGGCTCTGTTCCGGCCACCTTCACGGGCTCGCCCGACACCTCGGACTCGGCTACGTCGCGAAGCCTCCGCAGGGCCTTGGCCCAGTCGCGCCGCAGCCGGCGCGGGCTCGGGAAGGGCTCGCGGAGCCTGTCGAACAGCGCCTTCGGCTCGGTCCAGAAGGCGACCCTGACCTCGCAGCCGTCCGGCGACGGCCCCTCGGCGAGCTCCCAGACGGTGAAGACGTCGATCCGGTTCGCCCGCCCGCCGCAACCGTGCTCGCGGACCAGGTGAGGGCGCTCGACCTCCTCGATCGCGCTGTCCATCGACGACCACGGCGAGCGGCCGAGCTTGAACCGCGCCGAGGCGCCCACGCCGACGGGGTCGAGCCGCCCGAGCCTGTAGTCGTGCTGGAAGCGGTCGGTGAACGCCGGCCGCCGCGAGAGATCGCAGATCAGGTCGAAGACCCGCTCGCGCGGGACGTCGATCGAGATCGCCGCCGAGACCGGACGCATCAGCGGCGCCGATTCTATTCGCCGCGCCGCCGCCGCACGCTCTTCGTCGGGGCGGCACTTGGGACAAGTTCAAGTGGGATTTCTCCGGTATTTCCGTCCAAGTCGTGTTCCGAGCGCTGGCCACTTTGGCCCATTTCGTTAAGATCGGCACAAGCCCGCGTATCGACATGACTCTGCTCGTAGAGGGGACCCCACAGCCTCCGGACCTCCACGAAACCGGTGAACGCATCACCGAGATGCGGCCGGGATCGCTGTATTGCGTCGAGTGCGGCTACGCGCTGTCGGTCGCCGCGATCGACGCGCTCCCCGAGTGCCCGAACTGCTCCGGCTCGCGCTTTCGGCGCGGATCGCTCTTCGGCAACCCGACGATGGACAGCGCGGCGGTCGAGGCGCCGGAGGCACCGCCGAGCTGGCTCGCGCGGGTGCGCGACGAGCTTGCCGGCCCCGGCCATTTCCTCGCCTTCGAGAACGACGACAACGAGCTCTGCGCGGAGCGGATCGAGGTCGGCTGGACCCGGATCGGTCGCAGCGGCGCCGCCGACGTGCGCTTCGACGACGCCACCGTCTCGCGCCGGCACGCGCTCATCGTGCTCACGGAGGAGGGTGGGCTGCGCGCGCTCGACGACCGCAGCCTCAACGGCCTGTTCGTCAACGGGGAGCGCGTGGATTGGGCCCCGCTCGACGACGGCGACGAGCTCGAGATCGGCCGCTACCGCCTCTACGTGCTCAGCGTCTGAGAAGCGATCTACCGACAGCGCCGCACGCCAAGGTGGATTACCGCACGGCGTGCAGCGCTCGCTCCGTCGACGAAGACGCGAAGCGGCACACACCGAGGCGAGCTCGCCAGCACGCCCCCGGACCAGAACGTAACTGGCCGTCCATCCGCGCTGCTTCCTGAGGACTCGCCACGTCGGCAGGCGATGAACTTCACCAGCCGATGGGCGTCAGCCAGGCCGACCTGTCCACCGCCAAGCGGACCGTAGGCGAGCCCGGCGTCCCGCCGGGTACGCCGCGACAGCTCCACGGTTACCCGGTGGCCGTTCCGGACCAGAAGCTGGAACTTCTGTCCGCCGGCGTCGCTGCCGAACTCAGGAAAGAAGTAGACCCTGCCCTTGCCTGCGCCCATCATCGCCAGCGGCCCGACGACCAGGTTGCGGCGATCGGTGAACGCGCCGGGGAAGCCCGCCTGCGATCGCGTCGAGCAGTTCTCGACCGCGACCTTCTGGGTCTCCTTGACCTCGACCTGGGCGGTCGTCGACGTTGCGGCTTCGGAGGGCGCCGCGGTCTCTGAGCCGCCCGCGGTTGCGAGCGCCAGGGCAACGGCGGTCGCCGCCGCGCTGCTGCCGATGATCGTGGCCCGACGAGCAGTCACCCATCCATCGTACGTCTGCGCGACGCCCTCGAGTCCGCCATCTGCCGCCGAAAGCGGTCAGGTAATTGCTCGACCCCCTGGCCCGGAGCGGCTCTGTGGCTGCTCCTTCCGGGCGACAGCAGAAGTACCGCTTTGGACGATGAAGAAGGGCTAGTTGGTGAAGTAGTGGTGTATAACAGAGACAAGGAGGGCTAATGTTGAGCTGGATTAGACTCAGTGAGGAGAGTTGACGTCTGCTTCTGAGCGACGAGGAGAGCGCCTAGACAGCTCGCGGTGAGCGGAGTGGACTAGTTAAAGACCTCGCGAGCGGAATAGAAGAGACAGAACGCAGAGAGGGTCTGCGCGTGGTAGAGTGGATGAGGCGCGGCTGGTACAAGACAAGCTAGAACAAGCAGGGCTGGGAGGTAGAGATAGCGGACGCGCAGAAGGTCAAGGGACTGGCGCGCTGGACTGCAAGAGAGACAGGATAGACTAGATGGTGCTCGCGGTGCTCAGTGACGCGACTGGTGCAGGCGATCTGGCTCAAGGATACTGAGGGTAAGCGAGGAGCGCGAGCTCGCCGCTTCAGGCTACACCTGGTGAAGCACCGCTGGATGCTCAAGCAGCGCATCGACTGGACCTGATCAACTTCGGCAGGCCTGCCGGTCAGATGTTAGGGGTAGAGGGCAGAAAGCTACTAGAGCGCCTCGAGGTTACGAGCCTGGCGCGGCAACGTCGCCGCCTCGCTGTCAGCTGATAGACGATCTAGAGCGACCAGATCGATAGAGGTGAACGGCCGGCTGAAGGCGAGCGACGCCGAGCACCGCTACGTCCCGCTGCTGATGAGCGCGCCGGGGATCGGCTGGGTGCTCGCGTTCACGATCGAGGGCGAGATCGGAGCGGATCGAAAGGTTCGCGAGCCCCGAGAAGCTCACCGGCTACACCGGCCTTTGCGCGCGGGTCGATCAGTAGGGCGACTCCGATCGCCGCGGCCCGCTGACCAAGCACGGGCCGACCTATCTGCGCTGGGCGCTGCTCGAGGCGACCATGCACGCGCTTCGCCACCCCGCCTAAGCCGAGAGTTACGAGTGAACTAATTTCGCGGCTCGAAGTGAGGCGATAGAGCCGTGTAGACAATGAGTACGTCTCTACCCCGTCGTTGAGCACGAGGTCCCGAACGGTAGCGCTCGTCGTTCTGTGCTGGCCACGTGGTTCCGCGAGCAGGTCTGCGAGAGCGCCACGGGACGCAACGCGCCGCGCAAGCCTCGGGACACGACGCGCACGTCGAACGCGTCGAGGGGGCTTGCCCGCGAGGACCGGACGGTACCCGAGCCAGTAGGCCCGTTGACGCGCCACCCGCTCAAGCGATGGGTGGCAACGGCTGCAGGCGGGAACGAGATTTGACGGATCGTCGGACCCCCCGAAGCTGCGAGGAAGGACGTGGTGGGCGTGCTCGGCCGGCCGGTCGCAGCGCACGCAGCACTTGCCGGCGACTACCAGAGCGGAGACGCGCTTCCAATTTGCATCCCCGTAGGGCATATGCATCGACGGTAAGTCGATGGCCGGACAGATCCGCGGGCGTCGCCACTCGCCGCAGCCGGCCTGCTCAAGGGAAGTGGGTCAGAACCGAGTGCTACTTCTCGTCCAAGCGCTACTCGCCGAGCGAGAAGACCGTGACCGGGCGCGCGAAGCGATCCAGTAGCTGATCCAGCAGACCACGCTCCTGCCAGCCGGCGCGATCGGGTGCGCGAAGGCCTACCAGAATGTGATCGGCCGGAAAATCTCGAAGCGCGTCCTCGAAGGCCAGCATCGGGTCATCGGCTCCAACGTCAGTCGGGCATAGCGCCCAGCTCTTCGACTGGGTTAGAACCTCAAGCCTCTCCGCCTGCTCGCGAGGTTGCGATGGGGGCTTTCTGCGAAGGAACCCATCGCACGCCGCTTCCTTTGACCAGATTTCGCCGGACGACGTTGTTCACACCTCCGAGCTGCTCTGGTCGTTGGAGTCCGAGACGGTTGCCGATCCGGCGAGCATCAACGACGACGTTGCGGGCGACGAGGTTGCCGCGTCCCTTCTCGATCGCGATGCCGCCCTTGTTTCGGGAGTAGCGGTTCCGGGTGATCACGTTTCGGCTGCCGGACGACGAGGATCCCCTCGCCGTCTCGAACGCTGCGGTTGCGTCGCCCTGATTGCCGTCGGCCTCCATGAGTATTCCCAGGTCGTTGCTCGAGAACACGTTCCCCTCGATCAGGTTGTCGGTGGAATCCTCGACGTGGATGCCGAGGGGGTTGCCGGCGAACGAGTTGCCCAGGAGCCGGGGCGATGGGAGCCGAACAGGCCAATCACGTCCCTCGGAGCGATGTTGTCGCTTCCCGAGCTGTCGCGGACCAGGCTGTCGGGACGACTCGGCGACCACGAAGCCGAAGAGGATGTTCTTGGACGAGGAGATGTCGAGCACGCGGTTGTCGCGTGCCCGCCCGACGAACACTCCGATCGCGAACCCCCGCACGGAGCCATGCTTCACGGTGACTCCGGCGTGGCCGATGTTGACCACCCCGCCGTCGCAGAACTCGCCCTTCGGGCATCGGCTCGATCAACTCAGCGTCGCCGTCGATCGTGTGTCCGTTGAGATCGAGGGCGATGTCGTCGGCGCCGATCACGATCCCGTTGCTCGGGCAGTCGACGAGGTCGCTGGCGAGGGTCGTGTCGGCTGTGATCGTCTCGCCGCAACTCACGTTGAGGGGGGTGGCCGCGTGCGCGCTGGATGCGAGCGCCACGGATAGAGCCGTCGCGAGCAAGGTCCCGGCGATGCGCTGCAGCGGTCATGGTGGTCCCTCCCCGATAGATGCCCGTCGCCAGGTTGGTTCAGAGTCGAGACGACCCTACCCTTAGAGCGGGGCTCCCGCCCGGAGGGACGCCCCGCCTACTCGGTGGAGATGTTCGGGTCGGCCTGGACCTTCTCGGGAACGATCATCAGAAAGTGCTCGCTCGGCTCGGCTACCAGGTCGACGATCCGCCTCGCCTCGTCCCCCTGACCCGTCGCCCGCAGCTCGGCCGCGTAGTGGCCGAGCAGGTCCTGGACGTCGAGCATGCCCTCGGCGTCGAGCTCGCGCAGGTGCACCTTCGCCCCCTCGCCGAGCCGGCGCTGGACCGCCTCGGCGTCGAGGTTCCACTCCGGGTTGACCCGGCAGTAGACGCGGCCGCCGGTCATCCCGGCGCAGGCCCAGGGGCCGAGGTCGCCGAGCACGACCGCGCGACCCGAGGTCATGTACTCGAACGCGAAGCCCTTGGCGTTGGCGCGGTCCGAGACGCACCCCTTGGAGTCGTCGAGCGGCTCGGCGGGCTCACCGCCGAGGACCACGTCCGCGCCCGAGAGGCGGATGCAGAAGCGGGAGTCGGCGGAGCCCTGGACGAACAGGCGCCCGCGCTGGGCCCCGTAGGCGAACGACTTGCCGACCGAGCCGTTGATCCGCCGTCCGTCCGCCCCCTTGCCCTTGAGGATCGACACCTTGCCGCCGAGCATGCCCTTGCCCACGCCGTCCTGCGCGCCGCCCTCGACCCGGACGCTGAGCCCGTAGGCGTTAAAGGCGCCGAAGCCCTGGCCGGCCACAGAGCCGCCGTTGAACTCGAGTGACGCGAGGACGTCGCCGGTGTCGTCGGGAAGCTGGCCGTAGATCCGCCCGCGCGCGATCGCGCCGGCGAGGTCGGCGCCGAGCACGCGGTCGTGGGCGTCGGTTGGGCGCGGGAACTCGAGCGAGACGCGCCCGCCGCCGCAGACCTCGTCGGCGAGGCCCGAGATCTGCGCCGAGGCCTCCGAGCGCGGCATCCTGATCGGCCGCGCCATCACCAAGCCGGCCTCGGCGCGGGCCTCGGCCGTGATCTCGTCGGCGACGGGCAGGTCCGCGGGCTCGAGGTCGAGGAACTCCTCCAGCGGCGTGATCAGCTGCGCGAGGTCGAGCTCGCCCTTGGCGGCCACCTGCTCGAGCAGGTCGTAGCGGCCCACCAGCTCCTGCGTGCACTCGTAGCCGAGCTCGGCGGTCAGCCGGCGGACCTCCTCGCCCATCGACCTGAAGAAGCGGGCGCAGTTCTCGGCCGCCGTCGGCACGTCCTGGGGGGTGAACTTCTTCAGCCCGTGCTCCGTCGCCTCCTCGGTGGTCTCGATCTGGGTCGCGATGCCGACGTGGCAGGTGTCGAGCTGACACCCGCGGCAGATCGTGCAGCCAAGGGAGACCATCGCCAGCGTGCCGAACCCGATCCGGTTCGCGCCCATGCAGATCAGCTTGACCACGTCGTGGGCGTGGCGATAGCCGCCGTCGGCCCAGATCTCGACCCGGTTTCTGATCCCCGCCTCCATCAGCGCCCGGTGCACGAGCCGGGTGCCGATGTCCGACGGCAGGCCGACGTGGCGCAGCGCGTGCTGGCGCGCGGCGCCGGTGCCGCCTTCGAAGCCCGACAGCGTGATGATGTCGGCGCCGGCCTTGGCGATCCCGAGGCCGATCGTGCCGATGTTCGGCACCACCGGGACCTTGACCGAGACCCGCAGGTCCGGGTTCACCGTCTTTAGCTCGTCGATCAGCTCGGCGAGGTCCTCGATCGAGTAGAGGTCATGGTTGTTCGATGGCGAGATCAGGTCGGTGCCGGGGGCGGCGTTGCGCGCCGCGGCGACCTTCTCGGAGACCTTCTTGCCCGGCAGGTGTCCGCCCTCGCCGGGCTTCGCCCCCTGCCCGATCTTGATCTCGGCCAGATACGAGGCGTTGAGCATCTCGGCCGAGACGCCGAACCGTCCCGAGGCGACCTGCTGACCGCGCCACTTGCGGTAGTTGCCGTACATGTCGCGGATCTCGCCGCCCTCGCCGTTGACGCAGAGGATGTTGATCGACTTCGCGGCCTCGGCGTAGGCGCGGAACGCCGGCTCCGACTGCGAGCCGAAGCTCATCGACGAGATCACCAGCGGGTAGTCGTGGTGGCCGACGCCGGGGTCGGCGCTCGCGGGGTCGATCGCCTCGCGGTCCGAGCGCAGCTTGATCGCGTGCCGCATCGAGATCGGGCTCTGGGTCTCGAGCTCGCGGACCTTCTCGGCGTACTCCTCGTAGGTGGCGGTTCCGTTGGCCGCCGCGACCGCCGCCTTGTAGACCTTCGGGTAGAAGCGGAAGGTCTTCGCGGGCTTGGCCGTCCCGCCCTCGCCGCGCAGGTCGCGCAGGCGCTCGTCGGTGTCGGCGTCGAGCTCGCCGAAGCCGACCCCGGCCTTCTCGGAGGCGACGAACGCCTCGGTGCCGAAGATCTCGGCGAGCTCGGGCTTGATCCCGATCGAGGAGAACTGGCGGGCGTAGCCGCGCACCTCGTGGATCCCGATGGTCGAGATCACCTTCTCGATGCCCTTGCGCAGCGCGGCGCAGATATTGGCGACGTCCTTCTCGTAGTCGTCGACGCAGACGACCTCGAGCAACACGTAGGGGTTGACTCCGTTGGCGCCGAGGCCGAGCGCGATCACGACGTCGTGCACGTTGCGGATCGCCGCCGAGCGCAGCACGATCGAGCAGCGGCGGCGCAGGTTCTCCTCGCCCGGCTCGACCCGGAACTGCTTCAGCGCCTGGTCGACCGCCGAGACCGCGAGGTGGGCGTCGAGGTAGCGGCGCTCGCCGTCGTAGACGACGCGGTCCGTGAGCACGAGGAGCTCGCAGCCACCGCGGACGGCCTTGACCGCCTCCTGGCGGATGCGCTCGATCGCGCCCTTGGTGGTCTCGGACTCCAGCAGGGCGACGTCGATCGCCTTGGCGCGGTCGCCGAAGTGCTCCCACAGGTCCTCGAGCAGGTAGGTCTGGTGCTCTCGCGCGATCCGGCGGTAGACCGACTCGCCCAAGGGCGCCATCTCGTGGTGGCCCCCCAGGATGACCGCGAACGAGGTCTCGACGGTGTCCGTGTCCGTCGCCGGGTCGTGCAGCGTGGGCCGGCGGCCGAACACCTCGCGGACGGAGAAGTGCTCCATCTCGCGTTCGCGGTCGATCGCCGGGTTGGTGACCACCGCGACCGTCTCCTTGAAGTAGTCGGCGAGGTTCTGCCGCTCGGGCGAGAGCGCCGCCAGCGGGCCGTCGTAGCCCAGTGAGCCGACCGGCTCGGCGCCGTTGGACGCCATCTGCTGGCAAAGCTTGACGTCGTCGCGCTGCCAGCCGAACCCGGCGAGGATCTCGTCGGAGACCTTGACCGGCTCAGAGGGGCCGGCCGAGGTGTAGCAGGGAATCTCGGGACCCTCCAGCGGACCGCCGGTCACCAGCGCCCGGTCATAGCCCGCCGCGTCATCGGCGCCGGTGCGCTCGAGCCACCGCTTGGCGACCAGCTTCTGCATCTCGAAGTGCTCGTAGAGGCGAGACGAGCGCTGCTCCCGGTTGATGGCGACGAAGAACTTCTCCCCCGGGCCGAGCGGCAGCGGCTCGGAGACCATCTCGTGCACGTTGACGACCCCGGGCTCGGAGGAAAAGATGAAGTCGTCGGCGGTCTCGACCCTCCAGAGCGGCCGGAGGCCGAGCGCGTCGGCCGAGAACACGCACTCGTCGCCGTGGCGGGCGATCAGGGCCACCGGGCCCTGGGCGAACGGGCCCATGGCCTCGCGCAGATACATGAAGAACGGGTGCAGCTCAGCCGGAAGCGAGCGGATCTCGTTGACGACCGGCGGCACCACGGCCTCCATGGCCTCGGGCAGCGACAGGCCCTCGACGTTGATCAGCGTGTCGACTGTGCGGTTTAGGTCCTGCGAGTCGGAGCCGTCCTCGTGGATCCGCACCCCGAGCATCGTCGCCTCCTGGCGGAGCTGGGCGATGGTGTTGATCTCGCCGTTGTGGCCGAGCACGGTGAACGGCTGGACCCGCTTGAACGACGGCCAGGTGTTGGTCGAGTAGCGGTTGTGCCCGAAGGCAGCGACGGTCTCGAGTCGCTCGTCGCGGAGGTCCGGGTAGTACTCGCCGAGCACCTTCGGGGCGCCCATGACCTTGTAGACGACGGTGTCGCCCGAGAACGAGGCGGCGTGGATCTCCGGCGACTGCTCGAGCTCGAGCATCAGGTCGAACAGCACCCGGTTGCGCCGCTCCTCGTCGGTGACCAGGCCGGCGAACTGCCAGAAGTGCGGCTCCTCCTCGCGGGCGGTGGCGCCGAGGGCGCTCGGCTCGGTGGCGTCGAGGCGCTCGGCGAGCACCCGGAAGCCCGAGCGGGCGAGGGTCTCGCGGGCATCGTGACGGACTCGCTCGACGTCGGCGCTGCGGTCGATGAAGACGTGGGCCACGGCGAAGGCTCGGTCCCGCGCGAGCGCCGGGTTGTGCCCGCCCCCTCGGACCTCCTCGGCCCACACCTTGCGCGGGATGTCGATCAGCAGCCCGCAGCCATCGCCCTCGCCGTCCACGTTGCCGGCGCGGTGAAGCATCTTCTGCAGGTTGGCGAGCGCCAGCGAGACGGGCTCGCGGCTGGGGGTCCCGTCCTTGCGGACGGAGGCGTAGATCGCGCACGCGTCACGGTCTTCGACCGACGGTGGCGACACCCGCGGGCGCCAGGGACGGTGGGGCGAGTAAAACAATGGGACCTCCCGGTTACCGCACCTTCTTCGAGCGGGCGCGCGACGGGCAGAAGTGGACGGCCATTATAGAGTCGCGCCCAGATGGGAACGACGATCGCGATCCTGTCCCAGAAGGGGGGCACCGGCAAGACGACCATGACCCGGACGCTGACCGACGTCTTCGGCCGCCTCGGTCTCGACGTGCTCGCGGTCGACGCCGACCCGCAGGGAAATCTCTCCGATTACTTCGACACCGACCCCGACGTCAGCCCCACCCTCGCCGACGTCCTGCACGGCCAGGTCCGGGCCGCCGAGGCGGTGCACGGCGACGTGATCCCGGCGAACATGCGCCTCGCCGAGGCCGAGCTGGCGCTGGCGGGCAAGATCGGCCGCGAGGTCACCCTGCGCAGCGCGCTTCGCGACCTGAGGCGCAACAAGGACCTGATCCTGATCGACTGCCCGCCGACCCTCGGGCTGCTGACGGTCAACGCGCTGGTCGCCGCCGACTACGCGATCCTCTCCACGGAGGCTCAGTATTTCTCGCTGCAGGGCGTGGAGCAGGCGGTCGAGGTCCTCAACCTGGCGCGCGACTCGCTCAACCCCGACCTGGAGCTGCTGGCGGTGGTGCTCAACATCGTCAACATGCGCACCAAGCACGCCCGCCACACGCTCGAGGCGCTGCGCGAGCGGTTCGGCGACACCGTCTGCCGCACGGTGATCCGCCAGTCGATCGCCTACGCAGAGTCGGCCGAGCGAGCGGTCCCGATCCTCTCGTACCGCCCGGACCGCGGCGCCGACTACCTCTCGCTGGCCGGCGAGCTGCTGCGGCGCCTCTCCCGCCAGGACCTCCTCGAGCCCCTCGACGAGCTCAGCGTGGAGCTGGTCCCGGCCGGCGCCCGCGCCTGATCCCGCCGAACGCGCAGTTAGTGGCCATAGAGGCCATTAACTTCGGGTTCGAGCGTGTCGCCGTGCCTTAGGCTGGAGCCGAGCGACGAGGAGGTCGGGCAGTGTCCGAGGAGAGCATGGTCGAGGCGGTCCAGGGCGCCTTGGCGGAACGCGGCGTCGACGACGAGGTCGTCGCCGCCGGGCAGTTCAATCCACGCGGCCACACGGGCGGCATGTTCGTGGGTGGAATGGCGGGCGGCGACGCCGGCAGCACGCTCGGCGGCGCGGCGGACGCGATCGGCACAGCCGCCGGCTCGCTGGCAGGCATGCGGGCGGCCGACGCCGCCTCCGGGCTTCCGGAGACGATGCTGGTCGCGGTCACGGACTCGACCGTGTACGGGTTCGCCGGGCGCAGCAGACGCCAGGTGCCCACCGACCTGGCCTTCGAGGTCCCCCGCGCCGGCCTGGAGGCCAGGGTCCACCAGCGAGTCAACGTGCGCGTCCTCGAGTTGATCCACGAGGACAGCGGGTCGACGATCGAGCTCGAGGGGAACCGGCTGCCGGTGACTCACTCGAAGGACGTGATCGAGGCGCTCACCGCCTCACCGGGCGACTAGAGCTCCGGCACGTCCGCGCCCTGCGGCGTGAAGGCGAGGCGGCGGACATCGGCCCAGCCCTCGGTCGCCGTCGTCGCCGCGGCGACGACTTTGCCGGTGTCCTGCCAGTAGCTCCAGAGGAGCACCGAGGGCCCGGCGCCGGAGATCGTCGCACCCAGGGCGCCCAGCTCCCGGGCTCGTTCGACCAGCTCGAGCGAGCGCGGATAGAGGTCGCGTCGAGCCGGTTGGTGGAGGCGGTCGCCCAGGCCGTTGGCGATCAGGCCCAGGTCCGAGCGCTCGATGCCGAGCACGAGCTGGGTGGCCGCGCCGACGTTGGCGACCGCGTCGTCGACCGGGACCACCGGCGGGATCGCCGCCCGGGCATCGGCCGTCGGGACGGTCTCCGAGGGAATCACCAGTACCGCCTCGACGCCCTGCGGCGGCTCGAGCCGGACCGGCGCGGGCTGGGAGTCGGCCTCCCGGGTCGGGCAGACGACAAAGCCGCCGTAGAGCGCGGCGGCGACGTTGTCGGGGTGGCCCTCGAGCTCGACCGCCCTGGCGTAGAGCGCGGCTCGCGCGAGGCCGAGCTCGAACAGGTGGTCTGCCGCGATCAGGCCGGCGACGATGGCCGCGGCGCTCGATCCGAGCCCTCGGGCGAGCGGAATCTCGCTGCGGATCTCAAAGCGCAGCCCGTCCGCGGGATGCAGGAGCTCGAACGCCCTCACGCAGAGATTGCTGCGCTCGCGCGGGACGTCGAGCTCGGTCACGACCGCGAACTCGCCCGCCTCCGCTACCTCCAGGTCCAGGTGCAGGCCGAGCGCGCCCGCAAGGACGTCGTACCCGGGGCCGAGGTTGGCCGATGATGCGGGGACGCGGACCAGCCGGCGGCGCTCGGTCACGGCTTCCACTTCACCGAGCACCCGACCGGCTCGGTGGACGACGGCTGCGGCTGGGCGCCGGCGAGGACGGAGTCGAGCGCGGCCCGCAGCCAGGTCGCGTTCTGAGAGGGGTCCCGGTGGTCGCCGTCGGGAGCCCCCTCGTAGGCGATGCGCAGGTCGCCGTCGAGTACGAACAGGTGCGGCGTCACCCGCGCGCCCCAGGCACGAGCGGCCTCCTGGCTGGAGTCCCAGAGGTACGGAAACGGCCAGCCCTCGCGCTCGACGCGCTCGCGCATCGCGGCCGGCGAATCCGCCGGATAGCGATCGGCGTCGTTGGAGTTGACGGCCAGGAAGCGCACGCCGCGATCCGCGTAGTCGCGCGCTGCGTCGACGATCCGGTCGTGCCAGGCGAGGGCGTAGGGGCAGTGGTTGCAGGTCCAGACGACCACCGTCGCCGCAGCCTCGCCGGGCCCCGGTAGGGCGCGGGCCTGACCGCTGGTATCAGGAAGCTCGAGGGCCGGTGCCGGGGCGCCGATCTCGCTCATCGCTCCTCACCTCCCTCGCTCGCAGCTCGCAACGCGTCGGCGATCTCGGCCGCGTCGGGCAGCGCCGAGATCCGGCCGTCGCGCAGCCGGTAGAGGCGGCAGGTTAGACCGATCGGGTTCGTCCCCGGGTCGGCGATGTCGCGCCCGTCCACCCGGATCGTCGGCGAGCCGTAGAAGCGCTCACGCTCGGCGTCCGCATCGGCCAGCATCTCGCGCTCCTCCACGCTGTTCGGATCCAGGCCGGCACGCTCCATCTCGGCTCGCAGGAGCCCCCTGGCCTCGGGCCATGAGGGACAGCCGCGCCACCAGAGGAGCTCAACCTTCAAGGCGCCTACAAGCGTAGTCAGGCGAGCGTGCCGCGCCGGCCGACGATCGCACCGGCGATCAAGGCCTCGTCGCCGACCGTGGCGCCGGGGAGCAGGACCGACTCGCGCACCCTGGCGCCGGCGCCGATCGTCGAGCCCGGGCCCAGCACCAACGGCCCGTCGAGCCGGGCCCCGGCACCGATCGTCACCCCGTCGGCGATCAGGATCGGGCCGCCGGCATCGACCTCAGCGCCGAGGCTGGAGTCGCCGTTATCGATCAGCCGACCCGCGGCGCTGACCGCCACCCGTCCCAGGACGACGTCGAGGTTGCCCTGCAGGTACTCCTGCAGCGAGCCGACGTCGTTCCAGTAGGAGTCGGTGGCGTGCACGTGGAACGGGACGTCGTGCTGCAGCAGGGCCGGGAAGACGTCGAGCGCGAAATCCAGCGGAGCCTGGTCGGGGAAGTGGTCGAAGATCTCGGGCTCGAAGACGTAGATCATGCAGTTGGCGAGGTCGGAGAGCGCCTCCGACGGGTCGGGCTTCTCCTGAAACCCCTGCACACGGCCGTCGCCGTCGATGACCACGACGCCGTACTCGCTCACGTTCGGCACCGCCTTGGTGGCCAGGGTCGCGATGCCGTCGTTGCCGCGGTGCGCGTCGACCAGGGCGTGCAGGTCGATGTCCGTGAGGGCGTCACCGGCGAGGACGAGGAACGGGCCGGTCTCGGCGGTCAGGAACTCGCGCGCGGCGCGCACCCCGCCGGCGGTGCCGGTGAGCTCGGGCTCGTGGATGTACGTGAGCTCGATCCCGAGCTCGGAGCCGTCCTTGAATCGCGACTCGATCGTCTCGGGGAACCAGTGCAGGTTGGCGACGATCTCGCGAAACCCCTGCTCGGCGAGCAAACGGAGGAGCAGCTCCATCACCGGCCGGTTGGCGACCGGGACCATCGGCTTCGGCACCTCGTAGGTGAGCGGGCGCAGCCTGGTACCGAGCCCAGCGGCCATGACCATGGCTCTCATCCGCGGTTGAGGCTATTGGACTGATTGGCGTCTACGATGTTCGGCCGAAGCAACCAGAGCGAAGACATGGGAGACGCATGACCACTACCCAAGCCGCGCAGGACTACAAGGTCGCCGACATCGGGCTGGCCGAGTTCGGTCGCAAGGAGATCACGCTTGCCGAGCACGAGATGCCGGGCCTGATCAAGACGCGCGAGGAGTTCGCCGCCTCACAGCCACTGGCCGGCGCAAGGATCACCGGCTCGCTTCACATGACCGTGCAGACCGCAGTTCTGATCGAGACCCTGGTCGCGCTCGGCGCCGAGGTGCGGTGGGCGTCGTGCAACATCTTTTCGACCCAGGACCACGCTGCCGCCGCGATCGCCGCGGCGGGGATCCCGGTCTACGCCTGGAAGGGCGAAACGCTCGAGGAGTACTGGTGGGCGACCGAGCAGGCGCTCACCTGGCCCGACGGCGACGGCCCCAACATGCTCCTCGACGACGGCGGCGACGCGACGCTGCTGGTCCACAAGGGCGTGGAGTACGAGGGCGCCGGCGCGGTCCCGGACCCGGCCTCCGCCGAGTCGGAGGAGTTCCGGATCATCCTCGAGCGCCTGCGGAGCTCGCTGGAGGCCGATCCCCAGCGCTGGACCCGGATCGCCGACGGGATCATGGGCGTCACCGAGGAGACGACCACCGGCGTGCACCGCCTCTACCAGCTCGCCGAGACCGGCGACCTGCTGTTTCCGGCGATCAACGTCAACGACTCGGTGACGAAGTCGAAGTTCGACAACCTCTACGGATGCCGGCACTCGCTGATCGACGGCATCAACCGCGCCACCGACGTGATGATCGGCGGCAAGACCGCGGTCGTCTGCGGCTACGGCGACGTCGGCAAGGGCTGCGTCAGCTCGCTGCGCGGCCAGGGCGCGCGGGTGATCGTCACCGAGATCGACCCGATCTGCGCCCTGCAGGCGTCGATGGAGGGACTCGAGGTCCGGACGCTCGAGGAGGTCGTCGAGACCGCCGACATCTTCATCACCGCCACCGGCAACAAGGACATCATCACCGCCGACGACATGGCGCGGATGAAGCACCAGGCGATCGTCGGCAACATCGGGCACTTCGACAACGAGATCGACATCGCCGGGCTCGAGAAGGTGCCCGGGATCGAGAGGATCAACATCAAGCCGCAGGTCGACGAGTGGGTCTTCGAAGACGGCCACGCGATCATCGTCCTCTCGGAGGGCCGGCTGCTGAACCTCGGCAACGCGACCGGTCACCCGTCCTTCGTGATGTCGAACTCGTTCACGAACCAGACGATCGCCCAGATCGAGCTCTACTCGAAGAACGACGAGTACTCCAAGCAGGTCTACGTGCTGCCCAAGCACCTCGACGAGAAGGTCGCCCGCCTTCACCTCGACGCGCTCGGCGTCAGCCTCACCCAGCTCGATCCCGAGCAGGCGGCGTACATCGGCGTTCCCGTCGAGGGCCCGTACAAGCCGGATCACTACCGCTACTGAGCGACGCGCGGGCGCCGGGGCGCGTGCCCGAGAGGCCGGCATCCTGCCTGCTCGCTGTTCGGCCATCCATGGCCTCGCGAGAGCCTCTCGGTCACCGACCCCGACACCCGCCCGGTGCGAGCTAGCGTGTCGCCGGTGATCCCGGATGACGAGATCAAGGTCCGGGCCAGCCGCTCGTCCGGCCCCGGCGGCCAGCATGCGAACGTGACCGCGTCGCGGATCGAGGCGGTGTTCGAGATCGATGACTCGTCGGCGCTCAGCGAGGAGCAGAAGCGGCGGCTGCGGGCCCGCTTCGGGCCTCGGGTGACGGCGGTTGCGCAGGACTCGCGCAGCCAGGCGCGGAACCGCGAGCTCGCAGTCGAGCGCCTGCGCGAGCGAATCGCGGCCGCGCTGCGGCCGCGCAAGCGCCGCCGGCCGACGAAGGCGACCGGCGCCGCGCGGGAGCGCCGGCTGCAGGCGAAGCGCCGCCGCTCCCAGGTGAAGCGCGAGCGCCGCCGTCCCGAGCTCGACTGACCCGCGTCGAAGCCTGCTTGGCGAAGGAGCGGGGTCTAGGGGCGGCCGAGCTCGGCCTTGAGCCGCTCGATCAGCTCGACCGGGCCCGGATCGACGCCGGCCCGGGCGGCGAGGAAGAGCGAGACCAGGTCCCCGAGCTGGACCGCGTGCAGGAGACGCGAGATGCGGGTCTCGCCCTCGGTCTCGAGCGTGAGCACGTCCGCGGCGCCGGGCTCGATCACCTTCGCCGTCAGCTCGGCGCGCTCGCGCTGGCGCGGGTGCTGGTCGGAGTCGGTGAGGAAGACGGCCGCGAACGGGCCGCCGGAGTTCGAGGTGAAGCCGACGATCTCGTTGTGGTCGAGCTCCGGGAGCTGGTTCGAGAACGCGTGGCGTTTTGCGTTCTCGTTGATCTGGGTCTTCCAGCGGTAGGCAACGGGGACCGTGACGTCGAAGCCGTAGATCAGCGGCAGCGCGTCGCCGATCCGGTCGGCGACCTCGGCCGCCTGGGCGACGATCCTGTCGCGCGAGGACTCGAGATGAGCGGCGGCGGTGTCGATCTCGGTCCGCATGCCCGGCGCGGCGCCGATCAGCGCCGCCACCTCGCAGGCGACCGTGAACCCGTAACCGACCGAGTGCCTCGGCTGGAGCCCGCCCGGGAGGCCGATCACCGGGACCCCGGCGGCACGCGCAGCCTCGGCCAGCGCCCCGCCGGTGGTCGCCACGAAGCGGCGGGCGCCGAGCGCCTCGGCAGCCTCGAAGCAGGCCAACGTCTCCTCCGTGTTGCCGGAGTAGCTCGAGCAGAGGACCGCGCGGTCCGGTGACGTCCACGGAGGCAGCTCGTAGTCGCGGAACATCAGCATCGGCAGGCCGAGGCGGTCGCCGAGCGCCGACCTGGCGAGCGCCCCGCCGACCGCCGAGCCGCCCATGCCGCAGACGATCAATCCGGACGCCTCCACCTCCTCGAGGCCCGCCGACTCCACCCGCCAGAGTGCGTCACGCAGATGCTCGGGCAGCGCGAGCACGTCGTCGAGCTGGTTGCTCGAGTCGACCTCGCGGATGGAGTCGAGATCCGTCATCCGGTGGGCGCTTTGTAGTCGGTCGGCGCCTCGAACGCGCCGTCGCCCACCATCTCGCCGGGCTGGACCCGCGCGCCCCGGGGCACCGAGGCGCCGCCGGACACACTCGCCCCCTCCCCGATGACGCTGTCCGCGCCGATCGTCGCGCCCTCGCCGACCTCGACGTCCGCCGCCAAGATCGCGCCCTCGATCGTCGCCCGGGCGCCGACGCGGCAGTTCTCGAGCAGCGCAGCGTCGGCGACGCGGGCGCCGTCGCCGATCGCGCAGCCCTCGCTCACGACCGCGCGCGGGCCGATCTCCGCCTCGTCGGAGATCTCGGCCTCGGGGCCGATGAAGAGTCCAGGCGCGGTGGCGACCACGTCGGTTGAGACCCGCCCCTCGAGGATGTCCCAGCTCGCCGCGAGGTAGCGCTCGGGCGTGCCGATGTCCATCCAGTACCCCTCCAGCCGTCGGGCGTAGAGACCCTGCCCGACCAGCCGCGGGAACACCTCCAGCTCGATCGAGACCGCCCGCCCGGGCGGGATCAGGTCGACCAGCGCGCGTTCGAGCACGTATGCACCGGCGTTGATCTCATCCGTGTCGATCTCCTCGGGGTCGGGCTTCTCGAGGAACTCGATCACCACCCCGTCCTCGCGCCTGCGCACGAGCCCGTAGGACGTCGGGTCCTCCACGGGATACAGCGCCAGCGTCGCGATGGCCCCGCTCTCCTCGTGCTGGCGCTGGAGCGCGGTCAGATCGAGGTCGCTCAGCACGTCGCCGTTCAGGACCATGAAGCGATCGTCGAGCAAGCCGCGGTCGGCGGCCAGGCGGACGGGACCGGCGGTGCCGAGCGGCTCTTCCTCCTCGACGTAGGTGATGTGAGGTCCGCCGGGAAGCTCGTCGCCCAGGGCGGCACGCAGGCCGTCCGGCTGAAAACCGCAGGCCATCACCACCTCGTCGATGCCGTGGCGCGAGAGCCACTCGACCATGTAGCGGATGAACGGGCGGTCGACAAGCGGCAGCGCCGGCTTGGGCCGGGTCAACGTCAGCGGCCGCAGGCGCGTCCCCTCCCCGCCGACGAGGACCACCGCCTGCATCAGTCGCGGACCTCGTTCGGGCGCCCGATGCCCTCGTAGATCAGCCCCGCGTCGCGGATCGTCTCAGGGTCGAGGAAGTTGCGCCCGTCGACGAGCAACGGAGTCGTCATTCGGGCCGCGGCGTCCTTCCAGTCGATCTCGGCAAACTCGGGCCACTCGGTGACGAGCACGGCTGCGTCGGCACCATCGAACACTGACGTGACCGAGTCGGCGATATCGATCTCAGGCAGCAGCTCCCGCGCACGCCGCTCTGCGATCGGATCGTAGGCCGACACGCTCGCGCCCTCACCGCGCAACCGGGCAGCCAGCACCAAGCTCGATGCGTCTCGCATGTCGTCTGTGTTTGGCTTGAAGGCCAGGCCCAGCAATGCGATTTGACGGCCGGCCAGGTCCCCAAGGTGGTCCTTGAGCTTGCCGACGACGCGTCGTTTCTGAAGCTCGTTGACATCGATGACGGCGCTGAGGAGTTGGAAGTGGTAACCGGTGTTGCCGGCCAGCTTCTTCAGGGCGATCGTGTCCTTGCCGAAGCACGAGCCCCCCCAGCCGATGCCGGCCTTGAGGAACTTCGGGCCGATGCGCTCATCCAGGCCCATGCCCCGCGCCACCTCCGTTACGTCCGCTCCGGTCTGCTCGCAGACGTTCGCGATCTCGTTGATGAACGAGATCTTCGTCGCCAGGAACGCGTTCGAGGCGAGCTTGATCATCTCGGCCGAGGCGACGTCCGTGCGGACGATCTCGCCGCCGAGCGGGCGGTAGAGCTCCTCGACCTCGTCCGCGGCGGCGTCGTCGCCGGGGTCCGCGCCGATCACCACCCGGTCCGGGTGAAGGAAGTCCTCGACCGCGGTCCCCTCCTTGAGGAACTCGGGGCAGGAGACGTAGGCGAGCTCGGGGTTCTGCCGCCGGATCGCCGCGCCGGTGCCCGACGGAACGGTGCTCTTCATCACCAGAACCTGGTCGCCTCCATCGGGCAGGGTCGAGACCACCGCGTCGACCCGGGACAGGTCGGCGTCGCCGGAGTACGTCGGCGGCGTGTCGACGCAGCAGAACAGGAGGCGCGCGAGCTCGAGCAGCTCGTCCGAGGAGGTCGTGAACCGCAGGCGATCGCGATTGCCGGCCACCATCTCGGCGAGGCCGGGCTCGTGGATCGGGACCTCGCCCGCGTCGAGGCTCGAGACCTTCACCTCGTCGACGTCCATCGCGATCACCGGGTGTCCGAGCTCGGCGAAACAGGCCGCGGTGACCAACCCGACCCAGCCGACGCCGACGACGCCTATCGCTTCCTTCTCGCTCATCCTCACTCCCCCCGGGGCGCTACTTGCCGAGTTCGCGCATCGAGGTCGCGATCGAGATCATCTCCGGCTCGGTCAGCGTCTGGGAGAGCGTGTTGTTGACCCAGTAGGACTCCTGCTTGGTCTTCCAGGCGATCATCCGCAGCCGGCCGCCGTCGTAGTAAAGGAGGTAGTCGCGGCCGTCGATCTCCCGCTGCTCGCTGGCGTTGGCGAGGATCGGCGGGTCCTGCCAGTCGGTGCCCGAGACGCCGTAGTACTCGGTCGGGATCGAGCCACCGGGACGGTCGACGACGATCTTGTAGCCGTGGTAGACGTCGTTGCCGGGGCCGTCGATCGGGAACGCCCGCGAGTCGTCGTCGACCGTCGACTCCGGCACCAGGCGGGTCGGGTAGAAGACGGGGAACTCGAGCATCGGGTCGCCGTCCTTGCGCTTCGCCGCCTGAAGCTCCTGCGCCACCGGCTGCGTCTGTGCGATGGCGTCGATCATCGGCGGGCCGCTGGGCTCGTTCGACGCCTCGTTCTCGGGCTTCTTGCCGCCGTCCCCGCCCCCGTCCCCGCCGCCGCCGGAATCGCCGCCATCCTCGGGTGCGCTCGGCTCCGGCACCGGCTCGTTGCCGAGGAATTCCTGGACCGCCTTCTGGATCGCCGGCTCGGACGCGGTCACGAACCCTGTGGTCCCGTCGCCGAGGTTGGCCGGGAAGTGGATCTCGCGCAGCTCGGCATCCCGGGCGGCGATCAGGGTCTTCATCAGCTCGAGCACGGTCACCGCGTCGGAGATGTCCGAGGTCGTGAAGTCGGTGAAGATCTTCAGCAGGTCGTCGCGGTCGCGGATCAGGGTCTCGGGCGGCACCTTCTGGCGCGCCTCGCGCAGGAAGTCCTGCTGTCGCGCCGAGCGGACGAGGTCGTTGTCGGTGTGGCGGTAGCGGACGTACTGGAGCGCCTTCAACCCGCACAGCTGCTGATAGCCGGCCTCGATGTCGATCTCCGCGTACTGATCTGCGACCGAGAGCGCGGTCGAGTTGTCGTTGAAGTAGTGGTGGTCGACGTCGATGTACACGCAGTCGATCGCGTCCACCGCGTCGGCGAAGCCCGTGAAGTTGATGTTCACCAGGTGGTTGATCTCAAGCCCGGTGAGGTTCTCGACCACGCGCAGAGTGAGCTTCGGGCCCCCGTACGAGAAGGCCTCGTTGAACTTGCCGTTGCCGTGGTTCGGGATGTTCACCTCGAGGTCGCGGGGGATCGAGAGCAGGTTGATCTGGTTGGTGTCCGGGTTCACTCGCAGCAGGATCGTCGTGTCCGAGCGCCCCGGGTCGCCCTTGGTCGCCTCCCCGAGCCGCTTGTCCGAGCCGAGGATGAGGATCGTCTGCGGATCGCCGCCCTCGACCTCGGAGAGCTGCTTCTTCAGGTTCTCGTACTGGCCGTTGTCGCGCAGCCCGGCGGCGATGTCGGTGAAGTAGACGAGGATGCTGATCGAGGTCGCCGCCGCCATCGAGACGACGATCACCAGTGAGGCCGCCAGGAAGCGTGCCCAGATCGGCTTCGCCTTCGGCGGCTTCTCGCCCTCGGCGAGCCCGTTGCCGCCCACCGCGGCCATCTCGGCCGAATCCTCGTCCTCGTCGTCTTGTTCGGTCTCGTGGCTGGAGGTGTCCCAGGCCGACTCGTGCTCGGCGGCCCTGGCCCGCAGGCCGGCCATCGCCGCCTCCTGCGCCTCCTCACGATCGGCGAGGTCCGGGGTCTCGGCCTCGACGGTGGCGTCGGAGGACGGCTCCTCCTGCGCCTCGTGGTCCTCCTCGACGCCCTCCTCGCCGGGCGCGGGCCCCTGCTCGGAGTCGGACTCGGCCTCCGCCTCCGCCTCGGGCTCGGGCTGTGCGTCGCCCTCCAGGTCCTCGTCGAGCTCGAGATCGATCTGGTCGAACTCCTCGGTGAGCCCGGTTTCGCCCTCGCCCTCGCCCTCGCCGGCGCGCTGACGCCCGGCCCATGTCGACGGCGGAACCTCGTGCTCGCCGGCGTTGTCGGCCGCGTTCTGATCGCCCTCGGCGGGGGTCTGGGGAGTCTCGTCCTCTGGTCTCACGGTGTCACTCCGTCGCCGCTGATCTCCCGCTCGGCGAGCCGGTCCGGCAACTCGCGGACGAAGTCGACGATCGTGCGCCGGTAGCTCGCCAGCGAGCTCACCGAGACCCATTCGTCGGGGCCGTGGTGACCTCCTCCGAGCGGCCCGAACTCGACTGCCGGCACGCCGACGCGCAGGAAGGAGACCGCGTCGGAGGCGCCGTCCCGGCCGACGGAGAGCACCTCGCGGTCGTGGTGCGGCGCGGCCGCCTGGGCGAGGGCGCGCACGAAGGGCGAGTCCGGGTCGACCATCGCCGGCGGGCGCTTGAAGGTAGAGACGACCGTCGCGCCGGGGATGCCACCTACCTCAGCCAGGATCGCCTCGGGATCCTGCTCGGGCAGGTGTCGAACGTCGACGTCGATGTAGCACGTGTCGGGCACCTTGTTGAGGGCATCCCCGCCGAGGATCCGGCCGAGGTTGATCGACGGGCGATCGAAGAGCTCCGAGCTCTGGGATGCAAACGGTAGCGACTGGATTGCCCGGAAAACGTCGACTGCGCGCAGGATCGCGTTCTCGCCCAGCCACGGGGTCGCGCCGTGCGCGGCCCGGCCCTCGACCCGCAGCCGCATCGCCACCACGCCCTTGGCGGCGATGCCGACGTGCATGTCCGTCGGCTCCCCGGTGATCACGAAGTCGCCCAGGAACCCCTCCGAGACCAGCAGGTCTCCGCCGCGGTCGGTGTCCTCCTCGGACTCCTCGTCGGGGACGATCCCGAGCCGGACCCGAACCTCGGTGGAATCGCGCAACTCGGCGAACGCGAGCAGCAGCGCGGCCAGCGCCCCCTTCATGTCGTAGGCGCCGCGGCCGAAGAGCCGGTCGCCCTCCAGGCGCGCCTCGAACTGCTCCGGGCGCCCGGGGACGACGTCGACGTGGCCGTGCAGCAGCACCGTCGTCTCCGCCTCTGCGGGGCCGATCTCGGCGACGGTCACCGGCAGGCTGCGGCAGTCGAGCTGGCGGGTGGTGATGTCGCGGGCGTCGAGCCAGCCCTTGACGAACCCGGCGCAGAGCCTGACGCCCTCGGCCCTCGAGGTGTCGTAGCCGATCAGCTTCTCTGTTAGCGGGCGCTCATCCAAGAGCGCCAGAGGTTAGAAGCCCGGGCCCTATCGGCCGCCCTCGGCGATCTTGATGAACGCCTCGAGGCGGGCCCGCTCCCGCTCAGCCTGCTCCTGTGCGGCCGAGCCGTCGTCGGCCTCCTGCAAGCGCCGCTCGGCGTCCTCGAGCCGGCTGCGCAGGTCCGCCGCGTCGAGCTCGTCCGGCGACCTCGCCTCGGCGATCAGCACCCGGACCCGGTTGGCGAACACCTCCAGCCAGCCCTCGCCCTGGGCGTAGCTGTCGACGTCGTTCTCGGTCCTGTAGAGGCGCAGCTCGGCGGGCACCAGGCGGGCCACCATCGGGATGTGGCGGGCGCGGATGCCGACCTCGCCCGCGGTCGTCCGCGTCACCACCTGGAACAGCTCGCCCGAGAACACCTCCCCCTCGGGGGTCAGGACCTGCGCTTCAAGGGAGTCGTGGTCGGCCATCGGCTAGGCCGTCGCCTCCGCGGTCTCGGCCTCCTGCTCCTTGCGCTCATCCTGCTCGTCGCGCTCGCGCTCGACGCCCTCGTCCTTCTCGCCCTTCTCCTCGGTGCCGGTCACCTGGTCGATCGAGCCCCTCATGTAGAAGGCCGACTCCGGCAGGTCGTCGTACTTGCCCTCGAGCACCTCCCGGAAGCTGCGCACCGTGTCGGCCACCGGCACGTACTCACCGTCGCGGCCGGTGAACTGCGAGGCGACGAAGAACGGCTGGCTGAGGAAGCGCTCGAGCTTGCGGGCCCGGTTGACGGCCAGCTTGTCCTCGTCGGAGAGCTCGTCGATCCCGAGGATGGCGATGATGTCCTGCAGCTCCTTGTAGCGCTGCAGGTTCTCCTGGACCTGGGTCGCGGTCCGGTAGTGCTCCTCGCCGACGATGTCGGGCTTGAGGATGGTCGAGGTCGAGTCGAGCGGGTCGACCGCCGGGTAGATCCCCTTCTCGGAGATCGCCCGCGACAGCGTGGTGGTCGCGTTCAGGTGGGCGAACACCGAGGCCGGCGCCGGGTCGGTGAGGTCGTCCGCCGGCACGTAGACCGCCTGGATCGAGGTCACCGAGCCCTGCTTGGTCGAGGTGATCCGCTCCTGCAGGCCGCCCATCTCGGTCTCGAGCGTCGGCTGGTAGCCGACCGCCGACGGCATCCGGCCGAGCAGCGCCGAGACCTCGGAGCCCGCCTGGACGAAGCGGAAGATGTTGTCGATGAACAGCAGCACGTCCTGGCCGCCCTGCTCGCGGAAGTACTCGGCCATGGTCAGCCCCGAGAGCGCGACCCGCAGGCGCGCGCCCGGCGGCTCGTTCATCTGCCCGAAGACGAGCATCGTCCGGTCGATCACGCCCGACTCGGTCATCTCCAGCCAGAGGTCGTTGCCCTCGCGCGAGCGCTCGCCGACGCCGCAGAACGCCGAGTAGCCCTCGTGCTCCTCGGCGATGCTGCGGATCAGCTCCTGGATCAGCACCGTCTTGCCGACGCCGGCGCCGCCGAATAGGCCGACCTTGCCGCCCTTCGCGTAGGGCGCCAGCAGATCGACCACCTTGATCCCGGTCTCGAGGATCTCCTGGCTGGGGGTCAGGTCCTCCACCGAGGGCGCCGAACGGTGGATCGGCCACCGCTCGGTACCGGCGGGGATGGCATCGCCGTGGTCGATCGGAGCGCCGAGCAGGTTGAAGATCCGGCCGAGGGTGACGTCGCCGACCGGCACCGTGATCGGCCCGCCGGTGTCGATCACCTCGTCGCCGCGCTGAAGGCCGTCGGTGGCGTCCATGGCGACCGCCCGCACGCGGTCGTCGCCCAGGTGCTGCTGGACCTCGCAGATCAGGTCGAGCGCCGGGCGGTTGCCCTCCTCGGGCACCCTGATCTCCAGCGCCGTGTAGATCTCGGGCAGCTCGCCTTCGTCGAAGAGGACGTCAACGACTACGCCGGTCACCTGTTCGATTGTGCCCTTGTTGGTTCCGTTTCCGTTCTTGTCAGCCATTTCGCCTTTCTAGCTGAGCGCTTCGGCTCCGCTAACCACTTCCAAGATCTCCTGGGTGATCTCCGCCTGCCGCACCCGGTTCATTTCAAGCGTCAGGTCGCCGATCAGGTCCTGCGCGTTCTCGGCCGCCGAGCGCATCGCGGTCATCCGCGCGCCCAGCTCCGAGGCCGACGACTCGAGCAGCGCCCGGTAGACCGACAGGTCGACGTATTCCTCGAACAGCATCGGCAGCAGCACCTCCGGCTCGGGCTCGTAGTCCCAGTAGGCCTTCTCGTGCGCCTCGGCCAGCTCGGAGTCGGCCGGCTCCTCGGGCTCGGGGATCCCCTCGCCGTACACCTCCGCCTCCTGCATCGGCAGCAGCGTCTGGCGCCGGACGTACTGGGTCAGCGGCGAGACGTAGCGGTTGTAGACGAGCTCGACCCGGTCGAGGTCCTCGTCGACGTAGGCCGAGACCACGTCCCTTGAGACGTTGCGGGCGTCGGTGAACGCGGGGCGATCCGTGAAGCCCACGTATGAGTTGATCACTGTCTCGCCGCGGAAGCCCAGGGTCGAGTTCCCGCGCCGGCCGACCACCGAGAACGAGACCTCCGCTCCGTCGGCTGCGAACTCGCGCTTCAACCGGATCCCCTCGCGGATGATGTTGGTGTTGAACGCGCCCGCCAGGCCGCGGTCGCCGGTGACCAGGACGATGCCGACGTTGTGCAGGTTCTCGCGCTCCTCCAGCAGCGCGATCCGCGGCACCGTCGACGATGCCTCGGAGACCTGCTGGGTCATCTTCCGGATCGCCTGCGCGTACGGGCGCATCGCGTCGATGCGCTGCTCGGCCCGGCGCAGGCGCGCCGCCGCCACCATCTCCATCGCACGCGTGATCTTGTGGATGTTCTTGACCGACGCGATGCGGTTCTTGACTTCCTTCTGGGTGGCCATTCGTCTACGCGGGGACCGCTTCCTCCGTCTCCGCCGCCTCGTCGGTCCGGCCCGGCCGCGCGTGCTCGTCGCGGTCCTTGATCCGGTCGGACTCGCCCTCCTCGAGCGGCTGGCCCTCCTCGTCGAAGTCGGGCCCGAAGTCGTCGATCGCCTCGGCGATCGCCTCGCCGAGCGCCTCCTCGTCCTCGTCGGAGAGGTCGCCGGCGTCGATGCGGCCCATCAGGTCGGCGTTCTCGGACTTCATGCGCAGCAGCAGGTCGCCGAGGAACTCCTGCACCCGTTCGGTCTTGATCCGGTCCAGATAGCCGCCGGTGCCGGCGTAGATCGAGGCGACCTGCTCGGCGACCGAGAGCGGGCTGCGCTCGTTCTGGTTGAGCATCTCCACCAGCCGCTCGCCGCGCGTCAGCTGCTTCTGGGTCTCGGGGTCGAGCTCCGAGCCGAACTGGGCGAACGCCTCGAGGTCGCGGTACTGCGACAGGTCGAGGCGAAGCTTGCCGGCCACCTTCTTCATCGCCTTGGTCTGCGCGTTGCCGCCCACTCGCGACACCGAGATGCCGACGTTGATCGCCGGCCGGATGCCCGAGTAGAACAGGTCCGACTCGAGGAAGATCTGGCCGTCGGTGATCGAGATGACGTTCGTCGGGATGTAGGCCGAGACGTCGTTGGCCTGCGTCTCGATGATCGGCAGCGCGGTCAGCGAGCCGCCGCCGAGGTCGTCGTTGAGCCGCACCGCCCGCTCGAGCAGGCGCGAGTGCAGGTAGAAGACGTCTCCGGGGTACGCTTCGCGGCCCGGTGGGCGCCGCAGCAGAAGCGACATCTGGCGGTAGGCGAAGGCGTGCTTGGTGAGGTCGTCGTAGACGCAGAGGGCGTCGCGTCCCTGGTAGAGGAAGTGTTCGCCCATGGCGCAGCCGGCGTAGGGCGCCATGTACTTGATGGGCGCCGCCTCGTCGGCCGGCGCGGCGACGATGATCGTGTTGTCGAGCGCGCCGTGGTCGTCGAGGATCTCGGCGACCTGGACCACGGTCGACATCCGCTGGCCGATCGCCACGTAGATGCAGACGAGGTCCTTGTCCTTGTTGTTGATGATCGTGTCGATCGCGACCGCCGTCTTTCCGGTCTGGCGGTCGCCGATGATCAGCTCGCGCTGGCCGCGGCCGATGGGGATCATCCCGTCGATCGCCTTGAGCCCGGTCTGCACCGGGGTGTTGACCGGCTGGCGCTCGACCACGCCCGGCGCCTTGAACTCGGCCGCCCGGGTCTCGGTGGTGTTGACGTCGCCCTTGTCGTCGAGCGGGCGCCCGAGCGGGTCGACCAGGCGGCCGAGCAGCTCCTCGCCCACCGGGATCTCGAGCAGGCGCCCGGTGCGCTTGACCGTGTCGCCCTCCTCGATCTCGACCCAGTCGCCGAACAGCACGGCGCCGACGTTGTCGGACTCGAGGTTCAGCGCCAGGCCGGTGACGTCGTGCGGCAGCTCGAGCATCTCGAGCGACATGCAGTTGTCGAGCCCGTGTACGCGGGCGATGCCGTCGGCGACCGAGAGCACGGTCCCGACCTCCGAGAGGTCGGCCGCCCCGGTCTCCAGGCCCTCGATCCTCTGCCTGAGGATCTTGGCAATCTCGTCGGGCTTGATCTCCACGCTTGCTCAGTGCTCCTCTACGTAGCTGACGTTAAGCCGCCGCGGCGACTTCCTTTCTAAGTTTCTCCAGCTTGCTGCTGAGGCTCGCGTCCAACACCATGTTGCCGACTCGCAGCACCAAACCGCCGAGGATGTCCGGGTCGACCTCGGCGGTCAGCTCGACCGTGTGGCCGGTCTTCTCCTCGAGCTGCTCTCGCGATGTGATCGATCACCGAGTCGTCGAGCTCGATCGCGCTGGTCACGGTGACGTCGAGCTGCTTGTTCTCCTCCGCCCAGAGCTCGTCGAAGCGCTCGCGAATCCGGAAGATCGCCGGCATCCGGTGCTTTTCGATCAGCAGCTCGAGGAAGTTGACCAGCTCCGGTTCGGCGCCGCTGATCGCCCGCTCGAGCCCCTCGCGCTTCTCGGCGGACGAGAAATAAGGGCGAGAACAGGAACACCTGCAGGTCGTGGTTGCTCGCGATCGCGTCGGCGAGCTCGTCGAGCTGCTCGTGGATCTGGTCCAGCTTGCCGCTGTCCTTGGCGGCCTCGAACAGGGCCTCGGCGTATACGCGGGCGACCTCCTCCATCAGCTGCGCTCCGAACCCCCGTCGGCGGCCAGGGCGGTGAAGTCGACCTCGGCCAGCGCCTCCTCGACCAGGCGCTTCTGGTCCTCGCCGTCCAGCGACTTGCGGGTGATCTTCTCGGTCGCCAGCACGGTGAGGTCGGCGACCTCCTTGCGGATCTGCTCGAGCGAGCGCCGGGTCTCGGTCTCGATGTCCTTGCGCGCCGCGGCGACCAGCTCCTCGCGCTTGGCCTTGCCCTCGTTGGTGGCCTCGGCGACCGCGGCCTCGGATGCCTTGCGGGCACGGGCGACGATGTCATCGGACTGCTCGCGCGCCTCCTTCAGCCGCTGGCGGTACTCCTGGACCAGCTTCTCGGCCTCCTCGCGCTCGCCCTGAGCGGCCTCGATGTTCTCCCGGATCGCGTTGGCGCGCTTCTCGAGCGCCGCGCGGATCGGCGGGAACGCGAACCTGCCGAGGACGTACATGACGATCAGGAACAGGACCAGCGTCCAGATCATCAGTCCCAGCGCCGGCGAGACCAGGAAGCTGCCGCCCTCCTCCTCGGCGGCGTGCTCGGCCTGAGCGATCAGGAAGAGCCCGATGTCGGCTAGGGCGTCCATCAGATGATCTCTAGAGGAAGAAGGCGATCAGACCGAAGATGAAGGTGTAGAAGGCGACCGCCTCGGTGAGCGCGAAACCCAGCCAACGGATCGACTGCAGCTCGTCCCTCATCTCCGGCTGGCGGGCGACCGACTCGATCTCCTTGCCGAAGATGAACCCGATGCCGATGCCGGCTCCGATCGAGCCGAGCCCGGCGCCGACGCCGAGGGCGATCGCCTTGCCGGCGTCGGTGACCCCGGTGTCGGTGACCGTCTCGGTCGATTGTGCGATCGGCAGCAAGAAATCAAGTCCATTGAGGTGCTCCTTTTCTAGTGACTCTCGGCGGTCGCGCCGCCGAGGTAGATCGCGGTCAGGGTCGCGAAGATGAACGCCTGCAGGGTGGCGATCAGCCCGACCTCGAGGATGAAGAAGAAGAACGCGAGCGGGAAGGTCAGCGCCGCCAGCGCCGCGATCCCCAGCAGCACCGCCAGCCCGCCGCCCATGAACAGCAGCAGCAGGTGGCCGGCGAGGATGTTCGCGAACAGTCGCACCGAGAGCGAGATCAGCCGCGCGAACTGCGAGATCGCCTCGATCACGAAGATGAAGGCCTTGGCCGCCGGGTTCATGTCCTCCAGGCCGGGCGGCAGCCAGCTGCGCAGGTAGCCGATGAAGCCCTTGGCCCGGATGCCCTCGACGTGGTAGCTGAACCAGACGACGATCGTCAGCGCCAGCGGGACCGAGAGGTTTGCGGTGGCCGCGTAGAGCCCGAGCGTCGGGACCTCGACCCCGAAGATGTCGACCGTGTGCTCGGTGTTGATCGGCAGTGGCAGGAAGCCGATGATGTTGTTGAACCAGATGAAGAAGAAGAGGGCCGCGATGAACGGGAACCAGCGGAGCGGCCATCTGCGGGTCGCCGAGGTTGCCGGCGGTGATGTTGTTGCGGGTCAGGTCGTAGGCGACCTCGGCCGCCATCTGGACCAGGTTCGGCTCTCGCGCTGCATCCTGCCGCGCGATCCAGACCATGGTCCCGACCGTCAGCGCGCTGGCGAGGACGAGGTAGAAGACCGCCTTGTTGATCGCTGAAGTCGATGCCGGCGATGTGGATGTCGATCCACGGCTCGAGCTTGAACTCGTTCTGCGGCTGGAAGTCGTCGTTCTTGCCCTCGTTGCCGACGATCAGCAGCAGCACGATCGTGATCCCGAGGTAGAGCCCCAGGCCCAGGAACACCTTGGCCTTGGTGCTCATACCAGCTGCCTCAACATCGGCAGGGCTCGGCTTCGTCCTGTCGGACTCCGCCTCACCGGGACTCCTCCTCCGGGTAGAGCAGCTTGCCGGCCGCCAAGGCCGCGAAGTGGACGGTGACCAGCGCCAGCGCCAGCACCGCGGCCGCGAGCCCGTCCTCGCGCTCGCCGATCAGGCCGACCCCGAGGATCGGCAGCGGTGACGATCCAGACGCGGCCGAGGGTCGCGAACCCGATCGTGCCCAGCGCCCGGCGGCGGTCACCCGCCTGCAGCGATGCCTTGGCTGCACGCTCGGCGTAGGCGTAGCAGCGCGTGCTGGACCAGCCAGGCCGTCGCGCACGCGGCGTAGCCGAGCATCGGCAGGTCGGCGAGGATGAACACGGGCAGCGCGAGCGCCAGCAGGCCGACGTCGGCGTAGCGCAGCGCGAGCGGGGGACGCCCGCCGGTGCGCGACGCCTCAGATCCTTCTAAAGCGAGCGTAGACAAGGGCAAAACCCCCTGCGAGGCCCGCGAAGAGCCCGATCAGGCCGAGCGGGACGGCAAGGCCCACCAGCGAGCCGAGCCCGTACCCGGCCGCCGCCCCGGCGATCATCGCGACGACCACGAGAGGCCCGCCGTGGCGGCATCCGCCCTCGTCGGAGGGCCCTCTCTCATCGGAATTGAAGTCTTGAAGTTGCGGCCAGGCAATGGTTGGTCGCGCGAAGTACCGATCCGTCAAGGAAGAGACAGCCGCCCAGCCTCCGGCGCGTGCCCCGGCGGCCCAGGCGGCGCGCCCGAATATATCCGAAACGCGAGGCCGAGTCGGCGGCCGCTTGTAACAAGTTTGTGGCAGCCGCTACTGGGGACGTTCCGGCTCCTCGACGGCCTCGAACTCGCCCGTCTCGGGGTCGATCGCCGCCCACTCGCCGGTCTCGGGATCGAGGGCCGCGAAGCTGCCCGTCTCGAGCTCCCTGGCGACGCCTTCGTCGACCTCGGTCTCCGCGCGGCGGCGCGCCGCGGATCCGGAACAGCTCGCGGAAGCGGACCCGGCGCAGCTTCAGGATCTCGAGCGTGATCACCAGATAGACGCTGGCCGCGAGCGCGGCCACCAGGCAGAGCACGATCACGCCGTCCACAGCGGATCGAAGTTCCCGTGGTCGTCGCAGTAGGGGATGAACCGCAGCGCCAGCGCCAGCCCGGCCATCACCAGCGCCCAGCCGTAGAGGTAGGCGAGCGTGCGCCGTTGCGAGAAGCCGATGTTCGCCATCCGGTGGTGAAAGTGCCAGCGATCGGCGCGGTAGATCGGCCGTCGGTACTTGATCCGCTTCGCGATCACGAAGCCCGTGTCGAGGATCGGCACCGCGAGCACGACGAGCGGGAAGAACAGCGCCACCACCGCGTTCGTCTTCAGCGCCCCCTGCACCGCGACCGCCCCGAGCAGGTAGCCGAGCAGGTTCGAGCCCGGTGTCGCCCATGAAGCTCGAGGCGGGCGGAAAGCCGTGGCGCAGGAAGCCGAGCGCGGCGCCGGCGGTGAGCGCCGCCAGCACGCCGGCGCCGGGGCGCTCGAGCGAGAGCGCGATGACCGCCAGCGTCCCCGCCGAGATCGCGCAGACCCCCGCCGCCAGCCCGTCGACCCCGTCGATCAGGTTGATGACGTTGATGACCGCGACGATGCCGATGATCGTCAGCACGTGGCCGAGGTGGACGTGCCGAGAAGGCCGCTCGAAGAGCTCGACCGCGCAGGTCGACTCCGCCGACGAACGGCAGCGTGAAGGCGCTCGACGTTGACGCCGTTCAAGACCGGGATCGTCGCGGCGACGGTCTGGCCGGCGAGCTTCACCAGCGCCGGCAGGTCGAAGACGTCGTCGAGCGACGCCGACCACGGTGATCACCAGCGGCGCCGACCAGCAGCGCCTGCGTCTGCTCGGCCCAGGGCAGGAAGAGCACGGTCGGCGACGACCACGGCGACGAACATCGCCAGCCCGCCGAGCTTCGGCGTCGGCGACGGTCGTGCAGGCTGCGCTCGTTCGGGTAGTCGATCGCGCCGATCCGCCAGGCGACCCGCTCGGCCAACGGGACCAGGAGCCAGGCGAGCACGGCGGCGACGAGGAACGCGAACAGCGCGTAGATCGTCTCCGGGCGCCCGTCGACGAACATCAGTGTCGGGCCTGGGCCGCGGCGAGGACCGCGTCGACGAGCAGCTGCGGGTCCCGCGGATTGCGCGGGCCGGCGGGCCCCGCGCGGCGCTTGCGAGCTCCAGGGCGGCCGGGTCGTCGAGCCGGCGCAGCCGGCCATCGGCGATCAGCGCGCTCGTCGACGGCGCCCATCCGGCCGCTGAAGATCGTGTACACGGGGACGCCGAGGGCGACCGCCTCGCGGTTCATCGTCCCGCCGGCGCTGACCACGAGGTCGGCATGGGCGATCAGGCTCTGCGCGTCGATCGCGCGCTCGGGCACGCGCAGGGAATCGTCGCCACGGGCCCGGACGGCACTCGCCTGCTCGGGTGTGCGCGCGATCACCACGGCGACCGCCCCCGGGTCCTCGCCGAGCCTGTCGAGGACCGCGTCGTAGAGCGGGTTCGAGGCGTGGTAGGCGGAGGTCTCCGGCGGCGGCCTGACGACGACGAGCACCCGGTCGCGGTCGATCTCGAGCTCGTCGAGGACGGCCGGGTCGGGCTGGAAGTCGGCCAGGTAGTAGTCCTCCTTCAGCCCGGGGTAGCGAAACAGCTTGCGCTCGCTCGCTCCGGCGCGCTCCAGGCGCTCGACCGGGATCGCGTCGGGGACCATCACCCGCCTCGCCACGCCGCCAGCTGAGCTTGCGCTGCAGCCCCGCCCACTCGTAGTCCTGCATCTGCACCATCGGGATCCGCAGCAGCGTCGCCGACGACCGCCAGGTCGACGGAGCCGTGAGCGAGGCCGAGGTCGAACCGCCGGCCGCGCGCCCACCGGGCGAGCGCGCCGCTGCGGCGTGCCAGGGCCGTCCCCTTGCGGCCGATCGAACCGCCGGCGTGGGCGCCGAACGACTCGTACGGGATCCCGAGCCGCTCGAGGACGCCGGTCGTCTGGCCATAATCGCGGGCGGTGACGTCGACCTCGTGCCCCGCGGCCTCGCAGCCGCTCGATTATCGGCCGCAGGACGAGCGGGTGCGCGGCCGCCGTGCAATCCACCCAGATCCTCATCGCCGGCGAAACTTACGGCGAGCTGAGCGGGTTTGACCATTGGGGGGAGTCAATGACTCCGAACGGGAGGTGTTTGTGAGCGACAGGAGCAGGCTGCCGACGCCGGCGATGGTGATCGCGATGATCGCGCTGGTGGCGGCCCTCGGAGGGTCCGCCGTCGCCCTCGACGGGCAAGAACACGGTGAAGTCCAACGACATCGCCAAGGGCGCGGTCAAGGGCACCGGCGATCGCACAACAAGGCGGTCAAGCCGCCGGCGATCAACCTGTTCAAGGTCGACGGGATGGTCGGCCCGTTCCGACCGCGTCGGTGCCGGCGGTCGACCTCGGCGGCCCGCAGCGTGACCGTCAACGTGCCGCGAGACCGGGCTCGTCGCGGTCTACGCGCGCGGCACGGGCCAGATCAAGGGCGGCGGCGCCGAGCGCCCTCGCTCAGGTCCACCTGTTCGAGCCGACCCTGCTGCCGAACGCACCCGGTGCTCATGGCCTTCGACGACGCCGCAGCCGCAGATCCGTTACACGGTCCCCGGCCCCGGAGACATCGGCGGGGTCGCGAGCCCTGACGCGAGGCGGATTCTGGTCGTGTTCCCGGCCGAACCCGGGCAAGTACACGTTCTCGCTTCGCTACAGCGTCGCCGGCGGTGGCGCGGCGACGTTCTCGAACACCGGCATCTGGGCGGGGGTGTCGGCTAGCAGTAGCCCTCGGTACGGCTCGCCCGACATGGCGGACGCTCGACTGCGACCGACATCGCACGAGCGCCGGGCTCGACGCCCCGCTCGCCGAGGTCGACCCCGAGATCGCCGAACTGGTCGAGGCGGAGGCGGATCGCCAGGCCGAGAAGATCCGGCTGATCCCGAGCGAGAACTACGTCTCGCGCGCGGTGCTCGAGGCGACCGGCGACCCTGCTGACCAACAAGTACTCCGAGGGCTATCCCGGCAAGCGCTACTACGAGGGCCAGCAGATCATCGACCAGGTCGAGAGCCTGGCGATCGAGCGCGCGAAGGCGCTGTTCGGGGTCGAGCACGCCAACGTCCAGCCCTACTCGGGCTCGCCGGCCAACCTCGCCGTCTACCTCGCCTTCCTCGAGCCGGGCGACACCGTGATGGGCATGGCGCTGCCGATGGGCGGGCACCTCACCCACGGCTGGAGCGTCTCGGTCACGGGCAAGTGGTTCCGGCCGGTCCAGTACGAGGTGGGCCGCGAGACCGGCCGCGTCGACCTCGACCAGGTCCGCGAGCTGGCGCTGGCGCGAGCGGCCGAAGCTGATCTTCTGCGGCGGCACCGCGATCCCGCGCGCTGATCGACTTCGAGGGCTTCGCCGAGATCGCGCGCGAGGTCGACGCGATCCTCGTGCGCCGACATCGCCCACATCGCCGGCCTGGTCGCCGGCGGCGCCCACCCGTCCCCGGCGCCGCACGCCGACGTGATCTCGACCACCACGCACAAGACGCTGCGCGGGCCGCGCGGCGCGATGCTGATGTCGCGCGAGGAGCACGCGCCGGCGCTCGACCAGCGCGGTCTTCCCGGGCCTGCAGGGCGGGCCGCACAACCACACCACGGCGGCGATCGCGGTCGCGCTCGAGGAGGCGGCGACGCGACGACTTCCGCGCCTACGCGCACCAGATCGTCGACAACGCCAAGGCGCTCGCCGAGGCGCTGTCCGAGCGCGGCTTCGACCTCGTCTCGGGCGGCACCGACAACCACCTGATCCTGGTCGACCTCACCGACAAGGAGATCGGCGGCAAGCCGGCGGCCCAGGCGCTCGACCGCGCCGGGATCGAGACTCAACTACAACACGGTCCCGTACGACCCGCGCAAGCCGTTCGACCCCTCGGGGATCCGGATCGGCACGCCCGCGGTGACGACGCGCGGGATGACGACCGAGCACATGGCGCCGATCGCCGCCTGGATGGACCGGGCGGTGGAGGCGGCCAAGCGCGCAGGACGAGGCGGAGATCGAGGCGATCGCCGCCGAGGTGCGCGAGTTCACCTCCGCCTTCCCGATCCCCGGCCACTAGCTGCGCGAGCCGCTCGGCGACGCGCTCGCGCGCGAGGCCACCCTCGCGCAGGATCGCCCAGTCGCTCCCCGTCCTCGATACGCGAGAGGTCGATCACGGTCGACGGCGCGCCGGTGAGCTCGCCGCCGTCGAGCGCCAGGTCGACCGCCTCGCGGATCCGGGGATCGACATCGTCGAAGCTGCGACGGCGCCGGCGCACCGCTGAGGTTCGCCGAGGTCTGGAAGACCGCGCACTCGGCGCCGGCGAGCGGGCCGTCGATCAGCCTGATCCCAAGCCGGGCCGGGTCGTCGCCGCAGGCGAGCGGGTAACGGTGCTGCGGGTTCGCGACCACCAGCGTCACCGGCCCGGGCAGCAGCGCCCCGAGCCCGTCGCGCGTCCGCGGGCCGAGCGCCGCGATCAGCTCCCGCATCGCCAGCGGCGAAAAGAACATCACCGCCGACGGCTTGCCCTCGTCGCGGCCCTTGATCCGGTGGATGCGCTCGATCGCCTCGGCGTTGGCGGGATCGCAGGCGAGCCCGTAAAGGCCGTCGGCCGGGAACAGGGCGACGCCGCCACCGAAGACGCAGCGCTCGAGGTCTCGCCTCATTGCCAGCGGCCTCAACGGCGGCCGACCTCGGCTTCGTCCTTCGGACTCCGCCTCACAGCCACCCGACGACCACCCGCTCGATCCCGGCCAGGTCGGGGCGGACCTCGGTGCGCTCGTACCCGGCCCGGCGCACGAGCTCGGCGACGGTCGCCCGCCTGCCCGGCGCCAACCTCCAGCGCGACGGCGGCCGGGCGCGACGGCGCCAGCGCGACCTCCCCGAGCAGCCCGTCGATCGCCTCGAGCCCCGTCGGACCCGAGACCAGCGCTTCGCGCGGCTCGTACTCGCGGATCTCGGGCGCCAGGTCGTCCCACTCGGCCTCGCTGACGTAGGGCAGGTTCGCCACCAGGAGCTCGATGGGGCGCCCGGCCGGCAGCGTCCCGTGCCCGAGCTCGATCTCATACCCGAGCCGGTCCCGGTTCGCCTGCGCGACCGCCAGGGCGCCGAGCGAGGTGTCGGTGGCGAGGACCATCGCCCCTGGCAGCTCGTCGGCGATCGCCAGCGCCACCGCGCCGGAGCCCGTACCGACGTCGAGCACCGTTCCGGGTTCACGCTCGAGCGGCGATCTCGACCAGCAGCTCGGTCTCGGGCCGGGGGATCAGCACCCGGCGATCGACCGCGAGCTCGAGCCGCCGAAAGCCCTTGCGGCCGAGGATGTAGGCAACCGGCTCGCGCCTCAGCCGCCGGCGCACCATCGCCCCGAAGGCCCGGCCCGCCGGCGCCTCGACGGCCGCCTCGGGATAGGCGGCGAGGGCGGCGCGATCGGTGCCCGTCGCCTCGGCGAGCAGCAACTCGGCGTCGAGGCGGGGCGTGTCCGCACCCGCCGCCGCCAGGGCATCGGTGGCCGCGGTGAGTGCCTCGCCGACCGAGCCGGCGACCGCCGCGGTCATACGAGCGGCCTCAACGGCGGCCGACCTCGGCTTCGTCCTCCGGACTCCGCCTCACGGTGCCTCCGTCTGTGCCTCCAGGCGAGCGCGCTTCTCCTCGCCGGCGAGGGCGTCGGTGAACTGGCGCAGGTCGCCGTTCAGGACCTCGTCGAGGTTGTGCGCGGTCAGCTTCACGCGGTGGTCGGTCACTCGGCCCTGGGGGAAGTTGTAGGTGCGGATCTTCTCCGAGCGCTCACCGGTACCGACCTGCGAGCGGCGGTCGGCGGCGATCTCCGCGTTCTGCTCGGCGAGCGCCTGCTCGTAGATGCGCGCTCGCAGCACCCGCATCGCCTTCTCGCGATTCTGCAGCTGCGACTTCTCGTCCTGCATCGAGACCACGATCCCGGTCGGCTTGTGGGTGATCCGCACGGCGGAGTCGGTCGTGTTGACCGACTGGCCGCCCGGCCCGGACGACCGGTAGACGTCGACGTTGAGGTCGTTCGGATTGATCTCGACGTCGACCTCCTCGGCCTCCGGCAGCACCGCGACGGTCGCGGTCGAGGTGTGGATCCGGCCCTGCGATTCGGTCTTCGGGACCCGCTGGACCCGGTGGGTACCGCCCTCGTACTTGAACACCGAATAGGCGCCCGCGCCCCGGATCTCGAAGGTGATCTCCTTGAAGCCTCCCACCTCGGCGGGTGACTGCGACAGTGCCTCGGTGGAAAACCCGCGCTCCTCCGCGTAGCGGGTGAGCATCTTGTGGAGGTCGCCGGCGAACAGCGCCGCCTCATCGCCGCCCGCCCCGGCGCGGATCTCGATGATCACGTTCTTGGCGTCGTTCGGGTCGCGCTCGACCATCGCCAGGCGGATCTGCTCCTCGAGCTCGCGCAACCGCTCGGGCGCCTCGGCGAGCAGGCGGCGCAGCTCCTCGTCCTCGCCGTCCTCGGCGAGCAGCTCCTGCGCGCCCTCGACGTCGCCCGAAAGCTGGCGCCACTGCGCCGCCAGCTCGTGCGCGGCCTCGAGATCGCGGTACTCGCGCCCGACTTCCGCGTAGCGGTCACGGTCGGAGATCACCTCCGGATCCGACATCTGCCGCTCGAGCTCGGCGAACCGCTCCTCGACCTGCTCCACCAGCTTCTCGATCACGGATCTGAGGCTACCGCCGCCCGACCGCCGACCGCCGAACGCGAAGTTGTCCCCGATATACGGGGGTTAACTTCGCGTTCGACGTGGACGGGCGCCGCCGCTAGGCGACGATTTCGATTGCGTCGGCGTCCGCGACGTCCTCGGGGTTCTCCACCGCGAGGACGGCCTCGAGCGCCGCGATGGCGACGGCGAGCTGCTCGCGGTCGGGCTCGCGCGTGGTCAGGTTCTGGAGCATCAGGCCCGGCCACATCACCGCGCGCACCCAGCGCTTGTTCCGGTTCTTGCCGGCCCACTTGATGACCTCGTAGGAGAGGCCGGCGATCAGCGGGATCCCGAGGATCCGCGACAGCACCAGCCAGTACCAGGCCGGGAGGCCGATCGGGGCGAAGACGAAGATCGCCAGCACCATCACGATCAGCAGGAAGCTGGTCCCGCAGCGGGGATGAAGTCGCGAGTAGAGCTCGGCGCGCGCCGGGACCAGGCGGTCACCGGCCTCGTAGGTCGAGATCGTCTTGTGCTCGGCGCCGTGGTACTCGAACACCCGGCGCAGATCCGGCAGGCGGCTGATGGCGACGATGTAGGCGATGAAAATGGCCGTCCTCAGGATTCCCTCCACGAGCCAGAAGAGGAAGGCCGAGCCGAGCCAGTCCTTGATCAGGCTGGTCGCCCCGACCGGGACGACGAAGAAGAGCCCGACCGCGAGCGCCAGCGAGAGCGCGATCGTCAGGCCCCAGGCAAAGCCGCCGATCGGCTCGGGCTCCTCCTCACCCTCCTCGGGCTCGAGCTGCGCGTTGGCCGAGATCGCCAGCGCGCGGAAGCCGATCTTCAGCGATTCGGCGAGAGCAACGACGCCGCGGATCACCGGCCAGCGCAGGATTCGGTGCCGCTTCGCCCAGGAGACCAGCGGCTCGGAGGTGACCTCGATCTCGCCGTCCGGCTTGCGCACGGCGACCGCCCAGGTCGAGACGCCGCGCATCATCACGCCCTCGAGCACCGCCTGGCCGCCCACCGGCGCGTCGCGGCTGGCGACGGGCATCCCGTCCGGCATCCGCGTGGTCTCGATCCCCTGCTGACCGGGGGCGCCGTTGGATGCTGCCGTGGCGGCCGGCCCGCCGTCTCGGCTCATGGCCGGTCTCAGCCGCGCCTGCTGCGGGCCTGGCGGCGCTTGAACCGCTCCACCCGGCCGCCCGTGTCGACCAGCTTCTGCTTACCGGTGTAGAACGGATGGCAGGCCGAGCAGATCTCGACATGGATCTCCGGCTCGGTCGAGCGGGTATAGAACTCGTTGCCGCACGAGCAGCGCACGTGCGAGAGCACGTAGTCAGGGTGAATCCCGGTCTTCATCCCGATCGATTCTAGCGGCGCCCCTTCTACGCGCGCAGGGCCTCCAGCAGGGTGGCGAGGGTCGCGCGCACCTCCTCGCGGGCGCGTCGGGCTCATCGGAGCGAGCGACCAGCATCGCGATCTCGTCGAGCGCGCCGATCAGGGCGTGCGCGAGCGGGCGCACCGGCTGCTCGCGGATGCTGCCCGTCTCCATCCCGTGGCGCAGGACGCCCTCGATCAGGCCGAGCGCGTAGCGGGCATTGACCTCGCGCCACTCGTCCCAGCCGAGCACCGCCGGCGCGTCGAGCAGCGCGATCTGCTGCACCTCGCGCTCCAGGCACTGGTCGAGGAACGTCTCGGCGCCCTCGCGCAGGACCTGGAGCGGCTCGGCTCCCGGGGTGAGCCGTCGGCGAAGCGCTGCGAGAGCTCGGCCTCGAGTTGCTCGTAGACGGCCCGCATCACTCCCGCTTGCCCTCGAAGTGGTGGTAGAGCGGCCCCGCGCGTGACGCCCCCGCCTCGCGGACGATCTCCTCGGTGCCGACCGCGGCGTAGCCGCGCTCGGCGAACAGGTGACGAGCGCGCGGATATCAGCGCCGCCGGGTCTGCTCGGAGCGTTGCGCCTGTGTCCTGCTTGCGTCCATACCGCCCGTAGTGTTACAAACAGACTGTCTGTATCTTAATTGGAGGTGACCGGAATCGAGCGCGGGGACCTCCGAGAGCGACGCGAAGCGATGGAGCCGCGTCGACCTCCCCCAGGGACCGATCGCGTACCGCGAGCTCGGCGAGGGAGAGCCGCTGCTGTTCGTCCACGGGCTGCTGGTCGACGGACGGCTGTGGTCGGACGTCCCGGATCGGCTCGCCTCGGAGTTCCGCTGCCTGGTGCCCGACTGGCCGATGGGCTCGCACAAACTCGCGATGAACGCCGACGCCGACCTCTCGCCCCCGGGCATGGCGGAGCCGTGGTCTCCTTCCTCGACGCGCTCGGCATCGACCGGGCGACGCTGGTCGGAAACGACAGCGGCGGCGCGATCTCGCAGATCGTCACCGCCGACCACCCGGAGCGCGTCGAGCGCCTGGTCCTCACCAACTGCGACATGCTCGAGCGCTTCCCGCCGTTTCCGTTCAGCGCCATGCCGCCACTCGCCCGCCTGCCCGGCGGGATGACGGTGCTGGCGGCCCCGTTTCGCATCGGACCGCTGGGGCGGATGACCTATCGGACGCTGGTCAAGCACCCGATCGACCCCGCGCTGGTCTCGGACTGGCTGGCGCCGGTGCTCGGCGACGCGGGCGTGCGGCGCGACGCCGGCAAGCTCACGAAGGGGATGGACAAGCGCCACACGTCGCCGCCGCCGAGCAGCTGCGGAGCTTCGAGCGCCCCGTCCGCTTCGCCTGGGCGACCGAGGACCGGTTCTTCAGGCTCGCCGACGCCCAGCGGCTCGCGGCGATGGTGCCGGACTCGCAGGGTCGAGACCGTCGCCGACGCGAAGACGTTCGTGTCGCTCGACCAGCCGGCGCGGGTCGCCGAGCTCGATCCGCGAGTTCTGCCGCTAGCCGTCGGCTGGCCGCAGCCCCCAGGGCGGGGTTGCGAGCTCGACCGTCCCGCCGGCGGCGACCCGAAGCACTCCCGCCATGTGGTCGCCGATCCCGACCTCGGGGATCTCGATCGCGACCTCGATCGTCCCGGCGTCGCGCGAGATCACGTCGGCCGGGCCGAGCGAGGCGAGCACGTCGAGCATCTGCTGGTTGTCGGCCAGCAGCAGGGCGGTGAACCGGCGCACCCCCTCGGCGCGGGCGCGCTCGGCGATCAGGTTGCCGAGCGCCGTGCCGAGCCCGCGCCCCTGCCAGTCGTCGATCACGGTGATCGCCGCCTCGGCGCTGGCCGGGTCGCCCTCGCTGCGGACGAAGCGCCCGACCCCCACCCCGTCGCCGGTCTGCGAGTCGAACGCGATCAGGGCCTCGTGGTCGGCATGGTCGACCTCCGTCAGGTAGCGAAGCTCCGCCTCGCCGAGCTCGTCCACCGCGGTCAGGAAGCGCGTGTAGCGCGAGTCGTCGCTGAGGCGGTCGAACGCCTTGGCGACCGCGGCCTTGTCGTCGGGTCGGATCGGGCGCACGAGGACCTCCGAGTCGTCGCGCAGCCGCAGCTGGATCGGCTCGCCCGTCAGGTTTCCTGATAGAGCGGCCCGTCGCCGCCCTCGGGCATCGTCAGCCGCCCGCCCTTGGCGTTGATCGCACCGCACTGGACGCAGTTGGAGGCGGTGACGTGGACGTCGACCTCGGCTGCGCCGTTGGAGAGTTGCTCCTCGGGGATCTCGTAGACCTGGGCCGGGCAGAGGTTGACCCAGGTCTTGGCCAGCTCGCGCGGGACGTGGGTCTGGATGCGGACGTGGTTCGGCGCGTCGTCGCGCGTCGCGTTGCCCGAGAGGAAGACCGAGTCGAGCTTGTTGAAGGTCAGCTCGTTGTCGGGCTCGGGGTAGGACTTCGAGGCGCCGTGGTCGGCCATCCGGATCTCGGGATCCGGCTCGTACTCCCACTTGCCGCCGGGGAAGGCCCCCCTGGTGATCGTCATCGCGCTGGCGACCGCGCCGCCGACGAAGAAGCCCTTCGAGAACGGCGCGCGCATGTTGCGCGACTCGAACAGGTCGCGGCCGATCTCGGACTTGTCGACCCGCTCGTCATAGGCGGAGAAGTCCGTCTCCTCGCGTTTGAGCGCCTCGACGATCGACTCCGCGGCCAGCATCCCGGCGCGGATCGCGTAGTGGACGCCCTTCAGGGTCGGGACGTTGACCATGCTCGCCGCGTCGCCGGCGATCACCATCCCGGGGACCGAGAGGCTGCGCGGCATGGCGTAGTAGCCGCCGGACGGGATCGTCTTCGCGCCCCAGGCGACGCGCTTGCCGCCCTCGAGCAGCTTGCGGACGAACGGGTGCGTCTTTAGCTCCTGCAGCAGGTCGTGGACCGAGAGCGTCGAGTCGGTGTAGTCGAGGCCGACGACGAGCCCGATGCAGAGCTTGTCCTCGCCCATCGGGTAGATGAAGCTGCCGCCGAACTCGTTCAGGCTCGCGCGCTTTCGCAGCGGCCAGCCCATGGTGTGGATCACCTTGTCGAGCGGCTTCTCCACCTCCCAGACCTCCTTGACGCCGAGCTCCCACCGCACCGGCAGCGCGCCCTGGAGCTCGTAGTAGTCGACCGCGGCCTGGCTCAGGTGGCCGAGGGTGCCCTCGGCCAGCACCGTCGCCTGGGCGACGACGTCCGAGCCGGGCTCGAAGTTGCCGAGCGGCTCGCCGTCCTTGCCCCGCCCACGATCGCCCGAGCGCACTCCGCGCACGATCCGGTCGGAGACCAGAAGCCTGTCGGCAACGGTCTCGGTGAGGATGTAGGCGCCCTTCTCCTCGGCCTGCTCGGAGAGGAAGCGCGCCAGCTTCGCGACCGAGATCACGTAGTTGCCGTGGTTGCGGAAGTTCGGCGGCATCGGCACCAGCGGCAGCGCGTTTCGCTTCGTCAGCAGGTAGACCGCGTCCTTGGTCACCTCCTGGTAGGCGAACGGCCAGTCGGCCGGGTCGATGTCCGGAAACAGCTCCCGCATCGGCCCGGGCTTCAGGTTCGCCCCCGAGAGCTCGTGCGCTCCCGCGACCTTGCCCTTCTCGAGCACCGCCACCGGGACCTCGCCCAGCTTCTCGGTCAGCTCCGGCTCGTCCGCGAGCAGGTCGAGCAGCCGGTTGGCGCAGGCGAGGCCGGCCGGGCCACCGCCGGCGATCGCGATCCCGACCTCGATCCGCTCGTCCTCGGGATCGGTCGGCTCGACGATCAGCTCCCGATCGTCGAAGGGGGCCGGGTACTGCGCTGGTTCAACCGCCTGCGCCATAGAGCCGCTCAGCCGCCCTTCTTCTCCTTGATCGCCTCGGTCAGCTTCGGGAGGATCTTGTGCAGATCGCCCACGACGCCGAGGTCGGCGAACTCGAAGATCGGCGCGTTCGGGTCCTTGTTGATCGCGAGGATGTTCTCCGAGCTCTGCATGCCGACCTTGTGCTGGATTGCGCCCGAGATCCCCGCGGCCAGGTAGAGCTTCGGCGCCACCGTCTTGCCGGTCTGGCCGATCTGGGTCGCGTACGGCGTCCAGCCGGCGTCGACGATCGCCCGGGTCGAGGCGACCGCGCCGCCGAGCGACGAGGCGAGGCTCTCCGCGACGCCGAGGTTGTCGGGGCCGCCGAAGCCGCGCCCGGCGCCGACCAGGATGTCGGCGTCCTCGATGTTGACCCCGCCCTCGTCGCCCGACTCGCCGCGGTTGACCATCCGCGCCTTCGTCGAGAACTCCGAGAGCTCGACCTCGATGTCCTCGATGGCCGCGTCGCCCGCGCCGTTCTCGGTGGCGTCGAACGCGTTCAGGCGGCCGATGATGATGCCGGGCGAGCCGACGTAGCCGACGTCGACGATCGCCGAGTCCTGGAGCACCGGTCGCTCGGCGATCAGCTTGTCGCCCTCGGCCTTCACCAGGGTCACCTCCATGGTGACGCCGGCGTTGAGGCGAGCGGTGAGCCCGGCGCCGATCTCGAAGCCGAGCAGGCCGCCGCCGAACAGCGCGTAGGAGATCTCGTTGTCGGTCATCGCCTTGGCCATCGCGTCGACGATCGGCTGGGCGAGGCCCTCCGGCACCGACTTGGCGCGGTAGACCTTCGTCGCGCCGTGCTTGCCGAGCGCGGCAACCTTGGCGTCGTCGACGTCGCCGACGACCAGCGCCGCGGCCTCGCCGCCGATGGAGCCGACGAGCTTGGCCGCCTCGGAGATGGCGCCGAGCGAGTTGTTGTTGAAGTTGCCCTCGTCGTCGTGCAGGGCGTAAACCAGGATGCCTCCGGCCATTTAGATCAGCTTCCTCTCGTCCAGCCAGGCGACGATCTTCAAGACCGTCTCGTTGGTGTCCTCGTCCTCGATGATCTCGCCGGTCTGCTTCTCGGGCGGCGGGTTGATCGCGAGCACCTGCGTCTTCGAGCCGGCCTCGCCGACCTCGGAGGTGTCGATGCCGACGTCGCCGGTGGCCTTGGTGTCGAGGGGCTTCTTCTTCGCGCCCATGATCGCCTTGAGGCTGGGGTAGCGCGGCTCGTTGATCGCGTCGCCCACCGAGATCACGGCGGGAAGGTCGACCTCGACCGTGTCGTAGCCGTATTCGGCCTGGCGCTGACAGGTGAGCTTGCCGTCGGCGACCTCCATCTTGATCACCTGGGTCAGCGACGGCATCTTCAGATGGTCGGCGACCACCGCGCCGATCGTGTAGCACTCGCCGTCGTCGGACTGCTGTCCGAGCAGCACCAGGTCGGGCTGCTCGCCCTCGAGCACCTTGGCGAGGGCGTAGCCGGTGGCGTTCACGTCCGAGCCCTCGAGCGCGTTGTCGGTGAGCTGCACCGAGCGGTCGGCGCCGAGCGCAACGGCCTTGTGGAGCGCGCGCACCGAGGACTCCGGTCCCATGGTGACCGCGACGATCTCATCCACGTCGGCCTTGCCGCCCTCGCGGATCTGCATCGCCGCCTCGATGCCGTGCGTGTCGAACGGGTTCAGGTTCTTCTCGCCGGAGCGGTCGAGCCGCTTGGTGCCCGGATCGATCCGCTTCTGGACGGCGGCGTCCGGGACCTCCTTGACAAGACAACAAATCTTCAAGTCGAGGCCTCCTTAGGGGTGAGCGGCGGCCATATTAGCGGGTTCCGGCGGATTGACTGACCAGTCAATCGGGGCGTTCCCCGGCAGTTCTAACGGTCGCGGTCGCGTCCGCCGCGATGCCCTCCCCGGCGCGGGGCCTCAAGGTCGAGGCGCACGCTCGCCCCGGCCCGTGTGCCGATCGCCGGGACCGTCACCTCCACCGTGCGCTGCGCCGCGTCATAGCGCCAAGTGCGAAGCTGGCGGGCGCTGCCGCCGGCCGCGAGGGTGATCCGGTCCGGGCGGTCGATTCCCGTGACGCGGACGAGGTAGCGGCGGTTCGCGCGCATCCCGCGATAGCGGCCGCGGGCACCGCCGATCTCAAGCGTGCCCGAGCTCGCATCCTCGGCCCAGCGAAAGCTGGTGCGCGCGAACTGTCCGCGCTTGTAGCCGAACCCGCGGTTTGCGTCCTCGTACAGCTCGTAGTCGCCGTCCGCGCCGGCGTAGACGTCGAGCGCCAGCGGGTCGATCTGCCGGCTGGCGCCGCCGCCCGCCTCCGGGGCCCGGGGGACGATCGCGCCCGCGCGAGCGAAGACCGGCATCCGGTCGAGCGGGACGGACATCCGCTGCGTTTGCGGGCCGCGGTGGACGGCCCCGGTGAAGACGTCGACCCACTCGCCGGGCGGAAACCAGACCCGCTTTGCGGCCCGCTGCCCCGGCTGGGTGACCGGCGCCACCAGCAGCTCGTCGCCGAGCATGTACTCGGAGTCGAAGCGGTAGGCGGAGTTGGCGCCCGGCCAGTGGAGGTACATCGGCCGCGCAATCGGCAGGCCGGTGTCGTAGGACTCGCGGGCGGCCGTGTAGAGGTAGGGGATCAGCGACTCGCGCAGGCGCAGGAAGCCGGCGGCGATCCGGTGCGCGCGCCGCGGGTACTCCCACGGCAGCCGCTCGCCGTGGTCCGAGTGCAGGCGCAGGATCGGCTGGAAGGCACCGAACTGCACCCAGCGCACGTAGAGGTCGGAGGGCAGCTCGCCGCCCTGGAAGCTGCCGATGTCGTGCGACACGTACGGCATCCCGATCCCGGCGCCCTCGGCGGTGGTGAAGCGGATCTGAAAGTCGAGCATCTCCCAGCGCGCGAACGCGTCGCCGGTGAAGTGGATCGCGTAGCGGTGCTCGGCCCAGGCGCCGGGCATCGCCCCCGCGTAGTTCCAGAACGACGAGCCGATCCTGCTCAGCACCCCCCAGCGGCTGCCGCGAAGCGCCTGGCGCTCGGCGTAGAGCGCGTTGATCCACGTGTCGGGCGTCAGGCCCGGCGCCGTCGCGTTGCTCTCGTCGTTGTTCCAGTCGAGCCACCAGAAGTCGACGCCCTGGGCTTCGAACGGGGCGTGGAGCGCGAAGTAGGACTCCGCCTCCTGCCGCGCCGCCCAATTCCAGACCGAGCACACGGCGCCCTCGTCGTTGAGGTGCGTCCGGCAGCGGCCGCTGTCCTTGGCGAGCCCGCCGGCGAGCGCGTCGGCGCCCGGATAGGCGGGATCGTCGTGGGCGATCGAAGGGTGGACGTTGAGCGCGACCGCGAGGCCCTTCGAGTGCGCCCACTCGACGAAGCCCGCCGGATCGCCGAACGCCGGCGTCCACTCCCAGCCGTTCCAGGCGTTGGGAGACTTGAAGTCGGTGTCGACCATGAGCACGTCGAGCGGCACCCTCTCGGACTCGAAGCGCGCCAGCAGCGCCTTGTAGGCCTCGGCGTCAAAGAAGGTGAATTGCGAGAACCAGTTGCCGAACGCCGGCCGGGGAAGCAGCGGCGCCGGCCCGGTGAGGTCGCGAAAGTCGCGCAGCCCCCGCGCGTAGTCGTGACCGTAGGCGAACAGGTAGCCGTCCTGGTAGGCACCCGCGTGCTGCGGGCGGGGCTCGTACCAGCGCCCGCCGTCGATCAGCAACGGGCTGATCGTGTCGTCGAGCAGGTACCAGCCGTCGCGCGAGAGCACGCCGTCGTGGAGGGGAACTGCGCCCGTCTGGCCGTCCAGCCCGCGATACCAGCCGCCCAGGTTCCCCTGGGTGCGAGGCGCCGGATCCCCGGGGTTCGGCTGGGTCGCGATCGGCGGGGTGCCGGCGGCGGTCACAGACGGCGTCGTCCCGAACCCGGGTCGCACGGCGCGTCGCTTGCCGCCCGTGAAGGTCAGCTTCAGATTCGAGGCGTCAAACGGCCCTGAGCCGAGGCGGTAGCGGAGCACCACCCGCGAGGTCTTGATCACCCGGATCCCGTGGGCGACCTTGGTCCGCACCCGGCCCGCACCCGGACCGCGGTGGATCGCCGTCAGGGTCGGGCGGTTCTCGAACTGCTGATCGGCCGCGTACTCGAGGCGGATCAGGGTCGGGCTCAGGACAGCAAATCGCGCCGGGCCGTCGTGGATCTCATGAACGCCCTTCGGCTTCGCCGCCGCATCGGCGACCACCAGCCCGGCAAAGGCGAGAGCGATCCCGAGCACCCTCCCCGTTCGACTCAGGATCAACCTCCGCGGGACGCTACGCGGGCGAGCGTTCCCCCGCCGCCGAGCGCACGAACTCGACGATCTCGTCGGTCGACGCTCCCGGCGTGAACACCTCGGCGACCCCGGCTGCCTTCAACTCGGGAACGTCGTCGGCGGGAATCGTGCCGCCGACGGTGATCACGACGTCGTCGACGCCCTGTTCGCGAAGCTTCTCGATCACGCGCGGGACCAGGGTCATGTGAGCGCCGGACAGAATCGAGAGGCCGACCGCGTCGGCGTCCTCCTGGATCACGGTCTCGGCGATCTGCTCGGGCGTCTGGTGAAGCCCGGTGTAGATCACCTCCATGCCGGCGTCGCGCAGGGCGCGGGCGATGATCTTCGCCCCCCGGTCGTGCCCGTCGAGGCCGGGCTTGGCGACGACGACTCGGATCTTCCGTTCGTTCACGCGGCGAAGCGTAGACGAGCGGATCAGGAACCGAAGCCCGTGAGCGACCCCGTCGGGCGAGGACGATCGCCAGCAGCGTCACCGCCAGCAACAGGCCGCCGAGCGCCAGGAACGCCGGGCGCACGCCCTGGCGGGCGTCGTCGATTCCGTGCACCTCACGCTCCTCGACGATCACCCCGTCGCCTTCGGGCTCGCTGACGCTGTCTTCCCGGGCGCGCAGCCTGGCCGCCGCCTCGGCCTCCTCGCGGGACGGGTGGTTTGTGAGGGCCTCGTCATCGCCCTCGCGAAGCACGTCCCACCCGTCGATCTCGTTGCGAACCACCTTTAGTGCCATGCCCAGCAGATACCCCGGGCCATGGCCGAATAACGGCCGGGCTCAGAACTGCGGGTGCTCGCTGTAGGTGCCGAAGACCTCCTGCAAGGCCGCGATCATCTCGCCCTCGGAGGCCCTCGCCCTGGCGCCATCGATCAGCCGCGGCATCAGGTTCCCACCCTCGGCCGCCGCCCGCTTGAGCTCGGCCAGCGCCGCCTCGACCGCCGCGCCCTCGCGCTTTGCCCTCGTCGCCTGCAGCCTGCCGGCCTGCTTGCGTTCGAGCTCGGGGTCGATGCGCAGAATCGGGATCTGGTCCTCATCGGCGAGCCGGTACTCGTTGACGCCGACCACGATCCGCTGCCCGGAGTCGACCTCGCGCTGGTACTCGAATGCGGCGTCGGCGATCTCGCGCTGGGGAAAGCCGGTCTTGACCGCCTCGACCATGCCCCCGAGCTCATCGATGCGGGCGAAGTACGAGTAGGCCGCCTCCTCCATCTCGTCGGTGAGCCTCTCGACGAAGTACGAGCCGCCCAGCGGGTCGATCGTGTTGGCGACCCCGGTCTCGTGGGCGATGACCTGTTGAGTGCGAAGGGCGACCCTGACCGCCTCCTCGGTCGGCAGCGCGAGCGCCTCGTCGAAGGAGTTGGTGTGCAGGCTCTGGGTGCCCCCGAGCACGCCGGCGAGCGCCTCGATCGCGGTGCGGACGATGTTGTTGAGCGGCTGCTGGGCGGTCAGCGAGACGCCCGCGGTCTGGGTGTGAAAGCGCATCCGCATCGACTCTGGGCTGCCGGCGCCGTAGGTGTCGCGCATCTCGCGGGCCCAGATCCGGCGGGCGGCGCGGTACTTGGCGATCTCCTCGAAGAAGTCGATGTGGGCGTTGAAGAAGAAGGACAGCCGGGGCGCGAAGTCGTCGACGTCGAGCCCGCGCTCGATCGCCCGCTCGACGTAGGTGAAGCCGTCCTTGAGCGTGAAGGCGAGCTCCTGCTGCGCGGTCGAGCCCGCCTCTCGGATGTGGTAGCCGGAAATCGAGATCGGATGCCAGCGCGGCATCTCGGCGGTGCACCACTCGACCATGTCGGTGACCAGGCGCATCGCCGGATCGATCGGGAAGCACCACTCCTTCTGGGCGATGTACTCCTTGAGGATGTCGGTCTGGATCGTGCCGCCGAGCTTTGACGGCGCGATCCCCCTCTCCTCGGCTGCGACGACGTAGAAGGCGAGCACGATCGCCGCCGGGGCGTTGATGGTCATCGAGACCGTGACCTCGTCGAGCGGGATGCCGTCGAAGAGGGTCTCCACATCGTCGACGGTGTCGATCGCAACGCCCTCGACCCCGACCTCGCCGAGCGAGCGGGCGTGATCGGAATCCAGCCCCATCAGCGTCGGCATATCGAACGCGGTCGAGAGGCCGTGCTGGCCGTGATCGAGCAGGTAGTGGAAGCGCTCGTTGGTCTCCTGGGCCGTGCCGAAGCCGGCGAACTGGCGCATCGTCCACAGCCGCCCGCGGTACATCGACGGATAGACGCCGCGGGTGAACGGGAATTCGCCCGGCAGGCCGAGCTTCAGGTCGGGGTCGAAGCCCGGCAGCTCGTCCTGGGTGTAGAGCGGCTCGATCGGGTGGCCCGAAACGGTCTCGAACAGCGCCTCGCGCTCGGGGGTGCGCGCAGTAGAGCTCGTCGCGCCACTGGTGTGAGCGCCGGCGCGCTTCCGGCTCGATCGCCATGGCCTGAGTGTAGATGCGGCCCCGGCCCGCACCGACCTCCTCCGAACGACCCCCGCGTCCTGGTCCGACCGGCCGCTCTTTGCCGCGGAACTGATCCAAGCGGCGTCGCGCTCCGAACAGCAGTGGCGACACCACCGCCACTGGAAAGGACTCAGCATGAGCAATCCATTCAGAGCACGCCGCGGGCTGCTGTTGATCGCCGCCGTCGTGGCGGCGTCGGCGCTCGCGGTTCCGCTGGTGATCGGGTCGAGCCATCGCGAAGCCCCGAACATCAGCCTCGACCCGTCGGCGGACAACACCGACGTGTACGCCTGGACCGCCCCCGACGCCGAGGGGGCGCTCACGATCGCCTCGGACTGGATCCCGGGGCAGGTGCCCGCCAACGGACCGAACTTCTTCCGGTTCGACGATCGGGCGCGCTACTACAACAACATCGACAACAACGGCGACGGCGTCGCCGACATCCGCTACCGGTTCACCTTCGACACCGAGACCCGGAACCCGAACTCGTTCCTGTACGCGGGGCCGGGCACCCAGGACTTCTCGGATCCGAAGCTGAACGTGATCCAGCGTTACGACATCGTCCGCGAGGACTACAACAGCAAGGGCAGGCTGGTCAAGAAGACGAAGGTCGCCAACGACCTGCCGGTCGCGCCTCCCAACATCGGGCCGAAGACGTTCCCGAACTACGGCAACTTCGTCGCCCAGGCGACGAGGACGCTCAAGGACGGCACGAAGCTGTTCGTGGGCACCCGCGACGAGCCGTTCTTCGTCGACCTCGGGGCAACCTTCGACGCGATCAACGTCCGCATGGGCACCGGCAACCAGGGCGGTGGCCGCGACGATCTGTCCGGTTACTGGACCTCGTCGACGGTCATGCAGGTGCCCGAGCGGCTGGTGACCCGCAACGGCAAGCCGGTCAACTCGGCCGACTCGTCCAACGCGGTCGTCGGCGTCTGGTCGACCACCGAGCGCCAGAAGGTCCAGGTCAACGGGCGCAAGCACGGGCCACGGCTCGGACCAATGGGTCCAGGTCTCGCGGCTCGGCAACCCGTTGGTGAACGAGGTCGTGATCCCGCTCGGGATGAAGGACCGGTTCAACCGCACCACCCCGGACCGTGACGCCGAGCTCTACGGCCAGTTCGTCACGAACCCGGAGCTGGCGGCGATCCTGAACGCCCTGTTCAACATCAACGCTCCCGAGACGGGGCGGACGGACATCGTGCAGGCGCTGCTCCAGGGAATCCCGGGGCTGAACCAGCACGCGGGCAAGTACGCAGGCACTCCGGTTGACACGCTGAAGCTCAACCTCGGCGTGCCCGCATCGCCGATGCCCGATCGCTTCGGCGTCATCGGCGGCGACAACGCCGGCTTCCCGAACGGCCGCCGGCCGACCGACGACGTCGTCGACATCGAGTTGCAGGTGGTCGCCGGCTTCCTGGTCGGCAACAAGGTGCCGCTCGGTGACGGCGTCGATCAGAACAGCGAGGGATTCCTGTCGCAGTTCCCGTACCTGGGCAACCCCCAGTCGGGCTTCGACTCGAACCCCGGCCAGTTCGTCGAGCCTGCGCACCCCCCGGTGCCGGCCGGCGGCTGAGCGAACGGACGGTCAGAGGAGGGAGCGCCCCCGCCGGGCGCTCCCTCCGCGGCCGGCAGCCAGGACCCGAGATGAACCTCACCCCCAACATCACCTCCCACAGGCTCGCGACCCTGGCGCTGCCCGCGGTTGCCTTCGCCGTCCTCTTCGCGCTTCTGCAGGTGCTGAACGGCTCCCAGTCGGCCTCGCAACAGGCGATGACGGGAACGGCAGCGGCCGAAGGGTCGCGGCCGGGCGGCGACACCGCCGAGATCGTCCGCGACCTGCAGGCTGCAGTCGCGGCCGATCCGGCCGACGCCCACGCCTACGCCCTGCTCGGCGACGCCTACTACCAGCGCGCCCGAGAGACGGGTGACCCCGCCTACTACTCGCGCTCGGGCCGCGCGTTCGACGCGGCCCTGGAGCGCGACCCCCGAGACCCGCTCGCGACCGTCGGCGCCGGCACCCTGGCGCTGGCCCGCCACGACTTCCAGGCCGGGCTCGAGCTCGGCCGCCGCGCCCACCGGCTCGCCCCGGACCTCGTACGGCCCTACGCCGTGATCGCCGACGCCCAGATCGAACTCGGCCGGTACGACGCCGCGGCTCGTTCGCTCCAGCGCTTCGTGTCCTTGAAGCCGACGCTCGCCGCCTACGCGCGCGTCTCCTACTTCCGCGAGCTTCACGGCGACCTCGACGGCGCGGTGCGCGCGATGCGCCTGGCCGTCTCGGCCGGCGGCGGCAGCCCCGAGGAGCTCGCCTACGTCGACTCGCTGCTCGGCAAGCTCGAGATGGACCGCGGGCATTACGGCGCCGCCCGCGCCGCCTACCGCGAGGCGCTGGCGGCCGTCCCCGACCACCCGGCCGCGAGCGCCGGCCTGGCGCGGGTCGCGGCGGCGCGCGGTGACCTCGAGCTCGCCATCGAGCGCTACCGCGAGGTCGTCGAGCGGCTGCCGCTGCCCGAGTACGTGATCGCCCTCGCGGAGGCCGAGCAGGCGGCCGGGCACGGAGCGGCGGCCCGTCGCGACCTCGGCCTGGTGGCGGTCGAGACGAGGCTCTTGCGCTCGGCGGGCGTCGACGTCGACGCGGAGCTCGCGATCTTCGAGGCCGACCACGGCGACCCTGCGCGGGCGGTCGCGCTTGGCCGCGCCGCCTGGCGCGGGGCTCCGAGCGTCCGCTCCGCCGACGCCTACTCGTGGGCGCTTGCTAGCGCCGGGGAGGACGCCCACGCGGTGGCGATCTCGGCACAGGCGATGAGGCTCGGCTCCCGCGACCCGTCCTTCCTCTACCACGCCGCCGTGATCGCGGCCGACGCCGGCGACGTGGGTCGCGCGCGGGCGCTGCTGGAGACGCTGACGACGCAGAGCCCGCGCTTCAACCCGCTCTACGGCCCGCGCGCCGAGCGGCTGCTGAGGAGCCTCGGATGAGGTTGCGGTCGGCCCTGATCACAGCGATCGCGACGATGGCCGCTCTGGCGGCGCTGCCCGCGGCGTCGGCGTCCGCGCACCCGCTGGGCAACTTCACGACGAACCAGCTGGTCACCGTCTCGATCTCCGAGCGGCAGGCGCGGCTCGGCGTCGTCCTCGACCTGGCCGAGATCCCGTCCTACCAGCTCATCCAGCGCTTCGACGCCGACGGCGACGGGGCGATCGCCGGCGTTGAGCGCGCGGCGGTCGAGGCGGAGCTCCGGGGCGAGATCGAGCGCGGGCTGACGCTGACCGCCGCGGGCCAGGAGCGCCCGCTCGACCCCGCCGGAGCGCCGGCGCTCGCGTTCCCCGACGGCCAGGCCGGCCTCTCGCTGACACGGCTCGAGGCCGGCTACGAGGCGGCCCTTCCCGCCGGCACGACCCAGGTGAAGGTGGAGAACCAGGCCTTCCCCGACCGCAGCGGCTGGAGGGCGATCCAGGTGCTGCCCTGGCGACGGCACGGACGTGCGCTCGGACGTGCCGGCCACCGATCCCACCGATGGCCTGCGCGCGTATCCCCAGGACCTCTTGCAGAGCCCGTCCGACGTCCGCTCGGCGAGCTTCGAGGTGTCGCCCGGGGGCGGCACCGTCAGCGCGCCGACGGGCCCGGACGGGGGCCCCGTGACCGAGGACCGGGGTGCCGGCGGCCTCGCCGGGCTGCTCACCGGCGAGACTCCTCGCGGCCTCCTGGTGCTGGTCCTGTTCGCAGCCGCCTTCGGCTGGGGAGCGCTGCACGCGCTGTCACCCGGGCACGGCAAGGCCATGATCGCCGGCTACCTCGCCGGCTCGCGCGGCAAACCGCGCCACGCGGTGGCGCTCGGCGTGACCGTGACCGTGACTCACACCGCCGCCGTGTTCGCGCTCGGCCTTGTCACCCTGGCAGCCTCCGAGTACGTCCTTCCCGAGGACGTCTACCCGTGGCTCGGAGTCGCCTCCGGCCTGATGGTGGTCGCGATCGGGTTCGCGGTCATGCGCTCGCGCTACCGGCGCTGGCGCCGAATGCGCGCCGGCTCTGGCGAGCGGCACCACGGGCACTCCCACCACGACGATCACCACCACGACCATCACGGCGAGCCGGGCGCGCCGATCCGCACCCGGGAGCTGCTGGGCCTCGGAATCTCCGGCGGCCTCGTCCCCTGCCCATCGGCGCTCGTGGTGCTGATCGCGGCCATCTCGCAGCACCGCGTCGGGCTCGGGATGGCGCTGATCGTCGCCTTCAGCATCGGGCTCGCGGCGACCGTGACCGCGGTCGGGCTGGTGACGATCTGGGGCCAGCGGCTGGTCCGCCGCCTGCGCCCCGAGCAACGGCTTTTCGGCGGGCGCCTCGTGGGCGCCCTGCCGGCCCTCTCGGCGAGCCTGATCGTGCTCGTCGGCGTCCTGATCACCTACCGCGCCGTGCCGCCGTTGGGCTGAGGCGCCAAGAGAAAGGAGCAAACGATGAGTTTCGAATTCCTGTTCGGGCCGGTGGAGGAGATGGATGCATGGCTCACCGGGCTGCTCGACGGCGCGCCGGTGATCGTGGCGCTCGCGATCGCGTTCCTGCTCGGCCTGCGCCACGCCTCCGATCCCGACCACCTGGTCGCTGTCACCTCGCTGGTCGCCGCCGACGACGGCGACACCCGGGCGCCGCGCGCCTCGGCGCCTGGTGGGGGCTCGGCCACGCCCTGATGCTGCTCGTGATCGGCATTCCGCTGATCGCCTTCAAATCCGAGCTCCCGGCCTGGCTGGAGAGCGGCGCCGAGAAGGCGATCGGGGCGGTGATCATCGTGCTCGCCCTGCGGGTGATCTGGAAGTGGCTGCGCGGCGACTTTCGCGCCGGGAGGCACGCGCACCCCGAGCGCTCGCACCGCCACCTGCGCCACGGCGCGGGATCGACCCCATGCACACCGCCGCGTACGCTCGCCCGCCAGGCATTCGCGATCGGGCTCCTGCACGGGCTCGCCGGCACCGGCGCCGTGGTCCTGCTGCTGCTGGCGGCGATGCCGAGCCAACTCGAGGCGGGCCTCGCCCTGGCCGTGTTCGCGCCGATGTCGATCGTCTCGATGGCAATGTGCACGACGGCGTTCGCCTGGGTGCTCACCCGGCGCCTCGTCGAGCCGGTCTACCGGCGGGTACTGATCCCGGTGATGGGCCTGTTCGGGGTGATGTTCGGGGCCTGGTACGTGGGCCTCGGTTAGTGGGGCACTAGAAGCCGGGCGGGCACCGATCGGCCCAGGGGCGCTCGGCCTCGATCTGAGCCGCGAGCGAGAGCAGCACCGGCTCGCGGTTCGGGTGAGAGACCAGGGTCACCGAGCGCGGAAGGCCGGCGGGGTCAAAGCCCGCCGGCACCGCCGCCGCCGGCTGGCCGGTGTGGTTCCAGATCGGGGTGAAGCAGTAGGTGCGGCTCATCCCGAGCACGGTCGCGAGCGCCCCCTTGCCCTGCCAGCGGCCGACCTCGATCGGCGGCTCGCCGACGCTAGGCGTCACCAGGACGTCGAAGTCGGCCAGGCTGCGGTTGATCTTCTCGGCGTCGCGGGCGGCGAGCCGGGTCGCCCGCCGGACCGTGAATCCGGGGTACGCGGCACCGAGGCGGCCGAAGCCGCGCGTGCGCGCCTCGAGCCGCTCGGGATGCGGGACGGTTTCGAGCTCCCGCCGGATCCCGCTCAGGTAGCGGACGACGAAGTTGTTGCCGGTGAGGCCGAACTCGGGATCGTGGCGGCGGACGTCGTGGCCCAGCGACCGCAGCAGCTCCTCGGTCTCGGCCAGTCCCGCCTTGACCTCGTCGCTGATGATGGGCGGCAGGATCGCGCGCGCCGGCCTGCGCGAGATCGCGATCCGGAGCTTGCCGGGCGGGCTTGCGGCCGAGGCGACGTAGGGCTGCTCGGGCGGCGGCGGGCCGCCGGGGTCGCCGCCGCCGGCCGTGACGACGTCGAGGAACAGCGCCGTGTCGGCGACCCTCCGGGTCACGCACCCGTTCACCGACAGGCCGTTCCAGTGGTCGGGCGGCTCCAGCGGCACCCGCCCCCGCTGCGGCTTGAGGCCGAACAGGCCGCAGAAGGCAGCCGGAATGCGGATCGAGCCCCCACCGTCCGACGCCGAGGCGGCGCCCACCAGCCCGGCGGCGACGGCGGCGCCGCTGCCGCCGCTGGAGCCGCCCGGGCTGCGGTCGGTGCTCCAGGGGTTTCGGGTCACGCCCCAGCCCTCCGACTCGGTGAAGCCGCAGATCGCGAGCTCGGGCAGGGTCGTCTTGGCAAACACCACCGCGCCGGCGGCGCGCAGCCGTCGGACGATCTCGCCGTCCGCGGACGCCGGCGTGTCGAAGGCGCTGGTTCCGAACTGCGTGACGACTCCCTCGACGTCGACGATGTCCTTGATCGCGATCGGCACCCCCAGCAACGGCGCCTGCTCGCCCGACGCGACCCGCCCGTCGGCCGCGTCGGCGGCGGCGAGCGCGCGCTCGGAGAGCACCTCCGTGAAGCAGTTCAGCGGCTGACCCAGCCGCTCGATCCGGTCGAGGTAGAGCCCGACCAGCTCGCGCGAGGAGACCTCGCCGTCGCGGATCAGTCGCGCCTGGCGGGAAATGCCGGCAAACGCGAGTTCCTCGGCGTCCACGACCCGATCCTATGTCGTCCGAGCAGCCCGGCGGCGACCAGGACGACGCTGAGGCCGGCCAGCGCCAGGCGTCGTCCGAGGCGCTCGAAGCGCATCACCCTCCAGCCCTCCTCGCGCGCGATGCCGGCCAGCTCCTCGTCCGGGTTGACGACCACCGGAACGCCCACCGCGCGCAGCATGGGGAGGTCCGAGACGGAGTCCGAGTAGGCGTAGGAGCGCGCGAGGTCGATCCCGTGGTCGGTGGCGTAACGGCGCATCGCCTCCACCTTGCCCTCGCCGTACATGAAGGTGCCGCCGACCTCTCCGGTGAGCCTGCCCTCCTCGTCCACCTCATAGGCGGTCCCGATGCCGCCGTCCATGTACAGGATTCGGGCGAGCAGCTGGACCATCTCGTCGCCGGCGGCCGAGACGATGAACGTCGGCCTGCCGGCGTCCTGGTGGGCGTAGACCTCGGTGAGCATCTCCGGGTAGATCCGCGGCAGAACGCCGACCAGCACCTCCGGCGCCAGCCGTGCGAGGTCGCGGGCAGGGATGCCGCGGAACACCTCTCGGACCTCGTCGAGGAGCTTCTTGGTCGCCTCGTCGGTGGCCCCGCGCAGGCGGAACCGCAGGCCGTCGATCCCCCAGCCCACGAGCTGGCGACGGCTGATCAGCCCGGCCTTCGCCGCGGCCCGGGCCCAGGGCAACCCCGAGGACCCCGAGATCAGGGTCCGGTCGAGGTCGAAGAAGGCCGCCTCGCGGCCGTCGTTCTCAGGAACCGTTCACCTCGAGGATGATCGCGTCGCCCTGGCCGCCGCCAGAGCAGATCGCGGCGCAGCCGAGCCCGCCGCCCCGGCGCCGGAGCTCGTGTACGAGCGCGCCGACGATCCGGGCGCCCGAGGCTCCGATCGGATGCCCGAGGGCGATCGCGCCGCCGTTGACGTTGACGTTGTGCTCGTCGATGCCGAGCATCCGCACCGTGTTCAACGCCACCGAGGCGAACGCCTCGTTGATCTCCCAGAGGTCGATCTCGTCGGCCGACTTGCCGAGCTTGTCGAGCGCCTGCTGCGCGGCCTTCGCCGGCGTCCTGGCCAGGTACGGGAAGTCGTCGGCGACGGTGCCGTAGGCGAGCACGCGCGCCAGCGAGCCGCGGCCGTTGGAGTTCGCCCACTCCTCGGACGCCACGACGACCGCCGCTGCGCCGTCGTTTACGCCTGGCGCGTTGCCGGCGGTGTGGGTGGCGTCCTCACCGCCGACGGCGGGCAGCTTGGCGAGCGTCTCCACGGTCGAGTCGGGCCGGATCGCCTCGTCGGCCTCGACCACGCTCTCGGACTTTCGCGTCTTCACGGTCACCGAGACGATCTCCTCGGCGAGCCTGCCCTCGTCGGTCGCCTTGGCGGCGAGCTGGTGCGAGCGCGCCGCCCAGCGGTCCATGTCCGGACGCGTGATCTCGAGCTCGTTCGAGACCTCGCTCGCCTCGTCGATCATCTGCTTGTCGGTGAACGGGTTGGTGAGCCCGTCGTGGGTCATCGAGTCGACCGCGGTGACGTCACCCATGCGGAAGCCGAACCGCGCCCCCGGGAGCAGGTACGGAGCGTTCGACATCGACTCCATCCCGCCGGCAACGCCGAGCTCGAGGTCGCCGGCGCGAATCGCCTGGTCGGCGAGGCCGATCGTCCGCATTCCCGACGCGCAGACCTTGTTGATCGTCTCCGACGGGACCTCCTTCGGGATCCCGGCCTTGATCTGCGCCTGGCGTGACGGGATCTGCCCCTGGCCCGCCTGCAGCACCTGGCCGAACAGCACCTGCTGGACCTGGCCCGGCTCGACCTCCGAGCGCTCGAGGGCCGCCTCGATCGCGGTTCCGCCGAGCTCGGTGGCGTCCTTGGGGGCGAGCCCGCCGCCCATCTTGCCGAACGGGGTGCGCGCGGTGCCGAGGATCACGGTGTTTGACATCGGGGCCTTTCTTCGTCTGGCGGCGGGGTGCCGCGGAGGGTGGTCGAAATGCTAGTCAAGCCGGGCGAAACCGCTCTATAGACTCGCCCGCCGTGGACGTCCAGGTGGTCGCCAAGCCGGTTTCGGGCCTCGACGCCGACCTGGTCGTCGTCGGGCATGCCGACGGAAGCGAGCTCCCCGACGAGCTCCGCGGGGCGGCGGGTGCGGCCGACGTCAAGACCGGCGCCGGAAAGACGACGCTGCTCTACCCCGAGCGCCCGGCGCGGGCGCTCGTGGTCGGCCTCGGCGACCCGGGCGAGGTCGACCCCGAGCGGCTCCGCGTGGCCGCGGCGCAGGCGGTCAGACGGCTCTCGGGAATCGACGTGAGCACGCTCGCCTGGCTCGTCCCCGCGCTCGGCGACGCCGCCGAGGCCGCCGCCGCCGTGGTCGAGGGGACGGTGCTGGCGTCCTATCGCTTCGACCGGTTCCGGCGGGGCGAGCGGAGCGAGGACGATCCTGCCCCGCCGCGAATCGAGCGGCTGCTCCTCGCCGGCGACCCAGCCGACCTCGAGCGACTCGAGGGTTCGTCCCGCGTCGCCCGGGTGGCCGCCGAAGCGGCGAACCGCGCCCGAGACCTGCAGAACACCCCCGCGAACCTGCTCACGCCGGAGCGCCTCGCCGAGCGCGCGGCCGAGGTCGCCGACGGCTACCCCTCGGTGGAAGCCGGGGCGCTCGACCGGGCGGGGATCGCCGCCGCCGGCATGGGCGGCCTGGTGGCGGTCTCGCAGGGATCGGAGACCGAGCCGCGACTGATCACGATGCGCTACCGAGGCGGCGGAGCCGGACCGACCGTCGGCCTGGTCGGCAAGGCGGTGACCTTCGACAGCGGCGGGATCTCGATCAAGCCGGCGGCGGGGATGCAGGAGATGAAGATGGACATGTCGGGCGGCGCCGCGGTGATCGAGGCGATCGCCGCCATCGCCGAGCTCGGCCTCGCGTGCGAACTGGTCGCGGTCGTGCCGGCGACCGAGAACATGCCCAGCGGCTCGGCCACCAGGCCGGGAGACGTGATCACCCAGCTCAACGGCAAGACGGTCGAGGTCAACAACACCGATGCCGAGGGCCGGCTGATCCTCGCCGACGCGCTCACCTACTGCGTGCGTGAGATGGGGGCCGAGCGCCTCGTCGACCTGGCGACGCTGACCGGCGCCGTGCTGATCGCGCTCGGGTCCACCTTCGCGGCGTTGATCTCCAACGACGACGAATGGGCGGCCGAGGTGGCCGCCGCCGCGCAGAACAGCGGTGAGCTCGCGTGGCGGTTGCCCCTTCACGCCGAGTACAAGCAGCTGACCAAGGGGACGATCGCGGACCTCACCAACGCCGCCCCGAAGCGAAAGGCGGGCACGATCTACGCCGGGTCGTTCCTGGAGGAGTTCGTCGACGAAGTCCCCTGGGTCCACCTCGATATCGCCGGCACCGCCTGGGACACCGGCCGCGAGTACGTCGGCAAGGGCGCGTCCGGTTTCGGCGTCCGGCTGCTGGTGGTGCTCGCCGAGCGTCTCGCCCGCGGCGACTGAAGCCGTCAGGGCTCGATGATCAGGCAGGTCGCGGTGGCGTGCGCCAGCAGCCTGCCGGTCTTCGCGTCGGTCAGCCGCGCCTGCGCGGTCGCCTGGCGACGCCCCCGGTAGAGCACCTCGCCCTCGGCGAGCACCCGCTCGATGTCGCGGGTGATCGGCCGGACCAGCTTCACCTCGAGCGCCAGGGTCGTGTAGCCCACGCCGGCGGGCAGGGTCGTGTGGACGGCGCACCCGAGGGCGGAGTCGAGCACGGTCGCCGCGTAGCCGCCGTGGACGACGCCGATCGGGTTGTAGTGCTCCTCGCCGGGCTCTCCCTCGAAGGCGGCCCTGCCCGGCTCGACCTCGATCGGCCGCATCCGCATCAGGACGGCGATCGGCGGCGGGGGAAGCTCGCCGGCGGTGAGCGCCCGCATGTAGTCCAGCCCGGCCATCCGGGCACCGGCCTCGGCGACCGGCACCGGGTCCTGCCAGGTGATCTCTCGGCTCCGGCTGGTCTCCGGCGAGCGCCGCGCCTGGGCCCCGGCGGCGCTCACCTGCCGCGGGCGACGCTGTCCGCCGGCGCGGGATAGAGCAGGTCGGCGAGGATCTCCTCGTCGCTGATCTCGATCCGGATCGGCTTCAGATCGATCGCTGCACCGGTCGGTCTGGCGTGACCGCGTCGGCGCTTACGGTTGTTAGGCTTGGTGCGGAGTTGCGTCATGCAACGGACGGTAGCAACTAGGGTTGTTTGACGCAACTGACTGTGCGAGAATCACACAAGCGATGCTGAAGCGCGAATACGACCAGGTGTGCTCGATCGCCCGGACCCTCGAGGTCCTGGGCGAGCGCTGGACGCTGCTCGTGGTTCGCGACGTCTTCAACGGCCGCCGGCGGTTCGACCAGATCCAGGAGAACCTCGGCGTCGCCCGCAACGTGCTCTCCACCCGGCTGACCCGGCTGGTCGACGAGGGGATCCTCGAGAAGCGCCCGTACCAGGAGCGTCCCCCCCGCTACGAGTACTTCCTCACCGAGAAGGGCCTCGACCTCTGGCCGGTGATGATCTCGATGCTTCACTGGGGCGACCGCCACCTGGCCGAGGACAACGGGCCGCCGATGCTGATCCGCCACAAGCGCTGCGGCGGCCCGGTCGACGACCGCGGCACCTGCACGGATTGCGGTCAGCGCCTGACGGCCCGCGACGCGTACACCGAGCAGGGGCCCGGCGCCCCCGAGTGGCGCGAGGCCGAGCCGGCAGCGGCGCACTAGGGCGCTAGCCTTCCGGCCCGCTTGGACTTCGAGCTCTCAGACGAGCAGCGGCTGCTTCGCGACACCGTGCGCGACTTCGCGCGCTCGGAGGTCGCCCCGGTGGCCGAGGAGCTCGACCGCACCAAGGCCTTCCCGTACGAGATCGTCGCCAAGCTCGGCGAGCTCGGGCTGATGGGGATCCCGTTCGGAGAGGAGTACGGAGGCGGCGGCGGGGACACGCTCTCCTATGCGCTGTGCGTCGAGGAGCTCGCCCGTGTCGACTCATCCGTCTGCATCACCTTGGCAGCCCACACGTCCCTGGGCACGATGCCGATCTACCTCTGGGGCAGCGACGAGCAGAAGTCCGAGTGGCTTCCCGAGCTCTGCGCCGGGCGGCGGCTGGCGGCGTTCGGGCTCACCGAGCCGGAGGCGGGGTCGGACGCCGGCGCGACGCGCACTCGGGCGCGGCTCGACGACGGCGAGTGGGTGATCGACGGGGCGAAGCAGTTCATCACCAACGCCGGCACCGAAATCTCCGGCTGCGTGACCATCACCGCGGTCACCGGCGGCGAGGACGGAAGTCGGGAGATCTCGAACATCATCGTCCCCAACGGCACCCCGGGCTACGAGCCTGGTGAGCCGTACCGGAAGATGGGTTGGAACGCCTCGGACACGCGGCCGCTTTCCTTCAGCGACTGCCGGGTGCCGGAGTCGAACCTCCTCGGCCGGCGCGGCGACGGCTTCAAGAACTTCCTCCACATCCTCGACGGCGGGCGCATCGGCGTCGCGGCGATGGCGGTCGGCCTGGCCCAGGGAGCGCTCGACGAGGCGCTCGCCTACGCCAAGGAGCGCCGCGCCTTCGGGCAGCCGATCTCGAAGTTCCAGGCGATCCAGGGCAAGATCGCCGACGTCTCGGCGCAGATCGAGGCCGCCCGCCTGCTGACCTACAGGGCGGCGATCGAGAAGGACCGGGGGGAGTCGTTCACGCTCACCGCGGCCCAGGCCAAGCTGATCACGGGCCGGCTCGCGGTCCGGGCCACCGAAGAGGCGGTGCAGATCCACGGCGGCTACGGCTACATCGAGGAGTACCCGGTCTGCCGCTTTTACCGCGACGCGAAGATCCTCACCATCGGCGAGGGCACCGACGAGGTGCAGCAGATGGTGATCGCACGCCAGCTCGGCTGCTAGTGGGCCCTCTGACACCCCACTACAACGCGGATTTTGCGAGTTCGTCACTGGCGCCACGAAGTTACGTCCGATAGGCGCGCTTATAGTCGCGCGCATGGAGAGAGCCAGCTTCGACGATCTCGTCGCGATTCACGACGAGTTCGACGAAAAGGCGGTCGTCGTTCCGATCTGCGTCAGCCGGCTGGACGGAAAGCCCCACGAGCTCTCGCCGAAGGCGAGGCGGTTCGCGGAAGCGCTTTCGTTCTCGGATGCGTGGTCGAGGATCGACGAGGCCCGCAACCGCAGACTCGCCGCCTAGCGGAGGGAACTAAGCCGGTGTCGCGGTGACGTCGGCCGCGTCTCGGTCGGCGATCTCGGTCGCGCGCCCGTTGTCGGCCGCGATCCGGTAGTGCTGGAGCAACCGGCGCTCGGCGTCGGCGGTCAGCGGCGTCCGACGGGTTGACCTTCGGCGCGCCGCGGATCTGGTCGCGGGTGTACGGCACCCAGACCCGGCCGACCCCGGCGACCGCGTCGCGGCCCGCCACCAGCGTGTGGTGGCCGAACCGGCCCATCCTCGCCAGCAGCCAGACCGGGGCACGACTCGACTGGTCGACGAACACGCCCTCGACCTTGCCCACGGTCGAGCCACCGAGCTCGTCGAGCCGGTACCCGGCCCAGCCGCGCATCTCCTCGGCGCTCGGCCGCGAAGCGGTTTCCGGCCTGTTCTCCAACCGATCGATGCGCTCAATGATGGCGCTCAGCCCATTCGGGCGCGCCGGTCGGGGGTCCGCGTCGCCGGATCGATCGCGCCAACGCGTCGTAGCGCTCAGATCGATCCTCCGAATCGCCCTGGGAACGGCACTCGCAGCCGCGCCGACGGGGCGCAGATCAACGTTCCGAATCGCTCTGGGGACAGCGGCGGCACCCGCCGCGAGCCGGCTTGGATCGAAGCGGGCGAACGGCCCCGGCCTCGAGCGGAGCAGGAAGGCGAGCCCGATACAGCCCGCGAGCGCGATCAGCAGGAATGGCCAGGACGAGACGCCGCCGCCGCCGTCCCCGCCGCCGTCCCCGTCCGGGCCTCGAAGCGGCGCTTCGAGCGTGGCGGCGCTCGGCGCGGGCGGGGCGGAGCAGCACCGCTTCTCCTCACGGAGCGGATACTCGGCGTTCAGGTCCGACTGCGCATAAAGCGAGGTTCCGGTGCTCTCCGAGTCGCCGCGCGCGGGCGCCCCCAGCGCGAGCGTCGCAGCCGTTGTCACCACCAAGAGCGCCGCGAGTTTCCTGGGCGGCCGGATCATCGAATCGTCACCGGGGTGCCGATCGGCATCAGCCGGGCCAGACGCCGGATCGCCTCGTTGCGCATTCGGATGCATCCGTGCGAGACCCGGCCCGGCAGAAGGTCCGGGCGATCGGTGCCGTGGATGCCGATGAAGCCGCCGGCCGGCCAGTCGGTGAGCTGATCCGAGCGCGCGCTGGTGCCGAACGCGATCGGCCCATACGCCGGGCTTGCGTAGCGGGTCAGCCTGTTGCGGACGTAGAACTCACCACGAGGCGTGGCCGCGCCAGGGGCGCCCACCCCGACGGGGGCCCGGAATACGGGCCGTCCGTTGCGCAGCAGGGTCGCGCGCAATCGACGCCGGTCGATTACGAGCCGGGTGCGCACGAAGCCGTAGCCCCCCAATGCCCGACGAGGCAGCCAACCCAGCAAGCCCGAAGCGCCGGCGGGCAGCCGGACCTCGAGCCAAACCCGATCCCCTCGCCGCGCGCGGCGGAGGACCTGCACGATGTTCTCGGTTCCCTCGGGGGTCAGCTGGGCCACTCGGGCCACCGCATCCGAGCGCCGGCCCGGGGCTCGCCGAGCGATTGCGGCGCGGCGCACGGGCACCCAGGCCGACGCGTGCTCGCTCGCCCGCAGCTCGGCGGGGTGGCGGACGACGAACGCGGCCTCACCCGGCGCGGGCAGCGACGCGCGACTCGGTGACGGTGACCCCTGAGACCGCGAAACGAGCGCCACGGCGAGGCCGGCACCGGTGATCAGGACCGCGGCCGCCCCGAGCGTCCGGAGGGCTTGTCGGCGCTCCAAACGCACCCAGGGTCACCCGGTGAAGTTCGGTCTGCCGCTCGATTCGGTCACCGGATCAGCAACCACGAACTCAGTCGACGCGACCAGACGCTTGACCTCCTTGCGGGACTTCGGCTCGTCGAAGGCATCCGCGGCAGGCAGCGCGCCGGCCAGACGTCGAATCCAGGCCGCGTGACGGGCCTCGACCGAATGGACCCGGATCGCGGCGGCCAGGAACTCGGGATTGTGCAGGCGCGGCGCCTCCTCCTTGTAGGCGGCGGCGGCGAGATCCTCGAACGCGACCGCGGTCGCCCGAAACTTCGACTGATCCTCGGTCACACCCTGGAAGTCGAACTTGGGCTCCTTGATCGCCTCGTTGCCGAGCAGGCCGCGAATCGCCTCGACGTGGGCACGCTCATGCGAGCCGACCACGCGCGCCTGCTCGGCGAACTCACCCCTGAGCGCCTTCAGGCGCTCGGCCTCGGTGTAGAACGCGGCTTGCAGGTACTCGAGCGAGAGCGCGTAGTTGAGCACGTCGAGGTCGGCGCTCCGCTCGGCCGCCCTCGCGGCCCGGGGCCAGGCCAGGCCCGCTCCCAGCACCGAGATCGCCCCGGCACGCAGGAAGCGGCCGCGATCGGTCCGCGGGAGTCGCTCCGCCGCTTCGGACAGGGCCCCGTCGCGGTCGAGCGCGTCCAGCGGGACGCCGCCGGGCGTCGACGGCAGGCCGTCGGCGCGGTTCATTGCGACACCAGCCCGGATCGCGCGAGCTCCGTCTGGGCGCGGTCCGCCCCGATCGCGCGGTCCGATCCGCGGGGCGCCGGGTTCTCCCCGGCGAGCCCCCTTGCCCAAGACGCGTGGCGGGCTTCGACCGAAACGATCCTCGCGGCCGCAGCGAGAGACTTCGGGGTCAGGTTCGTCGCCTGTCCGTTGTAGGCCGCGACGGCGGTCTCCTCGAGCGCGACAGCCGCGTCGAGGAAGCTCTGGGTATCGCTCAGCGTGTCCCCGAAGTCGAACTCCCCGGCCGGCTTCGCGGCGCCACCGAGCGCCTTCTCGATGAACTCGCGGTGGGCCCGTTCGTGGCCACCGACGACGCGCGTGAACTTCCCCAGCTCCCCGTCCGGATCGAGCGAGCTGAGCGCCTCGGCGTAGAAGGCCTCCTGGAGACGCTCGACCTCGAGCGCGAAGCCGAGGATCTCGGCGTCCTGTGCGGCGGACGGCGCGGAGGTGGCGAGCCGCGGCAGCCCGGCGATCAGGATGCCGCCGACGACGACTCCGGTCCCTGCGAACAGCGCTCGGCGGTGAAACTCCGCCCCCTGGCGGAGCCCCCCTTCAGCTGGCTCGCCGATGTCATCGCACGGGACTACATCGACGCTCATTCGACGACGTTTAGCCATATCAACCCCCCCCGCGGCCGGAATTTCCGGGACTTTCGCGGGTCGGCGAGACCGTACCACGGCAGTGCCTGGATCGGCAACACCCAACCGTCGCGAGGCTTGGTTCCGGTCTCGGCGGTCGTCGGCTCAGCCGGTGCCTGAGCTTTTCAGCAACTGTCGCGCCGCGCTGGCGGGGTCGAGCTCACGCCTGACCACGCGGTCGAGCAGGGACGCGAGCTCCGGGTCGTCGTCGGCACGCGCCTCGAGCTCTCGCCGCAGCCGCGAGGCGGCGATCCCGAGCACCTCGGCGCGCAGGTTGCGCGCCCGTCGCGTCTCGAGCGTACCCTCGGCCGCGATGTGGGCGCCGTGCGCGGCGACGGTCTCGACGAGCTCCTCGATGCCCTCGCCCTTGGTCGCCTCCGTCCGCACCACCGGGACCTTCCAGGAGCCGCTCGGGCCGAGCGCGAGCACCGCCTTGACCTCGCGGATCATGGTGTCCGCGAGCGGGTGCTCGCACTTGTTGACCACGATCACGTCGGGGATCTCCATCACCCCCGCCTTCAGGGCCTGGATCGAGTCGCCCGAGCCCGGCATCAGCGCCAGGACGACGGTGTCGGCGTGGTCGACGATGTCGATCTCCCCCTGCCCGACGCCGACCGTCTCGAGCAGGACGTCGTCCTTTCCCGAGGCGTCCATCAGCAGCGCCGCCTGCAGGGCGGCCTCGGCGAGGCCGCCGAGCGAACCGCGGGTCGCCATCGAGCGGATGAACACGCCGGGGTCGAGGAAGTGCTCGGAGAGGCGGATCCGGTCGCCCAGCACGGCGCCCTGCGTGAACGGGCTCGACGGGTCGATCGAGAGCACCCCGATCTCGCGGCCGGCCTTCCGCAGCTCGACGCAGATGGCGCCGATGAGGGTGCTCTTGCCCACCCCGGGCGGCCCGGTGAGGCCGACGACCCGCGCCGTGCCGGTGCGCGGGAACAGCTCGGCCACCAGGGCGTCGCCGGCCGGGTCGCGGTTCTCGACGAGGCTGATGGCGCGAGCGAGGGCGCGCTTGTCGCCGCCGACCAGGCGCTCGGCGAGCGATTGCCCGGTCTTCTGGGTCGCGTCGGCCACGGCGGCGAAGCCTAGACGCCTAGAGTCCGGGCGCGATGGTCCGGACGCTGCGATTCCTCGCCGCGAAGCGCATGCTCACTCCGCGCTACGCGCGGCTTTACTGGCGCTATCTCTGGCGCCGCTACCTGACCGTCGCCGGGTGGCGCTGGCAGACCGACGGCCCGGTGTTCTTCGGCAGGAACCTGGAGCTGCAGATCTCCAAGCGCGGCACGATCCGCTTCGGCCGCTTCGTCTGGGTCGGCGACGGGACCAAGATCCGCTGCCACGAGGGCGAGGTGATCATCGGCGCCAAGACGGTGCTCGGCCAGGAGTGCACGATCTCCGCGTACCGCCACGTGCGCATCGGCGATCAGTGCGTGGTGGCGGACCGGGCGATGTTCATCGACTTCGATCACGGGGTGGTCGAGGTCGAGCGCCCGATCCGCCAGCAGGGGATCTACATGCGCGACCTGAACGTGGGGTCCAACGTCTGGATCGGCTACGGCGCCTGCATGCTGCGGGGGGTCCGGATCGGCGACAACTCGGTGGTCGGCACCAACACGGTGGTGACCAAGGACGTGCCGGCGAACGCGGTCGTCGGCGGGGTGCCCGCGCGGATCCTGCGCATGCGCCAAGCGCCGTTGACGCTCCCCTGGCCGGACCCGGTCGAGCCCGACCCGGACGCCAACACAACGCTTCAGCCCGATTACGCGGCGCGGGGGACGCCGGCGAGCTCCGAGTAGACGGCCGCGGTGCTCTCTGCGACCTCGGCCCAGTCGAATCGCAGGATGTGCTCGGAGCCCTCGGCGACCAGCCGGTCGGCGAGCTCCGGATCGGTGAGCACCCGCTCGACCATCTCGCCGAGCGCCCTCGGATCGCGCGCCCGGAAGCGAAGGCCCGCCCCGTTGTGGGGGACGACCTCGCGCAGGCCGCCGGTGTCGGCGACGATGCAGGGACAGTCGGAGGCCATGGCCTCGAGCGCCACCAGGCCGAACGGCTCGTAGATCGACGGCACCACGCAGACGTCGGCGATCCGGTAGAGCGAGTGCAGGACGTCGTCCCCGATCCAGCCGAGGAAGGTGCCGTGGTCCATCAGCCCGAGGTCGGCGGCCTGGGCGCGCAGCTCCTGCTCGTGGGTGCCCGACCCGGCCACCAGAAAGCGCGTCCCCGGGATGGCGTCGATCAGGCGGGGCATCGCCTCGAGCGCGAGCTGGAATCCCTTCTCGTAGACCAGCCGCCCGATCAGCAGCACCAGCTTCTCGTCGGGCGCGGCGAACTCCGCGCGCAGGAGGTCCAGCCCGGGGCCGTCATGGGGCTGGAGGTCCTCGGGATCGATGCCGTTCGGGATCACCGAGACGCTTTCCTCTTCGACCCCGAAGATGTCGGCGATCTGTTCGCGCATGTAGTACGAGCACGCGATCACCCGGTCGGAGCGGTTGGTGATCCAGCGCTCCACCCCGTGGATGCGCGACTGCGGGTGCTTGTCGACCCAGCCCTGGTGGCGGCCGTACTCGGTCGCGTGGATGGTGGTCACCAGGGGGGCGCCGAAGCGGTTGGCGAGGTGGTCGCACGCCATCGCCACCAGCCAGTCGTGGCCGTGGACGACGTCGAAGTCGTAGCGGTCACCGAGCTCCACCCCGGCGGCGAGCATGTCGGCGTTCATGCGCTCCACCCAGGCGACGAACTCGCCGAGGTCGGTCGGCCGGGTCGGCTCCCGCACCCGGTGGATCCGGACGCCGCGCACCTCGGAGTCCTCCGGCGACTCCTCGCTGCCGCGCGTGAGCACGTGGACCTCGACCCCCAGCCGCGCCAGGTTCTCAGAGAGCTTGCGGACGTGCCTGGCAAGGCCGCCCTCGATCAGCGGCGGGTACTCCCAGGAGAGGATGAGAACGGTGTTCAAGGGCTAGCCGACGAGCTGGGTGAGCGTGAGGTCCGGCGCCAGATTCCTGAGCCGTCCGTCCTGCCGACCGGCGGAGTGTATGGCTTCGAGCATGCGTGCGCCGTGGTCCGAGGCGCGCTGATACGGGTAGTCGCCGGCCTGCTTTCGCTGGTCCAGGAACGCCCAGTCGCTCGCCTGGAGGGCGAGCAGCTCGCGGGCTGCGCGGTCGGCGGACGCCCCCTCGAGGCCCTCGGCCAGCGCGCGCAGAAACCGCAGCTCGAGCCGCCGCGCCGCCCAGGCGAGGTCGGCGACCGCCGGGGAGTCCCAGGTGCGAAGGTCCTTTCCCTCTCCCCAGGTGGTGCGCTGTAGGGGACGCGGCTCGGGCTCGTGCCGGGCGACTGCCTCGCTCGCGGTCACCATCTCGATCCGGCTTGCCGCCGCCAGGCGCTGGACCTCGGCGAGCCAGATCGGGCCCTCCCACCACCAGTGCCCGAGCAGCTCGGTGTCGATCGCAAAGCAGGCCAGGCCCGGGCGCCCGCGCGCGGAGCGGTAGCGCGCCAGGCGCTCGGTGACGGCGTGGACGAACTCGGCCGCGTGGCCGCGCGCCTTGACCGCACCCGCCTCCGGGTCATACGGCTCGCCGCCGATCGACCACGGGCGGGCGCCGCGCAGAGACTTGCGGTGAAAGTCCGCGTAGACCGGATCGGCGGGATAGCCGCTCGCCGACCAGAGCCACGAGACGGCCTCCCAATCGATCGTCAGCGCCGCTGGGCCGCCCGGCGCGGCCACCGGCGCCAGCGGGTCGAGCGGCTCCTCGTGCGAGCTCTGGTCGGTGACGAACCAGTCGAATCCGAATTCGCCGAGCAGGCCGTCGAGGCCGGGCTCGTAGGCGCATTCGGGCAGCCAGAATCCCGCGGGGTCGCCGAACCGCCGCCGGTGCGACCGCAGGCCGGCATCGACCTGCAGGCGCCGGCCCGCGTCGGTCGCGACCATCGGCAGCACCGCGTGGGTGGCCGCCGACGTCGCGAGCTCGACCCTGCCGTCGCGCGCCGGCGCGCGGAACATCTCGATCAGCTCGTCTCCGAGCGCCTCGAGGCGCTCGAGCGCGCCGGCGAACCGCCGGCCCTCGGCCAGGCAGGCCTCACGCAGCGGCCCGGCCTCGAAGTCGCGAGCGTCAGCCTCGCAGGAGCCGACCCGGAACTCGGCGACGAACTCGCGCAGCCGCGCCGCCACGCCTTCGGCCTCGAGCTGGTCGGCGAGCACCGGGGTGACGGTCAGCGTGACGCGCTCGGCCACCTCGAGCACGGGCAGGTGCGAACGAAGGACGGCGTCGAACAGCCACTCCTCTCCGAACGGATACGTGCCGAAGCCCTCGACGTAGGGCATGTGGCTGTGGAGGACGACTGCCAAGTCCCCGACGGACTCCGTCTCGCTCACGCGTGGCAGGCCGCGACGAAGTCGAGCGCCCGGTCGAGGTCGCACTCACCCTCGGGGCGAAGAGCGAAGTCGGAGGCGGCGATCGCGGGCACGAAGCGCTCGTAGAACGGCCGGGTCAGGCGCAGCGCCGGATGGATGCGGTCCCAGCCGGCGCGCAGCGCGAGCTCGTGCAGCCGCAGCTTGCGGGCGTGAAAGAGGCCGTGGAGCTCGACCCGTGAGAAGTGCGGCGCGGTGAGCTCGCGGAACTCGGCGGCGGTGTACTCGCGCAGGTGCCAGGGGTTGTCGGATTTCTCGGCGCCGGCCGGCGCGAGGGTCAGCCGGTTCGGCGTCGAGACGTAGGACACCGGAGCGGTCGCCGCAAACCCCGCCAGCAGGGCTCCGGGCTCGGCGACGTGCTCGATCGTCTGCAGGAAGACGACCGCGTCGCAGGGCCGGTCGAAGACCTCGACCAGGCCGCGCTCGAAGCTCAGGTTCGGCCTTGGGTAGCGACGCCGGGCGTGCTCGTGCGCATCGGGGTTGGCGTCGACGCCGATCACCTCGGCGGCGCTGGTTGCGAGGACGTCGGAGCCGTAGCCCTCGCCGCAGGCGAGGTCGGCCACCCGCAGGCCGCCGACGCGCGCGGCGATCCACTCGTAGACCGCCAGGTGGCGCCTGAACCAGTAGTTCTCCTCGGGGACGTCGGGCAGCGTGCGCTCGCCGGTCAGCGCCAGCGGCGGTACCCCGTCGGGCTGGTTTTCCTGGACGTGTACCTGCGCCACGGCGCCGGACCGTACTATCCGCGCCGATGCCGGCCTCCCCGACGGCGACCCCCGCGCGCATCAAGGACGTCAACACCCGCTACCACGACGCGGCGGCGTCGTCGTACGACGATAAGTGGGGGATCGACTTCGGCCCGATCGGCCAGGACCAGGTCGCGGGCAAGCTTCGAAAGGCGCTCGGCTCGCGACCCTCGGAGCCGTTCGCCGACGCGCTCGAGATCGGCGCCGGCACCGGCTACTTCTCGCTCAACCTGGCGCAGCTCGGGTTGATCGGGTGGCCAACCGTCTCGGACATCTCCGAGGGGATGCTCGAAACACTGGCCCAGACCGCCTCCGAGCTCGGCATACCGGTGCGGACCGTGCGCACCGAGGCCGAGGAGCTGCCGTTCGAGGACTCGAGCTTCGACCTCGTCTTCGGCCACGCCGTGCTCCACCACGTCCCGGACCTCGAGCGCGCGTTCGCGGAGTTTCGCCGCGTCCTGCGACCGGGCGGCACGCTCGCCTTCTGCGGGGAGCCGTCCCGCTACGGCGACCGCCTCGCGGCGCTGCCGAAGCGCGGCGGCGCCCTGCTCGCGCCGTTCTGGCGCCGGGCGCTCGGCGCCGGCCCCGCGGGCGACGACGCGCAGGCCAACGGCGGCGGCAACGAGCTCGAGCCCGAGGTCGACGTGCACTCCTTCGCTCCCGCGGATCTGCGCCGGATGCTCGCCGAGGCCGGATTCGAGGCGGTTCGCGTGAGCGGCGAGGAGCTGGTCGCCAACGCCTACGGCTGGCTGGTCCGCTCGCTCGAGTCGAACGCCGCCGCCGACGAGATCCCGATGTCGTGGCGGCGATTCGCGTTTCGCAGCTACATCGTCCTGCAGCGCCTCGACAGCTCCCTGCTCGAGCCGCGGCTCCCCGCCGAGCTCTTCTACAACCTGGTCCTCAGCGCCCGCACGCCGGCCTAGCCGAACGTGAACGCGTAGCCCTCGATCCCGGGGTCGAAGCGAAGCTCGAGCGTGTGCCGACCCGCCTCGGGCAGGTCGACGAGCCGGTAGAGGCGCTGGCCCGAGGCCGTCGCGGCGGCGGCGTGGACGTCCTCGCCCGCGTCGGCGTCGTCGATCGGCTCGCCGTCGAGCAGCACCTCCAGCTCGCGCGCTCCGCCGGGCGAGCCGAGCACAAGGAAGACGCGGCGGGCCTGGAACGAGAGCGCCAGGGTGGCGTCGTTCAGGGCCGTCGCCGACTCACCGCCGACGTCCCAGGAGCCGCCGTAGGCGAACTGGTTGAGCTCGAGCGAGGCCGGGTCGATCGGCCCGTAGTCCTTGCTCCCCGGCTGCGGGCCGTTGACGAAGCCGTCGGCACGCGAGTAGCCGAGGTAGGTCTCAGGGGTCCGGAGGCCGGGGTCCGCGCTCTCCACCGCGCCCGGCTTCGCGCGCGCTCCGAGCCCGCGGTCGCCGGCCTCGGCGAGCAGGGAACGGATGGCGGCCTCGGTCTCCTCGTACTCGCCCTCGCCGAAGTGGACGTAGCGGACCTCGCCGTCGGCGTCGATCAGGTACTTGGCGGGCCAGTACTGGTTGGCGAACGCGTTCCAGGTGCCGAGCTCGTTGTCCTGCGCCACCGGGTAGCGGATCCCGTACTCGGCGATCGCGTCGGCGACGTTGCCGGCGTCCTTTTCGAACGCGAACTCCGGCGAGTGCACGCCGACGATCGTCAGGCCGTCGTCGCGGTACTCGTCGTCCCAGGCCTTCAGGTAGGGCAGCGTGCGGATGCAGTTGATGCAGGTGTAGGTCCAGAAGTCGATCAGCACCACCCGGCCCTCGCCCGTCAGCCGGTCGATCGACAGCGCCCTGCCGTCCGGCGTGTTGAACCACTGCTGGGTGTCGCGAAAGTCGGGCGCCGGGCCGTAGTCGGGAAGCCTCTCGCCCGCCAGCGCCTCGGCCCCGCCGCCCTCGCTGCGGACGTGCCCTCCCCGCAGCGCCGCGAGCTGGTCCCCCACCGCGCCGGAGCTCTCCAGGCTCTCGCTCGGGTTGACGAGCACGGAGGGCAGGTCGTCGGCGATCGCGTTCTGGAACCTGAGGTCGAGGTCGGCGATCATCGCCACCGCGACGATCACCATGGTCGCCCCCGCGGCCGCCTGAACCCACGCTCGGGCGGGCGACAGCCGGTCGACCAGCCGCCGCCCGCCGAGAATGATCACGTAGAGAACGGAGGCCGAGCCGACCGCGTAGGCGAGCGCCACCGCGAGCTTTCCGGCGGTGAAGTCCTGCGAGGCCGAGACCGTGATCACCCCGGCGAGGATCGGGCCGGCGCAGGGCGTGTACACGAGGCCGAGGCTGGCGCCGAGGACGAGCCCGGAACCGAACCCGTCGCCGCCCACCCGCGCCGGCCCGGGCGCGATGCGCGAGCCGAACGCCTCGATGCGGTCGCCGAGGCCCGGGATCAGCAACGAGATGCCGAAGGCCAGCAGGGTGACGATCGCCAGCGTCCGCACAAACTCGTCCGGGAGCCCCAGCGCGTCGATGACGTAGACCAGCGCCACGGTCGCGAACGTGAACGCGAGCACCAGCCCGGTGACGACCCCGAGCGGGCGGCGGCGGCCGCCCGCCCACGCCGGCGCCGAGCACGGCCGGGAGCACCGGCAGCACGCAGGGAGAGAGCGCGGTCGCCGCTCCGGCGACGAGCGCGAACAGCATCAGCAGGACCATGTCTCGTGACTAGGGTCGCGATTCGAGCGCCAGCGTTACGAGCGCCGCCGCGCCCGGTAGAGCTTCACCGGGCCGTCGATGCCCTTGAGCCGACGTCGTCCGGCGAACGACCAGTCGTAGTCGTCGGCGAGCCGCGTCATGGACCTCCTCGCTGGCCAGGACGCTGTCCGGACGGGCGATCGTGGTGATCCGGCTGGCGAGGTTGACCGGGTGCCCGTACCAGTCGCCGCTGCGCGCGATCGCCTCCCCGGTGGCGACCCCGCCCGCAGGCTGCGGGAACTGCTCCCCCTCCGTGCTCGGCGCGCCTCGACCAGCGCGAGGGTCGCGTCGACGACCGGTCGCGGCTCCGGCCCGACGAGCATCGCCGCGTCTCCGATCAGCTTGACCAGCCGCACCGGCGGCTCGACCACCTCGGCGGCCAGCTCGCCGAAGCGCCCGGTGACCGAGCCCAGCTCGCTCGGGGTCCAGCTGTCTCGCCCAGCCGGGTGAAGCCGACCAGGTCGGCGAAGCCGACCGTCACCTCCTGGGCCGACGACCGGCCCGCCACCGGTCGTGGCGCCGACGCGTCGTGGCGGATCTGCTCGACGCAGGTGGAGGTTGAGGACGTAGTCGAGCGACTCGCCGAGCAGCGGCGAGAACGCCTCGGCGGCGAGCGCGAAGCGCTTCGCGATCTCGTACTCGGTGTCGCCCTCGCTCGACGAACGCCTCGGCGATCAGGCGCCGGTTCGCCGCTGCGAGCTGCGACATCGTCATCCCGAGCAGGCGCGCCACCTCGAGGATGCCCGTCGTCGGGCACGCCGGCGTCGCGAAGCACGGCGATCCGGCGGGCGGCGTCGACGTCGTGCTCGGTGAACGCCGGCTCGTCGTCGTCGGACCAGCGCCATGCCCGAGCGCCCGCCACTGGCGCTCGAGGAAGTCGACGTCGAGCCCGGCCCTCTCGGCGACCTCGGCGAGGGTGTAATGGCGCTCGTCGCCGCGCAGGACGCGCTCGACAGGGAGCAGCGCGAGCCTGTCCTCGGCGACGGCGTGCCTCAGCTCCTCGAGCGACACGCCTCCCTCGGCGAGCTCGTTGAGCAACCTCAGCCGGCGCCTCCCGCGCCCTGCCCTCGAGCCCGTCGAGCAGGCCCTCGGCTTCGAAGTCGATCTCGGCCATCAGGGTCATCCAGTCTGACCGTTCCTAGAATTGCGGGTATGGACGCCGCCGTCGAGCTGCCGATCTTCGAGCTGCCGCTGGTGCTGCTGCCCGGCGAGCTGATGCCGCTTCACATCTTCGAGGACCGCTACAAGCGGATGATCAACCGTTGCCTGGAAAGCGGGGAGCCCTTCGGGGTCGTCTTCCATGACGCCGACGAGCGGCGCGCGGCGGATCGGCTGCGAGGCGCGGGTTACCGAGGTGACCGAGCGCTTCGACGACGGTCGCCTGAACATCGTCGTCACCGGCGAGCGGCCGTTCCGGGTGCTCGACCGGTTCGAGTCGCCGGAGTACCCCGCGGGCGAGGTCGAGCCGATCGAGGTCCCGGTCCCCGAGCTCGGCCGAGCCGAGATCGACGCCGCCGACGTCCGCGCGCGAAGCGTTCGCCGAGCTCGTTCGACCGCGTCGGCGGCGAGCCGCCCCCGGAGGAGGCGCTCGAGGTCCTCGACTCCTACGGGATCGCCGCGCGGGTCGAGCTGCCGCCCGAGACCAAGCAGCGCCTGCTCGAGCTGCGCTCCGAGCCCGAGCGCATGGAGATCCTCGCCGCCGCGCTGCAGGCGCTGGTCGAGACCGTCGCCCGCTCGCGCGAGATCGCCGAGCGGGCGAAGGTCAACGGCAAGGTCGTGCTCGGCCCGTCAGCCGGGACCTCGGCGGCAGATTCGATCTAGGCGACCGCCACCGCCCCGCCGCGGCGTGGGTCGCCGCCGCCGCACAGCTCGCCGGTGGCCGGGTCGCGGGCGACGGCGTGGACGCCCCCGAAGAACACGTTTCGCTCGCTCCAGCGAACGACCTCGTAGCCGCGACGCTCGAGGCGCGCAAGGGCCGATTCGTCCACGCCGGGCTCGGCCTGGACCGCGCCGGCCTCGAAGTGGACCCGTGGGGCCTCGACCGCCGACTGCACGTCGATGCCGTCGACGACCAGACGGATGATCGTCTGCAGCACGGCCGAGCGGATCCGGTTGGAGCCGCCGCTGCCGAGGCCGACCTCGAGCTCTCCGTCGCGCAGGACGACGGTCGGGGACATCATCGAAGGCAGCCGGCGCCCGGCCGGGTGGCCGTGGAACCCGAATGGGTTCAGGTCCTCCTCGCCGAGCATGTTGTTGACGTGCACTCCCGTCCCGGGGACGACCAGACCTGAGCCCGTGCCGTTCGAGCAGGTGACGCTGGCGCAGCGACCGTCTCCGTCGACGGCGGTGATGTGGGTCGTGGACCCGAGCCTGTCCGAGAAGAAGCGCTCGGCGAACCCCTCGTCGGCGAGGCCGTCGAGGAAGTCCTCTGTCCGGGCCTCCTGGGCCGCCTCCATCGCCTCGACCACCTGCTCGATCCCCGAGCTTCCCGCCCGCTCGAGCAGGTCGAGCGCGTAGGCGATGAGGATCCCGCCCGAAGAAGGCGGCGGGTTCGTCAGCACGCGGCGGCCCGCGAACTCGGCCGCGACGGGCTCGCGGGCGATCGGCTCGTAGGCGGCCAGGTCCGGCGGCGCCAGCGTGCCCCCGCGCTCGAGCACCCAGCCGCTGATCGCGCGCGCGACCTCGCCGCGGTAGAAGGGCTCCGCTCCCTCGGCGCCGAGGCGCTCGAGGGCGTCCCCGAGCTCGGGGAAGCGGAATCGGTCGCCCGCCTGGAGCAGGTTCCCGTGCGGCGCGTAGACCGCCGCGGCCTCCTCGTAGTGGGTGAGGATCGGCGCGAGGATCCGAATGAAGAACGCCTGCTCTTCAATCACCTCCACCCCCTCGCGCGCCAGGCGCGCGGGCCCGGCGGCGAGCTCGGATAGCGCCACCGTGCCGAACCGCTCCAGAGCCGCGACCAGCCCCGCCGGCGTCCCCGGGACCCCGCACGACGCTGCGCCGACGTGGAAGACCTGGATCGCGGTGGGCGTGAAGTGGACCGGGATCGGGACGAGCTCCGAACCCCGCTCGCCTCGGTCGGCGCCGGGCGCGGCGACGAAGAAGTCGAGCACCACCTCGTCCGAGCCGGTGTGCACCACCATGTGGCCGCCGGCGCCGAGGCCGGTGAGCGGGCTCTCGGTGACGAACGAGGTGAGCACCGCCGCGACCGCGGCGTCGACGGCGTTGCCGCCCTCGCGCAGCACGGCCGCCCCGGCCTCGGCGGTCAGCGGGTGTCCCGCCGCGACGACGCCTCGCGCGCTCATGCGCGAACCGTAGCCGCGGCGACGTGTCCGACAGCCCGTCGCGCTAGCGGCCGGGCACGAATTCCGGGACCTCGAACTCGAGGTCGCGGGGGCGGGACTCGAAGTTCGGCGCGGTGCCGGGCCGCCGATCGGCCGGGCGCTTCGTCGAGGTCGGCGCGGTCCCGATCGCGCGCCGCTCGCCGGTGGTCGAGCCGTCAGCGCGACGGCCGCGTCCGTCGAACCGGGTCGCGATCACGGTCACCCAGACCTGATCGGTGAGGGTCTCGTCGATGTTGGCCCCGAAGATGATGTTGGCGTCCGGGTGCGCCGCCTCCTGGACGACCTTGGCGGCGTCGGAGACCTCGAGCAGGGTGAGGTCCGAGCCGCCGGTGATCGAGAGCAGGATCGAACGGGCGCCCTCGACCGAGGTCTCGAGCAGCGGCGACGACACGGCGCGCTCGGCGGCCGAGATCGCCCGGCTGTCGCCGGTGCCCATGCCGATCCCGAGCAGCGCGTGGCCGGCGTCGCGCATCGTCGTACGAACGTCGGCGAAGTCGAGGTTGATCAGCCCCGGGAGGGTGATCAGCTCCGAGATGCCCTGGACTCCCTGGCGCAGGACGTCGTCGGCGACCTGGAACGCCTCGATCATCGTCGTCGTCTTCGCGAGCACGCTCAACAGGCGCTCGTTGGGAACCACGATCAGCGTGTCGACCTCGCCGCCGAGCGCGTTGACGCCGTCCTCCGCCTGCTTGGCGCGCCGGTTGCCCTCGAAGCCGAAAGGCTTGGTGATGATGCCGACCGTGAGCGCGCCGACGTCGCGGGCCAGGCGGGCGATGACCGGGGCCGCGCCCGTGCCCGTGCCGCCACCGGCGCCGCAGGTGACGAAGACCATGTCCGAGCCCTTGAGCAGGCGCTTGATCTTGTCCTGCTCCTCGAACGCCGCCCGGTAGCCGAGCTCGGGATCCGAGCCCGCGCCGAGCCCACGCTGCATCCCCAGGCCGAGATGCACGGTGACGTCGGCCGAAGACTGCTGGAGCGACTGCAGGTCGGTGTTGATGGCCATGAACTCGACGCCCGAGATCTGGGCCTCGACCATGCGGTTGATCGCGTTCACGCCGGCGCCGCCGACGCCGACGACGCGGATCACCGGCGCGTGCGGCACGGGGTCGCCGACCGGGGCGGCGCCGGGCCGCGGCTCCTCGCGGCCGTAGGCCGGACCCTCGACGTCGATCCCCTCCTCGGTGAAGATCCTGCTCAGGCGGTCCCTGGACCCCGGCGTCTCGACGGGGCGCTCGTCGCCGCGGTACGCGCGCACCGGCTCTTCCTCTCGCGCCTCGCGCTCGGGCTCGCGGCGCTCCGGCTCGTCGGGGCCGGGCGGAGCCTCGGCCTCCTCGCGGTGGACGGTCGTCTCGGCCTCGGACTCTCGTCCGGGCGCCGCCGGGGCCTCGGGCGGATCCTCGGGATCGACCGTGGACCGAAACAGGTCGGCGAGCGGCCCCTCGCGCATGCTGGCCCGCTTACGACGCGCCATTGGTGAGAACCTCCTTGGCCAGCTCGCGGTAGTAGTCGGCGGCGTTGCCCTTCGGATCGTACTTCAGGACACTCGATCCGCGAACAGGGGCCTCGGCGAACTTGATCGCCTTGCGGATCCGCGACTTGAACACGAGCTCGCCGAAGTTCTCCTCCAGGATCTCCACCGCCTCCTTGGCGTGGACGGTCCGCGCGTCGAGCATCGTCGGCAGGATGCCCTCGATCTTCACCCGCGGGTTGAGGTTCTCGCGGATCATCTCGAGTGTGTTCTGAAGCTGCAGCAGCCCGCGCATCGACAGGTACTCGCACTGAACCGGGACGATCACCTTGTCGGAGGCGGCGAGCGCGTTGACGGTCAGCAGCCCGAGGCTCGGCGGGGTGTCGATGCAGACGAAGTCGTACTCGTCGGCGACGGCGGCGATGGCCTTCTCGAGCGAGCGCTCGCGACCGATCTGGGTCGACATCGCGATCTCGGCTCCCGCGAGGTCGATCGAGGCGACCGCGATGTCGATCTCGCGCTGCTGGATCACCTCCCGGATCGGGATGTGGTGAACGAGGACGTCGAACATCGACTTGTCGACCTTGTCGGGGTCGATCCCCTGGCTCATGGTCAGGTTGCCCTGGGGGTCGAGGTCGATGCAGAGCACGTCATGGCCGGACTCCGCGAAGGCCACCGCGAGGTTGAGCGTGGTCGTCGTCTTGGCGACCCCGCCCTTCTGGTTCGCGAACGAGATCACGGTCGCGCGGCGGGTCGGCCCCTCGTCGGGGTCGGACCCGCCCATCGCGCCTCGCAAGGGGGCGATCGCCTCGCTGGCGGTGATCCGCTTCTCGGCCTCGTCGGGCTCGTCGGCGGGGACGAAGTTCGCCGGGGGCCGCTCCGGTCGCGGCTCGAGGGTGCGCGCCAGGTCCGCCGGCTCAGGCTCGGGCTCCGGATCGGGCTCCGGCTCGGCCTCGACCTCGGGCTCGATCGGCTCGGGCGCCGCCTCCGCCTCGGGCGCGGACGCCTCGGGCTCGGGCTCGGCGATCGCGCGCTCGGCGGCGGCCAGCTCGTCGGCGAGCGACGGGCGCTCGGGCTGCTCGCTCGGGTCGGTGATCGCGCTCGCCTCGAGCGGCTCATCGAAGACCGGTTCGCGGGTGTCGGGTCGGTTGGGGGCGGGTCGTGACCCGCGGCTGAAAAATCCCATCGTTCGCGACTATTCGCACGCAGCCGCGGCATTCCTCCCGCTGCAAGCTGAAATGATCGCCGTCCGTGAGCGCGGAGCGAGAACAAGAGAGCCAGTGTTGGGCGCGGAGCGCGATCCAGAGGTCTTGAGGGAGCTGCTCGAAAAGCGCCTCGTGTTCGTGACCGGCAAGGGGGGCGTGGGAAAGTCGACCGTGTCGGGGGCGCTGGCGCTGCGCGCTGCGCGCGCCGGCAAGCGGACGATCCTCTGCGAGGTCGGCGCCCAGGAGCACGTCTCGCGCATCTTTCACCGCGCCGAGATCGGCTACCACGAGGTCGAGCTGCAGGAGAACCTCTGGGCGATCTCGATCGACCCCGACGAGTCGATGCGCGAGTACCTGCTGCTGCAGCTCAAGGTGCGGGCGATGCGCGACCTCCTCTACCGGTCGCGGATCTTCAGCTACCTGGCGGCGGCGACGCCGGGCCTGAAGGAGCTGGTGACGATCGGAAAGATCTGGGAGCTCGCCCTGCCGGAGCGAAAGGTCAGCAAGGGGCGCGCGTACGACCTGGTGGTGGTCGACGCGCCGGCGACCGGCCACGGGGTCGGCTTCCTGCAGACGCCTCGGACCTTCGCCAACGTCGCGCGCGTGGGGCCGTTGCGCCAGCAGGCCGAGACCCTGGACGCGTTCATCCGCAACCGCGAGCGAACGGGCGTCGCGGTCGTCGCTCTGCCCGAGGAGATGCCGGTCAACGAGACCGCCGCATTGGAGCGCGCGCTCTCCAGCGAGGTCGGCGTCGAGGTCGACACCGTGATCTGCAACGGCCTCTATCCGGACCGCTTCGCCGAGGATGAGGTCGAGCGGTTGATCGAGGTCGCCGAGACGGCGAACGGAGCGCCGCGCGCCGCCTGCCGCTCGGCCGTCAGCGAGCACCGGCGCTCGCGCTCCGAGCGCCGGCAGCTCGAGCGCCTCGAGGGCATGACCGAGGCCCCGGTGAGGACCCTCCCGTTCCTGTTCGAGCCCGAGCTGGGGCCGCCCGAGCTCGATCAACTGGCCGAGCTGCTCGCCTGATGGCGTCCATCGCGGAGATCCTCGACGGCAAGCGCATCTGCATCTGCGCCGGCTCAGGCGGGGTCGGCAAGACGACCACCTCGGCCGCGATCGCCGCCGGCATGGCCGCCCGGGGTCTGAAGGTCGCGGTGCTGACGATCGACCCCGCCAAGCGCCTGGCCGACTCGCTCGGGCTGCCGGAGCTCGGCAACACCGAGCGCCGCGTCGACCCGGCCCTGTTCGAGGCCGGGGGGGTCGATACCGCGGACGGCGAGCTCTGGGCGATGATGCTCGACGCCAAGCAGACCTTCGACGACGTGGTGCGCAAGCACGCCCCGGACGACGAGACCCGCGACCGGATCCTCTCCAACCGCATCTACCAGCAGCTCTCCGACGCGCTCGCGGGCTCGCAGGAGTACATGGCGATGGAGAAGCTGTTCGAGATCCACGCCGAGGATCGCTACGACCTGCTCGTGCTCGACACTCCCCCGAGCCGCAACGCGCTCGACTTCCTCGACGCCCCCCGCCGGTTGACACAGTTCATCGAGGGCCGGGCGCTGCAGGTGTTCATGAAGCCGACGGGGTTCGGGATGCGCGTCTTCGGCCGCGGCGCCTCGATGATGTTCTCGGTCTTGCGCCGGGTCACCGGGGTCGATCTGCTCGAGGACCTGGCCGATTTCTTCCAGGCGTTCAGCGGCATGGTGGGCGGCTTTCGCGAGCGCGCGCGCCGCGTCAACGAGCTGCTGGCCGCGCCCACGACCTCCTTCCTCGTGGTCTGCGGGCCCCAGGGTGAGCCGATCTCCGAGGCGGTCTACTTTCACCGCAAGCTGGTGGAGGCCGAGCTCCCCTTCGGCGGCGTGATCGTCAACAAGGTGCGCTTCCAGGAGGACGTCGGGGAGCCCGGCCCCGAGCTGGTCGCGGAGCTCACCGCGGCGCTCGGCGACGAGGACCTGGCGCAGCGGGTCGAGCGCAGCTACTCCGACTTTCACGCGCTCGCGGAGCGGGACCGGCGAAACGTCACCCGCCTGGCGGCCGAGATGCGAACCCGTGCGGTGATCCAGGTGCCCTACCTCGACGAGGACGTGCACGACCTCGCCGGCCTGATGGAGATCAACCGCTACCTGTTCGCCTCGGGCGCAAAGGAGCGCGAAGAGATCGCCGCCTCGGTCTGACCGACGACCGCAGTCGGGAACCGGCGCGATTGCAGCATTGACGCCCCTATAGGGCGTACAAGGCTTCAGTCGCTCCGATGCGCGCGGCGGAAGCGCCGGTTCCATGCGGAGTGCGTACCGTGGCGGCGATGACCCAGGTACTCGTCACTGGGATGTCCGGCACGGGAAAGTCGTCGGCACTGGTCGAGCTGGGCCGACGGGGTTACCGCGTTGTCGACACGGATGCCCCAGGCTGGACTGAGTGGGTCGCGGCCCCGGACGAGATTGGCGGAGGCGAGTGGCTGTGGGTGGAGGAACGGGTGACGAAGCTCCTCGACCGCGATGAGGGTGGCGCCCTGTTCGTCCAAGGCTGCGTGCGCAACCAAGGGAAGTTCTACCGCCGCTTCGATGCGGTCGTCCTCCTGAGCGCCCCGGCCCAAGTGATCCTTGACCGCATCGCGAGCAGGACGACGCACGACTACGGCAAGTCCCCAGAGGAACGGGACCTGATCCTCCACCACCTGGAGACCGTCGAGCCGCTCCTGCGGGCGGGATGCACACACGAACTCGACGCGAGCCGGCCGCTTGACGAGGTCGTCGCAGATCTGATCGCGATCTCGGAAGCGTACAAGGCTTCAGTCGCTCCGATGCGCGCGGCGGACTGCTGTCGTCGTCGCCCTCGCTGAGTTAGGTCGCTGTCGCGCGGTGTGGCAGCTTCCAGCCCGGCCGCGGGTAGTGGCACGTGTAGCCGTTCGGGTAGTGCTGGAGGTAGTCCTGGTGCTCGGCCTCGGCCTCCCAGAACGGGCCGGCCTCGCTGATCTCGGTCACGACCTTGCCGGGCCACAGGCCTGAGGCGTCGACGTCGGCGATCGTGTCCTCGGCGACCTCGCGCTGCTCGTCGCTCGTATAGAAGATCTCGGAGCGGTAGGCAGAGCCGATGTCGTTGCCCTGGCGGTCCTTGGTCGTCGGGTCATGGATCTGGAAGAGGAACTCGAGGATGTCGCGGTAGGAGATGCGCTCCGGGTCGAAGACGATCTCGACCGCCTCGGCGTGACCCGGATGATTCGCGTAGGTCGGGTTGTCGTTCTCCCCGCCGGTGTATCCGACCCGAGTGGAGATGACTCCGTCGCGCTGGCGCAGCAGCTCCTGGACGCCCCAGAAGCAGCCTCCCGCGAGGATCGCGGTCTCGGTGTTGTCGCACATCGCGTTGTCCTTCCTCCGAAGTTCTGTTGAAGACTAGTCTCGGAAACCCCACTTGACCACGAGAGTAGGTTCCGGAAGTGGCGCATCAAGCAGGCCAGCCGGTGCCAGTAGGGGGACGGGAGTTCGCGCTAAGCGGCGCGCTCATGCTCGGCGGCTTCGCATTGAACGCGGTAGTGACGGCGTTCCACCCCTCGGAGGAGGAAGATGACCGCGAGGCGATCTTCGCCGACTACGCGGACAGCGGGGCGTGGGTCGCTGTTCATCTCGGACAGTTCGCGGGTGTCCTCCTTGGCCTCGCCGGGCTGTTTGTGCTGGCCCGCGCCATGCGCCCTGAGGCACCTCACCTGGCGGCGTTCGCTGCTGCTGGAGCGGTCATAACGGCAGCTACCTGGGCCGTTGCGCAGGCGGTGGATGGAGTCGCGCTCAAGCATGCAGTTGACGCCTGGGACCATGCGTCGGGCCCCGAAAAGGCGACTCGCTTTGCCACCGCGGAAAGCGTGCTCTGGACGGACTGGGGGGTTCAGAGCGCCTTCCGCGTCCTGTACGCCCTGACCCTGACCCTCCTGGGCGTCGCGGTCGCGGTGAGCCGCCTGTTTGCTGCCTGGCTCGGGTGGGTGGCCGTCGCCGCGGGTGTGCTTTCCCTGGCGATTGGAATCGACATCGGGTACACAGGCTTGGAGAGCGGATTTCACGATCTAGCTGACGTCGGGTATCAGCTTCTCGCCCTGGTCTTCGTTGTGGGAATCCTCGTAACGGAACTGCGGTTCAGAGCTCCCGCCGCTTCGCGCTAACGGGTGGCGTCGGGTGTGGCTGCGGGTAAATCGGCCCGAACGCGGGCCGCAGGTACGCAGTCTCCAGCGGGACCCCAAACCGCCCGCAAGAGACGAGTAGCCGGCTCAGGTGGAGATGTCCGGCTGCTTCGGCAGCAGCCGATGGCCGTCGACGACGGCGGCCGCGACGTCGGCGAGCTTGGTGTTGGCCCGGCGCGATTGGTCGCGCAGCATCTCGAAGGCGTCAGCGTCGTCGACCGAATGACGCTCCATCAGGATGCCCTTGGCTCGCTCGGTGACCGCGCGGCGGCCGAACGCGCCCTCGAGGTCGTGGTATTCGGTAAACCGGCGAAGCACGATGTCGATCGCGCTCTGCCAATCATCGACCTCGGCGTCGGTGATGTAGGCGAAGATGCCGCGCCTCGATGCCGCCTTGACGAAGGCGGGATCGGGCGCATGGATGAGGAGGATCACCGGGCAGGCGGCCTCCTGCACGATCTGGTCGATCATGGCAAGGGCATGCCCCGAGCTCTTGCCGAGGCCGACCAGGGCCACATCGGGTCGCTCCCTGGCGGTCACGACTCCGACGTCTCCGACGTCGATCTCGCGGGCGATCACCTCGTGGCCGAGGTTCGCGACCATCGGTGCGACAAGCGCCAGCCGATCCCTGCGCTCGTTGGCGATCAGCACTCGGAGATGCTCGGTCTCGCGATAGCTCATCGACGTCCTTGTCGGTTCCGAGTCTAACCCGGACAGCGCGCCAGAAGCTTGCGGCATTTCGTGCCGGGTGTATGGTGGATGCACGCTTCGCCTCAACCCTTCGGCGAGCGAATCTGTCCGGCTCCGACCCTCGGCCGGTGTATGGGCGTACCGACCTCAGACGGTCTGCGCCATAGCCGCCAACGTAAGGAGCCCAGATGTCTGTCATGGCCGAAAAGTCAGCGGACGCCACTGCGATCCGGCCGTTCACGATCGAGACCCCCGAGTCGGATCTCGATGACCTGCGTGCGCGCATCGTCGCCACTCGCTTCCCAGAAAAGGAGACCGTCGACGATCTGTCGCAGGGCCCACAGCTCGCGACGATGCAGGCGCTCGCGCGCTACTGGGCGGAGGAGTACGACTGGACCAAGTGCGAGGAGAAACTGGAGGCCCTGCCGCACTTCGTCACCGAGATCGACGGCCTCGACATTCACTTCATTCACGTTCGTTCGGAACATGAAGATGCGTTGCCTCTCGTCGTCACGCACGGATGGCCCGGCTCGGTCATCGAGCAGCTGAAGATCATCGATCCGCTTACCAATCCGACCGCGCACGGGGCGAGCGCAGCGGACGCGTTTCATCTGGTGATCCCGTCGATGCCGGGCTACGGGTTCTCAGGCAAGCCGACCGAGGCCGGCTGGGGCCCTGAGCGCATCGCCCGTGCCTACGCCGAGCTGATGAAGCGCCTGGGATACGACCGCTACGTGGCCACGGGCGGCGATTGGGGCGCGGAAGTCGTTGAGCGGATGGGTGTACAGGCGCCGCCGGGGTTGCTTGGCATCCACACCAACTTCGCTGGTGCTGTTCGACCCAACGTCTCAGCGGCGGCCCAGTCCGGCGACCCCTCCGGTCTCGATGATGAGGAAACCCGCATCTACGAGGAGCTGCTGCTCTTTTTCTCGACGGACGCGGGCTATGCAATCGAGAGCGCCACCCACCCGCAGGCGCTGTACGGAATTGCGGATTCACCCATCGGCCTCGCCGCATGGATGATCGACCACGACGCGACCAGCATGGCGCTGATCTCTCGCGTCTTTGTCGACGGGGCCCAGGAAGGCCTGACCCGAGACGACGTGCTCGACAACATCACCCACTACTGGTTGACGAATACGGGGGTCTCTGCGGCACGCCTCTATTGGGAAGACAGGGCCAACTTCTTCGACCCGAAGGGCTGGCCGACCGCCGACGCTCGGGCGATCGTGGAGATCCCGGTGGCCGTGAGCGTCTTTCCTGACGAGATCTACACACCGTCGCGGAGTTGGGCGGAGGAGGCCTACCCCAAGCTCATCCATTACAACAAGCTCGACAAGGGCGGGCACTTCGCGGCCTGGGAGCAGCCCGAGCTCCTTTCCGAAGAGGTCCGCACGGGGTTCCGGAAGCTCCGCTAGGTATCTCGTCGTCTGCATCTGCCCTCGCTCGGCGGGGCGACCGAGTGGCTCAACTCCGAGCCACTCGGCCCCGCCGAGTTGCAGGGCCCGCCTGGAGCCGGAGGACTGACATGGAAATCGCTTCCCTCGCAGATCTGCTGCACGAAACGTCTGAGCGTCACGGCGCATTCGAGGCCGTCGCCCCACCACATGACTGGTGGGACTGGTACGCCGCGTACATGGACGCTCGTCAGAGCGGGCGCTCTCCGGACGAGGCCTCCGCGGCCGCCGGGCGCTACATGGCGGAGGCCAAAGGCATCGTGGTAGCACCCGACGCAGGGAACGATGAGCTCGAGCAGTGACGCAGGCGAAAGCCACCGAGCTGACTCGGTGGCTCCGCCTGCTCTTCCTGGGGTGATCGGAGGAAGCTGTGGGGCGGCCTAGGAGCCGCTCGGGACCTCGGCGCGGCGGCGGCGGTCGTACGCGATCTCGCGCACGTTCCACTCGGTGGTCTCGGGCGCCGGGAACAGGCCGGCGACCCGCTCGTGGTGCGCGCGCCGCTCGGCACGGGTCTGTTCGATCAGCCTCAGGACCGGGCTCTGCCCGTCGAGCGCCACCTCGGGCTCGGGCTCGTGGGCGGGCTCAGGCGTCGGGGCAAGTCTCATCTGCGGCTCCCTGTTCTCGATCGGCTCGGGGTCGAAGTCGAACTCGAACTCCTGATCGAGGTCGGGCTCGGAGTCGTCCTCGGGCTCGGTTCGCTCCTCGGGCGAGGAACCCTGCATCGCCGCGTCGAGCTCGGTGAGCTCGTCGATCAGCTCCGGCTCCTTCCCGAGCCGCCACTCCGCGGTCTCGCCGCGTTGCTCGGCGCTTCCCTCCCCGACAGCCAGTCCGTCGGCGAGCAGGACCTCGTCGGCGGTCGACCGCAGGTCGAGCCCGAGGTGGCCGCAGGCGGAGTCCTTGAGGATCGCGCGCACAAGCTCCTCCAGCGCCGCCGCGGTCTCCGCGGGGGTCCCGGTCGCGGCGCCGGGCGCCGGCTCGCCGCTCCAGAGCTCTCGCTCGAGGCCGATGGCGCGGTCCACGACCGCCTTCACCTCGACGCGCTGCTCGGGCTCGGCGCAGAGCGCGGCGACTCGCATCGGCAGGCTGAGCTCGGCCGGGCCGCCACCCTCGAGCACGAAGCGCAGCGCCAGCAGGTAGTCGTTGAGGGCCTCGATGACGACGTTTCGCTCGAGGCCCGCCTCGAACCGCGAGAGCGCACGGGCGAGGGCGCGCGGGAGGCCGGGACGGTCGGCGCGCCGGGCGAACGGGCCCTCGGCAAGCGCGCGCGAGAAGCTCTGCACGCCCGCGAGCTCGGTCTCGGCGAGCCGGTAGCCGCCGGGCCGCGAGCGGCCCGCGCCGGTGGCGATTCGCCGCCAGCGATCGCCGCTGACCTTGGTCCAGGCGTGTGGCCCGAGGCCGACGCCGCCGGGCTTGTACAGCCTCAGGGTCGTGACGAGGGTGCGAAACGCGTCGACGACCGCGGCGTCTGATGCGCCCTCCGGGTCGGCCTCGGGATCCGGGATCCTGGCCACCGCCAGGAACGCGGGCTCCCAGGGAGAGACGCCGCTGCCGTCGCCGGCCTGCGCCTCCGCGGGCACCTCGACCGTGTCGCCCCGGACGATCGTCGCCGTCGCCAGCTCGAGCTTTGCGATCGGCATCTGAAAGCCGCGCAGCGGCACGATCACCTCGATCTCGCCGAGGCCGACGTCGGCCCCTGCCTGAAGCTCGTCGATCGCGTCCTCGAGGCGATCGGGCTCGAGCGAGAAGTCCGAGACGCCCATCCACAGCCTGCAGAGGAAGACGAGCCCGGCGAGCTCGGCGCGCGGGCGCGGCTCCTCCGGGACGGCGATGCCCATACCGCTGAGGTAACGGCCGGCGAGGCCGGCGGCCTCGAGCGCGGCGCAGGCCGCGCCGAACGAGTCCAACGCCTGCAGCCGGTCGGCGTGGTCGCGCACGAAGGCCTCGGTGCGCGGCTCGTACCGGCACAGCGGTGAGCCGTTGCCGGGCTCGATGACCTCGTACGGGATCTCTTCGCCGGCGGCGATCAGCTCTCGAAGGCAGTCTGCTGCGTCGGCGGCCATCGCCCGCAATCCCTCGTCAACCACCAGGTCACGCATGGCGGGTGACTTCGCGCGGCCGTCGGCCGCTCCTTCACTGCAAGGCGCCTTGCAGTGAGACCGGGATCTAGACCGTGACCGGGGTCTTCTTCCGCGACCGCTTGGCCTCGGCGACGAGCCAGCGCCGGCCGTACGAGCGCATCTGCTCGATCACCGGGATCAGGTCTCGACCCTTCGCGGTCAGCGTGTACTCGACGCGCGGCGGTACCTCGGGGTAGGTGTGGCGCTCGACCACGCCGCAGTCCTCGAGCGCCCGGAGGCGCAGCGAGAGCGTCCGCGGACTGATGCCGGCCAGCGAGCGCTCGAGCTCACAGAAGCGGCGGCTGTCCTCCGCGAGGTCCCGAATGACGAGGATGGTCCACTTGCCCGAGATGATCTCGGCGCACGAGCCGACTGGACAGGGAGACTCGGTCATTGGATCCAAGCGCCGGACGGCGGTTCTCTGCCCGGCACCGTGCCGAGTATAGCCAATGCTTTACTTCGTAAAGCGCTGTCCAGGGCGTCTAGCCGACGATTGCGGCGTCCGCCGGATCGGGCTCGGCGAGCACCTGCTCGATCCCGCTCGCGCGCTGTCCCTGGGCCTCGAGCATGAGCTTGAAGTCGTGCGGGCTCGAGGCGGTCGCGTACGCCGTCTCCTCGTCGAGGTTGCCCGCCATCACGTGCTTCAGCAGCGCCTGGTCGAAGGTCTGCATGCCGTAGTACTCGCCCTCGGCGATCACCTCGGTCAGGCGTCCGGTCTCCTGCGGGTTGAGGATCAGGTCCTGGACCCGGCCGGTCACCACCAGCACCTCGCAGACCGCGACCCGGCCCCCGCCGCCCTTCCTGCGCACCAGGCGCTGGCCGACCACCCCGCGCAGCGTCGCGGCGAGCATCACCCGCGCCTGCTGCTGCAGGTGCGGCGGGAAGAAGTCGATGATCCGGTTGATCGTCTCGGTCGCGTCGAGGGTGTGCAGGGTGGAGAGCACGAGGTGGCCGGTCTCGGCCGCCGACAGCGCCGTGCGTACCGTCTCCTCGTCGCGCATCTCGCCGATCAGGATCGCGTCGGGATCCTGGCGCAGGATTCGGCGCATCGCTCGCGCGAAGCTCTCGGTGTCCTGACCGACCTCGCGCTGGTTGATGATCGAGAGCTTGTCGCGGTGCAGGTACTCGATCGGGTCCTCGAGGGTGACGATGTGGCGGGCAACGGTCGAGTTGATGTGGTCGAGCATCGCCGCCAGGGTCGTCGACTTGCCCGAGCCGGTGGTCCCGGTGAGCAGGACGATCCCGCGCTGCTCGGAGGCGAGGTCGCGGATCACGGGCGGCAGTCCGAGGTCGTCGATCGTCCGCACCTGGAACGGGATCGCCCGGATCGCGATCGAGACGTGGCCGCGCTGGCGGAAGGCGTTGACGCGAAATCGCGAGACGCCGCTGATCGCGCAGGCGAAGTCGACCTCGCCTTCGCGCTCGAACTCCTGCAGCAGCCGCTCGTCGGTGAGGATCGAATGCAGCGCGTGCTCGGAATCCTCCGGCGTGAGCGCCGCGTGGCCCTCGATCGGGCGCAGCTCGCCGTGGACGCGGACGATCGGCGGCGCCGGCACCTTGATGTGCAGGTCGGAGCCCTCCTGCTCGATCAGATAGCGCAGGGCTTGATCGATGTCGAACATCACCCCCTAATCGGCGCGAGGGGGCGAACGCTTGAGGCCGCCTACGCGGCTACGCGACCTCGCGGAGCTTCTGTGCCTCGGCCAGCGACTGAAGCTTCTTCAGCGACTGGTTCTCGATCTGGCGGATGCGCTCGCGCGTGACGTTGAAGGTGCGTCCGACCTCGTCGAGGGTCCGGGGATGCTCGCCGCCGAGCCCGTAGCGCAGCTCCAGCACCCGGCGCTCCCGGTAGGAGAGGTTCTCGAGCGCCTCGCGCAGCGCCTCCTTGGTCAGCAGGTCGGCGGCGCGGTCGAACGGCGACTCGGCCTTCTCGTCGGCGATGAACTGTCCGAACTCGGACTCCTCCTCGTCGCCGACCGGCTTCTCGAGCGACACCGGCGCCTGCGCGGAACGCTTGATCTGGTCGACCTCCTCGGGGTCGATGCCGGTGACCTCGGCGATCTCGTCCGGCGTCGGCTCGCGGCCGAGCTCGGTGACCAGCTTGCGCTCGGCGCGGCCGATCTTGTTCAGCTTCTCGACCACGTGCACCGGGATGCGGATCGTGCGCGCCTTGTCGGCGAGCGCGCGGGCGATCGCCTGGCGGATCCACCAGGTCGCGTAGGTGGAGAACTTGAAGCCCTTGCGGTAGTCGAACTTCTCCGCGGCGCGGACCAGCCCGAGGGTGCCCTCCTGGATCAGGTCGAGGAACGGCAGGCCCTGGTTGCGGTAGTTCTTCGCGATCGAGACCACCAGGCGCAGGTTGGACTCGACCATCTTCTGCTTCGCGTCGAGGTCGCCGCGCTCGATCCGCTTCGCGAGGTCGACCTCCTCCTGGGCGGTCAGGAGCCGGACCTTGCCGATGTCCTTGAGGAACAACTGCAAGGAGTCGGTGGTCATGTCCGGCTTCAGGTCCAGGGTGGCCTTCTGGCGGCGCTTGCCGCGCTTGGCCTCGGCGGGGCCCTCCGGAGACGGGGCCTGGGCCGGGTCGACGTCGTCGACCATCTCAACACCCTGTCCCTCGAGGTAGCCGTAGAGCTCCTCGATGTCGCCTTCGTCGACGTCGACCTCGGCGAGCGCCTGCGCGACTTCCCCGTAGGCCACGACCCCCTCGGCCTGGCCCTTGGCGACCAGTGCCTTGACCTCCTCGAGCTCCTGCAGTTCCGCGATCAGCATTCGGTTTGCCTGCGTTCCTTCCTGATGTTCAGTTGAAGCGGTTCTAAGCCCTCTATCGGCCGCCGGTCACACTGGCGAGGGGCGGTCCGTGACCGCTCACCGCCGAAAGCGAAGCGGACCCTTGGGCCCGCCGTCCCTGCCGAGGCCGCCCGGCGCCGAAGTGGTCGGACAAGTGTCCCAATAGTAGTCGCTTCATTATTTGTAGTCAATCGACGGTTCGCCGTTTTCGGCCATTTTCCGGGGCGTGCAGGGCTCGATGCACGCCGGTGCCCGCCCCCGCAACGCGCGCGTCCGCCGATCGCGATGGAATACGGAACGATGACCGAGGGACGTCAGGGCGCTGACGACCGCGCCGCCGACCAGGGCGGGGTGTTCGGCAACCTTCCCGGGTCGCGCCCCGGCTCGCGCAGCCCGCGCCGCCGGGCCGACGACGCGGCGCCGGCGAGCCGTAAGCCGGCCAAGGCGCGCCCGCGGGCGCGCGCCGCGACCTCGAAGGCGCAGCCCGCGCCACCGCGCGAGCGGCCCGGTCGTCCGCAACCGCCGCCGAAGCGCGAGCCGGCGCCGGCGGCGACCGGGCACGAGAGCGATCGCGCGGAGAGCGGCGGGATCGAGGACATCGCCTGGGCCGGGGTCGCGGTGGCCGCCGAGGCGGCGACGATCGGCGTGCGGCTCGCCAGCCGGGCGATCGAGGCGCTGCGGGGGAGCTCGGAGCGAGGCGCTCCCGGCCGTGAGTAGCGTCGTGGTCGGGCGAGTGAGAATCAAGCCTGGCGAGGATGCAGGAAGCCCGCGTGGCAGGGCCACGTGGGCGACCGAGGACGAAGTCAGGCGCAGATTCGCAGCCGCCCGATCGCGGCGGTACTTGCGGCCGTGAGCGCGCGTTGACCGTCGCCGAGACCGGTGCGGCGGTCTCGAGGCAGCGGTCGGCTCGCTTCCTACGCTCCTTCTGGGAGCGCGCGTACCGCGAGAACATCACCGGGCTGGCGGCGATGGTCGCCTACAACCTGGCGCTGGCGATCTTCCCGTTCGTCCTGCTGCTGCTGTTCATCTTCAGCCGGGTGATCGAGAACCCGGACATCGAGGCGAGCGTGATCCGCGATCTACAGAGCATCTTCCCCGCCGCCGAGCAGGACTCGCTCACCAGCGTCGTCGACCGGATCCGGGAGAGCTCGGCGACGATCGGTGTGATCGCTGCGATCGGCGCGATCTGGATCGGCGCGTCGTTCTGGGGCGCGATGGACACGGCCTTCTGCCGGATCTACCACGTCGAGTGCCGCGGCTGGGTCGAGCAGAAGCGCTTCGGGCTGGTGATGCTGGTGGTCGTCACCGCGTTCCTGGCGGCGAGCGTCGTCATCCCGATCGCCGAGGGCGTCCTGACCTCGACCTCGGACGACCTGCCGTTCGGGCTCGACGAGATCGGCGGGCTGCGAAGCCTCGCGGTGCTGGCGGTCGCGCTCGCGATCAGCTTTGCGATCTGCGCGGTGATCTACTACGTGGTCCCCAAGGGCCACGTCCCCTGGCGCGGCGTCTGGCCGGGAGCGCTGTTCGTGACCGTGACCACGGCGATCGCCAACGCCGCGTTCCCCTTCTACCTCACCGAGTCGAGCATCGACCAGCTCGGCGGCGCGCTCGGCTTCATCCTCGTCGCCCTGCTCTGGTTCTACGTCGTCGCCCTGGCCCTGATGGCCGGCGCCGTGATCAACGCGCTGCGGTACGAGCTCCACGACACGGGGAGCGTCGAGGAGGAGCGCGCCCGGGCGTTCGCCGAAGAGATGGATTAGCTCGAGGCGAGGCGCGCCAGCAGCTCGTCACGAGGCGGGCCGGGTAGCGTCGGCGGGCCGAGGTGGCGAAGGATCTCCTCGATCCTGCCCTGCAGGACGTCGTCGTAGTCGAACACCGCGGTCCGGTCCAGGAGACCGATGCGGCGGATCGTGCGACGAAGGACCAGGTCGTCGTGCGGCGCGGCTGCCAGGGCGCCAACGAATGAGAACAGCGGGTAGCAGCCGTCGCGTCGGGCGATCTCCAACGGCTCGCCGTTCCAGCGCCGAGAGCGCGCCGCGTCGGTCGCGCAGGCCAGCGCGTGGCGCTCGCGCGCTTCCGGCGCGGCTTCAGACCGGTAGCGCTCGGCAATCGACTCGGCGTCGGGTGCCTCGCCTGCCGCCTGGGCCAGAGCCCGCGCGTGAGCGAGCGCGAACGAGAGGCCCCAGGCGAACGCAGGATCGGTGTGGCAGAACGCGTCCCCGACCGCGACGATTCCCGACACCCCGGGATCGGCGGTCCGATCGACGTTCATCAGCCCGCCCATCGGCATCACCTCGGTGATCGGCGTGCCGTAGTCGGGCGAGGTCATGCGAGCGAGCGGATTGATTGCGGCACACGCCCGACGCCAGGCGGATTCGTGCCGCAACACCCGCAACTCGCGGTCGGCCCCCGGGGCGAGCAGGATCACAGCGAAGGTCCGGTTGTCGCCGCGGAAGACGTTGAATCCCATGTAGCCGAGGTCCCCGCGCGGGTTGAGAATCGGGGCGTCGAGGTGCTCGACGCCATCGGCGAGCTCGAAGTACCGGCAGTAGTAGATGGCGCCGGAATCGGTGGGCTCGGCGGCCGGCCGAGGCCAGCCCGGCGGGCAGCGGTAGCGCCCGAGAGCGTCGACGACGACGTCCCCGTGTATGGGGTCGCCGTCGTTCACCGCGACGCCGGCGGCACGCGGAACTCCATCCTCGTTCGTCACCAGCCCGGTCACCTGGACGCCGGTACGGACCTCGACGCCGGGCTCGGCGATCGCAGCCCGCCGCAGCGCCCACTCGATGATCGGGCGCCGAGCCCAGAGGTAGACGAGGTCTTCGTCTTCGGGCTCACGCGGTCCGTCGAGCTTGAGCGCCAGGTTCTGAGGGTCGGCGCCAACATCGAGCAGCGTCTCGAGGATGTCGGGAGCCCAATCCGCCAGCAGGCGCCTGCCGCGGGGGAGGAACGCGTGCGGCTGGAAGTAATGGGGAATCCCGGCACGCTCAACGGCGAACGCTTCGCCGGGCGCGCACCGGGAATCGACCCGATCGCGTTCGAGCACCACCGCCTCGTGGCCGGCCCGAGCGATGGCGACCGCGGCCGCGAGTCCCGCGACGCCGCCTCCGGCGACGACGAACCTCATGTCGGGACGCTATCCCGCGGGTTGCCGGCGGGCAACCGCACTCGTCGCACGCCGAACGCGAAGTTAATGGCCCATATGGTGACTAAGTTCGCGTTCGCCCGAAACGACGTCATCGGGCCGCCGATCACCCATAGCGCCCGCCGGTGATCTCGCGCAGCTTCGCCTGGTCGTGGCGGGCGCTCACCGTGCGCACCGTCCCGGACCGTGACCGCATCACCAGCGACTCGGTCGTCGCCTTGCCGCCTCGGACCCGTACGCCATGCAGCAGCTCGCCGTCGGTGACCCCGGTGGCGGCGAAGAAGACGTCCTGGCCGGAGACGAGGCGGTCGACGTCGAGCACCTCGTCGAGGTCGTAGCCCGCGTCGATCGCCGCCCGCCGCTCTTCGTCGTTGCGCGGCCAGAGGCGGCCGAGGAGCTGCCCGCCCAGGCACTTGATCGCCGCCGCCGAGAGCACGCCCTCCGGGGTGCCGCCGATCCCCCACAGCAGGTCCACGCCGCCGGTCTGGGCGGAAACCGCGAACAGCGCGGCGGAGACGTCGCCGTCGCTGATGAACCGGACCCTGGCGCCGACCTCGCGCAGCCGACCGACCATCTCCTCGTGGCGAGGGCGGTCCAGCATGATCAGCGTGATGTCACCTGTATCCACACCGCGCCGCTCGGCGACCCTGGCGACCACGTCGCTCGAGCGGGTCGTCGAGGGTGAGCAGGTCCGCGATCTCCGGTCCGCCGGCGAGCTTCTCCATGTAGACGCAGGGGCCCGGGTCGAACATCGTCCCGCGCTCGGAGAGCGCGATCACCGACAGCGCCGAGGGCATCCCGCGAGCGGTCAGCGTCGTCCCCTCGAGCGGGTCCACCGCGATGTCGACCTCCGGCGGGCTGCCGTCGCCGATCCGCTCGCCGTTGTAGAGCATCGGCGCCTCGTCCTTCTCGCCCTCGCCGATCACGACGATGCCGTCCATCGGCACCGTCTCCAGCAGCAGGCGCATCGCGTCGACGGCGGCCTGGTCGGCCGACTCCTTCTCGCCCTTGCCGACCCAGCGCGCCGCGGCGAGCGCCGCGGCCTCGGTCACCCGGACGAGCTCGAGCGCGAGGTTGCGATCCGGGTGCGAGCCGGAGCGAACGTCGTGGGAGATGACGCCCATCGGGCGCGGAGGCTATCGGTGGGAGTCAGACCGTGCCCGGGGCCTTGCGGGCCTTGCGGGCTCCGCTCTGGAGCGAGCGGGTCCAGCCGACCCCCGCGATCGCGACCGAGCAGATGAGGGCGATCCAGTAGCCGTAGTCGAGGCTGAGGCCGATCTCGGCCGCGCCACTGCCCGGCTTGTCGATGATGCCGTTGTAGGCGATGAGGACGAAGGCGGCGAAGCCGGCGACCATCGTCATCTCGCCCGGCGGATAGGACAGCCTGTGGGCCCGGACGAGGATGTAGGCGAGGATGATCGGCGAAAGCGCGGCGAGCAGCAGGAGCCAGCGCAGGATCGGGAAGGTCTCGAAGCCGGTGCACGAGTCCTCGCCGACGCCGCAGATCCACTCGTCGGCGACTTGGGAGGTCGCGACCTCCCCGAGCCTGTCGTACGAGTACCACGGCAGGAACAGGATCGAGATGATCATCACCGCCGAGGCGGTGAGGCCGACGGCGAGCCGCGGGTAATTCAGCCGCGAGAAGTCCATGCAGGCGCGAGCCTATCCCAGCCAGTTAGATTGCCGCGATGCGCTGGGGCCTGACGCTGCCGTTGCCGCTGACCCCGCTCGCCGATCACGAGCCGCTGATCAGGCGGGCCGAGGCGGCCGGTTACACCGACCTCTGGAGCGGCGAGACCAACGGCCCGGACGGGTTCACGCCGCTGGCGCTGGCTGCCACCTGGACCAGCGAAGTCAGGCTCGGCACCGGCGTGGTCGGCGTCTTTCAGCGCGGCCCTGCCCTGCTCGCCCAGGAGGCCGCGGCGCTCGCCGACGCCAGCCGCGGGCGCTTTGCGCTCGGGATCGGCGCGTCGTCGGACCGGATCGTCGAGGGGTGGAACCAGATCCGGTTCGAGCGGCCGCTGTCGAAGGTCTCCCAGACACTGGACTTCCTGCGCCCGGCGCTGGCGGGAGAGCGCACCCCGAACGGCTTCAAGCTCGAGACCGCCCCGCCCCCGGTGCCGATCGTGCTCGCGGCGCTGCGCGGCAAGATGCTCGCGCTGGCGGTCGCGAAGGCCGACGGCGCCTTCACCAACTTCCTGCCGCTTTCGGGGCTGCCGCGGGTGGCCGGGCACCTCGAGGGGGCCCAGGAGGGCTTCGAGCTGCTCTGCCGGTTCTTCTGTCTGGCGGGCGAGCGCGAGCAGGTCGAGCCGCTCGCCCGGTTCATGTTCTCGTCCTACATCACGGTCCCGGTCTACCGCGACTTCTACCGCTGGCTCGGCCACGGCGACGAGATCGCCGAGATGTGCGAGCAGTGGGAGGCCGGCGACCGCCAGGCCGCCGCCGCGGCGGCACCGTGGGAGCTGATCGAGCAGATGTTCATTCTCGGCACGCCCGAGCAGATGAAGGACCGCCTCGGCGAGTTCGTCGCCGGCGGCATCACGTGCCCAGTGATCACCCCGATCACCACGCCCGACAAGCTCGGCGAACTGATCGACGCCCTCGCGCCGGGTTAGTCGATCGGCCTGGCGAGGCTGAGCGCGTAGAGCTCGTCCGGGTCGGTCCACCACTCGACCAGCTCGAGACCGGCGTCGGCGTAGCTCGCCTCGAGGCGCTCGCGGGTGAACTTGGTCGAGATCTCTGTCCGCATCTCCTCGTTGCGGGCGAAGTGGGTGCGCATGTCGAGCTCCCGCAGGTCTATGAACTGCTCGGCGAGCGAGCGCAGGCGGATGTCGATCCACTCGTTGTCCGCGTCCCAGAAGGCGACGTGCTCGAACGCGTCGGGGTCGAAGTCGGCGTCGAGCTCGCGGTTGAGGACGGAGAGGACGTTCTTGTTGAACTCGGCGGTCACGCCGCCGGGGTCGTTGTAGGCGAGCTCGAGCACCGCCGGGGCCTTGACCAGGTCGGTGCCCAGGAGGAAGCGGTCGCCCGGGTACATCAGGGTCGCGATCCGGGCCAGGAAGGAGCGCCGCGGCGCCGGGCGGAAGTTGCCGATCGTGCCGCCGAGGAAGGCGATCAACCCGCCCTCCTCGCGCGGGACGCGCTCGAGGTGGGTCTCGTAGTCGCAGACGATGCCGTGGACCCGCAGGCCCTCGTACTCGGCCACCAGCTCGTCGGCAACCCGCCGGGTGATCTCCTCGGAGATGTCGACCGGGACGTAGGTCTCGAGCGTGCCGGCGTCCTCCATCGCGTCGAGCAGACAGCGCGTCTTCGCCGCCGCCCCTGAGCCGAGCTCGATCAGCGTCGTCGGCTCGGCGGCGGCGACGATCTCGGTCGCGCGGGCGTCGAGGATCGAGCGCTCGGCGCGGGTCGGGTAATACTCGTCGAGCTCGGTGATGCGCTCGAACAGTTCCGAGCCGCGCTCGTCGTAGAAGTACTTCGGCGGCAGCTCCTTGAATGGGCACGAGAGCCCCTCGCGGACGTCCTCGGCCATCCCCGCCCAGGTACCGCCCTCGGGCAGGTGGACCTCGATTGCGATCTGGTCTGCCGTCGCCGCCATTACAGGTCCCTTACGCAGCGGATGCCGGAGAAGATCTGTGCGCGCTCGGGCAGGTCCCAGTTGCGAAAGCTGGTCCGGATGACGTCGCGGCGCGTCGCCCAGGCGCCGCCGCGCAGCACCTTGTAGTCCTCGCCGAAGAAGACCTCCGAGTACTCCGGGTAGGGAAAGGCGACGAAGCCCGGGTACGACTCGAAGTCAGACGAGGTCCACTCCCAGACGTCGCCCAGCATCTGCACCGCTCCGCAGTCCGAGGCCGCGTCGCCGTAGGCGCCGGCCGGGGCGCAGCCGAAGCCCAGGTGGTCGAGGTTGGCGCGCTCGCGGCCTGCGCCTTCCGCCGCCACCTCCCACTCGAACTCGGTCGGCAGCCGCTTCCCGGCCCAGGTGGCGTAGGCGTCGGCTTGGTGCCAGTCGACGTGGACCACCGGAGCCCCCGGGTCGAGCGGCTCGCGGCGGCCGAAGTTCGTCGTGATCCAGCCATCGCCCTCGCGCTCCCAGTACATCGGCGGCTCGGATCCGGTGTCGGCGATGAAGTCCGCGAACTGGCCGTTGGTGACCGGCACGCGGTCGATCTCGAACGCGGCGAGCGCGACCGTGTGGCGCGGACGCTCGTTGTCGTAGGCAAAGCCCTCGGGCCCGGCGCCGAGCTCGTGCTCGCCGCCGGCCACGGTCACCATCTCCGGTCCCGCGGATGCCGGCTCGGCGACGACGGAGGCATCGACGCGCACGGGCTCGTAGCCGTCGACCATCTGCAACAGCTGCAGCATGGTCTCGTTGTGCTGGTGCTCGTGCGCGAGCAGCATCTCGTAGACGAAGCCGTCCGCCAGCAGGGGGTCGTCGCCGTCCGCGAGCTCCACTCGCTCGAGCGCGTCGAGGGTCCGTTCGCGGACCTCGCCCATGTAGGAACGAAGCTCGTCGCCGCGCAGGATCGGCAGCTCGTTTCTGACCTTGCGCGGGTTTTCGATCGCGTCGTAGAGGCGGCCCAGCTCGCCGCGCATCGGCTCGCGCCCGCCGACCCGCTGCACCAGCCAGAGCTCCTCGAAGTTGGCGATGTGGCCGAGGTCCCAGGCGAGCGGGCTGAGGATCGGCGAGTAGACCGCGTTCAGCTGTTCGTCGGCGAGCGGCTCGACCAGCATCAGGGTCCGCTCGCGGGCCTCCTCGAGACGGTCGGCGATCCGCTCGTTCAGGTTGGCGTGCGCGGTGGACGAGATTCGTAGAAGCTACCCAACCTCGGCCGTCGGCTTGTGAAGGAATCGCTAGCGTGCCGCCCTCGATGAAGCTCGAAGGCAGCTCCGCGCTGGTCGCCGGCGGCGCGTCGGGCCTCGGCGAGGCGACGGGCCGTCGCCTTCACGCCGCGGGCGCGCGATTGGTGATCGCCGACCTCAACGCCGAGAAGGGCCGGGCACTTGCGGACGAGCTCGGCGACGGCGCCCGCTTCGTCGAGGCCAACGTGCTCGAGGCCGATCAGGTGCAGGCGGCCGTTGACGCCGCCGCGGCGGAGTCCGGCGGGCTGCGGATCTCCGTCTGCTGCGCGGGGATCGGCTGGGCGCAGCGGACCGTCTCCAAGCAGGGGCCGCACGATCTCGAGGTCTTCGGCAACGTGATCAAGGTCAACCTGATCGGGACCTTCAACGTCCTGCGCCTGGCGGCGACGGCGATGGCCGACAACGAGGCGACCGACGGCGGCGAGCGCGGTGTCTGCGTGAACACCGCCTCGATCGCCGCGTTCGACGGCCAGATCGGCCAGGTCGCCTACTCGGCCTCCAAGGGAGGCATCGTCGGCCTGACGCTCCCGGCGGCCCGCGATCTCGCCGGACGCGGCGTCCGGGTGATGACGATCGCCCCGGGGCTGTTCGACACGCCGCTGCTGGCCGCGCTCCCGGAGGAGGCCCGCGAGGCGCTCGGCGCCGGGGTCCCGTTCCCCTCGCGGCTCGGCCAGCCCGCCGAGTACGCAGAACTCGTCGCGTCGATCGTCCGCAACCCGATGTTGAACGGCGAGACGATCCGGCTCGACGGCGCGCTGCGGATGCCGCCAAAGTAGGTGCCAGCGGCATGCAGCTTGGGTTTCTGCTCCTAACCGACCACAGCGAGGCGGTCAACGGCAAGGTCTACGTCATCGGCGGCGGCTGGAACATGCTTGGGTTTCCGGAGCTGCCGACGGAGCACTCCTTCGGGATCGCGTTCGGGATCGACGTCGCCTGGGACGAGACCAACGAGCCGCACACGCTGCGGCTCGAGATCCAGGACCCCGACGGCTCCCGGCTCGGCGATGAGCTCGAGCTCGAGTTCGAGACCGGCCGCCCGCCGGGCGCGGTCCGCGGCCAGGACCAGCGGATCGTGCTCTCGCTGCAGGCAACGGTGGGCTTTTCGATCCCGGGCCCGCACGCGGTCCTGATCCACGACGGCGACGAGGAGATCGGCCGCAGCCGCTTCTACGTCATCGAGACGCCGGCGGCCTGACCGCCCTTTTCCGCCCTCAATCCGTCCCCTCGTACTCGGGGTCGAGCCAGACCTTCTTCAGCCACGGCGGGGTGACCGCGAAGTCGACGCCGCCGTCGTCGTCGGCGATCGGCTCGAGCGGGATCAGGGTGATCGCCTCGGGGTCCGTGTAGCGGTCGCTCGCGCTCGGGAACAGGTGGCCGGCGTGGCTTCCGCCGGAGACGAAGTAGGCGCCGGTCTCGGCGACCCAGCCGGGGCCGTATCCCTGGTGGGCGCTCGCGCGCTCGAACGAGCCATCCGGCGTGAGCTTGATCTGGAAGCTCTCCCAGTCGTCTGGGTGGTAACTCGCGCCGCCGGTCAGGTCGCGGATCGCGTCCGGGGCGATGGAGCCCTCGCCGGTGGCGCTGCCGGGGTAGTAGGCGAAGTACTGCAGGTAGACGTTTCCCCGCCGCTCGCGCGAGCAGTCCGCGTCCTCGAGCGAGACCCCACTCTGTGCCCCCGGCCGGCATTCGACTACGTGGACGAAGAGGACGACCGGATGGCCGGCCTTGGTGGTCGCGACCGAGCCGCTCTCGGAACCGTCGGCGCACGCGTCCTCGCGGCAGTCGCGGAAGTCGACCGGGAGCGCGCGCATCCCGTCCTCGTAGAAGACGCGCGGCGCGTGCTCGCGGACGCGCGCCGCGAGCTCGTTTCCATAGGCCGTCAGCAGCGGGGCGGCGCCGAGGGAGCAACGCTCCCCGAGCCCGACGGCGCAGACGATCCTCGACCCGACCGCCCGGGCGAGCGCGGCGCCCGGAAGGCCGCTGCCCACGATCGCGCCGAGCACCGAGACGACCAGCGAGACCAGCAGCACCAGGCCGATCCACTCGACCGTGCTCTGTCCTCGCTCGCCTGCCAACACGCGGCGACGCTACGGCCGCTCCGCGCGCGCGTGGCGGTCGAATCGTGCCGAGGGCGAGCCGCTTCGGAGTCGATACAGTCGCGCCCGTGAGCGCGGAGCCACGCCAAGGGAGAAGTTGTATGAGGCGAAGCGCGATCCAGGTGTGAGCGACCGGCCGCCAGGGATCGAGGGACTTCCGCGCCGCGAGGGCCGCGGCTGGCGCTTCTACGCGCTGATCGTCGCCGGGGTGATCCTCGCCGTGTTCGTGATCCAGAACTCGCAGTCGGTCGAGGTCGAGTTCCTGTTCACCTCGACCAACACCCCGCTGATCTTCGCCCTGCTGATCGCGGGCGCGCTGGGCGCGATCATCGGCTGGGCGTGGCCGCACGTGCGCCGCGGGCGGCGCGCCGAGCGGAAGCTCGACGAGGAGTAGCGACTTCGGCCAGCGCTCGCACGACGCGAGTGGCAACGCCCGGGCGATGGTGGTTGGCCGCGGGCGGCGACTCCGCCGTTGCACCGGCGCGCTCCAGCGGTCTGTCGTCGGTCTTGCCCAGCTGCCTCGACGCGTGTGCCGCGATCAATACCCGTGTCATCTCGTCCTCGCTCCGTCGATTGCCGAGCGACCGTAGGCCGACCGCCCACGGAAAGCACCGGGTGATCGCCTAGTTCGATGCGGATTCGAGCCCGTACTACTGTTGTCCCTTGCGGTGCTGGTAGGACGCCAAGCCGAGCTCGATCGGATAGAGGCGGTGTTTGACCGCGCAAGGGACGGCCGCGGCGGGGCGCTGATCGTCCGCGGCGAGCCGGGGATCGGCAAGACCGCGCTGCTCGAGACGGCGAGGGAGCGAGCGGGCTCGATGCGAGTGGCCGAGGCCGCTGGCGTCGAGTCGGAGGCGGGCCTGCCGTTCGCCGCCCTCGGCGAGCTCGCCGCCCCGCTGCTCGACGGACTGGACAGCCTTCCCGAGCCCCAGGCCGCCGCCCTGTCGGCCGCGCTCGCGCTGGCGCCCGTGACCTACGCCGCGACCGACCGGCTGGCGATCTTCGCCGGCTTCCTCGGGCTCATCGGCTCGGCCACGCGCGAGCGACCGCTGCTGCTGCTGATCGACGACGCGCACTGGCTCGACCGCTCGTCGGCCGAGTGCATCGGCTACGCAGCCCGCCGGTTGGCCGGCCACCGCGCAGCGCTGCTGGTCGCCGCCCGGCCGGAGTCGAGCGCGGAACCGCTGGGCGGCGGAGGCGTCGAGGAGCTGATGCTCCGCGGCCTGGGCCGCGCGGATGCGCTGCTGCTACTGGCGGACGCCGGGCTCGCCGACCCGGTCGCTGAGGCCGTGCTCGACCTCTGCCTGGGCAATCCGCTTGCCCTGCTCGAGCTTCCGTCGATGCTCTCCGACACGCAGCGGCGAGGCGCGGCCCCGATCGAGTCCCCGCCGGCGCCCGACGGCGCGCTCGCGGACGCATTCGAGCGTCGGGTCGCCTCGGCCGGTCCCGAGGCCGCGGCGCTGATGCTCGTCGCCGCGGCCTCGTTCGACCGGGCGCTCGAGCCGGTGATCGCCGCCGCGCGAGAACTGGGAATCGACGACACCGCGCTCGAGAGCTGCGAGGCCACCGGGCTGCTCGAGACCACCGGCGGCGGCTTCCGGCTCGCTCATCCCCTGTTGCGCGGGGCCGTTTACGGCGGCGCCGCGCCCGCCGACCGTCGCCGCGCCCACCGCGCGCTCGCCGACCACACCCCGCCGGACTCACGCGCCTGGCACCTGGCCGCAGCCGCGGTCGGGCCCGACGACGAGGTGGCCGGCGAGCTCGACCGGGCCGCGGAGCGGGCGTCGGCCCGCGGCGCGCACGAGGCGGCCGCCGACACGCTCGAGCGCGCGGCGCGACTGAGCTCGAACGCGGCGGACCGCTGGCGGCGACTGTTCGCCGCCGGGATCTCGGCGGCCCTCGGCGGCGCCTACGAGCGCGGCGCGGCGCTGCTCGAGGCCTCCGGCGAGACGGCCGACGCGAGCATGCGCGTGCGCAGCCGGCACATGCTCGCCATGGTCACCCTCAACGGCGGCATCCGCGGCGTCCACGAGAGCTACCGGCTGCTCACCGAGGAGGCGGCGCAGATCGAGCCGATCGACCCGGCGCTGGCGGCGCAGCTCCACGCCGATGCGGGAGTGACCGCGACCGTCGCCGGGGTCTGCGACCTGGTGCTCGCCTCCGCCTCTGCCGCCGTGGCCTGCCTGCCCGACGACGCCCCCGCGAGCATCCGCGCGCAGGTCGAGTCGATCCACGGGATGGGCCTGGGCCTCAAGGGCCGCACCGCGGAGGCCGCGGCAGCGCTCGATCGGGCCGGCGCCCTGCTCGGTGACGTCGACCCGGTCTCACCCGCGGCGCAGTCGACGTCCTTCGCGCTCATGGGACGGTTCTGCACCGGCGACGTCGCCAGGCTGCGCGAGGAGACGCGCCGGTTCGCGGAGTTGGCGCGCGCGAGCCGCTCGCTCGGGATCCTGCCCTGGTTCCAGCTCCAGGCGGCAGACGCGGCCTATCGGCTTGGGGCCTGGGACGAGGCGGAGCGAGAGGCCGACGAAGCGGTCGCCAACGGCGAGGTCTCGAGCCAGCTCGGCCCGCTGTCGGTGGCGCTGATCATTCGCGCTCGCATCCACGCCGCCCGAGGGCGCGAGGCGGAGGCGCACGCCGACGCCGTCCGCGGCGTCGAGATCGCAGACCCGGTCGGCTACGGCAGCCCGCGGCTGTGGTCGCTGGCGTGCCTCGGCTTTCTCGAGCTGGGGCTTGGGCACGCGGAGGACGCGATCGAGGTGCTCGAGCAGGCCCATCTGCTCGCCGACCTCTCCGGCCTCGAGGACCCGCTGATCGTGCCCTGGGCGCCCGACCTGGTCGAGGCCTACGCGCGGGCGGGCCGCGACGCGCAGGCCGAGGAGCTCGCAGCGCTGCTCGGCGCGCAGGCCGAGCGCAGCCGGGCCCCTTTGGCGCTCGCGTTCGCGGCGCGCTGCCGCGGGCTCGTCGCCGCCGAGGACTTCGAGTCCGAGTTCGACCGGGCGCTCGAGCTCCACCCCGACGCCGACTCGCCCTTCGAGACCGCCCGCACGCTCCTCGCCTTCGGCACCCGCCTGCACCGCGCCCGCAGGCGGGTCGAGGCGCGAGAGCGTCTCCGCCGCGCGCTCGAGGTGTTCGAAGGGCTCCGTTCGCCGCCCTGGACCGAGCAAGCGCGGGGCCAGTTGCGCGCCGCGGGCGCGCTCGAGCGGCGTCGATTCAGCGATCCCGATCAGCTCACGGCCCAGGAGCTGCGCGTGGCCCAGGCGGTCGCGCGTGGGCTCACCAATCGCGAGGTCGCCGCCGAGCTCTTCCTGAGCCCCAAGACGATCGATTTCCATCTCGGCCGCGTCTACCGCAAGCTCGGCATCCACTCGCGCGCCGAGCTCGCGACCCTGGTCGCCCACGACGAGCTCGGTGCCGAGAGACCCTGAGGAGGGGTAGCCACTACAGAGGCCGTCGGACCCCGAGCTCGTCCAGGTGGGCGAGCATGTCCGCCGGGTCCTCGTAGACCCGGAAGGCGCCGGCGTAGAAGAGCTCCTCGCGCCCGTAGCCGCCGGAGAGCAGGCCGACGCCGAGCGCCCGCGCACGCCGGGCCGCCATCAGGTCCCAGACGCTGTCGCCGACGACGTAGCTGTCCTGGATATCGACGCCGATCAGGTCCGCGGCGGCGAGGAACAGGTCCGGGTCAGGCTTCGCGTAGCGCACGAGGTCCCGGGTGATCAGCTGCGTGTCGTCGCCGCGGTCGAGCAGCGCCAGCCCGGGCCGGGCCGAGCGCGCCGCGCCGCTGGTCGCGATCGCCCAGGGAACCTCGTGTGAATCGAGCTCTGCGAGCAGGTCGGCTGCTCCGGGGAGGGCCCGCACGCTGTCGAACTGCCGCGCGTAGGCCTCGGCGTGCAGGTCGGGCAACCGGGCCAGGGTCGCCTCGTCGAGCCTGGTCCCGAGCTCGCGCAGCAGCGCGTTGACGAACAGGCCGCCGCTCATGCCGATCCGGCGGTGGATCTTCCACACCGGCAGCGAGACGCCCACCTCTTGCAGCGCCTCACGCCAGGCGATCACGTGCTGATAGACGCTGTCGATCAGCGTCCCGTCGAAATCGAAGAGGAATGCCGGGCGGGCCTTCAGAGCTGCTCGATCTCGGCGGCGATGTCCGACGCCGCCTGCTTCGCGTCGGCGAACAGCATCGAGGTGTTCGGCTCGTAGAAGAGGTCGTTGTCGATCCCGGCGAACCCAGGGGACAGGGAGCGCTTGATGACGATCACCTGCTTGGCCTCGCTGACCTCGATGATCGGCATCCCGGCGATCGGCGAGTCGGGGTCGTTCTTGGCCGCCGGGTTGGTGACGTCGTTGGCCCCGATCACCACCGCGACGTCGGTGCGCGGCATCTCGGGGTTGATCTCGTCCATCTCCCTGAGCTTCTCGTAGGGCACGTCGGCCTCGGCGAGCAGCACGTTCATGTGCCCCGGCATCCGGCCGGCGACCGGATGGATCGCGTAGTTGACCGTCACCCCGCGCTTCTCCAGCTCGTTGGCCATCTCCTTGACCGCGTGCTGCGCCTGGGCGACGGCGAGCCCGTAGCCCGGCACGATCACCACCGAGTCCGCGTAGGCGAGCTTGATCGCCGCGTCCTGGGCGCCGATCGAGGTGTGCGGGCGCTCCTCTCCCGCGGCCGCCGCGCCGGCGGCCGGGGCGCCGCCGAAGCCTGCGAAGAGGATGTTCGGCACCGAGCGGTTCATCGCCGTCGCCATCTCGAGCGTGAGGAGCGTTCCCGACGAGCCGACCAGAGTCCCGGCGACGATCAGCGCCACGTTGTCGAGCGCGAAGCCGGTGGCCGCGGCGGAGAGCCCCGTGAACGCGTTCAGCAGCGAGATCACGACCGGCATGTCGGCGCCGCCGATCGGCAGCACGACGAGGTTGCCCAGCACGGCCGCCGCGATCAGGATCCCGATGAACAGCGGCTCGGAGATGTCGTCGTTGTTCGCCGAGATGAGGACGCAGGCGACGATGATCCCGATCAACAGCAGCGCGTTGATCACCTGCTGTCCGGGGACGGCCAGGGGCCTTGTCGGGATCAGGTCCTGAAGCTTGGCGAAGGCGATGTTCGAGCCCCAGAACGAGACCGACCCGATGACCGCGGCGAACAGCGTCGGGATCAGCTCGTCGAGCGGGATCTCATCACCGAGCGAGATCCCGTGCCGGATCTCCGACCAGGCGATCAGCGCCACGGCGCCGCCGCCGACGCCGTTGTAGAGGGCGACCATCTGCGGCATCGCGGTCATCTGCACGCGGATCGAGGCGACGACGCCGACCGCCGTTCCGATCACGATGCCGGCGACGATCAGCCCCCAGTTGCCGATGCCGTCCAGCAGGAGGGTCGTGATCACGGCGATCGCCATCCCCCCGGCGGCGATCAGGTTGCCCGCCTTGGCGGTCGTCGGATGCGTGCCCTGGCGAACCCCGAAGATGAAGCAGGAGAAGGAGACGATGTAGAGCAGGGTCGCGACGTCGCCGCCCGGCTCCAGGACTGCGAGCGGGGTCAAGGCTTGGGTGTCTCCGCGTCCGCGGACGGCTTGGGCTTGCGGGCGAACATGCCCAGCATCCGGTCGGTGACCAGGAAGCCGCCGACGATGTTGATCGTGCCGAAGGCGATCGCGATCAGCCCGATCGTCTTCTCGAGCCCGTCGTCGGCGTACCCGACGACGATCAGCCCGCCCAGCATCACGATCCCGTGGATCGCGTTCGTCTGGCTCATCAGCGGCGTGTGCAGCGTCGTCGGCACCTTCGAGATCACCTCGAAGCCGGCGAAGGCGGCGAGCACGAAGATCGTTACCTCGGTCATCAGGTCCATCAGTTACCTCCGCCGGCGCCTTCGGCGCCTGCCGTCCTTTCTCCGCGGATCTGCCCTTCGTGGGTGATGCACGCGCCGGCCACGATCTCGTCGTCGAAGTCGAGCTTCAGGTTGCCCTCCTCGTCGACCAGCAGGCCGAGCAGGTTCTCGACGTTCTTCGAGTAGAGCTGCGAGGCGTGCGCGGCCATGTCCGAGGGCAGGTTGACCGGCGCGATGACCTTCACCCCGTTGTCGGTGACCACCGTCTTGCCCGCCTCGGTGAGCTCGCTGTTGCCGCCGGAGTCACCGGCCAGGTCGACGATCACCGAGCCCGGGGCCATGTTGGCCACCGCCTGCGCGGTGAGCAGGATCGGCGCAGGGCGCCCCGGGATCTGCGCGGTCGTGATGATCACGTCCTGCTTGGCGGCGTTCTCCGACAGCGCCTCCCGCACCTGCTCGTTCTCCTCGTCCGTCAGCGGCCGCGCGTAGCCGCCCTCCGCCTCCGCGTCGGGGATGAAATCGAGCTCGAGCGGCCGCCCTCCGAGCGAGGCGATCTGTTCCCACGCGGCGCGGCGGATGTCGAACCCCGAAACGACCGCGCCAAGTCGCTTGGCCGTGGCGATCGCCTGCAGGCCGGCGACGCCCGCGCCGAGGACGAGCACCCGCGCCGGGGCGACGGTGCCCGCGGCGGTGGTCATCATCGGGAAGAAGCGGCCGGCCTCGCGCGCGGCGAGCAGCGTGGCGGCGTAGCCGGCGACGTTCGCCTGGGAGGACAGCGCGTCCATCGCCTGGGCCCGGGTGATCCGCGGGATCGCCTCCATCGCAAAGCTCGTCACCCCGGCCGACGCGAGCGCCCTGTTGGTCTCGGCCGAGGTCAGCGGCGCCAGGTGCCCGATCAGCACCTGTCCCTGCCGGAGGCGGCCGATCTCGTCCGCCGTCGGCAACCCGACCTTGGCGACGACGTCGGCGACCCAGGGGTCGCCGATCTCGGCTCCCGCGTCGGTGTACTGGGAGTCGGGGTGCCCGGACCCCTCGCCGGCGCCGGCCTCGACCACGACGTCGAGGTCCTTGCCGGTCAGCGAGGCGATCACGTCCGGAATCAGAGCGACCCGGCGCTCGCTCTCAGCGGTCTCTTTCGGGACTCCGATCTTCACACCAGGACGAGGCTCGGCGGCCGCGGCCCCGAGCGGCCCGTGAGCCTACTGACGACTCCGGGATGGCGCTTTCTTCGTCCGTGAGACGAACAACGCGCCAGCCGCCCATCCCTCCTCGGCCTGCGACGGAGTTCGGGGATCGTGACCCGGGGTGGCCACTCGCCGCAATGTATGGTCGTCGCGGAGGTCACTGATGACGGACATCGACACATCCCTCGCCAAGTACCAGGAGATCGAGACCGGAGAGGCCTTCACGCTTCAGGGTCCGCGGCTGTTGAAGGTCGAGTTGGCCGAGGCCTCGGTGATGGCGAAGAACGGGGCCATGGTCGCGTACCAGGGCGACGTCCGGTTCGAGCACAAGGGGGGCGGGCTTGGGCGCTTCCTGAAGAAGGCAGCGACGGGCGAGTCGCTGCGGCTGATGCAGGCCGAGGGCACAGGCGAGGTGTTCCTCGCTCACCAAGCGATGCTCGTCCACGTGCTGCACCTCAGCAGCGACTCGATCACTGTGAACGGAGAGAACATCCTCGCGTTCGATACGGCGATCGAGTGGGATGTGACGCGGGTGAAGGGTGGCACGGCCGGGGTGCTTGCCGGCGGCCTCTTCAACATCCACCTGCGGGGAACCGGGTTGGTCGCGCTCGTCTCGGACGGCGAACCGGTGAAGCTCGACGTGGGTAGTGCGGCCACGTTCGCCGACCCGCAGGCGGCGATCGCGTGGTCGGGCGGTGTCTCGACGAGCCTGAAGACCGAGGTCCAGGCGAAGAGCCTGATCGGGATGGGCTCGGGTGAGAGCTTCCAGCTCGGTCTCTCGGGCCAGGGTTGGGTCTTGGTGCAGCCCTCCGAGGGTCGGCCGATCCAGCGCGGGTAGGCGACTCTCTGAACCGCGATTGCGCCTCTGTGCGTTGAACGGCGCCCTAGGCGGGCGAGCCGGCTCCGACCAGCGCCGAGAGCCGGTCGATCGTATGCATCCGCTCCTCGGGGTCCAGGTGCACCGCCGAACAGATCATGCGGTCGACCCCGGCTCCCTCGAGCTTGGCGATCCGCTCGGCGACCTCGTCCTCCGATCCGACCAGCGAGGTGGCGTCGACGAGCTCGTCGGGGATCGCGTTGTAGGCCTCCTCGCGCTTACCGGCGAGGTAGAGCGACTGGACCTCGTCGGCGACTTCGCCGAAGCCGAACCGGTGGGTCAGGTCGACGTAGAAGTTCGTCTTCCGGCTGCCCATCCCGCCGAGGTAGAGCAGCAGGCCGGCGCGGACGACGCCGCTGGCGGCATCCTGGTCGCCGTCGATCGCGACCTGCAGGGAGGGCGAGATCTCCAGGTCCCCCCGGCTGCGCCCGCCCTTGGCAAAGCCCGCCTCGAGGTGCTCTCCCCAGGTCTCCTCGAAGGCGTCGGCCGAGAAGAAGATCGGAATCCAGCCGTCGCACATCTCGGCCGCCATCTCCACCGACTTGCGCCCGATCGCGCCGACGAACACGGGGATCTCGTTGCGCACCGGGTGGAAGTTGAGCTTCAGCGCCTTGCCCTGCCCCGCCGGCGTGTCGGCCGGCAGCGGCAGCTTGTAGTGCTCGCCCTGGTGCTCGAGCGGGCCCTCGCGGGCGACGATCTTGCGCACCACCTCGATGTACTCGCGGGTCCGCCCCCAGGGCTTCGAGTAGGGCACGCCGTACCAGCCCTCCGAGACCTGCGGTCCCGACGGGCCGAAGCCGAAGATGAAGCGGCCGCCCGAGAGCGCGTCGATCGTCGCCCCGGCCATCGCAGCCGCCGCCGGTGGACGCGCCGGGACCTGGAGGATCGCCGCGCCGAGCTTGATCTCCTCGGTCTGCCCGGCGAGCCAGCCGAGCACGCTGACCACGTCGGAGCCGTAGGACTCCGCGACCCAGACCGAGTCGAAGCCGCGCGCCTCGGCGGCGCGGACCAGCTCCACGGCCTCGTCGCCCGAAGGTCCGATCCCCCAGTAGCCGAGGTTGATGCCGAGCTTCACGGCCATCGCCGCGGGACGCTATCCGATCGCCGCCTCGCGCAACTCGGTGATCGAGTCGCCGATCGCCTCCGCGAGCTCGGCGATCCCGGGCAGCGCCTCGGGATCGGTGCAGACCCCGACGCCGACCGCGCCCGCGTAGGAGATCGCCGAGACCCGCAGCGCATGGCGCTGCGCGGGCTCGGCGACCGAGCCGAGGCGCTCGACCGGCCGCCCGAGAACGCTGAGCTCGCCCCGCGGGCCCGGCACGTTGGAGATCGAGAGGCTGAACTCGTGCGGGGCCGTCGCGACGTGCCGCGCGCGCGCTCGGCCGGCGGACAGCGGGCGAGCGCGTGGAAGAGGTCGTAGAGCTCCTGCGCGTCGCCGGCGGTCTTCCGTGCGGCGGTCTCCGCGCTGATCCGGTCGAGCCGGGCGAGCGGGTCGGGCTCGGCCAGCGGCAGGTCGACGTTCAGGAACGAGTCGCGGTTCGAGAGCTCGCCCGGCGCCTCGTCGCGATGGTGGAGGCTGACCGGGATCTGCGCGCGCAGCCGGCCGACCCGCTCGCCGGCGGCAGCGAGCCAAGCGCGCAGCCCGCCCGAGACCGAGGCCAGTAGCACGTCGTTGACCGTCGCGTGCGTGGGCCGGGACGCGCCGATCGCCTTCAGGTCGGCGAGCGGGGCGATCGTGAACGCGAGCTCTCGCGCCGAGCCGACCCGGCGGTCGAGCACCGAGTCGCGCGCGCGATGCCCGAGCTCGCGCAGCAGCGTCGCGGGGAGCCGGCGCAGCTCGTGGTCGCCCGAGCCGCCCGCGGCCGGCGAGGCCGCCGGGCGCTTTGACTCACCCGACGCGTCGGACCGGTCCCAGAGCACCTCGTCGAGGAACCGCAGGCAGCTGATCCCGTCGGCCATCGCGTGGTGGATTCGCGAGACGATCAACTCGCTGCCGTCGGCGAGCGGGCCGACGAGGTCGAGCGCCCACAGCGGCCGGCGGTGGTCGAGGCGCTCGGACATCAGCCTCCCGGCGATCGCCCAGGCACCACGCTCGTCGATCCCATCGGCGCCCTCGCAGCGGCGCACGTGCTCGGAGACGTCGAAGTCCTCGGCGGGCACCCAATGCGCGTCCGGGAGAGCTCGACCCGCTCGCGGCCGCGCGAGCCGGGCTCGAGGCGAGCGTCGACGCTGGCGCGCAGCCGATCGAGGTCGAGCTGCGAATCGGCCGGCTCGAGCCTGATCATCTTCAGGGTGTGGCCGACGATCGCGTCGGACTCGAGCGCCAGGATGCGGGCATCGTCGGGGCTGAGCCGGTCGTCGGCGGCCATGGCCCGACCCTAGCGATGAATTTCCGGGCGAGCTACGGTCTTCACCGGTATGAGTCGAAAGTTGATCTTTTCGATGGCCGTTTCGCTCGACGGATACATCGCCGGGCCCAAGGGAGAGGGCGACTGGGCGGCGCCGGACGAGGAGCTTCATCGGTTCCACAACGACCAGGCCCGCGAACTCGGCCTCCACCTGCTGGGGCGCCGCCTCTACGAGGTCATGGCCTACTGGGAGACAGCCGAGGAGCAGAACCCGTCCGCGCCCGAGCACACGCTCGAGTTCGCGCGCATCTGGAAGGACCTGCCGAAGGTCGTCTACTCGAACACGCTCGAGACGGTGGAGGGCAACACCCGGCTCTCCCACGCGGATCCGGTGGCCGAAGTCCGCGAACTGAAGGAGGGGTCCGGGCCGGACATCGCCGTCGGCGGCGCCGCGCCTGGCCTCGTCGCTGACCGCGGCAGGCCTGATCGACGAGTACGGGCTCTTCGAGACGCCCGGTCGTGCTCGGCGGCGGCAAGCCGTTCTTCGCCGGCGACACGCCGATCGACCTCGAGCTGGTCGAGTCCCGGACCTTCGGCTCGGGCGTGGTCTACATGCGGTATCGAGGTCGATAGCTCAGCGCAGGGGCGTCACGTCGAGCTGGGCGCGCAGCTCGACCAGCGATTCGAAGACGTCCACCGCACCCGCCTCGCGCAGCTCGCCCTCGGAGAAGCCGCCGGTGAGGACAGCGATCGTCTTTATGTCCGCCCGTGCCGCCGCCTCGATGTCCCAGGTCGAGTCGCCGACCATCACCGCCGAGAGCTCGCCGGCCTTCCGCATCGCGGTGACCACGAGGTCGGGCTCTGGCTTGGTCGTCTCGACGTCGGCAGAGTCGGTCGCGGCCTCGATGAGCTCTCCGGCGTCGAGCAGCTCGATGTAGTGCTCGGTCTCCTCCTGCTTGGCCGAGCTGGCGAGCACGACCGGATGGCCGCGGTCGCGAAGCTCGACGAGCAGCTCGCGGGCGCCCTCGAACGGCGCCACCTCGCCGATGAGCTCGCCGTAGCGCTCCTTTTCCGAAACGCGGATCCGGTCGCCCAGCGAGCGCTCGACCTCCTCGCCGGCCACGGCGGCGACGAACTGGTCGCCCCCCATGCCGATGTGGCGATGGAGGCGCCAGACCGGCGGTGTCAGGCCGTGCTCGCGAAACGCCCTGTACCAGGCGATCGCGTGCTGGTAGTTGGAGTCGACGAGGGTGCCATCGACGTCGAGGATCGCGGCGGTGGCCACAGGGTCGCCCTACCCGCGGCCACCGCCGTCAATCGCGAGCGGGGGCGTTACTCGATGTAGCCGTACTGCTGCAGGTACTCCTGCGCGGCCTGCTCGGGCTTCTCCTTGTCGATGTCGACCCGGGAGTTCAGCTCCTGCATCACCGGCAGGGTGAGGTTCTGCTGCACCTTCTCGATCGTCTCGCCAAAGTCCGGCCCGGCGCTCATCGGCAGCTTCCTGGCTGGCGATGAAGATCACGTTGCCGGCCGGCAGCACGTGCTTGTCGTCCTCGAGGATCGTGTACTTGTCGGGATCGACGAACAGCTGCGCGTCGGTCGTGAACAGGATCGAGAGATCGGCTTGCCCCTTGTCGAGCACCTCGTAGCGCAGCCCGATGTCGATCGGCGTGAACGACTTGAAGTCAAGGTCGTAGTACTGCTCGAGTCCGACCAGGCAGTCGATCCGCTGGCGGCACTCCGGCGATCCGTACAGGGTCAGGTCCTGTGACTCGCCCTTCAGGTCGGAGATCGTCGTCGCCCCGAGGTCGTCGGCGGTCGACGTCAGCAGCCCGACCGCGTTGGCGCTCGAGAACGGGGTGGGCGGGTAGGAGACGAGCCCCTCGTTGGTGAAGTCGTCCTTGCTCTCCTCGTATGCCTGCTGCGCATCGCCCGGTACGTCCTCCGGGGCGAAGTCAAAGAACGACGTCAGGGCGGTCGAGGTGTACTCCGGATAGCCGCTGATATCACCGCTCTTGAGGGCCTTGAGCGCCACCTGCTCATCGCCCAGGTTGAGGTCGGTGGAGACGTCATAGCCCGCGGCCGCGAGCGCCTGCGAGTAGATCTCACCAAGCACGATCTGCTCGGTGAAGTTCTTCGATCCGATCGTCAGTGAGACGCCACTGTTGTCCGGGTTGGACTCGATCAGCGTGGCGCTCGTGTCTCCTCCCGTGGTCTCGGCGCTCGTGTCGTCGTCGTCACCGCCGCACGCGGCGACGGTGAGCGCGAGCGCGAGCGCCGCGAGCAGCGCCAGCAGAGCCCGCAGGCCGTTGGTCCTCATGTTCGGTATTCCTCTCTCGTGGGTCCTGGGCGAGCAGGGATCGAAAAGATCCTAAGCGGTCGCGCGGGCGGCCTCCCGCTGAACGGCCAATCCGCGCGGGGTCAGCAGTCTCTGGAGGCCGGCGAGGGCGAGCTCGACCGCGAGCGCGAGCAGCGCGACCAGGATGGCCCCGGCGAGCAAACCGTCGTCGCCGTAGTTGGCGTTGTTGATGATGAAGTCGCCGAGCGTCGAGACGCCGGCGAGCGGCGCGATCGTGGCGGTGGCGACGATGTTGATCGCGCCGGTGCGTACGCCGCTCATGATCGTCGGCACCGCCAGCGGCAGCTCGACCCGGCGGATCACCTCCAGCTCACTCATGCCCATGCCTCGAGCCGCATCGACCGCGTGGCGGTCGACCTGGCGGATGCCGACGAAGGTATTGGTGAGGATCGGCGGGATCCCGAGGATCATCAGCGCGATCGTCACGTTGAGGACCCCGACACCGATGAACGCGACCATCAGCGCGATCAACGCGAGCTCCGGCACGGCGCGCCCGGCATTGCCGATCGCGACCGCCAGCAGCTCGCCGCTGCCGCGATGGCCGAAATAGAGCCCGATCGGAAGCGCGACCGCGACGGCGACCGCGAGCGCCAGGGCGCTGATCCAAATCTGCGTCCACATCAGGTCCCAGACCTGGTCCAGCCCCCCGACCTGGCCCCCGACTCCGATCGCGTCACGGGGCTCGAAGATGAACTCGATCGCACCCGAGAACGAGTCGAAGATGTCTGCGATCGACAGGCTCATACCGGGCGAACCGAGCGCCAGGGCGAGATCGCCCGCTGTGCGAGCAGATAGAGCGCGTCGAAGCAGACCGCGATCAAGATCGCGATCAGGCTGCCGATCACGATCGCGGTCTTGAAGACGTCGTTCTGAAGGCCCTGTGTGTAGATCACGTCTCCGAGCCCACCGGCGCCCGCGAAGATCGCGAGCGTCGCAATCGCCACGGTGGAAACGGTGGCGATGCGCAACCCGGCGATGATCTCGGGGATCGCCAGCGGGAGCTCGACCCGCCAGAGGAGTTGCCGCCTGGTCATTCCCATCCCTCGCCCGGCGTCCTTGGACGCCGCGGGCACGTTGGCGAGCCCGGTGACGATGTTCCGGTAGATGATCTGCAGGTTGTAGAGCGTCAGCGCGATGATGGCGGTGGCGGTGCCGCGCCCAGTGATCGGGAGCAAGATCAGGAACAGGGCGATGCTCGGGATGGTGTAGATCACTCCCGTGACGCCGATGAACGCCGGGACCAGCCCGCGCCGGCCGTATGAGATCAACGCGAGGCCAAAGGCGATCGCGAAACCGGCGGCGACCGAGGACACGACGAGCAGCAGGTGCTCGAGCGTCGGCGTCGTCCAGCGATCGAAATTGTCGAACGCCCAGCCGACGCAGACGGTGGTGTTCTCGGCGACGCAGCTCGTCGCGCCCTCGCCGGGCTCGCGCACGAAGCCGCCCCCTTGCGCGAGCAGCGGCAGGTGGGCGGGGAAGATCGCCGTCATGCCCGTCAGCAAACCAGCGGCCTCAACGGCGGCCGGGCTCGGCTCCGTCCTTTCGGACTCCGCCTCACAAGGGCCGCTCGGCGGCCGGGTGCTCCTCTACCGCCGCATCGGGACTGGACAGGAACTCGGAGATGATCTCGACCGAGAGCACGCCGGCGATCCGCCGCTGGGCGTCGACGACAGGCGCGTAGAGGCTCTCCGCCTGGAGCAGGTCCGAGAGCGCGTCGCGCATCACGTCGTCGAGGTCGAGCAAGGGGTGGGGCGAGGTGTCCGGGCGGGCGGGCACGGTCGCGCCGGCGAGGTCCCGATCTGACAGCCAGCCGAGCGGGCGGCGCTCGGAGTCGACCACGAGCGCATGTGGAACCTCGGCGCCGGCGAGCTTCGCGCGCACTTCCGCGGTCGGCTGGCCAACGTAGGCCAACGGCGCCTCCCAGAGGTCGATGTCGGCAACCCGCAGCAGCGAGAGCCGCTTCAGCGCCCGGTCGGCTCCCACGAAGTCCTCGACGAACTCGTCCGCCGGGGACATCAACAGCTCGGCCGGGGTCGCGTACTGGGCCAGGTGGCCGCCGACCTTCATCACCGCGATCCGGTCGCCCATCTTGATCGCCTCGTCGATGTCGTGGGTGACGAAGAGGATCGTCTTGCGAAGCTCGGCCTGCAGGCGCAGAAACTCGTTCTGGAGCCGCTCGCGGTTGATCGGGTCGACGGCGCCGAACGGCTCGTCCATCAGCATCACGCCTGGGTCGGCGGCCAGCGCGCGGGCGACGCCGACCCGCTGCTGCTGTCCTCCCGAAAGCTGCGACGGGTAGCGATCGGCCAGCTCGGCGTCGAGCCCGATCAGCTCGATCAGCTCCCCGACCCTGGCGCTCGTGCGCTGGTGATCCCAACCGAGGAGGTTCGGGACCGTGGCGATGTTCTGGGCGATCGTCCGGTGCGGGAACAGCCCGGTCTCCTGGATCACGTAGCCGATCTCGCGCCGCAGCTCCGATGGGCTGCGCTCGCGCACCGAGCGGTCGCCGATCAGGATGTCGCCCTCGGTGATCTCGACCATCCGGTTGGCCATCCGCATCGCGGTCGTCTTTCCGCACCCGGACGGGCCAACCAGCACGCAGATCTCACCGGCTCCGACCTCGAGGCTCAGCCTCTCGACGGCAGCCGTGGTCGCACCCGGATAGCGCTTGGTCACGTCGCGGAACTCGACCGATAGCGCCTCGCCCCCTGATTGTGTGGGGGTCGTGCCGTCCGCCACCGGGCCGATCCTACGCCACGGATAGGCTCGGCCCGTGGCCGAGCCCGCCAAGGCCCCCCGCGTCAACCCGGGGTGGGTGCTGGTCGGGGCTTGCACCGGCTTGTTCGTGTTGATGCTCGACTCGACCGTCGTGGTGCTGGCGCTGCCGGCGATTCACGACGACCTGGGCGCCTCGCTCGACGGGCTGCAGTGGGTGCAAAACGCCTACCTCCTGACGCTGGCGGCCACGGTGGTCAGCGCCGGCCGGCTCGGCGACATCCTCGGGCGCCGCCGCGTCTTCCTCGCCGGGATGGCCGGGTTCGCGATCGGTTCGATGGTCTCCGGCGCGGCGAACGACGAATCGGTGTTGATCGCCGGCCGGGTGCTGCAAGGACTCGGCGGCTCGGCGCTGCTGGCGCTGTCGCTAGCGCTGACCACCGACGTCTTCGACCGCGCCTCGCTTCCCCGAGCCCTCGGTGTCTGGGCGGCGGTCTCGGCCCTCGCCCTGGCGCTCGGGCCGCTGGTGGGAGGCGCACTGATCGAGCTGGCCAGCTGGCGCTGGATCTTCTTCATCAACGTGCCCGTGGCGCTCGTCGGCAGCGCGATCCTGCTGACCCGAGGCCGCGAGTCGCGCGACCCTTCCGCCTCGCGGGTGGACTTCGCCGGGGTCGCGGCGCTCGGCGTCGGCCTGACCGCAATCGTCTTCGCGCTGGTCCAGGCCGACGAGTGGGGCTGGGGCTCGCTGCGGACGCTCGGCCTGCTCGCGGCCGGCGCCGCCATCCTCGCCGGCTTCTGGCGACTCGAGCACCAAGTCTCCGCCCCATTGGTCGACTTCTCCCTGTTTCGCAACGCGCCCTACCTGGGCGCGACCGCCGCCGCGTTTGCGCTGGTCGGTTCCTACTGGTCGGTGATGTTCTTCCAGCCGCAGTACCTGCAGGAGCAGCTCGGCTACTCGGCGATCGCCGCCGGGGTCCTGGTGTTGCCGATCACCGCGCCGATGGCGGCGTTCTCACCGCTCTCGGGTCGCCTGATCGCAAGGCTCGGCGCCCGGGCAACCATGACCGCGGGGATGGTGATCGGGCTGGCGGGCCTCATCCTGCAGTCGGCCACCGAGGACACCAGCACCTACGGCCGCCTCCTGCCCGGCTTCCTCTGCTTCGGCGTCGCCCTGGCGCTGGTCTACGCGCCGATGTCGACCGCGGCGATGGCGGCGATGCCCGCGTCGAAGTCCGGCATCGCCTCCGGCGTGCTGGCCATGAACCGTGTGCTCGCGGGCGCCCTGATCCTGGCGGTGGCCGGCGCCGTCTTCCAATCGGTGCTGCCAGACGCGACGGCGGTGGTGAGCTCCTCGGATTACGCGCACGCGGTCTCGCGAGCGCTGTGGCCGGCGGTGATCGTCCAGGCGATCGGGACGGTTCTCACCTGGATGCTGGTGCGCGCGCCGTCGTCGCCGTCAGAGGCGGCACCCGACACCGCGCAGTATCACCAGCATCACAGGCGATTCCACCTCTGAGCTCAGCCCGCGCCAGCGGGGTCGCGACCCGAGCGGCGACTGAGGAGGACGACGCCGGCGCCGACGCCGAGGAGCGCGAGCGCGCCGACGGCGCCCCGACGGCACCGAGCGCGTCCCCCAGCACCGCCAGCTGGCCTGAACGCTCGAGCAGTTGCTGTGAGTCAGCGAGTTTCGGCATTGGGACGACCCAATCCCATCATGCCCGCAGTCAACCGCTACAAATGGAGGCGTGGAGGCCGCACCGGTGACCCAGGGACTGACGAGCTCGGAAGCCGCGCGGCGGCTCGCCGCTCTCGGTCCGGTCGAGGACGAGTCGAGCCGGTCGGCGGCGAGCATCGTCGCCGCCAACGTCTTCACGCTCTTCAACGCGATCATCGCCGTCTTCTTCGTGCTCATGCTGGGGCTCGGGCTGTTCGCGGACGCCCTCTTCGGGCTGATCGCGATCGTCAACTCGGCGATCGGGATCCGCCAGGAACTGAAGGCGAAGGAGACGCTCGACCGGCTCGCCCTGCTGGTCGCGCCGCGAGCGAGGGTCGTGCGCGACAACCGGCTGGTCGAGCTGCACGCGTCGGAGGTCGTGCCGGGCGACCTGGTCAGGGTCGAGCCCGGCGACCAGCTCGTGGCCGACGGCGTCGTCGTCGACTCGCGCGGCCTGACCGTCGACGAATCGCTGCTCACCGGCGAGTCGGACGGGATCCGCAAGCGCGCCGGCGACCGCTCGCTCTCGGGCTCGTTCGTGATCTCCGGCTCGGGCCACTACGAGCTCGACGCGGTCCGCGGCGACAGCTATGCCGAGAAGATCGCCGGCGAGGCGAAGGAGTTCCGCCACCCACCCTCGCCGCTCCAAGAGGAGGTCAACCTCGTCCTGAAGGTGACCTCGATCGCGCTGGTGCCGATCGCGATCGTGGTCGTGCTCGGATTCACCCTGCACAACGTCGACTTTCGCGAGGCGGCCCAGGAGGCAACCGCGGGCCTGGTGACCCTGATCCCGGAGGGCCTGGTGCTGTTGATGAGCGTCACGTTCGCCGTCGCCGCGGTCCGACTCGCGCGTCAGAACACGCTCGTGCAGCAGATGGCCGCGACCGAGGCGCTGGCGGCGGTGGACACGATCTGCGTCGACAAGACCGGGACCCTCACCGACGGCACCCTGAAGCTGATCAAGGTCGAGCCCGCCGACCCGAACGCGCACGCCGAAGTCGAGCGGGCGCTCGGGACCTTCGCCGCCTCGGCCGGCGAGCGCAACCGGACCCTGGAGACGATCGCCGAGAGCTTCCCGGCCCGGCCGGAGAAGGTGAGCGCCGAGGTGCCGTTCTCGTCGGCCTGGAAGTGGAGCGGACTGACCCTGAACGGATCCAGCTACGTGATCGGAGCCCCCGACATCCTCGCCGAGGCCGGCGCGCTCACCCTCCCCGAGGGGCTGCGCCGGGCGCTCGAGGAGCACACCTCGGCCGGGCGCCGGGTGATCGCCTTCGCCGAGACCAGGGGCGGCCTGCCGTCCGACCCCGCGAGCCAGGCGCCGCCGCAGCTCGAGCCGCGGGCGCTGGTGGTGCTCGAGGAGACGCTGCGTCCCGACGCCGCCGAGACGATCGAGTTCATGCGCGAGCAGCAGGTCGACCTGAAGCTGATCTCCGGCGACGCCCGCGAGACGGTGACCGCGGTCGCGCACGCGGTCGGCGTGCCGGAGGAGGCGGGGGTGATCGAGGGGCCGCAGCTGCCGTCCGACAAGAGCGGGCTCGCCGACGCCGCCGAGCGCAACACGATCTTCTGCCGCATCACACCCGACCAGAAGAAGGCGCTGGTTGGCGCGCTCGCCGACCGCGGCCGCTTCACCTCGATGATCGGCGACGGGGTCAATGACGTTCCGGCACTGAAGCAGGCGCGGCTCGCGGTCGCGATGGGCTCGGGCAGCCAGATCACCAAGGGGATCGCCGACATCGTGCTGCTGCGCGACCAGTTCTCGATGCTTCCGCGCGCGGTCGCCGAGGGTCGGCGAATCGCGCGCAACATCCACCGCCTCGGGCGCCTCTACCTGACCAAGTCGGTCTACGCGGGGTTCCTGATCCTGCTGACCGCGATCTTCGACTTCACCTTCCCCTTCCTGCCCCGGCAGCTGACGGTCGCCGCCCTGCTGACGATCGGGATCCCGTCCTTCGTGCTCGCCCTGGCGCCAAGCGAGGGGCCGCTCTACCGCGGGCGGCTGTTGCGGGCGCTGGCAGCGTTCGCGGTCCCCGCCGGGGTGGCGATGGGAATCGCCTCGCTGCTTTCGATCTTCTTCGTCGACACGGTCGCCGGCGGGAGCCTCGACGAGGGGCGCACGGCCGCGACCACCACCCTGATCGTGATCGGCCTGTGCTTCATCATCCTGCTCGAGCGCGGGCCCGGGCGCGAGCACATCACGATCCAGAGCTACATGCTGGCGCTGGTCGCCGGCCTCGGGGCGATCTTCGCCGGCATCCTCGCGGTGGCGCCGCTGCGGGACTTCTTCGCGCTCGAGATCCTCTCGGGGGGACAGTGGTTCCTGGCCCTGCTCTGCGTGGCGATCGGGCTCGGGGCCGCGGGCGCCGTCTGGCAGCTCCCCTGGGTGCAGCGGCTCGAGCTCGAGGACGGATCCGAGGCCGAGCCAGACCAGGGCCCCGCGCCCACTCACACCCCCCGAACCGGCGAGTTCGAGGCGGTCACGCGGGTGATGAAGTGAGGCGGAGTTCGACAGAACGAAGCCGAGCCCGGCCGCCGTTGAGGCCGCTGTTATGAGCGACCGCCGACGGACCAAGATCGTCACCACCATCGGCCCCGCGACCAGGTCGGTGGAGACGATGATCGAGCTGATCGAGGCCGGGGCCGACGTCTTCAGGTTCAACTTCTCGCACGGGACCCGCGACGATCACGTCGAGAACGTCGCCATGGCGCGCGAGGCCGGCGAGCGGACGCGAAAGCAGGTCGGGATCCTCGGCGACCTGCCCGGGCCGAAGATCCGCATCGGCGACGTCGAGGGCGGGATGGTCGGCCTGCGGCCCGGCAGCGAGATCACGCTCACCACCGACCCGGCGACCGGGACCGAGGAGCGAATCCCGGTCTCGTTCGACGGCCTGCCGTCGGCGGTCACGCCCGGCGGCGAGGTCTACATGGCGGACGGCCGGATCCGGCTCCGGGTCGAGGAGGCCCGCGACGACGAGGTGCGCTGCAGGGTCGAGGTAGGCGGCCGGATCGCCTCGCACCAGGGGATCAACCTGCCCCGGGCGACGATGGCGCTTCCCGCCGCCGGACGCGAGGACCTCGCCTGGGTCGACTTCGCGGTCGAGCACGAGATCGATCTGCTGGCGGTCTCGTTCGTGCGCCGGGCCGAGGACCTCGAGCCCGTCGAGCGGCGGGTGAGGACCAGCGGCGCCGACATCCCGGTGATCGCCAAGATCGAGAAGCCGGAGGCGGCCGAGCGCGCCGAGGAGATCGTCAAGGCGGTGACCGCCGGGGTGATGGTCGCCCGCGGCGACCTCGGGATCGAGCTGCCGATCGAGCAGGTCCCGACGGTCCAGCGGCGGCTGCTGGCGCTCGCCGGCCAGTACTCGCGGCCGTCGATCACCGCCACCCAGATGCTGGCCTCGATGGTCGCCGCGCCGCGCCCGACCCGGGCCGAGGTCTCGGACGTCGCCAACGCGATCTTCCAGGGCACCGACGCGGTGATGCTCTCCGAGGAGACCGCGATCGGCGAGTACCCGGTCGAGGCGGTGCGGGTGATGGACAGGATCGCGCGCGCGACCGAGCCCGACCTGCCGTTCGGCGACTGGGTCTTCAACCGCGCCCGCAGCGACCCCGCCGACGTGGCCAGCTCGGTCGCCCGCGCCGCGGTCGGCTCGACCTACACGCTCGGGCTGGCGGCGCTGGTGGTCCCGACCCGCAGCGGGCGCACGGCGCGGCTGGTCTCCGCCCACCGCCCGCAGGTGCCGGTGCTGGCGGTCTCGCCCCGCATGGAGACGGTGCGGCGCCTCAACCTGCTGTTCGGCGTCCAGTGCGAGATCGCCGAGGACTGGACCGGGCTCACGGCGCTGCTCGACGAGTGCGCCGAGATCGCCAAGCGGACCGGGGCGGCGAAGTCCGGCGACCTGATCGGGATCACCGCCGGCCTGCCGCAGCAGGAGCTGGGCACGAACCTGTTCGAGGTCCACCGCGTACCGTGAGCGAGGAGGAGTTCGCGGCGCTGGAGCGGCGCTGGGCCGAGGCGGTGCGAGACCGCGACATCCGCTTCCTCGAGCGGCTGCTGGCGCCCGAGTTCACGCTCACCACCGGCCGCCGGCCCAACCCGGTCCGCGGCCGCGACGAGTACCTCGAGATCACCGAGAGCCGTTACGAGGTTGACGAATTCGAGTTCGAGCGGATGGAGGTGCTCGAGTACGGCGACGCGGCCGTGGTCCGCTCGCGCTACCGCCAGCGCGGCAGCATGGACGGCGAGCGCCGCGACCAGCCGTTCCTGATCACCGACGTGTTCGCGCTCGTCGACGGCCGCTGGCTGGCGGTGACCCGGCACGTCAGTCCGATGTAGTGCGGGGGACGGCCGTGCGGGCCATCGCGCCGCTGGCGCTGATGGCGTTGATCTTCTTCCTGTCCTCTCGCGAGAGCGTCGGCCCCGAGCTGCCCGCGTTCACGCGAGTGATCGCGCATTTCTGCGAGTACGCCGTGCTGGCGACGCTTTGGGTCTGGGCGCTCGCTCCGACAATCGGGTCGCGCGCGTTTGCGGTCGCGGCGGCGATCTCGTTCGCGTACGCGATCAGCGACGAGGTCCACCAGAGCTTCGTCTCGGGCCGCGACGCCGATCCGCTCGACCTGCTCGTCAACGGGCTCGGGATCGCGGCCGCCATCTGGCTGCTGTCGACGCGGCGAACTCGCCGGCGTGCATAACCGCGATCGCGCCGACGCGGTCGACGTTATGCATCTATGCGGCGACTATCGGGCTGACGTCTCGGCGAGCAGCCGCGCGCGCCGGCCTCGGACTCGCTCGGGCTGATCCCGTCCGGGCGCCTTAGCAAGAAGTTAGATCCGAGTCACGGCGGTTTCATCGCCGGTCGGCACCGTCTCTCCTGGACGTAATCCACGAAAAGGAGACACGCATGAGGAAGCGCATCTACACGGGCATGGCGGTTCTGGCGGTGGCGGCACTCGGAACGGCGGGCATCGCGACCGCGAGCAACGGCACCTCTGCTTCGGACTCGCAGGGGCCCGAGCAGGAGGTGATCCACCCGCCCGACAGCAGCGGCTCTCGTCTCGACGACGGCGCCAACCTGCTGCCGCAGGCGAAGATCACCGAGGCCCAGGCCATCCACGCGGCGCAAACGGCCGCCGCGGGGCCGCTGAACGAGGTCGACCTCGAGGACTACCAGGGTCACCTGGTGTTCAACGTCGACGTCGGTTCGCATGACGTCAAGGTCGACGCCTCCAACGGCGACGTCCTTGCCGCGCCGGTCGACGACTAGCCACCGGCAGCCGGTAACCCGACGCGCCCGCGGCCGATCCGGCCGCGGGTGCTCGCGGGCTTAGGAGTCCGAGGTCAGCGCGGCGAGCACCTCGGCGTCGGCCTTCGACATGCCGCTGATCGGCTCGCCGTCCCAGTTCATGTCGCCGGCCATGGCGACGAACAGTTTCTCGTGCTCCTTGAGGCTGGCGTCCGCGAAGTGGGCGACGGCGAGGGCCGAACAGAGGGTCGGCAGCGGGTCGTGCCAGCCGTCGCCGGCGTCGCTTACCCGGGCGAGGTCGCGGATCGTCTCAGGCAGGCGGCGCAGTCGGTCCGAGAAGCCGTCGGCGAGCACCGCCAGGTCGAGCGCGACGCTGTGGCCCGGGGGCATCAGAAAGGTGTCGGCGTCGGCATCGAGCAGCCCCCGCGCCAGCTCGCCCTCGGGCAGCAGCAAGAGCCCGTCGGTCGCCCGCGGATTGCACTCGACGAACTCCAGGCCGTCTCCGGTGACGATGAAGTCGAATGAGATCTGGCCGGTGTAGTCGAGCCGCTCGACGATCGGCTCGATCAGCCGCAGGGACTCCGAGGCGTCGATCGACTGGAACTCGATCCCGGTGCTGTGGTGCCACTGGCGCGGGATCCGGTACATCAGGTGCGAGCTCACCCGCCCGGAGTGAACCGTCGAGTAGGTGCACACGGTCGCGCCGTCGACGAACGGCTGCACCAGCCACGGCGCCTGCGGCGTCGGGTGGCAGTCCTCGATCCGAGTCTCGCCGGCGAGCGGCCCGGTGTTGGTCAGCAGGCTGACCCCTCCCCGCGAGAACGCTGGCCGGGCGAAGTAGCGCTCGAAGCGCCCGACGGCCTCGGCGAGCTCGTCGTCGCCGGTGGCGACGACCGTCTCGGCGATCGGCAGCCCGAGCTCGCTCACCAGCCGCTCGAACGCGACCTTGTCGTGCAGCCGAGCAAGCGAGGCGAACGCGGCCGCGTACACCGTCGCCGCCTCGGAGAGGCGGTCTCGCTGGGTCGAGATGTAGAACGCCTCCTCGAACGCCGGCACGATGACGTCGATCTCCGCCTCGCGGGCGATCCGCTCGAGGTCGTCGATGAACTCCTCGGTGGCCGCGCTCGGCGACGCGTAGACATGGTGGCCGGAGAGGTACTTCGAGTGGTTGCCGGGCGAGAGCGCGTAGTCGTCGGCGGCGTGGACCTCGTGGCCGGCCCCGGCGAGCTGGCGGATCATGCCGAGGCCGAACGGCATCCGCGAGCTGGTGACCAGGACCCTCATCGGAGCCCGAAGTCGCCGAACGGCTCGTCGCGCTCGCGCACCGCGGCCTTGAAGCCCTCCGCCGCCGCCTTGCGGACGAACTCGTGGCCCTCGGCGGTGTGGCGGGCGATGCCGTCGAAGTACGTGCCGAGCACCTGCGTCGCGTGCAGCCCCTGGGCGAACAGCGCCTGGTTGACCAGCGCCTTGTGCATCACCAGCTGGTTGACCGGGATCCGCGCCACCCGCTCGAGCAGCGACTCGAACGCCGGATCGAGCTCGGCTGCCGGCGCCCGGTCGGTCGCCAGTCCCCAGTCGACCGCCTCGCGGCCGCTGATCGAGTCGCCGGTGAGCAGAAGCCGCTTGGCCCGCGTCGGCCCGAGCTTGTACGCCCAGAGCGCCGTCGTCGGCACGCCCCAGACCCGCGCAGGCGGGTAGCCGATCTTCGCGTCATCGGCGACCACCAGCAGGTCCGAGCAGAGCGCCATGTCGGTGCCGCCGGCGACGCAGTATCCGTGGACCTTGCAGACCACGGGCTTCTCGGAGTGAAAGAGGCTCATGAAGCCGCGCACGTTGCGCGACATCATCTGGAAGTCCGTCACCGGGTCCCAGACCTGACCCGGGTCGTGGTTGCGGGCCATGACGGCCGGATCGATCGGTGAGCCCTCGGGCGCCTCGACGCCGCGGCCCTCGCTGCCCATCCGCTCGGCCGACGCGACCAGGTCGTAGCCGCCGCAGAAGCCGCTGCCGTTGCCGGCCAGCGCGATCACGTGGACGTCGGGGTCGAGGTTGGCGCGCTCGACGCAGTCGGCGAGCTCGCGCGGCATCTCGAGCGTGATCCCGTTGCCCCGCTCCGGCCGGTTGAGGGTGATCCGCGCGATCCGGCCGTCGACCTCGTAGGTGAGCGTCTCGAGCGACTCCACGCCGCGGGACGCTATCGCGCCTTGTGAGGCGGAGTCCGAAGGACGAAGCCGAGCCCCGCCGTTGTTGAGCCGGCTTATATCTCAGCGCCGAGCGCCGTACATCTCCGCGACCGTGAACGCGAGATCGAGCGCCTGCCGGCGATTGAGACGAGGGTCGCAGGCCGTCTCGTATCGGTGGTGCAGGTCGTCCTCGCCGACCTCGTGGCCGCCACCGATGCACTCGGTCACGTCATCCCCGGTGAACTCGACGTGGATGCCGCCCGGATGCGTCCCCAACGCCTGATGGACCTCGAAGAACCCGGCGACCTCGTCGAGGACGTCATCGAACCGCCGGGTCTTGTGCCCGCCGGTCGTCTCGAACGTGTTCCCGTGCATGGGGTCGCATACCCACGCAACCGTCGCGCCGCGCTCGGCGACGGCCTCGATCACGGGCGGCAGCACATCGCGGATCCGGTCGGCTCCCATGCGGCTGATCAGGGTCAGCCGGCCGGGCTCGCCGTCGGGGTCGAGCCGCTCGATCAGGGCGACCGGCTCGTCCGGGGTGACGGTGGGCCCGAGCTTGACGGCGATCGGATTGCGGATCTGGCGGCAGAACGCGACGTGGGCGCCGTCGAGCTGCCTGGTGCGCTCGCCGATCCAGACCAGGTGCGCGGAGACGTCGTAGGGCAACCCGGTGCGGCGGTCGATGCGGGTGAGAGCCCGCTCGTACTCGAGCAACAGCGCCTCGTGGCTCGAGTAGAACTCGACTCCGTGGAGCTCCTCCGGGTCGACTCCGCACGCGTTCATGAACGCCAGCGCGCGGTCGATCTCGCCCGCGAGGCGCTCATAGCGCCGGCCGGCCGGGCTTCCGGCGACGAAGTCCTGGTTCCACGCATGCGCCTGGTGTAGGTCGGCGTAGCCGCCGCCCGCGAACGCGCGGCAGAGGTTCAGGGTGACCGCCGCCCAGTGGTAGGCCTGAAGCAGCCGCGCCGGATCGGGCCGCCGAGCCTCGGGGGTGAACTCGAGGCCGTTGACGGCGTCGCCGCGGTAGGCGGGGAGCTCGACGCCGTTTCGCGACTCCGTGGGGCTCGAGCGCGGCTTGGCGAACTGCCCGGCCATCCGGCCGATCTTGACCACGGGGACGCTCGCCGCATAGGTGAGGACGAGCGCCATCTGCAGCAGGGTCTCGAGCTTGCCGCGCACGCTGTCCGGGGTCGAGGCCTTGAACAGCTCCGCGCAGTCGCCCCCATGTAGCACGAACGCCTCGCCGCGGGCGACCGCCGCCAGCCGGTCCTTCAGCTGGTCGCATTCGCCGGCGAAGACGAGCGGGGGCTGGGTGTCCAGTTCCGCGATCACGTCGCCGAGGCGCGCGGGGTCCGGCCAGTCGGGCTGCTGGGCGGCGGGTAGCGCGCGCCAGGCGTCGAGATCCGGGCCGCTGGTCGACACTCCGCTCACAGACCGAAGGCTAGGGCGTAGGACCGATCTCGCAGGGACATCGTCGTGCCAAGGTCGGTGTAGAGTCGGACTGTCGGCACTTCCAAGGAGGGAAGATTCCATGGCCCAGAGCATCGACCCGACCTTCTATCGCTCGCCCTCCGCCGCGATCGAGGCGCCTCCCGAGAAGCTCGCCTACGTCGCCGCGTTCGATCCGGCCGGTGAGCAACGTGACGCCATGACGGTGATCGACTGCGACCCCGAGTCGTCTGACTACGGCAACGTGGTCGGCTGGACGGAGCTACCGACCGCGGGCAACGAACTGCACCACTTCGGCTGGAACGCATGCTCCAGCGCCCTCTGCCACGAGGGCCACGAAGGCGCGCTCGAGCGCCGCTATCTGATCGTCCCGGGTCTGCGCTCGTCGCGCACCTACGTACTCGACACGGGTCCCGACCCGCGCCAGCCGCAGGTGGTTCGCACCATCGAGCCCGAGGAGCTCGCCGCCAAGGCGGGCTACTCCCGTCCGCACACCGTCCATTGCGGACCGGGCGGGATCTTCATGTCCAACATCGGCGCCGCGAACGGCGGCGACGGCCCGGGTGGAGTGGCGCTGATCGACCATGACACCTTCGAGGTCACCGGAGCCTGGGAGACCGACCGCGGAGACCAGTACTTCGCCTACGACGTCTGGTGGCACCTGAACGAGGATGTCGCCATCACCTCGGAGTGGGCGACCCCGTCGATGATCGAGGACGGGCTCAATCCCGAGGACCTGCTGGGGAAGCGGTTCGGCCACCACCTCGACTTCTGGAGCCTGTCCGAGGGCAGGCTCCTGCAGCGCGTCGACCTGGGAGACGAGCATCAGATGGTTCTCGAGGTGAGGCCCGCTCACGATCCCCGAAAGACCTGGGGCTTCGTCGGGGTGGTGATCAGTGTCGAGGACCTGTCGGCATCGGTGTGGCTATGGCACCGCGAGGACGGCCGCTGGGCGGTCGACAAGGTGATCACCATCCCCGCCGAGCCGGCCGACACCGATCAGCTCCCGCCCGCGCTGCAGCCCTTCGGCGCGGTACCGCCGCTGGTCACCGACATCGACCTGTCCGTCGACGACCGCTGGTTGTACGTCTCGTGCTGGGGAACGGGGGAGCTCAAGCAGTACGACGTGAGCGATCCGCAGGAGCCGAAGGAGGTGGGCTCGGTGCGCCTGGGCGGCATCGTGAGCGGCAGCTCGCACCCCGCCGCTCCCGATCTGCGCCTGCGCGGCGCCCCCCAGATGATCGAGATCAGCCGCGACGGCCGCCGCGTGTACGCCACGAACTCTCTCTACGCCTCCTGGGATGACATCTTCTACCCCGATGGAGTAGGCGCCTGGATGGCCTGCATCGACGCGGACACCGATTCCGGGGGGATGAGCCTCGATCCGCGGTTCTTCCCACACGGCGACGAGTTTCGGGGGTTGCGAGTCCACCAGACCCGCCTCCAGGCCGGCGACGCGTCGAGCGATTCCTACTGTTTCGTCGAGTAGCCGCCCGGCGCTCTGGGAATGGTCCGAAGGGGTGGGTAACCGAGTGGCTCTCGAACCGCTGGTCGCTCACCTGGTCGGCGTGCCGGTCGAGGAGCTTCTACCCGGCCTGCTTGGTCTCGGTGCCGCGCTGACCTACGCCCGGCAAGCGCTCAAATCACACGGAGATGACCCCGCGGCGCTGCGTCCCGACCACGATCCGGCGCTCACGGCGTCTAGCCTCGCGACTCATCCGTCGGGCGTCGGTCATGTGAGCCGCACCCGGATCCCGAAGTAGTCGAGCATGTGAGGCAGCGGCCTCGCCGGATCGAGCCTCGGGGAGAGCAGCTCGACCCGGTGCTCGCGCAGCAGCTTCGCCAGCACCGCCTTCCCGATGAACTTGGTGATCCCGGTCCCGGGACAGCCCTGGGGCCCGCGGGAGAAATGGTTGAACGACCACTCCCGCGCCGCTTCGCCGTTGAGCCAGCGGTCGGGGGCGAAGCGGTCGGCGTACTCGATCCGGTCGCGGTCGCGGTGCAGGTACGTGTTCGGGATCAGCACCTGCGTTCCGGCGGGGACGCTGACCCCCCGCCAGTCCGTCTCCACGGTCGTCTCGCGCGAGAGCATCGTCGTCGTCGGCCAGAGCCGCATGGCGTCCTCCAGGCACGCATCGAGGTAGTCGAGCCCTGCGATCGCCTCCGCGTCCTCGCCCGCCACGGCGAGCTCGGCGTCGACCTTCCCCCGCTGGGACGGGTGGGCGGCGATCGCGGCGAGTGCGCGGAGCGAGTTGATCGCCAGCGTGTCGCCATTGGCGAACAGCCAGTGCGGGATCTGGCCGACGGGCTTCGTCTCGGCGTCGGCGGGGGCGTCGCCGAAGCGGCTCACCAGGCTCGCGGGCTCGGACGCCGCGACGTAGCGGCCGAGGCGGGCGACGAAGGCCGGGTAGCGCTCGGAGGTCTCGCCCGGCATCCCATTGGCCTCGGACATCATCTCGGCGAGCTCGTCGGAGAGCTCGGCGTCGTCGGCGGCGGCATCGCCCAGCACCACCCGGCGGGTGATGCGGCGAAAGGCCTCGTTCCACCGGTCCCAGGTCAGCTCCCCCGTCTCCAGGGCGACGGCGGCGATCAGCTCCCACGCCTCCTCCCGGGCCACCTCCGCGAAGTGGTCGGCGAACTCGTGCACGGGCCTGCCGGTGTCGAGCACCGCCTCGTTGAAGGCCCGCCGGTTGCGCCAGGCCTCGCCGCGAGAGATCGTGAGCGCGTCGGGCTGGAAGGCGATCATCCCGTCACGCTTCGCCGGCGGGTCGGAGGCGAACGGGTCGGGCGAGTCCTCGAGCGCCCGGTGCACATCGGCGGGCGCCAGCAGCAACAGCGCCGGGTCACGGACCACCCGGACCCAGACCGGCCCGCCGCCGTGGCTGCGGCTCAGCCCGCGCATCAGGCCGACCCCGTGCCCGTCGACGTTCGCGCGGGTCGCCGCGGCCACTGCCGCCCGCCGACGCCGGAAGATGCCCTGGACGGCATTGGGGACGATGACCAGCGCGTTGAAGCGCGCGTTCTCGATCAGTGAAGCGCTAGCGAGTCCAGCCACGCAGTCCGCTCACGCGAGCTTGCGCCAGGGGGCGAAGGCGTTCTCGCAGCCGTCGAGCGCCGGCGCCAGCTCCGGGTGGTGGCGCAGGAGGACGTCGACCATCGTGTTCTCCTCCACCCAGCGCAGGCCCTCTGGCGTGTACACGTCCGGCGAGTAGTCGTTGGTGAAGAAGCGGTCGCTTCGCAGCCGCCGTGAGGCCATCAGGATGAAGATCCGGAAGGCGGTGTCGGAGAAGCCGAAGCCGGGCGGCAGCGGCTCCGCCAGCATGCCGACCTGCAGGTCGACCTTGTCGATGTCGCCGTCGTAGACGTCCTCCATCTCGCGAGCCCACTCCTCGTTGTCGGTGAGCTGGTCGAAGCTCGCGATGCGCTTCTTGCGCAGCTTCTGGCGGAAGTCGTTGTAGCGGGAGACGCCTCGCTCGCGGTCACGCAGGATGTCGATCGTCCCCAGGTCGACGCGGTCGCCGCTGAGCCGGACGTGGTTTGAGAGCGCCTTCGGGTGATTGCGGAGGCAGATCGCCCCCGGGCTCGCGATCCCGAACGAGTAGAGGAGGTTCGCCCAGCCGTGCTCGGAGATCGTCGGGCGGGTGCCGGCGCCCTGGACCGGCTCGAAGTCGGTCTCGGTGATCAGGCGGCCGTTGCGGTGGTCGCGGATCTCGTAGTCGTCCGGCAGCAGCGGATGCAACCGGTAGACGGAGACGAACTCCTCGGTGATCGAGTACGGCGCCGCGTGATGCTCCTGGTTGGAACCGACGACGCCGCCGATCATCTCGGTCCCGACGTGGCCGAACTTCTGCCGCACCCAGCGCGGCAGGACGCCGTACCAGTTCGCCTCCATCGCTCGCTTGAGCACCGGGTTGGCGAGGATGCCGGGCGTCCACTCGACCGTGTGAATCTTCGCCTGCAGCGCCGAGTTCACCAGCCGCGCCGTGAGGAACAGCCGCTCGTCGTCCCAGGTCGGATAGGAGCCCTTGAGGTAATCGCAGATCGCGTTGTGCTCCTTGACGAAGAGGGTGTGAAGGAGCGACAGCCCGATCCAGTAGTTGTCCGAGAAGCCGGTCAGGTCGACGCCGTCGAGCTTGCGCTCCGTCTCGTTCGGGAGCATCCCGTCCTCGACCATCATCTTGCCGTCCTCGCCGCTGCGCAGCTTCCGGTTGCGCTCCTCGGTCGAGCCGTAGATCTGCGAGCCGTCCCACCAGTGGGTGACGGTGTTGACGTACGTGGGCGGCAGGCCGCTCTTCCAGGTCCGGGTGCGGTCCGGGCTGGTCGCCTTGATCTTCATCGGCGAGCCGTCGGGCCATTCGTCGCCCTCGGGCAGCGGCACGTCGATGAACTCCTTCGGGTTGTTCTCGCCGTGGCCGAACCAGTCGTGGTTTTCGAATTGGATCCAGCAGGCGGCGAGGACGTTGAGAGAGGTCGCCGGCTTGAAGGTGTCGCGTCGCAGCAGCCGCAGGCTGACCTCGCGCGGGTTCGGGTCCATCCGCTGCTCGGCGGGCTCGGGCCCGGCCCCCTCGGAGGGCACGTTGCGTCCGAAGCGGGTTCCGACCTTGCCCATCTCGGGGTCGGTCGGGTCCTGAAACGAGCCGTCGTAGGTCCGGTACTTGGGCAGGTCGTCCTTGGTGGGCGGCGCGTCGCCGTTGGCGGGCGCCCGGGTGTCGAAGAGGTTCTGCTGGCGCAGGTCGTCGCGGTAGGCGCGCAGGTTGAGCAGTGCCACAGGGGTCGGCAGCTGCCACCAGTCGCGCGCCCGGTTGACCTGCTTGAAGACGGTCGAGTTGACGCGGGAGAACGCACCCTCAATCGTGTCCATCACACCCATCGCGCCGCTCCTCCCGGTCGCCGACGAAAGCTCGGGTTCGACTCTATTACAGGCCCGGCGACGCATCTCATCCTCGAGACCGATGCGAATTGCAGGGTGATCCGCGACGATCGGGGCGCCATGCGTCCCCCGACGGGCAGCCAGATCCAGCGCTGGGCCGATCTCGCGATCCCGCCGCTCGTGGCGATCTTCCTCGTCCTCGTCGCCGGCGACGAGTCCCCGCCGGCGGACGAGGAGTTCGCGGTCGTGATCGCGATGGCACTCGGGATCGTCCAGGGCGCCGCGCTCGCCTGGCGTCGGAACCATCCCGAGCGGGCGATGGCCGTGGCGCTCGTCGGCGGCTTCGCAACGCCATCGTCGCCGCGCTCCTGGGGGCGCTCGGGGTCGGCGTCGGAGCGCTCGTGCGCAACCAGCCGACCGCGATCGTCGCGGTGCTGATGCTCTCGTTCGTCATCGAGCCGGCCGTGATCGCGGTCGTGCCCGAGTACGGCCAGTACGGCCCGTTCGTCGGCCTGCCGCTCGGGATCCAGGACATCGAGGGCGGCGGTCTCGGTTTCGACGAGCTCGACGTACTGGCAGTCGTGCCGGCAACGCTCGCGATGCTCGCCTGGATCTCGCTCTTCTTCGCCGCCGCCGCGACCCTGCTCCGCCGCCGCGACGTCGAGTAGATGAGCGAGCGCGGCGCCGGGACCTGCGCGAGCGTCGGCTGAAACGCGGATTCCGAGTTCGAAGCGACGCTCGCGGGCCTGGCAACATCAGGGCCGTGCCCAAGGAGGCGATAACGATCGAGGTGGCGGGTCACCAGGTTCGGCTCTCGAGCCCTTCGAAGCCGTTCTTCCCCGAGCGAGGGCTGACCAAGCGCGACCTCGCCGAGTACTACGTGTCGGTCGAGGACGCCGCCTGCCGCCACCTGCGCGAGCGCCCGACGACGATGAAGCGGTTCACCGACGGCGCCGGGGGCGAGTTCTTCTTCCAGAAGCGGGTGCCCAAGGGCGCCCCCGAGTGGCTCGAGACGGCGACCGTGCACTTCCCCAGCGGCCGCAGCGCGACCGAGCTGGTCGCAAACGACGCCGCCCACCTCCTCTGGGCGGTCAACCTCGGCGTCATCGACTTCAACCCGTGGCCGGCGCGACGCGCCGACCTCGACCACCCCGACGAGCTCCGGGTCGACCTCGACCCGACGCCCGAGGCCTCGTTCGACGACGTCCGTCAGGTGGCGCTCTGCGTCCGCGAGGTGCTCGCGGACCACGGCGATCTGGTGGGCTACCCGAAGACCTCCGGCTCCCGCGGCATCCACGTCTACGTCCGCGTCGAGCCGAAGTGGACCTTCACCGAGGTCCGGCGGGCGGCGCTGGCCCTGGCGCGCGAGGTCGAGCGCCGAGTGCCGAAGCTGGCGACCTCGAAGTGGTGGAAGGAGGAACGTCATGGGGTCTTCGTCGACTACAACCAGAACGCCCGCGACCGCACGATCGCCTCGGCCTACTCCGTCCGCCCCACCCCGGACGCGCGGGTCTCCACCCCGCTGGCCTGGGACGAGGTGCCCGACGTCGATCCCGCGGAGCTGCGACTCGACACCGTCCCGGCGCGGCTGGAGGAGCGCGGCGACCCCTCGAGGACGATCGACGACACGAGCTTTTCGCTCGAGCCCTTGCTCGAGCTCGCCGACCGCGATGAGGCCGAGGGCCTCGGCGACGCCCCCTGGCCACCCCACTTCCGCAAGCAGGCCGGTGAGCCCAGGCGCGTCCAGCCGAGCCGGGCGAAGAAGAGCTGAGCGAGCGAGCCCGGGCCGAGTGTCATCCAATCGTCGGTATTCGCCAGTTAGGCGGCACTCGACCCGGTCGGGGCCTAGCCGCTGGCGCCGCCGCTGCCGGTGGCCCGGACCCTGACCGCGGCGCGCACGAGGTCGCCTGGCAGCCCGCGCGTCACCGCCTCCCAATCACGGGCGTTGAAGCGATCGAACCCGAGGCGGATCCGGTCGGCGATGTTCATTGGTCGAGCTGCTCGAGCAGGCAGTCGGTGGGCTTCTTGTCCTCGCGCCAGCGCAGGATCTTCGAGCCGTGGCGGATGCGGCCGGCGGAGACGTGGTCGAAGCTGACCTCGATCACCAGCTCGGGGCGAAGGCCGACCCACTCGAGGTCGCGGTCGGCCGACCACCTGCTGGGGTCGGCAGATCCGGTCTCTCCCGAGGCATAAGGGGCGAGCTTTTCGACCAGGTCGCGCTTCTCCTTCGCCTTCAGCCCCGAGGTGTGGCCGACGATGCGCAGCTCGCCCTTCCGATCGTAGAGGCCGAGGATGAGCGAGCCGACCGTCCCCTCCTCCTTGCCGGGCCGCCACCCGGCGACCACCGCGTCGATCGTGCGCAGCCGCTTCACCTTCACCATCGCCTTGCGCTCACCGCGCAGATACGGCGAGGCGACCTTCTTGGCGATCACCCCCTCGCCGCTCTCCAGCCAGGGCTCGGCCTCCTCGGGGTCGTCGACCAGCGGGGTCAGCTCCACCGAGCCGGAATCGGACCAGCCGGCGAACAGCGCCTCGAGCCTCGCCCGTCGATCGGAGAACGGGTCGTCGAGCTTCGATTCGTCGTCGATCGCGAGCACGTCGAAGGCGCGAAACAGCGCCGGGGTCTGCTCCGCGAGCATCCGCACACGCGACTCTGCCGGGTGAAGCCGGTTCTGCAGGGCGTCGAACTGCTCGCGCCCGTCGCTGTCGAGGATCAGCAGCTCGCCGTCGATCACGTAGCGGCCCTCCGGGAACTCGAGCTCGGGGAAGTAGCGCGCCAAGGGCCGACCGGTTCGCGACTGCAGGAAGAGCTCTGCCCCGTCGACGAAGGCGAGCGCCCGGAAGCCGTCGTACTTCGGCTCGTAGGCCCAGCCCTCATCGCTCGGCAGCGTCTTGCGCGACAGCGCGAGTTGGGGCTGGATCGGAGGCTTGAGCGGCAGGGCCATGCGTAGTGCCTAGTCTCGCAAGTCGTGACCGCGCCCCCGCCCAAGGCCTGCGATGTCGCGATCGTCGGCGCGGGCATCGTCGGCCTGGCGGTCGCCCGCGAGCTCGCCCGTCGCCACGACGGGATCCGCGTCGCGGTGTTCGAGTCCGAGGCCCGGCTCGCCGCGCACCAGACCGGCCACTCGAGCGGCGTCATCCACGCCGGCGTCTACTACGCGCCCGGCTCGCTGAAGGCGACGCTCTGCGTCTCCGGCGCGGCCGAGCTCTACCGCTACTGCGACGAGCGCGGGATCCCGGCGCGGCGGACCGGCAAGCTGATCGTCGCCGCCCGGCCGGAGGAGCTCGGGCGGCTCGACGAGCTCGAGCGGCGCGGGACCGCCAACGGCGTTCCCGGCCTGCGCCGCATCGGCGCGGACGGGATCGCCGAGATCGAGCCGCACGCGGCAGGCGTCGCGGCGCTTCACTCGCCCGCCACCGGCGCGGTGGACTTCGCCGCCGTCGCGGCGGCGTTCGCCGATGACTTCGCCGCCGCCCGCGGGACGGTGACGACCGGCTGCCGGGTCACCGGGCTCGGGGAACGGCAGGGGTCAGTGGTGCTCGAGCACGAGCGCGGCAGCACCCACGCGCGGGGCGTCGTGCTCTGCGCCGGCGCCTGGTCGGACCGGCTGGCGATCGCCGCCGGGGCGCCGGCCGAACCGCGAATCGTCCCCTTCCGGGGCGCGTACCTGAGGCTGCGGCCCGAGCGCGACCACCTCGTCCGCGCCAACCTCTACGCCGTCCCCGACCCCGTGCTGCCATTCCTCGGCGCGCACCTCACCAGGGGGCCGGACGGCTCGGTGCTGCTCGGTCCCTCGGCGCTGATGGTCGGCGCCCGCGACGCCTACCGGCTGTCGCGCCTGCGCGCCCGTGACCTCGGCGAGACGCTCTCCTGGCCCGGGACCTGGCGCCTGCTCGCACGGCACTGGAGGGCTGCCCTGGGCGAGGTTCGTCGGGCCGCCTCGCGCGCCGCCTTCGTCGCCGAGGCGCGGCGCCTCGTCCCCGAGCTCCGGCGCTCGGACTTCGTCTCCGGTCCGGTGGGCGTCAGGGCGCAGGCGGTCGCCCGCGACGGCACCCTGGTCGACGACTTCGTGATCTCGGAGACCGGGCGTTCGGTGCACGTCCGCAACGCGCCGTCGCCGGCGGCCACGGCGGCGCTGCCGCTCGCGCGTCTGGTCGCCGACCGCACCGAACCGCTGCTTGACTAGCCGAGATGACCTTCGAAGACGTCAAGGAGATCGCCCTCGAGCTACCGGAGGTCGAGGAGACCACCTCCTACGGGACGCCGTCGCTGAAGGTGCGGAAGGCGATGATCTGCCGGCTGCGCGACGACGGCGGCACCCTCGTGGTCAGGGTCGATCCGCTCGAGCGCGAGGCGCTGCTCGCGGATCCGAGCGGCGCCTACTTCATCACCCCGCACTACGAGGACTATCCCTACGTGCTGGTCAACCTCGAGCTCGCCAACCCGGTCGAGCTCCGCGAGCTCCTGATCGAGGCGTGGCTCGAACGGGCGCCGAAGCGGCTCGCCGCCGCGCACGAGGACGAGCTCCTCAGTCGCTAAGTTCGACGGCGATGGACGAGCCGATCCGCAGCTTCAGCCAGATCCAGAACTGCCGCCGAAAGCGTCGCTTCGAGACCGAGCGCGAGGCCGACGACGCCGCCTACCGGGCGCGGATGGAGGGTCGACGGCTCGGCATCTACCAGTGCACGATCTGCGGCGGCTGGCACCTGACCAGCCACCAGCCCACCTAGTACGCCGCCAGCTCCTCGATCGCCGCAACGACGACCTCCGGGGCCTCGGCGGCGGGCCTCGCCGCGGCCGGCGGCCGAGGACGTCGAGCCAGGTCTCGGCGTTGTCCATCAGCCGTGAGCGGAGCGCCGGCGCCGCGCCGGAGGTCGAAGCATCCGGGTGGAGATCGAGTCGAGCTCCAGGAGCGGCGCTTCACCCGGGCCAGGTCAGCCGGGGCCGCCCGCTCCGCGACCCGCTGCTCACCGCCGAGGCGGATCGCCGGCGTCATGCCCTCGAGACCATGGGAGGCCGGTCGGACGAGGGCGCACTCGGCTCAGAGGGGGGCGGCTTCACCGTGGCGCGCAGGAAGCGCTCGATGCCCTCCACCACCCGGGCCGTGCGCAGCGAGGGAAAGATGTCGAAGGCGTGCTCTGCCCCGGGCAGCTCGACGTAGCGCACGGGATTCCGCGAGACCTCTGCAAGCCGCCTCACGAACGCCCGCGCGTCGCCCGCCGGGACAAGCGTGTCCTGGTCACCGTGGAAGACGAGGAAGGGAGGCGCATCCGGATGCACCCGGTGGGTCGGGCTCGCCGCCTCATACGCCGCGCGGTCGCTCGCGAGATCGCGCTTGATCACGACCTGGGGCAGCAGCCAGTCGCGGATTCCCGGCAGGAACGCGCGCTCGGGATCGGTGAGGTCGTAGAGGCCGTAGAAGGGCACCGCCGCGGCGACCGAGACGTCGGCGTCCTCGAACCCCGGCTGCAGGCTGCGATCGTCCGCGGTCAGCGCCGCGAGCGCGGTCAGGTGGCCGCCGGCCGATCCGCCCGTGAGCGCGATCCGCTGCGGGTCGACGCCGAGATCTTCGGCGTGCGCGCGGACCCAGGCGATCGCGCGCTTGACGTCGATCACGTGGGCGGGCATCGTCGCCCGCGGGCTCAACCAGTAGTCGACGTTGAAGCCGATCCAGCCGTTGGCGGCGAGGTGGTTGAGCAGCGGGATCCCCTGCTCGAGCCGCGAGCCGAGGATCCAGCCGCCGCCGTGGACCTGGATCACGGCCGGCCGCGGCTCTTCCGACGCGACGGCCGGGCGGTAGACGTCGAGCCGCACCCGGCGCCGCGGCTCGCGGTGATAGACGATCCCGCGCTCGACCCGCACCCGGCGCGACCTCAGCATGAGCGCCGGGAGCAGGAGGTGGCTGCGGGGAAAGCGAAGCCGGTCGGGCTCCGGCGGGAAGTCGGCGAGCGCCTCGCGCACGGCGGCCGCGCTGCGCCACGCCAGGAAGGCGAAGTGCAGCTCGACCAGGGTGAGCGCGGCGATCACCGCGAGCACGGCGCCGCCGACGAGGCCGCTCGGCTCGCCCTCGAGCACCAGCACGCCGAGGACCGCGACCAGGATCGCTGACCATTGAAAGGCGAACTCCCGCGCCGACAGCCGGGCCATCCACACGGGCAGGCGCAGAGTGAGGCGCGGCGGCGCTCCCATCCGCAGCAGGACGACGAGTCTGCGCCAGAACGCCCGCACTCTGGGGGACCCTAGAGCCCGTAGGTCTTCGAGACGATCTCGCGCTGGATCTCGTTGGTGCCGCCGTAGATCGACATCACCAGCGTCGAGCGGACGTGTCGCTCCATGTCGTACTCCGACGCGTAGCCGTAGCCGCCCATCATCTGCATGCCCTCGAGCGCGGTTCGCTTGGCGACCTCGGTCGCCTTCAGCTTCGCCATCGAGGCCTCGCGCGGCAGCATCCGACCCGGGTCGGCGTCGACCTTGCGGGCGACGTCGTAGACCAGCAGCCGCGTGCACTCGAGCTCGGTCGCCAGGTCGGCGATCCGATGCTTGAGCGTCTGGAACGAGCCGATCGGACGCCCGAACTGCTTGCGCTCCTTGACGTAGTCGAGCAGGTCGTCGAATGCCCGCTCGGCGATCCCGAGCGCGCTCGCGGCGAGGATCAGCCGCTCGACGTTGAGGCCGGCCATCAGCTGCATCCAGCCCCCGTCCACCTGGCCGAGGACGCGCTCGGAAGGGACGTGGCAGTCGGTGAGGAAGACGTCGTTTACCTCCCGGCCGCCCATCGTCTGGATGCCGCGGATCTCCAGACCCGCGGCGTCGGTGGGCACCGAGATCATCGACAGGCCCTCGTGCTTGGTGCCGGACGGGTCCGTGCGGCAGACGACGAGGATATGGTCGGCGATGTGGGCGGCGGAGATCCACGTCTTCTGGCCATTGAGCACGAAGCCGCCGTTCTGCCGCTCGGCGCGACAGGAGAGGTTGCCGACGTCCGATCCCGCCTCGGGCTCCGACATCGCGATCGCCTCGACCCGGCCGCGGGTGATCCCGCCGAGGATCTCCTGCTTCTGCTCGTCGGTGCCGAAGCGCTCGTAGGCGCCGGCGACGATCAGGCTGACGCCGTAGCCGGCGATCGGGACCAGGCCGCGCATCGTCTCCTCGAGGAAGATGCAGGCGTCGACCATGCCGCCTCCCGAGCCGCCGTGCGCCTCGTCGATCGAGACGCCGAGCCAGCCGAGCTCGGCGAGCTTCTCGTAGATCTCCTGGTTGTGGGGCTCGGTGTAGCCGCCGGTGAGCCGCTCGCGCTGCTCCTTGGTCCCCACCTCGCGCTCGGCGAAGTCGCGGATCGCGGCGCGAAAGTCGCGCTGCTCGTCGGTGAATTCGGACCGCTGGTCGGTCGTCGGCATCGTGGTCATGGTCCTACCTCGCGGGCTTGTAGATCGACACGACCGCGGCGCCGCCGAGGCCGATGTTGTGCTGCAGCGCCACCTCGGCGCCGTCCACCTGGCGCTTGTCGGCGTCGCCGCGCAGCTGCCAGGTGAGCTCGGAGCACTGCGCGAGCCCCGTGGCGCCCAGCGGGTGGCCCTTCGAGATCAGGCCGCCGGAGGGGTTGACGACGGGGCCGTCGCCGCCGTAGGTGGTCGCCTCGGCCTCGACCAGCCGGTGGCCCTCGCCCTCGGCGGCGAAGCCGAGCGCCTCGTAGGTGATCAGCTCGTTGGCCGAGAAGCAGTCATGGAGCTCGACGACGTCGACGTCCTCGGGCGCAACGCCGGCCTCCGCGTACGCCTTGTTCGCCGCCTCCTTGGACATGTCGTAGCCGACGATCTTGATGCAGTCGGTGTCGTCGGCGAAGGTCGATGAGAGGTCGGTGACCATCGCCTGGCCGGCGAGCTCGACCGCCTGCTCTGCGAGGTCGTGCTCGTCGACGTAGCGCTCCGAGGCGACGATCGCGCAGGCGGAGCCGTCGGAGGTCGGCGAGCACTGGAGCTTGGTCAGCGGCTCGTGGATCACGCGGGACTCCTTGATCTCGTCCAGCGTGTACTCGTCCTGAAACTGCGCGTACGGGTTGTTGACGGAGTGCTTGTGGTTCTTCCACCCGATCCAGGCGTAGTGGTCGGGCTCCGAGCCGTACTTCTCCATGTGGTCGCGCCCGGCGTTGCCGAACATCTGCGGCGCCGCGGGCGACTCCTCGGGCTGGCGCAGGGCGAACATCGCCATCGCGTGCTTGTCGAGCGCGTTGGTGCGGTCGGTGTACTTCACCCCCAGCGAGCCCTTCTCCATCTTCTCGAAGCCGATGCGCCAGCGCGCAGTCGGCGAGCCCGCCCTTGACGGCCTGGCGGGCGAGGAACAGCGCCGAGGAGCCGGTCGAGCAGTTGTTGTTGACGTTGACGACGGGGATCCCCGTGAGCCCGAGCTGGTACAGCGCGCGCTGGCCGTACGTCGAGTCGCCGTAGCAGTAGCCGGCGTAGGCCTGCTCGACGTCCTCGTAGGGGATGCCGGCGTCGGCGAGCGCCTTCTCCCCGGCCTCCTTGGCCCAGTCGGGATAGTCGCCCTCCTTGGTGCCGGGCTTGTCGAACTTCGTCATCCCGACGCCGATCACGTAGGTGCGGTTGCCGTTGGCGCTCACCGTTCCTCCAAGTCTTCGGTCTCCTCCGCCGCGCAAGATACAGAACGGGCGCCCGGTTTGTTAGGTTGCACCACATGACCACTGAAGCAGCCCCCACGTTCAAGCCCGAGGCGATCGGCAAGCCGGGCGACCCGGTGACCTTCGAGGTCGAGCGCGACCGGATCGCCGCCTACGCCGCCGCCACCAACGATTCGATCCCCGCCCACGCCGCCGGCGAGATCGCGCCGCCGGTGTTCGCGATCGTGCCCGCGTTCCAGGCCGCCGGGCTTGCGAGCCTGCAGGTGATTCCCGGCGAGCTGATCGGCGCGATCCTGCACGGCGAGCAGGACTTCCACTTCTCCCGGCCGATCGAGCCCGGGATGACGCTCGAGACGGTGGCCACGCCGATCGGCATGCGCCAGCGCTCCTCCGGGGTCACCGTGGTGACCAGGGCGCAGACCCGCGAGGCGGGCGGCGAGCTGCTGGTCGAGCAGTTCATGACCACCTTCGTCCGCGGCGCCCAGGGAGCCGAGGACGTCGGCTCAGACGCGCCGCCGCACCGCTTCGACGAGGGGCTTCGCGAGCGCGAGCCCGACGCCGAGGTCTCGCAGACCTTCGACGCGGATCAGACGTTCCGCTACGCGGAGGCCTCCGGCGACCCGATGCAGATCCACCTCGACGAGGAGTTCGCGAAGTCGGTCGGCCTGCCCGGGATCATCGTCCACGGTCTCTGCACCATGGCGTTCACCTCCGTGGCGGCGATCGAGCACGCCTGCCCGGACGACCCGACCCGCCTGAGGCGGCTCGCGGTCCGCTTCGCGAGCATCGCCCTGCCCGAGCAGACGATCACGACTCGGATCTGGGACGTCGCCGACTCCTCCTACGCCTACGAGACCGCCAACGACGCCGGCGCCGTCGTGATCAAGGACGGTTGGGCCGAGGTCGCGTGACGACGCGCGCGGAAGCGCCCCGGCGCACGCAGTCAGAGCGCCGCGAGGAGACGCGCGGGCGGCTGCTCGACGCGACCGTCGAGAGCCTGATCGAGGTCGGCTACGCGGGAACGACGATCCGCCGGGTGACCGAGCTCGCCGGCGTCTCCCAGGGCGCCCAGAGCCACCACTTCCCGCGCCGGGTCGACCTCGTCACCAGCGCCTTCGAGCGCCTGGCCGAGCAGCGGATCGAGCGCTACCGCGAGCGCGCCCGCGAGCTTCCGCCGGACCGCGGGGAGCGCGTGCGAGCCCTGCTCGACCTGCTCTGGGAGGACTTCTCCAGTCCGGTGTTCACGGTCGCGGTCAAGCTCTGGGTCGCCGCGGCGGAGGACCAGGAGCTGCGCGAGCGCCTGGTCCCGGTCGAGAAGCGAATCCACTCGAACATGGCGAGGCTCTCGGCCGACGTCGCGGGCGAGCTCGGCGCCGAGCCGGGATTCGACCGCAAGCTGGCGATCGCGATGAACACCGTCGCCGGGCTTGCCCTGACGCGCGAGTTCGACCCGTCCGGCCGGGCCAGCAAGGGCCGGCCGTGGGAGTATCACCGGGCGGCGCTGGAGCGGATGCTGGCCGGGTAGGGCCGCGTGCGGCTGACATAGGTTTCCAGTCATGCGCGCCTGGAGGCCGATCGCGGTCGTCGCGCTGGCTCTGGTGGCCGGGGCGCTCGCCGCCACGCCCGCGGCCGCGAAGCGCGAGATGCGCTGCAACGGGGCCGGGAGGCTCTGCGAGCGGCCGTTCAACCGGGTCGTGCTTCCCGGCGCCCACAACGCGATGTCCGCCGGCTCGCTGGGCTGGAGGATCCCCAACCAGTCGGTGGCGATCCCCGAGCAGCTCGAGACCGGAATCCGCGCGCTGTTGATCGACACCCACTACGGGCGCCTGCAGCCCGACGGCACCGTGCTAACCGACGACGAAGGGTCGGTGACGACCGGCGAGCGTGGTCTCTACCTCTGCCACGTGCTCTGCCAGCTCGGCGCCTCCCCCTTGGTGGACGCCCTCCGCTCGATCCGCAAATTCATCCGCCGGCGGCCCAACAACGTGCTCGCGATCATCAACGAGGACAAGATCAGCCCCGAGGACTTCGCCGGGGCGATGGAGCAGAGCGGCCTGATCGACTATGTCTACCCGGGCGGCCCGGGCCCGCGCTGGCCGACGCTGAAGCGGATGATCCGGACCCACCAGCAGGTGGTGGTGCTGGCCGAGCGGAACGCCGGCACCGCCTACCCCTGGTACCACAACGCCTACGACGGGATCGTTCAGGAGACCCCGTACACGTTCGACCCGCCGACGATGCTCATCGACGCCGCGAACTGGCCGGCGAGCTGCGAGCCCAACCGCGGCGGGACCACCGGCTCCCTGTTTCTGATCAACCACTGGTCGCCCTCGACTCCGCCCCCCGAGACCAACTTCGCCACCTCCGAGGCGGTCAACGCCGGCGACGTGATCGCCGGGCGCGCCCACCAGTGCGCCGCCCAGCGCGGGATCAAGCCGTCGATCATCGCCGTCGACCAGTTCGCGATCGGCGGCCTGTTCGCGGCGGTGCGACAGCTCAACGGAACGCGCCGCTAGCAGCCGGGGCCAGCCGCGCGCTAGGTTGACGGGGTGGAAGCCGCCACCGAGGTCGGGACCGAGGAGAAGCCCGAGCGCGCGGTCTCCTCGTTCGCGAAGTCGCTCTTCCTCGGCGAGATCCACGAGGAGATGGTGTTTCCCTGGCCGCCGCCGCGGCCCGAAGAGCAGGACCGGATCCGGGCGCTGAACGCGGCCGCCCGCGAGATCGGCTCGCGGATGGACCACCGCGCGATCGAGGAGAAGCGGTGGATCGGCGACGACACCATCAAGGCGCTCGGCGAGGCGGGGCTCTGCGGGCTCTACGTCGACGAGAAGTACGGCGGGCAGGGCCTCTCCCAGACCGGCTATGCGCGCGTGTTCGAGACGTTCGCCCAGATCGACGCGACGCTCTCGATCGTCCTCGGGGTCCACCAGTCGATCGGCTTCAAGGGCATCCACATGTTCGGCACCGAGGAGCAGAAGGAGCGCTTCCTGCCCGATCTGGCGACCGGCCGCAAGCTCGCCGGCTTCGCGCTCACCGAGCCCGAGGCGGGATCGGACGCCTACGACATCCAGTCGCGCGCCGTCTCAGCAGCCCGACGGCTCCTGGGTGTTGAACGGCGAGAAGCGCTACATCGGCAACGGCTCGAAGGGCGACGTGTTCACCGCCTTCGCCCGCTGCGAGGTCAACGGCAAGGACCGGCACATCGCGCTGATCCTCGAGCAGGGGATGAAGGGCTTCGAGGTCGGCGAGCGCTTCGACACCATGGGCCTGCGCGGCAACGACCTGCGCCGCCTCTACTTCAAGGACGTCAAGGTGCCGGCCGAGAACGTGCTCGGCGAGCCCGGCGATGGCTTCCGGATCGCGATGCAGGTGCTCAACAACGGGCGCATCGGCCTCGGCACCGGCTCGGTGGGCGCGACCAAGCGCCTGATCGACCTCGCGATCAACCACATCAAGGAGCGGCGGCAGTTCGGCCGCCCGCTGGCGGAGTTCGAGCTCGTCCAGGACAAGGTCGGCTGGATGGTCTCCTACCTGTTCGGCCTCGAGTCGATGTGCTACCTGACCTGCGGCCTGGTCGATCGCGGGGTCGAGGACTACTCGCTCGAGTCGGCGATCTGCAAGGTCGCCGGGACCGAGTTCCTCTGGTACGCGGCCAACCGGGCGATGCAGCTCAAGGGCGGCGCGGGCTACATGCGCGACGAGCCCTACGAGAAGATCCTGCGCGACATCCGGATCTTCCCGATCTTCGAGGGCGCCAACGACGTCATGCGCGCGTTCATCGCCCTCTCGGGGATGAAGCCGGTCGGCGAGAAGCTCTCCGGGCTCGGCGAGATCGGCCTCGGCGACCCGATCGGCTCGATCGGCGTGCTGTTCGACTACGTCGGCGGCCGGATCGCGCGTTCGCCCGGACGGATCTCGCAGGCCCATCCCGAGCTCTCCGACCACGCCGAGTCGGTCTCCGAGCAGGTCAAGGAGCTGCGCTCGGTGACCGAGACGCTGCTGCGCGAGCACCGCCAGGAGATCGTCGAGCGCCAGTTCCAGCAGAAGCGGCTCTGCGGCGGCGATCTCCGACATCTACGCGCAGTTCGCCGTCCTGTCGCGGGTGAGCAAGATCTTCTCCGACCAGGGCGTCGAGCCCTCGGGCCAGGAGCGCTACATCGCCGACACCTTCTGCACCCGCGCCGCCCGCGGCGTGCGCTCGTTCCGCCAGATCGAGTCGAACGACGACGAGCGGATGTCGGCCATCGCCAAGCTCGCCTACAAGCGGGGCGAGTACGGCTACGCGCTGTTCGAGGACTGACCCGTCCGGCCGCAGACGATGGCACAGTGCCGGCTCAGGCGGAGGACCTGCCCTCGGGCCCGGCGCGAGACGCCGCGATCCAGGCCTGCCAGACGCGGCCGACCAGACCGTCGCCGGGCTCCAGGCCACGACCGGGCGCTGATCGGCGTTCAGCGCAGGGGCGCTTCGATTAGCCCAGGCGCTCGACGAGCATCGCCTCGCCCTGGCCGCCGGCGACGCACATCGTCTCCAGCCCGACCGCGTGGTCGTCGGTCTCCATCACGTTGAGCAGCGTGGTCATGATCCGGGCGCCGGTCATCCCGAACGGGTGACCGAGGGCGATCGCGCCGCCGTGCGTGTTGAGCTTCTCGAGCGGGATCTCGCACTCGTCCATGATCGGGATCACCTGCGCGGCGAACGCCTCGTTGAGCTCGACCACGTCGATGTCGTCGATCGCCATGCCGGTGCGGTCGAGGACCTTCTTGATCGCGCCGATCGGCGCCACGCCCATGTACTCGGGCTCGTTGCCCCAGGTGGCGGCGCTGACGATCCGCGCCCGCGGGGTCGAGGCCGAGCTCCGTGGCCTTGGTGTCGGACATCACCAGCACCGCGGCGGCGCCGTCGTTGAGCGGGCAGGAGTTGCCGGCGGTGATCCCGCCTCCGCCCTCGAACGCCTCCGGTAGCTCGGCGAGCTTCTCGAGCGTCGAGCTCGGCCGCGGACCGTCGTCCTTGGCGACCTCGTTGCCCTCGTGGTCCGCCACGGGGACGATCTCCCGGCTGAAGAAGCCGGACTCCTGCGAGCCGACGGCGAGCTCCTGCGAGCGCTGCGCGTACTTGTCCATGTCGGCGCGGCTGACCTCGTACTTCTTGGCGACGTTGACCGCCGTCAGCCCCATCTCGATATAGGCGTTCGGCTGGCCGTTCTTGCCCTGCAGCTTCGGGTTCTGGTCGTCGGCTCCGGCGGGCTCGGTGCGCTCGTTGTAGCGGCTCACCCACTCGACGCCGGCGGCGATGTAGGCGTCGCCCTGCCCGGCCTTGACCGCGTTGGCGGCGTGGCGGATCGCGTCGAGGCTGGAGGCGCAGTACCGCGACATGGTCACCCCGTTGACGCTCTGCGGAAGCTGCTCCGAGAGCAGGACGATGATCCGCGCGATGTTGAAGGCCTGCAGCCCCTGGGGCATGCCGCAGCCGCAGAACACGTCCTCGATCGACTCCGGCGCGACGTCTGGGTTGCGCTCGAGCAGCTGGTCGACGACGTAGGCGGCGGTCTCGTCGGGGCGAAGCTGGGCCAGCGAGCCCTTGAATGCCCGCCCGATCGGGCTGCGGACGGCGTCGACGATCACTGCTTCGGGCATCGGTTCGGTGCTCCTTCTCGTTGGACGGGGCGCAGAATGGTATTGATGCTGCACAGCACCCGGCTACCCCGGCATAGACAAGCCAGATACGCAGGCAGATGGGTACCTGCACCCAGTCTGCGCCCCAGTCGTACAGGCATGAGCGCCTATCCATCCGGCCCTCCGTCTCCTGCCGGCGGAGCAAGAGGGTGGGCGAAGGTCGAGACTCAAGTGTTCCCTTCTTTCCATCCCTCGATCTCGGAAAGCGGAAGTGAGGATGAGGGGGACAGGCCGGCACCAGGGGGAGGGGGGAGTGGGGGCTCCCGCGCACTCGTATCTACATATACATCCCCCGCTCCGACATTTGAGCCGAGAATGGCCGGCCTCCGAAGTCAGTAGCGCTTTTCGTCCGAAGAGCTACTTCTGCCCATCCGGATACCTGGCCGGTCGGCTAGCCGAAGCCCGGATCGAAGGGCTGTTGGTCCGACTGGCAGACCGTGCCCGGCGGCGGGGTGATCAGCTCGGTCAGGTAATCCACATACGCCCGCTCTATACAGGCGCTGGGATTCCGGAAGCTCACGTGACCGTAGCCCTCGTGGGTGAGCAAGACGGCGTTTCCAAGCAGTTGCGCGGAGCGAACCGAGTTGGCGTAGGCGGTTGCCGGGTCGCCGGTCGTCCCGATCACCAGGATCGGGTTGGGGGTCGAGGCGTTCCACGGCCCCCGGTAGTTGTCCTCGCCGCGAACCGGCCAGGAGGCGCAGGGGGCCCACAGCCCCCAGCCCAGTACGGGGCCATAGAGTCGGCTGATCCGGGTGAACCGCTTGATCACCCGCGGCCAGTCCCGCGACCCCTTACGCGCGGGCGCGTCGGCGCACGAGATCGCCGCCGAGGTCGTGTAGCCGGCGAAGCCGGCCGGCGTGGTGAAGCCGGCGGCCTCGGTCTCCAGCGCCGAGCCGTCGCCTCCCAGGGCGGCGGCGATGTCCCTCGCGTCCTGGGGCCACAGATCCGGTCCCCTGAGCGGATTGAACTGCGAGAGCAGCAGATCGGCGTAGCTCAGCTTCTCGCGCGACGACAGGGGCGGCTTCGCCCCCGGAGCCGGGATCGGCGCGCGCTTCAGCCGCGCGACCAGCCGCTCGAACCGCTCCGCGGGCGATTCGGAACCACCTGCGAGCGCGCAGCGTCCCGGCCCCGCGCCCTCGCACAACGACAGGAGCTGGTCGAAGACCCCGTCGGCCGAGGCGACGCCTCCGGCGATATACGCCTCGGAGCTCTTCGAGTAGCTGACCGGATCGACGACGCCGTCGATCAGCATCGCCCGGACCCGGTCGGGGAACATGTTGGCGTAGGTCTGGCCCAACATGGTGCCGTAGGAGAAGCCGACGTAGGTGAGCTTCTCCTCGCCCACGAGCTCTCGCAGGTGGTCCATGTCGCGGGCGGTGTCGGCGGTCGAGATGTGGGGCAGAAGCCGGCCGCTGACCCTGCCGCAGCGCCGCGCCAGGGCGGCGGACTTGCGCCGATAGCGCTTCGAGGCGGCGTTGGTGGTCGGGATCGAGACGCCGGCCCAGAAGCGCGCCTCGCTTTGTCTGTTCTCAAAGCAGCGCACCCGGGTGCTGGCGTTGGTGCCGCGGGGATCCCAGCTGACGACGTCGAAGCGGCCGCCGCCGAGCGCGTCGACCCCGTCGGGGTCGCCGCTTACGAGGCCGACGCCGGTGTCGCCCGGTCCACCGGGGTTGATGAGCATCGTGCCGATCCGCTGCGTCGGGTTGCTCGCCAGGTGGCGGATCACCGCGAGCGCGATCGTGCGCCCGTTCGGGCGGTCCCAGTCGAGCGGCACGCGGATCCGGGCGCACTGCAGACCCTCGCCGGGCGGATTACATGCCGCCCAGGGAATCGAGTCACTGACGGCGCCCGCCGATCGGGCCGGCCCGGGCGCGGCGGCAGAAATATTGCCGGCCGACAGCGCGACGAAGCAGGCCGCGGCGAGCCCGACTGCGGCGACGAGCACTCTGTGTACGGAGCCTACGACGGGGGCCTGCAGTCGATCAGCCATGGAATCCTTCCCAGCTACCGATAGTCCGGTAGCCAGACCGACCCTAGTCGTGCGGGCGCCGCCCGTCAACTCGGCCGGAGGCTCGACCGCCCATGCCCGGCTGCCAACGGGGCCGTTAACCGGATAGCCCCTTCCATGCAAAGCGGAACTCGCATCGCACCGAAGGTGTCTAGCGTCTACATTCGCTCTCGCGATGGAGGTCGTGGAGCATTCTTCAAGAGAACTAACGGTCTCCGTCAAGGTGCCGTGCCAGGAGTGCGGCGGTCTGGGCTACATCCAGAGGGTAAAGCGGGGCCATGTCGTTGGCGACAAGACGACGAAGTGCCGCACCTGCCGCGGCAGAGGTCTCATCCCGGATGACATGCCTGTCTCCCAGTTGCGAGAGCTACTGAAATGACTTTCGCTCACCGGGAGCCGCGTCAGCCCGGTGATCCGCCACCGCCAACCGAAGAGAAGATCGCGCGGCTGTTCGATGACGCCCCGATGACGAGTGCGGTATCGGGCCGACGATTGTGCGTCCAGCGCGGGGCACGGCTGGGAGGAGCTCGACGCATGCCACACCCTCGGGACGCGACTGTCGCTGGTTTAAGGCCCGCGTCGCAGAATGCCGGCTGTGACGCTTTCTATTTCGCGGCCCTCGGCCGAGGCGCGTGTGGGCGAGGTCCCATCGCCGGCCGCCATCCCACCCCGGAATCGCCTCAAGTCGCTTGCGCCGCTCCGAATCAAGTCTTCCCTCGCGCCATAGAACGCGTTGGCGCACGACCCACCCGCCGAGGCCGTATCCGTCCTCGCGCCAATTCGCGGGAGGCTGCGCGTGGCCTTCACGCTCGACGAACCTCTCAAGCACGGCGAAGCCCTCCTCCCATTCCGCATCCCGTACATCCCAGACCCATCCCGGAAGGGCTTCGAGCTGAGCGCGATGGTCAGGGTCAAGCCTTCCTCGGCGATCGCGAAGCTTGCTGACCCACCTGCCGAGCCGAAAAAACCATCCTCCTGCCACCCGCGCGGCACGCGGGCATGGCCTTCGCGCTCAACAAAGCTCTTGAGCTTCGAAAAGCTCTCCTCCCAGGTTGTCTCCGCGATGTCCCAGGACCAGCCCGGCAGCGCCTCGAGCGCCGCGACAGAGGCGGCTGAGGCTGCGATCGCAGAGGGCAATGCGAAGACCGCAAACACCTACGCGAGCGCCAGCCGCAACCTCGCCACAACCGCGGGCATATCCACTGACAAGGCAGCGGCGGCCACACGGCCGGCCGACTGAGATCCCCCAGCCCCCGAACCCAGAGGAGATCCTGGCGAAGCTCACGCGCCTAGGGTAATCGAGGCCGTCATCGACGCGGAGGTAGTTGCGGATGACTGAGCAGAGCGGATTGCGGATGCTGGGCATGAGCCACAACGCTTGACAGCGATATGTGAGCGGGTGTGGAATGAGCGCGGTCGATCTAAGGAGGAGAACATGGCTGATGCCGCACTGTTCATCGGGTCGGGCCAAGTGGTGCGCGGACGGGAGAAGCGCGCCGTTCAGGTATTCAACGAGAGCGTTGAGTACTCGGGAGGGCTGAGGGCGACGGCAAGATCGAGGACTTCGAGGTGGTGCTCCTGACGCCCCACGGCGGCGACCTGCAGGGCTTCGCCTTGCTGCGCGGCAGCGAGGACCAGATCGGTGCGCTACGAGCCGACGAGGAGTTTCAACGCCGCGTCACGCGGGCCGACCAGATCATCGAGTCCCAAGGTGTCATCGACGCGGCGATCGGCGACGGAATCGCCCGCGGTCTGGCGCAGTACCAGGGCGAGATCGACGACCTGGACTAGCCCCGGCTGAACATCCGCAGGCTGGTGTGGGCCTTAGCGCCGGGCACTGGGACGAGAGCTGGCAGCTAGAGGGAGAGCGTTGGAGGGTGAGCAGAGAACTCCCAGCGCCCGTTGGAGGGTGAGCGAGAACTCCCAGCGCCCGCATGCGTCCATGTAAACGAGCTCCACCCCAGTTGCACCCCAGTGAGCCCCAGTCTCCATCGTCCCCCACCGTTCTCAGCCGAAGCCGATACCGCTTAGACAAGCAGCACTTCGCTTAATGAAGCCAGGCGCGAGAGATGGTATTGATGTTGCGATGAGCGAGGACGAGGCCGTCCACACCGATCTGCCCCCAGCGCGGTTCGCTGAGCTGATCGCCGAGGGCGCGCAGCTGATCGACGTCCGGCGCCCCTACGAGTACGAGGGGGGCCGGATCGCCGGCGCCCGCAACGTCGATACGAACGAGCTCGCCGCTGCGGCGGACTCGATCGACCGCGACCGGATCGTGGTCTTCTACTGCCGCCGCGGCAACCGATCCCAGATGGCCGCCGCGGCCTTCCGCGAGGCGGGCTGGGACGCGTACCACCTGGAGGGCGGGATCGAGGCGTGGGCGGCCGACGGCTACGCGCTCGAGCCCGAGGGAGGGGAGGTCAGGGCGCCGCTGCCGGCGTCGTAGCGGGGTGTCTCATAACGTTCGCCCGGAAATGACGAGGTCCAGACGCCGCCAGCCAAGGACGCAGGGAGCCCGAATAGCAGCGCTATTCGGGCGACCGAGGACGCCGGATGGCGGCGATCTGGGGCCGTCATTTCGGGTGCAACGGCATGAGAGGCCCCGCTAGGAAGATGGAGGCCGGGCAGACGCCGACACCACCCCCGGGCTCCCCGCCGCCGAGCGGCGAGACGCCGCCGGCCACCGGCTCCGAGCCCGCGGTCGCCCCCGAGACCCCGGAGCAGCGCATCGAGGGGCTTCGCGCCTGGATCTCGCACATCGACCGCAAGCTCGGGATCCGCACCTACGCGCTCGGCGCCGCGGTGGTGCTCGCGCTGGCGGCCGGGATCGTCGGGGTCGTGCTCGCGGTGCAGGCGAAGGACGACGCCGCCACCAAGGACGAGGTGAGCACGCTCCGCGACGAGATCGAATCCGTCTCGCAGGAGGCGGCCGCCGCGACCCAGAGCGACCTCGACTCGATCACCGAGCGCGTCGACTCGCTCGAGACGAAGCTCGACTCCCTCACCCAGGGCCAACGGACCACCAGGAGCGAGCTCGACGTGGCCAAGAGCGACATCGACGAGCTGCGCAACCAGATCTCCGAGCTTCAGGGCGCCGGCGGCGCAAGCGCCGGAGGCGGCGGCACGACGACGACCACGACGACGACCACCACGACCACCGACGGCGGCACCGGCACGGGCGACTGAGGCCCGCCTCGGGCCGGCGACGATTGTGACTAACGCTACAATCACGCCTATCGTGCGTCCGACGGCTCGTCTACGGTCGCGCGAACGTCTCCTGAAAGGAGAGGCTCATGCCTCAGGGCTACTGTGTGAAGGAACGTAAGAAGGTCGAGATCAGGGATCCCCAGCAGGTCACGATGAAGAACGGCCGGCCGGCGATCCAGGGCACGTGCCCGGACTGCGGCACGAAGATCTTCAAGATCGGCAAGCTCGAGGGCTGATCTGAGTCGACCGGCCGGCTCCGGGGCACGGTCGGGAGAAGCTCAGGTGTGAGATTGGGGGCGCATGCCCCCAATTCCGCACGCCGGCGAACGAGCTCCGCAAGCAAAACCGCAGCCCCGAGCGGTCATCGGTGGAAGAATGTGCCTGCACCCAGGCGCATGGATCCCCCGCACTCTCAGAAGCCTCTCGAGCTCATCCTGGCCAGGAACCTGCTGACCAGCATCTCCACCCCGGGATTCCTGCTCGACGACGAGGCGAGCCTCGTGTTCTACAACGAGGCGGCGGCGGCGCTCCTGGGGCGCTCGTTCGAGGAGGCGGGGCCGATGACGGCCGAACAGTGGACGCACGCCTTCGGCCCGTTCACCTCGGACGGCCAGCCCGCCGACGTCGACGAGCTCACGGTCACCGAATCGATTCGGGCGGGCCGTCCGGCGCACGCCAAGTTCCAGATCCGGACCGGTGCCGGGACGACGGAGGCGATCGAGGCGAGCGCGTTCCCGATCGTCGCCTCAGAGCACGGGTCCTCCGGCGCGATGGTCCTCTTCTGGCGCCTGGGCGAGAACGGCGGGGGCCGATGAAGCTGAAGGTATGGGGAGCACGCGGCTCCGTTCCCGCGCCCGGGCCGCACATGAACCGCTACGGCGGCAACACCTCGTGCGTTCAGGTGACGCTCGCCAGCGGCGAGGTGCTGATCCTCGACGCGGGCACCGGGATCCGGACACTCGGCCTCGACCTGCCCGAGAGCGGGCAGATCCACATTCTCCTCACCCACCTTCACCTCGACCACATCCAGGGCCTGATGTTCTTCGCCCCCTGCTTTCGGACCGGGGCCGAGATCACCATCTGGGGCCCGGCGTCGCCCGAGGCCTCGCTCGAGGACCGGATAGCGCGTTACATCTCGGCGCCGCTCTCACCGGTCGAGGTGCGCGAGCTGCCGTGCTCGATCGGGTTCCGCGACACGCCGCCGACCGAGTGGGAGATCGGCGGCGCGGCCATCCGCGCCGAGGCGATCACCCACCGCGGCCCGACGCTCGGCTACCGGATCAGCGACGGCGATACCACCGTCGCGTACGTGCCCGACCACGAGCCGGCGCTGGGAGCCCCGCTCGAGGGCCTCGAGCCCGAGTGGATCTCGGGCTTCGACCTCGCAAAGCAGGCGGACCTCCTGATCCACGACTGTCAGTACAACGACGACGAATACCCCGCCCATGTCGGCTGGGGCCATTCGGCGCTCAGCGACGCGTTGACGTTCGCGCGGCGCGTCGAGGCGCAGAACCTGCTGCTCTTCCACCACGACCCGCTGCACTCGGACGAATTCCTCGACGAGCTCTACGAGTCGGCCCGCAGGCGCTGGAGCGAGCTGGGCCGCCTGCCGGAGACGATCGCGATGGGGATCGAGGGCGGCGAACTTCGGTGGGCCCGTCGCCGCTGTCGCCGGCTGTCCACGCCTGATGCGCGCCGCGGGTCTTTCGACCACCGGTACAAGCCGGCGCGTGAAAGTTTCGACAGCGGGATAACCAACTCCGGCGCCCGCGCGCCTACCTTCGCCCTGTATTCCTGGTAAGCGACCGCCGGCCCGAGGGCCCGGGGGGCAAGGAGCGTGTATCGGATGAGACGAAGGTACGCGGTCGGGGGGTTGCTGCTGGCACCGCCGCCGCGTCTGCTGATCCCGACGTCGGCGTTCGCCGACGCGACGGATCTCAACAAGGCGATCGCCGGAAAGCTCGACCAGTCGGTCGGGATCAACACGATCTGGGTGATCGTCGCCGGCGCGCTGGTGATGTTCATGCAGGCCGGATTCGCGTTCCTGGAGATCGGCTTCTCCCGGGCGAAGAACGCGGGGACCGTGGTCGCGAAGATCCTCACGAACTTCTCGATCGCGGCGATCGGCTGGTGGGTCTGCGGATTCGCGTTCGCGTTCGGGGCCGGCGAGCTGATCGGACACAGCGGAGGGTTCTTCTTCACCGACCTCGGACCGTGGTCCGTGACCGCCGACGGGCTGACGACGTTCCATCCGGACTTCCCGGTGATGTCGCTGTCCGACGCGACGATCGAGTCGAAGTTCTTCTTCCAGTTCGTGTTCTGCGCCGTCTCGCTGGCGATCGTCTGGGGCACAACCCTGGAGCGGATCAAGTTCGGCGTCTACGTCATCTACGCGATCGCGTTCAGCACGCTGATCTACCCGATCGCCGCCCACTGGGTGTTCGGCGGCGGCTTCCTGCAGATGGGTGACTGGCTCGGCACGGGCATCGTCGGCATGCAGGACTTCGCCGGCTCGACGGCGGTCCACCTGATCGGGGCGACGGGCGCGCTGGCGGCTCTGCTGCTGCTGGGCCCGCGCAAGGGCAAGTACGGTCCCGACGGCAAGCCGCGGGCGATCCCCGGCCACAGCATGCCGCTGTTCGGACTCGGGGTCCTGATCCTGTGGCTCGGCTGGTTCGGGTTCAACCCGGGCTCGACCCTGAACGCGCTCGACGGGCGCTTCGCCGAGATCCTGATCATCACCAACCTCGCAGCCGCCTTCGGCGTGCTCGCGGCGGTGGCGACGGCCAGGCTGAGGACGGGAACGATCGACATCGGCATGGCCGGCAACGGCGCGATCGCCGGGCTGGTCGCGATCACCGCGCCCTCGGGCTACGTCGAGCTCTGGGCGGCTCCGATCATCGGCGCGGTCGCCGGCGTGATCGTCGTGCTCGGCGTCTACGCGATCGACAAGTGGATCGACGACCCGGTCGGGGCGCTGTCGGCGCACGGCCTGGCGGGTATCTGGGGAACGATCTCGTGCGGGATCTTCACCGCTCCTCGCCTGGCCCAGTACAACGCGTTCGGGGATCCGAACGGCGGGCTCTGGTACAGCGGCTCATTCGACCAGCTGATCGCTCAGGTGGCCGGGTTGGCGATCGCGTTCACCTTCGTGTTCGCGATGAGCTTCTCCACCTTCTGGGCGATCAAGAAGCTCTACGGGCTTCGGGTCACCGAAGAGGAGGAGGATGCGGGTCTGGACATCTCCGAGCACGGGATGTACGGATACCCGGAGCAGTTCATCCCCGAGCCGGAGTACCCGGGCGCGCGGCCGACGCCGGCCCCCGCCGCCCCCGCCCCGGCCCCGGTCTCGGCGATGACGTCCGAACGGCCCTCCGAGGCATAGGAAGGAACGAGCGAGATGAAGAAGATCGAGGCGTTCATCCGCCACGAGGCGTTCGAGCCGATCCGGTCCGAGTTGCTCGAGAAGGGATTTCCGTCCCTCTCGATCACCGAGGTCAAGGGGTCCGGGCGCCAGAAGGGGATCGTCGAGACGTATCGAGGCTCGAGCCTGACCGTCAACGTGCGGCCGAAGCTCAAGGTCGAGTGCGTCGTCGAGGACAAGGACAAGTCCCTGGTCGTCGAGACGATCCTCAAGCACGCGCGGACCGGCGACGTCGGCGACGGGAAGATCTTCGTGCTTCCCGTCGAGGAGGCGGTCCGGATCCGAACCGGTGAGGAGGGCGAGACCGTCCTCCAGTCACACACCGAGGCCGAGATACCGGCCTAGCGCGGAACCCAGCGGTGCGCCGGGACCGGGCTTCGGCCCGGTCCCGGTCGTCACCGGCTGGGTCCGCGGAAGGGGCTCGATGATCGATCTCCACGCCCGGATGCTGACCGCTCTGCGGGCCGGCGAGGGGCTGCGTGGGATCGCGGAGCTCGCCGCCGAGGAGTCCGGGTCGCCGATCGCGATCGTGCTCCCGGCGCGCGGCCTGGCCGTGGCCTCCGCCGACGACGTTCCGCTCGACGCGCTCGCCGACGCTCCTGGGGAGGCGGACCTTGCGATCCCGATCGAGGCCGCCGGTGAGACGATCGGCTACGCGGTCGCGCTGCCACCGGCCGCGTCCAACGGGATCCCGGCGCTGGCGGTCGATCGCGAGGAGGTGCTCCGGACGGCGGCGCTGGCCGCGCTCGCCGAGATCGCCGTCGCCGACGCCCGCGACGAGGTCGCCGCCGACGTGCGCGGCAGCCTGCTCGAAGACCTCAGGGCACGTCGCGCCGAGGCCGAGGAGACGATGAGCCGCGCCGCGCGCCTGGGCTGTGACCTCTCCCGTGGGGCGGTGGCGCTGGTGGCGCAGATGAGCTCGGCCCGGCCGGGTCACGCCGCGGCCCTGATCACGGGCGAGTACCCCGGAGCGATCGCCGAGGCGCTCCCGGCCGCGGAGGGCCGGCGGACCTACGCGATCCTGCCCGCACGGGGCGGCGACGACGCCGCGGAGCGCACGCAGGCCTCGGCGAAGTCGATCGCGAGGCGGCTGCGAGCCCACGGCCCGGCGGCGTTCTCGTCGTTCTGCCACGACCCGGCCGAGCTCGACCGGGCGATCGCCGAGGCCGAGTTGATGCTCGACGTGATCGCCCGCGACGGGCGCGTCGCCGACCGGCTCGAAGCGGAGATCGGCAGCGGCGTCTACCGGCTGCTGTTCCGGGCGATGGCGACCGATCCCGACGAGGTGCGCCGCTTCTACGAGGAGACGGTGATGGCGCTGGTGAAGCACGACCGCGAGTACCGCACCGACCTTCTCGGCACGCTCGAGACCTACCTCGCCAACGACTGCAACATGAACGCCACGGCTCGGGCCGTCTTCGCCCACCGCCACACGGTCGCCCACCGCCTCGCGCGTATCCGGGAGCTCACCGGCCTCGACCCCTCTCTGGGCGAGGACCGCGAGCGCCTGGGCCTCGGCCTCAAGGCGTACCGAATCCTCGCGCCGACGCTGCCGAGGTAGTCGCTAGCGGTCCGTGCCGAGGGCCTGGCGGCGGGCGCGCTCGGCGGCGGCTCGGGCCTCTTCCTCGGCCTCCTCCTGAAGCCGCTTGGCCATCTCCGTGCGGCGCCGCTGCGCCTCGCGGCGGGCCTCCTCGGCGGCCGACTTCGCGCGCTGTGAGACCTCGCGCTCGATCCGCGCCTCGAGCGACTGCAGGCGCTTTTCGGTGTCCTGGCGGGCGCGCTCTTCGACCTGCCGGCGCAGCTTCTCCTCCTCCTCGCGCATCCGCGTCTCGAACTCCTCGTGGGCCCGGCGGTCCGCCTCCTCGCGGGCGCGCTCGGCGCTCTCGATCGCCTCGCGTTCGAGATCGGCCGCCCGCTCTGAGATGCGCGCCCTCGCCCTCGCGCGGGCGGCGCCGGCAGCCTCGCGGGCGAGCCGGTCGACGAGCGCCTCGAGCTTGCGTTCGGTGCGCTTCAGCGCCTCCTCGGCCTTGGCCCGAAGCTCGGTCTCGCTGCGCAGCCTCTCCCGGGTTTCGGCGATCCACCCTGAGAGCTCAGCGGCGACCTCCGCGCGCGCCTCCTCCTTGGCGTCCGCGGCGAGCTCACGGGCGCGCTCGGCCGCCTGAGCCTTGAGCATCCCCGCGGCCTCACGCAGCTTCGCCTGGGCCTTTGCGCGAAGGCGCTCGCGAGACTCGCGCAGCTTCTCGTCGGCGGTCTCGCGCATCGTCCGCGTCTCGGCGTCGGCGCGCTCGCGCACCTTCGCGATCTCCGCCTCGGCATGTTCGCGAACCGCTCGCACCTCGGTCTCCGCCTGTCGCGTCGCCGCCTCGATCGCAGCCTCGGTGCGCGACTCGGCCCGGGCGGCGGCGATCTCCGCCCGCAGCCTGTCCTGCTCGAGGGCGCGAATCCGAAGCTCGGTGTCCCGCAGCCGCTGCTCGGCGGCCTCGGTCTCCCGGCGGGCGACGGCCACCTCCGCCCGGAGCCGGCGGGCCTCATCGGCGAGCTCCGTGACGCCCTGGTCGCGAGCATCTCCGACCGCGGCCCCGAGCCGGTCGGCCGCAGCTTTGGCGTCGGCTGTCGTCGCATCCCGGCGCCGCCTCAGTCGTCCCCGGCCAGCGGGGGCGGTGGCTCCACGCCCCACTCGCGCATCCCCTGCTCGATCCGCTCGATCACGGTCTCGATCACCTTCACCCGGGCGTAGCGCTTCGAGTCGCCCTCGATCGGGCTCCACAGCGCGCGCGGCTGGTCGGTGCGGGAGAGCATGTCCTCGACGGCCTCGAGGTAGGCACCGCGCTTCTCGCGGTTGCGCCAGTCCTCGTCGGTCAGCTTCCACCCCTTGAGCGGGTCCTTCTCGCGCGCCTTGAAACGCTTGAGCTGCTCCGAATCGGAGACGTGCATCCAGAGCTTGACCAGGATCATCCCCTCGTCGGCGAGCGACCTCTCAAAGGAGTTGATCTCGTCGTAGGCGCGCAGCCACTGCTCGCGCGCGGCGTAGCCCTCGACCCTCTCGACGAGCACCCGCCCGTACCAGGAGCGGTCGAAGACCGCCATCCCGCCCCAGCCCGGCAGGTGCGGCCAGAACCGCCAGAGGAAGTGATGGCGCTTCTCTCGCTCCGTCGGAGCGGCGAACTGCATGACGTGCACGTGCCGGGGATCCATCTCGGCGACCAGGCGCTTGATCGCTCCGCCCTTGCCGGAGGCGTCCCAACCCTCGAACACCACGCATACGGGAGGCCCTATCTCCTTGGCCCCGATCTGGCCGCCGAGCGTCAGCCGCAGCTGCAAGAGCCGAGCCCAGCCCCGCTCGAGGGCCTGGGCCTCCTCGTCCTTCGACAGCGATTTGCTCAGGTCGAGTTCGTCGAGCCTCCCCATGCGGGCAATCCTCTCATCATGCGAGCGGCACCTTCGGCCCCGGCGGCGGCGGCTCGTCGCTGGTCAGCTGCAGGGCGAGCGGGAAAAGCAGGGTGGCGAGGAAGATCATGATCACCCCGATCGCGACCAGCCACCGCGAGCGCGAGAGGTTGCCGACGATGGCGACGGCGAATCCGGCGAGCATCAGGCCGACGTAGGGGCCGATCGTGTTCGGCAGCAGATCGGCCACCGGAGGTGCAGTCGCCACACGCGTCATTATTTAGCGGGATGTCGGACAGCGAACAGCTCGGCTCGGTCCCCGAGGTAAAGGATGCGCTCGCCGAGGTCGGATACCTCGCCGACGAGCCGGCGGCGCTGGTGGCCTACCTGGCCCAGCGGCTGGGTAAGCCGGTGCTGGTCGAGGGCCCGGCGGGTGTCGGCAAGACCGAGCTCGCGAAGGCTCTCTCTCGGGCATCCGGCCGCAAGCTGATTCGCCTCCAGTGTTACGAGGGGCTCGACGAGGCCAAGGCGCTGTACGAGTGGAACTATCGCAAGCAGCTTCTGCGCATCCAGGCGTCCGAGGGCGACGAGCGTCGGGACCAATGGGAGGACATCTTCGGCGAGGAGTTCCTGCTCACCCGGCCGCTGCTGGAGGCCATCGCCTCGACCGAGCCGGTGGTGCTGCTGATCGACGAGATCGACAAGACCGACCAGGAGTTCGAAGCGATGCTGCTCGAGGTGCTGTCGGACTTTCAGATCTCGATCCCCGAGCTCGGGGTGATCGAGGCCCGCACGCACCCGATCGTCGTCCTCACCTCGAACAACTCGCGCGAGCTCACGGAGGCGCTCAAGCGCCGCTGCCTCTACCTCTGGCTCGACTATCCCGAGATCGAGCGCGAGATGGAGATCGTTCACCTGCACGCCCCCGAGCTCGACCAGGCGCTCGCCCGGCGGCTCGTGGAGGTGATCCACATGGTCCGCCAGCTCGATCTCAAGAAGCCCCCCTCGATCGCCGAGTCGATCGACTGGGCGCGGGCGCTGCTGCTGCTGGGCGCCGACGACATCGACCGCTCCGTGTTCGAGCGGACGATGAGCATCATCGTCAAGCACCGCTCGGACATCGACGTGGTCGCCGAGCGCGTCGGGGTCCAGCTGGGAGGCACCGGCCTCGAGCAGGCCGCGAGCTGAGCCCGCGCTGATTGACGGTGTTGCTCCGCCCGGATAGGGTCGGCGGAGGCTCGAGCAATCGATCAGGCCTGGAGGCCGATGCGCTCGCGCGCAGCACGGAGGAGGACTCACCGTACGGGGGCACTGGCCGCAGGCCTGGCCGTCGGCGTGGCATTGTCGCTGCCGAGCACCGCGGGCGCCCACTACCCCTACGACCTGGTCCCCGGTTGGTTCGCGCAGACCATCGGTCCGGCCGCGAGCGCGAGGCCCGATTGCCAGCTGAAGGAGTACTTCGTCGGCCCGCACTACGGAGAGTCCGGCGACACGTGGTCGCTCTCCAATTTCGTGAACGGCGAGCCGGTATGTCGGCAGGTCTGGGGCGCCAACGGCGAGCAGATCCGCTGCGGCATCTATGTGGCGTCGATTCACTATCCACCGCCGAACCCGTACGAGCGAACCGAGGGCTCGGGGAGCTGCGCAGTCGAGCATCCATACCTGAGCGACGAGGGGGAAACCCTGTTAGCCACGCAGTGCGAGATCTCCCTCGACCCTTTCAGTCCGGCGCCCGCTTCGTGGACTCCCCACGACTGCCGCGCCGAGTCCCTCCCCGGCTGGCCGAGCAGCCCCTTCGGCGAGCCCTTGCCTACCGAGCCCTCGAAGACGGCGACCTGCAGGGTGAAGAAATGCAGCTACGACCTCACCTGCTCGAACCCCTTCGGGGTCGGCGGCTGCGACGCCTTCGGGCTCGACATCGAGGCAGGCGCCTCGTACGGCGACATCGCTACGGCCCCCAGCGACCTCGGCGCGAACCAGCGCCAGGCGGTGGTGATGAAGACGACCATCTTCGGACGGCAGCTGATCAAGCGCGCGCTCAAGAACGGAAAGAGGAAGATCAACGGCCAAGCCGAGCTGTACGCCAGCCAGGCGGACGCCGAGGATGAGAACGACGAGCTCGACGGTCAGCGGGTGAAGATCAAGCTGAAGCGATGACGGCTCAAAGCGCGCTGCTCAGCAAGCGCTGAGGCCTATCATCGGCCGATGACTGCCCAACCCCCCGGCCTCGCAGCCCGGATCGCCGCCCTCTGCGACGAGCTTCGCGGCGAGGGCGTCCCGGTCGGGACCGCCGAGCTGCTGGACGCCTTCGAGGCCCTGGAGGCAGTGCCGTGGACCGACCCCGCCGACTTTCGCGAGGCGCTGGCGGCGACGATCGCCAAGTCGCAAGAGGACCGCCGGATCTTCGAATTGATCTTCGAGCGCTACTTCTTCCGTGCCGCCGAGGCGGAGGCTCTCGGGCGCGAGATCCGCGAGGACCGTCGCTACGAGGGCGGGGACCGGCTCGACCTCGAACAGCTGCGAGAGGCGATCCGCCAGGCCATCGCCCAGGGAAACGACGGCGAGATGCGCGACGCGGCCCGGCTGGCGATCGCGGCCTTCGGGCGCCAGGGAGAGGGCTCCGGCGTGGTCGGCGTCGACGTGCAGCGGATCCGGCGCACCCTCGGCCTTCAGCTCAGCGGCCGGGACTCGGGCGACGAGGACGGCCCGCGGCTCGAGCGCGAGCAGATCCAGGCGTTCGAGAGACACCTGCGACGCGAGCTCGAGCGGGCGCTGATCGAGCGCACCCAGAAGATGCCGCCCTCACGGCCGCTCGCCGAGCTCGACCGGGCGCTGCCGACCAGCCCGACCCAGGACCTGGCGGCGGTGCACCGCGCCGTCGCCCAGCTCAAGAAGCGCCTCGCCACTCTCGGCCACGAGCAGCGCGGCCGCAAACGCCAGGCGACGGTCGACATGCGGCGGACGATGCGTGCCTCGCTCGAGACCGGTGGCGTGCCGCTGCGGCTGCGCTACCGTCCGAAGCGCCCGCGCCGGCCCGAGATCTACGTGCTCTGCGACGTCTCGACCTCGGTCACCTCGGCGAGCGTGTTCTTCCTCTCGGTCCTGCACGCGCTCCACGACTCGTTTCGAAAGCTGCGCAGCTTCGTCTTCATCGAGCGGATCTCGGAGGTGACCGAGGTGTTCGAGCGCGAGCGCGACTTCCGCGCGATCTCGGAGAAGATCAGCCGCGAGGGCGGGGTCGCCGACGTCTCCGGCTACACGGACTACGGCCGCGTCTGGCTCGAGTTCCTCGAGGAGATCTCCGAGGACCTCGATCCGCGCTCGACCGTGATCGTGCTCGGCGACGCGCGCACCAACGGCCGCGAGCCCCACGCCGAGGTCTTCGCGCGGATAGCCGAGCGCGCCGGCCGCACGTTCTGGCTCAACCCGGAGCCGAAGCTCTACTGGAACTACGGCGACTCCGTGATGGCGGCCTACGAGCGCCACTGCACCGCGGCGTTCGAATGCTGGACCACCAAGCACCTCGAGAACTTCGTCGACGTGGTCGCAGGCGCCGTGCCGGCGACGGAGTAAACTCAGCGGCTGACCGACACCAGGGGGGCTCGCGGGAAGCGGGCTGAGATAGCGCCTCTGGCACGAGCACCCGGCGCTGACCCTTAGAACCTGTGCGGTAATGCGCGCGGAGGGAGCATGAGTACGGCAGCCGAGGCTCCCACGGAGGAGCCTCGAACAGTTTCAGGGACCGAGGCGGCGATCGAGCTCGCCGCGCTCTCCCATTCCTTCGCCGACCTTCGGGTCCTGGATCGCGTCGATCTGCGCGTCGCCGCCGGCGAGGTGGTGGGCGTCGTCGGGCCATCGGGGTGCGGCAAATCGACCCTGCTGGAGCTGGTGGCCGGCCTGCTCGAGCCGAGCGGCGGCGAGGTCCGGGTCGGCGGCGGGACGGACGCCGCCGAGCGCCTGGCTCGCTGCGCCTACATGCCGCAGCGCGACCTGCTTCTGCCGTGGTTGGCGGCGATCGACAACGCCGCGCTCGCCCCCCGCAACCGCGGCGCCTCCCGCGCCGCCGCCCGGGCGCAGGCGGCGCCGCTGTTCGCCCGCTTCGGCCTCGAGGGCTTCGCCGACGCCCGGCCGAGCGAGCTCTCGGGTGGCATGCGCCAGCGGGTCGCCTTTCTGCGCACGCTGCTGGCCGGCAAGCCGGTGATGCTCCTCGACGAGCCCTTTGTGGCGCTCGACGCGATCAGCCGAGGCGAGATGCAGGAGTGGCTCGCGGGAGCGATCGCCGAGGGCGGTCACACGGCGGTGCTCGTGAGCCACGACGTCGAGGAGGCTCTCTACCTCTGCGACCGCGTGGTCGTGCTCTCCGCCCGGCCGGCCCGGGTCGTCGCCGCGCTGGAGTCGCCGGCGCCGCGCGCGCTGCCGCGCGTCCGGGCGGTGACCTCGGCCGAATTCACGGCCGCTCGCGAGCGCGCGCTCGAGGCGCTCGCAGGTCGGATCCGATGAGCAGGTGGCTGGCGCCGCTGGCGCTGATCGCCCTGCTGATCGCCCTCTGGGAGCTGGCAGCGCAGTGGGACCTGATCGCCGATGCGCTCAACATCAAGCCGTATCTCGTGCCGGCGCCGAGCGACGTCGCCGACTCGCTGTGGAACGACCGCGGGCTGCTTGCCGACAACCTCTGGGTCACCCTCCAGGAGGTCGTCGCCGGGTTCGCGATCGCGCTAGCGGTCGGCTTCCTGTTCGCGATCGCGCTCCACCGCTCCGGCCTGCTTCGGCGCGCCTTCTATCCGCTCCTGCTCGGCTCGCAGACGATCCCGATCATCGCCATCGCCCCGATCCTGGTCGTCTGGCTGGGCTACGGCATCGGCCCGAAGCTCGCGATCATCGCCCTGATCTGCTTCTTTCCGATCACCGTCAACACGCTCGACGGACTGCGGGCGGTGGACCCGGACCTGCCGCGGATGATGCGCACGCTCGACGCGGGGCCGTGGCGGACGCTGTGGCGGGTGGAGGTCCCCTCGGCGCTGCCGTTCCTCTTCTCCGGCGCCAAGATCGCGATCGTGATCTCGGTGATCGGGGCCGTCTTCGGCGAGTGGGCCGGATCCGACTCCGGGCTCGGGCATCTGATCCTCACGGCCCAGGGGCAGGTGCTGACCGCTCGCGTGTTCGCGGCGGTCGTGGTGCTCTCCGCGGTTGCGATCTGCCTGTTCGCGGCCGTGAGCCTGGTCGAGCGACGGTTTGGCTGGTGGGTCCCGCGATGAGCCGGGCGCTGTCCGTCGCCGCCGTCCTCGCCGCCTGCCTGGTCGCCGGCTGCGGCGAGAAGTCCGAGGACCCGGGCGGCGGCGCCACCGAGCCGCTGCGGCTCGCGCTCGACTTCTACGTCAACCCAGATCACGCCGGCGTCTTCGAGGCGCTCGACCGGGGCTACTTCGAGGAGGCCGGGCTCGACGTCTCCACCGAGGTGCCGTCCGATCCCTCGGCCCCGATCCGGCAGGTCGCTGCCGGCCGCGCGGACCTCGCCATCTCATACGAGCCCGAGGTGATTCTCGCTCGGGACCAGGGGCTGCCGGTCAGAGCGGTCGCGGCGTTGGTTCCCCGCCCGCTGACCTCGCTGATCTGGCTGCGCGAGTCCGGGATCAAGGACGTCGGCGACCTCGCCGGCAAGACAGTCGCCACCGCCGGGATCCCCTACCAATCGGCGTTCCTCGAGCAGATCCTCGCCCGGGCAGACCTGACCCCGGACGACGTCGACGAGGTGAGCGTCGGCCTCAACCTGCTTCCCGCGGTCCTCTCCGGCTCGGCCGACGCGATGCTGGGCGGCTTCCTGAACGTCGAGGGCGTCGACCTCGAGCTACGCGGCCGCGACCCGGTGGTCGTGCCCGTCGACCGGCTCGGGATCCCGACCTATGACGAGCTCGTCCTGGTCGCCAACTCCGACCGCCTGGCGGACGACCCGGAGCCGATCCGCCTCTTCATCGCCGCGCTCGCACACGGCACCCGGGTCGCGGCGCGCGACCCGGCCGGGGCCACGGAGACGATCCTGGAGGCGGGCGACGGCCTCGACCCGAAGCTCACCCGGGCCGAGGTCGAGCGCACCCTCCCGCTGTTGCTGCCGGAGGGCGACGACCCCTACGGCTACATGAGCACCCGCGAATGGGAGCGCCTCGCCGGCTTCTTCGCCGACCGCGGCCTGATCCACACGCGCCCGGACGCCGCCGAGCTGCTGACCAACGAGTACCTGCCGGGAAAGATCCCGGACTAGAGGTCAAGCCTCTAGGTGCTGCCGTTGTTGTTGTTCGCGCCCTGGCCCTTGCCGCCCTTGCCCTCGGGGCCCTTGACCCGGATCGCCCCGCGCATGAACGGGTGGATGCGGCAGAAGTACGTGTACGTCTTGCCGGGCTTGGTCAGCGGCGGGGTCGTGTAGACGTTCGACCCGGTCGTGACCCCACTGCTGATGAAGTTCCCGTATCCGAGCTGGCCGGAGTCGAACTTGATCGGGCCGGCCGCGAGCGGGTACCCGATCCCGGGGCCGCGGTTGCACGGGGCCGGGCACGAGGTGATGCTGTGCCAGACCTGGTCGTTCTGGGGCATGCCGAAGAGCGCGTCGTAGTTGGTGAACGTGACCTCGGTGCCCGGCTGGACCACCGGGGGCCGCCTCACCTTGTTGCCGCGAGCGGCGGTGAAGCCGCCCGGGAAATAGCCGAAGCCGTCGATCGAGATCCCGCCGGCCGGCACGCGCTTGCCCCTGCTGCGCACCTTGCGCGGGTCGTCGAGCTTCAGGTTCTTGTTGGCCTTGCTGTCGATGTTCTCCGGCAGTCGCCCGTGGGTGAGGATCCCGCCCCGCTCGTACATCGCGCGCACCGCGGCATCCTCGGTAAACGGGTCCTTCGCCGCCGGGTCGTCGACCGTGGTCACTGACAGCGGCATGATTCCCATCGACTCGTACCAGGACGCCTTGCTGACGTCGTAGGTGGCGTCGATCGAGACCGTGTCACCGCCCTGGAGGCTGATCCGCCAATCCGGTCGGGTCGCGGTCATGCTGACGTCCCAGCTCACCGCGCCGGCGGGTTCGTAGTAGATCGCGTCGGAGCGGAACAGCGGCCGCACCTCCGACGGGTTGTCGCCGTCCACGGTTCCGGCGTCCGGCCCGTCCCGAGCCACGTCCAGGTCGACGTGAGTGCCGCCGGGATGCAGGTGGCCGGCGGCGAAGACAACCGTCCGCCCTCCGGCCGGCACCGTCCACTGCCCGGACCGGGATACCTTCTTCCTCTCCTCGTACCCCGGGACCGCTGGGTCGCTCGGCACGTCGTCCGGGAACACGTATTCGCCGTCCCCGTCCACATCGAAGCCCCGCTCGGCGTCGAACACCGGGTAGATCTGCGGCGAGCCCGCGACGTCCATCCAGCGGACCGTGGTCGGGTTGATGTCGGTCCGGGGCGTGTCGCCCTCCGGCACCCAGTCGATCTCCCAGGTGATGTAGACCTGTCTGCCGCCGCGCGAGGTGAGGTTGTGGATCATGTAGTTGAGGCCCCAGTTGGCGTTGCCGCCAACCTTGAGGCCGTAGCCCTGCGGACTCTTGGCGATCGTCTTCTCCTCGCCGGACGCGAACGTGGGGCCGCCGTTCGGCGCGAGCCAGACGACGTGATGGAGGTGCAGGTCCCACACGCTCGGCGTGGTCAGCGAGCCGTCGGCGTGGACCTCGACCATGCTGGGCTGAAAGCGGGTGACGTAGCCCTGCGCGGTGGAGCCCGGGCCGAAGACGCTGGCGTCGACCGGCCCGCTGACCCGCTCGGCGTTCGGGCACGTCTTCGTGAGGCCGAACAGGTTGGTGTTCTGGCCTGGGTACATCGGGATCGCGTTGGTCCGGCACTTGAAGGTCGTCATCCCGGGGTAGCTGGCCGCCCCGAGGATCTCCTCCTGGGCCGCCGCCGGCGCCGCGGACACGAGCAACCCGACCGCCGCCGCGATCAGACCTCCCACGCACCGCATCCGCATCTCCCACCTCCGTGTGGTCGTCAGTGGACCGATCATAACCGGCACGCTCGTCCCAGAGCGGCCTGGCCCCTGGCCGTGCCTAGGTTGCGCCGCGCCGGTCCCGGCCGTTGACCCGGATCGCGCCCCGCATGAACGGATGGATCCGGCAGAAGTACGTGTACGTCTTGCCCCGCTCGGTGAGCGGCGGGGTCGTGTAGACGTTGGAGCCGGTGGTCACCTCCGTGCTCCAGTCGTCGCCGTAGCCGAGCTGGCCGGAGTCGAACTTGATCGGCCCGCGGGCGAGCGGATAACCGATCCCCGGGCCGCGGTTGCACGGGGCCGGGCAGCTGGTGATCGTGTGCCAGGCCTGCTCGTCCTGCGACATCCCGAACAGCGCGTCGTAGTTCGTGAACGTCACCGTGGCCCCCGGGCGAACCACCGGCGGTCGCTTGACCGTCGCCCCTCGGAGGGCGGAGAAGCCGCCGGGGAAGAAGCCAAAGCCGCCGATCTCGATCCCGGACTTCGGGACCCGGCGGCCCTTGCTGCGGACCTCGCGGGGGTCGCGCAGCTTGAGCTTCTTATTCGCCTTGCCATCGATGTTCTCGGGCAGCCTGCCGTGGGTCAGGATCCCGCCCGCCTCGTACATCGCCCGCACGGCGGCCTCGTCGGTGAACGGATCCCGCGCGAGTGGGTCGCTGTCGGTCGTGTACGTCACCGGCAGGATGCCCATCGACTCGTACCACGAGCCTCTCCTGACGTCGTAGGTGACGTCGATCGAGACCGTGTCGCCCGGCTGGAGGCTGATCCGCCAGTCGGAGCGGGTCACCTCCATGCTCACGTCCCAGCTCACCGCCCCCGCGGGCTCGTAGTAGTGCGCGTCCGACCGAAACAGCGGCCGGACCTCCGCCGGGTCGTCGCCGTCGATGGCGCCGCTGTCCGGCCCGTCGCGCGCCACCTCGAGGTCGACGTACAAGCCGCCAGGGTGAAGGTGCCCGCCACCGGCGACGAGTGTCGCGCCCTGGGGCCCGACGGTCCACCTCGCGGCCTGGCTGATCTTGCGCCGCTCCTCATAACCCGGCAGCGCGGGATCGGTCGGGACGTCATCGGGGAAGACCCACTTGCCGTCGCCGTCCAGATCGAACCCGCGCTCGGCATCGAACACGGGGTAGATCTGCGGCGGAAATCCGGCGACGTCGAGCCAGCGGATCCTGAGGGGTTTGATGTCGGTCCGGGCCGGGCTGGTCTCGGGCACCCAGTCGATCTCCCAGGTGACGTAGACCTGCCTCCCGCCCCGCGAGTTCAGGCTGTGGATCATGTAGTTGAGGCCCCAGCTTGCGTCGGCCCCGACCTTGGCGCCGTATCCCTGCGGCGTCATGGCGATCGTCTTTTCCTCGCCGGAGGCGAAGGTCGGGCCGACTCCCGGCGCCAGCCAGGTGACATGGTGCAGATGCAGGTCGGTGACGCTCGGCGTGGTCAGCGAGCCGTCGGCGTGCACCTCGACCATGCTCGGCTTGAAGCGGGTGATGTAGCCCTGGGCGCTCGAGCCCGCCGCGAACACGGAGGCGTCGCCCGGTCCACTGACCACCTCGGCGTTCGGGCAGGTCGAGATCGTCCGGTAGAGGTTCGTGTTCTGACCCGGGTGGATCGGAATCGCGTCGGTCCGGCACTTGTACGTGGTCATGCCGGGGTAGCTCGCAGCGGTGAGGAACTCCTCCTGTGCCGTCGCCGGCGCGGGGATGACCAGCAAGCCGACCGCGGTCGCCACCAGCACGCCTGCAAACCGAACCCGCATCTCACCTCCGTGGGATCCGCCTGGTCCCGCGATCATACCTCCGCTCAGGCCGCCGGGCGGAGCGCCGCCGGCGGGCCGGCACCCATCTGCTTCGCCCAGTAGCCGGCCGCGAAACTGCCGGCCAGCCCCCGGAACGGCTCGTAGGGGGCGAAGAACTCCTCCACCTCCTCCACCGTCGCTCGGCGGCCGAGCCCGGTCAGGTGGCCGACCAGCTTCACGTAGGCGAGGTCGCCGGCGGGAAGCGAGTCGGGCTCGCCGCGGCCGTGTAAGCCGAGGCACTGGAGCGTCCAAGGACCGATCTCCGAGATCCGGCGCAGCCGAGAGTCGGTCTCGGGCGAGTCGAGTCTCGCCCGCCCGGCGGCGACCTCCCGCGCGCATTTGACCAGGGCCAGCGAGCGCGCCGGCGAGAGGTCCATCGCCGCGAGCTCGGCCGGCGCGCAGTCGGCGATCGCGTTCGCGCGCGGGACGTCGCGCAGCGGGCCCGGGCCCTCCCAGGCGCGACATGGCGGCTGCTTGACCCCCCAGCGGGCGACGATCCGGCGCTGGATCTGCGCCGCCCGGCGCGCCTCGATCAGCTGCTCGGTGATCGCCCAGGCGAGCGCCTCCCACGGCCACGGCCGCCGCCGCGGGCGGTGCCAGGGCCGTTGCCTGATCGCCGGCCCGACCAGCGGGTCGCAGCGAACTGCGTCGTAGAACTCGCTCAGGTCCTCGTCCACGCCGACCGCGAACCGCATCCGCTCGACCGCGAGCTCGAGCTGCTCGATGGTCGCCGCGGCTTCGCCGGTCTCGACCGGCGCGGCGCGGAAGCGAACCGCCTCAACCGCCGGCTGCCAGACGTGGACGACGACCGCGCGCCCGGCGACGTGAAGCAGCCTGCTGACCACGCCGCCGCGCCTGCGGGTGACCCCGTCGGCGCCATTGCGCCGGGGCAAGCGGTACGGCCACGCGGGCCGCACCTCGACCTCGACCACCGTGCTCAACGAGCTACTTGCTGCCGAGGAGGTGGACGTCGACCAGGAACGAGCGGCTGGCGATGATGTTCTGGTCGCGTCGCAGGCCGCGCCGGCCGCGCCGCTTCGGGCTCGCCGTGCGCCCGGCGGCCCGGACGACCGCCACGGTCGCGGCGCCGGCGACGATGCCGCCGGCCGCGGCGAGCGCCGCGGTCTTCACCTCCGGGGTCCAGGCGGTGACCTCGGAGCGCCCCTCGTAGCGGGCCGGGAGCGGGTGCGCCGTCGGCTCATCGGCCGTCACGCCGTCGTCCGGAACCTCGACCGCGTCCGTCTCCAGGAGCTCCTCTGCCATCCCGGCGCCTACTCTACGCCCCGCTGCGGCGTCGGGAACCCAGGCGCCTCAACGGCGGCGCGGTTCGGCTCCCCTTCGCTCCGCCTCGCTTGGGCCTTTCCGGAGAGTGCGAGCTCGAAGATCCGGTAGCGCTGCACGATTCGGCCGCCCATCCCCTCCATCGCCCGGTTCATCGCCTCGTTGGTCTCCAGGATCCAGCCCATGTGGCCGCCCTTGATCTGGCCGGGCCGAGCGGCGATCTCCATGTGACGGATGTAGAGCGCCGCCGCGACGCCGAGGTGCTGGTAGTCGTGCTTGACGCCGAGGGCGAACACGCGCAGCCGGTCGATGTGGCGCTTGCGGCGCAGGAAGTGCCACCAGCCGAACGGCAGCACCCGGCCGTTCATCCTCCGGATCGCCTGCTCGGCGTCGGGCAGCGTCAGCGCCGCGCCGACGACCTCGCCGTCCTTCTCGGCGATCATCGCCCAGTCCTCGTCGAGCACCGGCTTTAGGTTCTTGGCCTGGAACTCGACCTCGGCCTCGGTGATCGGGACGAAGCCCCAGTTGTCGCCCCACGCCTCGTTGTAGACGTCCATGAACCGGGCGACCTCTTTCGCCAGGTCGCGCTTGCGCATGCCGCGAACGACCACGCCCGCCTCCTCGGACTTCTGGGCCGCGGCGTGGATCATCGGGTGGAACTCGGTGCCCTCCTTGAGCTGCCCGAACCACAGCTCCCACATGTAGAGGTCGATCGCCTTGGTCAGGCCCAGCCCCTCGAGCAGCGTCCGGTAGTAGGGCGGGTGCCAGGGCTCGAGGATCATCGACGGCTCGTCGTAGCCCTCGATCAGCAGCCCGACCTCGTCGTTGGTCGTGAACTCCATCGGGCCGAGCATCCGCTCGCGGCCGCGCTCGCGCAGCCATCCGGCGGCGGCCTCGATCAGCGCCGCGGCCACCTCCGGGTCGTCGTCGGACTCGAAGAAGCCGAACATGCCCTCGTTTCCGCCCTGGTACCGGTCCCAGCGCTCGTCCACCTGGACGCTGATCCGCCCGACCACCTCACCGTCGCGCTCGGCGAGGAGGTACTCGGCCTCGGCGTGCTCGAAGTACGGGTTCTTCTCCCGGTCGAGAAACTGCCGGCGCTCGAACCGAAGCGGCGGCACCCACTGCGGGTCGTCGCGGCGCAGGCGGAAGGGAAGCTCGATGAACGCGTTCAGGTCGCGCCTGTTGCGCACCGGGCGAATCGACGGGGGCGCCAAGGCCGCTCAACCTACACTTCCCCCAATGTCGGAGACCACCCGCGCGCCGGTCGACGTCTTCGAGAAGGCGCGCAACCACGATCGCCTCGAGCAGCTCGAGGCCGCCAGGCAGCACGACCTCCTGCCCTACTTCAGGGTGCTGACCTCAGAGGCAGGCCCGGTGGTCGAGATGGAGGGGCGCGAGACGATCATGCTCGGCTCCAACAACTACCTCGGGCTGACCGCCGACGAGCGCGTGAAGCAGGCGGCCCGCGATGCGCTCGAGACCTACGGCACGGGGCTAACCGGCTCGCGGCTCCTGAACGGGACCACGCCGCTTCACATCGAGCTCGAGCGCGAGCTCGCCGAGTGGATGGGGTCCGAGGACGCGATCGTGTTCACCACCGGCCACCAGGCGAACGTCGGCTGCATCGGCACCATTCTCGAGCCGGGCGACACGGTGATCTGCGACTCGGGCGACCACGCCTCGATCCTCGACGGGTGCAAGCTCTCGGGCGCCAAGCTGCGCCCGTTCCGTCACAACCAGATGCCGAAGTTGGCCAAGATGCTCGAGCGGGCGGCCGGCGACGGCGGCGGCGTGATGGTGATCGTCGACGGCGTGTTCTCGATGGAGGGCGACCTCTGCGACCTGCCGGCGATCGTCGAGCTCTGCCAGCGCCACGGCGCCCGGCTGATGGTCGACGAGGCACACGCCGTCGGCGTGCTCGGCGCGCGCGGCGCCGGCACCTGCGAGCTCTTCGGCCTCGAGGACCGCGTCGACCTGCGGATGGGCACATTCTCGAAGAGCCTCGCCTCCTGCGGCGGCTTCATCGCCGGGCCGGCCGACGTGGTCGAGTACCTGCGGATCGCCTCGCGTCCGTTCATCTTCACCGCCTCCGCCGTCCCGGCGGCGGTAGGGGCGGCGCTGGCGGCCCTGCGCGTGATCAGCTCCGAGGGCCCGGAGCTGATGGCCCGCCTGCTCGACAACGCCGCCTACCTGCGCCGGGGCTTCGACGACCTCGGGCTGGTCGTGGTCGAGCCCGGGACGCTTCCGGACGGCAGTGTCGCCAACACGCCGGTGGTCCCGGTGGTCGTCGGCGAGGACTGGCAGGCGGTGCTGCTGTGGAAGGCGCTGTTCGACGCCGGGGTCTACACCAACGTCGCGATCCACCCGGCGGTGCCGCCGGGCGGCGCGCTGCTGCGGACCTCGCTGATGGCGACCCACGAGCGCGAGCACCTCGACCGCGCGCTGGCGATCATCGACGGAGTGATCGCCGACTTCCCAGATCTGCCCCGATCGGGCTGATCGGAGGGGCCGAGGACTCCCCCGGCGGGGGGAGATTCTTCTTGTCCGATTCTGGACAAGGCGATCTCGCCGACGAAAAGCATGCTCGTAGCGAACGAACGGTCTTGTGAACAACCGGTTATCGGTTGACGAGCGCTGCGGGTTTTCTCTAGGTTGCACCTCGCGCCGTACGCACCCCGGGGCAGGGAGCGAACGGACAAGGAGAGAGTGTGTCTTGTCCCACCGCATCCGTCCAAGCGGGCCGGGAGGCCCGCCGGGATCGACGACGCCCATAGACCCCGCATACCTCAATCAAACACTCGGAGGAGGAGTGAAGATGGAAGCTGCCTCGACCCTTGCCCCTGCGCCGATGCCGCAGCACATGGAAGCGCTCGCGCACGCCAACCGGGTCCGGTTGGCGCGGGCCGCGCTCAAGCGCTCGGTCGCCGCAGGCACGGTCGGAGCGGCGGAGATCGTCAGGGAATGTCCCTGGGAGGTCGAGTCAATGACGATCGGGGAACTGCTCCGGAGCCAGCGGCGATGGGGCCGCACGCGGGTGAGAAAGTTCCTCTTCACGATGGCGCTGAACGAGAACCGAGAGCTCGGCAGGCTTACCGAGCGTCAGCGGACGATGTTGGCGCGGGCGCTTGACGTCAAGCAGCTCGGTCGCGAAGGCGCCGTACAGGTCTAGGCCCGATTAGGGGGTACGGTCCGGGGCGGGCGTTGAGGCGCCCGCCCCGCCGCCGATCCGCAAACGTCCTCAGCGGAGCTTCATCAGGCGGCCGGTGCGCGACCTGAACGCGCGCGCCAGGAGCACGAAGGCGCCGGCCCCCACAAGCGCCCCGGCGATCAGGCTGACGCCGACGGTCAGCTTGGCGAGGTAGGCGCACGCCAGCAGGGCCGCCATCCCGGCGACCCCGGCGAGCAGAGCGCTGTGGGACCTGTAGCCGGCGAAGTGCTCTCGGATCGACAGCTCGAGCCCCGCCAGCGAGGCGAGCGCGAGGCCGGTGACGATGAGGGTCGTCCCCCGCTGGCCCTCGACGAAGAAGAAGCCGATGGCCAGGATCACGATCCCGACCAGGACGACGAGCTCGACCAACGGAAAGGAACCCCACGGCGCCGAGGGGCGCTCGTCCTCGATCGGCCCCCGCACGGGCTTAGGCTTCGCCTGCGGGTCCGGAGCGGGCGGGGGCGCCGCCGCCGAACGGGGCCGGCGGCGCTTCTTGCGTTTCTTGGAGCTCAGGTGCTCAGGGGGCGGAGGCCCCTTGGATAACGGGCAACCCGAGGAGACCCGGACTCGCCACCAGTTGAGCAGCATCCCGAGGATGCCCCAGCGCGGGCGCGAGTGCCAGTGAAGGCAGCCGCGCTCGCCGATGTCCTCGTTCGAGACCAGCACCCAGCGATGCCGCTCCGGTTCGGCGATCATCGACTCGAGCAGGCCCCGGTTCGCCTCCTCGACGTCGGCCTGCCGGGCGAGCTCGGCGCGCGTGTCGCGGACCCGCAGGGCGAGCGAGTCGCGCACCCGCTCGAGCTCGCCGGTGTCGAGCACCCGCGGCCCGCCCAGCGCACCGATCCGCCAGTCGAAGCCCTCGCGCGGGAACGCCGAGGCGAAAAGCTCACCGAGCTCGTGTTCGAGCCTCGCGATTTGCCGGCGAAGGTCCTCGCGAGCGAGCCGCTCGCCGGCGCGAGACGGCGTCGGTGGCGCGGTCGGCGCCTGGGGCGCCTCCCACCTCTCGGTTCGCTCGAGAACGTCGGGCACTGGGCTCCTTCGCCGCTTGCCGGGTCGATTCTACCCGCGTGCGGAGCTGCCTTCCAGGGGCATCAGGCCTCCAGGATGCCGGCTACGAGCCAGATCGCCTCCTCGATCGCGATGTCCGGGACGCCCTTGACCCCGATCCCCACCAGCAGCGTGCGCTTCGTCCGCGGCCGAACCCCGCGGCCCGACCCGGTGGCGCCGAACAGCAGCGCGATCGGCCGCTCGTCATCGGCGATCACCAGCGTGCCGTCGGGGAGCTCGCCCGGCCGGCCCTCGAGCGCATCGCCGGGCCCACTCGGCCGGATCCCCGGCGCGCCGCTGACGCGATCGGCGTCGAAGGCGCGCAGCGCGACGCCGGACTCGACGATCGCGATCGTCAGGGCATCGTCGAGGACGCTCTGGCTGGGAAAGCCGCCACGCTTCATCCGCTCGAGCATGCGCTCTTCGATCGGGGTCGGCTGCTCATCGGGGTCGAGGCCGATGTGGCGGAAGAAGACCCGGTAGGCCCACGGAATCGGCTGGTGGCGCAGATTGATCGCGTGAGCGCCCGAGTAGCGGCTGGCGAGGTCCTTGAGCCGCGCACGCAGCTCGCGCGGCGACCGCCCGGAGCCCCGCGGCACCGCCCGATAGCGAAGCGAGAGCCCCGGGAACTCCTCCCGCAGCTCGCTCGCGACCCGGCCGGCCTCGGTCTCCCGAGGGCTCACCGCGACGACTCCTCCAGCCGGTCGGAGGCCCGCACCAGCCGCTCGATGTCGGCGTCGAGCTGCTCGTCGACGAGCTCATCGCTGCCGATCTTCGCGTCCTCGAGCACCCCGCCGGTGCGCACGAAGGCGACCGTCGGGCAGACGCCGATCCGGTACAGGTTCGAGACCGCGCCGTCGCGGTCCCACCCGACGGGGAGCGTCCAACCGCGGTCGCCGACGACTTCCGCGAGTTCGTCCCGATCCCCGCGCACCGCGATCGAGAGGAAGTTCACCTGGCCGCGCCAGCGGCGGAAGGCTGCATCGATCGCATCCTGCGTCGGCGGACAGTCGTCAGGGGTGTCGAACCAGAACGAGAGCACCAGAGGACGGTCGAAGAAATCACAGACGCGGAGCACGTGCGGCAGCTCGATCTGGCACGCGGGGGTCCGCTGATCGTCGGCCGGGCACGGGCTCTGCGAGGACTCGCAGTCGTCCTGGAAAACGTTGGCATCGGCGTCGGCGCCGTCGATCAGATCGGGGACCGCGAACTCCGCCAGGGCCTCGCCGGCCTCGGTCTCGTCCCCGCCGAGCACGCCGCCTCCCTGTGTGTTGAAGCTGTTGACCGTCGCGATCCCGATCACGATCAGGAAGGCGATCCCGACATAGATCGAATAGCGGCTCGTCGACCGCGGGCGCTCGTCGTCGCGCTCGTCGTCGCTCATCCAACCGCCGTACGCGGCCGCTCACGGCGGGCGCGCAGGCGAGCGGCGAGCGCGGGCGCCGGCGCAAACCCGGACTCGCCCCAGACGAGGGTGCCGGGGAGCACCAGCAGCACACTCGCCAGCGCAACCCCGAGGTCGAGCACGGTCACGAGGCCGAAGTCGCGGACCATCGGGATGTCGGACGCGGCCAGCACCGCAAAGCCGGCGATCGCCGTGATCCCGGAGGCCGCCACCGCGGTGCCGGTGCGCGAATACGCGTTGCGCAAGGCGTCGGCGACCGAGATGCCGCCGCGCCTCTCCTCCTCGTATCGGCCGGCGAGCAGGACGCTGAACTCGGTGGCGATCGCGATCACCAGCGCGCCGAGAGTGGCGGACATCGGGTTCAGGTCGACGCCCAGAGCCCAGACGGCGAGCGCGGACCAACCGGTCGCGAGCACGATCGGAATCAGGGGCACCAGGGCCCGGCGCATCGACCGGTAGGCGAGCAGCAGGGCGATGCCGACGGCGAGGATGCCGTAGAGCGTGAACAGGTAGCGGTCGCGGTCGAGGCCGGAGCTGGCATCGGCGACGAGCACGGGAAGCCCGACGACCTCCGCGGTGACCCCCGGCGGCGGATCCGAGTCGGTGCCCGGCGGGTCGATCTCGGCCCGGACCTGGTCGACGAGCCGCTTCTGCTCGTCGAACGGCATCACCTTGATCCCGAACGCGATCACGGCGGTATTGCCGATCTCGCCGGTCGCCGGGTCGCCCTCGACGATCGCCTGTGAGAAATAGGGGGGCAGCAGGGCGAGGACCTGCTCGATGCGCTTCGCCGATTGAGGCTGGTCGGTGCCGAAGACATCCGGCAGCGCGATCGAGGGACAGAGACTCGCCGACTGCTCGACGCAGGTCGACGGCTCGTCGGAGAAGCCGGCGTCGGCGAGCACCCGGGCCTTGTACTCGCGCATCCAGGCGATCACCGCCGGGTCGGTGAGGTCGGGGGCGTCGACGGTGACGTCGATCTCCCCGGAGACCCCGGTACCGCGTTCCAGTTCCTCCACGTCCTCGAGCGCTTGCAGATCCGAAGGCAGCAACGCCCGGATGTCGGTGGTGATCGGGGTCTGTGTGCCGAGCACCCAGCCAGCTGCCGCGATGACGACGCCGGAGACGATCACGCGGCCCGAATGCGCGATCGAAAAGCCCACGGCGCGCTTGGCGAGATGACGAACCCGCATCCCGACACGTGCGAACGCACCTCGCAGCCCGGAGGTCGCCGCCGCCACGCGGGCCGTCACGCGGCGGCCGTCGGCGGCGCGGCGATCGGCCGGCGTGAGTGAGAGCGCCGCCAGGCCGGCGGTCAACGTGAGGCTGAAGGCCACCGCGATCCCGACCAGCAACAGCAAGCCGAAGCTGCGGATCACCGGGATCGGCCAAAGCAGCAGGACGAGGAAGCCGGCGCCGGTGGCGAGCATCGCGACGGCGATGCTCGGCGCCCCGCGGGCGGCGGCGCCGACCGCCGCGGCAGGTGGGGACGAGCCGGCGGCCCGCGCCTCACCGAACCGCGCCTGGAACTGGATCGCGTAGTCGACCGCGAGCCCGATCAGCACCGGGACGACGGCGAGCGACCCCAGGGTCAGTGAGCCGCCGAACGCGGCCAGGCCGCCGAACGTGATCGCGGTCGCGGCCAGGGCGATGGCCAGCGGCAGGAGGCGCAGCGGCGGGCGCAGCATCGCCATCAGGACGATCGCCATCACGGCGAAGGCGAGCCCGAGGAGGAGGAATACCTTGTCCGAGAGCGCGCCGGTGAGGTCGGCGAGGACCACCGGGGCCCCGCCCACGACGTAGTCGGCGTCGCGGATCGCGAACGCCGGATCGGCGACCGCGGCGCGGATCAGGTCGATCGCCTCGCGGCGCTCCGCCTCGCTCAGGTCGGGATCGAGCCGGACGGAGATCAGGGCGGAGTCGGCGCTGGGGAACAGGTAGGAGAAGCGCGCCTTCGGCTCCCCGGGGCGGCGGCTGTCGAAGACGATGGAGCTGACGAAGCGTCGGGTCGTCGATGCTCGGCGGCCCAAGGCTCTGGCCGTACTGCACCGCCACCTGCAGCATCTGCTGGTAGAACTGGTTGACGACCTCGGTGGTGGTCGCCTGGGCGATCTGCTCCTGTTCGGCCTCCGACGCGCCCTCGCGCTGAGCCCGCGCCACCGCCTCGGCCGCCGCGCTTCGGGCCTGCCGGACGGCGCTCCTCGCCTGCTGCTTGATCAGCTTGCCGGCCTGGATCGCGGCCTGGTTCAGAAACGTCGCCGGCCCGTAGACCACCTGCACGGGCTTTGTCTCGGCGAGCTGCGCACACGGCTCGGGCGCGGGCTTGTCGGTGACCACCTGACCGCCCGGGGCGTTGCCCGAAAGACAGGCCTCGAGCGACAGCAGTTTGGCGAGGTCCGAGGTGAGGACGAGCTTCTGCAGGTCGCCCCGGACGAGCACGGCGACGGCGTCATCGCCAAACCGGCGGTGAAAGTCCTCGGTGGCGGCGAACGTCTCCGAATCGCGGTCGACGAGCTGATCGACCCCGGCATCGGCCTCGAGCTTCAGCGCGCCGACGGCGGCGACGAGCGTGACCAGCACGGCCGCGGCAAGCGTCGGCGCCGGGCGCTCGACACACCAGCCCGCGATCCGTGCGAGCAGATTCCTCACCGGCGGAAGGTTACGGCGCACGCAGTCGAAACCGCGCCGCTAGCGGGCGGATCGCGGTTAGGATCGGCGCGAATGGCGGTCCGGGGCCGGGGCAAGCAGAGGGCACGCCACGCGGTGATCGGCCTGGTGGCCGCGGTCATGCTCACCGCCGCTCCCGCGGCGAGGACACAGCCCCAAGCCGATGGACCGGCAGTCGAGGTGGCGACCACCGGTAACGCATCCGAGCGCGTACAGACGCTGCCGATCACCCGCAAGCCCGGCCGGGAGAAACGCGTGGTGATGTCGATGGGCCCGCACACGCTCCCCGACCTCGCTCGCGGCGACCGGGTCCGGATCACGGCCGAGTTCCAGGTCACGGGCGATTGCGGGCACCCGGACCCGCGCTGCATCGGGCGCATCTACCACTACGCGCCACAGATCACCGGCCGGCTGATCCTCGCCAGGGACGCGGGCGCCACCGGCGGCCCGGGCACGAGGCCGATCGCGCCGGCCAAGCGCGAAGAGTGCAGCCAGCGCCGGCCCGACTACGAGCACCACTGCGTGCTCGTGTTCACGACCAGCGCCGGGTTCGAGGTCGGCCACGGCTCGCTCCCCTGCCCCCTCGACGCGTGCTTCGTCAACTTCGTCGCCGACGCCCACAACGCCAGCGCCCGCGGAAATGACGTGCTGGCGGTCGGCGGCCTGCGCCCGGACGGGACGATCCCACAGGACAGAGGCCGCATCAACGCGATTCGCTACCGCGGCGCGACCGCGGGAGTCGCGACGGTGAGCACCGTCGACGCGCCCCGCCGGCGACGGCTGGCGCCGGACCTGAGAAGGCGGGTGGTCTACTCCTCCCCACTCGATCGGCTGCGGGGCGGAGAGCAGCTCGCCGTCTCGGCGACGGTGCGCACGGACATCACCCGCCTCCGCTACGCCGTCCGCACCAGCGCCCGCCTGATCCTCGCCGGCTCGCCGAGCGCCACCCGCCAGAGCGCGGTGGTAAAGCGGGTGGCGGTCGACCAGGGCGAGATCTCCGAGAACAACGGCTCGAACTGCACCCGCGACGAGGGCGTCTGCACCACCCGGAAGGTCGGGGTCCTCGAGCTGCGTCGCGACGCGCCTCGCCGCCTCTACGTCAGCCTGGTCACCGTGCTCGGCCCGAAGGTCAGGAAGGCCCGGCCGGACGACCGGGTGATCATCCGCCGCGGCGGGATCGCCATCACCCGCTTCCCGCCGTGGGTGAACGGCTAATAAGCTCGCGGTCATGACACCGGCCATGACGCGGGTTCGGCATCGAGGCTCCGACGACGGGAGCTGGGAGCTCGCCGAGGCCCCGCCCGCTGCGCCGCTCGCGGAGCTGGTCCGGGGATACGTCGGCTTCGTCGAGACTGCGAGTGCGACACTCCGCCGCCGAGAGCCCCCGTCCGGGACCGCTGTCCTGATCGTCAACTTCGGCGTGCCGCTCGAGGTCGGCGCCCCCGGGCGCACCAGCCGTAGCCACGCGGACAGCTTCGTGGCGCGGCTCTCCGAGCTGCCCGCGACAACAGCGTTCATCGGGACCTCCGCCGGCGTCCAGGTCGACTTCACGCCACTCGGCCTGCACCTCTTCTGCGGCCTGGCGCTCGACGAGCTTCCGGACCCGGCGGTCGGGCTGCACGACGTGCTCGGCGACGAAGGGCGTCGGCTGACCGAGATGCTCGAGGCGGCGCCGGGCTGGGACGCGCGGTTCGACCTGCTCGACGCGGTAATCGCGCGGCGCGTCGCCGCGGCGCGGCCACCGACCCCGAGCATCGAGTGGGCCTGGCGGGCGCTCGAGGTGAGCGCGGGCGCAGTCGAGATCGGCGCGCTGCGCGAGCGACTCGGCTGCAGCCCGCGCCACCTGATCACCGGCTTTCGCGAGCAGATCGGCGTGCCGCCCAAGACCGCGGCGCGGATCCTGCGCTTCGAACGAGCCGCCCGCCGGGTGCGCTTACGACCCGGACACAGCCTTGCCCGGATCGCCGCCTCCGCCGGCTACCACGACCAGGCGCACATGACCCGCGAGTTCCGCTCGCTTGCCGGGGTGACGCCGGCCGCCTATCGGAGCGCGTCGATCCCGGGCTACCTCGGGCTCCCGGACCCGGATTGCCCGGCCGCGGCGGGGGTCAATTCCGTACAAGACGCCGCCTCCGCGTAGGCGTACCCTCGCGGCAAGAGCAAGAGCGAAGGAGGGCATTGTGACCACGCAGACATCGACCCCCACCATCTACCCGGGTCTCCAATACGCCGACGCGGACGCCGGGATGAACTGGCTCGAGGAGGTGCTCGGCTGCACGCGCCGGGAGGACCACCGCGACGACGACGGCAACGTCGTCCACGCCGAGATGGACTTCCGCGGCGCGATCCTGATGCTGAGCACGGCCGGGGTGGGTCGCGAGCCGTTCCGAAGCCTTCCCGCCGGGGGCCGGCTCGTCTACATCGCGCTCGACGAGGTCGACGAGCTCTACGAGCGGGTCCGCGCGGCCGGCGGTGAGATCGCCCTCGAGCTCACCGACACCGACTACGGCTCACGGGACTTCACCGCCCGGGACCCGGAGGGCAACCTCTGGGCCTTCGGCACCTACAGGCCGCAGCCCGAGGGCTGACCTCTAGTCCATCGCCAGAGGCCCGTGGGTCTCCGCGTTGAGGAACTGGTTGACGAACTCGTTGTCGGAGTTGAACAGCTCCTCGGAGGGGCCCGATTCGACGATCTTGCCCTTCCAGAGCACCGCGATGAAGTCGGCGATCCGGCGCGCGGTACCGAGGTCGTGGCTGATCACCATGTAGCAGCCGCCGTTCTCCTCGTGGACCTCGCGGATCAGCTCGCAGAGCAGCGCCGTGCGCACGGGGTCGAGGCCCGAATCGGGCTCGTCGAACATGACGATCGCCGGGTCGAGGACGAGCGCGCGCGCGAACCCGGCCCGCTTGCGCATCCCGCCGGAGAGCTCGTTGGGCATCTTCTCCGTGGCCTCGGCGAGCCCGACCTCGCGCAGGCGCCGGTTGACGATCTCGCCGATCTCGTCCTCGCCCTTGTCGGTGTGCTGGCGCAGCGGGAAGGCGGTGTTGTCGTAGACGTTCATCGACCCGAACAGCGCTCCGTCCTGGAACAGCAGGCCGAACTTCTTGCGCATCTCGAACAGCTCGTCGTCGGTCATGTTCGGCACCGACTCGCCGTGCACGAGCACGTCGCCTGAGTCCGGATAGAGCAGCCCGACGATGTGCTTGATCAGCACGCTCTTGCCGGTGCCCGACGGGCCGAGGACCATCGAGATCTGGTTGTCCGGCAGGCCGAGGTTGAGGCCGTTGAGGATCCGGGTGCGGCCGAACTGCTTGACGACGTCGATGATCTCGATCGCGTCCTCGCCGCCGTGGTCGCGCTTCTCCCCGGTGTGCCACGGTACGGGTTCGGCTCGGAGGGATCGACGCCGGGGATCGAGTAGTCCTTGTGCAGGCTGCCCAGCTCCGGGGCCGGCTCGTCGTAGGAGTGGCTACCGACCTCGTCGGCGAAGCGGTCGTAGTCGGATTCGAGCTGCTGATCGGCGGGTGGCTCGGGGGTGAGGTCCTCCTCGATCCCGGGCTCGTTCACCTGCTCGCGTTCGTCGGCCATCGTTCCTCTCTTCTCAACTAACCACCGATGGGCGCCCTCGGGTTCGCGCCCCAGAAGATCAAGGTTCCCATCATCCCGATGATGTGCACCAACACGATGTTAAGGACCATCGACTTCGCCGTGGCCGTTCCCACGCCCACCGGGCCGCCCGAGGCGGTGTACCCGTAATAGCAGCCGACGAGCACGATCGCGGTCGCCATGAACATGGCTTTGATCACGCTGAATATGAGGTCGGGCGGGTTCTGGAACATCCAGAAGATCAGGAAGTAGCCGCCCGAGGAGACCTCGCCTATCTGCTCGACCACCGCCAGATAGGACGCCAGGTAGCCGACACCGATCGCCGCCAGGTACATGAACGGCAGCGTCATCCAGGCCCCGAGCAGCCTCGTCCCGCAGAGGAAGATCATCGGGTTCACGCCCATCACCTCGAGCGCGTCGATCTCGTCGGAGATCCGCATCGCCCCGAGCTCGGCGACGATCCCGGTGCCGACCTTGGCGGCCATCATGTAGCCGAAGGCGTAGGGGATCACCTCGCGCAGGTCGCACCAGGCGGCGAAGACGCCGGCGTAGGCGGGGGCGCCGACCGAGCGGTTGAAGTAGGCGCCCTCGATCCCGCACTGGAGGCCGAGGATGAACACCAGGCCCCAGATCACGATCGTCGAGCCGAGGATCAGGATCCCCGCCTGGCGCAGCGCCTCGCCGAAGAACCGCATCACCCGGCCCGAGTAGACGATCGCCATCACCCGCCCGGAGAAGCGGGCGATGTCGCCGAGCGAGGCGAGCCAATCGCGCGGGACTGCCAACCAGCCAGGCATTACTCAAACCCCTTGCGGACGCCTGCGGCGTCCTCACATGCTGCTTTCGGAACGAAGTTCCTCATTTGATAACTGAGATCTCGGGGTGCGTCGCCAGCAGGGTCTGGGTAAAGACGTAGTTGAACGCGAACACGCCGAGGAAGGCGATCACGACAGCCTCGTTGACGGCGCGACCCACCCCCTCCGCGCCTCCGGACGCATTCATCCCCTTGTAGGAGCAGACGACGGCGATGATCGCCCCGAACATCGTGCACTTGAGGATCGAGCCCCATAAGTCGGTGACCGAGGCGTTGTTGAAGAGGGTGGCGAAGAAGCCGCCGAGGGGCTGGCCGTAGGCGATCTCGGCGAAGATGCCGCCGGCGATCCCGAAGAGCAGCGCGTAGATGTCCATCAGCCCGGTGATCAGCATCAGCGCGAGGAACCTGGGCACCACCAGGTTCTTGATCGGGTCGACGCCGAGCACCTGCAGCGCGTCCAGCTCCTCGCGGATCTTGCGCGCGCCCAGGTCGGCGGTGATCGCGGTGCCGGCGACGCCGGCAACGACCACCGCGGTCACGAACGGCGCGAACTCGCGGACCGAGGCGAGGATGAAGAAGCCGCCGAGACGGTCCAGCGCGCCGAAGAGGCTGAGGAAGTTGGCGGCCTGAAGGCCCGGCGCGCCGAAGCCGAACGCGATCGTCGAGATCATCATCGGAAACCAGCAGAGCTGGAGCGCGAACAGGAACTGGCCGATGAACTCGCCCCCATAGGGGTAGGGCGGCTTGACCGTCGCCGTGATCGTCTTGCCGGTCAGGATCATCATGTTCCCGACCTGCTCGAACAGCGACTTGGCCGGAAGGAACGCCCTGTCGGCAACTGATCTGACCATGGTCTCCTCCAGCGGCCCTCCCGGGGCCGCCGACGGACGAAGAGTATTCGATGGGGTCGCCGCCCGCCACCGGCAACTGCGGGCGTCGCCAGGCGCCGGTATTCGGTCGCCCAGCCGGGCAGAACCCGGCGGAGAATTGCCCGCGCGGTGGTATGTTCCCCGCGCCTTGGGGGAGGAGAACGCCACAAGCGCCCACCCACCGCATCGGCTCCGAGGCGCTCGTGCGCGTGCCGCTCCGCTGCTCGCGTTGGCCACGATCGTCCTCGGCATCTCGGCCTGCGGCGACGAGCCCCGGCAGGACGCCGACGAGCCCTCGGGCGAGTTCCCGGTGGAGGTCACGGCGGCGAAGTTCCCGACCGACCAGCGGCTCGCGAAGACCAGCGACCTGCGTCTCGACGTCACCAACGTCGGCGACAAGGCGGTGCCGGACCTGGCGATCACCATCTACACCGGCGACGAGAAGGCGGCGGGCCCGTTCCAGGTCCAGTCCGACCAGCCCGGCCTCGCGGACCCCAACCGACCGGTCTGGATCCTCGAGAGCGAGTTCCCGAAGTGCGTCACCGACGCCGACTACAAGCTCGAGCCCGACTCCTCGACCCGCTGCGTGTTGCCGGCCGAGGCCGACTCCGACGGCGGCCTCGACAAGGCGCCGGCGGCGGGCGCCGACGCGGCGCAGACCGACACCTTCTCGTTCGGCGAGCTGGAGCCCAACGACGACATCGAGATGGTGTGGCGGCTCACGCCCGTGGTCGCGGGCACGTACACGGTCCACTACCAGCTCGCAGCCGGCCTCGACGGGCAAGGCCCAGGCGGTGACCGCCGACGGCGGGCCCGTCGAGGGCGAGCTCGTGGTCACGGTCAGCGACAAGCCACCGCAGTCGTCCGTAGCCGACAACGGCGCGGTCGTGACCGAGGGAGGCTAGGCCGAGCTCCGCGATCGCTATTTTTCGGCGACCGTGCGGGATGGACCGATTCGATTTTGGCCGGCGCTGATGGCCGTGACCTTCGCGCTCGCCGGGTGCGGCGGCGATGACGACGACGCGGCGCCGACGACGGCGACCAACGGAGCGACAGACGACCACCGGCGACGGCGCCCCGGCGGTCGGCGACGGGGTCGGCGGCGTCGACCTCGCGAGGCTCGGCAACTTCGCCCAGCCGGTTTACGTGACCGAGGCCCAGGGCGACCCCGAGCACCTCTACGTGGTCGAGCAATGCGGCAAGATCATCCGCATCCCGGTCGACGGCGGCGAGGGGACGACCTTCCTCGACATCTCCGACCAGGTCACCTGCCAGGGCGAGCAGGGGCTGCTCTCCGTCGCCTTCGCGCCCGACTACGCCGACTCCGGGCGGCTGCTACGTCAACTTCACCGACCTCGAGGGCGACTCGCGCACCGTCGAGTACCTCCGCTCGGCAGACGACTCGGCGGTCGCTGACCCCGACAGCGCCACCGAGCTGGTGAAGATCGAGGACTTCGCCACCAACCACAACGGCGGCCTGCTGCTGTTCGGCCCCGACGGCACCCTGTATCTGGGGATGGGCGACGGCGGCCTCGGCGGCGACCCGGAGCGCACCGCGCAGGACCTCGACAGCCCGCTCGGCAAGCTGCTGCGGATCGACACCTCCGGGCCGGCCGAGCCCGAGGTCGCCGCGCTCGGACTGCGTAACCCGTGGCGCTTTTCCTTCGACCGCGAGACCGAGGACCTCTGGATCGCCGACGTCGGCCAGGAGACTTTCGAGGAGATCGACGCCCTGCCGGCCGGGCGGATCGAGTCCGGCCCGCCGCCGAACTTCGGTTGGTCGGCGTTCGAGGGCACCGAGCCCTTCAACCCCGACCAGAACGCGCCCAATGCCATCGAGCCGGTGCTGGAGTACGGACGCGACCGCGGCTGCTCGATCACCGGCGGCTACGTCGTCCGCGACCCCGAGCTGACCTCGCTCTACGGCCGCTACATCTACGCCGACTTCTGCGAGCCCGAGCTGCGCAGCTTCGCCGCCGACCCGAAGTCGGAGGCCACCGACGACCGCCCACTGGGCGTCGACGTCTCGCAGATCTCGTCGTTCGGCGAGGACCTTCAGGGCAGGATCTACGCGGTCTCGCTCTCGGGCCCGGTCTACCGGCTCGTTCCGGCCGGCTGAAGACGCGCGCGGCCGTCGCCGGTACCCTGAGCGCGATGCCGGGTAGGTCGAGCAGGGGCCGAACCGCGTTCGCGGTCGCGAGCGTGGCCTTGCTCGCCGCGGTCGCTTGGTTTGCCGCCGGCGAGCCGACGTCCGCCGCGGGCGGCGGGGGGCTGAAGCTCCACCGGGTCGGCTTCTTCGAGAACCCCGTGTACGTCGCCCAGCCGCCGGGCACGCGCAAGCTGTTGTTCGTCGTCGAGCAGCCCGGCGCGGTCCGGGTGCTGCGCAGCGGCAAGGCCGTAAAGAGGCCGTTCCTCAACATCCGCAACCGGGTCAGGCCCGACGGCGAGCAGGGCCTGCTCTCGATCGCCTTCCACCCCCGCTACGCGAAGAACCGGCGCTTCTACGTCTACTACGTCAACAACGGCGGCGACATCGAGGTCGACTCGCTCCGCACCAAGCGCGGCGATCCCACCCGCGCCGATCCGAAGTCGCGGCGCAAGCTGATCGGCATCGCCCACCCGGTGAACACGCAACCACAACGGCGGCCAGCTGCAGTTCGGGCCCGACGGCCTCCTCTACATCGGCACCGGCGACGGCGGCGCCGGCGGCGACCCGAATCAGAACGCGCAGAACCCCGACGAGCTGCTCGGCAAGCTGCTGCGGATCGAGCCGAACGCGGACGGCGGCTACTCGTCGCCCGAGTCGAACCCGTTCGTCGTCCGGCCCCGGGCTCGACGAGATCTTCGCGCTCGGGCTGCGCAACCCGTACCGCTTCTCCTTCGACCGCAAGACCAACGACCTCTGGATCGGCGACGTCGGCCAGGACGAGTGGGAGGAGATCGACCACGAGCCGCTCGACCGAGCCCGCGGGGCCAACTTCGGCTGGGACCTGTTCGAGGGCGACCACTCCTTCGAGGGCAACGGCGAACCCGCCCGCCGACTACCGCCGGCCGGTGTTCGAGTACTCCTCGGCGAACGCCAACTGCTCGGTCACCGGCGGGTACGTGTCGCGCGACCCGACGACGCCGGCGCTGCAGGGCCGCTACCTCTACGCCGACTTCTGCGGCGGCTCGATCCGCTCATTCGATCCCGGCTCGCCGGACCGAGCCCACCGACGCGCCGACCGGGCTCGACGTCCAGGCGCTCTCCTCGTTCGGCGAGGCGCAACAACGGCACGCTCTACGCCGTCTCGCTCGACGGGCCCGTGTACCGCATCGGTCGCCGCTAGACAAAACGGTACAGGCGTACAGCACGCTTGCGGCGAGCGGTAGAGTCCTCGGCAACCCATTCGCGACCGAGGAGGACGAGGCAGAGATGGAGTCCGCGACCACGCCCGACACCGCCGCGAGCCGAGTCCAACGGCTCGAAGTCCGACGCGACCCGGGAGACGTTCGACGTCCTGCGGCCCGTCGACGGCACCGTGGTCCGGACCCTGGATGTCGCCACCCCGGCCGACGTCGCCGCCGCCGTGGCCCGCGCGCGTGAGGCGCAGCGCGAGTGGGAGGCGATCGGCTTCGGCGGCCGCTACCACTGGCTCGGCCGGCTGCGGGACTGGATGTTCGACAACGCCGACCAGATCGCCGACGTGATGCAGGCCGAGACCGGCAAGGCGCGCGCCGACGCCGAGTTGGAGGGGCCGTTCATCTGCGACGCGATCAACTTCTGGGGCAAGAACGCCGCGACCTACCTCGCCGACGAGACGCCCTCGGCGCCGAGCCCGATGTTCAAGGTCAAGCGGCTGCGGATCCGCTACCGGCCGTCTCCGGTGGTCGGCGTGATCAGCCCCTGGAACTTTCCCCTGATCCTCGCCTACGACGACGCGATCCCGGCGCTGATGGCGGGATCGGCTGTCGTGATCAAGCCCTCGGAGGTGACGCCGCTGGTCGCGATGGAGATCGAGCGCGGCTGGCGCGAGCTCGGCGCCCCGGACGTGATCCACGTGGTCAACGGCATGGGCGAGACCGGCGGGGCGCTGATCGACGAGGTCGACTTCCTCCAGTTCACCGGCTCGGACCGCACCGGCCGGATCGTGATGAAGCGCGCCGCGGACACGCTGACGCCGGTCAGCCTCGAGCTCGGGGGCAAGGACCCGATGATCGTCCTGCGCGACGCGAACGTCGAGCGGGCGGTGAACGCGGCCGCGTTCGGCGGCATGGCCAACACCGGTCAGATCTGCATGGCGATCGAGCGCGTCTACGTCGAGGAGCCGATCTACGACGAGTTCGTCGGCAAGCTGGCCGAGAAGGTGAGCAGCCTGCGTCAGGGGCCCGACGATCGCTCGTACCAGCAGGACGTCGGTGCCATGACCTTCGGCCCGCAGGTCGACATCGTCTCCGACCACGTCGAGGACGCCCGCGCCAAGGGCGCCCGGATCCTCACCGGCGGCCGCCGCAAGGACGGCCCCGGCGAGTGGTACGAGCCGACCGTGATCGCCGACGCCGACCACACGATGAAGGTGATGGTCGACGAGACCTTCGGTCCGGTGCTGGGCGTGATGAAGGTCAAGGACGCCGACGAGGCGGTCAAGATGGCCAACGACAGCCGCTACGGGCTCTCCGCGTCGGTGATGTCGCGGGACACCAAGCACGCGGAGGAGGTGGCCGAACGGCTCGAGGTCGGCGCGACCAACGTCGACGACGTGCTCACCAACTACTTCCTCCACAACCTGCCCATGGGTGGCTGGAAGACGTCCGGCATCGGCTTCCGCCACGGCGCGTACGGAATCCGGCGCTTCTGCCGCACCGAGGCGATCGTCTCCCCGCGGTTTGCGCAGGGCAAGCGCGACCCGCTGTGGTTCCCGTACAAGCGCCGCGAGCGCCGCTTCGTCAACGGGCTCTTCCGCTTCATCAACGCCCGCGGGCTGCGCAACCGGCTGGGGCTCTAGGGCTTCTTCTTCAGGGCCCGGCCGAGGCGCAGCGGCAGCAGCGAGAGCGGCGCGCGGCGGCCGAGGCGCGTCGGAGTCCTCGCGGTCGAAGGCGGCGGCGTAGCGCGCGCGCCTCGGCCGCGCTCGGCGTAGCCCTTCGGTCCCGTCGAACCCGCAGCCGCGCTCGCAGTCCCAGCGCATCGTCTGCGTCCTCGGCTCCAGAAGCGGACCCGGTGCCCGAAGACGCTGCAGGCGATCGCGCCATCGGCCGCTCAGTCGCTGCGTGCCGCCGGCTCGCCGGGCGCGTAACGGTCGCGCCCGACCCGCCGCGCGGCCCCGTCGCCGACCGCGGCGCGCAGCGCGGCGCGGAACCGTCCCGGTCCCCAGTAGCGCGCGCCGACCAGCCGGGCGAGCTCGCGACGCGATCGAGCCTCGCCGTGCTCCCGCAACGCGCGCTCGATGATCTCGATCTCGTTCTCCACCCACCCCGGGTCGGCCTCCTGCTGCGGCTGGCGAGGAACGGCGAGTACGAGGCGCTGCCCGGGCCTGGCCGGTATCGCCGCCAACCGGCGCGCTCGCGCTCCCAGCGCGCGTGCCGCCGCCGCTCGCGCTCCTCGGCGCGCCGGCTCTTCCTCGCCCGGCCCGGCGCCCTCCTCGGCCTCGCGCGCGGTGATCGGCTTGGCGATGTCCTCGAGCGGCTGTTGCTCGGCGCGGATGCCGAGGATCAGCTCGGTGATCCCGCCGACCGCCATCACCGCCGCGCCGATCAGGTAGGCGATCATCACCTGGCCGACGTCACCCGACTCGCCGAGCTTCTCGAACACCAGCGGCCCGGTGATGCCGCCGATCGCCGTCCCGACCGCGTAGAAGAACGCGATCGCCAGCGCCCTGATCTCCATCGGGAAGATCTCGCTCACGGTCAGGTAGGCGGCGCTGGCGCCCGCGGAGGCGAAGAAGAAGGTCGCCGCGAGGGCGAACGTCAGACCCCAGTCGCTGAACGAGTTCCCGTTGAAGAGCACCGCCACCGCCGACCAGCATCACGGCCGAGACCAGATACGTGCCGGCGATCATCGGCCGCCGGCCTACGGTGTCGAACAGGCGGCCGAGGAGCAGCGGGCCGAGGAAGTTCCCGGCGGCGAACACCGCGTAGAAGAGCCCGACCTTGTTCGCTCCGACGCCCAGGTACGTGGTCAGGGTAAGGCCGAGGGTGACCGTGACCGCGTTGTAGAGGAACGCCTGGCCGATGAACAGCGAGAACCCGAGGACCGCCCGCTTCGGATAGACCGCAAAGGCGGTCCGCGCGATCTCGCGGAAAGGGATCGAGCGGCGCTGGCGGACCTTGATCGAGTCGCCGGGGCTCCTCGAGCTCCTGGCCGGTGTCCTCCCGGACCTCCGTCTCGATCTCGTCGACGAGCCGCTCGGCCTCGTCCTCGCGCCCGTGGATGAAGAGCCACCGCGGGCTCTCAGGCAGGTGGCGGCGCAGGAACAGGATCCCGAGCCCGAGCGTGGCGCCGAGCGCGAACGCCAGCCGCCAGCCGAGGTCGAGCGCGAACAGGCTCTCCTTCAGCAGCAACAGCGAGATCAGGCCGCCGGCCACCGCGCCGAGCCAGAACGACCCGTTGATGATCAGGTCGACCCGGCCGCGAGCGCGGGCCGGGATCATCTCGTCGATCGCGGAGTTGATCGCCGAGTACTCGCCGCCGATCCCTGCGCCGGTGAAGAAGCGGGCGATCAGGAACGGCAGCTGCGGTGGTGGTGAAGGCGGTCGAGACGGTGGCGACGAGGTACAGCGACAGCGTGATCAGGAACAGCTTCTTGCGTCCGAAGCGATCGGTCAGCTGGCCGAAGACCAGCGCTCCGAGACAGGCCCCGGCGACGTAGACCGACTGGGCGAGCGCGATCTGGCCCTCGCTGATGTCGATTCCGCTGCCGGCGGAAGTAAGGGTGGGCGCGAGGAAGCCGATGATCGTGACCTCGAGCCCGTCGAGGATCCAGACGACTCCGAGCCCGAATACGACCCGCCAGTGAAACCGCGACCACGGAAGCCGGTCCAGGCGGGCCGGGATCTTGGTCTCGATGGTTCGAAACTCGCCGGAGCCCCCTGTTGTGCTCGCAGCCTCCATGCTGCCGACGCGGCTACCCCCGTCCTCGCCGCACAAACGGACGCCGCTCGGCGCATAGGCTTGGCGTCGCATGAACGACGAGTTCGGCGACATCGACGGGCTCACCCGCTGGCTCGGGCTGCGGTGGGAGGCGCCGGAGCGGGTTCGCCTCAAGGTCCGGCCGGAGCTGATCAACCCGGCCGGGCTACTCGCCGGGCCGGTCGCCTACGCGATGGTCGACTACTCGATGGGATCGGTGCTCTGGCAGGAGCGGGAAAGCGGCGAGCGGATCGCGACTATCGGGATCTCGATCAATTACGTGCAGACGGCCCGCGAGGGCGACGTCCTCTGCACGTCGACTCTCGACCGCCGCAACGACCGGGTCGCGATCCTCCAGAGCGAGGTCCGCCACGAGGACGGCAGGCTGCTGGCGACGGCGATCGGCAGCTTCGCGATCTTTCCCAAGGAGCGCCTCGGGCGCTATGACCGCGGGCCGGCCGCGCCCGAGGAGCTCGTCGAGTCCGACTGAGCGAGCCCAGCTGTTGGCGGCTACGGAACGTCGGGGCGGCCCGGCGATCCGGAGTCGTCCTGGTCGGCGACAAGCTCCTGGTTGTCGCTCTGCCCGCTCGGCTGGTCGCCGCTCGCGTTCGCGCTTGGCGCGCCGAGCGCGATCGCGCCCACCGTCGCCAGGATCACGGCCCTGCCGCCGCGGCGCGGGACGATTGCCCAGCGGCGCTTGACGATCGCCCCGCGCGGCGTCTGATTCTCTTCGGTGGCCATGGCGAAAACGGTGACGGACGAGCCTCAAGCGCACCCAAAGGGCGGCGAAAATCTCGCCTATGGTCCGCGGCGTGTGGCTGCAGAGACGCATCGAGCTTCGCCCGCGCCCGCGCGGCGTCCACCTGATCGACGACGAGGTCGCCGGCGCCCTGCCGGAGATCGATCGGGTCTCGGCCGGCCTCCTTCACCTACACCTGCAGCACACCTCGGCCGCGCTGGCGATGAACGAGAACGCGAGCCCGGACGTCCGCGCCGACCTCGAGGCCTGGTTCGACGGCGCGGTCCCCGACGGCGCGAGCTACTTCAAGCACACGCTCGAGGGACCAGACGACATGTCGGCGCACGTCAAGTCCGTGCTCGCCGGGCCGTCCCTGACGCTGCCGGTCGCCGACGGCGGGCTCGCGCTCGGCACCTGGCAGGGCATCTACCTGTGCGAGTTCCGCGACCGCGGCGGCGGGCGTCGCCTCGTGGCGACGCTCCACGGCGACGAACGGTGAGCCGGCGCTAGGCCGGCGTCGCGTCCATCGAGGGCTCGTCCGACTCCGCCTCGATGGTGCCGTCGCCCTCGACCTCGACCTCGGGCGGCAGCTCGCCGCCGCGCTCGGTGCCGGCGATCAGCTCGTCGCCCTTCTTCTCGGTCGGAACGAAGCCCGACTTCATCCCGAAGTAGACCGCCTGCGGGTGGTGGGCGATGATCGCCGCCGTCGACTGCTCGGGCTCGAGCGCGTAGCCGCCGGAGAGCGAGATCCCGATCTCGCCGAAGCCGAGCAGGCTTCGAGACCTTCTCGTGCTCCGACTGGTCCGGGCACGCGGGGTAGCCCCACGAGTAGCGCCGGCCCTGGTCGAGCTCGATCCCGAGACCGCGGCGCACCTCGGCGTGAAGCCACTCGGCCATCCCCTCCGCGGACTGCACCCCGAGGCCGTGGACGAAGAGCTGCTCGGCGAACTCGCCGTCGCGCTCCAGCTGCCCGATCCTCTCGGTGACCTCGGAGCCGACGGTGACCGCCTGCAGCGCGACCACGTCGCGCTCGCCGGAGTCGAGCGGCCGGTAGAAGTCGGCCAGGCAGATCCGGTCGTGCTTCGGCTGGCGCGGGAAGGCGAGCCGCTCGATCTCGCGGTCCGGATCTGACGGGTCGAAGATCACCAGCTCGTTGCCGTCGGCGTTGCAGGGGAAGTAGCCGAGCCTGGCCCGCGGGTGCAGGTAGTCCTGCTCGCGCCACATGCGCTCGAGCTTCGGCGCAAAGCCCTCCTCGCCGTCGTGGCCCTCGACGATCCGCCGCCAGTCCTCGCCCTTCTTGCCGCGACCGCCCCAATGCAGCTTGAAGAGCACGTGGCGGTCGAGGTACGGATAGACCTCGTCGAGGTCGACCTGGACCTCGCGCGCGCCCCAGAACGGCGGCTCGGGGATCGGGGTGTCGGTGCGAACGGCCGAGCGCACCGAGTCGTCGGTCGTCGGCGGGCCCTTGTCCTCCTTCTCGGGCCGGTTGCGCAGCTCGTTCGCCTCGTCGCGGATCTTCGCCACCAGCGACTCGCGGGCTGCCTCGTCGATCAGCGCATCGACCGTGTCGAGGCCGGCGAAGGCGTCCTTGCAGTAGAAGACCCCGGGCTCGTAGACCTCGTCCGACTCCTTGCCGTGCGGGTAGAGCACCCGGCGGCCGAAGTCGCGGTTGATCGCCGCGCCGCCGATCAGCACCGGGAACTCGAGTCCCCGCGCGTGCAGCTCCTGGATGCAGGCGGGCATCTGCTTCGAGGTCGAGACCAGCAGCGCCGAGAGCCCGATCGCGTCGGCCTCGTGCTCGATCGCCGCGTCGATGATGGTGTCGATCGGAACCTGCTTGCCGAGGTCGACGACCGTGTAGCCGTTGTTGGTCAGGATCGTGTTGACCAGCGACTTGCCGATGTCGTGCACGTCGCCGAACACGGTCGCGATCACGACCTTGCCCTTGGTGTGGCCCTCGATCCGGTCGAGGTAGTTCTCGAGCTGGGCGACGGCGCGCTTCATCACCTCGGCCGACTGGAGCACGAACGGCAGGATCAGCTCGCCGGCGCCGAACTTGTCGCCGACCTCCTTCATCGCCGGCAGCAGCACCTGGTTCAGGGTCGGGACGGCGCCGATCTTCTCCACCGAGAGGTCGATCTGGGCCTCGACCCCGTCCTTCTTTCGCCGCAGGATGTGCCAGTGAAGGGCCTCCTCGGGCTCCATCTCGGCGGTCGGGTCCTCGGCCCCTTCGTCCTCCTCCTCGCCCTTTGACTCGAAGTGGGCGATGAATCGCTCGAGCGCGTCCTCGCGGCGGTTGTAGACGAGGTCGTCGGCGAGCTCGCGCTCGTTCTCCGGGATCTCACCGTACGGGGTGATGTGGTTCGGATTGACCATCGCGAGGTCGAGCCCGGCGTCGACGCAGTGGTGCAGGAACACCGAGTTCAGCACCGCGCGCGCGGGCGGCGAGACGCCGAAGGAGACGTTCGAGACCCCGAGCGACGTCTTGACCCCCGGGATCTCCGCCTTGATCCTGCGGATCCCCGCGATCGTCTCAACCGCCGACGGCTTCCACTCGTCGTCGCCGGTGGTCAGGGTGAAGGTGAGCGCGTCGAAGATCAGCAGCTCGGGGTCGAGCCCGTGCTCGTCGCAGGCGAGCTCCTTGATCCGCTGGGCGATCTCGAGCTTGCGGTCGCCGGTCTTCGCCATCCCAACCTCGTCGATGGTCAGGGCGATCAGCGCTGCGCCGTGGGCCTTTGCCAGTGGCGCTACCCGGTCGAGCTTGTCGCGGCCGGCCTCGAGGTTGACCGAGTTGACGATCGCCCGCCCGGGCGTCGTGCTCGAGCGCCGCCTGGATCACCTCGGGCTCCGTGGAGTCGATCTGGATCGGCGCCGGCTGGGTCAGCGAGACCCGCTTCGCGACCTCGTGCATCTGCTCGTCCTCGTCCTGGCGCTCCGTCAACGCGACGCAGAGGTCGAGGACGTGGGCGCCGCCGGTCACCTGGTCCTCTGCGACCTGGACGATGCCGTCGTAGTCGTCGGCGAGCAGCAGCTCCTTCGCCACCCGCGACCCTGCGAATTGACCCGCTCGCCGACCAGGGTCGGGCGAGGCTCCTGGACCAGCGGGGTCGCGGTCATCATGCTCGAGACCTGGGCCGGCCCGGGCTCTGGACGCTCGCCGGGAACCCGGCCGGCGACCCTCTCTGACAGCGCGCGGATGTGCTCGGGGGTTGTCCCGCAGCAGCCGCCGACGATCGAGACGTCGTAGCGCTCGACGAAGTCGCCGAGCACCTTGGAGATCTGCTCGGGGGTCTCGGGGAAGATCGTCTCGCCGTCGGGCCCCTGGAGCGGCAGGCCCGCGTTCGGGATGCAGTGCACCGGCAGGTGCGAGTTCTCGCCCAGGTAGCGGATCGCGTCGCGCATGTCCTCGGGCCCGGTCGAGCAGTTGAGGCCGACGACGTCGACGTCGAGCGCGGCGAGCGTGGTCAGCGCCGCCTGGATGTCGGTGCCGAGCAGCATCTTGCCGCCCTGAGGCAGCAGGGAGATGGAGGTCTGGATCGGCAATGTTCTGGCCGTCGCCTTGAACGCCTCGCGCGCGCCGAACACCGCGGCCTTGACCTCGAGGATGTCCTGGGCCGTCTCGATGATGATCAGGTCGGCGCCGCCCTCGACCAGGCCGCGCGCCTGCTCGGCGAAGACGTCGACGAGCTCGCGGAACGAGATCGCACCCAGCGTCGGGTCGTCGGAGGCCGGCAGGTAGCCGGTGGGGCCGATCGAGCCGGCGACGAAGCGCGACTCCCCGGCGGCCTTGCGCGCGATCTGCGCCGCCTTGGTGTTGATCTCGAGCGTGTGCTCGCCGAGGCCCCACTCGTCGAGCTTGATCCGGGAGCCCTGGAAGGTGTCGGTCTCGAGCACCTCCGCGCCCGCCTCGAGCATCGAGGAGTGGACGCCCTCGATCACGTCGGGGCGGTGCAGGACCAGCGCCTCGTGACACTTGCCCGCGAGCCCACCGTAGTCCTCGCTGGTGAGGTCGAACTGCTCCAGCGTGGCGCCCATGCCGCCGTCATAGACGACGACCCGCTCTCGGATCGCGCGGAGGAAGTCTCGATCTTGAGTGGTGGGCAGTGGCTTCACCTCCATCGATCCCGGCTGTCGCACCTTGCCTTGCTCCGGGGAGTTCGGTGGTTGCGGCGGCTTCGTCGGTCCGGGTCCCTCAGCCGCTCTGGATGGTTGCGAAAAGGATAGGGGATTGGCCCGCGCTACCCGCCGATCACGAGTTGAGAGACGCTGAACACGGCGCCGTTCGGGTCCGCGAGCGCCGCGCTGCGAAATCCCGGCCGGTCGTGCGGCGGGACGATCGCCCGGCCGCCGCTCTCCGCCGCGGCCTGTGCGGCCCGGTCGGCGTCGTCGATCCAGAAATCGACGCCCCAGGCGGGCTCGCCGTCGGCGCCGTCGGGCGGCATCATCACGGCGACGAGGTCTCGCGGCACCGGCTGCTGGGGTTCGCCGCCGACGAAGCCCGGCAGGCGGAACATCGTCGGCTTGATGTCGCCGAAGTCGAACTCCTCGGCCTGCCAGCCGAAGACCTCGCCGTAGAACGAGACGGCCCGATCGGGCTCGCGGGGGGTGAGGGCGCTCATGCTCCAGGCGCCCGGCTCGTTGACCACCTGGGCGCCCTGGCGCTCGTCGGGCTCCCAGAGGCAGAACGACGCGCCCTCGGGGTCGGCGACCACCGCGGCACGGCCGGCGGGCGGGGCGTCGAATGGCGCTACGGCGACCGTCCCGCCGGCGCGGGTGACAGCGTCGGCGGTGGCTTCGGCGCTCTCGACCCGTATGTAGGTGTTCCAGCCGGTGGCCGCCGGCGCATCCGGCGGAAGTGACGCGACCCCCGCGACGTCGCGTTCGCGCTTGCGCGCGACGAAGTAGCGGCCGGGAGGGTCGCCGGGCATCTCGCCGGGGCCCGCGAACTCCCAGCCGAAGACGCCGCCGTAGAAGTCGATCAGTACCTCTGGGTCGGGACCCATCGTGTCGACCCAGCACGGAACCCCCGCCGGAAACGCGTCTCGCTCGCTCATCTCGTGATCCTTCCCTCGATCCGTCCTTTAGTTGGAGTACCCTATCAAATAGTTGGAAAAGACAATTCTCTGATGGCCGGCAAGCGAACATACGGAGACCCCTGCGGGATCGCGCGCGCGCTCGACGTCGTCGGCGAGCGCTGGGCGCTGCTCGTCGTCCGCGAGCTGCTCCTCGGGCCGAAGCGGTTCACCGACCTGCGCGCGGGCCTCCCCACACTCAGCCCCGACGTGCTCGCCCAGCGCCTGCGCGACCTCGAGGGCCACGGGTTGGTCGCTCGGCGAAAGCTCGGGCCCCCTGCGGGATCGCAGGTCTACGAGCTCACCGATCGCGGTCGCGAGCTCGAGCCGGTGATCCTCGCCCTCGGCCGCTGGGGCAGCGCGGCGCCCCTTCCGTCGCCGCTTCGCGAGATCGGTCCCGACTCGATGGTGCTGGCACTGAAGACCGTCTTTGACCGGGAGCGGGCCGGCGAACTCGAGGCGGGGATCGAGCTGCGGCTGCGCGAGCACACGTTCACCGTCCGGATCTCGGGCGGCGCGATCGACGCGGGCCGGGGAGACGCCACCGATCCCGACGCGGTGCTCACGGCCGCACCGGGGGTGCTGGCGGCGCTCGTCTGGGAGGGACTCGACCTCGACGCGGCGGTGCGCGCCGGCGACGCGTCCTTCGAGGGGGACCGGCGAACGCTCGACCGCTTCCTAGGCCTGTTCTCGCTCGAAACCGTCGGCTGAGCGGCGGCCCTGAGGCGAGAGTCGCACCGGCGCCGCCGACAGCGCCCGGATCCGCATGTCCGACCAGGTGACGCCCTCGCGGACCAGCGCCGGCAGGCCGACCGCGACAGCCGTCGCGATCTCGACCGCCTGCAGGATCACCCCGTAGGCGAGCGCGTCGGCGTAGGAGACGCCGAAACCGGTGGTCAGGACGCTGATCGTCGCCAGCTGGAAGACGCCGATGTTCGACGGGGTCGCCGGGACCGCGGCGGTGACGTTGACCGCGAACAGGACCGCCGCGGCGGCGCCGATACCGATCAGGGGCTCGTGGTCGAGCCCGAGCGCGGTGAACAACGCGACGCAGGAGAGGAGCTGGAGCGCCCAGGCGCCGAGCTGGGCGCCGGCGGCGACCGGCCCGCGGCGCACGTCCTTGAACACGCGCAGCCCGGTGCGGACCTTGACCAGCGCCGCGCGGATCGTCGCCACCACTCGCGCCACCCTGCCACTGCCGTTCTGGCGGACGAGGGTCGGCGCGAGCACCACGGCGAGCAGGATCACGAGCGGGACGAAGCTGAACAGGAACAGCCGCTCGGAGCTGGAGTGGAAGAGCTCGGTGGAGCTGACGATCAGCACGCCGAGCAGCGCCAGGGCGACGATGTTGAGCACCGACTGGGAGACGAGGGTCCCGAGCAGGACCGGGAACGTCTCCCGCATGCGCCCGGTTCGCCGCGCGAGCACCATCGCGCGCGCGGGCTCGCCAAGCCGCGCCGGCAGCGTGGCCGACATCAGCACGCCGATCATCGTCGCCGAGGTGACGTCGCGACGGCGGAGTGGGCTCGTCGGTAAGGCCGAGCGGGCGATCGCGTACCACGACATCGCGCGGGCGAGCATCGCCGCGATCATGAGGCCGGTGGCCACCAGGACCCAGGTCATGTCGGAGCGGACGATGCTCTCGACCACCTTGTCGACCCCGATCCGCTGCGCGGCGATGAAGGTCAGCACGATCCCGAGCACGCCGGCAACCGCGAGGGCGACTCGGCGCGCGAGCCTGTGCGCCGCCGCGCGCGCGGGCGCCGGGTCGAGCGAGGGCAGCCGGCGGGCGGGCGACGGCGGCGAGCCGTCGGCCGGCGTCACGCCCACCCAGCGCGCGGCGCGGACCGGCGCGCTCGCCGGGGCGGGCGCGCTCTGGGTCACCCAGTCGTAGACCGCCTCGACGCGCTCGGCCACGCGCGGCCAGGCGAACCGCCGGGCGGATTCGCGCGCGGCCTCGCCCATCCGCGCCAGCCGCTCGGGGTCGAGGCTCAGATCCTGAAGCTGTTCGGCGAGCCGCTGCGGGTCGGCCGGCGGGACCAGGACCCCGTCGACCCCGTCGGTCACCACGTCGGCGTAGCCGGCGATGTTCGAGGCGACGACCGGGGTCCCGGCCGCGAACGCCTCGGTGAGCACCATGCCGAAGCTCTCGCCCGCGAGCGAGGGGGCGGACAGCAGGTCGGACTCGTGAAGCGCCCGCCAGAGCCGCTCCGGGCTCACCCGCCCGAGCGTCTCGATCCGCTGCGCGGCCGCGGGGTCGGTGAGGTAGCGCAGGACGTCCGAGCGCTCCGAGCCGATCACGGTCAGCCGCGCCGGGACGTGCTCGACCAGTGCCGCGAACGCCGCGAGCAGCACGGGCAGGCCCTTGCGCTCCTCCGGCCTGCCGACGAACAGCAACAGGAGCTCGTTCGACGGCGGCTTCGGGCCGGCGGGCGGCGCGTCGACATCGACGCCGTTGGGAATCACCGTGTACTCGCCGCCGAACCAGCGCCGCCCGGTCCACGCCGCCGCCTCGGAGACGGCGATCCGGGCGTGCATGTGGTTGAACTTTCGGCGTGCCCCGGCGAGGCTCGAGAGGTGGTTGGGAATCGGCTTGCTCGAGTAGGTGTGGAAGGTCCCGACCACGGGCGCGTCGCGGTAGGAGACCGCGTCGGCGGCGAGCAGCGGCACCAGCGGCTCGTGGACGTGGACGACGTCGGGATCGAAGGCCCGCAGCTCGCGCCTCATCCGGACGACCGCCTCGGGAAAGATGGAGATGTTCGAGACCGCGCCGTTGGCTCCGAACGCCTTCGTGCGTCCGACGGGGATCAGGTAGTCGGGGCGCTCGGCGAGCTCCGGCGGGTCACGGTGAAGCACCCGGCTCACGCGGCCGGGCGGGTCCCAGGGGGCGAGCACCCGAAGCTCGTGCCCGCGAGTGACCAGCTCACCCGCGAGCGCTTCGACGTGCCGATTCACGCCCCCCGGATAGGTCCAGGAATAGGGCGAAACGATGGCGACGCGCACCGGTCAAGGGTACCCATTCGGGCGGAGCCCAAGGGTGCGGCTAACCGGCATCGGGACGCGATGCCCACGCGAATCCGGCCACCGTGGCCAGATAAATCGTGCCGATCACGAGCAGCACCGAGCCGGAGTCGTTGGCGATCGTGCCGATCAGCACGCCGACAACCGCGCCGACGTATCCGTTGCGGACCGGCCAGCGGTCGCCGAACCAGCCGAGGATCGCCGCCGAGCGCACGAGGCCGACGATCAGGACCAGTCCCGTGAGCACGAGCAGCTCCGGATAGACGGGGTGGGTGAAGGTGTGGACCATGAGGTCGAGGCGGCGCTCGAACACGTCGGCGACGTCGGTCGCCTCGCCGGCGCCGAGCACCGAGCGGCTGAAGTGGGCGCCGCCGAAGAGCTCGTCGACGGCGACCAGCGCCAGCACGCCGACCACGCCGGCGGCGATCACCGCCAGGATCGTCCGCCGGACGGACAGGCCGAGGCTGAGCGAAGCCGCGGTGGCGGCGCCGGCGGCGAGCACGATCGCGGCGCCGACGTCGGCGCCGAAGCGGCCGGGAGCGAAGGCCGCGGCCGCGATCACCGCGATGGCGACGAACCAGGACGCCGCCGCCCGCCGCTCGAGGCTCGGGCGACCGGCGAGCCAGGACCCGGCGCCCACCAGGGTCAGCGTGGTCAGAATCGCCTCGAGCTCGTTCCCGATGCCGAAGAAGCGGATCCCGTGGGCCGGGTTCGGACCGAGCACCGAGACCGAGCTGTAGGGAGACCCGGCGACCACGTCGATCGCGTAGGCGCCGACCGTGACCGCGCAGGCGACGGCGAGCCCAGGGTAGCCGCGGACCAGCGCGTCGGTCGCCACCGCGAGCGCCGGCGCCCCGAGTCCCACCGCCAGCGCCGCCGCGGCCTCACCCGCGTCCACCGCCGCGATCACCAGCAGCACGAACGGCGCCCAGACGACCGCGAGGCAGAGCAGGCGAAGCGCGACGCGGGCGGCCGCGCCGCCGGCGACCACGGCGGCCAGGGCCGCCGCGACGAGCCAGGCAGTGAGCGGGAGGAGGACGACGACGTCCCGGCTGGGCGGGTTCTCCAGCCGGTCGGCGAGCTCGGCGACCTCGGCGACGTCGGGCTCGCCCTCGGCTCGGATCACGCTGCCGGTCATCTCGTCCGGGATCGGGACCCCGAGCCGGTCGAGGATCGTCGGAGCGATGTCGGTGCTCAGCACGAGCCCATCCGTCCGGGTCGAGTCGGAGGTCAGGTCGCCATCGAAGCCGCTGCCGGCGATCCCGGCCGCCAGCAGCCGGTCGTCGCCGCCGGGAGCCGCGATCGCGATCAGCAGGTCGCCGGGTTCCTGGGACGCGACCATTCCGGAGAGGTCCTCGACGGTCGCCGCCACCACTCCCACCGCCGGGTGACGGCCGAAACCCCGGTCGACAACGCCCTCGCGATCCACGACGATCAGCTGACCGAGCCCCGCCGCGGGCAAGGCGAAGGCCCGCAGTCCCCGCTCGGCCAGCGTCGAGGCGAGCAGCCCCGGGACGATGTCGGCCGGTGCATCGTCGGCGCGCTTGGTGACCTGCGCCCAGAGGTCAGGGGGCACCCGGCCGTCATCGATGCTCAGCCCTGGCAGGTCAGACCCGTAGAGCGACGGATTGGTCCGGTTTCCCTGCGAGATGTCGAGGTAGGTCTGCGCCGCGGGGACGTCGCCGATCCCGGAGCTCACGACGCCCGGCGCGATGCCGGGCACCGAGCCGATCTGCTCGACCGTGGTCCCATGGGGGAGCACCGCGATCGTCACCCGAGGCGCCGGCAGCTGAACCTCGATCTCGGCCCCGTTCGCGAGAGACGCTGCAGCGCCGGCGAACGCGAGCGCTAGCATCGCCGCGATGGCCGATCGGACGTTCGCCAAGTTCACGTTCTTCAAGCTCGATCCCGCCTGGCAGCGCCGCGACCCCGACCAGCGCGCGGAGGATAAACGCGAGTTCCTCGCCGCCTGCGAGGATTTCGCCACGGACCGCAGCCTGCGTGCCTACTCGACCGTCGGCACGCGCGGCGACACGGACCTGATGCTCCTCTCACAGAGCCCGGTCCTCGAGGACATCCACACCTTCCACGTCGTCCTCGCCCAGAGCGGGCTCGCCAAGTGGATGACCATCCCCCACTCCTACCTGGCGATGACCAAGCCGTCGCCGTACTCCGAGTCGCAGGCGCGCACCGAGATCTGCACCTCGGATCGCAGGTACTGCATCGTCTACCCACTCGACAAGAAGCGCGAGTGGTACCGGCTGGAGCTCGAGGAGCGCCGCCGGGTGATGGCCGAGCACATCGCGATCGGCCAACGCTATCCGGAGATCACGATCAACACCGCCTACTCGTTCGGCCTCGACGACCAGGAGTTCGTGGTCTCCTTCGAGTGCGACGACCCGGGCGAGTTCCTGGACCTGGTCCAAGAGCTCCGCGGCTCGGAGTCGAGCGCCTACACGCTGCGCGACATCCCGATCTTCACCTGCGTCGCGATGTCGACCGGCCGCGCCCTCGACGCTCTCGACGGCGCCGCCACCTCACGCCCGGCGCTGGCCTAGCCGGCCACCGCGAACTGGAAGTTACGCCCGCTATAGGGGGGATAACTTCGTGTTCGGCGCGCGGGCGGCTAGAAGAGGCGGACCTCGGAGCGGGAGATGAAGAAGCCGTGGCCGTTGCTGCGGTTGACGCAGCGGACGCCCTGCTGCTTGCTCGCGCAGCGCATGCGCTTGGCGATGATCCGCTCGCCGTAGGGCAGGACGTCGGCGCTCGGGTCGAGCACCGTGTCGCCGGCGCAGACGTAGCGGCCGGAGCCGCGCTTGCCGAGCTCGACCCCGAAGCCGTAATCGAGGTCCATGCAGCTCGGCGGCGCCGGCGGCGTTGGCCAGCTGTGCTGCCGGATGTCGCACCGGGCCCCCTTGCCGCTGATCGCGCAGCCGATGTTTCCGCTCGGTGTCTTGAAGAAGGTGAACTTCGCCGAGGCCGTCGGCGTCATGGCCGCGGCGAGCGCGGCGCAGGCCAACAGCGCGATCGCCAGCCGCTTCATCCCGGCCACCCTATACGACCATTCGGCGAGGGCGATCCCCTACCCTTTCGCGCTCCCATGGTGGCCATCGGCACCCCCTCAGACCCCCTTCGCGTCGCGATCGTCGGCTCCGGACCGGCGGGCTTCTACGCGGCGGAGTCGCTGCTCGCGAAGGCCGATCTGACCGTCGAAGTCGACATGTTCGACCGGCTGCCGACACCGTTCGGGCTCGTGCGCGCCGGGGTGGCCCCAGACCACCCGAAGATCAAGAACGTGATCAAGCGCTACGAGAAGACGGCGAGCAACGAGGGCTACCGGTTCTTCGGCAACGTCGAGGTCGGTCGCGACATCACCGTCGCGGAGCTCGAGGAGCGCTACAACGGCGTGCTGTACGCGTACGGCACAGCCACCGATCGCAAGCTCGGGATCCCGGGCGAGGATCTCCCCGGCTCGCACCCGGCCACCACGTTCGTCGCCTGGTACAACGCCCACCCCGACTTCGCCGGGCGCACCTTCGACCTGACCAGCAAGCGAGCAGTGGTGATCGGCAACGGCAACGTCGCCACCGACGTCGCGCGGATGCTGGTCCTGCCGCCCGCCGAGCTTCAGGTAACCGACACGGCCGACCACGCGATCGAGGCGCTCTCGGAATCCGGGATCGAGGAGGTGGTGGTGCTCGGCCGCCGTGGCCCGGCCCAGGCGGCATTCACCAACCCGGAGGTCCGCGAGCTCGGCGAGCTCACCGACGCTGACATCGTCATCGACCCGTCGGAGGTCGAGCTCGACGAGGCGAGCCGTGCCTACGTCGAGTCGGACGAGTGCGATCCGACGCATCGCCGCAACGTCGAGATCTTCACCGAGTTCTCCCGGCGCCCGCCCGAGGGCAAGCCGAAGCGGGTGCTGATGCGCTTCGGCTGCTCACCGGTCGAGATCAAGGGCGACGGCAAGGTGGAGAGCCTGGTGATTGGCCGCAACGAGCTCTATCGCGACGATTCCGGCGCCATCCGCGCCCGAGACACGGGCGAGCGCGAGGAGATCGAGTGCGGTCTGGTGCTGCGCTCGATCGGCTACAAGGGCGTCGGCCTGGAGGGGATCCCGTTCGACACGGATCGCGGCGTGATCCCGAACGAGTCCGGCAGGGTGACCGACCCCGGCTCCGGCGAGCAGACCGCAGGCCATTACGCGGTCGGCTGGATCAAACGCGGCCCCTCCGGCGTGATCGGTACCAACAAGAAGGACGCCCAGGACACGGTGGACTCGCTGTTCGCTGACCTCGAGGCGGGCAAGGTTCCCGAGCGCGAGCCCGCGGACCCACCGATCGAGGAACTGCTTTCCGAGCGCGCCGGCGACCACATCACCTACCTCGGCTGGCAGGCGATCGACCGCGCGGAGATGGCGGCGGGCGAGCCGCACGGGCGTCCGCGGGTCAAGTTCTGCTCGGTCGCCGAGATGGTCGAGGCGGCGAAGGCCGCGAACCCGGCCTGATGGCCGACCTGGCCGAGCTCGAGCGGATGATCGAGTCGGCGCTCCCGGGCGCCGAGGTCGAGGTGATCGACGAGGGTGGCGGCGACCACCTGCGGGCGGTGGTCACGGCGCAGCAGTTCGAGGGGCTCTCCCGGATCGATCAGCACCGGCTGGTGCGAAACGCGGTCCGCGAGCGCTTCGAGGACGGCTCGATCCACGCGCTCTCGATCTCGACCTCGGTCCCCTCCTAAGCCTCCTGGTTCTCAGGCCGCCGACCGGCTTCGCTATCTTGGGCGCATGGCCGCTGATCCAAATCTGAAGGCGAAGGTCGAGCAGGCGATCGCCGAGAACCAGGTCCTGCTGTTCATGAAGGGAACACCGGAGATGCCCCAATGCGGGTTCTCGATGCGCGTCGTCGGAGTGCTCGAGCAGCTCGGGGTCGACTACGGGGCGATCGACGTCCTGCCGGCGCTGCAGCCGCTGCGCGAGGTGACCACCGAGGTCTCCGACTGGCAGACGTTCCCGCAGCTCTACGTCAAGGGCGAGCTGGTGGGCGGCTGCGACATCGTCGAGGAGATGTTCGACTCCGGCGAGCTCGCCGAGCTGCTCGGAGTCGAGCAGCCGGCCGACGCGACCGCTCCCGAGCCGGAGCGGATCGTCCCGGGCGGGCCGCAGACGAGCCCGCCGATGCCGCTGGGATAGCGGCCGCCTCGCCTCGGCGGCGCGCCTTCGCGTCAGCCCGGGGGCATCTCGGCGAACTGCGGCGCGTCGTCTCCGATCTGGTGCCAGCTGGCCTTGTACGCAACCTGCTGGTGAAAGCTCGGTTGGAGATCGAGGTCGCTCATCAGTCCGGCGGCGACGAAGTACACCGCGCCGAGGTCGTCAAAGATGCTGGATCCGCAGTTGCTGCAGAAGTTGCGGGGAGCCAGCTCGCTCTCGTAGGTCTTGACCAGGTCCTCGCCCTTGGTGAACCTGAAGTTCTCCTTGGCGACGACCACCCCGGCGAGGCTCGAGCCCGTCCAGCGCTGGCAGCGAGAGCAGTGGCAGTAGCCCAGTGCCTGGGGATCGGAAACCTCGTACTCCACGCCGCCGCACAGGCAGGTTCCCTTGAGCGTGTCGGCCATCACAACCTCCTCGAGTTGGCGTTGTAGATCCGCGGCCACGCTACCACCGGCAGGCCGACGCCGGGCTCTCGATCCCTGCGAATCGGATCAGGCGGAGCGTGTTCCGTACAGCCGCACGGTCAGCGGCGCGAAGATCGCCGTCAGGGCAACTGCGGTACCCAGCACGACCAGGATGTCGGTCGCGTCGGCTCCGGATCCCATCAACCCGCGCGCGGCGCTGACCAAGTGGGAGATCGGATTCGCGTTGACGAACGCCTCGAGCCCCGACGGGAGCGTGTCCGGGTCGACGTAGACGTTGCTCAGGAACGTGAGCGGGAAGATGCTCATGAAGCCGGCGTTCATGACCGCGTTCGGCGAGCGCATCAGCAGGCCCATGGTCGTGAACACCCACGAGAGCGCGAACGAGAACAGGATCACCAAGGCCACCGCCGCCACCACGCCGGGCACCCCGCCCTCGGGGCGGAAGCCGAGGATCAGGCCGAGCACGATGATCACGGTCGCCGCGACCAGGTAGCGGACGCTGTCGCCGAGCAGCGCTCCCAGGAGGGGCGCGGGCCGCCAGATCGCCAGCGACCGGAAACGGTCGACGACACCCTTGGTGAGGTCGGTGTTGATCGCGACCCCGGAGTAGACGGTCGTGAACAGGACCCCGACCACCAGCACGCCGGGGAGGATGAAGTCGCGGTACGCGCCGGTCGAGCCGGAGATCGCGCCGCCGAACAGGTAGGTGAACAGGAGCACGAACATCACCGGGGTGATGGTCACGTCGATCAGCTGCTCGGGCACGTGCTTGACCTTCAGCATCCCGCGCCAGCCGAAGCTGAGCGTCGCCGAGACCGCGCTCGCCCGCGGCGGGCGGGGGGTCGACGCCAGCGCCTTGCGCACCAGTGCCTCGTCGGCGCCGATTTCCGTCGTCGTGCGGGGCTCGGTGGTCATGCCGCCTGCTCCTCCCCGACCTCGCTTTGCTCGGCGTCCTCGGCGGGATGGCCGGTGAGCGCCAGGAAGACCTCGTCGAGGCTCGGCTGACCGACGGCGAAGTCGGCGATCTCGATCCCCGAACGCGCCAGCTCGGCGATCGCCGCCGCCGCCCGCTCGGGATCGGCGCACTGCGCGGTCAGCGCGGCCGGGTCCGCCTCGAGGCGCGCGGCGCCGAGCTCGCGCTCGAGCACCCGCTGGGCCTCGGGACGTTGCTCGGGCTCCAGAAGCCGCACGCGCAGCGCGCTCGACCCGACCGACGCCTTGAGCTGCGCCGGTGTGCCCTCGGCGATCACCTTGCCGTGGTCGATGACCGCGATCCCGTCGGCGAGCTGATCGGCCTCGTCGAGGTACTGGGTGCACAGCAGAATCGTCGTGCCGGCCGCGACCATGGCCCGCACGATCTCCCAGACCTGGTTGCGCGACCGCGGGTCGAGCCCCGTGGTCGGCTCGTCGAGAAACATCAGCTCCGGGGTGACGACGATGCTGGCGGCGATGTCGAGCCGCCGGCGCATCCCGCCCGAGTAGTGCTTGACCAGGCGGCCGGCCGCCTCGGCGAGGCCGAATGCCTCCAGCAGCTCGTCGGCCCGCGCCTTCGCCGCGTCGCGCTTGAGCCCGAGCAGGCGACCGAGGAGAACCAGGTTCTCGCGCCCGGTGAGGTCCTCGTCCACCGATGCGAGCTGGCCGGTGAGGCTGACCCGTTCGCGCACCGCGTCGCCCTCCTTGACGACGTCGTAGCCGAGCACCCGCGCGGTGCCGCCGTCGGGCCGCAGCAGGGTTGCCAGCATGCGGATCGTGGTCGTCTTCCCCGCGCCGTTGGGCCCGAGCACGGCGTAGACCGAGCCTCGGCGAACGGCGAGGTCGACGCCGGCCACCGCCCGCACGTCCCCGAACGATTTCTCGAGCCCGGAAGCCTCGATCGCAAGCGCGGAATCTGTGCTGTCCGTGGTGGTCATTCGTAGCTCAGTTGCTCGTCCCAGTCCTGCGGTCGCCCCTCCGGCAGCAGGTCGAACAGGTTCCAGACCGGCTCGAGAGTGCCCACGTGGCGAGGGTGCTGGCCCGGGTCCGCGGGCGCCCACATCAGCTCCGTTGCCCAGAAGTGGCGAATCCGATCCCCCTCGCGCGCGAACACGTTCAGCGTCGGGATCTGCCCGCCCGCGTCGCCCTCGCCGTGGTAGTCGCGGTTGTAGCTGTTCGTCGCCGACGAGAGCAGCCGGATCCAGCGCCAGCCGCGCCGGGCGCCGAAGTCTGCGACGACGTCGATCGGCGCCTTGGCGACAGCGGCGAAGTTCACCTGCCCGCGGCCGTGGCGCATCGCCGCATCGAGTTGATCGAGCAGCGCCACGCACGACGGGCACGGGCCCTGGTGAAGCGGAAGCGACGCGGCCTTGCCGGTCTCCGGCCCCGGGCGGTCGTCGCGGGAATCGCGGGGGAACATGAAGCTGTAGAGGACGAGCGAGTCCTTGCCGGGGGCGAACAGCTCCGACATGCGGACGTCGGTCGCCTGGCCATCAGCGCTCGCCTCCCCGAATACGTAGTCCTCCGGGATCGCTCCGCCAGGTGGAAGCTCGCGACGGGCGGCGGCCACCGCCTCCATCACCCGGCGCAGCTCGATCTCGCGCTCGAGCAGGCGATCACGCGCGACGCGATACTCGGCGGACTCGTTCGGAAACGTCACTCCCCGTGCGGTGCCCATCATCGAGGTAGACCGCCCCTACTGCGAAAACTCATCGGTCCGTGACGCTAGCGGGCCGCGAGCGGTCTGTCGGTACGGTCAACCCCCGTCTTCGCTCGCCTCTTCCCAGGCCGCATAGGCGCGGTCCAGCTCGAGCCGCGCGCGCTCGTGGCGCCGGCCCGACTCCTCCGATCGCTGAGGGGTCGACCAGCGTGCCGGGTCGGCCAGCTCCTGCTCGACCGCGTCCAGCGCCGCCTGCGCGGCCTCGACCTCGCCCTCGAGACGCTCGATCAGAGCCCGGCGGTTCTTGGACGGCCCCTCGCGCTTGGAGGGCGGCGAGGCGGCGGACCGGGGCTTCGCCGGCCGACGTTCGCTCTCGGCCTCGCGCTGGGCACGGTACTCCGCCCATCCTCCGGGGTGGCTTCGGAGGCGGCGTTCGGAGATCACCACCGTCCGGGACCCGATCGCCTCCAGCAGCGCCCGGTCGTGGGAGATCAGCAACACGGTGCCCTCGAACGCGATCAGCGCGTCCTCGAGCGCCTCGCGGCTTTCGAGGTCGAGATGGTTGGTCGGCTCGTCGAGGATCAGCACGTTGGCGTCCGAGTTGGTCAGCAGCGCGAGCGCGAGCCGGCGCGCCTCGCCCCCGGAGAGGTCGGCGAGCCGCTTCGTCACCTCGTCGCCCGAGAACAGGAACCGGCCCAGGAGCCCCCGCGTCTTCGCCTCGGACAGGCCCGTCCGGCGCTGGGCGTGGGCGAGCACGGTGGCGTCTGCGTCGCCGCCCACCTCCGTGTGCTGGGGGAGGTAGCCGAGCTTGACGTTGTGACCGCGGCGAAGCTTGCCCGCCGGGAGCTCGCGGCGCCCGACGAGCGTCTCGACCAGGGTGGTCTTGCCGGACCCGTTGGCGCCGACGAGACAGACGTGCTCGCCGCGCTCCAGCCACAGCTCGGCGTCGTCGAGCAACGTCCGGTCGCCGGCCTCGATCCGCGCGTCGGTGAGCTCGAGCGCCACCCGTCCCGTTCGCTCGGCGCCGCCGAAGGAGAAGGCGAGGGATCGGCCGTCGCGCGGGTCGGCCTCGCGAGCGTCTCGCCTCAGGCGCTCGATCGCCTTCAGCTTCGACTGCGCCTGGCGCGCCTTGGTCGCCTTGTACCGGAACCGCTCGACGAAGCGCTGCATGCGGGCGATCTCGGCCTCCCGCCGGGCGGCGTCTCGACCGGCGGCGAGCTCGCGGGCCGCCTGCTCCGCCCGCCAAGCGTGCCATGGCCCGGAGAAGTAGCGGCCCCGCCCCGCCTCGAGCTCGAGCACGGAGGTGCCGACGGATTCCAGGAACCAGCGGTCGTGGGCGACCAGCACCACCGCCGCGTCGAGATCGGTGAGGTAGCCCTCGAGCCACTCGAGCGACTCGATGTCGAGGTGGTTGGTGGGCTCGTCGAGCAGCAGGAGGTCCGGCTTGGAGGCGAGCGCGCGGGCGAGCGAGGCGCGGGTCAGCTCACCGCCGGAGAAGCTCGTCAGCGGGCGCTCGAGGTCGGGATCGCCGAATCCGAGCCCGCGCAGGGCGACGTCGATCGAGTCGCGCCAGCGGTAGCCGCCGGCGTGCTCGAGCCTCGCCTGGGCCTCAGCGTAGGCGCCGAGCGTGCGCTCGTCCGAGGCGCCCTGCGCCATCCGCCCCTCGAGCTCGGCGAGCTCGCGCTCGATCGCCTCGATCCAGGCGAGCCCGCCGGCGACGTAGTCACGCAGCGACGACTCCTCTCGCGGCGGGCGCTGGTCGTGAAGCGCGATCCGCACCCCGCGGCCGCTCGCGAGCGTGCCGGCGTCGGCGCGGAAGTCGCCGGCGAGGATCCGCAGCAGGGTGGTCTTGCCGCTGCCGTTACGCCCCGCGAGGGTCAGCCGTTCGCCGGTGGCGAGCTTGAACGAGAGCCCGCTGAACAGCGTGCGGGCGCCAATCCGCTTCTCGAGCCCCGAAGCGGTGAGGACGTGGGACAGCGGTCTCTAGACGGTCGCGGCCTGCTCGGCCGCGTCCTCGCGAACCGTGAACGACGACCCGCAACCGCAGGCGGCGACGACGTTCGGGTTGTTGACCGTGAAGCCGGCGCCCTGGAGCCCGTCGACGTAGTCGACCTCGGAGCCGAGGACGAACTGCACGCTGACCTTGTCGACGACGACCGCGACGCCGTTGTGCTCGAAGACGTGATCCTCGTCCTTGGGCGCGTCGAGGGCGAGCGCGTACTGGAACCCGGAGCAACCGCCGCCCTTGACGGCGACTCGAAGCGCCTGGTCGGAGTCGTTCGCCGACACCAGCTCACGGATCTTGTCCGCTGCCGTGTCGGTCACCTTCACCGCTGTTTCGAGCGTATCCATCGACTCACATTGTAGACGCGCGTCAGTCGTCCTTCCGATAGCGCCAGTCTAGGTACTGCAGGATCCGCTTCGAGTCGTGGATGATCTCCTCGCCGTCGACGAGCACAGGCACACGGCGCTGGCGCGTGAGCTCCTCGATCTCGGGCCGCGCCGAGCGCCTTTGGTTGACCTGCCGGGTCTCGTGTTCGAGCTCGAGCTTTCGCAGCCGCCGCTCGACGGCGCCGCAGGGACAGAGGAAGTTGGTCGGCGTTCGGCATCGGTAGAGCACGATCTCGCCTCCAACATCTGGATCGCGCTTCGCCCTCGCGTCACCTCTCCCTGCTCGTGGCTCCGCGCTCATCGCCCGAGCACCCCCTCGGCCGCCCGCACCGCGCGGCCCACCGCCCGCAGGGCCGCCTCACCTGGCGCTCCGCGCGGCTTGCGGCCGCCGAGCCGGCTTCGCTGCCAGGCGATCGCGTCCTCGAGAGTTTCCTCGTGGGGGCGCGGCGCGAAGCCGAGCTCGCGCTTGGCCTTCGTGTTCCGGTACGTCCACCACAGGGCCGCCGAGCGGACCTCCTCCGGATCGACGCCGAGGGGCAGGCCCACGGCGCCCGCCGCCTCGGCCGCCGCAAGGGCCGCCCGGGCCGGCAGCTTCAACGGGGGCGGGGCGACCCCGGAGATCCGCGAGAGGTCCGCGAACAACCGGTCCAGAGTGAAGTTTCGCCCGCCGAGGATGTAACGCTCCCCGACCTCGCCCGCTTCATCTGCGAGCAGGTGCCCGGCCGCGACGTCGCGGACGTCGACGATGTTGAGCCCGCCGTCGACGTAGGCGGGGATCTGGCGCAACAGGAAGCGGCGCACCAGCCGCATCGAGGTTCCGGTCGGGTCGTCGGGTCCGAGGGCGAAAGTCGGGTTGACGATCACCACCGGCAGACCCTGGGCGGCGAGCCTGAACGCCTCCAACTCGGCCTCGTGCTTGGAGTTGACGTACGCGAGCCCGAGGTGCCCGATCTCGAACGGGGTCGACTCGTCGGCGGCCTTGCGGGGGGCGGCGACGCCGATCGCCCCCACGGTCGAGGTATGGACCAGCCGCTCCACCTTCGCCTCGAGCGCCGCCTCGAAGATCGTCCGCGCACCGCGCAGGTTGGCGTCGAAGACCGCCTCGCGGTCGCGGCGGCGAAGCGAGGTACGCCCCGCGACGTGAAAGACGCGATCGACGCCGTCAATCGCCCGATTGACCGCCCGCCGGTCCGTGATGTCGCCGGTCGCCCGCTCGAAGTCGATCCCCGCCAGGTGGCCGAGCTCGGCGGTGCGCCGCGCGAGCAGCCGGAGGTCGTCGCCGCGCTCGGCGAGCGCTCGCACGAGGTGGCTGCCGAGAAAGCCGCTGCCGCCGGTGACCAGCGTCTTCGCCATCGGCGCGGATCCTACGGAGGGCTGACAGGTGATAAGAACCGGCCGTGGGCTCGGGCGCCAAAACCGCGGTCGTCACCGACACGACCGCATATCTGCCCGACAGGTTGGTCGCCGAGCGGGGCATCCACCTGGTCAGCCTCTACGTCACCCTCAACGGCGAACAGCAGCGCGAGAGCGAGATCTCCGGCTCGAGCTACGACGACTTCTACGAGCGCCTGCGCCGGAGCGAGTCCGGGGCCACGACCTCTCAGCCATCGGTGGGCGACTTCACCTCGGTCTACCAGCCGCTGCTGGCCGACGGCATGGACGTCGTCTCGCTGCACATCTCGGCCGGGATCTCCGGCACCTACCAGTCCGCCCTGCAGGCGCGCCAGGAGCTCCTGGACTCGGGCAAGGGCGGCGAGCGGATCACCGTCTGGGACAGCCGCTCGGCCTGCGGCGGCCAGGGGATGATGGTGCTCACCGCGGCCGATGCCGCGGCCCGCGGCGCTTCGGGCGCCGAGACGATGCAGGCGGCGGGGCGCGCCCGTGCCTCGCTGCGAATGTGGTTCGCGATCGACACCCTCGAGTACCTGCGGCGGGGCGGCAGGATCGGCGCCGCGCAGGCGTGGCTCGGATCGGCGCTTCAGATCAAGCCGATCCTGACGCTCGAGGAGGAGATCACCCCGGTCGAGCGGGTGAGGACGCGGCGGCGGGCCTTCGAGCGCCTGGTCGAGTTCGCCCGGGAGCAGAAGGAAGCCGGTTCCGACGGTTGGGTGGTCCAGCACATCCACGACGCCGACAGGGCCCGCAAGCTGGTGGACGAGTGCCGCCAGGTCTTCGGCTCAGAGCCCGTGTTCGTCTCGGAGATCGGCCCCGTGATCGGCGCCCACGTCGGTCCGGGCCTGCTCGGCTTCGGCGGGCTTCCGCGGGAGCTGCTCGGCGAGATGAGTGATTAGCGGCGGCGCAGCGCCAGCAGGCCGCCGATCGCAAAGCCGACAACGGCGGCGCCGATCACGAGCTCGCGCTTGTGCTCGCGCACCTGGCGGCGCCAGTCGGTGAGCTCGGTCACCCGGCCGCGAAGGGCCTCGACGGAGTGCGAGAGCTCCTCGCGCTGGCGCTCGATGTCGGCGCGGATCTCGGCCGAGCTCCGGCCCGGGGCCCCGGCCGTGCCGCGGGCCACGGGCTCGCCGGCGCCGGAGTAGATCTCGGGGGAATCGGCTATGGCGTCGGCTCCTTGGCGGGGGGCGGCGTGGTGCCGGCCTCGAGCGTCTGGCGGATCCGTTTGCCCTCCTCGATCGCGAGGTCCGGTGTCGGCGGCGCCCCTGCCTGCATGGACCTGTAGGCGAAGTAGCCGGCACCCGCGGCGACCAGGAAGAAGACCACGGCCTCGATCAGGAAGCCCACCCAGGCGGCGGTGTCGAAGATGTCGTTGATCAGGAAGGCGATCGCGACCATCAGCAGGATCAGGCCGAGGAAGGCGAAGATCCCGGCGGCGATCCCGACCAGCGAGCCTTGAATGAGCTTGGTGACCTTCTCGGATACCTCCGTCTTGGCGAGCTCGATCTCCTCGCGGACGAGGGTCGAGACCCGCTCGGAGACGTCGAAGACCAGCTCGCCGACCGAGCGATCGTCCTCGGGGCCCGGAGGCGGTTGGTAGCTCACTCGGGCGGATCCTCGTTGAAGACTCGCTGCCAGATCACCGCCGAGATCCGCGTCGCGACGACGGTGGCGAGCGCACCCGTGCCGGCGAGCAGGCCGGCCCAGAGCAGGCGCTTGACGATCTCGTTATCCATCGGCGGCTAGGTTCTTACCAGAACGACCTAGGCCCCGTTCGCGGCGCCGCGCTCAAGCCCGCCGCAGATCGTCTCGACCACCATCTCGCGGGCGCCGTCGAAGTCGGCGTCCGAATCGCCGATCAGGCCGAAGACCCAGCCGGACAGGAGCTGCTCGATCGCTCCGTAGAACCACATCGAGGCGAAGTTGGCGTCGACGTCGGCGCGGAAGTCGCCGCTCGCCTGCGCGTCGGCGACGATCTTGGCGATCAGGTCGTAGGCCTGCCGGATCTCGGGCAGATGGGTGCGGCCGAACGAGTTCGCGGCCCTGGTGACCTCGACGATGATCACCTTCATCAGCTCGGGGTCGTGGCGGTAGGAATCGATGATGAAGCCGGCCACCGCATCGAGCTTCTGGCGCGGCGGGATCGGCCGCGAGTCGACCTCCTCGATCGCCTGCAGCAGCAGCGACCAGCGCTCGACGAAGAGCTCGTTCAGGACCTGGTCCTTGGAGTCGAAGTAGTGGTAGACCAGCCCGTAGGCGACCCCGGCCTCGCGGGCGATGTCCGACACCCGGCAGGCGTGAAAGCCCTGGCGCGCGAACACGCGGATCGCGGCGTCGAGGATCTGACGCCGGCGGTCGACGGGCGGCGCTTTGGCCACTAGGTGGTCACCTCCTGAGGCCAACGGTATGCGTCGGGTCGGCGGCTGGCGAGCGACGGCAGCTCGGCGCGGATCCGCTCCAGCCGATCGAGGTCGAGCTCCGCCTCGACGAAGCACTCGCCCGCCGACGCCTCGGCGAGCACCTCGCCCCAGGGGCCGACGATCATCGAGTGACCCCAGGAGCGGTAGTGGGGAGGCGCCTCGCCGACCTGGTTGGGCGCCAGCACGAAGGCCTGGTTCTCGATCGCGCGGGCGCGGAGCAAGACCTCCCAGTGATCACGGCCCGTGGCGGCGGTGAACGCCGACGGTACGGCGAGCAGGCGAGCGCCCCTCACCGCGAGGATCCGGTAGAGCTCGGGGAAGCGCAGGTCGTAACACACGGTGAGCCCGACCTCGACCGTGCCCAAGCCGGCGACGACGATCTCATCGCCGGGGCGCTCGTGATCGGACTCGCGATACTCGACCCCGCCGACGTCCACGTCGAACATGTGGAGCTTGCGGTAGACGGCGACCAGCTCCCCGTCGGGCGAGATCAAGACCGAGGTGTTGTGCAGCCGGTCTTCCCCCTCTGATCGCTCGGCGATCGAGCCGGCGAGCAGGTGGACGCCGTGGTCAGAGGCCCAGCCGCGGGCCGCGGTGACGGAGGGCCCGTCGAGCGGTTCGGCTGCCGCCTCGAGCGCCTCCCCGGCCGCGAGCGCGTTCCACTTCTCAGGCAGCCCGATCAGATCGGATCCGGCCGCGGCGGCATCGGCGACCAGCCGGGCGGCCGCGTCGAGATTCCGGGCCTTGTCGGGGCCCGAGTTGAGCTGAACGGCGGCGACGCGCATGTGTGGTGCTCTCCTCGCGAGGACCGGTCGGCCCGGTTGACTGACCAGTCAATCTAGGAGGATACCGTCAGCCCCGCCGGGCGCAGAAGCTCAGTTCGCGAGCAGCCAGGCGACCAGGCTTCCGAGCACCAGCACGGCCTCGCCCACCGTGACCGCGCCCAGCGACCCGGCGAGCGAATCCGAGGCGAAGCCGGACGGCAGCCCGGCGACCAGGCCGAGCGCGAGCGCGGCCAGCGAAACCGCCCCCCACAGCACCAGCGCCCGCTCCCAGCGGGCGTCGGCCTCGAGCGCGCCGCCGAGTCGGGCGTGGATCACGAACGGGGTCGCGAACAGGGCCCCGAAGAGCCCGATCGCGTACACGACCAGCCAAGGGTTGAGCGCGCTGAGGGACAGATAGGGCGGGCCGGTCGCGCCGGCGAACAGGACGGAGACCACCGCCACGGCAGCGCCGATCGCGCAGCAGAGCGCCGGGCGGCGCCCCTCGCCCTCGGGCCTCGGCTCCAAACCGTGACGAGGATCGCAGAACGGCTGGTTTCGATGAAGCGCTCAGGCCAGACGGCCAGAGCCGCCGCGTAGCGTGCCGGCCTCCAGCGGCTCGCCCTCGCGGGCAAAGTGCGCCGCCGGCCGGCCCGCGTAGCGCAGCGCGATCACCGCCGCGTCATCCTGCCGCGACACCCCTCTGAACTGCTGCAGCGCCTCGCGCAGGCGCGCGACCGCGTCCTCGGGAGACTCACAGCCGGCGAGGGCCTCCCGCAGGCGGTGGGCGCCGAACCGCTCGCCGCCGTCGCGGCGCGCCTCGATCACCCCGTCGGTATAGAGGACGAGCTGGTCGCCTGGCTCGAGCGGGACCCGCGTCGCGGGCCAGTCCGGGTCCTCGACCACGCCGAGCAGCGGGCCAGGCGTCCCGACCTCCTCCACCGATCCACCTCGGATCAGCATCGGGTGCGGGTGGCCGGCCAGGTGGACGCTCGCCACACACGCACCGCCGTTGGCCCGCGGAATCCGGACCACGACAACCGAGCAGAGGGCGGCGTCGTCGCGCCCGCGGAGGTTGCGGTCGAGCAGCGACAAGCCGGCGGTCGGGTCTCCCGAGAGGGTGCCGGCGGTTCGGATCGTGTGCCGAGCCTCGGCGGTCAGCGAGGCGGCCGCCGCGCCTCGGCCCGAGACGTCGCCGAGCACAACGGCCCATCCGTCCTCCGCGGGAAAGACCTCGTAGAAGTCTCCGCCGACCTCGTTGACCACGCCGGCGGGCTCGTACATCGTCGCCACCTCCCAGCCTGCGATCGTCGGCAGGCTCGGCGGCAGCAGCTCGCGCTGGAGCGCGTCGGCGACCCGGTCGCGCTCGTCGGCCAGGCGGGCGCCCTCGACCGCGATCCCGGCCCGCCTGGCGAACTCCACGGCGAGCTCGAGGTCGTCCTGATCGAAGACGCGCGAGCCCTCACGGTTCAGGAACACGAGCGCGCCCACGGCGCCGCCGGGCGCCGGCATCGGCGCGATGATCACGGACTTCGCCCGCGCGGCTCGAAGCAGCTCCCGCGTGCTCGTCGTCGACCGCGACCGCGCGCACCAGCGACTCGACGTCCTCGAAGAGATGCGCTTCGGCGGTGCGAATCGCGGCTCCGATCCCGGCCCGGTCGTTGATCCGCACCGGGTAGCGCTCGCGCATCTGCGTGATCCGTTCCGTGAGCTCGGCGTCGTGGCCTTCCACCGCGATCTCGTTGACCACTCCGCCCTCGCCGGCGACGTTGACCGAGCACCAGTCGGCGAACTCGCCGATCAGCAGCCGCGGGATCGTCTCCAGCATCTGCGAGTGATCGTCGGAGTCGCCGATCAGCTGTCCGAGGCGCGCCAGCAGGCGCTGGGAAAGCTCGGCGCGCTTGACGTCCGTGACGTCCTCGATCGCGGTGACCGAGTAGAGGATGTTGCCGTCGGGGCCGTTGATCGCCCTGGACTTGGTCCGCGTCCAGCGTTCCTTGCCCGTGTGCAGATCGGTGGCGCGCAGGATCTGCGGCTCGGTGCGCTCCCCGCGCAACGCCTGCAGGCCGGCAAACGACTCGGCGCCGACCGTGTCGCCCTGCTCGTCGCGGACCACGTAGCGATCCCGGATTCGCTCCGTCGGCGTCGACACCGCCTCCTCGGCGGTCTCGAACCCGAGCGTTCTCGCCGCCGCCGGGTTGACGAACAACAGCTCGCCGTCGGCGCCATGGATCACCACGGCCTCGTCGAGCAGCGACATCACCGTGTCCATCCGCCGCTCGACGCTCTCGAGGTCCGAGAACAGGCCGGCGTTGTCGAGTGCGAGGCCGATGCGGCTGGCGAGGATCTGGGCGAAGCGCAGATCGTCGTGGGAGTAGCGGCGACCAGACCAGGCGGTGACCAGCGTCAGCACGCCAAGGCTGCGGTCGCGGGCGACGATCGGCGCCCAGATGATGGACCCGACTCCGAGCGAGCGCAGGAACTCGAGGTCGTCGGGCGAGTGCGCCATTCGCCGCAGCTCCTCGTCGCGCACCCTTGGCACCCAGCGCGGGATGTAGCGCCAGGCGCGATCGCCGCGGCGCAGCCAGTCGGGGATCGTCGGTGAGCGCCGACGGACGTAGTCCTCGACCTCAGGCGCTCGCTCGCTGCCGCGGCAGCGGACGGCGATCCGGTTGACGCGGCCGTCGTGGGTGGCGTCGACCATGCACAGGTCCCCGAAGGCGGGGACGATCACCTCCACCACCCGATCGAGCGTCTCCGCGAGCGGCAGCGATCCGTCGGCGACGCCGCCGACCGCGTCGAGCAGTCGCAGCCGGTCCGATCGATCCCGCATTCGCGCGGCGAGCCACGAGCCCAGGGCGGCGAAGGAGGTGCCGACCGCGATCACCGAGATCCGGGCGATCTGCTCCGCCTCCCCCACCTCGGCGTTCCACTGCGGGCTGACCGCTGCCGCGAGGACCGCGACGACGCCGACGAACGCTGTCGCGCCCGGGCCGGCGAGCATCGCGGTGATGAAGGGCGCGGCGACGTAGGTGCCGACGATCGCCGCCGGCTGCGAGGTCAGGGCGACGTCGAGGAGAACGAGCAGCCCGAGCGCGACCAAACCGGCCGCGACGCCCACGGCCGTCGTCGGCCGCTCCGGCCACCTGACCGAACGTCTGTCTCGCAAAGGGTGCATCGTGTCGACCCCCGCGCCCCCCTCATGAGCGCCGGCGGCTCATTGAATGTACCGGCCTGATCTGGCCGCCGATAGGATGTAGACGAATGTGCGGGGCCCCGAACAAGGAAGCGTGAACGCGCCGTTCAAAGTCGAGGCCGACTCGACCAACGGCCTGCACACCGTGAGCGTCACCGGCGAGCTCGACCAGGGGACCGCGCCCGAGCTGCGCGAGGCGCTCGCCGAGGCGCTCGGCGACCCGACGATGCCGGTGCTCGTCGACCTCAGCGACTGCAACTTCATCGACTCGACCGGCCTCAGCCTGCTGGTCGAGGCGAAGCGCCGGCTGTCCGAGGAGAGACGCCGCTTCGGCGTCTGCTGCCCGGACGCCGACGTTCGCCGGTTGCTCGAGCTGACCGGGATCGACCGGGCCGTCGGCCTGTTCGACAGCCGCGACGAGGCCGTCGCGGGACTCAGCGCGTCGTAGCCGCCGCCCCGCGCTGTCGGCCGAGGTTTTGGATCGTGACGACGGGGGTAGGTGCACGCCGGGACAAGGGCGCGTTACTCCGGAGAATCCCCCTTTCCGGGCCGTGTGGTTGAGGTTGGACGGTAGAGCGCTCCCGTCCCTCTCTGAGTGGTGCGACGGGCCCCGAGCGTTCGGGGCCCGTCGTCTTCAGCCTCGGGGCGAAACTGGTGACCGATCGTGGTCGCACGCGTAGTAGTGGAGGACATGACCCGCCTGTTGCCGGCCATCGCGGCCGCCGCGGCGCTGGCGCTGCCGGGCTGCGGGCCGACGATGAGAGCGCGCCCGACCCACCCGGCGGCGACGGCCCGTTGGTCGTCTACACGAAGAGCGGTGGGGTCGCCGGCGTCTACGAACACCTCGTGGTCGCACGCGACGGCTCGGCCGCCCTCGAGGTCGGCCACGGACACCCGCTGCGAGCGAGCTTCGAGCTCGAGGCCGTCGAGCTCGACCGGCTGAGCGGGCTGCTGGCGGCGGCGGATTTCGGTGGCGGCGACCCCGGGCCGGGCATCCGCTGCGCGGACTGCTTCCAGTACGAGATCGAGTACGGCGGAAATACCGGCGCCTTCGCCGAGATCGGCGACATACCGCAGTCCGTCGGCGAGCTCGTCCGCGAGCTCGGGCGGATCGTCGAGGCCAACACGCCCGCGGCACCGCCCCCCGGATAGATTCCGCCGAGATGACCGAGGTTCCGGCCACCGCCTTCGTCACCGGCGGCTCGGGGTTCATCGGCGGCGCGCTGGTCCGCCGCCTGGTCGCCGAGGGCTGCGCGGTCAAGGCGCTGGCCCGCTCGGAGACGTCGGCGGCTGCGGTCGAGGCGCTCGGGGCGGAGCCGGTCGCCGGCGACCTCTCCGACAGGGGCGCGATCGAGGCGGGCGCCGCCGGATGCGAAGCCGCCTTTCACCTCGCCGCCCACCTCGGCACCTGGGGCCGGCGCGAGGACTTCATGCGCGACAACGTGGACGGGACCAGGAACGCGCTCGATGGGAGCCGGGCCGCCGGTGTGCGCCGGTTCGTCCACTGCGGCACCGAGGCGGCGCTGATCGCCGGCGATCCGCTGGTCGAGGTCGACGAGACGACCCCGCTGCGCCCGGACTCGAAGGCGCTCTACGCGGCGACCAAGGCGCTCGCCGAGATGGCCGTGCGCGAGGCGAGCGGCGATGGCTTCAGGCCGTCGTCCTGCGCCCGCGCTTCGTCTGGGGCGCGGGCGACACGACCCTGCTCCCGGGGATCCTCGAGCTGGTCGAGAAGGGGCGGTTCGCCTGGATCGGCGGCGGCACCCAGCTCACCGACACCACCCACGTCGACAACGTGGTGGAGGGCCTGCTGCTCGCCGCCGAGAAGGGGCGCGCCGGCGAGGCGTACTTCGTCACCGACGGCGATCGGGTCGTCTTCCGCGACTTCGTCTCGGCGCTGATCGAGAGCCAGGGTGTGGAGCCGCCCACGCGCACGCTGCCGAGCGCCGTCGCCGGGCCGGTGGCGGCCGCGTCGGAGACGGCATGGCGGCTCTTCCACCTCGGCGGCGAGCCGCCGGCGACTCGGTTCGCGGTGTGGATCTCCTCGCAGGAGTGCACGATCGACATCTCAAAGGCCCGCGCGGAGCTCGGCTATGAGCCGATCAAGCGACCGGGAGACCGGCCTCGCGGAGCTCTCCGCCTAGAGGCCTCTAGACCTTCAGCTCCTGCGCCAGCAGCTTGGCGTGCAGCGCGCCGATCAGCGCCGGGAACGGGGTGGCGCCGCCCTCGACCAGCTCGCGGGCGCGCTCGACGTCGAGCGCCGAGAAGCGCTCGACGAGCAGCTTGAGCTCGTCGGCGATCACCGGTTCCAGCCCCTCCATCAGGCGGGCGACGTCCCGGGCGCCGAAGCCGGTGGTCTCGTTCCATCCGGCGGCGCGGAAGCGCGACACGGCTTCGATGATCCTCAGGTCGGAGGGCGAGTAGCCCTCGTCATCGGGCGTCAGCACGCCGAGCTCCGTGAGCCTACGCAGTGCGCGCTCCGGGATTTCGTATCGGTCGAGCACCTCGGGCTCCGGGGTGCGCTCGGTGTCCGGGGCGAGCACGCGCGCGACCAGGGCGTCCCCGGTCTCGGCGAGGGCTCTCAGCCGGTCAACATCGCCGTTCGCCGCCTCCAGCAGCTCCCTGATCACCCGCAGCGGCATGAACCGCTCCTCCTGAAGCTGCTTGATCAGCCGGATCCGCTCGGCGAACTCGGGCGGGTAGTAGGCCATGTTGCGCGAGGTCTTCACCGGCTCGGGGAGCAGGCCCTCACGCAGGTAGTGGCGCACGGTCGCCACCGGGACATCGGCCGCCTCCGCGAGCTCGCTGATCTTCGACATCGTCGCCTCCATCAGCCCATGAACGAGCGGTCGCCCGCATCGTCCGGCGCGCCGGCGGCGGCGCCCGACTCGAACAGCGCCTCGATCTCCTCGGCCGACAGGCCGGCGTCGGCCAGCACGTCACGCGTGTGCTCGCCGAACCCCGGCGCCGGCGAGTGGACCCCGCCGGAGTCCGCGAGAGCTTGATCGGCACGCCTAGCTGGCGCACCGGCCCGATCTCGGGCTGCTCCCACTCGACCACCATCTCGCGCGCCTGGACCAGCTCCGAATCGAGCGCCTCGTCGAGGTCGAGCACCGGCTCGATCATCGCGTCGTGCTCGTCGTTGAACGCCTTCCACTCGGCGCGCGTCTTGGTGCGGAAGATCTCGGCGACCTCCGCCCATGCCTCCGAGCCGTTGCGCTCGAACTGCTTGGCGACCAGATCGTCGCGCCCGACCCCGGCGCAGAAGCGCGCCCAGAACTGCGGCTCGAGCGCGCCCATGGTCACGTGGCCGTCGGCGGCCTCGTACGGCAGGTAGCAGACGAAGCGCCCCGTGAGCTGGCCGTCGCCGCGGCGCGGGATTTCGCCATCGCAGAGATAGGCGCCGGCGACCATCGCCAGCCAGGAGAGAGCGCCGTCGGCCATCGAGACGTCGACCACCTGTCCCTCGCCCGAGCGCCGCGCCTCGTGCAGCGCGGCCAGGATCCCGACCGCCGCCATCAAGGCGCCGCCGCCGATGTCGGCGATCTGGCCGGCCGACTGGATCGGCCGGCCGTCGGGCTCGCCGGTGAGACCGAGCAGGCCGATCAGGCCGAGGTAGTTCAGGTCGTGTCCGGCGCGCTGGACGTTGGGCCCGGTCTGGCCGTAGCCCGTGACCGCGCAGTAGACCACCGCCGGGTTCTCCTCTCTCATCCGTTCGTAGCCCACCCCGAGGCGGTCGAGCACCCCCGGCCGGAAGCTCTCGAGCACGACGTCGTAATCGCGTACCAGCCGCAGGAGCGCGCCGCGCCCACCCTCGGACTTGAGATCGAGCCGGATCGAGCGCTTGTTGCGGTTGAGCGCCAGGTAGAGGGCCGAGCGGGTGCCGAGGCTCTGCTGCTCGTCGTCGCCGTAATAGGGCGGCGCCCAGCGGACGTAGTCACCCATCCCGGTGTCCTCGAGCTTGACCACGTCGGCGCCGAGGTCGGCCAGCAGCTGGGAGGCAAACCCGCCGGGCAGCAGCCGCGAGAGGTCGAGGACGCGGACGTCGCTAAGCGGCAGCTCGGTCACGCTTGGGCACACCCAGCATCTCTCGCGCCTCGGCCACCGTCGCCGTCCGCCTGCCGACGTCCTCGGCCATCTGTCGCGCCTTGGCGATCAGGTCGCCGTTCGAGCGCGCCATCTCGCCGTTCGGCAGGTAGAAGTTGTCCTCGAGCCCGGCGCGGACGTTGCCGCCCAGCGTCAACGAGGCGCCGAGCAGCCGCCACTGGTCGCGCGAGATGCCGATCACCTGCCAGGCGTTCTGGCCATCGGCGCCGCCCGGGATCTGCTCTGACATGAAGCCGACGTTGCGGCCGTTCGGCCGGATGCCGCCGTTGACGCCCATCACCAGCGAGATCTGCAGCGGCTCGGACAAGAGCCCCATGTCGAGCAGCGGGTCGAGGTTGGCGACGTGGCCGGCGTCGAAGCACTCGTGCTCGGGCTTGATCTGAAGCTCGCGCATCGCGGTCAGGAACTCGATAATGGTGTCGAAGGAGTTCTCGAACACCGCCTTGAAGACGAAGTCCTTGCGCCGCTTGGAGTACTTGGCGTAGTTCATCGAGCTCATGTTCAGCGCCGCGACGTCGGGCCGCAGCTCGCGCAGGTAGGCGATCCGCTTCTCGATCGGGACCCCGATCGCGCCGGTCGAGTAGTTGACGATCACATCGCCGACCTCGGCCAGGATCGCCTCGGTGATCGCCCGGAAGTCCTCGATCTCGTAGCTCGGCGTGCCGTCCGGCGTCCGTGCGTGGATGTGGATCTGCGACGCCCCCTCGTCGACCGCCCTCCGCGCCTCGGCCGCGTACTCCTCCGGCGTATAGGGGATCGCCGGGCACTGCTCCCGGTTCGCGATCGCACCCGAGATCGAGCACGAAATGATCACGGGATCCTCGAACCTGCTCATACCGGCATCACCCCGTGCTTGCGCCACGGGCGCTCGACGCGCTTGTCCTTCGCCATCCGCAGGCCTCGGATGATCGTCGGGCGGGTCTCGCGCGGGTCGATGACGTCGTCGATCAGCGCGTTCTTGGCGGCGAGGTAGACGTCGATCTGCTTGCGGACCTGCTCCAGCATCGCCTCGCGGGTCGCATCGGGATCGTCCGACGCCTCGATCGCCGAGCGGCCGATGATGTTCACCGCACCCTCGGCGCCCATCACCGAGATCTCGGCGCTCGGCCAGGCGACGATCAGGTCGGGCTCGTACGCCTTGCCGTTCATCACGTAGTAGCCGGCGCCGTAGGCCTTGCGGATGACCACGGTGATCTTCGGGACCGTCGCCCGTGAGACCGCGTAAAGCATCTTCGCCCCGTGGCGGATGATCCCGGCGTGCTCGACCTTCGAGCCGACCATGAACCCCGGCACGTCCTGGAGGAAGACGAGCGGGATGTTGAAGGCGTCGCAGAGGTTGACGAACCGGGCCGCCTTGTCGGCGGAGTCGTTCTCGAGGATGCCGCCGAGCTGCTTCGGCTGGTTGGCGACGATGCCGACCGGCATGCCGCCGAACCGCGCCAGGCAGGTGATGATCGTCTTCGCGAACCTCGGCTTGATGTCGAAGATCTCGCCGTCGTCGACGACCTCGCGGATGACCTCGTACATGTCGTAGGGCTGGCGGTTGGACTCCGGGACGATCTCCATCAGCCGCTCCGACATCCGGTCGTCGGGATCGTCGGTCTGGCGCACCGGCGGGCGCTGCTCGCAGTTGGACGGGAAGTAGGACAGGTAGTCCTTGATCGCGGCGATGCACTCGGCGTCGTCCTTGCACTCGAGGTCGCCGACGCCGGACTTGCGGCAATGCACCTTGGCGCCGCCGAGCTCCTCCATCGAGATGTCCTCGCCGGTGACCGCCTTGGTCAGGTGCGGCCCGGCGAGCGCCATCGCGCCCTGGCCGACGACCATCGGCACGAAGTCCGAGAGGCCAGGGATGTACGCGGTCCCGGCGGCGCACGGGCCGAGCATGCCGGCGACGAGCGGCACGACGCCGGACATCGTCACCTCCTCGCGGAACAGGTGGCCCGAGCCGGCGAAAAGCGAGCCGGCCGCCTCCTGGATCCGCGCTCCGGCGGAGTCGAGCAGCCAGATCAGCGGCATCCGCTTCTGCAGGGCCATCTCCCGCAGCCGGCCGACCTTGAGCTCGCCGGTCATCCCCATCGAGCCGGCCATCACCGTGAAGTCGTAGGCGGCGATCGCGACGGTGCGCCCGTCGACGTCGCCCCAGCCGGTGATCACGCCGTCGGCCGGCGCCTCCTTGCCCTCCATCGAGCGCTGCGAGAAGTGCGGCCCGGCGTGGATGCCCATCTCGACGAACGTGCCCGGGTCGACGAGCAGGTCGATGCGCTCGCGGGCGGTCAGCTTGCCGGCGTCGTGCTGCTTTTTGATCTTCTCCTCGCCGCCGCCGAGCTTCGCCCGCTCGCGCCGCTCGTGCAGGTCGTCGACCTTGCGCTTGAGCTCGCCGCCCTCGGCGGGCGGCGCCTCCGGCGCCTCGGCCTCGTGTTCCTCAACGGCCATTACCGTCCCTTCCACGCCGGCTCGCGCTTCTCGAAGAACGCCTTGACGCCCTCGATCGCGTCCTCGGTCTCCAGCTCGATCGTCAGCTGCGCGCGCAGATAGTCGAGCGCGTCGAGCAGCGGCATGTCCATCTGACGCCACATCGCGTCCTTGCCGAGCCGCATCACCAGCGGCGACTTTCCCGCCAGCTTCTGCGCCCACTCGGCGACGGCGGCGTCGAACTCCTCAGCCGGCACGACCTTGTTGACGATCCCCGCGTCCCGGGCCTCCTCGGCGGTCAGGCGCTCGCCGAGGAGCAGCATCTCGTTGGTCTTCTTGCGCGGGACGTTGCGGTAGATCAGGGCCATGATCATGAATGGGAACAGCCCGACGTTGATCTCGGGCGTCCCGAACCCCGCGCCCTCCTTGGCGATGATCAGGTCGCAGGCCAGGGCGATCCCGAGCGCGCCGGCGAGCACGTGGCCGTTGGCGGCGACGATCGACGGCTTGCCGAGCTCGCCGAGCTCGCGGAAGATGTCGACGAAGCGGTTGGTCCCGAAGTGCTTGGCGGCGACCGGCGCGTCGGCTTTAGAAGCCCGCCAGGTTGGCGCCCGACGAGAACACCTTCTCGTGGGTCGAGGTGAGGACGACGACTCCGACGTCGTCATCGGCCTTGGCCGCGCGCAGCGCCTCGGCGAGCTCGAGCAGGAGCTGATCGGAGAGCGCGTTGCGGGTCTCGGGGTCGTCGAGCGCGATGGTCGCCACCCGGTCGGCGACCTCGTAGCGAAGCTTCTCGTACTCGGCCATAAGTAGGAAGTATTACTATACGCTTCTTACTTCCGTCGAGTCCGAAGGAGCCGCACATGGCGACTGCCGTGATCAAGCCCGAGCACGAGGCGAAGCGCAAGCACTTCCTCTTCAGCGACGAGCACCTCGACCTGCGCGAGTCGATGAGCGCCTGGGTGAAGAAGGAGCTCTACCCCCACCGCAACGAGTGGGAGGAGAGCTACTGGCCCAGCGAGGCGATGCGCCGCGCCGGCGAGCTCGGCTACCTCGGCCTCTGCTTCCCCGAGGAGTACGGCGGCCAGGGCGGCGACTACTTCTACTCGCTGGTGCGCGCCGAGTGCATGAGCTATTCGGGCTCGGGCGGCACCAACATGGGCTTCGCGGTGCAGACCGACATGGTCCTGCCGCCGGTGCACCTGCTCGGCAGCGAGGAGCAGAAGCAGCGCTACCTGGTGCCGGGGATCAAGGGCGAGCGCATCGGCTGCCTCGGGATCACCGAGCCCGGTGCCGGCTCGGACGTCGCCGGGATCCGGACCGCCGCCATCCGCGACGGCGACGAGTACGTGATCAACGGCTCGAAGACGTTCATCACCAACGGGGCGCGGGCCGACTTCTGCGTGCTGGTGACCAAGACCGACCCCGACGCGCGCCACGACGGCATCACGCTGTTCGTGATCGACCTGCGCGACGACGAGGGCAACCCGGTGCCCGGCTTCAGCGTCTCGCGCGAGCTCGAGAAGATGGGAATGCACGCCTCCGACACCGGCGAGCTCGCCTTCGAGGATCTGCGGGTCCCGGCCGACGCCGTGCTGGGCGAGATCGGCAAGGGCTTCTACCACATCAGCTGGGAGCTCCAGGGCGAGCGGCTGGTCGCGGCCGCCGGCTGCTACGCGTCGTGTGAGCGGATGTTCGAGCGGACGCTCGAGTACGCGAAGGAGCGCGAGGCGTTCGGACGCCCCATCGGCCGCTTCCAGGCGATCCGCCACAAGTTCGCCGACATGGCGACCAAGATCGAGGCCGCCAAGCAGATGGTCCATGCCACCGCCTGGCGCTTTGCCAACGGCGAGTACCCGGTGCGGGAGATCACGATGGCGAAGCTGTTCGCCACGCGCGTCTGCCACGAGGTCGCCGACGAGTGCGTCCAGATCCACGGCGGCTACGGCTACATGAAGGAGTACGAGATCGAGCGCGCCTTCCGCGACCAGCGCCTGAACCGCATCGGCGCCGGCACCGACGAGATCATGCTCGAGGTCATCGGCCGGTCGTACGGACTTTGACCACGCTGCCCCTCGTCCCGACCGACGAGGAGGTCGAGATCCGCGCCGCGGTGCGCGGGATCTGCGAGCGCCTGGGCGGGCCCGACTATCACCGGCGGATCGTGGAAGCGGACGAGCCGCCGCGCGCGCTCTGGGACGCGCTCGCCGAGAAGGGCTACCTCGGCGTCAACTTGCCCGAGCGCTACGGCGGCGGAGGCATCGGGATTCAGGCGCTGCAGGCGGTCGGCGAGGAGATCTCGGCCTCCGGCTGCTCCCTGCTCCTGATCGTGGTCTCGCCCGCGATCGTCGGCTCGATCCTGGCCCGGCACGGCACCGAAGCGCAGCGCGAGCGCTGGCTGCCGCCGATCGCCGCCGGCAGCACGCGGGTCGCGTTCGCGATCACCGAGCCCGACGCCGGGACGAACTCCCACAACCTCTCCACCGCGGCGACGCGGAGCAATGGCTCCTACGTGCTGCGGGGTACGAAGACCTACATCTCCGGGGTCGAGGACGCCCAGGCGATCCTCGTCGTGGCTCGCAGGCGCGAGCCCGACGGCTCGCTCGGCCTGCCCTGCTGATGCTGGTCGACACCGACGCGCCCGGGCTCGAAAAGCAGTTCATCCCCGTCGCGGTCAGGGCATCCGACAAGCAGTGGCAGCTCTACTTCGACGACGTCGAGGTGCCCGCCGACCGGGTGATCGGCGAGTCGGAGACGGCCGGTCTTGCGGCAGCGTTCGACGGCCTCAACCCGGAGCGCATCATGGGCGCCGCGGTCGCCAACGGTGTCGGACGGCGGGCGCTCGAGATCGCCGCCGCCTACGCCAACGAGCGCGTCGTCTGGTCGCAGCCGATCGGGGCCCACCAGGGGATCTCGCACCCGCTTGCGCAGGCCAAGATCGAGCTCGAGCTGGCGCGGCTGATGACCCAGAAGGCAGCTGCTCTCTACGACGCCGGGGCGCCCGCCGCCGAACCGGCGAACATGGCCAAGTACGCCGCCGCCGAGGCGTCGATCCGCTGCGTCGACCAGGCGATCCAGACCCACGGCGGCAACGGCTTCGCGCTCGAGTACGGGTTGACCGACATGTACTGGGGCGCGCGCCTGACCCGGACCGCGCCGGTGTCCCGGGAGATGATCCTCAACTACGTCGCCGAGCACTCGCTCGGCTTGCCCCGCTCCTATTGAGCCGGCCGGGCGGGAGTAGGCTCCGCTCGCAACCACGATCGGAGAGGAGAGGCAGTGGCTGGAGAGATGGTGCACCTGGAGATCCCCGCCGACGACACGGCGAAGTCGCGGGAGTTCTGGGGCGGGCTGTTCGGTTGGGAGTTCGAGGCCTTCCCGGGGCCGTTCGAGTACCACACGACTCGGCTGACCGACACCCAGGGTGCCGCGATCACCAACGCGGAGCCCGGGAAGCGCGGCCCGCTCGTCTACTTCGACACCGACGACATCAACGCCGGTACCGCGCGCGTCAAGGAGCTCGGCGGCGAGGCGAACGACCCGCAGCCGGTGCCGAGCATGGGCTGGTTCGCGGTCTGCAAGGACAGCGAGGGAAACGAGTTCGGGCTCTGGCAGACCGATACTTCCGCGCCCAATCCCGAGGAGTAGGCGGGAACAGCAGCGCCTATTGATCCTCGAGCTCCGCGCTGCGCCGCGCGAGGAAGTCGCGCTCGACCGGGTTGGCGGCGAGTCGCGCGGCCCGCCTGTAGGCATCGGCCGACTCGCGGCGCCCCAGCCTCCGCAGCAGATCGGCTCGGGCGACGTGGTAGGGCGCGTAGGCGTCGAGGCCATCGATGCCCTCGATCAGCTCGAGCCCTCGCTCGGGGCCGTCGGCCATCGCGACGGCGACCGCGCGGTTCAGCTCGACCACGGGCGACGGCGCGAGCACCGAGAGCCAGTCGTACAGGCGCACGATCCGGGGCCAGTCGGTCTCCCCTGGGCTCGCGCCGCGCGAGTGCTCGGCGGCGATCAGCGCCTGGACGACGTACGGCCGCGGGCCCGACGCCGCCGCCGACGCCGCCAGCTCGAGCCCCTCGTCGATCTTCGCCCGGTCCCAGCGCCCGCGATCCTGGTCGTCGAGCAGCACCATCCGGCCGCCGGCGTCGATCCGCGCGGCGCGACGCGAGTCGTGCAGCAGCATCAGCGCCAGCAGTGCGTTGACCTCGGGTTCCGCCGGCATCACGGCGCGAAGCACGCGCGCCAGGCGGATCGCCTCGTCGCAGAGCTCGGCGCGGATCAGCGAGTCGGCTCCGGAGGCCAGGTAGCCCTCGTTGAAGATGAGGTAGAGCGTCGCCAGCACCGAGCGCAACCGTTCCCCGAGCCGCTCGGGCGGCGGAACCTCGTACGCGATCCCGGCGTCGCGGATCTTTCGCTTGGCGCGCACCAGCCGCTGGGCCATCGCCGACTCGGCGACGAGGAACGCCCGCGCGATCTCCGCCGTCGTCAGCCCGCCGAGCGTTCGCAGCGTCAGCGCGACCCGCGCCTCGGGCGCGAGCGCCGGATGGCAGGTGGTGAAGATGAGCCTCAGGCGATCGTCCGGGAAGGCATCGACCTCGCCCTCGTCGTCGTCGAGCGCCCGCAAAGCGGCCAGCGTCTCGAGCTCCGGGCGCTTGGCCTCCAAGGTGCGCTCCCGCCGGAGCCTGTCGATCGCCCGGTTGCGCGCGACGCGGGTGATCCAGGCACCGGGGTTGTCTGGGACTCCATCGCGCGGCCAGCGCTCGACCGCGATCGCGAACGCCTCCTGGACCGCCTCCTCGGCTGCGTCGAAGTCGCCGAGAACGCGGATCAGGGTCGCGACCGCCCTTCCGGACTCCTCCCGGAAGGCGCGGTCGACGACCCCGGAGTCCGCTACGAGGAAACCTCGGCGACGCGCTCCGGCCGCTGGAATCCGAACTGCGTGTAGTCCATCACGGGGCGGACCTCGATCGATGCCGTGGGCCTGACCGGGACCTTCTTCGCCCAGCCGAGCGCCTCGTCGAGGTCGGCGCACTCGAGCAGGTAGAAGCCGCCGAGCTGCTCCTTGGTCTCGGCGAAGGGCCCGTCGGTGACCGCCGGCTCGTCGTCCTCTCGAAACCGCACCGTGGTCGCGGTGGCGCTCTCCTGGAGGCCCTCGCCGGCGATCAGCGCCCCGGCGTCGGCCACCTCGCGCTCGAACGCGCTCCACCCGTCCATCGAGGCCTTCATCTCCTCCGGGCTGACGTCTTCCCAGCCGCCCTCGGGGCCGATGATCGCGAGCATGTACTGCATCCGCCGTCCTCCTTCTAGTCGCGGCGCGGATCGCCGCGTTCACCGTAGCGACGAACGAGCTTCGCCGAGATCGACAGCGAGGGAGTAAAAATTCGCCGATCGACGCGCTCGACCACATCCGCAGCTATTACGAGGCGCTCAACACGGGCGACGTCGACCTGATCGCCTCGCACTTCACCGAGGACGCGACGCACTACTACACGCGCCTCGGCCCGCACCACGGCAGGGGGATCGCCGAGAACGCGCGCTGGGCGATCGACAACCTCGACGGCCGGTGGCACTACGAGCACGGGATCGCCGACGGCGACGAGGCGGTGATCGAGTGGACGATGACCTGGCGGGAGCCGAAGTCCGGCGAGCGGCGCATCAACCGCGGCAGCGAGTGGTTCCGGCTGCGCGACGGCAAGATCGCCGAGGTCCGCGCCTATCACCACGGCGACCGAGAGAACCCGAGCGGCGACCTGCTCGGGTTCGACTTCGCCGGCCGCGGCTACACCACGCTCGAGGACGCGGACTGATGGCTCGAGTGATCAAGGACGGCGGAGAGCGGGCGATGCTGCCGCCTTTCGCCGACGAGCACGAGCAGCTTCGAGAGACGATCGGCCGCTGGGTGCGGGAGGAGATCGTCCCCAACGTCGACGAGTGGGAGGCGGCGCGCGAGTTCCCGCGCGAGCTCTACCTGCGAGCCGGCGAGCTCGGCTTCCTCGGCCTCAAGTACCCGGTCGAGCTCGGCGGGCAGGGCGGCGACTACGTGCACGACGCCGTCTGGGCCGAGGAGCTCGCCGCGGCCGGAGCCTCGGGCGGGGTCGGCGCGGGGCTCGGCGCGCACACCGGGATCGCGACCCCGCCGATCTTCCGGTTCGGCACCCCCGACCAGCACGAGCGGTTCCTGCGGCCGGCGATCCGCGGCTTGAAGATCTGCGCGCTGGGGATCACCGAGCCCGGCGCCGGCTCCGACGTGGCCTCGATCCGGACCTTCGCCCGCCCTGTCGACGGCGGCTACGTCGTCAACGGCCAGAAGACGTTCATCACCAACGGGGTCCGGGCGGACTATCTCGTCTGCGCCTGCAAGACGACCGAGTCGGGCGGCCATCAGGGGATCTCGTTCCTGGTCCTCGAGCGCGACATGCCCGGCTACGAGGTCACGGGCAAGCTCGAGAAGATGGGCTGGCACTCCTCCGACACCGGCGAGCTGACCTTCACCGACGTCGAGGTTCCGGCCGAGAACCTCCTCGGCGCCGAGAACCAGGGCTTCTACCTGATCATGCAGAACTTCGCCTGGGAGCGGCTGTTGATGGCCCTCGGCGCCGTGGGCGGGATGCGCCGGCTGCTCGAGGTGGCCATCGAGTACGCGGGCGAGCGCGAGGCGTTCGGGCGACCGATCGGAAAGTTCCAGGCGATCCGCCACAAGATCGCCGAGACTTGGAGTCAAGGCGGAGGTCGGCCGGGCGCTCACCTACCACGCGCTGCGCACCTACGTCGCCGGACACGACGCGATCGCCGACGTGGTCAAGGCGAAGCTCTACACCCAGCGCGCCTGCGTCGAGGTCGCCGACGAGTGCGTCCAGATCCTCGGCGGCTACGGCTACATGCGCGAGTACGGCGTCGAGCGCGCCCTGCGCGACGCCCGCCTCGGCCCGATCGGGGGCGGCACCGACGAGGTGATGAAGGAGATCCTCGGCAAGCAGCTGGGGCTGTAGAACTCTTCGTGATGGCGGCGGTCACGCCCCTTCATCCCGGCCCTGCACGGTTCGAGGGCGGCCTCTCGGAGGTCGGCGCCGGCGTCCACGCCTGGCTGCAGCCAAACGGCCTGCTCGGCGAGAGCAACGCAGCGCTGGTTGCCGGTGAGGGTGGGTCGCTGCTGGTCGACACGCTGTGGGACCCGCGTCTCACCCGGCGCATGCTCTCGGAGATGGGGCCGCTGACCGAGCCGGCGCCGATCCGGACGCTGGTCAACAGCCACTCCGACGGCGACCACTGGTGGGGAAACCAGGAGCTCCAGGGTGCCGAGATCATCGCCACCGATGCCGCGCTGGCGGTGATGGAGCACGAGTCCCCGGCCGAGATGAAGCGCTTCGAGGCCCTCGCTGGGGCTCTGCGGCGGGCCGGATCGCTCCCGGTGCCGTATCCGCGTCGCGGGGATGTCGCCGCGTTCGGCGCCTACGCGGGCCAGGCGCTCGCGCCGTTCGAGTTCGACGGAGTGCGGCTGGTGAGGCCGACGCGGACCTTCTCCGGAGAGCTGGAGCTCGAGGCCGGAGGACGCGAGGTTCACCTGATCGAGGTCGGCCCGGCGCACACGCCGGGCGACCTGATCGCCTGGGTGCCCGACGCGAAGGTCGCGATCGCGGCCGACATCCTGTTCATCGGTGTCACCCCGATCATGTGGGCGGGGCCGGTCGAGGGCTGGGTGGCGGCGCTCGAGCGCCTGCTCGGGCTGGGCGCCGAGCGTTTCGTCCCCGGGCACGGTCCGGTGTGCGGCGCCGACGAAGTGCGGCGATTGATCGACTACTGGCGCTGGCTCGACCAAGCCGCGCGGCCGCGACTCGAGTCCGGAATCTCGCCCGCCGAGACGGCGCGCGAGCTCGTCCTCGGCGACGAGATCGTCGCGCGCGGCTTCGCGGACTGGCTCGGCCCCGAGCGGGCGATCGTCAGCGTGGGCACGATCGACGCCCACCGCCGCGGCGACGCCAAGTTGCCGGGGCCACGCGAGCTGATCACCGCTTTCTTCCGCATGGCGGTCCTGGCGCGGGACCTGCGGGAGCGCGGCGAAATGGGCCGCCGGTGAGCCCGTCCAACATCGAGCTGCTCGGGCAAGCCTTCGCCGGATGGGGCAAGGACAACCCAGCCAACATGCGCGACATCCTGCACCCGGACTGCGAGCTCGTGGTGCCGGAGTCGATCCCCTACGGGGGCACCTTCCGCGGCACCGACGCGGTCATCGGCTGGTTCACGCGCGACCTGTGGCGGTGGTTCGACGAGTTCACCTCGACGCCCGAGGGCTTCGTCGACGGCGGCGATCAGATCGTCGTGCCCGTCCACGTGCAGGCGCGGGCAAAGAACGGAAGGGCCATGGACGTGCACAACGTGTGGATCTACGAGTTCAGCGATGGAAAGCTGATCCGGGGGCGCGTTTATGCCGACACCGCGGTGCTGCGCGACACGGTCGAGGGCGTCATTCCCGACCGCTAGGCACAGAGCTCGGTGTCGTCGTCCGAGTACGGCGGCGAGCAGGCGCAGAGGAGCACCAGCGGCTCGGTTCCGGTGTTGATCAGCCGATGCGGTGTCCCGGGCGGGATCAGGACGGTGTCGCCGGCGCGGACCTCGGCCTCCTCACCGCCGAGCCGCATTCGCCCCGAGCCGGAGACGAACCGGTAGATCTCCTCCGAGGTTCGGTGCAGGTGCTCGGCGGTCTCGGCCCCCGGAGGAACGGTCGCCTCGGCCAGCGACTGGCTCCGCGCCCCGTCGCCCGTCTGGCAGAGCTCGCGCACCAGCGAGCCGTCGAGGGTTCGAACCGGCTCCCGGTCTGAATCGGCGACCACCTTCACGCCGCCACGCTACCGCTAGCCTGCGGTGGGGGGTGACGGCCTGGCAGAAGCATCGCCGCTGGCTGATCTCGCAAGTCGTGCTCTGGGTGGCCGTGGTGGTCGCGCTGCGCGTGGCCGTGGTCCCCGCCGAGACATGCCCGCCGCTCGCCCCGGCCGCCCTCGACAGCTCGCTCGAGGCCGGCGCGGCGTGGCTGGTGCGCGGCCAGGGCGCGGACGGGCGCTTCCGCTACGGCTACGACTCCGAGACCGGCGAGCTCTCCTCGGACTACAACACCACCCGCCACGCCGGCGTGATGGACGCGCTCTACCGGCTCGGCCGCGTCCGGGCGGCCGACCGCGGGCTGGGCTACGCGCGCGACAACCTCATCCGCGCGGACGGCTGGACCGCCTTCGCGCCGCCGGGCGAGCAGGCGAACGTCGGCGTCAACGCCCTCCTGGTCGTCGCCCTGCTCCATCGCCGTGAGCAGACGGGCGAGGCCCGCGTACGACCGGCTCACCGAGCGCCTGGCGCGGTTCATCGCCGCCCAGGTCCAGGCCGACGGAAGCGTGCTGCAGTTCTGGGACCCGGTCGCCGGCCGGCCCGTCGAGGGGGTGTTCGGGAAGTTCTCGACCGGCGAGGCGTTCTACGCGCTGGCCCTGATGAGCCGGGCGTTTCCGGGGGCCGGCTGGGACCCGCCGGCGCACCGGATTGCCGACTACCTGGCGACGCGCCGCGACCGCGCGGAGGGGTACGCCTACCGCGAGGCGGACCATTGGGCCGCCTACGGCCTGGCGGCGCTCGGGCCGGCCGGACTCACCGACAGCGAGAGCGACTACGCGCGCTGGCTGGCGGGCTACTTCGGCTGGCTGGTGCGGCTCGAGTCGCAGCACACGGGACGGATCCTGAATCCGTTCGTGGAGTCCGGCGCCGAGCTCGGGACGATCGGCGAGGCCAGCGCGGCGCTCTGGGGCCTGGCGGGCGAAGACCCCCGGCTCGCGGATGTTCGCGGCGATCTCGGCGAGCGGATGGACTGCCTGGCGGGGATCCTGGTCGAGCGCCAGGCGTCCGTCGCCCACCCGGACCCGCGCGCCCGGGGCGCCTGGTTTGCGGACGGCTATACGCAGATGGACGACCAGCAGCACGCCCTCGCGGCCCTGCTCGGCGCGCGCGAACTGCTCCGGTCGGGGGGCGGCGAATGAGCTTCGGCTTTCTGCTCGCCGGCTTCCTGGCAACCGCCAACGCCGGGCGCGTGGCCCTCGCCGCTCATGCAACCAGGCCGCGTTCGGCGAGCCGGGCGCTCGCGCTGGCCCTCGGCGCGGCGCTGATCGTCGCCGCCGCCGCCCTGGCCGACTGGCTGCTCGACGGGCTCGAGATCAGCCCGGAGTCGTTCCGGATCGCGGCCGGCATGGTGCTCGCCGCGACCGGGCTCTGGACGCTGCTCTGGGCCCAGCCGATGCCGGGGCCGTTCCCTGCCATCCTCGTCACCCCGGAGCTCACCTGCCTGGCGATCAGCTTCGGCGCTGACGAGCCCCTCGGCAAGGTGCTCGGCGCCGCGGCGATCGCTCTCGGGGCGGCCGCGATCGGCGCCTTCGCGCAGCCGAGCCCGGCCGCCGCGGGGATCGCGGCGCGGTTCCTGGCCGCGCTCCAGCTTGTGGTGGCGGTCGCTCTGGTCGTCTCCGGGATCCGCGACGTCTAGTGGAACGTTGCGAGAGCCCCCACTAGGAACCCAGTATCGCGCCCGACGAGGTCGGGCTTGAACGGCTCGGTCCCGGCACCAGGCCGGTCCCGGTGAATGAGCTGTTCGCGCGCATGTAGTCGATCTCGTGGCGGAGGTCTCCGACCCCGTTGGTCCCGGGGAGCGGCAGCACTTGCAGCGTCGAGAGCACCCCGATCGCCGCGCCCGAACCCGACATGAAGCCGCTTCCGGAGTCGCCCGGGATTCCCGGGGTGGCCGTCAGCACCGTGCGGCTCCAGCCGCTGCCGTCACCCTGGATCACCACGCCCTGCTTCGGCTTCAGCGGTCCGATCCCGAACCGCAGCGACGAGTTCCCCTTGTGTGCGTTGGCCCCCGCGGGCAGGATTTCAGAATCGGCCGCTCGGTACGCTGCTTCCCGATGACGACGGTGGCCGGCGAAATCGCGCCCTACTCGCTTCCGCAGGAGTTCGTCGACTTCCGCGACACGATTCGCCAGATGGTCAGCGAGCGGGTGGCCCCGCGCGCGGCCGAGATCGACGCCAACGCCGAGTACCCGCGCGATATCCGCGAGCTGTTCGCCTCCCACGACCTGCTCGGCCTGCCGTTCGACTCCGAACACGGCGGCACCGGGACCGGGAGCCTGATGCTCAACATGGCCGTCGAGGAGGTCGCCAAGGCCTGCGCGTCCTCGGCGCTGATCCTGATGATCCAGGAGCTGGGCACGCTGCCGATCAAGCTGTTCGGCACCGAGGAGCAAAAGCAGCGCTTCCTGCCGCGCTGCGCGTCGGGCGAGTGGTCGCCCGGCGTTCGCGCTCTCCGAGCCGGACGCCGGCTCGGATCCTGGTGGGATGCGCACCACGCGCGGTTCGCGACGGCGACGAGTGGGTGATCGACGGGACGAAGAACTGGATCACGAACCTGGGCGTCGCCGACTTCTACATCTGCTTCGCGGTCACCGACCCCGAGGCCGGGCACTCGCGCGGGATCTCGGCGTTCATCGTCGAGGCCGACCGCGCCGGCTTCTAGGTCGGAAAGCTCGAGCACAAGATGGGAATCCGCGGCTCGCCCACCGGCCAACCGATCTTCGACAACGTCCGGGTGCCCGCCGAGAACCTGATCGGCCAGGAGAACGAGGGGTTCAAGGTCGCGATGGCGACCCTGGACCGCTCACGGCTCGGCGTCGCCGCGCAGGCGGTCGGGATCGCCCAGGGCGCGACGGACTACGCCGCCGCCTACGCCCAGGAGCGCAAGCAGTTCGGCAAGCCGATCGCCGCATTCCAGGGGATCCAGTTCAAGCTCGCCGACATGGAGTCGCGGACCGCGGCCGCCCGCGAGCTGCTCTACCGCGCCTGCTCGAAGATCGACCGCTCGGAGCCGGACATGGGCAAGTACTCGGCGATGGCGAAGCTGATCGCCTCCGACAACGCGATGGCGGTGACCACCGAGGCGGTCCAGGTGCTCGGCGGCTACGGGTACGTCAACGAGTACCCGGTCGAGCGCATGATGCGCGACGCGAAGATCACCCAGATCTACGAGGGCACGAACGAGATCCAGCGCCTGGTGATCGCGCGCACGCTCGCCTGAGTCAGTCGGACACCCGGTCCGCCTTCGCGTCGGCGGGGTAGGCCTCCTCGCGGATCCCGGCCCGGCTGGCGGCGGTCGCCTTTCGCCCGGCGGCCGGGACGAGCTTCGACAGCGCGCCGAGCCCCGTCGGCGTGTCCGCCTCCAGGTGCTCGAACGAGCGCGCCAGTACTGCACCATCATCGGGCTCCGGGGGCCGCTGAGGTGGTTCGTCACGCCGAGGAAGCCGGACTCCGGCCGGCCCTCGAGCTCGCGGATCATCCTCGGCATCGCGAGGACGGTCGGCAGCCACTTCGACGGCTTCCAGAACTTGTTGATCCGCAGCCCGATCAGGAAGACGACGAACTCGCCCTCGAGCTCGGCCGTGACGCGCTTCGGGATCACCTTCGGCATCGAACTCCCCTTTGCCTCGACTGAGCGTCGATTATCCCGCGACGCATAGAGTGCTCGCTCGCGAAAGGCAACTGACACGATTGGAGATGAATAGACACGATGGGATTGCTTGACGGCAAGGCGGCGATCGTCACCGGGTCGGCGCGCGGCATCGGGCGCGCGACCGCGGAGCTTTTCGTCAGCGAGGGCGCCAAGGTGCTGATCAACGACATCGACGGCGACATCGCCGAGCAGGCGTCGAACGAGATCGACGGCGAGACCGCCGTCTTCGCCGGCGACCTGACCGCCGACGGCGTCCCGGACGAGCTGGTCGCGAAGGCGGTCGAGGCCTTCGGCGAGGTCGACATCATCGTCAACAACGCCGGCTATACCTGGGACGGGGTGGTCCACAGGATGACCGACGAGCAGTTCCAGGCGATGCTCGACATCCACACCGTCGTCCCCTTCAGGGTGATCCGCGCGATCGCGCCGCACTGGCGCGAGGCGGCGAAGGCCGAGCAGGCGGAGGGCCAGGAGCGATTCCGCAAGATCGTCAACATCACCTCGATCTCGGGCACGATGGGCAACGCCGGGCAGGTCAACTACTCGGCCGCCAAGGCGGGCGTCGTCGGCCTGACCAAGACGCTGGCGAAGGAGTGGGGCGGATTCAAGATCAACTGCAACGCGGTGGCCTTCGGGTTCATCGAGACCCGCCTCACGCAGGCGAAGGAGAAGGGCGAGCAGATCGAGGTCGCGAGCGGCGAGAAGGTGGACCTCGGCATTCCCGAGCAAATGCGGGCGATGGCCTCGATGATCATCCCGCTCGGGCGCCCGGCCCAGCCGGAGGAGGCAGCCGCACCGGTGCTGTTCCTCGCTTCCGGGCTCTCCAACTACGTGCACGGCCAGGTGCTGAACGTCACCGGGGGCCAGTTCGGAGGCATGTACTTCTAGCCTGCATCGCGGCGCTGGCCGGCTGCGGGTCCGGCGATCACGAGGGCACGTCCGTAGCCGAACAAACTCAGCTCACGGTCGCCGCGCTCGGGGACTCGATCACAGCGGGGTCGCCGGGGTATGACCCCGATCCCGCGCGGCGCCAGGCGCTCGGAATCGGCGACGACCCGCGCAGCCAGTACGAGTACTGGGCGCAGGACGCGGAGCCCGAGCTGCGGTTTCGCAACTGCGGCGTCTACGGCGAGCGCACCGACGAGATCGCCAGGCGGCTCGACGACTGCGCCACCGACGCGGAGGCGCTGATCGTCCAGGGCGGGATCAACGACATCGCCCAGGGCTCTCCGGCGGTTCAGGCCGCGGACCACCTTCGCACGATGGTCGCCCGCGGACGCGAGCTCGGGCTCCAGGTCTTCCTCGCGAACGTCCTGCCGTGGAACAACGGCCACCCTCGGGCCGACGCGCCAATCGAGGAGCTCAACGGCCTCATCGACCGGATCGGCGCCGACGAGGGTGTCCCGGTGCTCGACTTCCACGCTGCGCTCGAGGACCCCGAGCGCCCGGGGCTGATGGCGCCTGAGCTCACCTCGGACGGCGACCACCCGTCGATCGAGGGCTATCGCCTCATCGGCGAGCTCGTGGCTCGCAGGCTCGCCCCGCTGACGCGCTGACGCACCCTTGGGCTACCTCGGGCGGCGCTCCTCGGCCGGCGGCTCGCCGCCGCCGCCGGGCGGCCAGGAGCCGAACCAGTTGTCGCGGGCGCCGTCGAGCGTGATCACGGTGCCCGAGAAGAAGTCGCCCGCCGGCGAGGCGAGGTAGGCGACCAGCCACGCCATCTCGTCCTCGGTCCCGAGGCGGCCGAGCGGAACCGTGCCCGGGACTGCCTCGACGACCTCCTTCGGATACTTGGTGCGCATCGTCTCGGTGTCGAACTGGCCGGCCGCGAGCGCGACGAGGGTGATCCCGAAGCGCGCCCACTCGATCGACAGCGTCCGCATCATGTTCTCGACCGCCGCCCTGCCGGCCCCGGAGTGGACCATCCCGGGCATGCCGTTGTGCGGCGAGAGCGTGACGCTGACCACCTTGCCGCGGCGCTGCGGAATGAACGCCTTCGTCGCCGCCGCGTGGGTCATCAGCCAGGTGCCGATGACGTTCAACTCGATCACGGTCCGAAAGCCCTTGGGCGAGATGGCCTCGGCCGGGCTCAGGAACTGACCGCCCGCGTTGTTGACCAGGACGTCGAGCTGGCCGTGACGTTCGAGCACTCCGTCGACGAGCCGCTCCACCGCATCGGAGTCGCGAATGTCCATCGGCTCCGACTCGGCCCGTCCGCCGAGCTCTTCCACCTGGGTGACCATCGCCTCCAGCGGCTCTGCGCGCCGGCCGCAGCCGACCACGGTGGCCCCGAGGCGCGCCAGCTCGAGCGCCGTCGCCTTGCCGAGCCCGGTTCCCGCCCCCGAGACCACGCAGACCTGGCCGTCGAGGAGTCCGGGCGCAAAGATTCGCGAGCCCTTCTGCGCCACCGCGGCGCGACTCTATCTGGCTAACTTCCGGCGGCGTGAGCGTGAGAGCAGAGACCAGGCGTTTGACCGAGCCGCTGGCGGGCGGTCGCGGCGGCGCGACGGTCGAGGTAGAGCCGCTCAAGGCCGGCGAGTTTCAGGTCCCGCCGAGCTTCCTCGAGAGTGCGACGCGGCTGTCCGCGCTGCGGATGCTGGGCATCGGCTCGCCGCGGTCAAGCTGGCCTCAGATCCCGGTCCCCGCCTTCGTCGTCCACCATCCGAGCGCGGGGCCGTTCCTGGTCGACACCGGGCTTCATCCCTCGGTCGCCGCCAAGCCCGCGGAGAACCTCGGCCGCCTGGTGACCTCGTTCGGCAAGCCGCGGCTCGCCCCCGGGCGACGACGTGCCCGCCCAGCTGCGGGCCCGGGGATTGGATCCGAAGCAGGTCGGGGTGGTGGTCATGACCCACATGCACTTCGACCACACCTCGGCGATGTCGGAGTTCCCCGGCGCGACCTTCGTCGTCAGCGAGCCGGAGTGGGTCGCGGCGAGCACGGACCGGCGCCCGCTCCTGCGCGGCTACCGCCCCGCCCACTACGACTACGCGTTCGACTACCGGACGCTGTCATACGACTCCGACCGGGTCACCTCCTACGCCACCTTCGGCCGGACGTTCGACCTCTTCGGCGACGGCAGTGTCCGCCTCGCCTCGACCCCCGGCCACACCGCCGGCCATCAGTCGGTGATCTGCCGGCTCGCCGACCGCGATCTGGTGATCGCAGGCGACGCGACCTACACCTACGCTCAGCTGGAGGACGGGCCCGAGCCGCCGCGCCCGGTCGATCGCCACAACTGGCGGCGGTCCCTCCGCGAGCTGCAGCACTTCGCGCGCAACTACCCGCAGGCGGTGATCGTCCCCGGTCACGACCCCCAGCTGTTCGAGCGGCTCGAGAAGCGCTACGCCTAGGCCTGGGCTGAGCGCAGAGACTTGATCACCCCGGCGCGCCCCTGCGCGTCGAGCCGCTCGTACATCGCCTTGACGACGTCGAAGACCTCGGTCGCCGCCTCGAGCTGCTGCTCCTTGGTCGGCTCTGCGACCGTCTCGAAGCGCACCGGCTCGCCGTACTGGATCGTGATCTTCGGAAACCGCAGCCGCTTCCAGCCGCGCACGCCCTTCGAGCCGTGAATCGCAACCGGGACCACCGGCACTCCCGACTCCAGCGCCAGCCGCCCGACGCCGGGGCGCGGGTCGCCGAGCTCGCCGGTCCGCGATCGGCCGCCCTCGGCGTAGATCAGCACGCAGCCGCCACGGTCGAGAATCGAGTGGGCGGTGATGAACGCCTCCTCGTCGTGATGGCCCCGCCGCACCGGGAAGACGCCTCCGACCCGGTAGATGTAGCCGAGGATCGGGTTGCGGAAGAACAGCTGGGACTTGGCCATGAACCGGACCTGGCGCCGCAGGTAGACGGCGGTGAAGAAGTGGTCCATGTTCGAGAAGTGGTTCGGGGCGAGGATGAACGGGCCCTCGGCGGGGACGTTGGGGGTGCCGATCCCCCTGGCGCGGTAGATCAGCACGCAGACCGGAGTCAGGATGATCCTCACCGCTTCGTAGACCCAACCGGCGCCGTGCGTGCGCGACCAATCGTGGATCGGCTGGAACATGGAAGCCGGGCGGCTGTCCTTGTAGCGCTGGGGCCTCAGCTCGCTCATCCCTGAACCCGGCGCCGGGCCGGTGATCGCTCCTACCCCCTTGCGCGGCGCGGGTTACGCCGCCCAGCCGCCCGACAGCGCGACCGCGCCGCGCCAGCGCTCGAGCAGGCGCTCGCGCTCGGCGGCTTCCATCCGCGGCTCGTATCGCGCCGCCTCGCGCCACATCTCGTCGACCTCGTCTGCGCTCCAGTATCCCGAGCCGACGCCGGCCAGGTAGGCGGCGCCGAGCGCGGTGGTCTCGGTGATCGCGGGGAGGATCACCGGCGCGCCGAGGACGTCGGCCTGAAACTGCATCAGCCAGCGGTTGGCGACCGCGCCGCCGTCGGCCCGAAGGTCACTGAGTGCCTGGCCGGCCACCCGCTCCTGGACCCGGACCGCGTCGACCGTCTGATAGGCAATCGCCTCCAGGGCCGCCCGCGCCAAGTGCGCGCGCGTGGTCCCGCGGGTGAGGCCGACGATCAGTCCGCGCGCATAGGGGTCCCAATGCGGCGAGCCGAGGCCGGTCAGCGCCGGGACGAAATAGACGTCGTCGTTGGAATCGAGCGACGCGGCCATCCCCTCGGTCTCGGCCGCCTCGGAGACGATGCCGAGCCCGTCGCGAAGCCACTGGACGGCGGCGCCGGTGACGAACACCGCCGCCTCGAGCGCGTAGTCGACCCGGTCCTCCAGGCCCCAGGCGATCGTCGTCAGCAGCCCGTCGGCCGGCTCGGGCATCTCCTCGCCGACGTTCAGCAGGACGAAGCTGCCGGTGCCGTAGGTGTTCTTCGCCATCCCGGGCCGCTGGCAGGCCTGCCCGAAGAGCGCCGCCTGCTGGTCGCCGGCGATCCCGGCGACCGGCACCTCGCCGCCGAACTCCTTCGTCGTCCCGTAGACGTGGGCGGACGGCAGCGCCTCGGGCAGGCGGTCGGGGTCGACGCCGAACAGGGCGCAGAGGTCGGGGTCCCACCGGCGGCGCGCGATGTCGAACAGCATCGTCCGCGAGGCATTGGAGTAATCGGTCGCGCTGCGGCCGGTGAGCTTGAACGCCAGCCAGGCATCGATCGTCCCGAACACCGCGCCGGCGGCGGCGTCGACGTTTTGGAGCAGCCATTCGATCTTGGTCGCCGAGAAGTACGGGTCGATGACCAGCCCGGTGCGCTCGCGCACGAGTGGCTCGTGCCCCGCCTCGCGCAGCTCTTCGCAGCGCGCTGCCGTCCGCCGGTCCTGCCAGACCAGCGCGTTGTGGACCGGCTCGCCAGAGGCCGGGTCCCAGGCGACCACCGTCTCGCGCTGGTTGGTGATCCCGACTGCCGCCAGGCTGCCCGGATCGGCGCGGGCGTCGGCGAGCGCGTGCCCGGCGACCCGGCGCGTCACCTCCCAGATCTCGTTCGCGTCGTGCTCGACCCAGCCCGGCCGCGGGAACTGCTGACCGAACTCGCTGTAGGCGCGGCCGCGGATGCGCCCGTCGTGGTCGAAGACCAGGCAGGTGGTGCCGGTCGTCCCCTGGTCAATGGCGAGGATCATGCGGTCCGCGCGAGCCTAACCGTGTAGCTCGGCTGCTCGACGCGCCCACCAGGCCCGAGCGAAGTCGCGCAGCTGACGGGCCCGATGCAGGAAGCCCGCGGCGGTCTTGCCGGTCGCCCGGTGCGCGAGGTCGAGCTCGACCTCGGTGATGCGGTAGCCGGCGCGGGCGGCGTCGATCGTCATCCCGACCTCCATCCCGAAGCCCTCGGCGAACGGAAGCGTCGCCCGCAGGACCTCGGTCTGCATCGCGCGCTGACCCGAGATCGGCGCGCCGGCGTCATAGCCGGAGCGACTGCGAATCGCCCAGCGCGCGAACCGCAGCGCGACGCCGAACCCGCCGCCGACCCGATGCCTGAACGCAGCCACGGCGAGGTCCGCATCGCCGTCGGCGATCGGGGCCGCCAGCTCCCGCAACAGCGCCGCGGACTCCCCGAGGTCGCCGTCGCAGACGACCACGACCGAGGCATCTCGGTCGCCGCTGAGCGCGGCCTCGGCGGCGGCGGTCATGTTGCCCCCCTTGCCGTGAGGGCGACCCCGGGAGACGACCCGGGCCCCGTGCGCGAGCGCGATCTCGGCGGTGCCGTCCGTGGACGCGTCGTCGGCGACCCAGACCTCGGCCTCTCCGAAGGCCTCCCGCAGTCCGTCGATCGTGGCCCCGAGCCGGTCGGCCTCGTCGCGCGCGGCGACTATGACGAGTGTCTCCGGCATCTGGATCTTGCCCCGGCGGTTATTCTGCCGCGCTGACGATGGACGTCGAGGCCCACATCACCGGGACCGTGTGGAAGGTCGAGGTCGAGGTCGGCGACGAGGTGTCCGACGGCGACACCGTCGTCATCCTCGAATCGATGAAGATGGAGATGCCGGTCGAGGTCGAGGACGACGGCACCGTCTCCGAGATCAAGGTCAAGGAGGGCCAATCGGTCCAGGAGGGCGACGTCCTCGTCGTCCTGGAGTGATCGTCGGCGCGTGACGGAGCTCGCGTCCGGGAAGCTGGTGCTCGATCGGCCCGCCGAGGCGGTCGCGCGGCTGACGCTCAACAACTCGGAGAAGCGAAACCCGCTCGACCACGAGGTCCTCGACGCGCTCGCGGAGGCGCTGCCGCAGCTCGCCGCCGGAATCGAGACCCGGTGCGTGCTGATCACCGGCGCCGGCCGTGCGTTCTCGGCCGGCTACGACATCGGCGCGATTCCCGACCAGAGCTTCGAGCGTGACGCCGAGGCGCTGGTCGCGCACCCGTTTCACGCCGCGATGGAGGCGGTCAGCGCCCACCCCTATCCGGTGGTGGCTGCGATCAACGGCCACAGCCTCGGCGGCGGCCTCGAGCTGGCCGTCCGCTGCGACGTGCGGGTCTGCGCCTCCGAGGCCAAGCTCGGGATGCCGCCGGCGAAGCTCGGCCTGATCTACGGCCACACCGGGCTCGAGCGGTTCATCGACGTGATCGGCGTCGCCGGCACCAAGGAGCTCTTCCTCACCGGCCGCACGATCGACTCCGAACGCGCGCTCGAGATGGGCCTCGTCAACCAGACGGTCCCCGCGGCGGAGCTGGAGGCCACCGCGCTCGAGCTCGCCGCCGAGATCGCCTCCAACGCGCCGCTGTCGATGACCGGCAACAAGCACGCGATCGAGACCCTGGCGAGGTCCGGGCGCCTGACCCCCGAGCAGGAGGCCGAGCTGGTCGAGCTGCGCCGCTCCTGCTTTGCCTCCGAGGACTTCCGCGAGGGCATCCGGGCCTTCGCCGAGAAGCGAAAGCCCGAGTGGCGCGGGCGCTAGGGCGCCGCCGAGATCGCCTCGATCGCGTCGCCGGTCTCCTCCACGTCGACGTTGGCGGCGACGTCGGCGACGCTGATGATCCCGACCAGCCGGTGGTCGTCGATCACCGGGAGCCGGCGGATCTTGTGCTCCTTCATCTTCGCCAGCGCGTCTGAGACAGGATCGTCGGCGCCGATCGTCACCGGCGTCCCCTGAGCCACATCCCCGGCCGTGGTCGAGCTCGGATCCTTGCCCTGCGCGAGCACCTTGACCACGATGTCGCGGTCGGTGAGCATCCCTTTCAGCCGGTCATCCGCGCCGCAGATCGGCATCGAGCCGACATCGAGCTCGGTCAGCCGCTTGGCGGCTTCCGCCACCGTCTCGGTCTCCCCGATGCACTTCGCGTCCGGGGTCATGATCTCTCTCGCCGTCTTCGCCATCCAGGGGCCTCCTTTGCTGTCGGTGCCGGACTCCTACCGGGAACCTAGATGAGTTAGCTGCAGTAGTGCCCGCTCTCGGGCTCCGGATCGCGGCCCTTGATCCCGGCGCAGTCCTGGAGCTCGTCGGTCAGTCGCTCGAGCCGGCGCTCGACCGCCTTCGCGTGGTTGCCGGCGCTCACCGGCGACACCGCGAGGTTCCGCAACTCGTAGGGATCGCGCTTGACGTCGTACTGCTCGACCACCGTGCGCTCGACACAGGCGCCGATCCCGGGCTCGGGCACCTCCGTGTGGCGGATGTAGAGCCAGCGGCCCTCGCGAACGCCGGTGTACCGGCACGAGATTCCGCGGCCGACGTCGACGCCCTCGACGCTCAGGTCGAGCTCGTGCAGGATCGGCCGGTCCTTCGGCCAGGCGCTGTCGTCGCCCTCGAACAACGGCGCCAGCGACCGGCCGTCCATCACCCGGCACTCCTCGCCGTCGTCGCCCGCTATGCACGGCTGGGCGCCGGCCAGGTCGACGATCGTCGGCGTGAGGTCGATGTTCATCGTCGGCTCGGTGACCCGCTTGACGATCGGCGCTCCGCCCCGGAACTGCTCCGGGATCCGGAACACCGCCGGCATATGCGACGCCTCCTCGTAGGCGAGGCCCTTGCCGCCCGGCAACCGGTGCTCGCCGTGGAAGGTCCCGTTGTCGGACATGAACACGACAACAGTGTTCTTGAGCTCGCCGGCGACCGCGAGGGCCCGGAAGATGTGGGCGATCGTGCGGTCCAGCGAGCGCAGCGCCTCGGCGCGGCACTCGTAGCGGATCGTGAGCTGCTTGATCTGCTCGGGGGTGAGCTTCGTCTTCCCGGAGACGAAGACGGGCTTGTCAGAGACGTTGCCCTCGTTGATCGACGGCGAGTCCGGCAGGCCGGATCCCTTGAAGCGACGCAGGTCGCGAGGCGCCGGGACGGCGTCGCCGCCGCAGCGGCCGCGGCTCTCGGCGAGGAAGTTCTCGACGTGCGGGGCGAGCTCGTTGATCTGCAGGTAGAACGGGTCCTCCTCGTCGGAGAGCTTGCGGATCAGGTCGATCGAGGTGTGCTCGATCCACTGCGTCAGGTACTCGGTGTGGTCGTAGACGTCCTTCTTGCCGTTGTTGGACGCCTTGAAGTCGTAGTAGCCGTGGGAGCCGATCAGGCCGTGGTACTTGTCCCAGCCCGGCGGGACCTCCTTGTGCTTTTCGACGACGTGCTGGTAGCCGTTCAGCCACTTGCCGACCATCGCCGTCTGGTAGCCGACGCGCTGCAGCCAGGCCGGGAGAACGTTGTCGGGCTCGCCGAGCACCGGATATCCGGGGACGTTGGAGAGCACGCCGTTGTTGTGCCCGTACTGCCCGGTGAGCATCGCCGCCCGCGACGGGCAGCAGAGCGGGGTCGGCGTGTAGAAGTTCGTCAGCGCGGTGCCGTGGTCGCCGAGCAGCCGGATCGTGTTCGGCATCGTCCGGCGGTCGAATTGGTCCAGGTTCTGGTCGTCGGTGAGGATGAAGACGAAGTTCGGCTGTGCGCCGTACTTGGGATGCGGCTCGATCTCCGGCTCAGCGTCGCCTCCGCAGCCCGCTCCGATCGCCGCGGCGCTGCCGGCGATCGCGAGCGCGACCGCCAGGCGCCTCATCGGCAGGCCTTGACGTTCCCGGCGGCCGCGGCGCGACGTCCGTCGGTGAAGATCGCCCGGCCGACCACGGTCGCCGCGTCGGGCAGCTCGGAGCGCAGCGTCTTGTACGGAAGCTCGACCTCGAACGGGGCCACGTCGTCGGTGCCCGCGAGCGCGCCGTTGACCCGGAACTCGGTGTAGTCGATCGCGGCCTCGTTCGGACCCGTCAGGCGGGCGATCACCGGCTCGAGCGAGCAGCCGTCCGGGCCGGGACCTCCGCTGGCGAACGACACCGACGCCGACTCCTCCGTGTGGCAGTCGGCTCCCTCGCAGCCCGCCAGCTGGTGGAGCTCGGCCGAGAGCTGGCCGACCAGGGCCGCGTGGGCCGGGTCTTCGGCGAGGTTGTCGAGCTCGTAGGGGTCGGCATAGGTGTCGTAGAGCTCGCGCTCCGGGAAGAACCCACCCGTGTCCCACTCGGAGTAGAGGTAACGCGAGGTCCGGAGCCCGAGGATCGTGTTCCCGGCGTAGGCCTCGTGGAGGATCGCGCGGCCGTGCTCGAGCTTCGGGTTGTGGAAATTCTCGGTGAGCGAGACGCCGTCTATCGGGTTGCCGGGAGCGGCGCCGGTGAGATCGAGGATCGTCGGGACGACGTCGGCGTTGGTGACCACGTCGGTGGAGCTCTCGCCTCGGGCGACCCCCGGGCCGCGGACGAGGAACGGCACCCGCGACGACTCCTCGTAGATGAACCGCTTCTGACTGCGGATCCGGTGCTCGCCGCGAAGAAAGCCGTTGTCGGAGGCGAAGAAGATGTACGTGTTCGAGCGCTCCCCGTCCTTCTTCAGCTCGTCGATGATCTCGCCCACGCTCCGGTCCACCGCGAGCAGCGACTCCCACGCGCAGCGACGCTTGCGCAGCGTGTCGGAGACCTGGCCCGGGGTCAGCGGCGCGAGGTCCGCGACCGGGCTCGGCTTGTCGCCGACGTCCGCCTCGTTGAAGGACGGCGGCAACACCGGCTTCTTGTGCCCCTTGAGCGCCCCCAGGTCCTTCGGCTCGGGCCGTGCCCCGCGATTGCACGACTTGCCCGGCGAGCCGCCGCCGCCCCCGTGCGGCGCGGCGTAGCCCAGGAAGAGGAAGAACGGGCTTGGCAACGCGGCGCTGCGGCGGATGAAGCGCTTCGCCTTGTTGGTGAATACGGTGGTCGAGTAGGCGCGGTTCGTATTGCCGACGTAGTTGTTGAGCGCCCCGTTCTCGTTCAGGGTGTAGTTGAAGTACTCGGCCTTCGAGGGGGCGAGCACGTGCCAGTCATTCCATCCCGCCGGGACGTCGCGGGGCAGCGTGCCGTACTCGTCGGGCTCCGCGTAGCCGTTCAAGAACTTGCCGATGTAGGAGGTGGTGTAGCCGGCGCGCTGGAGCCAGATCGGCAGGTAGTCGTTGCCGTGGCGCTCGTTGAAGACGCCGTAGCCGCCGTCGGGCGCCGTGTTCGACAGCACGCCGTGGTTGTGGGCGTACTCGCCGGTGAGCATCGTCGTCCGCGACGGGCAGCAGAGCGGGAAGTTCGTGTAGTAGCGCTTGAACGTCACCCCCTTTCGCTTCAGCTCCTTGTTGACGGTCTTCATGACCTTCAGGGAGAGGTTCTCCTGGTCGTCGGTGAGCAGGACGATGATGTTGGGGCGTCCCTGCGGCGCGGCGGAGGCGCTCTCGGTGGAGGAGCCGCCCGTCAGCAACAGCCAGGCGGCGATCAGCGTCCCGCCGGCGGCGAGAAACGCGCTCTGAGTGCGCCATCGACGCGGTTCGGATGATGCGTGTCCAGGCATGCGGAATGGGTGTACGAAAGCGGCCGGTCGCGGTGCTTCGGCGTCGAAACACGCTTCCCGCGCCTGAGTCGCGGCGAACGAACCCCTTGCCGCCGAGCGCGCAGCATAGCGACCCACGCCTACCGCCCCGCCGCACGCAATAGCGTTCAGCGCCGTGAAGGCGCACGACGAGCTGGCCGCCTCGGATCCGGTAATGGCCGTCCTGATCGACCGTGTCGGTGAGCTGACAGTCGAATCCCGCCGCGCTCGCCGGCCGCCGATGGATGCCTACGGCACCCTGTTGCGAAGCGTCGTCGGACAGCAGCTCTCGGCGAAGGCCGCTTACACGATCTACGGGCGCGTGCTCAACCTCTTCGGGGGCTCGACGCCGACGCCGCAGGAGCTGCTCGACGTCGACCCCAAGCTTCTGCGGGAGGCCGGGCTCTCCGGGCGCAAGGTGGAGTACGTGCGCGACCTCGCCGCCCACGTCATCTCGGGCGAGCTCGAGCTCGACCGGCTCTCCCAGCTCTCCGACGATGAGGTGATCGCCGAGATCACCGCCATCCGCGGCTTCGGGACCTGGAGCGCGCAGATGTTCCTGATCTTCTTCCTCGACCGACCCGACGTGCTGCCGACCGGCGACCTCGGCATCCGCAACGCCGTCCGAGCCGCCTACGACCTCGACGAGCTGCCGACGCCGGCCGAGGTCGAGCGCATCGGCGAACCCTGGCGCCCTAATCGAAGCCTGGCCAGCGTCTACCTCTGGGAGTCCATGGCGAACGAGCCGCTCTGACGTCCGAGTGTCATCTGACTACCGGAATCCGGCGGTTAGATGCCACTCGACAGGCTCGCGCACGCCTCGATTCTGACGCGCGGAGGCGTCCGGGCCGGTTCGTAGCTTTGCCTGCGGGATGCCGCCGCTGATCAGCTTCGAGGAGGCGCTCGAGCTCGCCGAGCTGGAGGGACAGGAGGCGATCGGTGAGCTGGTCGAGCGCGCGTGGGCGGTGCGGACGGAGCGCTTCGGGGACTCGACCGACCTCTGCTCGCTGGTGAACGCGAAGTCAGGCGGCTGCGCCGAGGACTGCGGCTTCTGCGCCCAGTCTCGGTACGCCGAGGCCGACACGCCCATGCACGCGATGATGGAACCGGAGCAGATCCTCGAGCACGCGCAGGCCGCGGAGGCCGCCGGCGCACACCGCTTCTGCATGGTGACCCAGGGCCAGGGCCTGTCCAAGCGCGATTTCGAGAAGGTGCTCGAGGGAGCGCGGCTGGTGTCGGAGCACACCAATCTCAAGCGCTGCGTGTCGGTCGGCCACATCTCCACCGAACGGGCGAGGAAGCTCGCCGAGGCCGGGATTCAGCGGGTGCACCACAACGTCGAGACGGCCCGCTCCTACTACGACGAGGTCAGTACCACCGTTCGCTACGAGGGGCGGATCCGGACCATCGAGGCCACGAAGGAGGCTGGGCTCGAGACCTGCGTGGGCGGCATCCTCAACCTCGGCGAGACGCCGCGCCAGCGGATCGAGATGGCCTTCGAGCTCTCCGAGATCAACCCGACCTCGGTGCCGATCAACCTGCTCAACCCCCGTGCCGGGACGAAGTTCGGCGACCGGCCGCTGATGGACCCGTGGGAGGTCATCAAGTGGGTGGCGATCTTCCGCCTGATCCTCCCCGACGCCCTGTTCAGGCTCTGCGGCGGGCGGGTCGAGAACCTCGGCGACCTGCAGCCGCTGGCGGTGAAGGCGGGCCTCAACGGGGTGATGATGGGCAACTTCCTGACCACCCTCGGCGTCGATCCCGGCGAGGACAGGGCGACGTTCGAGGACCTGGGACTGAACGTCCACCGGCAGCCCGACAACGGCGCCAACCCGCGCCCGGACAACCGCTCCGACTGGCTCGACGGCGAAACGCCGAAGACGCCGGTCGACGAGTTGATCGACACGCAGGCGGACGCGAACTTCTGGGACCCCTCGACCCAGCTGCGGGTGGTGAAGAAGCAGGGCAGAGTGCCGGCGTATCCGTCCCAGCGGGCCGCCGAGCCGGCGGGCTGGGGAGATTGACAGGGACTGGATGAGGCGCTTTAGCGCCGAAAGAAGCGTGTCAGGCGGCGCAGCCGCCGCAGGTGACATCGCCGAGCGGCTGGCGGAGATCCGTCGCAGCGGTCTAGATCGTCGAATGCGGTTGATCGAGGGCCGGCAGGGCCCGCGCGTGCTGCTCGACGGCGCCGAGGTGCTGCTGCTGTGCTCGAACAACTACCTCGGCCTCGCCGACAACCCGAAGGTCCGCGCGGCCGCCGCCGAGGCGGCCGAGCGTTACGGGGCGGGCGCCGGCGCCTCCCGGTTGATCTCCGGGTCGATGACGCTGCACCGGCGCCTGGAGGACCGGCTGGCGTCGTTCAAGGGCACCGAGGCGGCGCTGCTGTTCGGCTCGGGCTACCTCGCCAACACCGGCACGGTCGCTGCGCTGGCCGGCCGCGGGGCGGTCGTCTTCTCCGACGAGCTCAACCATGCGAGCATCATCGACGGCTGCCGGCTCTCGCGGGCCGAGGTCTTCGTCTACCGCCACCTCGACCTCGAGCACCTCGAGTACGGCCTCAACCAGGCGGGGTCGCGCGCCCGCCTGATCGCCACGGACGGGGTTTTCTCGATGGACGGCGACGTCGCGCCGCTCGGTGAGCTGCTCGCCCTCGCGCGGCGCCACCGGGTCCGCCTGCTCGTCGACGAGGCGCACGGCACCGGGGCGCTGGGGCCCGGCGGCCGGGGGGCGTTGGCGGCGGCGGGGCTTTCCGGCGCGCCCGACGTGATCGTGGTCGGCACCCTCGGCAAGGCGCTCGGCGGCTACGGCGCCTACGTCTGTGCCACCGCCGAGGTGGTCGACCTGCTCGTCAACACGGCCCGGCCGTTCATCTTCTCGACCGCGCCGCCGCCGCCGAGCGTCGGCGCCGCCCTGGCGGCGTTGTCGCTGCTCATCGAGCGGCCCGGGCTGGTCGAGCAACTGCGGCGCAACGCCGCCACCCTGCGCGAGGCGCTGGGCGCCAACGGCCTGGACCGCGGGCCGTCAAGGACCCAGATCGTGCCGGTGTTGGTCGGCGACGCCCGCCGGGCGGTGGCCCTCTGCGAGCGCGCCCTCGAGGGCGGGGTTTTTGCGCAGGCGATCCGCCCGCCGACGGTCCCCGATGGCAGCTCGCGCCTGCGCCTCACGGTGATGGCCAACCACAGCGCCGGCGAGCTGCGGGGAGCGGCCCGGGTGATCGGCCGGGCCGCTTCGGAGCTCGGGCTGGTGGTCGGCGGCGGTTCGCTCCGCGCCGCGTAATGCGATCGCGGAGCCCGAAGGGCGAAGCGGAGCCCGGCCGCCGTTGAGGCCGCTTGTCTCAGGCGTATTCGTCACCGGCACAGGGACCGAGGTCGGCAAGACGGTCGTCGCGGCGGTCATCGCCCGCACCGCGGCGGCGCGTGGGCAGCGGGTGGCCGTGTTCAAGCCGGCGGTCAGTGGGCTCGACGAGGGTGGCGAGCCAGACCACGAGTTGCTGCGCCGCGCCGCGGGCTCGGCCCAGTCAGACGACGAGATCGCCCCCTACCGCTACGGGCCGCCGGTCTCGCCCCACCTCGGCGCCGAGCTGGCGAGCGAACGGATCAGCCCCGAGCGCCTGCGCGCGGCGGCCGCGGCCGCCGGCCACGGGAGCTGATCTGCTGGTGGTCGAGGGGGTGGGCGGGCTGCTGGTGCCGCTGACGCTCGGTTACCTGGTGCGCGACTTCGCCCGCGACCTCGGGATGTCGGCCACGATCGCCGCGCCGTCCGGGCTGGGGACGATCAACCACACCCTCTTGACGATCGAGGGCCTGCGCTCGGTCGGCTTCGAGCCGTCGGCGGTCGTACTCACGCCCTGGCCCGAGGAGCCGGGCGAGGTCGAACGCTCGAACCGCGACGCGATCGAGCGCCTCGGCTCGGTTCGGGTCGAAACGCTGCCGTTGCTCGACCTCTCAGCCCCGGAATCCTGGCCGGCGCTGGAGCTGGTGTAGGACATCAGCGGCCTCAACGGCGGCCGGCCTCCGCCTCGCCCTCCGGGCTCCGCGATCGCAGTCACGCTGCGGCCCGTTCCAGCTCGCCGACAGCGAGCTCACCCGGTGAGGTCATCGCCGCCTCGGCCTCGGGCAGCGTCGTCTCCGTCCGCTCCGCCTTGCCGCGCAGCAGAACTATCGCGATCACCGCGCCGACCGCGGTGACCGCGGTGGCTACCCACATCGCGGCGGTGAAGGCGTCGACGAAGGCGCCCGCGTCGCGCACCCCGGCCGGCGCCATCGCCGCGAAGACGGCGCCGATCACCGCGATCCCGAGCGTTCCACCGACCATCCGGTTCATCGACAGGATCCCGGACGCGACGCCGGCCTTGGTGACCGGCACGGCGTTCATCGCCGCGGTCGACATGGGCGACATCACCATCGCCATCCCGAGGCCCATGAGCGTGAACGAGGGCCAGATGTCGGCGTAGGTGGTGCCGATGTGGATCGTGGTCAGCCAGTAGAGCGAGGCCGTGACGATGGTCAGTCCGCCGCCGATCAGCCAGCGCGGTCCGATCCGGTCCGTGAGCCGGCCGGCGATCGGCGCGAAGGCGACGATCATCAGCGTCGCCGGCAGGAACCTCAGCCCGGCCTCGACCGGCGAGAAGCCGAGGATGTCCTGCATGTAGAGGGTGACGAAGAAGAACTGGGCCATCATCGCGAAGGTGACCACCAGGGCCACCAGGTTGGTGCCGACGAAGTTGCGCGTCTTGAACAGCGGTAGCTCGACCATCGGCGAGCTGACCCGGCGCTCGATGGCCACGAACGCGCCCAGGGCGACGACCGAGCCCGCCAGAAGCGCGATGACCGCCGGCGAGCCCCAGCCCCAGCTGTTGCTCTCGATCAGGGCGAAAACCAAGGCCGTCAGCCCGCCGGTCAGGGCGCTGACACCGAGGAAGTCGATCTTGCGCCCGACGCCCTCGTCGCGCGATTCGCGGACAGCGAACAGGGTCGCGATCACGGCCCCGATGGCGACCGGGACGTTGAGGTAGAAGATCGCGCGCCAGGAGACGTGCTCGGTCAGCAGACCGCCGACCACCGGCCCGATCGCGAGTGCGAGGGCCGAGACACCGGCCCAGGTGCCGATCGCCTTGCCGCGCTCGTGCGGCTCGAAGGCGTTGGTGACGATCGAGAGCGTCGCGGGCATCATCAGCGCGCCGCCGACGCCCTGGATGATCCGGCTCGCGATCAGGGTCGAGGTGCTGGTCGCCAGGCCCGCGGTGGCGGAGGAGAGGGCGAAGATCGTGACCCCGATCAGGAACATGCGCCGGCGGCCGAAGATGTCGCCGAGGCGCCCGCCGGTGACCAGCAGGACGCCGAAGCTCAGCAGGTAGCCGTTGACGGTCCACTCGAGGCTCGAGAGGCTCGAGCCGAGGTCGTCCTGGATCGACGGCAGCGCGACGTTGACGACGGTGTTGTCGAGCATGAGCATGAAGAGCGCGAAGCACATCGCTCCGAGCGTCCACCACTTCGCGTTCGAGTCGGTGATCAGATGGTGATAACGGGTCATAGATGTGCCTGCCTTCGGAACTGGTGATAGATGTCTGCGATCTCCTCCCTTTCGAGCAGTAGCTCCAGAGCCGTGCCCAGGCGCTCACGCTCTTCCTCGCTGAGCGAGGCGGCGAACTGCCCCAGGCCCTCGAGCCTGGCCGCGAGCAGCCGGTGTGCGAGCTCATCCCCCGCCACGGTGAGCTGGAGCCGGCGCGCCCGGCGGTCGTCGGGATCCTCGGTGCGGACGACGTAGTCGCGCTTGACCAGCCAGTCGACCGCCCGGCTCGCCGACGGCAGCGAGAGGCCGAGCTTCTCGGCCACCGACGACATGGTCGGCGGCTCCTCCTGCGATCCGAACAGGGTCATCAGGACCTTCATCTGGATCAGACCGAGCCCGCTCTCGTCGAGTGTGCGAATCATGGTCCCGCCGTCCGCCGACATGCAGCGCAGCATCAGCGCGCCGAGCCTGTAGCCGAGCTCGCGGTCGGCCTTGCTCGGCGAGCGCTTGCGCCCCGGCGCAGTCGGTGTCGACGTAGGTTCCATATCAGGAATTATTGCAGATATGGAACCTTTTCCGATACGAAAGCGTGTGTGACGTCGATCACACTTCGTTTTCCGCCGCGCCCGGGGATAGGGTCGCCGCGCGGATGCCCGAGTCAGCGATCGAGCTCGACAAGCGCCACCTCTGGCATCCGTTCACCCAGCAGGCCGGCTGGTGCGAGGACGACCAGCTCGTGATCGAGGGCGGCGAGGGCACGGACCTGATCGACAGCGAGGGGCGACGCTACATCGACGGCGTCTCCTCCCTGTGGTGCAACGTCCACGGCCATCGCCACCCGCTCATCGACGCGGCGATCCGCGACCAGCTCGACCGCGTCGCCCACTCGACGATGCTCGGCCTCACCCACTCCCCCGCGGCCGAGCTCGCGGCACGGCTGGCCGCGATCGCTCCGCCCGGCCTCGAGCGGGTCTTCTACTCGGAGTCCGGCTCGGCGGCGGTCGAGATCGCGCTCAAGATGGCTTTTCAGTACTGGCGCCAGCGCGGCGAGCCGGGCCGGAACTCGTTCGTGACCCTCACCGACGCCTACCACGGCGACACCCTGGGGGCGGTCTCGGTCGGCGGCATCGATCTCTTCCACGGCGCGTTCGGCCCGCTCCTGTTCGACTCTCACCGGGTTGAGCCCGGCGACGTCGAACGCCTCGAGTCGATCCTCGATCTCCACCCCGGCGAGATCGCGGCGGTGATCGTCGAGCCGCTCGTCCAGGGGGCCGCCGGGATCCGGGTCCAGCCGCCGGGCTTCCTGCGGGCGGTCCGCGAGCTGACGGCGGCGCATGGCGTGCTCCTGATCGGCGACGAGGTCGCGACCGGGTTCGGTCGCACGGGGACCATGTTCGCGTGCGAGCAGGAGCGGGTCGCGCCGGACCTGCTCTGCCTCGGCAAGGGGCTCACCGGCGGCTACCTGCCGCTGGCGGCGACGCTGGCGACGGAGCACGTTTACGAAGGCTTCCTCGGCGAGCACGACGAGTACCGGACCTTCTTTCACGGCCACACCTTCACCGGCAACCCGCTCGGCTGCGCGGCGGCGATCGCGAACCTCGAGGTCTTCGAACGGGAGTCGACCCTGCTGCGGCTGCAGCCGAAGATCAGGCACCTCGGCGAGTCGCTGAAGCCGATCGCCGAGCTGGGTGAGGTCGCCGAGGTGCGCGGCCGCGGGTTCATGGTCGGGATCGACCTGGGGGAGCACGACGCCGGCGCTTCGCCTCGGCCATCGGGTGGCGCTCGAGGCACGCGAGCGGGGCGCGATCGTGCGACCGCTGGGCGACACCGTCGTCCTGATGCCGCCGCTGGCGATCTCACTCGCCGACCTGCGGCGGCTGGTCGCGATCGTGGGCGACTCGATCGTGGCCGCCCACGCCTCGGCGTACCCGGCGGCGGAGCTTCGCGCAGCGGCGTAAGCGGCCGATACTTCCCCTGTGATGGACCGGGGGGAGGCTCGTAATACCGACGTGACCGAAACGCTCGTCGCAGCGGCGAGGGAGACGCCCGCGGACGTCGAGGCCGAGTTCGAGGAGCTCTATCGCTCGAGCCGTAACGACCTCTTCGCCTACGTCGCCGGCCTCCTTCGCGACCGCGGCGCCGCGGAGGACGTAACCGCGCTCGCCTTCGAGCGCGCCTACCGGCGGCGGTCGAGGTTCGACCCCGAGCGTGGCACGATGCGCGCCTGGCTGTTCGGCATCGCCCGCAACGCGGCGCTCGACGAGCTCCGCCGCCGCGGCCGCCACGCCGAGTTGACGACCGACCCGGAGGACGAGTCGGCGGTCAGCCCCGAGGACGCCGCCGACACGGCGCTTCGCCGCACCACCGTGCGCGCGGCGCTCGCCGAGCTCAGCGCCCGCGAGCGCGAGCTGGTCGCGCTCAAGTACTTCGCCGGGCTACAGAACGCCGAGATCGCGCGGGTGATCGGAGTCAGCGAGACGAACGCCGGCACCAGGCTGCACCGAGTGATCGAGAAACTTAGGAGGGCCTGCGATGAGGGTTGAGGATCTGGAGCGCGAGCTGCGCGCCGAGCGGCCCGAGATCGATCCCGAGTTCGCCCGCGGGCTCGACGACTGGGCCGCCGCCGGGTTTCCGCGCAGCGGCCGGAGGTCGTCCGGCGGCCTTGCCAATGCCCTGGCCCGGTTTCGCGACCGCCTGCGGGCTACCCCACCGCGGCGCATTCTGCTCCCGGTAGGGGCGGCGGCGACCCTGATCCTGGTCGTCGGCGTCGGCGTCAAGGCGATCGAAGGCGGGGACGGGGGCGGCGACGCCACGACGAAGGTTGCCGATCAGTCCGGGTCCGCGCCCCAAGCCGCAGAGGCCGGAGGCGCCGACGCAGCCGGCGCGCCGGCGGCGGGCGCGCCCGATGACGCCTACAACCTCGATGCGCCGGCCGTGAAGGCCGACTCCGCCGCCGAGGTCCCGGCGAGCGCCCGCAAGTACGCGCAGAAGGTGGACCTGCAGCTCTCGACCGCGCCGAACGAGTTCCGCGGCGCGGCCGACGGCGTGCTCGACGTGGTCGCCGACCACCGCGGCTTCGTCGTCTCCTCGAGCGTCAGCGGCGGCGATCCCGAGGTGCCGGGAGCGCAGCCCGGCCGCGCCGACTTCCGGCTCAAGATTCCCGCTCGCGAGCTGCCGGCGGCGCTGTCCGCGCTCTCGGACCTCGGCCACGTGGTCGCCCGCACCGACGGCAGCGACGACATCACCAGCCGGTTCATCGCGGCCAAGCAGCGGATCGAGGACTTCACGAAGACCCGCCAGAACCTGCTGGCGCAGCTGGAGGACGCGATCACGACGACCGAGCAGGAGAGCATCAGGACGCGACTGCGGATCGTCGAGGCCCAGCTCGACGACGCCCAGTCCGACCTCGCCGCCGCCCAGCAGCGGGTCAGCATGGTCCCCGTCAGCGTCAGCATCGGCTCGGACTCCGAGCTGGGCTCGACCGACGAGGGCGGCGGAGGCTGGGGGATCGGCGACGCCCTGCACGACGCGGGCGACATCCTCACCGTAATGGGCGGGGTGGCGCTGATCAGCCTCGCGATCCTGATCCCGGTCGCACTGATCGGCGCCGCTGCCTACGCCGTGTTCGCACTCGTCGTCAGGCGCCAGCGCGAGCGCGCCCTCGACGCGTAGCTCGTCCTACGGGCTCGTGATACAGCTACGCACCTGGCCAATCTGCGTGGCATTGACGACCGACGGGTCAAGGCCCTGAACGACGCCGAGAACGCGCGGTTCGTCGCCGAGCGGCCGAGGTCGATGGCCCTGCTGGAGCGGGCGCGGAGGTCGATGCCCCGCGGAGTCCCGATGTCGTGGATGGACGACCTCTACGAGCACCCTCCCGTCTGGGTGTCCGCGGGCAAGGGCGCGTACTTCACCGACGTCGACGGGCACACCTATCTCGACATGTATGTCGCGGACATGAGCGCTTTCTGCGGCCATGCCCCCGACCCCGTACTCGACGCGGTCGCCGCGCGGATGGAGCGCGGGAATCAGTTCCTGCTCCCCTCCGAGGAGGCGATCGCGGTGGCCGAACACCTCGCGGATCGCTATGGACCGCCTCAGTGGCAATTCACCTCGTCCGCGACCCAAGCCAACACGGAAGTCATCCGCTTGGCGCGCGCGATGACCGATCGCGAGATCGTGCTGGTCTTCGACGGCAAGTACCACGGCGAAGGGGATGCCACGCTCGTCGTCCTCGAGGACGGTGACGTGGTTCCAGAGATGCGGGGGCTGCCGCAGTCGATCAGCGGGCAGGCGCGGGTCGTCCCGTTCAACGACGTCGACGCACTGGAGCGGGCACTCGCGCCCGGCGACGTGGCCGTCGTCCTTGCGGAGCCGGCGATGACCAACGTCGGCTTCCTGCTGCCACAGGCCGGGTTCCATGATGCGCTCCGCAGCCTGACCGGTGACAACGGCGCGCTCCTGGCTCTCGACGAGACCCATTCGCTCGTGACCGCGCACGGAGGACTCTGCGGGGCGTGGGGCCTCGACCCCGACTTCCTCGTCGTCGGCAAGGCGATCGCCGCGGGTGTGCCCATCGGCGCGTACGGCATGAGCGCCGAGGCGGCCGCGATGATCGCTCCCCCTGAGAAGGCGCGCGTCGTCTCGGGCGTGACCGTGGACGAAGTCTCCACCGGCGGCACCCTGTTCGCCAACGCGCTCTCGATGGCCGCCGCGCGCGCCGCCCTCCTCGAGGTGCTGACCGGGGAGACGTTCGAGCGCACCGCCGCGCTCGGTGAGCGGATGGCCGCAGGCCTGCGTGCGGCGATCGAGCGAGCGGGCCTGGAGTGGAGCGTCGCCCAGGCCGGCGCCCACGCCTACTACTTCTTCGCGCCGACGCCGCCCAGCGACGGCGCCGGCTCGCGCGCCGTCGATGACCCCGACTTGCGGGCGCTGATCCGCGTGTTCATGGCCAACCGCGGGGTGTGGGAATCCGGCTGGTGGCTAGGCCCGACGGTCTCAGTCGCTCATGACGAGCGCGGTGTCGATCGCTACGTGGACCTCTTCGCCGAGTTCCTCGCGGCGGTCACCTGAGCTAGTCCTCGTACGGCTCGAAGTCGGCCTTGCGGGCGCCGCAGACCGGGCAGAACCAGCTATCAGGGATGTCGTCGAAGTTGGTGCCGGGCGGGATCCCGCCGTCGGGGTCTCCCTCGGCCGGGTCGTAGATGAACCCGCACGAGGTGCAGATCCAGAGCTGAGCCGTCTCGGTGGTCACGGCCGCGCAGGTTATCGTCCTCGCGATGGCCGATTCACCGGTCACTCCGCGCCCGGCGGCGACGATCATCCTGCTGCGACGAAGCGGCAAGCACGCCGAGCGAGGGGTCGAGGTGCTGCTCGCCCGGCGCAGCCTCGAGGCCTCGTTCATGCCGGGCGTCTGGGTCTTTCCCGGCGGCATCGTCGAGCCCGGCGAGGACCCCGCCGAGACCGCCAGGCGCGAGCTCGGCGAGGAGGTCGGGATCGAGCTCGGGCCCGAGGCCGAGGTCGTCCCCTGGTCGCGCTGGATCACCCCCGAGGTGGTCCCGGTGCGATTCGACACCCATTTCTTCGTCGCCATCGCCCCACCGCACTCGCCGCCGAAACCCGATGGCGCCGAGATCACCGACGCGTCCTGGTACGCGCCTGGCGGGGCGCTCGAATCCCACCGCGCCGGCGAGCTCTCGCTGGTCTTTCCGACGATCCGCAACCTCGAGCAGCTCGCCGTGCACGCGACCGCCGACGACGTGCTGGCAGCCGCTCGGGAGACGGTGGTCGAGCCGATCCTGCCCCGGGTCGCGGGCACGCGCGACGACCATCGCGTGCTGCTCCCGGGCGACGAGGGCTACGACGAAGCGGCGCCGGACGTGGATACATTGCCGTCGTCATGACCGGGTCGCTTCCCGAAGACGCGCGGGACTGTTTCCGGCGCTTCGTCACCACCGAGTACACGACGATCGACGCCCGCCAGCAGCCGATCACCTGGCCGGTGACGCCGTACTACTCCCATGGCGACCCGACGATCGACCTCACCACCGGCATCGGCTATCCGAAGAAGGCGGACGACGCGGCGCGAAACCCACGGGTGGCGCTGCTGTTCTCCGATCCGACCGGGTCGGGGCTCGAGCGCCCCGCCGAGGTCCTCGTCCAGGGAACGGCGCAGATCGACGACGCCGACCTCGACGCCAACACCGACCGCTACATGCGCGAGTCGGGCGAGAAGCTGCCGAAGACCAAGAAGATGCACCCGCCGAAGCTCGTCCGTGGCGCGCTGCGCTGGTACTACGCGCGCATCTACGTCAAGGTTCGGCCCGAGCGGGTGTTCATCTGGCGTGACGGCGACCCGACGGTGCCGCCGGAGATCCTCGACGCGCACCTCGAGGAGGTGCGCTCCGGGCACGTCGAAGAGCCGGTGGTTGACCACGCTCCGGGCACCGGCGGAAGCGTCCCCTGGGACGATCGCATGCAGGAGCTCGGCAGCCGCTATCCGGAGGCGGTGCTCTCGTGGGTCGCCCCCGACGGCTTTCCGCTCGCCGTCCGGGTGCCGATCGCGCTCGACCGCGGCGCCCAGCGGGTGCGGCTCGAGGCCGAGCCGGTCGGGCTACCGCTGACCGAGGGACGCGCCTGCCTGACCGCGCACTCGCACGGCCCCGGGTTCGAGTGGCAGGAGAACTTCCAGGTGCGGGGCGACCTCGTCCGAGGCGAGGGGGGCTGGGAGCTCGTCCCGCACAGGCTGGTCGGCGGCTTCGAGATCCCGAAGGGCATGCTTCGAATGCGCGACTTCATCCGCAAGTACCGCCGCTTCCACCGCACCGGCAGGCAGCGCCTCGCCGAGCGCGAAGTTAATCGCCATAGTGGCCACTAACTTCGCGTTCGACGGGAGCGGGCCGGCTAGCTCGCCGGGAAGGGATCCAGCCCGGCGTGCCACGGGCCCGGCCGGTAGGTATGGAGGCCGGACTCCTCCATCTCGTTCTGAAGGCGCTTGAACAGCTCGCCGGCGTTGTCGAGCGCCTGCTCGTACTGCTCGGCGGAAGGCTCCGGCAGGCGCCAGAGGAAGTAGAGCTGGCGGTCGGTGATCCCGAAGTCGATCTCGTTGTGGATCCGGGCGACCCAGTCGAGGAAGCCGGGCGAGAACAGCTCGCGCAGGGCCACCGGGTCATACTCGGCCGGGACCGTCGCCAGGAAGCGCCGGTTGAAGTCGATGGACTCGAACTCGACCTTGCGGCGCGACGCCAGCTGCTCGACGCGCTCGTGGGCCTCGATCGACTCGACGTTGAACAGGGGCACGACCTCGGCCAGGTCCGGCATGTGCGCCTTGGCGAGCACCGCGCCCGGCAGCACCGTCTTGGAGAAGAGCCCGCCCTGCTCGCGCTCGTTGGCGTCGCAGGCCGCGCCCCAGAAGTCAGGGGCCAGCTGGCCCGTGATCCGGTTGGTGCCGCCCGGGCAGAGCGCGGCCGGGCCGCCCGTCGGGTTCAGCCCGCCGACCGGCTCGTAGTTCACCCCCCGCTTGCTCGCGAGCTGCTGGACCGTTACGGCCCACTCGTCTGCGTTCAAGCGCTCGACGAACAGGTCGGTTCGGCCCTGCTCCTCGAGCTGGGCCTTGTAGCGGGGGAAGATCGGCTTCGTCAGCGGCACCAGCTTGAGGATCTTGGCGACCGGGCCCTTGGCCTTGATCTCGCCGCGCGCGAGGGCGACGGTGACGTTGACCTCCCCGAGCCAGAACTTGTGGGCGGTGTCGGCGTCCATCGACATCGTCACCTCGGGCTCCATCTCCGAGTCGCCGAAGTCGACGTCGCCAGGCTGGCCCTCCTGGAGCCTGACCGTGATCACCGAGTCCGGGGCCGTGTACTCGTAGCGGACGATCGTGTTCGCCTTGCGGAACTTCGGCGCCAGCTCGTCGTCGTTGGCGATCTCGACGAACAGCTTGCCGATTGTCTCGTAGACCTCGTCGGCGTCCTTGAAGTAGCCCACGGCTCTCCTCTCTCCGGGTAGGTGAATCCTATTCCTGCGTGGCCGCTGGCCTAACTCGCCGTGCCTGGGGCCTCAGGGCAGCAGGCTGCCGCCCGGCGGCACGATCCAGAGCCTGCTCGGCGAGTCGGGCGACAGGCTCCGGGTCGAGCTCGCGAACCCTCGAGGCGCCCGCGGCGTGCCATCGCCCGCGCCAGCTCGCGCCAGGCGACCGCGACCGCGCCCACCCGGCTGCGCGTGGCCAAGCCCGACCGCCGGCGGCAAGCTCGTCGGCCCGGTCGGCCGACCTCGGCGCGCGTGAGGTCGCCGAACGGCTTCGTCGGCGCCGCGCGAGAACACCCGCCGCTCGAGCGCGTCGGCGGTCGGCCGGCCACCCTCAGCCGACCCCCGCGTACCAGAGCCCGAACAGGAGCCCGAACAGGCCCAGGGCCGGGATCAGCACCGCCCGGTAGACCGGCTCGACCAGCGGCCGGGTCAGGATCCAGGCGAAGGCGCCGGTGAGCGCCGCCATCGAGACGATCGACATCGGCGCGAACACGGCCAGCGCCGCCGCGGCCTCGAGCTGGCTCGGGAGCGCGGCGATCAGCAGGACGACGACGGCGCCGGTGCCGGCGAGGCCGTGGAGGACGCCGATCCCGAACGCCTGCTGCGGCGTGCGCACGGTGACGTGCTGGTGGTCGCGGTCGTCGCCGCGGCGCAGGTGGCGGTGGTCGCTCGTCGGGCGCGTCGGAGCTCTCGCCGTGGCCGTGGCGGCCGATCCGGTAGTCGCCGCGCAGCCACTTCCAGGTCACCCGGCCGGCGAGCACGAAGATGATCAGGACCGATCCCGTTCTCGGCCGCGGCCTCGAGCCAGGCGGGGACCTCCGACTTGAACGCGATCAGCGGCAGCCCGACGCGCGAGCAGGATCGCCGGCGTGGCCGAACGCCCCACCAGGCGCCGAGCCGGACCGCGTCGCGGGGGCCGCCGATCGTGCGGCCGCGACCAGCGAGGTCACCGCGACCAGGTGGTCGGGGTCGGAGGCGTGCCGGAGGCCGAGCACGAACGCGAGCCCGAGCGCGAGCAGCAGCGGCGCGCCGTCGAAGAGGCCCGTGAGCCAGGCGTCGAGGTCCTCGAACGGCGCGAACAGGAACTCGAAGCTCATCGGCCGCCTCGCTCGACGCGCGACCGCAACCGCGACCTGGCCGTAACGAGATCTCGCCGTCGTTGGGGGGCAGCGCCGCGGGCATCAGCACCCGGAGCCCGGCGCCGCGGAGCTCGGAGCCGTGCGCTCGACCAGCAGCCGGTTCTGGAACACGCCGCCCGAGAGCACGGCGAGCTCGATCCCGGCGCGGCTTGCGGCCGCGTGCGCGAGCGCCCGCGCCGTCGCGGCGGCGAGCGCCGCGTGGAAGCGCGCCGCGACCGCCCGCGACCGTCGGCGCCGCGCGGCGAGGTCGGCGACCAGGGCGGCACCGTCTCGCCGGGCGTCGAGGATCGAGCGGCGCCCCGCCGTGGCGCCCGATCGAGACGGCAGCGGATAGGCGCCGGCCTCCGCCGCGATCGCAGCATGCCCTCGAGCTCGATCGCCGCCTGGCCCTCGTAGTGCGACCCGCGCCCGGCAGCCCGCAGAGCGCCGCGACCGCGTCGAACAGCCGCCCGGCGCTGGTGGTCAGCGGCGAGCCGACGCCGGTCGCGACCAGCTCGCAGACCGCCTCCCAGTCGCCGCTCGCCCACCTCGTCGCGCGAGCCGTCGCCGGGATCGCCGGGCCTCGGCGGTCTCGAGCGCGGCGCGAGCCAGGCGCAGGCCATCCGCCACGGCTCGCGGGCCGCCGCGTCGCCGCCCGGAAGCCGCACCGGGAAGCAGGAACCCGGCCCGCTCGTAGCCGGCGAGGTCGCCGACCAGGATCTCGCCGCCCCAGACGGTGCCGTCGGGGCCGAGGCCGGCTCCGTCGAAGATCGCGCCCGACCGCCGGGCTCGGTCTCGCCGTGCTCGGCGAGGCACGGCCGCCAGGTGGGCGTGGTGGTGCTGGACGGCGACCGGCTCGAGCTCGCTCGCGCTCGAGCGCGTAGCGGGTCGAGAGGTAGTCGGGGTGCAGGTCGTGGGCGACGAGCTCCGGCTCGACCGCGAACAGGCGCTCGAAGTGCGTCGATCCCCTCGCGGAAGGAGCGTCAGCGTCTCGTAGTTCTTCAGGTCGCCGATGTGGTGGCCGACCCAGGCCCGGTCGCCCTTGGCGAGGCAGAAGGTGCTCTTGAGCTCGGCGCCGCAGCCGAGCACGGGCGGCGCGCGGCGACCGGCAGCGCGATCGCCTCGGGCACGTAGCCGCGCGAGCGCCGGATCAGCAGCGGCGCGGGCGCGGAGCTCGGGCGCAGAGCGAGCGCAGGACGGAGTCGTCGGTGCGGGTCTCGATCGGGCGATCGTGGACGAGGAAGGCGTCGGCGATCCCGCCGAGCCGCTCGCAGCGCGTCGGCGTCGCGATAGGCGATCGGCTCGTCGGAGACGTTGCCGGAGGTCAGCACGAGCGGCTCGCCGACGTCGGCCGCGAGCAGATGGTGAAGCGGCGAGTACGGCAGCATCACGCCGAGGTCGGCGCGACCGCGGCGCGACGCCGGCGGCGACGGCCGCACCGGCGCGCCGGCGGGCGATCACGATCGGTCGCTCGCGGGCCGGTGAGCAGCGCCTCCTCGGCGGGCGTCAGCTCGACCAGCTCGCGGGCGGCGTCGAGGTCGGCGGCCATCAGCGCGAACGGCTTCGCCTCGCGGTGCTTGCGCGCGCGCAGCGCGCGCGACCGCGCGCTCGTCGGCGGCGCAGGCAGGCGAGGTGGTAGCCGCCGATGCCCTTGACGGCGACGATCGCGCCCGCGCGCAGCAGCCTCGCCGCCGCCGCGATCGGGTCGCGCTCACCGGCGTCGCCGCAGACCGGCCGCCCGCGGCGTCGACCAGCCGCACCGCGGGGCCGCACTCCGGGCAGGCGTTGGGCTGGGCGTGGAAGCGGCGGTCGCGCGGGTCCTCGTACTCGGCCCGGCAGCGCGCGCACATCTCGAAGCCGGCCATCGTCGTCCGCGGACGGTCGTAGGGGACGCCGCGCGACGATCGTGAACCGCGGTCCGCAGTCGGTGCAGTTGGTGAACGGATAGCGATGGCGGCGGTCGGCCGGGTCGAGCGATCTCGGCCAGGCAGTCGGCGCAGGTGCGCCGCGTCGGCGGCGACCAGCGCCGTCGGCTCGCCGCCGTCGGCGCGAGCTCGACGATCCGGAAGCCGCGCTCGCCGCGCCGGCGGCGCGGCTCGGCGGCGATCTCGTCGACCGCGGCCAGCGGCGGCGCCTCGGCCGGCAGCCGGGCGAGGAACGCGCTCGACGCGCGTCCGGCGTCGCCCTCGACCTCGAGCACCACCCCGCGCTCGTCGTTGAGCACCCACCCGCGCGAGCCCGAGCTCCTCGGCGAGCCGGAAGACGAAGGGCCGGAAGCCGACGCCCTGGACGGCGCCCGTGACCCGGGCGCGCACCCGGCGGCCGCGGCGGTCCGCGCGCGGCGCCGCCATCAGCGCGCTCCCGTCTCGATCAGCTCGCGGAGCACGTGGTAGGCGCTCGCCTGGGCCTCCTGGATCCGCGGAATGTGCTGGGAGCGGGTGACGACGACGTGGTCGGCGAGCCCCTCGGACGGCGATCCGGCCGCCGTCGTAGCCGACGATCGCGAGCGTGACCAGCCCGCGCCGGCGCGCCTCGGCCAGGGCCGACGATCAGGTTCGCGAGTTGCCGCTGGTCGAGAGCACGACGAGCGCGTCGCCCTCGCGCCCGTAGGCGATCACCTGGCGCTGGAAGATCTCGTCGGCGCCGACGTCGTTGGCGATCGCGGTCAGGATCGCCGCGTCCTCGGTCAGGTCGATCGCGCGGCGCGACGGCCAGCCGCCGGCGGCAGCGCAGGTCGGCGACCAGGTCCATCGCGTCGGTCGCCGAGCCGCCGTTGCCGCAGGCGAGCAGCTTGCCGCCGGCGTCGAAGCTCGCGCCGCAGCGCCGCCGCCGCCGCGAGCAGCACCTCGCGGTTCTCGCCCAGCGTCTGCTCGCGCAGCTCGCCGACCTCGGCCGCCTTCATCAGCACCGAGGCGCGGACGTCGTCGAGCACCGCCTCGAGGTCGGTCTCGCGACTCGGCGAGGAACGGGTAGAGGAAGCTCGACGCGCCGGTGTCGTGGACCGCGCGCGCGTCGCGGCCGCTGAGCAGCCCGCGGTGGTCGAAGAACACGTGGACGAGCTCCCAGAGCACGTGGTAGAGCGTCTCGACCAGCTCCTGGCGGACGAAGCGGTCGGCGCCGGCGGCTCGAACTCCCACTCGGCGCCGGCCGCCGCGAAGGCGATCGTCAGGCAGCCGCGCTCGCGGGCGCGCGCGAGCGCCGCGCCGCGGTCTCGCCGTCGGGCTCGTCGGCGCCGAAGCCGATCGCGATGTCGTCCGGCTCGGCGAGCAGCTCGACCTGCGCCGCCGAGCGGCCCGCCCTCGGGCGCGAGCGCCGAGCGCCGGCAGCGCGCGCTTGCCGACGATCACCGGGTGGACGAACTCGACCGCGACGTGGCGCGCGTCCGAGCGCGCGGCCGGCGAGTCGGCCGATCGCGAGCAGCCGCCCGCCGCGGGCGAAGCGCTCGGCCATCGCGTGGCAGCAGCGCGCCAGCCGCTCGGCCTCGCGCCTCGAAGAAGGCGCGGTTCGCGTCGGCCGCGCGCTCGCAGCAGCTCGTCGACGCGGGCGCCGGGCGTCGCTGGTCGCGCCGCGAGCGGTCATCGGCCCGGCTCACAGGCCGCCGCCGCGACCCGCTCGGGGACCGCCGGCGAGCCACTCGCGCCACTCGTCGAGCCCTCGCCGGTGCGGGCGCTGGTCAGCAGGATCCGCGGCGCCGGGGTTGACCGCGTCGACGTTGGCGAGAAGCCGCTCGAGGTCGAAGTCGAGGTGCGGCAGCAGGTCGATCTTGTTGACGACGACGAGCTCGCAGGCGCGGAACATGAGCGGGTACTTGAGCGGCTTGTCCTCGCCCTCGGTGACCGAGCGAGACCATGATCCGCGCGTCCTCGCCGACCCGGAACTCGGCCGGGCAGACGAGGTTGCCGACGTTCTCGATCACCAGCAGGTCGAGCTCGTCGAGCGGCAGGTCGCCGATCGCCGAGCGGACCATGTTCGCGTCGAGGTGGCACTCGCCGCCGAACCCCGACTCGGTGTTGAGCTGGACCACCGGCACGTGCAGCGCGGCGATCCGGTCGGCGTCCATGCTCCCCTGGACGTCGCCCTCGAGCACGCCGGCGCGGACCCCGTCGAGGCCGGCGAGCGCCGCGCTCGAGCAGCGTCGTCTTGCCGGCGCCCGGGGCGCTCATCAGGTTGACCACCGCGACGCCCGCGTGGTCGAAGTCGTCGCGGTTGGCGCTGCGCGATCGTCTGGTTGGCGTCGAGCGCGTCGTCGGCGACCTTCACCTTGGTGCGATGCATTGCTCCTCCTCGCGCGGTTCCTCGACCTCGATCGACTCGACCTCGAGCTCGTCGCCGCGGATGACCTCGGCGTCCGGCGCGCTCGCAGGCCGGGCAGCGGAACGCCGGCAGCGCACGGCCCGAGCGCCGTCGTGGCCGTGCGACGCGGCTCGCGGAGCCGGGTCCCACTCGTGCCCGCAGGCGTCGGCAGCGCATCCAGCGCCGGCGACCGATCTCGAGCTCGAGCGCGGCGCCCTCGCAGGCGGTGTCGCGGGCGACGATCTCGAAGTAGAAGCGCAGCGACTCGGGCACGACCTGGCGCAGGGCGCCGACCCGGACGTCGACCTGGGTCACCCGGCGGCCGCCGGCGTGGCGCAGCGCGGTGTCGACGATCGCGCTGGAGATCGAGAGCTCGTGCATCAGCTCGCCGTCTCGCGTAGGCGGCGTCGGTGCGCAGCTCGTCGACGGTCTCGAGCACGAGGTCGGTCGGCGCGCTCGACCGCCCCCGCGACCTCGGGCGAGAGCTCGAGGCCCATCTCCTCGACGGCCGCCGGCTCGCAGGCGACGACGACGACCTTGCCCGGCCAGCCGCCGACCGTCTTCACGAAGCGCAGCACCGTCTTCGGGTCCATCCCGTGCGGGCTGACCACCTCGCCGTCCTCGATCGGCTTGATCTCGGCCGGGTCGGGCTCGATCACGTAGAGCGTCCCCGGCTCGCCGCCCTGGCGGCTGACGTCGACCAGCACCAGCGCGTCGTAGCCGCGCATCACCTCGTAGGCGAGGTCGAGCCCGCCGGTGCCGAAGTCGAACACGGTGACGCCCGTCCGGCAGCTCGCGCTCCTCGAGCGCGCTTGGCGACGTGGCCGCCGAAGCCGTCGTCGCCGCATCCAGGCGTTGCCGATCCCGGCGACCAGGATCTGCGGCTGTCGTGCTCGCCCGGGCACTCGGACACCGCCTCGAGCTCGCCCGCCTTGAAGAACAGGTAGCGCCCGGTCTCGCGGAAGAGCTCCTGCGCCGGGTCGTCGTCGATCGTGACCGCGACGTGGGCGCCGTCCTCGTAGTCGATGTAGAGGCGCTCGATCGTCGCCGTGCGCCCGTCGAGCATCCGGTCGTAGACGTCGCGCTCGGTGCCCGGCCGCAGCACGACCTTGGCGCCCTTGCGGAAGCGTGACGCCGTCGAGCTCGAGCGTCTGCTCGCCCGGGGTTCGGGTGGCCCGGCTCGGCGCCGGCCGGGTCGGCCGGGGTCGGCCGGCCGTCGCAGCGGCTCGGCGCTCGGCTTCATCTGCCCGTGCAGCGAGATCATATCCTCGGGGGTCGTCGCCGCGGCCCGCTCGATCATCTCGCGCACGGCCGGGTCCTGGCGGCGATCTCCTCGCGCTCGGCGTCGGAGAGCGCCTGCACGTGCAGCAGCAGCGCCTCCTCGATCTCGGTGTTGTCGAAGAGGTTGCCGAGGCTCTCGGGCGCGATCCGCGGGTGGTCGGGGAGCATGATCGGCGCCGCGAGCACCGCGTCGTCGTCCGGCGCCGCGAGCACCGGCCAGGTGTTGACGCTCTCGCAAGCCGCCACCGCGGCGCCGGCCGGCTCCCTCGCGCTCGAGCGGCGAGACGAAGCGCCCGCCGTCGTCTCGAGCACGACGTGGGTCGAGAGCAGGCTCGCGCGCCAGCGCGTCGGCGCGCTCGAGCGCGCCGTCGTCGGCGTCGGCCGGTGGTGTTGTGCACGCAGCCGCGCGACCCGCCACAGCCCGGCCGCTCGCTCGAGCGCGCTCGCGCGCGCAGCCGCGCCTGCCCGCCAGCGGCGGCTCGGCGTCGAACTCGAACTCGCGTCCCGGCCGCCGCTCGGCGAGCTCGGCGAGCGTCGCGCGCGGCCGAGCTCGAGCCGGCGCTCGGCCGCCCCGTGGCGCTCGCCGGCCGCGTGCAGGAAGCGCACCGTCGCCGCTCGAGCTCGGCCTCGGGCCGGCCGCGAGCACGCACTCGACCCGCAGGTGGTCGAAGGTCGTCGTCGAGCCGCGCCGCGTAGGCCGGCGGGTAGACGATCCCGAACGGCGTCGGCGTCGCGTTCTTGGTCGCCCCGGGCGTGTAGGGGTAGAGCGCGTAGCCCTCGAAGAGCAGCGAGTCGGACGAGCTCTCGAGCTCGCCGGCTCATCGCTCGTCCTCCGTCGAGCAGCTCGTCGATCGCTGCGTCGAAGGTCGGCAGCCCGCGCTCCGCCTTGCAGCCGCTCGAGCCGCGTCGATCGTCTCGGCGTGGACCGGGACCCAGCCGCGGAACGGGTAGGCGGCGTCGATCGTCTGGCGCCAGACCTCGACCGGCATCTCGAAGCGCGGCGAGCGGTCCCACGGGACCTGGACGATCTGCATGCCGCCCGTCGTCGGCCTCGTAGAAGACGCGTGCCGTTGAAGTGGAAGCGCAGCGGCGCCACGCCGTCGGCGAGGCCGTGCGAAGTACTTGGCCGCGGCGAGCTCGAGGTCGTAGGTGCAGGCGACCGCGAGCTCGAACTCGGTCGAGCCCTCGAACGCGGGCACCAGCGCGTCGGCCTGCGCCCAGCGGAAGTCTCGGTCGTCGAGGCCCAGCGCTCGGGCTCGCCGAACAGCTCGACCAGGCGCTCGCGGTCGGCCGCGTCGTAGGAGCGCTTCGACGGCTCGATCGTGATCACCGCGGTCAGCGCGATCGTGAACACGCGCCGGGCCGAGCCGTCGGTCGACCCGCACGCGGAAGCCGACCGTCGGCGCCGCGGCGCGCTCGACCGGGCGCGCCGAGAGCACCTCGAAGTCGGGATCGGGCGCGCCGGTGAACGGGGACCGCTCGAGCCTCGGTGCCGGCCGGCCTGCTCTGACCGCGCTCACGCGGCCCGCTCCCGGAGCTCGTCGAAGAAGCCGCGATCGCCGCGCTCGAGCCCGGCGCCGCCCGAGATCCCCTCCCAGTCGACCTTGATCAGGCCGACCAGCCGGTAGCACTCGTCGATCGGCGCGATCGCGTACTGCGGCGGCTCGGCGATCCGATTGACGATCAGCGCCTCGGCGTCGGCCTCGAGGCCCATCAGCACCGGGTTCGCGCGTCCGCAGCTCGCGCCAGGCGTCGAGCTCGAGCTCGGACTCGGTCGCGCCCGCCGGGCTCGGGTAGAGCGGCGCCGACGCTGCCGGTGGCGCTCGAGTCGATGAAGAAGGCGAGCCCGATCGGGATCCCGAACGAGGCCCAGATCTCGTCGGGCAGCTCGAAGTCGTCGAGCCACACCGTCCGGGTGCCGGTCGGCCGCAGCTCGGCGATCGCCGCCGCGCATCGCGAGGCAGCTCTCGCAGGTGCAGAGGATGCGCCGGTCGACCAGGTGCAGGAGGTGGCGGTGGTCGCGGTCGAGCGGCTTGCCGCAGAGGTCGCACTGCTCCTCGCCGCCGCCGCGGCGCGTCGCCGGTGCCGTCGCGACGCGTGCCGTTGGCCGGCGGGCAGCCGGCGCAGCCCGGCGACCAGCTCCGCCTGGCGGCGGGCCGCGACCTTGGCGTCGAGCGCCTCGCTCATCGCGGCTCGTCGAGGCGCGCAGCCGCGACCCTCGCGCCGCCGGCGCCGGCGAGCAGCGGCACCGGCTCGAGCAGCAGCCGGTCGTCGTCGAGCGAGCGCCCGCGCGCGGCAGGAAGAAGCGCCGCTCGCACGCGGCGCAGGTGAGCGTGCCCTCGCTGAGCGCGCCGCCGGCGAGCGACGCGCCGCAGCCGGCGCAGACGTCGCGGAAGGCGAGCAGGTTGCCCTCGACGCGCGCGACGACCAGGTCGACGCCCGGCGACCTCGCGCCGGCGTGAGCTCGCCCTCGCCGAGCGCGCGTCGACGCCGTCGAGGTCGAACCACGACGGCGGGCCGCTCGGCGGCGCGCGCGGCGCGACCTGGACCACCGGGAGCTCGAGCGCTCCCGGCCCGGGTCGCCGGCGGGGCGCCTCGACCGCGCCCTCGACCACCAGCCCCTCGAGGTCGGGCGCGGCCTCGTCGAGCGCCTGACTTGATCGCCAGCTCGAGCGTCGACGCGGAGGCCGGACAGCCGTCGCAGCTGCCCTCGAGCCGGATCCGGGCGACTCCCGTCCTCGATCCCGAGCAGCTCGACGTTGCCGCCGTGCGACTCCATGTAGGGCCGCACGCTGTCGAGCGCCTCGGCACCCGCTGCTCGAGCGCGACCGGGTAGAGGCCGTGGATCAGCATCAGGCTGGCGACGACGCCGTCGCCGGCGAGCCGCTCGCGCAGCTCGCGCGTCGCTCGCCTCTCGACCACGGCGAAGATCCGCTCGAGCCCCTCGCCGTAGAGCTCGATCACCGCGCCGACCAGCTCCTCGGCGGCGCGCGGCCGACGGGTCGCGGTCGATCGCCGATCGCGCTCGAGCTCGCCGGTCAGCCGCTCGGACGCGCTCGACCAGCCCTCGCGCCGGTGCCGGCGGTCCGCCATTGTCGCCGTCGCGCTCAGCACATCCCGGTCGGGGTGTGCATCGACCTTGCGCACCCTGCCGCCGCCGTGTACATGTGCACCCCGCAGGGCAGGCACGGGTCGAAGCTGCGGACCGCCCGCATGATGTCGACGCCCTTGAAGTTCTCCGGGCCGTTCTCCTCGAAGATCGGCGTGTTCTGCACCGCGTCCTCGTAGGGGCCGGGAGTCCCGTAGACGTCGCGCACGCTCGCGTTCCACGGCGTCGGCGGGTAGGGCTGGTAGTTGGCGATCTTGCCGCCCTCGATCACCATGTGGTGCGAGAGCACGCCGCGGGCGGCCTCGTGGAAGCCGACGCTGACCGCCTCCTGCGGCACCTTGAAGTCGCTCCAGCTCTTCGTCCGCCCGGCCCGGACCTCGATGAACGCGCGCTCGAGGCAGTGCAGCCCGATCAGCGCCGAGTAGGCCTGGTGGTAGGTCCGGGCCCGATCACGCTCGATCGCGTTCGACTTCTCCGGGATCTTCCACTCGAGCTCGGTCTCCGGCGAGCTCGCCGTCCTCGGCAGCACCATCTGGATCGACTCGCCGGTCGCCTTCGCGTAGCCGAAGTCGACGAGCCCCGCCTTCGCCGTGCACCACTGGCGGGCGAACGGGCCGCCGCCGGTGTCGCAGCACACGTGCGTGTCGGTGCGCTCGTCGTACATCCGCGGCGAGACCACCCAGCTGTACTTGTCGGCGAAGTCGCGCTTCTGCGGCTTCGGGATCGTCACCTTGTTCCACGGGTGGCGCGGGTCGACCGGGTTGCCGAGCGGGTCCTGGGTCACGAACGGCTGCTCGGTCTCGGTCCAGTCGTCGAAGTACGAGGAGCCGAGCAGGATCCGGATCATCAGGTTGATCTCGACCAGGTCGGTGGAGATCAGCTCGCCGCCGATGACGACGCCGGGGGTGATGTAGCGCTTGCGCCCCCACTCGGTCATGTTCTTGTAGTCGTAGTCGACGTAGTCGGGGTCGTCGAAGCAGCCCCAGTTGACGAGGTTCGTCTCCCGGTAGCCGACCATGTCGTACCCCGGCAGCTCCCGGAGGAAGAAGTCGTAGAGGTCGTCGTGCATCGGCACGCTGCGCTTGACGTAGTCGAAGTAGCGCATCAGCCGCACGTAGTAGTCGGTCAGCGTCTGGTGGGTGATGTGCGCGCTGCAGCCGCCGGGCATGATCGTCGACGGGTGCGTGTGGCGGCCCCCGAACAGGCAGTACATCTCGCGCGTGTAGCGCGCCACCTGCAGGGTCTCGAGGTAGAACTCGCCGGTGAACGGGTTCAGCGCCCGCATGATGTCGGCGATCGTCCGGTAGCCGTGGATGTCGGAGTTCGGGCGCGAGCTCCTGCTCGGCCTTCGCGAGCAGCGACGGGTTGGTCTCCTTGACCATCTGCTCGCAGAAGTCAACGTTGCACATGCAGTCGTTGAAGATCGCGTGGTCGAACATGTAGTCCGCGGTCTCGGCGAGGTTGAACGCGAGGTCGCCGAGCGGCGGCGGCTTGACGCCGTAGGCCATGTTCTGGTTCAGGCACGAGCAGGTGCAGTGGTTGTCACCGCAGATGCCGCAGATCCGGCTGGTGATGAAGTGCGCGTCGCGCGGATCGATCCCCTTCATGAAGATGTCGAAGCCGCGGAAGATCATCGAGGTGCTGTAGCACTTGAGAACCTCCCGGTTCGCGAAGTCGATCTCGGTGTGGATGCCGAGTGAGCCGACGATCCGGGTGATCGGGTCCCACGACATCTCCTTGACCATGACCTTCTGGTCGCCGCGCGGTGTCTCCACTGTCGCCATTTCTGAGTCCTCTCTCTTCGCTACGAGTAGTTGCGCGGCTGATAGCCGGTCTGGAGCGTCGCCGCGGGCTTTCGCCACTCGGGCTCGACGTCGTACTTGTTCTTGATGTTGCGGTTGCGGAAGTAGCGGACGATCGGCCCGAAGGTGAAGCGCTCGACGTTCGCCGCCGGCTTGCCCGCGGCGTCGGGCTCCATGAACGGCATGTACTTGTCGGGGAAGCCGGGCATCGTGCAGGCCATGCAGATCCCGCCCACGTTCGGGCAGCCGCCGTAGCCGTCGACCCAGCCGCGGACCGGGACGTTGCACTTGACCACCGGCCCCTTGCAGCCGAGCTTGACCAGGCAGCGCGGGTCGTCGCCGTACTCGGTGGCGAAGTTGCCCTGCTCGGCGAAGCCGGCGCGGTTGCAGCCCTCGCGCACCGTGCGCCCGAACAGCCAGCGGGGGCGCAGCTGCTCGTCGAGGTCGGGCACCGGGGCGCGGCCGGCGAGGTGCAGCGCCAGGTAGAGCAGCACCTCGGTCATGTTGTCCGGCTGGGCCGGGCAGCCGGGGATGTTGACCACCGGCAGGCCGGCGGACGACTTCCAGTCCCAGCCGAGATGGTCGGCGACGCCCATCGCCCCGGTGGGGTTGTTCTTCATCGCCGGGATCCCGCCGTAGGTGGCGCACGTGCCGACGGCGACCACCGCGGCCGCCTTCGGCGCCAGGCGGTCGAGCCACTCAGAGGTGGTGATCGGCTGACCGGTCTCCGGGTCGTCGCCAATCGCCGCCCAGTAACCCTCGCCGGAGAGACGCTCGTTGGGGATCGAGCCCTCGACCACGAGCACGAACGGGTCCAGCTCCCCCCGCTCGGCGCGCCACCAGTACTCGATGAACTCGGGGCCGTTCTCGTAGGCGAGCACCGGGTTGTGGACGATCACCTTCGGCATCCCCGGGATCGCCTGGGTGATGATGTCCTCGAGGCTCGGGTTGACAGCCGAGGTCATGGCGACGGAGTCGCCGTCGCAGGAGAGGCCGGTGGTCATCCAGATGACGTGCGCCTCCACCGCCTCGGTCTTGGCCTGATCGGGAACGAACTCTGCGGTGACCGCCATCTCGACTCTCCTCTTGTCAACAGATCCTCGGCAGCGGGTCGCCGGCCAGCAGGTCCATCACCCGCCGGCCGCCGAACGCCGTCTCCACCAGCACCATCCCGGGCGGCTCAGCCCGGACCTCCGCAATCTCTCGCGCCGCCTCGCACCCGGGTACGGACCGCAGCGCCTCCAGCGCCGCGTCCCCGGCCTCCGGCGCGACGAAGGCGACCATCACGCCCTCGTTGGCGACGTACATCGGGTCGATCCCCAGCAGCTCGCAGGCCCCGGTGACGTCGGGGCGCACGGGCACGTCGGCCTCGCGGACGACGATCGCCGACGCCGGAGGCGCGGGCGAGCTCGTTCAGCACCGTCGCCACCCCGCCCCGGGTCGCGTCGCGCATCGCCCGCAGCGAGGGGCCCGCGGACTCGAGCAGCGCCTCGGCCGACCGGCCACAGCGAGCGGGTGTCCGACTCGACCTCGGCCTCGAGGCCGAGCTCGCCGCGGGCGAGCATGATCGCGGTCCCGTGCTCGCCGATCGTGCGGGAGACGAGGACTCGGTCGCCCGGCCGTAGGCTCGCGGTGGCGAGCGACGCGCGCTCGTCGACGCGCCCGATCCCGGTTGTGGAGACGTAGATCCCGTCGCCGTGCCCGCGCTCGACCACCTTCGTGTCGCCGGTGATCACCTCCACGCCGGCGGCCCGGGCCGCCGCCGCGATCGCCTCGACCTCGGCGCGCAGCGCGTCGGCGTCGAGGCCCTCCTCGAGCACCAGGGCGACGCTGATCGCCAGCGGCCGGGCGCCCGCGGCGGCGAGGTCGTTCACGGTGCCGTTGACGGCCAGCTCGCCGATCGAGCCTCCCGGGAAACGCAGCGGCTGGACCACGAACGTGTCGGTCGTCATCGCCAGCGGCGAGCCGTCGACGGACACCGCCCCCGCGTCGCGCGAGCTCGTCGAGCGCGTCGGAGGCGAAGGCAGGGGCGAACAGGCCCTCGATCAGCGTCTGGGTCGCCTTGCCGCCGGCGCCGTGGGCCATCGTGATCCGCTCGTCCTTGAAGCGCGGCCGCTTCGAGCGCGCGGTCTCGATGATCTCGAGGATGCGCTGCCTCGCGCCCCTCGGCCGCCTTGGTCTCCGGGGCGCTCACGCCACGGCCTCGCGCTCGCGGGCGTAGCGCCCGTAGTTGTAGTAGGCGGCGCAGGCGCCCTCCGGCGAGACCATGCAGGTCCCGATCGCGTGCTCCGGGCGTGCAGGCGGTGCCGAACACCTTGCACTCCCAGGGCTTGATCACGCCCTTGAGCACCTCTCCGCACTGGCACGCCTTCGGGTCGGCGACCCGGACGCCCGGGCACCTCGTACCTGAGCTCCGCGTCGAAGTCGGAGTACGCGTCGGACAGCTTCAGCGCCGCTCTGGGAGATGAAGCCAAGCCCGCGCCACTCGAAGTGCGGACGCAGCTCGAACACCTCGCTCATCACCCCGAGCGCGGCCAGGTTTCCCTCGTACGGAACGACCCGCTTGTACTGGTTCTCGACCTCGCAGCGGCCCTCGCGCAGCTGGGCGAGGATCATCCGGACCGACTGCAGGATGTCCAGCGGTTCGAAGCCCGATGTGACCAGCGGCCTGCCGTAGTCGGCGGGGATGAACTCGAACGGGCGCACGCCGACGATCGTCGAGACGTGTCCGGGCCCGATGAAGCCGTCGAGCCGCAGGTCCGGCGACTCGAGCAGCGCCCGCAGCGGCGGCACGATGGTGACGTGGTTGCACATGCAGAGGAAGTTCTCCACGCCCTCGGCCTTGGCTCGCTTCAGCGTCAGCGCAGTCGAGGGAGCCGTGGTCTCGAACCCGATCGCGAAGAAGACGACGGTGCGGTCCGGGTTCTGCTTGGCGATTCGCAGCGCGTCGAGCGGCGAGTAGACCATGCGAATGTCGGCGCCGGCGGCGTTGGCCTCGGTGAAGCTCTGCTCCGAGCCGGGCACGCGCATCATGTCGCCGAAGCAGGTGAGGATCACCCCGTCGGTCTTCGCCAGCGCGATGCCGTCGTCGACGCGGCCCATCGGGATCACGCAGACCGGGCAGCCGGGCCCGTGGACGAGCTCGACGTTTTCGGGCAGCAGCTCGTCGATCGCGTACTTGTAGATCGCGTGGGTATGGCCGCCGCAGACCTCCATCAGCTTGTAGTGGCGGCCGGGCTCGACCAGCGAAAGGATCTCGCCGGCCAGCGCCCGCCCGAGCTCGGCGTCCCGGAACTCGTCGACGAACCTCATGCGATCGCCGTTCCCGCGTGGACCAACAGCTCGTCTCCCTCGGCCACCGGCGCGACGAGCGCGATCTCGACCGTCCGTCGCTCGCCGCCCTCGTCCTCGCAGAGCGCGAGCCCGCGCTCGTCGTCGATCCGCAGCACCGTCATCGGCGCGGCGACGTCGCCGCAGGTGACGCAGTGATCGTCTTCGCAGCTCACTCGATCACGCTCGCCTTCAGCTCCTCGAGCTCCTGCTCGTAGTCGGCCCCCATCCCCTCGAGCAGCTTCAGCGTCGCCTCCGCCTCCTGCTCGTCGACCTTCGAGATCGCGAATCCGACGTGGATCAGGACCCAATCACCGGGGCCCGCGCCGCCGACGTCCTCGGCGTCGAGCAGGCCGATGTTGACGCGGCGCCTCACTCCGGCGACATCCACCGTGGCGAGGCGGTTCGCCTCGTCAACTATCTCGACGACTTGGCCCGGTATCGCGAGGCACACAGTTCCTCCAGCCCCGTGCTCGGCTCGGCGGTTGCGGAGGGCCACGCTATTTGCGGAGCCGCGGCTCGGTAAGGGCGCCGCGCTGGGTGAGCCGGGCTGCTAGTGAGCGGACCTATAGTCCGCGGTCACTTACCGCGGTCTGGTGCGCGGCGATCCTGCCGGCGATCGCCCGCCGCCTGCGGCTTCCGCCGGGAAGCTGGCGCGCGTGCAGGTATCGGGCAAGGAAGGCGTCGATCCGCCGCTCGCCCTCGGCGAGCTCGGAGGCGCGCAGGTCGAGCGCCTCCAGGCCGGTCTTGGTCAAACCGTAGACGCGCTTGCGCGGGCCCGAGTTCGAGGCCTCCCACCGCGACGCCACCAGCCCCTCGTGCTCCAGCCGCCGCAGCGCCTTGTAGATCGCGCCGGGGTCTGACCCGTCGAACCCGAAGGGCTCCAGGCGAACGAGAAGGTCATAGCCGTGGGCTTCCTGCTCTCGCACCAGCAGCAGGAGGCAATCGCGCAAGAAGTCCCTCGGCATTCCGCCGACGATCGGGTGCGGCATCGATCCACCCTATACCCGGGCCAGCGGTGGACAGCCTCTGTCGACGGTCCTTCGGAGGCGACCTCCTCAGGCCGATTCTCGCGGCCTACCCGCGGCGGGGGAGCGGAGGCGGGCTATCCGGCGGCGTCGCCGTAGCGCCGGGCGACCTCGTCCCAGTTGACGACGTTCCACCACGCGTCGATGTAGTCCGGGCGCTTGTTCTGGTACTTGAGGTAGTAGGCGTGCTCCCAGACGTCGACGCCGAGCAGCGGCGTGTGGCCCTGTGAGACCGGCGTGTCCTGATTCGGCGGTGCTGGTGATCGCCAGGCCCGAGCCGTCGTGGATCAGCCACGCCCAGCCGGACCCGAACTGACCCACGCCGGCGTTCTTGACCTCGTCCTTGAAGGCGTCGAAGGAGCCGAACTTGCCGTTGATCGCGTCGGCCAGGTCGCCGCGAGGGCTCGCCGCCGCCGTCCGGGCTCATGATCTGCCAGAAGAAGCTGTGGTTCGCGTGCCCGCCGGCGTTGTTGCGCACGGCGGTGCGCTTGTCCTCGGGGAGGGCGTCGAGGTTCTGGAGCACCTCGTTTACGTCCTTGTCGGCCCACTCGGTGCCCTCGAGCGCGGCGTTGGCCTTGTCGACGTAGGCCTGGTGGTGCTTGTCGTGGTGCAGGCGCATCGTCTGCTCGTCGATGTGCGGCTCGAGCGCGTTGTAGTCGTAGGGAAGATCGGGGACCTCGTACGCCATCTGATTCCTCCTTCGATCGGTCTGACCCAGACACTAACCAAGAGCCTGCCGAAAGCCGTGGCGCCAACTCGTGTACCGGGGTTGCCAGCCGAGCTCACGCTTGGCCCTCTCGTTCGAGGCGCCGCGCAGCTCCGTCGCCATCCGGGCGATCCCCTTGCCGGCGACCAGGCCCGCGAGCCAGCGCGGCACCCGCAGTGGCCGCCTGGCGCCGACGGCCTCGGCGTAGACCGGGATCCACTCGCGCATCGGCGCCGGCTCGTCGTCGCAGACGTTGTAGATCCCCGGCGCTCCGCGCTCGCAGGCTGCGACGGTCGCCGACGCGGCGTCCTCGACGTGCACGAAGGACATGCGGCCCTCCCCCGAGCCGACGATCGGAAAGCGTCGCTTGCGAAAGTCCTCGGCCATGGTCCCGTCGGCCGCGAACGAGGTGCCCTGACCGTAGAAGTAGCCGTAGCGCAGGACGAGGCCGTCGATCTCGAGCACCTGGCGCTCGCAGTCGAGGACCGCCTCCATCGCCTCGCCCAGATGCCCGGCGGCGCCCCTCACCACGGGCGCCCCTTCGTCGACGACCCGCGGGCCCACCGGCGCGTAGACGAAGGCGATCGACTGGGCGACGAACCGGCCCGCTCCCGCGGCGCGCGCGGCGGCGATCAGGTTTCCCGTGCCCTCGGTCCGCAGGCGGTTGGTGGCCGGGTAGGTGTCGGCGCGGCGCGGGTCGATCCGCGCGGGCAGCGAGGTCAGCTCGTGCACCACGACCTCGGGCCTCGCCGCGGTGACCGCCTCGGTCAGCGCCTCGCGGTCGAAGACGTCGCAGACCACGGCGTCGGCGCCCGGGTCGCGGATCTCGGCGGCGCGCTCGGAGCGCCGGGTCATCCCGGTGACCTCGTGGCCGGCGTCGAGCAGCCGGCGGACCAGCGGCCGGCCGATCGCGCCCGATGCCCCGGCGACGAACACCCTCATGGCGCGAGGCTAACTCGTCATCATGTGGTTGTGGAGCCCCTCGCAGACGCCCACGGCAGGCGGATCACGGACCTCCGCGTCTCGGTCACGGACCGCTGCAACTTCCGCTGCCGCTACTGCATGCCGGCCGAGGGGATGCCCTGGCTGGCGCGGGAGGAGATCCTCTCCTTCGAGGAGATCGCACGCCTGGTCCGGGTCCTCGCCGGCCTCGGGATCACCGACGTCCGCCTGACCGGCGGCGAGCCGCTCGCCCGCCGCGAGTTTCCGCGGCTGGTCTCGATGCTGTCCCGATCGACGGCATCCGCGATCTCTCGCTGACCACCAACGGGTACCTGCTCGAGCGCGACGCCGCCGCCCTGGTCGACGCCGGGATCGACCGCGTCAACGTCTCGATCGACTCCCTCGCCCGCGACCGCTTCCACGAGATCACCCGCCGCGACGCCCTGCCCCAGGTACTTCGCGGCTCGAGGCGATCGCCTCGCACGAACGCGTGCGCCCGATCAAGGTCAACGCGGTCGCGATGCGCGACTTCACCGAGCACGAGGTCTTCCGCTTCGCCGAGCTCGCGCGCTCGACCGACTACCAGGTCCGGTTCATCGAGTTCATGCCGCTCGACGGCGACCGCGCCTGGGAGCCGGACATGGTGCTGACCGGCAAGGAGATCCGGCAGCTGATCGGCACCCGCTACCCGCTCGAGCCGCTCGAGCGTGAGCCGCACGCCACCGCGCGGGTCTACCGGTTCGCCGACGGCCGAGGCGAGATCGGGTTCATCAACCCGGTCTCCGAGCCGTTCTGCGCCGACTGCAACCGCATCCGCCTGACCGCCGACGGCGAGCTTCGCACCTGCCTCTTCTCCGTCCACGAGACCGACCTGCGCGGGCCGATGCGCGCGGGCGCGAGCGACGCCGAGCTGGAGGCGACGATCCGCGACGCCGTCTGGCGCAAGGAGCTCAAGCACCACGTCAACGAGCCCGGGTTCCGGCCGCCGCCGCGGACGATGAGTGCGATCGGCGGCTGAGATCGGCGTCTCCTGGTAGGTTCCGACCCCAGCAGGGCAGTCGGAGGAGGAGAGTTGTGAGAGGGATCTCGAGGTTCGGCGTCGTCGCATTGATCGCGTGTTGCCTCGGCGTCCTCGTCGCCGCGCCGCACGCCGGCGCCGCGAAGGCGAAGACCAAGAAGATCGAGCACCGTCAGCGCCAGATCCTCAACACCTCCGCCGTCAAGGTGAAGGTGAAGTCGAAGCGCGCGGACAAGTTCAAGGTCAAGGCCTACTCGAAGACCTTCGACGACCCCGACTACAGGCCGCTGACCGAGGCCGAGAAGCTGCGCTTCAAGCGGCCAGGGACCAAGAGCGTGAAGCTCGAGCTGACCGCCAAGGGCGTCGACCGGGTGGGCGAGTGCGGGGCGCTGACGCTGCAGGTCAGGACCGGCAAGGGCAAGCAGGGGAAGACCGCGAAGCTGAGGCGAAACACGCCCGACTGCAAGGCGAAGCCGATCGATCTCTCGCGGGCGGCCGACTGCGACTTCATCGGCTCGCCGGACGGGCTCTGCCTGATGCCGTTCCCCGACGACTACTACACGGTCAAGGACAGCTCGACCGCCACGGGGCGCCGGCTCGCCCTGCACGACGCGGGCATGCCTCTGAACTCGCGCGATGTCCCGATCGACGCTGCCCCCTACAACGCCAGCGACGGCTTCTCGCCAGGGCAGGCCATCGTCCTCAGGGTCCCGGGACTCGACACCCCCGAAGGCGTTCGCGCGGACGAATCCCATCCCGCTCAACGACCTGAGCCGCAACGACACGAGCGAGGGAGAGAAGAGCAAGGAGCCAATCGTCGTCATCGACGCGACCAGCGGCAAGCGTGTCCCGATCTGGGTCGAGCTCGACTCGAACGCGACCACCGCGGGCACCACCGCGCTGCTGATCCACCCGGCGACCAACTTCGAGTCCGGGCACCGCTACATCGTCGCCATGCGCAAGCTCCGAGACGGCGCCGGCAACAAGCTCGCCGCCCCGGAGGGCTTCCGCTATTACCGCGACGACCTGCCCTCCGACGAGCAGGCGATCAACGACCAGCGCAAGCGGTTCGACAAGATCTTCCGGACCCTGCGCGGCGCGAAGATCAAGCGCGCCAACCTCTACCTGGCCTGGGACTTCACGGTCGCCAGCGACCAGAACATCGCCGGGCGCATGCTGCACATCCGCGACGACGCCTTCGGACAGCTCGGCGACACCGACCTCGCCGACGGGGTCGTGCAGGGAAGCAGCCCCTCGTTCGCCGTCACCTCGGTGGAGAACCTCACCCCGGCCGAGGACCCGGAGCTCGCGCGCCAGGTCCAGGGCACGTTCGAGGTCCCCTGCTACCTCGTGCCGAATTGCGACCCCGGCGGAACCTTCGGCGGGAACGGGATGCCGAGTCGCAACGGCACCTACACGGCCGACTTCAACTGCGGCATCCCGCGTGCCGCCGTCGATGCGCCGGGCGCGGCCCCCGCGCGCCCGCAGGTGTACGGGCACGGGCTGCTCGGAACGTCCTCGCAGGCCACCTCCAGCGATCAGCAGAGCCTGGGCCAGGCCCACAACTTCGTCATCTGCGCGACGACGACGATCGGGTTCTCGAACGGCGACATCGGGAACATCGCCGCCAACATCCTGCCGCGGCTCGGCAACTTCCCACAGCTCACCGATCGCGTCCAGCAGGGGCTGCTGAACACGCTGTTCCTGGGGCGGTTGATGATCCACCCGGACGGCTTCGTCAGCGACGAGGCGTTTCACGTCGACGACACGGACGTCGGCAGTCCGCCGGTCATCGATACGTCGAAGCTCTACTACAACGGCAACAGCCAGGGCGGCATCCTCGGCGGTGCGGCGACCGCGGTGGCGCCGGACTGGACCCGGGCTTCGCTCGGAGTCCCGGCGATGAACTACTCGGTGTTGCTCAACCGGTCGGTCGACTTCGACACCTACAAGCTGATCTTCGCTCCGGCCTACCCGAACCCGATGACCCAGCAGCTGGCCTTGTCCCTGATCCAGATCCTCTGGGACCGCTCGGAGCCGAACGGCTACGCGCACCGGATGACGGACGATCCGCTGCCGAACACGCCGCCGCACGAGGTGCTGCTCAACGTCGCGCTCGGCGATCACCAGGTGACCAACTACCAGGCGGACGTCGAGGCGCGGACGATCGGCGCCCAGATCCACGCGCCGGTTGTCTACGACGGGCGCTGGCCGAACTTCGACGTCGCCTGGGGCATCCCCACGATCGCGGCGTATCCGTTCTCCGGCTCGGCGATCGTCTACTGGGACGGGGGGCCGGTACGCCCCGACCCGATGGACCCGGCGGAGCTGATCGGCACCGACGTGCCGCCGCTCGGCAACATCCCGAACCGCAGCGGCCAGGACCCGCACGGCCTGCCGCGGGACGCGGCGGCCGAACAGCAGATGGTCTCGGACTTTCTGCGGCCGGACTCGGTCAGCGCGATCACCGACACCTGCAACGGCCAGCCCTGCTTCGACGGCGGATTCACCGGGCCCTAGATCAGCGCTCGACCAGGCGGGTCGCGGTCGCCTTGAAGACGGCCGCGACCCGGACGCCGGGCGCCAGGCCCAGCCGTGCGACGGATTCGGCCGTGACCTCGGCGACGAGGCTTTGGGCCCCGCCGAGCCCGACGCGCGCCCGGCCCCCGACCTCGGTCACCGACACGACGGCGGCTTCCACGCGGTTGAGCGCCGAGCCGTGGGGGGCGGTCCCGGCCGGCTCGAGCGTGATTTCCCACGGGTAGATCGCGGCGGCGACCGGCCCGGCAGCACTATCGCTGCTGCTGATCTCGCCGCCTCCATCGAGGGCGACCCTGGTCGCCCCGGACTCGCCGGCCATAGCGGTCCCGAACAGCACCGAGGCGCCGGTGAAGTCGGCGACGAACGCCGAGGCCGGGCGAGCGCTGAGCTCCGCCGCCGTCCCGCGCTGGATCAGCCTGCCCCGGTCGATCACCGCCACCTCGTCGGCGAACAGCGCCGCGTCGGCGAAGTCGTGGGTGACGAGCAGGGTCGGCACGCCCGCGTCCGAGATCAGCGCCGCCAGCGAGCGGCCTGCCTCGGCCCTGGTACTGGCATCGAGGGCGGACAGCGGCTCGTCGAGCAGCAGCAGCCTGGGCGACGAGGCGAGGGCCCGGGCAAGCGCCACTCGCTGGCGCTCGCCGCCGGACAGATGCGCCGGCCGCGCGTCGGCCAGCCGCCCGACCCCGAAGCGGTCGAGCAGCTCGACCGCCCGTTGCCGGCGCCGGCGCCGCTCGACCGACCCGAGCCCGAAGGCGACATTGCGCCAGGCGCTCAGGTGCGGAAACAGGGCGTAGTCCTGGAACAGGTATCCGCACCCGCGCTCCTCAGGCGGCACGTCGATCCCCGCGTCGGCATCCAGCCACACCTCCGAGCCGAGCCGGATCTCCCCGCTCCGGGGGCGGCTCAGCCCCGCGATCGAGCGCAGGGCGGTCGACTTGCCCGCCCCCGAAGCGCCGACCAGGGCCAGGCAGTGGCCGGTGCCCACCTCGAGCGCGAGCGCGAGGCTGAACTCGCGCAGAGGCACCTCGATCCGCGCGGCGAGCATCAGCGTTCCGGCGGCGCGCCGCCGAGCACCGGCATGCGGGCCACGAACTTCACCGACAGGAGCAGCGCCGCCGAGACCGCGACCAGGATCGCCGACAGCGCCAGCGCCGCGGGGAAGTCGCGGGTGAACTCGGCGAAGATCGCCAGCGGGGCGGTCTGGGTGATTCCCTGAAAGGAGCCGGCGAACATCAGCGTGGCGCCGAACTCGCCCAGCGCGCGACCCCAGGCGAGGGCGAGGCCCGCGCTGATGCCCGCGCCGGCGCAGGGGATCGCGACCCGCACGAACGCCCCCGCCTCGCCGACGCCGAGCGTCCTGGCGGCGTCGAGCAGATCGGCGTCGACCGCCTCGAACGCGGCCTGAGCCTGGCGGATGTAGAACGGCGCCGCGACGAAGGTGAGGGCGACGATCACACCGGCGGTCTCGAGCACCAGGCGGATGCCCGCGTCGTCGAGTGCGCTGCCGAGGATGCCGCTGGGCCCGAACGCGGCCAGGAGCGCGATCCCGGCCACCGCCGGTGGCAGCACCAGCGGCAGCTCGACCAGGGTGATGACCAGGTCGCGGCCCCGGAAGGAGCGCGTGGCGAGCAGGTAGGCGGCCGGAGTGCCGATGACGATGATGATCACCAGCGCCGCGAGCGTGGTCCGGAGGCTGAGCCAGAGGGCATCGCGAACCGCCGGCTCGTCGAGGCTGGAGATCAGCTCGCCGGGATCCGTGTTCGTGAACACGGCGACGATCGGCAGCGTCAGAAAGCAGAGGACCGCCACCAGCGCCGCCACCAGCGCGGCTCGAAACCCGATCCGCCGGACTCGGATCAACCTGCCGGCGGAGGCCCGAACCCGGCGCGGCGCAGGGCCTCCGCCCCCTCTCCGCTCGTCAGCCCGTCGATGAACGACCGCGCCCCCTCGGGGTTGGCGGCGCCGTCGACGACCGCCGCGGCGTAGGCGACCTCGGGCTGCAGCCGCTTCTCGAGCTCGATTGCGCGCAGGTCATCGCCGGCCGCGACGACGTCGGTGACGTAGACGAAACCGGCGTCGACGGCCCCCTGGGTGAGCTTGCCGACGATCCCGGCGACGTCGGGCTCCTCGGAGCGGACGTTGGCGAGGATTGCCTCCCGCTCGGCCTCCGGCAGATGTCCGAGCACCTCCCGGGTGTAGTCGCCGGCCGGCACCCCCTGATCGCCGATCGCAAGCGCCGTCCCGGGCGCCGCGAGGGCGTCGAGCGAGTCGATCCGCGAGTCGGCGGGCACCGCCAGCACCAGCTCGTTGGTCGCGAACGCGACCGGGCGCTCCACGAGTCCCTCCGCGTAGAGCTCGTCGGGAAGCGAGGTGTTGGCCGCCGCGTAGACGTCGGGCTCCACTCCCTGGCGGATCTGGGCGGCGAGGTCGTCGGAGCCCGCAAACGACTGCTTGGCGTCGATCCCGGCGGCGTCCGCGTAGGCGGTGAATGCCGGCTCGAGCGACGAGGCGGCGGAGACGATCAGCTGCCCGCCGGAATCGTCGCCGCAGGAGCCGAGGGCGACCGCCAACACAATGGTCGCGGCCAATCGCCTCACGCCGATCCGCGGACGATCATCACCGAGGTCGCCTTGACCAGCGCGGTGGCCTCGACTCCCTCGACGAGGCCGAGCTCCTCGACCGAGTCACGGGTGATCGCCGCGGTGACCCGGTGCGGGCCCGCCTCGATCTCGACCAGCGCCATCACCCCGTCGATCTCGACCGAGCGGACCACGCCCGGGAACCGGTTGCGGGCCGAGAGCGCGTCGCCTGTCAGGTGGCGCCCGGGACGCGTGGAGAGGCGCTCGACCTCGGACGCCGGCACCCGGCGGCGGTTACGCTCGTCGCGGACGGTGCGGATCTTGCCCGAGCGATCCCAGCGGCGAAGGGTGTCGACGCTGACACCCAGCGCGCGCGCCGCCTCGCCAAGCTCGAGGTCCGCCATCTACCTAAGCATTGCATAGGCAAAGCGACCTGGGAGCCAGAGATGAACGCACGTGAATGGATCGACGCCTTCGCCGCCGAGATCGGCGCCGCACCGCCCACCGGCGACGAGATCAAGCAGATCCTGGACCTCGCCGCCGTCGCCGCCCATTCCTCGGAGCGAATCGCCGCGCCGGTCGCCTGCTGGGTCGGAGGAGCGTCCGGTCGCTCGATCGACGAGCTACAGGCGGCCGCCGAGCGCGTCGGCGGTCAGGACCCTGGGGCGGCGTAATCGACCGACTGCTTCGCGGCTGCGTCCATCTCCTCCGGCGTCAGCAGCACGGTCGTCCGCGCCACGGCTGCGGCCGCTTCGTTGTCGGGGAGATCGACGATCACGTGGGCGTCGTGCTCGCCGAAGCCGGGGGCGTCGCGGCGCAACCGTTCGCCGTTTGATTCTGAATCAGGCCGGCGCCGGGCTCTCGGGCTCGAGCTCGGACTTGTCGTCGAGCAGGAAGACCTCGGACCCGAAGTTGTTCTGGGCTACCTGGCTCGTGAACCCAAGCGTCTTGCGCCCGGTGATCTGCTCGATCTCGGCCCGCAGGATTGGCTCGATCTGGTCCTGAAACGCCACCCGCACCTCACGCACTTGGCCGAACTTCCCACCCGCGATCAGCAGCTTCTCCCCCGGGGTGAACAGGTCCTCGAGGACCACGCAGACAACCTCGTCATGCCAGACAGCCTTCGCCTTGGTGGGGCCCCGCCCGTAGTAGCGCGAGTGCACCTGGACGACAACCCGAGCGATTCGACCGAGCACGCCTTGATGGATAGGCGCCACGGGCGACGCTCTTTTCTCCACTTACAGCCAGGCTACTCCTATGCCTCCCACATATGTGAAAATCGCATCCGGCTCGTACAGCCTTCCCATGCCCGCCTCCGAGAAGGTCACCTACTGCCGGGTCTGCGAGCCGCTCTGCGGCATGGTCGCGACGGTCGAGGACGGTCGCCTGACCAAGGTCCGGCCCGACCCGGGCCACCCGCTCTCGGCGGGCTTCGCGTGCCCGAAGGGCATCGCGATGACAGACGTGCAGAACGACCCCGACCGGGTCCTGCACCCCCATCGCCGCCGCGACGACGGCAGCTTCGAGCGGGTCACCTGGACGGAGGCGCTCGACGAGATCGGCGAGCGCCTGGGCGCGATCCGCGAGCGCCACGGCGGGGACGCGGTCGGCTGGTACATGGGCAACCCGGGCGCCTTCTCCTACTCGCACCCGCTCTGGGTCAAGGGCTTCCTCGACGCGCTCGGCTCGCCGCACTCCTACACCGCCTCGTCACAGGACGTCTCCAACCGCTTCGCCGCCAGCGCCTTCCTCTACGGCTCGCCGTTCGTGGTCCCCATCCCGGACCTCGCCCGCACCGATCTCCTGCTGGTGGTCGGGGCCAACCCGCTGGTCTCGCACGGAAGCGTGCTCTCCGCTCCGCGGATCAAGGACCAGCTGCGGGCGATCCCGGAGCGCGGCGGACGGGTGGTGGTCGTCGACCCGCGCCGCTCCGAGACCGCCCGCGCCTTCGAGCACCTGGCGATCGAGCCGGATTCGGATGCCTGGCTGTCGCTGTCGATGCTTCAGGTGATCTTCACCGAGGGCCTCGACGACACCGAGGCGATCGAGCGCCAGTCAAGCGGCGCCGCGGCGCTGCGGGAGCTCTGCGCCTCCTACCCACCCGAGGAGACGGAGGGGCGGACCGGGATCGACGCCGAGACCGTGCGCGCCCTGGCCCGAGACCTGGCCGGCGCCGAGCGCGCCGCCGTCTACGGGCGCACCGGCTCGTGCCTCGGGCGCAACGGCACCCTGGTCTCCTTCCTGCTCGACGCACTCAACATCGTCACCGGCAATCTCGACCGCGAGGGCGGGGCGATGTTCGGCGACCCGCCGATCGACCTCTCGCGACTCGCGGACATGGTCGGCCTCGGGACGTACGCGAAGGTGCGCTCGCGCGTGGGCAACCTGCCCGAGGTGCTCGGCTCGCTGCCGGCGTCGCTGATGGCCAAGGAGATCACGACCCCGGGCCCGGGGCAGATCCGCGCCTTCTTCGTCTCGGCCGGAAACCCGGTGCTCTCGGTGCCCAATGGCGAGGAGCTCGAGGCCGCGATGGCCGAGCTCGAGCTCTCGGTGGCGATCGACCTCTACGTCACCGAGACCTCCCGCCACTGCGACTTCATCCTCCCGGCGACGACGATGTACGAGCGCGAGGATTTCCCGCTTCCCTTCCTCGGCCTGTTCTCGACCCCGTTCATCCAGATGACCGAGGCGGTCGTCGGGCCGCGCGGGGAGGCGCGACAGGAGTGGGAGATCATCGAGGAGATCGCCGAGCGGATCGGGGTCGTGCCGTCGAGCTCCTGGCCGCTTCGCCAGCTCGGCCGCGCGGGGATCAAGCTCCCGCCGCAGCGGCTGGTCGACCTGCTGCTGCGAACCGGGCCTCAGGGCGACCTCTTCGGCCTTCGCCGCGGCGGCCTCAACCTCGACAAGCTCCGCCGCAACCCGCACGGGATCGTGCTCGCCGAGCACCTCGCGCCCGGGGTGCTCCCAAAGCAGATCCGCCACCGCGCCAAGAAGGTCCGCCTCGACCCGCCGGAGATCGCCGCCGAGGAGCGGCGGCTCGCCGCGCAGAACGGCAACCATCCGGAGTTCCCCCTGCGGCTGATCGGCCTGCGCGAGCTTCGCTCCCACAACTCGTGGATGCACAACGCCCCGCTGCTCATGCGCGGCGGTCGAACCCACGCCGCCCGGATTCATCCCGACGACGCCGAGCGCCTCGGGATCGCCGATGGCGAGCGCTGCCGGATCAGCTCGCCGCACGGATCGATCGAGATCGCCGCGCTGGTCACCGACGAGGTCAAGCCCGGCACCGTGGCGGTGCCGCACGGCTGGGGCCACCGCGGCGGTTGGGAGCTCGCCAACCGGGCCGGCGGTGCGAACGTCAACCTGCTGGCCTCATCCGACCCGGACGACCTCGAACGGCTCGCCGGAATGGCCTTTCTCAACGGGATTCCTGTCCGTGTCGAGGCGGTCACCAGCGCCCGAGCCGCGGCCGAGCTCGCTGCCGCCCGCTGACTATACCCCCTAGGGGTATGCTAGTCTCCACTCCGATGGAGGCGGCAGCCCACACACGCACGACCACCACGCGATGCCCACCGAGGGCAGCGCGCTCACCGCGGTCGCGATCAGCGCCACCCTGCACTGCCTCACCGGCTGCGCGATCGGCGAGATCGCGGGTATGGCGATCGGCACCGCGGCCGGATTCTCGGACTGGGGGACGGTGGGGCTCGCGGTCGCGCTCGCCTTCCTGTTCGGCTACGCCCTGACCAGCATGCCGCTGCTGCGCGCCGGGCTCGCGGTCGGCGCGGTGATCCCGATCGCGCTCGCCTCCGACACGCTCAGCATCGCGACCATGGAGATCGTCGACAACGCGATCATCCTCGCGATCCCCGGCGCGCTGGAGGCAGGTCTGGACTCGCTGCTCTTCTGGGGAAGCCTGGCGTTCGCGCTCGCGATCGCGGGCGTGGTTGCGATGCCGGTCAACCGCTGGCTGATCGCCCGCGGCAAGGGCCACGTCGCGGTCCACGAGACCGGCATCCACGGCGGCCCCCCGGTCCGCCTCGTCGGCGCCCTCGCCATCCTCGGCTTCGTCTTCGGCGCGATCGTCCTCATCGCCGAGGCGATCGGTTAGGCGAGCGCCGCACGCAGCCGAGCGATCACGCCGCGCGGATCGTTGCGGACCCGACGCCCGTTGCGGGCATCACGGTGATCCCATGGGCGTTCAGTGTCGCCGCCTTGAGGCGATCACGCTCGAACGCGACGCGGCCGGAATGCCCGTCGTAGCCGTCCACCTCGACGGCGAGCTTCCAGTCGCGCCCAAAGAAGTCGACCTCGTAGTCGATGCGACTCCACAGCGTCGGCTGGGATCTCCCGACGAGGTCCGCAGCCGCCGTGGTATTCCTGGTCAGTGACGAGGCGAGTTTTGTAACCGGCGCCGAGCTGCATGTGGACGGCTGCTACACGGCACTCGGACACGTGCACCGAGCAGCCGACGGGTCCCACGTCGCCGGCGACGAACAGCCCTAGCGCCTCATCCGAGTTGTCCATTGCCCACCCCCTAACTAGGAGCGACACCATGGCGACCATTCTCTGCGTGCTCTACGACGACCCGGTCGACGGCTATCCGCCCGACTACTCGCGCGACTCGATCCCGACGATCGAGCGGTATCCGGATGGCCAGACCACTCCCACTCCGAACGGGGTCGATTTCACGCCAGGGGAGCTGCTCGGATGCGTGTCGGGAGCGCTCGGGCTACGCGGCTACGCGGAGTCGGAGGGGCACGAGCTCGTCGTCACCTCCGACAAGGACGGCGAGGACTCCGAGCTCGACCGGAACCTGGCGGACGCCGAGGTCGTGATCTCACAGCCGTTCTGGCCCGCGTACATGACGGCGGAGCGCATCGCCAAGGCGCCGAACCTGAAGCTCATCATCACCGCCGGAATCGGCTCCGACCACACGGACCTGCAGGCGGCGATCGAACGCGGGGTCACGGTCGCCGAGGTCACCTACTGCAACTCGATCTCGGTTTCCGAGCACGTGGTGATGATGATCCTGAGCCTCGTGCGCAACTACATCCCTATGCACCAGATCGTCCTCGACGGCGGCTGGAACATCGCGGACGCCGTCTCGCGCAGCTATGACCTGGAGGGCATGCAGGTCGGGACCGTCGCCGCGGGGCGGATCGGGACCGCGGTGCTAAAGCGCCTGAAGCCCTTCGACGTGGGCCTCCACTACACCGACCGCCACCGCCTACCCGCGGAGGTCGAGGAGGAGCTCGGAGCCACGTTCCATGAGTCGCCTGAGGACATGGTTCCGGGGATGGATGTGGTGACGATCAACTGCCCGCTGCACCCCGAGACGGAGCACATGTTCGACGACGAGATGATCTCGAAGATGAAGCGCGGCGCCTATATCGTCAACACGGCGCGCGGCAAGATCTGCGACCGCGACGCGATCGCGCGGGCCCTCGAGTCCGGTCAGCTCGCGGGGTACGCCGGGGACGTCTGGTTCCCGCAGCCGGCGCCCCAGGTCCACCCATGGCGCACGATGCCCCACCATGGGATGACCCCGCACACCTCCGGCTCCAGCCTCTCGGCACAGGCTCGCTACGCCGCCGGCACCAGGGAGATCCTCGAGTGCCACTTCGGCGGCAGGCCGATCCGCGAGGAGTACCTGATCGTGCAGGGCGGGGCGCTCGCGGGCGCCGGAGCGCACTCCTACTCGGAGGGCGACGCCACGGGTGGGTCGGAGGAGGCGGCGCGGTTTTCCACGTGATGTCCGTCTCTCGCGGCTCGTGGCGCTTCGAAGCAATCGACGAAGGCTCGGGCCCCGAAGCCGTCGCCGACGACGGCCGGCTGAACCTCTCCACCCGCCGCGGCAAGCAGTTCAACTCGATGGTCCAGGAGGCCGGCGACACGCTCTCGGCGCCGGACGGTCGGAGCGGGCCTCCCCGGAGGCGGGGATCCCGGACTACAACGCCCGGGTGGAGGTCAGCCCGGCCGCCGCGCCAGCCTCGGCGTCAGGGCCCGAATCCGCCGGCCCGTCTGCCTGAGCAGACCCTCGGCGCGCTCGACATCCTCGGGCTCGTTCACGTTGAAGACGATGCTCTGCGGATCGCCGAAGCGGGCGATCTTCTCCTCGGTGACCACGTAGGGGTCGAGCGCGGTCACGGCGTCGGTCATCGCGGCGCCCTGGGCCAAGCCGTCGGCGAGGCGCTCGGCGACCGACGGCGCGTAGCGGCCGAGCAGCGGCTGCAGCCTGCCGTCGACCTCGCAGATCGCCGCCTCCTCCTCGATCTCCGACAGCCAGGTCAGCAGCTTCGCCGGCACCAGCGGCATGTCGCAGGCGATCGCGACCACCCCGCGTCCGGCGCTCGTGTGCAGCGCCGCCAGCAGCCCGGTGAGCGGGTGGCTGGGCTCGGGCGGCTCGGTGAGCACGCGACAGTCGAGCCGCGGGAGCGGCGAGTCCGGCTTGGCGACCACCACGGGCTCCAGCCCCGCCGACCCGACCGTCGAGACGATCCGCGAGACCATCGGCAACCCGGCGACCTCGACCATCGCCTTCGCCGTTCCCATGCGCCGGCTCTTGCCTCCGGCGAGCACCGCCCCCACAGTCACAGGCCGCTTCACGCACGAAGTGTCCCATCCGCGGGTCCGCGACCGAATGTCGATCATGATCATTAGCCTCCAGCGGATCGCCGCGAACGAGCTGATCGAGATCGAGCAGGCCCGCAGGCTGGTCCTCGAGCACACCGCGCCGCTCGGGCCCGAGCCGGTCGAACTCTCCGAGGCGCTCGGCAGGGTGCTCGCCGAGCCGGTGACCAGCGCCGCGGCGATTCCCGCCTTCGACAACTCGGCGATGGACGGCTACGCGGTGCGAGCCGCCGACACCGACGGGGCGAGCGAGCAGTCGCCGGTGGCGCTCGAGGTGGTGGCCGAGTCGCGCGCGGGCGCGCCTGCGGACCGCGGCGTCGAGCCGGGCCAGGCAATCGCGATCTCGACCGGCGCGGTCCTGCCCGACGGCGCGGACGCCGTCGTCCGGGTCGAGGACACGAACGGAGCAGGCGGGCGTGTCGCGATCACGGCTGCAGCCGGCGAGGGAGCGAACATTCGGCGCTCGGGCGAGGACGTCTCCGCCGGGGATCGGGTGCTGGAGCCCGGCACCGAGATCGGCCCCGCCGAAGCCGGCGTGCTGGCCGCGGTCGACCGGCCGCGCCTCGTCTGCGGGCGCCGGCCCCGGGTGGCGGTGCTGACCACCGGCGACGAGCTGCTCGAGCCTGGCGAGCCGCTTCGTCCAGGCGCGATCCGCAACTCGAACGCCTACACCGTCGGGGGCCTGGTCGAGCGCGCGGGCGCGACCCTGGCCTGGACCGAGATCGTGCCCGACGAGGACGAGAGCACCAAGGCCTCGCTCGAGCGGGCGCTCGCCTGCGACATCACGGTCGTCTGCGGCGGGGTCTCGGTCGGCGAGCACGACCACGTACGCCCGGCGCTCGAGCGGCTCGGCGTCGAGCAGGCTTTCTGGGGGGTGGCGCTGCGGCCCGGCAAGCCGACCTGGTTCGGGGTCGCGCCGCGCAACCCGGCGGCGGGCCCCGGCCGATCGCTGGTCTTCGGCCTCCCGGGCAACCCGGTCTCGGCGATGGTGACCTTCATCCTCTTCGCGCGCCCGGCGGTCCGCGCCATGCTCGGCGCCGCCGCCGACCCACGGCAGCGAGCGACCGCCATCCTCGACCAGGATTATGCGAAGAGCCCCGGGCGCGCGCACCTGCTCCGAGTCCGCCTCGAGCTGGCCGACGACGGTTGGCACGCGACCCCCACCGGCAACCAGGGATCGCACGTCCTGACCTCGATGCTCGGCGCCGACGCGCTGGCGATCATTCCCACCGAGGCCGGCGACGTCGCCGCCGGCGAGCGGGTGGAGATCGAGCTCCTGGCCTAAGTTGACTCGGCCCGAGCCGAAGCGTAGGGTCGTCGTGGGATGTCGCTCCGACCGTCGCGCCTGGTCTGGTTGGCGACCGCGGCGCTGCTGCTCGCGCCCTCGGCCGCGTCGGCGGCGTGGACCGAACTCCCGACCCCGAACGTGCCGGGAGCCGTCGGCAGCCTCGAGGCGGTCGACTGCTCGTCCGCGAATTCGTGCATCGCCGTGGGCGGGTGGTTCAGCGGCCCCCCCATCGGCGGCGGTGAGGGGGGAACACTTGCCGAGCGCTGGGATGGAACGAGCTGGCAGATCCTTCCCACTCCCGCTGGCGGGGGCAGGCTGATGGACGTCTCGTGTCCCTGGCCGACGTTCTGCTTCGCGGTGGGCGCCACGAGCACGGGAGTCCTGGTCGAGGTCTGGAACGGCACGCGGTGGTCGATCCAGTCGACTCCGGACGTCCCTGGCATCTTGCGCGCCGTCTCCTGCTCCGGCATCGTGGCCTGCACTGCCGTCGGGGTCCGGACCGATGGAGGCGGGTCGCTGGCGATGCGCTGGGAGGGCGCGGGCTGGCACGTTCAGCCCACCCCGAACCCCGCCGGCGCCACCCAGCTGAACAGTGTCTCGTGTCCCCTGAAACGCACGTGCACGGCCGTCGGTGAGTCGCTATCGGACGGCTCGCCGTTCGTCACGCGCTGGTACGGGCGCGTCAACGCATGGGGGCTTCAGTCCGCACCGAAGCCCGACGGCGCCGAGAGCGCTTCGCTCGCCGGCGTGTCGTGTCCGGTCGCCCCGGTGTGCGTCGCCGTCGGCAGCTCCACGGTTCACCTGGGGCCGAACACGGCGATGGCCGAGCGCCGCATCGGGCCAACCTGGTCGCTGCTGCCCACGCCCCCTGGGGCGAGCAGGCTGGAGGCCGTCAGCTGCCCGACGTTGGCCCTCTGCCGCGCCGTTGGAACCGCGCCGGACAATTTCACTCAGATCGCCGAGCGGTTCGACGGAACGAACTGGCAGCTCGAGTCGATCCCGTTAACGGTAGGCGGCGGCCCCCGTCCCTCCCTCACGGGTGTCTCGTGCCCGAGCAGGTTCTTCTGCATGGCCGTCGGCAACGTGAGCTTCCGCTCCAGCGGGGGGCCGCTGTCCGCGAAGTGGACGCCCTGAGCCGGGCGTTCCGCCTCGTTCTTCTAGCCTGGGTTCCGCGATGGAGGTCGAGGTTCGCCTGTTCGCCGTGTTTCGCGAGCGCGCCGGTCGTGAGCGGCTCGCGCTGGAGCTCCCCGAGGGCGCGACGGTGGCCGAGGCCCTGCGCACCCTGGGCCGGCGCCCCGAGCTCGAGCAGCTGATCGCGGCGATGCCGGTGCGCGCCGCGCTCAACCGCGAGTACGTCGACGAGGACGCGCGCCTGGAGCCCGGTGACGAACTGGCGCTGATCCCGCCGGTCAGCGGCGGGGCGACGCCGGCGACCTTCGCGCGGGTCACCTCGGAGCCGCTGTCGGTCGCCGACCTCGTCGCCGCCGTTGGCAGGCCGGGCGCCGGGGCGACAGTGGTCTTCTGCGGCACGACCCGCGACGTCGACCGGCTCGAATACGAGGCGTATGAGGAGATGGCCGGCGAGCGGATCACCGAAATCCTCGCCGCCTGTCAGCAACGCCACGGGCTCGAGGCGGTCGCCGCCGCCCATCGGGTCGGCGAGGTTCCGCTCGGCGAGCCCAGCGTGATCGTCGCCGTCTCGGCGGCCCACCGGGGCGAGGCGTTCGCCGGCGCCCGGGAGGCGATCGACCGGATCAAGGCCGAGGCTCCGATCTGGAAGCGCGAGGTCGAGGGCACTGAGCAGCGGTGGGTCGAGGGCTCGCTGCCCGAGCTCACCCACCTCGACCGCGGCGGCAACGCGCGCATGGTCGACGTCGGCGCCAAGCCGGTCACGGAACGCCGGGCGCGCGCGGAAGCGCGACTGCGGATGTCGCCGCAGACCGCAGCCGCGGTCGCCCGCGGCGACGCCCCGAAGGGCGACGTCCTCGGCACCGCGCGCCTGGCCGGGATCGGCGCCGCCAAGCGGACCTGGGAGCTGATCCCGCTCGCCCATCCGCTGGCGCTCGACTTCGTCGACCTCGAGGGAGAGGTCGACGCGGAGTCCGGGATCGTGGCGCTGTCGGCCGAGGCCGGGACCACCGCGCGCACCGGGGTCGAGATGGAGGCGATGACCGCCTGCGCGGTCGCCGCGCTGACCGTCTACGACATGGTCAAGGGGCTCGAGCGCGGGGTGACGATCGAGCGCATCGAGCTGGTCTCGAAGTCGGGCGGGCGCAGCGGCGACTGGGAGAGATCGTGACCCACGGATCCCGCGAACCGGGCGAGATCGGCGCCGCGGTGCTGACGATCTCGACCTCGAGGGCGCGCGGCGAGGGCGGCGACGAGAGCGGCCCGGCGCTCGCGGCCTACGCCGAGCGCCTCGGAGCCAAGGTCATCGGCACCGAGGTGATCCCGGACGAGCGTGAGCTGATCGCCGGTCGCCTGCGCTTCTGGGCCGACGAGGGCGGCTGCGAGCTGATCCTCACCACCGGCGGGACCGGCTTCGCCCCCGACGACGTCACACCCGAGGCGACCCGAGACGTGATCGAGCGCGAGGCTCCCGGGATCGGCGAGGCGATGCGCCTCGCTTCGCGCGAGCACACCGACATGTGGATGACCTCGCGCGGGATCGCCGGCGCCCGGGGCCGGGCCGTGATCGTGAACTTCCCCGGCAACCCCCCGGCCATTGAGCAGGCCGGCGCCGCGATCGAGCGCGCCCTCCCGCACGTGATCGGGCTGCTGACGCGCTGAGACCGGTTCGGCCCGGTCAGGAGAGCTTGGCGCTGAGGCGAAAACGTAAAACGCCAGCACCAGGATCCGGCCCACGCCGCCGAGCACGCCGACGGAGGCAGATCGCGCGCGCCGCTCCCGCGCCGACTACTCCAGCGGGGCGACGATCACGCAGCGTTCGGGCTCCTCGCGCTCGCTGAACGTCTCCAGCCCGGAGCGCCCGGCGAGCCGGTCGTGCACGATCTTTCGCTCGCTGGCGCTCATCGCCTCGAGCTCGATCTCGTTGCCGGTCTCCAAAGCTCGCTCGGCCGCCCGGTCGGCCTGGCGCTCGACGGTCACCCGGCGGCGCTCGCGGTAGCCCGCGGCGTCGACCGAAACCCGCTTGCGGTCGGCTCGACCGCGGAACGCGGCGCGACCGCAGACCAGCTCCACGGCGTCGATCGTCTGTCCGCGGTGGCCGATCAGCGGGCCGAGGTCCTCGCCCTCAATCCGGGCCGCGATCCGGTCGTCGTCCTCGCTGACCTCGATCTCGGCCTCGAGCTCGAGCGCGTCGACGATCTCGTCGAGCATTGTCTCGACCCTGGCCGCGGGATCGTCGGGCAGGAATCCGTCGGTCATTGTCTTCGCTCCCGCTTGCACCGCGGCGGTCGGAGTGGCTTTGCCCTGGCGGCCTGCTCGCGCGTCGGCGCCGGGATCAGCCGCTGGACGATCACCTGCTGGCGAGGGCTCCAGATCATGGTGGCGATCCAGTCGAACCCGAGCCGGGGTGGCTGGCTTGCGATCAGCGGTGCGCCCAGAGCCGGCAGGGCGAGGAAACCCGGACGCGCGCTCGATCAGCGTGACGAGGGCCGCGACCACCCGCGGGTCGAGTTGGCCGCCGGCGCGGGCGCTCAGTTGCTCGACCGCTCGGCCGCGCGGCTGCTGGCCGGGGCCTGCCGGCTCCGCGAGTGCCGTCTGGCAGACGCAGGCGGCGCGGATAATCCGCGATTCGATCGGGATCGCCTCGCCCGGAAGGCCTTCCGGCCCGGCGCCGTCGTAGCGCTCGCGCACCCGGAGCAGCCAGTCGCATACGTGCTCTGGGATCCCGGCGCGACGGGCGAGCCAGTAGCCGGCCTCATAGACGGCCCCGAACGCCTCGGATTCGGCCGCGTCTCGTTCGCTCTCCGCCTCGGTCAGCGCCGCCGCCGGGACGTAGCCCAGCCCGATCTCATGCAGCATCGCCGCCTCGCGCACGGCTTCGCTCTGGGCGCGGCCGAAGCCGAGCTCGACCGCCGCCGCGAAAGCGTACGACGCGGTCCCCTCGGCGTGCTCGCGCGCTCCCTTGGAGTGACGCGCCAGCGCGTCCACCAGCGGCGCGCCACGAGTCTGCAGCTCCGCCGCGAGGCTGAGCTCGGGGCCCAGCCCGCGCGGCTCCGGGGAGTTGTCTTCAGGTGCGGCCTCGGCTGACGACCCGAGCTCGGGGCCCAGCCCGCGCAGCTCCGGGGAGTTGTCTTCAGGTGCGGCCTCGGCTGACCCGAGCTCGGGGCCCAGCCCGCGCAGCTCCGGGGAGTTGTCTTCAGGTGCGGCGTCGGCTGACCCGAGCTCGGGGCCCAGCCCGCGCAGCTCCGGGGAGTTGTCTTCAGGTGCGGCTTCGGCTGACCCGAGCTCGGGGCCCAGCCCGCGCAGCTCCGCGGTGTTGTCTTCAGGTGCGGCTTCGGCTGACCCGAGCTCGGGGCCCAGCCCGCGCAGCTCCGGGGAGTTGTCTTCAGGTTCGGCCTCGGCTGACCCGACCTCGGGGCCCAGCCCGCGCAGCTCCGCGGTGTTGTCTTCAGGTGCGGCCTCGGCTGGCCCCTTCATGTCCCGGGTCCCCGTCTCGGCGTCCGCGGCGCCGGCCCGAGGGCGCGCCTCTCTCGCCGCTGCCCTGGCGGCGCGGATCTCGCTCTGCTTGCGCGCGATCTCCCGATCTAGATCCCGTAGGTGCGCGGCCGAGTGGACGGATCCGCGAGTAGGGCGGAGATCCGCCGGCCGGGCTCGTGTCCTACGCATCTTGGCTTGTCCCCAAACGTTTTCTGGCATGCGCGCGCTGTCTCCTTGGCCAGCCTAGCGCCGACCCACCCCACCGTGATCCCGTCGATAAGGGTCGTGGGACAGCGACGTCACTAACTCGATACGCCGGGTGTGGGCGGTCTAGCTCGAGGAGCGCGCGGTCTCCGGTGTTGGGGAGGAGGGCCGCGGGTCTGCGACGCCGGCCCCGGCAAAGTCGTGCCACTGGGGGATGTCCTGGCCCAAGAGCTCCTTCAAGGCGGCTACGTCGTCCGCAAGAAGCTCGGCCATCGCCGCTCGATCCTCGGGCGACAGCTTCGCGTCCTGCTGAACCATCCACTTCAGGTACACGAAGTTGAAGACTCGCCCGCGCTTGACGAATCGCTTCAGTCCTCGGGGGCCCCTGTTGAGGGCTCGGCGAAGCGTGTGAAAGGCCGGATTTCGCAAGGTTCGGTTTTGGCTCAAGGGCGGGGTGTCGAGCGGCCGAGCGGGGAGGCCAAAAAACTCCAGGATCTCGGCCGAGACGCGATCTGTCTCGGCGACCAGGTCCTCGAACAGCACGATCTTGAACCTGGACCGATCGAAGTGGGGCAACCAGTAGTCCTTGAGCAGGTGGGCGTATCGGGCGCGGTCCAGCCACTCGTCGTATCGGCGTGACAAAGCCGAGGAAAGTGTCGGGGAGTTCCGGGTACCGGTCCCGCTCTCTCTCGAAGTGCCCCTGGCGAACTTGCATCTGGTAATGGGAGCGCGCGTAGTCGATCGGGTTGCGCAGGACCAAGAGGAACCTCGGAGCCTCCGCACCCAGGGCCTCCCTGATCCGCGGAGCGGCCACCTCGCCCCACCGTATGTACGTCGGGGACGTGTCGACCCGACGCCCGCCGGCGGGGAATTGCGCCACGTACCACTCGAAGCCGCGCTCCCAGTTGCTGGAGTAGAAGTTGACCTTCTGCAGGGGGCTGAGAGAGACTTCGGGGTGCGCCTTCAGCAGGTTGAACAAGAACGAGCTCCCCGCGCGTGGAGTTCCGAGGTGAAACAGGGTCGGAAGGTCCACGTTCCGGCGCACACCCACAGATTAGGGGTACCGGGAGCGCGTAGCTCGCCGGCTACCACACGGTCGAACGCCGGCAGTCACGCGACAGCTCATGGCGCTCGGCGAGCGGCGCGGCGACGCGCCGGACCGTCGCTAGCATCACGCCGATGAAGAACCCGCCTCGCGCATTTCCGTCCCGTCGCGTGGCCTCGCGCATCTGCTCCCCGTCCTGATGAGTAGGGATCGCCCTGGACTTCTGGAGCAGGTGCGCGAGGACTTCGCGATGCACGGCCGTGGGTGGATGCATCCTGGTTTCCAAGCCCTCGCTGTGCATCGCTTGGGTGCCTGGCGCCGAACTTTGCCCGGCCCCGCCCGGTTTCTCGCTTCGATGATCTACCGGCCCTTGTTCGTGTTCATCCGAAACGCGTACGGGATCGAGCTGCCGGACACGACCGAGATCGGCCGCCGGGTTCAGATCGGCCACCACAACGGCATCGTCGTTCACCCGAGAGCAAAGATCGGTGATGGCTGCGCGATCCGGCAGAATTGCTTGATCGGCTCGGGCACCGGTGCGCCCGGACGCTACGACGACCGCGCACCGGTGCTGGGCAACGACGTGTTGATCGGCGCCAACGTCGCGATCTTCGGCGCGATCACCGTTGGCGACGGCGCCAGGATCGGCCCCGGCGCCGTACTGACCCGGAGCGTCCCGCCGGGGGCGATCGTTGTGGCTCCGGCACCCCGCGTTCTCAGCGCAGGAGGCGACGACCGATGACCATCGACGATCGGCTCGACGATATCTTTCGCGAGGTGTTCGCTGACGACTCGATCACCGTCAACGACGCCACCAGCGCCGAGGACATCGACGCCTGGGACTCGCTCGCACACATCAACCTGATGTTCTCGCTCGAGGACGAATTCAGCGTCAAGTTTCGGGACGAAGAGTTCGCCGGCGTGAAGAACGTCGGGGAGATCAAACGGCTCCTGCAGGAGCATGTCAGCTGATCACGTAGCGCCCGACGGGCTGGGCCAACTGCGTTTTCACCATCTCGGTTTCGTCACCAACTCGTGCGCGCGGGAGGCCGAGGCGCTCGCGCTGCTCGGCTATGCGCCAGAGGGCAAGATCTTCGCCGATCCAGCCCAGGGGATCCGCGGCCAATTCCTGGTCGGCGGCGGGCCCAGAATCGAGCTGCTCGAGCCGTTGCCGGGGGCGACGACACTGGACCCTTGGCTGCGCAAGGGGGTGAAGATCTACCACCACGCCTACGAAACGCGCCTGATCGATGATGCGATCGGAGCTGCCCGCAGGGCCGGGGCGAGACTCGTGTCCGCTCCTCAGCAAGCGGTCGCTTTCGGCCAGAGGCGGGTGGCGTTTCTCATGCTTCCGTCGATGTATCTCTTTGAGCTCATCGAAGAGGCGGGGGGACACGAGTGAGCTCGAGGAACGTCATGCTCGAGGTCGAGCAGAACGGTGATCGCCTGCGGCAGGAGGGAGACGTCGCCGGCGCGATTGCGGCCTTCCAGGAAGCCATGGGACACAAGCCGGACGGCCGGATCCTGACCAAGCTTGCGCGAGCGCACGTCGATCAGGGAGACGTCGAGGAAGCCCTGCGTTGCGTGCTCGCGGTCGTTGAGGCCGGAGACGACTATCGCAGCTGGCAATCGGCGGCGAGGCTGCTGCCGAGGCTTCCCACCGGCGAAGAGCGCCAACGGGTTCGCGGCGCCGTGCTCGGAAGCTTCACCACGTCGCATCTGACGCCGCTCATCGAGTTGGCCGCGCGAGCCATTGGTCTGGTGATCGAGCCCTACGAGGGCGGCTACGGCCAGTATCGCCAGGAGCTCCTTGAACCCGAACAGCGGGTTTTACGCGCATGATCCCTCGCTCGTCATCCTCGCCGTGCATGAGGGCGAGCTGGCCCTGCCGGCGCTGGTCCCCGCCGCAGATGTCGGCGCCGTCGTCGAGACGGAGCTCGCCAAGTGGACGACGTACTGGGACACGATCCGGGGCAACAGCTCGGCGCGGGTCGTGCAGCACAACTTCGCGTTGCCCACGGAGCTGCCGTTCGGTCATCTCACGACCAGCCTGCCGGGTTCACGACGGGCTCTGGCGCAAGCGCTCAACCTGCGACTTGGCGCCGCCGCGTCCGGCCGAGTCGGCATCGTCGACTGCGAGAGGCTCGCTTCCTCATTCGGCAAGGAGCGCTGGTTCAACCCGAGGCAGTGGTACGCGGCCAAACAAGCGGTCGCGCTCGAGGCCCTGCCGGTCCTCGCCCGTCACACGGCCGCTGTCGTCGGCGCGCAGTTCGGCATCAGCCGGAAGTGCATAGTCCTCGACCTCGACAACACGCTCTGGGGCGGGATTGTCGGCGAGGACGGGCTCGCGGGCCTGCAGCTCGGGGGAAGGAGCGACGGGAGAGGCCTTCGTCGGCTTTCAGCGCTACCTGCTGCAGTTGAAAGAGCGGGGCATCCTCCTCGCGGTTTGCTCCAAGAACAACGACCGCGATGCGCGGGAGGTCTTCGAGAAGCATCCGGCGATGGTGTTGGGCCTGGAGGACATCGCGTGCTTCGTCGCCTCCTGGGATCCCAAGCCCGAACAGGTGCGACGGGTTGCGCGCGAGCTCAACCTCGGGCTCGACGCCTTGGTATTCGTCGACGACAACCCGGCCGAGGCCGATGCGATTCGGCAGCTTGCTCCCGAGGTGGCCGTGGTTCGGTTGCCTTCGGATCCGGCCGAATACGTCCAAACGCTCGCCGCCATGCCCTTGTTCGAGTCGGCTTCCTTCACCCCGGAAGACTCGGAGCGCACGGCCCACTACCGCGCCCGTTCCGAGGCGAGGCAGCTCGAAGAGTCGGCGAGGTCAGTCGAGGAGTTTCTCGCGAGCCTGAGGATGGAGGCCACGCTTGCCGAGTTCGACGACGTCGACATGCCCCGCATCGCGCAGCTGGTCGCCAAGACGAACCAGTTCAACCTGACCGCGCGCCGGCATTCCCAGGCTGCGCTCGAGTCGTTCCGCGACGACCCGGCGGTGGTGACGATGAGCGCGCGGCTGCGAGACCGGTTCGCCGACCACGGCTTGATCGCCGTGCTCGTGGCCGAGCAGCGAGACGACTCTCTCGTCATCGACACGTGGCTCATGAGCTGTCGCGTGATCGGCCGAGATCTCGAGCAGGCGATGCTGAACGAGCTGGCCGGACTCGCGAGGGCGCGGGGCTGCAAGACCCTGCGCGGCATCTACGTGCCGTCCGCGCGCAATCAGCTCGTAGCCGACCTCTATCAGCGCCTGGGCTTCAGTCCGGCGACGGACGAGGTCGGAGACGGTGGGGCCGGTGCCGAGTCGACATCGTGGGATCTCGAGCTGGATCGCGTGCCGCCGGATCTGGCGCCGAGCATCGAGGTCACGGCCGCGCGCGACGACGCTTGACCAGCGATTCCACCGCGCTGCCACACGGTCGATCGTCAGCAGTCTCATGGCGCTCGGAGAGCCGCGCCGGCCGACGCCTGCCCCTTGATGTCCACGGCCCGGATCGTCACCCGGGTGGCGCCCGGCGTCAGCGCGCCGGCCGGGATCGACCACCGCGTCTGCCACTGATAGCCGGAGTCGTAGTCGCCCGAGAGCACCTCCCAGTCGAGCTTGGCGACCCCCGAGCGACCGCGGTCGTCCCGCCAGCGCACGGCGCGGATCGCGAGGTTGTCGTGAGCCGTGCCCTCGATCGACGCCGAGCGGCCCTGCTTTGACAACCCTCGTGACCTCGAGCGTCGGATCCTCGCCGTCGACCTCGGCCGGGCTCGAGGCGTTCTGCATCGCGCTCACGTAGGGCGAGTAATCGAACTCGTCCAGAGGCGCATAGGCGAAGTTTGCGAACTCGCCCCCCATGCCCCATTTGCGAAACGCGAGCAGCTGCTCGCCGACGTCGTCCGGGGGACGGGCATCGTCGAAGCTCGTCGGGTTCGGCCCCTCGTCGATCCAGGCAAAGGGCGAGACGTTGACCCGCGACCAGGCGTAGTCCCAGTTGGAGAAGCGGCGTGAGAAGGTGGCGTAGACCCGGTTTTGGTTGTAGGTGAGGGCGCTGTCCCAATTGCCCTTGTGCGAGGTCTTGTAGAAGACCGAGTCGAAGAAGCGGATCGCGCCGTAGCCCTCGACGCTCGTCATCCCGTTCCAGAAGTCGATGTCGAGGCGATCGGTCGAGGTGTTGGTGAGGCCGTTGACCTCCTCTTGGATCAGCTCGCGCCAGTCGCCGGGAAAGAAGGCGTGATAGACCGCGAACTCGGCTTTCGGGAAGGCGGCGAGGATCGCCGTCCATCGCCTCGGCCCCGCGCCGGCGCGCCTGCTCGCGCACCTCCGCCTCTGAGTGGGTGTTGCCCGGGTAATCCCACTCCCAGGTTGCGGTCGCCGTGCCGCCCTGCTGTGGGTACATCTCCTGATCGAAGGCGATTCCGGCGAAGCCGAGCAGCTTCGCGGCGGCGGCCACGTCGCCCAGCTTCGGCAGCACCTCGGTCTTCCAGCCCCGGCGATCGAACCAATCCAGCAGCGGCGTCGACGGGTTGAAGTAGTTGGCGAGCTTGACGCCGAGGTACATCTTCATTCCCCGCGCCGCCGCCCGTTCGACCACGTTGGAGTCGCGCAGCGCTCGCTGCAGCTCGTAGTTGCTCGAGCTCAAGTTCGCCGCAGGGTCGCCGGTGAAGTCCTGGCTGCCGCCCAGGTCCCGCAGGCGGTCGGCCATGCAGACGAAGCCGTCGACGCCCCTCGACTTCCACTCGTCGAGCTCGCTGTCGGTGAGGCTGACGACATCCGTCTCACAGCCGACCCAGAGGATCAATCTGGGCGGGCCAACCCGTGGCCTCGGCTCCGCGTCCGGCCGGGGTGTCTCTCGAGCCACCTCCTGCCCGCCTGCGCTCGGGTCCGCCTGGGGCCCGGGTGTCGCTCGAGTTGCGTCGTCGCCGTCGTCCCCCCCGCACCCTCCAGCGATCAAGACGCCGATCGCGGCGAGCATCCCGAGTCGACCACCGAATCGCATGCCCCCAGGATGCAGGATTGTGGCCGGCTAGCGGCGCCTGAGCTTGAATCGGTACCGGTTCAGGGTGGCGTCGCTGGGATCGATGGCGAGACCATCGCGAACTTCGAACGTGTGCCTCCGCCACCGGCGCCGCGCCCGAATCCGATAGGTCGCCCTCCCCGAGCCGCACTCCTGCCAGGGTCCCCGATCGAGCCTGCAGACAAAGCCCTGAGTTCCAGCGTCGCTCGTGAACGTGAACGCGGCCGTGGCCCGCCGTTGCTTCACGGTCCGCCGCTTTGGCGGCTTGGTGGTGATCCTCGGCAAGCCGCGGACGACCGGGGTGGCGGCGACCGGCTTTGGGTGGACGGGAAATGCGCGGCGACCGAACTGTGCCCCTTGATGTCCACGGCCCGGATCGTCACCCGGGTGGCGCCCGGCGTCAGCGCGCCGGCCGGGATCGACCATCGCGTCTGCCACTGATAGCCGGAGTCGTAGTTGCCCGAGAGCACCTCCCAGCTAAGGTCGGCGACCCCCGAGCGACCGCGGTTGTCCTGCCAAACCACGGCCCGGATCGCGAGGTTGTCGTGAGCCGTGCCCTCGATCGACGCCGATGTTGAAACCCTCGTGACCTCGAGCGTCGGATCCTCGCCGTCGACCTCGGCCGGGCTCGAGGCGTTCTGCATCGCGCTCACGTATGGCGAGTAGTCGAACTCGTCCAGAGGCGCATAGGCGAAGTTCGCGAACTCGCCCCCCATGCCCCATTTGCGAAAGGCGAGCAGCTGCTCGCCGACGTAGGCCGGGGGACGGGCATCGTCGAACGCGCTCGACTTCGGCCCCTCGTCGATCCAGGCAAAGGGCGAGACGTTAACCCGCGACCAGGCGTAGTCCCAGTTGGAGAAGCGGCGAGAGAAGGTGGCGTAGACCCGGTTTTGGTTGTAGGTGAGGGCGCTGTCCCAATTGCCCTTGTGCGGGGCCTTGTAGAAGACCGAGTCGAAGAAGCGGATCGCGCCGTAGCCCTCGACGCTCGTCATCCCGTTCCAGAAGTCGATGTCGAGGCGATCGGTCGAGGTGTTGGTGAGGCCGTTGACCTTCTCTTGGATCAGCTCGCGCCAGTCGCCGGGAAAGAAGGCGTGATAGACCGCGAACTCGGCTTTCGGGAAGGCGGCGAGGATCGCGTCCATCGCCTCGGCCCCGCGCCGGCGGGCCTGCTCTCGCACCTGCGCCTCCGAGTGGGTGTTGCCCGGGTAATCCCACTCCCAGGTCGCGGTCGCCGTGCCGCCCTTCTGTGGGTACATCTCCTGATCGAAGGCGATTCCGGCGAAGCCGAGCAGCTTCGCGGCGGCGGCCACGTCGCCCAGCTTCGGCAGCACCTTGGTTTGCCAGCCCCGGCGATCGAACCAATCCAGCAGCGGCGTCGACGGGTTGAAGTAGTTGGTGAGCTTGACGCCGAGGTACATCTTCATTCCCCGCGCCGCCGCCCGTTCGACCACGTTGGAGTCGCGCAGCGCTCGCTGCAGCCGGTAGTTGCTCGACTTCAGGCTCGCCGCAGGGTTCCCGGTGAAGTCCTGGCTGCCGCCCAGGTCCCGCAGGCGCTCGCCCATGCAGACGAAGCCGTCGACGCCCCTCGACTTCCACTCGTCGAGCTCGCGGTCGGTGAGGGTTACGACATCCGTCTCACAGCCGACCCAGAGGATGAGCCCGTCGGCGCTGTCGGCGCTCTGAGGCCTGAGCGTTACCGGTCGGCACTCCAATGTGCCGGCGATCAATCCGGACGACGGCAAGCAGGCCGATGCCGAGCACGATGCCGCGTCGAGATTCGGTCACTCCGAGTTCCGAGCCCACAGGCCAGGATCGGAGTGAGCGGGCCGCACGGCAAGCTGACTCGACGGGCCTGGACATATATACGAGCGTGACCTGCATCAGCGTGCTTCGTCATAGACCGCGATCGTGCGTGCCACCATCGCCTCCAGCGAGAACGCCTCGCGGGCGCGCCGGTGCGCTTCCTGACCCATTCGTCGCGCGCAGGTCCGGGTCCTCCGCCAGTCTGACCAGCGCTGCGGCGAGCTCAGCGCTGCTTTCGGGATCGACCAGGAGGCCGCTCTCACCAGAAGCCACCACCTCCGGGAGCGAGCAGGTCGCGGTCGCCACGATCGGCCGCCCCGCCGCCATCCCCTCGAGTGCCGCGAGCCCGAAGCCCTCGCCGAAGGCGGGCTGCGAGGGGAACGCGAGCACGTCGCAAGCGCCCATGAACTCTCGGATCTCCCTGACAAAGCCGAGGAACCGCACGGTCTCGCCGAGCGGCCGCGCCTGGCGCTCCAGCTCGGGCCGGAGAGGACCCTCCCCCGCGATCAGCAGACGCAGCTCCGGCCTTTCGCGCGACGCCCTCCCGTAGGCCTCGAGGAGCAGGGAGTGCCCCTTGTGCGGAACCAGGCGCGATGCGACCCCGACGGCAATCGACTCGCGGGCGAGCCCGAGCTCGCCCCGCGCCGCGTCCCGGTCGCGCTCGGTGATCGGCCAGCCTGAGGAATCGATGCCGTAGTGGATCATCCGGACCGCTCCCCGACGGGGGATGCCGACGCTTTCGATGAACCGCTGCACGTGCTCGGAGATCGCGATCGTGCGCTTTGCCCGGTGCCCGGCCAGGCGCGCGACGGTTCGGTAGGGCTCACGCTCGTAGAAGCCATGGGTGCCATGGACGGACGAGACCCCGGTGACGCCGGCAAGCTGGGCCGCGAGCTGTCCGTGCAGGTCGGCATGGATCAGGTGGGTGTGCACGAGGTCCGGCCGAAACGCTCGGATCTCCCGCCACAGCGCCGTTACCAGTGGTGGGCTGACGTCGCGGCCGGCGGGGATCACCGCGTGGGAGATGCCGAGCTCCTGCAGGCATTGTGTGAATTCCCCGGCGCGCCCCGTCGCCGCAACGCACATCCGCACTTCGACTCCGGCCTCGCCGAGCGCCGGCAGCAGGGAGAGAAGATGGCGCTCGGACCCCCCGATGCCGCTCACCTTCTGGACGTGCAGGACCCTGATGGCTACCTCACGCCGCCGCCCGCGGCGGGCGCGTTCGCCTCGCGAGACTCGGCATAGGCCTCAAAGGTGAGCCTCAGGCCTTCGCGGAAATCGATCGCCGGTTCGTAGCCGAGCTCGGCGTTCGACCGAGAAAGGTCGGCGAGCGAATGTCGAACGTCGCCCTGCCGGGCCGGTTCGTGCTGCACCTCGATCTCGCGCCCGGTCAGCGATCTGAGCTCGTCGACGAGGGCGTTCAGCGTGATCCGTTGCCCGGTGGCGATGTTGAAGACCTTTCCCGCCACCCCCTCTGCTTCGCTCGCGAGGAGGTTGGCATCGACGACGTTGGCGATGTAGGAGAAATCGCGGGATTGCTCGCCGTCACCGAAGATCGTCAGCGGCTCGCCCGCAAGGCAGGCGGTGATGAAGTTCGGGATCACGGCCGAGTACTGGGAGAGAGGGTCCTGGCGAGGCCCGAAGACGTTGAAATACCTCAGAGCGACCGTCTCGAGGCCGTAGATGCCGGAGAAGCTTCGGCAGTATCCCTCACCGGCCAGCTTGGCGACCGAGTACGGGGAGATCGGCGTCGCCGGCAGGTCCTCGCGCTTTGGAAGCGTCTCGTTGGCTCCGTAGACCGAGGACGACGAGGCGAACACGACCCGCCGCACGCCGCTGTCGCGGGAGGCCAGGAGCACGTTGAGCGTCCCGATGACATTCGCCGCGTTGCTGGTCAACGGGTCCTGAACCGAGCGTGGCACCGAGGGCAGCGCCGCCTGATGAAAGACGACCTCGCACCCTCGAACCGCGGTGTTCACGCGCTCGTAGCTTTGGATGTCGCCCTCGATCAGCTCGATCTCGTCGCGGAACGGGGCCAGGTTCGTGCGATTGCCGGTCGAGAAGTTGTCGAGAACTCGGACCTCGTGCCCCCGCGCGCACAGATGCTCCGCAAGGTGCGAGCCGATGAATCCGCCGCCTCCGGTTACCAGCGCTCTCATGCCCTTAACAATGACTAAGCCGTGCTGTTCAGCGATGAACCCGACGTGCCGGTGGTATCAGCTTTGCGTAACTAACTGGACACATCGCCTACTTGATCAGTGGTAGGGTCGGCTCACACTCGGAGTCTAGGATCTGACCGGGGAGGACCGCTACAGACATGATTGATGTCTGAAAGGGAGGGCGGATACGGATGCGTTACCTAATCACCGGCGGTGCCGGGTTCATCGGCTCACATCTTGTCGATGCCTTGACCATGCGGGGCGACGACGTCTTGGTGCTCGATGACCTGAGCACCGGGAGCGTCGAAAATCTCGACGAGGTCCACGGTCCGGCCGAGGCGACGGCTTCCCGCCGAGAGAAGCGTTTTCCGCCAGGCCACCGCCGCACCGGCTCGGTGGACCTGATCGAGGGCTGCGTCACCAACGAGGCGGTCGTCGACGACTGTATGCGGTCGGTCGACGTCTGCGTCCACCTCGCGTCCGCGGTCGGAGTCCAGCTCGTTATCGAGCAGCCGCTGCAGTCGCTGCTGCGCAATGTGCGCGGCTGCGACAACGTGATCTCGGCGGCGGCGCGCCACGGCCGGCGGCTCCTGTTTGCCTCAACCTCAGAGATCTACGGAAAGAACGGCGGCGAAGCGCTTGATGAATCCGCCGATCGGATCCTCGGTTCGCCCTTCCAGTCGCGCTGGAGTTACTCGACGGCGAAAGCATTCGGTGAGGCCCTCGCACACGGCTACCACACGCAGGCGGGTGCGGACACCATCGTCGTCCGGCTCTTCAACACGGTCGGCCCCCGGCAGACTGGAGCGTACGGGATGGTGCTCCCCCGGTTCGTCCGTCAGGCCCTCCTCAACCAGGAGTTGACCGTCTACGGCAGCGGAACGCAATCGCGCTGCTTTACCCACGTGCTCGACACGGTCCATGCGCTTGTCCTGCTGCTGGACGCCGAGGAGGCCAGCGGGAAGGTCTACAACGTCGGGTCCCGGAGCCCCGTCTCGATCATCGAGCTCGCAGGCAGGGTGATCGAGCGTACGGACTCGGATTCGAGGATCACGCTGGTTCCTTACGAGGACGCTTACGGTCCCGGGTTCGAAGAACTCGGCGACCGGATCCCCGATACCTCTGCGCTCGCGGACCTCACCGGCTGGAAGCCCTCACGCGGGGTCGATGAGATCATCGACGACGTGATCGTCCACGAACACGACAGGGTTCGTGGCTCCGATGAGCAGGTAGTCCGCAACCTTGTGCCGGCGGCCCGGCTGATGCCGGCCGAGGCGTGACTGCGGCTTGCTTGCCGTTTTCATCGTCTCCTACCTCGTCGTCCTAGCCGCGACGCCCGTCGCGATCCGGATCGCGCGGGCGACCAACTTCCTCGACCGCCCGCGCGGGTTCCGGGCTCACGTCAAACCCACTCCATACCTGGGCGGAGCGGCGGTCTTCCTGGGCTTCCTGGCCGGAGCCCTCGTGCAGGGAACGCTGTGGGACTCCCACCTGAGCCCGCTGTTCGCGGGCGCCGCCGTTCTTTGGCTCGTCGGCACGGTCGACGACCGTGTCGCGCTCGGACCATGGGTCCGGGTGGTTGCCGAGGTGACGGCCGGGATTCTGCTCTGGAACGGCGGGCTCGGCTGGTCGCTCTTCCCGGGCGAGGTCGCCGACCTCATCGTCACCGTCCTGTGGGTCGTCGGCCTCGTCAACGCGTTCAACCTCATGGACAACCTCGACGGCGCGGCAGGTACCGTGGCCGCGGTTTGCGCCGCGGGAATCGCGTTCCTGACCCTCTCGCAGGGACCCGCAACGATCACCGCGCTCGCCGTGGCGGTCAGCGCCGCCTGCGTCGGCTTTCTCCACTACAACCTCGCCCGCCCGGCGCGTATCTTTCTCGGTGACGGCGGCAGCATGCTGTTGGGGTTCCTCGTCGCCGCGCTCATCGTGGCGGCGTGGCGCGAGAACGTCATGGAGGGCGTCGACTTCCTGCCCGCGATCATGCTCGCCGGTCTCCCGGTGCTCGACATGACGCTCGTGATCGTGTCTCGCAAGCGGCGCGGCGTTTCGGTGGCGACCGGGGGCCGCGACCACACCAGCCATCGCCTTCTGGCCAAGCTCGGATCCCCTGCGCGAGTGGCGCTCGCGCTCGGCGCTCGCACAGGGCGCACTCTCTCTCGCCGCGATCGAGATGATGAGCTGGGAGCGGCAGGCGGTCCTCACCGGTGTGACGGTGTGCTTCGTACTGGGGGTGGCGACCATCGCGCTCCTCGAGTCACCCCTCTTTCGCCCCGACTACGCGGAGGCGGGCACCGACCACGAGGCCGGGATCAGGATTCCGGCCCCGGCCCGCCAGCGAGGAGGGATGTGAGCCGGCATGGACAGCACTCGGGCCCGGGGCACGGGGGGAGCCACTTCCGCAGCGCATAGCGGGGCGAACGCGCTCAACCGGATCCGTGTCCTGCATGTCATCGCCCGCCTCAATCTCGGCGGCGCCGCGCAGAACGCCAGCCTGCTGAGCGGGCGCCGGCTGAGCTCCAAGCGGTTCGAGTCTCTGCTGGTACACGGGCGGCTCGCGGAAGGCGAGCAATCGATGGCGGACCTCGCCGAGCAGGAAGGTGCCGAGACCCGCTTCCTTTCTCAGCTCGGGCAGCCGATCTCGCCCGCGCGCGATCCGCTTGCCCTGGGTCAGCTGGTCCGCATAGCCCGCCGGTTCAGGCCACACATCGTCCATACGCACACGGCTAAGGGGGGCTTCGTCGGGCGGGCCGCCGCGCTGGCGGTCAGGCCCCGCCCCGCGATCGTCCACACCTACCACGGTCACGTGCTCGAGGGGTACTTCGGTCCGCGCAAGACCGCGTTGTTCCGGGGGCTCGAGCGCCGGATGGCCCGTGTGAGCGACTGCCTGATCGGTGTCAGCGACAGGACCGTCGACGACCTGGTGCGGCTCGGGGTCGCTCCACGCAACCGGTTTCGCGTGATCGCCCTCGGCATGGACCTGCACCCGTTTGCACACCCGGACGCCGCCGCCGGACATGAGCTGCGTCGCGAGTTGGGCGTCGCGGACGATCGGGTGTTGCTGACGTACGTCGGCCGCATCGTGCCGATCAAGCGTGTAGAGCTGCTACTGCGCGCGACGGGTCACGCGAGGCAGGCCGGCGCCTTGGTTGAGTTGGCCGTGATCGGAGACGGCGCGGAGCGCCCCGCGCTGCAGTCGCTGGCGCGCGAGCTGGGAATGGGAGAGACGGTGCACTTCCTCGGTTACCGCCGGGATCTGCCCCGGATCGCGGCGGCGGCGGACGTGGCCGTGCTCGGCTCCGACAATGAGGGCACGCCCGTCTCCCTGATCGAAGCGGCCGCGGCCGGCACGCCTGCGGTGGCGACCGACGTCGGCGGTGTCGCGGACGTGGTTGCTCCGGAAACGGGAATCCTCGTGCCGCCAGGCGACGAGCGCGCGTTCGCCCGAGCGCTCGTCGACATCGCCAACGAGCCCGAGCTCCGTCGGGCGATGGGTGAGCGGGCGCGTGAACGGGCACTGAACCGACACTCACTGGATCGCATGCTGCGAGCTATCAGCGAGCTCTACGAAGAGCTGATCGGCGCTCGACGGTCGTGATGCACGGGTCACCGTTGCGCGTGGCAGTCGTGATCGACGGCCCAGTGGTCCCGCGCTGGGTCGCGCGCGTGATCGAGACCGTCGACGCGTCCTCATTCGCAGTGCTGGCCGGATTCGTCCTCACCGCCGGGGCTCCGCGCGCGAGGCCTGATCACGCGAGTCTCGGCCGCGACGTTCGCACCTGCTCTTCCGCCTTTACTCATGGCTCGACTCCCGCCGCTTCGGCACCGGGCAACGACCCGCTCGACGAAGTCGATGTATCGCGACGTCTCGAGAGGCGCCGGTGGCCACTCTCGACGACGAAACGCTCGGCGAGATCCAGCGCTGGGACCTCGACGTCTTGGTGAAGCTCGACTCCCGGATCCTTCCCGGCGCCATCCTCGACGCGGCCCGCCACGGGGTGTGGGCCTACCACTACGGGAGCCGGGCTCCGATCGCGGCGGCCCACCCCTGTTCTGGGAGATCTACGACGGAGCTTCAGTGTCAGAAAGCGCGCTCGTGCGGCTCACCGGCCAAGGAGAGGCGGAGCTGATCTACAGATCAACCTCGGCCACCGATCAGATATCGCTTCATCGCAGTCGCACGCGCGTCTACTGGAAGAGCGCCGAGTTCGTGGTTCGCAAGCTACGCGACCTGGATCGCGACGGCAAGCTCAGCGGCATGGACGGTGGGTGACGTAGCCGGCCGGGAGGCCCCGATCCACGCACATGCCGACCAACCTTCAGATGCTTCGCTTCGGTTGGAGGCTGATGATCCGGCTTGCGCGCCGGAAGGCGGCTCGAGGCCGCCGCGCGCCAGCAGTGGTTCATCGCCTACCGGCGGCGCGATGGGGGCCCCCGACCACCGAAGCGTTTCGCGGCGCGACCATCATCGTCCCGCCTCGTGACCGCGGTCTTTGCCGACCCGTGCCTCGTGGATCGGGAAGGCTCTTCCTATCTCTTCTTCGAGGAGCTCAGATTCGCCGAGAACAGGGGCTTCATCTCGTGCTGCGAGTTGACGCCGGACGGTCGCACGACGCCGCCGGAGACCGTGCTGGAGCGCTCGTATCACCTCTCGTATCCGTTCGTCTTCTTCGTCGGAGACGATGCGTACATGCTTCCCGAGACCGCGGCCAACCGCACCATCGAGCTCTACAAGGCAGAAGCGTTTCCAAACGGCTGGAGGCTCGAGGCCACCCTGCTGGATGGCGTCAGTGCGGTGGACCCGACGCTGATCGAACACGATGGGCGCTACTGGCTCTTCGCCAATATCGCGGTCGGCGAGGCATCCCGAGACGATGAGCTGTCGCTGTTCTCGGCCGAGTCTCTCCTCGGGCCGTGGGAGGCTCATCCTCGCAACCCCATTGTCTCCGACGTCCGGCGCGCGCGTCCCGCCGGCCGCCCGTTCATCGACCAGAGCGGCAGTCTGATCAGGCCTTCCCAGGACTGCTCCGACTCCTACGGGAGGGCGATCGTCTTCAACCGCGTCGAGGTGCTCAGCGAAACGGACTACCGTGAAACGACGATCGGCAGGCTCGATCGGGATTGGCGGCGCGCCAATCTCGCCACACACACCTACGCACACTCAGACGCCTGGGAGGCGGTTGACGGGCGCGCTTGGGTGAGCAAGCTCGGCGGATATCGCGATGCGCGGCGGTTCGGTGGCTGAGTCCCGTCCGAAGGTGTTGTTCGTCAGTAGCGACGACTTCGACCTGCCTCTCTCGCCCGCGCTGGCCAAGAAGTGGGACGCGATGTCTGAGGAGTTCGCGGTGCGTTCGATCAGTCCGGCGGGAGTGGTTGCGGGCGGCGGATCCGAGATTCCGGTTGGTACGCCAAGCTCCGCCGCCGATCGGGCACCTCGTCTACTTCGCTTCACTGCCGGCGATCGTCGGTCTCGAGCTGCGCCGCTTCAGGCCCGACGTGATCGTCACCACAGGTCCGTACGAGGCTTTCATGCTGCTGCCGGCGTGGAAGCTCGCGTGGCCGCGCGCGAAGCTGCTCATCCAACTGCACGGAGACTGGCGGACGGCGTCGCGCGTATATGGATCGCCCCTCCGCCGCTTGTATGCCGGGCTCAGTGACCGCGCCGCCGAGTTCGCACTCCGCCACGCCTCAGGCGTGAGAGCGCTCTCGGACTTCACGGAGTCGCTGGCGCTGGAGGTCACGGGGCGCAGCCCGCTCTCTGTCTTCCCCGGGTACATCGACCTGGAGAGCTTTACGAGGGATCCCCCACGGCCGCTTCCCGATCGACCGTCCATCACCTGGATCGGAGTCCTTCAGAGATCCAAGAACCCCCGCCTGCTCGCCGACGCCTGGCGTCGCGTCGCCGCGCGCACGACCGCGGCGCGTCTGGTGGTGGTCGGCGAAGGCCCCGAGCAGACCGTCGTCGATGAGCTCGTAAGGGACTTTCCGGCACGCGTGACGAGCGTCTCCTCGCTGACCCCCCCTGAAGTCGCCAGGCTCCTCGACGACAGCACGGCGCTGGTCATGTCGTCCGAGTCGGAAGGCTTCCCCCGGGTGATCATGGAGGCGTTCACTCGCGGGCGCCCCGTCGTAGCCACCGCCGTCGGTGGCGCCCCGGACATCCTGAAGACCGGTCGCAACGGAATCCTCGTGCCCCGTGGGGACGTCCAGGAACTCGCAGACGCGCTGCTTCGGGTCCTGGATGATCGGGCGTTCGCCGAGCACCTTTCGCGCGGGGCGCTCGAGGATGCGGACCGGTTGCGCTGCACGCCCACGGAATTCTCGACGGCGTTTCGCCAGTTCGTGGATTCCGCCCTCAGCGCCTGATCGCGGCCATCGCGAGCTCTCGCTCCAGGGCCTCGAATATCGGTTCGACGCGATACCTGCCGCTGACGGCGCGGGCACCCTCGCGCAAGCTCTCGCGCAGCTCGGGCTCCTCGACCAGCGACGCCATCGCGCCTCCGAACGCTCGCGAGTCACCGGGCGGTACGAGGAGCCCGGTGACGCCTGTCTCGACGATCTCGGGGACACCGCCGACCGCGGTGGCGATGACCGGCGTACCCGCGGCGAGTGCCTCGACGGCCGCATGGGGAAAGTTCTCGAACCTGCTTGGCAGGATCGCTGCATCGGCCGCTCGCAGCCACTCGATCGCCGCGCCGCGGGGAAGCGCCCCCTTCAGCGACACTCGCTCGCCGACGCCGCTGTTCGCGATGACCCGCATCAGATCTTCGCGCTCCGGGCCGTCGCCGATCACGACGAGTGAGGCCTCGGGGACCGAACGCAGGGCCGTGATCGCCAGCGGCAGGTTCTTGGCGTCGACGAGGCGGCCGACGAAAACGAACGTCGGGAATCCGATCCCGAGCCGCGCGCGCAGCTCTTCCCTCGTGGTGCGTCGATCGATGCGCGGCGCAGGATTGGGCACGACGGATATCCGGTCGGCTTCCAGGCCCCAACCGCACGCCATGTCGGCGAAGAAGCGGCTCGGAATGACGACGCGCGACGCCCTTGAGAGGGTGACCCGCCTGAGCCATTTGAGAGCGCGCACGGAGCTTGGGGTCCGGCATCCCTGAAACTCCTCCAGCGTTCCGGAGAAGACCCCGAGCGACCGCGCCCGGTCGTAGGCGGGATCGTTGACCAGCTTGAGTACGAGTGGCACTCGGTGGATAAGCGACGCGAGCGCGCTCCGCGCGTACATACCGGTGGCGTAGATCACATCCGCCCGCCTCGCGGCCGCGATCACGGCCATCGCTCCGGCGGGCATCCGGATCAGCAGGTGCCGGTCACTTCGCGACACCGTAAGCGGAAATCCCGGATCCACGGCACCGGCCTTGCGGGCGGTGGTGACGGCGCGAACCTGATGACCACGATCGATGAGGAACCTCCCGAACTCGGGCCCGTGGGAGGCCGGACCGCCGATCTCGGGTGGCCAGATCCCGGAGACGATCAACACCCTCATGGCGGGCGGACCCCCGCCCCTCGCCTAGACTCGGGCGCTCTCCTCAACGGGACGATCATGATCAGTCAGCCTTCAAGGGCGCGCTCCAAGACGGCCCCCCGAGCCGAGCCGAGGGGCCCGGACGTCATCGGCATCGGCGCCCAGCGAACCGGATCGTCGTGGCTGTACGCGTGCATGTACGAGCATCCCGAGATCTGCATGCCGCGAAAGGAGATCAACTTCTTCAGCCGCGAGCGCAACTGGAGGCGAGGCTTCGAGTGGTACGAGGGCATCTTCGCGGAGTGTGCCGCGGCCGCGGTGTGCGGTGAGTTCTCCACCTCGTACCTGCCGGACCCCGAGACTCCGCGGCGCATCCACGATCGCTACCCGGATGTGCGCCTGATCGTCTCTCTCAGGCACCCGGCAGAGCGGGCGTACTCGAGCTACCTCAACGACATCCTCGCGGGTGTGGTGTCGCCGAAGCAAGAGCTTCAGGGAGGCGCTCACCGCGCATCCGGAATACATCGACGGCAGCCGCTACGGCCACCATCTGAGCAACTTCCTCGATCTCTTCAGCCCCGATCAGATCCTGGTCTCGATGTTCGACGACGCGCGCCGGGAGCCGCTTGCCACGGTTCGGCAGATCTACCGGTTCCTCGACGTTGACCCGGAGTTCCGGCCCACGATGCTCGACCGTCCCGTCGGGGTCGGTCGCGTCCCCAGGTCGCAGGGCGCGGAGCGCTCCATGCTCGAGCTCGCCGAGGCCTTCCGGCATCGAAGAGCGCTGAGGCCCGTGTGGTGGATGGCCAAGAAGTCGGGAATGGGCGACCGCGTCCGGGCCCTCAACACGCGCGCCGTGAAATCGGATGGACTGGATCCAGAGCATCGCCGCGCCCTCATACGTGAGCTCGAGCCCGACATCAGGGTCCTGGAGGATCTGCTTGATCTCGAGCTGTCCGCTTGGCGCTCGTGAGGCGCCCGACAGCAGCCAGCGAGTGAGGGACCGGCTCAGAGCGCGGGCGCGCAGCTGCGGTCTTCTGCGCCTAGCTGCGGTCGGCCCAAGCCGAGCCGCGGTCTAGTATCGGCATCCTCGGTGACCGAACTCCCAGCGATCCTCACGGGGCGCCGCATTGCTCACTTCGGCCACCACGATCCGCACTATTCGCGCAATCGGATAATCGCGCGGGCGCTGTCGCTCTGCGGCGCAGAGGTCACGCAGATCGCGGATCGGAGGCCGTTCGTCCGGCGTACGCCGCGCCTGGTCGGCAAGGTCGCTCGCAATAACGTCGACGCGATCCTGGTGGGTTTCCCGTCCCATTCCGACGTGCCTGTCGCGCGCGCGATCGCGCGTTCGAAAGGCATCGCCACCGTGTTCGATCCGCTGACCTCGCGGTGGGAGAACGCCGTCATCGATCGCCGGGCGGTTGCGCGGCGGAGCATTCGCGCCACTCGCTACCGGCTGACCGACAGCGTGGCCTGTCGGCTCGCGGACGTGGTCTTGCTCGACACCCAGGCTCACATCGACTTCTTCTGCGAGGAATTCGGCCTCGCGCCGGCGAAGTTCCGGAGGGTCTGGGTGGGTTCCGACGAACAGATCATGAAGCCGCTCGATGCGCCGCAACGCACGGACGACTTCGTCGTCTTCTTCTACGGGAGCTTTCTCCCGTTCCAGGGAGCCGAGTACATCGTTCGGGCGGCTCGCCTGCTCGAGCAGCGACGGGAGCAAGTGCGTTTCGTGCTCTGTGGCGACGGGCCGACGTACAAGGCCGTGCGCGGCCTCAGCGAGCGACTCGCGGTCGGCAACGTGGAGTTCCTGCCGCCCTGCTCCGTCGAGCGACTGGCGGCTCTCATCGGCGCAAGCGACGTCTGCCTGGGGGTGTTCGGTACGAACTCGAAGGCGCTGCGCGTGATCCCCAACAAGGTCTTCGACGCGCTCGCGTGCCGGCGCCCCTTGATCACCGGCGACGCCCCCGCCGTCCGCGAGGCGCTGACGGACCAAGAGCACGTCTGGCTCTGTCGGTTCGGCGACGAAGAGGCGCTCGCGAACGCGATCGCGACGCTGCGGCACGACCGGCGGCTGCGCGATCGACTCGCGCACAACGGGCACGAGCTGTTCCGCCGCCGCTTCTCGACCGCCGCGCTGGCTCCGGAGATCGGCAGGATCGTGCGCGAGGCGATCGATGGCTCAGGCGTCGCGACGGCGGGCTGATGCGCAGCACGGGCATGCTCGAAGAGGCGTTGCCCGCGTGGCGCCGATGATCGCGCCGGAGGCGAGACGGGGGCTCGGGGTCGTCTTCATCTCTCAGGCCGTCGATTGCGACGATCCGGTCGTGCCGCACACCGTCCGGTGGATCGAGGCGCTGGCGAACAAGCCGAGCATCGATCGGGTCGCCGTCCTGGCGCTGCGCACGGGCCGCTACGAGCTTCCGGGGAACGTCGCCGTCAACGGGTTCGGCAGATCGAGCAGGCTCGGCACGCTCGCGGCGTTCTATCGCGGCGTCGTACGTTCACTGCGCCACCGGCCCGACTTGATCTTCATCCACCAGGGCGGGCCCTATCCGGCATTGCTGCTGCCCGTCAAGCTGTTGGCGAGGACCCCGATCGTCCAGTGGAAGACGCATGGTGTCATCACTCGCGCGATGGCGTTCTACGCCCGCCGGTGCGACGACCTGATCTTCACGGCGACGCGTGCGTCGTTTCCGATGCGGATGGCGAAGGTCCGCATCGTGGGACACGGCATCGACACACAAGCGTTCAGCAGCCACGCAGAGGAACCGCGTGGGCGATCTGATCGCCGTCGGCCGAATAGCGCCGATGAAGCGCATCGAGGAGATGGTCAGGGCGGTCGACCACGCCAACCGGACGTACGGGACGGCGCACCGTCTCGACATCTACGGCCCGACGCTGCCGGGCGACGAGGGATACGCGGCGCGGGTCGACACGCTCATCGACCGGCTCGGAGCGCGCGACCGGATCGCGCTCCGCGGGCCCGTGCTGCACGCGGATCTGCCGCGGCTGCTGAACGCACACCGGGCCGCGCTGAACTTCTCCAACCATCGCGCAATCGACAAGTCCGCGCTCGAGGCGATGGCATGTGGCCTTCCGGTGATCTCCACGAACGAATCCGTAGCCGAGATCACGCCGAGCGGTCTCGAGCCCGTCCTGATCACCGACGCGGAGAGCAGGGAAGCCCAGGCGAAGGCGATCCATGGGGTGCTGCGACAGGAGCCGCACCGAGATCGCGGTGCTGGGCGAACGGATGCGCGCCGTGGTTGTCGCCGATCACAGCATCGACCGGCTCTTCGACCGGATTCTGGAAGACGTCCGGACGCTGCTGTGAGCTCGCGCTGGAAGGAAGGCATCAGGAACGCGCTGGTGAGGGCGGGCGGCGCAGCCGTCGCCGTCCGCGGCCCGAAGGCGGGCAAGCGTGCGCTCGCGTTCCACGAAGTGCCCGACCCCGCGCGGTTCGCGGAGTTCCTCGACCGGGTTCTTGCCGAGTACGACGTCCTTGCGCTGCAGGACTGGCTCACGGCACCTCCGGCCGACCGGACTCAGCTCACACTGACCTTCGACGACGGATACGCGTCGTGGCACGAGTTCGTCGCGCCCCTACTCGACGAACGCGGCCTGCCGGCCGTGTTCTTCGTGAGCTCGGGCCTGGTCGGCTTGCGCGGAAGCGAGGCGTGGGAGTTCGCCCGCAGCCGCCTTCGCCGCACCCAGGAGCTCACGTTCATCGGCGCGCGTGAGCTCGAGGACCTCGCGCGCCATCCCCGATTCGAGGTCGGGGGCCACACCGTGACCCACACCGATCTCGGGCGGATCACCGACCCGGACATCGCCCGCGCCGAGATCGCCGGCGACCAGGCGTGGCTGGAGGACCTGGTGGGCGCCCCGGTGCGCTGGTTCGCCTACCCGTTCGGAAACCACGCGAACGTCGCGTCCACCGCTCGGTCGCTCGTGGAGGCGCTCGGCATGTCGGCGGCGTTCACCCTGATTCCCGGCTGGTGGGATCCCGGCAAGGGGGACAGGTTCCTGATCGGACGCGACGGGATCGACCCAGAGCTTCCGGACGCCGTCCGGCGCGCCTGGCTGCGCGGTGGCTATGACCGCTTGTTCTCGATCAAGACGGCCGCCGCGAGCTGGGTCCGCCCGGGCGGTTGAACGCCTGCTAGCTGCGGTCGGCCTTTCTCAACCGTCCGGTTCGGCACAGCGTCCCGATACCACCGCTTGAGGTCAAGCTTGGAGCCCGAGCATGATGACCATGGACCAGGCGCGCGCGTTCATCGCGTCGGTGCCGTGGCGGGCGGTCCAGATGCGACGGGAAGGTCCGCTTGGTGTGCCGCTCGACTGGCACGAATACGTGCGCCCGGCGACCGGGCACCGATGCCTCCACCTGGGAGCCCGGTCGTCCTCGTCGTGCTTGAGCGCTGCGAAGACGGGACCGCACTCATCGCCATCGCACGCGGCGTTCCCGTCAAGGCTTTTGCGCCCAGGCGATCACCTCCTCGCCTGCGTCGTTCCCGATGACACTGGCGACGGCCGTGACCGCTGCCCATGCGGCTAGCAGCCCGCGGGTTGACGCGCGTCCAGTCCTGAACTTCCAGCTCCTGCGCCAGGCGGCCTCCCACTGTCTCACGGACGTAGTACGGATGCTGCGGACGTGGAATCCCGCGCCGTCGAGCGTTCGCTCAAGCGTCCGCGGTTCGTACATGACCACGTGACGGGGCGCCTCGAGCGCATACCAGTCACGCCCGAACAGACGGTGGCCCAGCGCCCGCCAATTCGGCACGGCGATCCCGAGCAGCCCGCCCGGGCGACACAGCCTGAAGCAGCGCGCAAGCAATGTGACCGGATCGGCGATGTGCTCCAGCGCGTGGTTCAGCGTGATCACGTCGAAGTGGGCCGGCGGGTAGAGCCCCTCGTCGAGCTCCGCATCGATCCGCGCTCCGCTGGACCGTCTGGCGTTTTCAGCGCTCCGCTCGTCGGGCTCGATTCCGTGGACTCGCCAGCCGAGCATTCGCATCACCGTGAGAAAGCGTCCGTTGCCGCAGCCTATGTCCAGCAATGAACCGGCGCTGCGTTGCGGAGGCATGAGCAAAAGTCCGTAGGCCGCACGCACCCGCACCGATGGCAGCACGAGCGCACTCCGGACAAGGGGCCGTGGGAGCACGACCCGAGGCAGCCGCCGGTAGCCCTGCAGCTCGAGCAGCACGCTGCGAGCGTCGCGGGCCGGCGACCACGGACGGTCGAGACGCACGGCGCCGTGGGGCCGGTGCTGTCTATACGTGCTCGGATATCCCTGCGCCGAGTCGGCGAGCGTCTCTGAGAGGTAGACCAGGCCGCAGTCGGAACAGCGCAGGAACGTCCAAGTGCCCGCGACCCCGTACCTGGCATCCCGCACGTCGACCTCTGCGCGCGTTCCTTGCGCGCCGCCGCAGCCCGGGCACGCCGATGTGCGTTTGCGCTGCAGCTCCACGCCGCGTCACTGTATTGGCGACGGCAGCGCCTGGCGGGCGCCATTTCTGAAAGATCAGGGGGCTGGCGCTCGCCGTCCTGGTCGGTAGGGGGCCATGAGATCACCAGCGGGGCGTCGCCGGCGCCACCCCTTCGGTACCCGCCATAACCCGGTGTGGCACCATCTTCGACGATGTGACCCCGTTCCTCATCGGCCGGGCCTTCCGCGTCCTGCGAACCAGGCGCTCTCGCGCCAAGGCTGACGCCTTCGACGAGGGAGACGCCTTTGCCCACAAGTCCTGACCCTGCGTCCGCGTCGCGCGGCGACTCTCCGATCTTCGTGGTGGGGGTCGCGCATTCAGGGACCACGATCCTTCATCGGATGCTCGCCTACCACCCCGCGCTCGCTTGGTTCTCTCAGTTCTCGCTTCGCGGCGGCGAGATCCGGGGCCGGTCGCGGATCCCGGGAGCCGGGCTTATGGACAGGCGGCTTCGGTCGATCCCTCATCGCTGGCAGAAGCAGAAGCCCAGATTCGGACGGCCACCCCTGACGCCTCGCCCGGGCGAGGCGCAGACGATTTGGGCCGACCTCATCAATGATGGACGCGAGTTTGCCTCGGTGGAGGAACTCGACGAACCAGCGCCCAGTTCCGGCGGCCCGAAGCGCGCCAACGCGACGATCGATGCGGACCGGCTGCGATCGTGTCTGGCGGGGTTCAGCGAGCGATTCGAGGGCCGACGAGTGCTGGCCAAGCTCCCCCTCCCGACTTCTACCGGTTTCTCGAGCCGGTTCAGGCGGCCTTGCCTGGCGCCCTGTTCGTGCACATAGTCCGCGATGGACGCGCCGTTTCCTTCAGCCTGCGGCCGAAGTTCGAACGAAGGCTGGATGCTCGTAGCGCGCTTCTTGCCGCGGCCCGCCACTGGGTCGTCACGGTGGATCGAGTCCAAGCGGCTCGCGAAACCGACTTGCTCGAGCTGCGCTACGAGGATCTCTGTGAGGACGTGCACGGGGTCATCCGGACGATTCTGGATCGCGCCGCCCTCGACCCGGAGGCGTTTCCCTTCCAGCGATGCCCGTCACGGCTCGCGCAGACGAACTCGCGCTGGGTGGACCAGGCGCTGCCTCAGGAGCTCGAGGAAGTGACCGAGATTCAGCGCGAGCAGCTGAACCGATTCGGGTATCCGCTGGTGTTGGCGCCGGCTCATGCAACCTGAGACCTCACCCGTACTCGTTTTCGGGGCCTCTCATTCGGGGACGACGATCCTCTACCGCATGCTCGCGTATCACCCGGATCTGACGTGGTTCTCGCAACTGTCGCTGGGTAACGGCGAGATCCCCGGCCGCCGCACCCGCCCGGGTGCCGGCCTGCTCGACGTCAAGCTTCGGCGCATTCCCCACCCGTGGCAGAAGGAAGAGTCCAGGCTGAGGCGACTCGTGGTCCCACTTCCCGGTGACGAGGCGACGATCTGGGAGTATCTGCTTGGAGGACGAGGGGACGGACGCCGAACGTGTGCGCTCGTGCCTGGCGTCGTTCAGCGAGCGCCTCGGCGGTCGCCGGATAGTCGCAAAATGGCCCGAGCTTCTACCGATTCCTCGACCTTCTTCACGCTGCCTGTCCCGACGCGCTCTACGTCCACATCGTCCGCGACGGCCGCCCCCTCGCCTTCAGCATCCGCGAGAAGTTCGAGCGTCGTCGCCTCGACCATCACGACGCCCTCCTCGCCGCCGCACATCACTGGGTCGAGGTGCTCGAGAGCGCCCGCCGTACACCTGGGATCGATCTGCTCGAGGTCCGCTACGAGGACTTCTGCGACGACGTCCATGGGGTGATTCGCAACGTCCTCAGCCGCGGCCGCCTGGACCCCGAGCGGTTTCCCTTCCGGCGCTGCCCGCGGACGCTCTCGGCCGGTAGCAACGCGCGGTGGATCGACGAAGCGTCCGCTGAGGAGCTCACCCAAGTGTCCGAGATTCAGCGTGACCGTCTCGTCGAGTACGGATACTCGGTGTGACCCGCGTCAGCGCTCCGCCACGGACGCTGGACGTCGCTGAGGTCATCCGCGCGATCGCGGCCAGCGTGCCGATGAACAGGGCCGGGACTACCGTGTCTACCTGGCCACCGAACAGGGGATTGTCGTTGATCCAGATGAGCACGAGCAGAAGGCCGAGGCTCATCGTCCACGCTTGGGGCCAGAGTTCGTGCTCTCGGCCGAGGCGGTGAAGGAGCTCTCGCACTCGCAGGGCGACGGTCACGATCAGCGCGACGAGGAGGGCAAATCCGACGAGGCCCAGGTCAGCGAGGATCTGGACGTAGGTGTTGTGGACGGAACCCGGGCTTACGTCCGGGTAGAAGGTCGGACGGAAATCGGGGAACCGCCGCCGCACCTCCATCGCAATTTCCCGATCTCCGATCACTTCCGGCGAACTGCTTTGGCGCCAGCCGGCCCCGACGATGGGGTTGCGCTCGAATATCTCGAGCCCCGCCGCCCCCAGGATGATCCTCTGGGCGGCGGAGCTGTTCCTGAATGACTCCGAGCCGGGGGTGACCTCCGGCCGCAGGAACTGGACCACGCTGAACACCACAACCCCGGCCAGAGCCACCCCAAGCACCGCACGTGCGGCACGATGTGGCGCGGCAGCGGAGGACCTGCTGCCGAGACTCGCTCCGAGCGCGAGGACGAACCCGGTCGCCACGAATGAGGCCACGGACTTCGTGAGCAGGAGGCCCAGGAGGCCGGTCGCCGCGAGGGCAACTCGGTAAGGGGCCTTCGACGTCACTGCCCCGAACGCGGCAATGAGGAGCAGGAGACCCGAGACCAGGCCCAGCGCGTTGGGGCCCAAGGAGCCTCCAGATCGATCCGTCAGCAAGCTTCCCCCGCTGAGCAACCCGTCGGCGACCGCGACCACACCGGCCGCGGCGACGGTGGCCAGGATCAGGTGGATGTCGCGCTTCGTCTCGAGGAGGCTCGCGGCGAGCCACGCGAGCGAGGCGGTCTGGACGAGGCGCAGCCACGAGACGAACGCGCTCCCAAGGGCGCCGGAGTCGGAGTTCGCGACGGTGACGAGCGTCAAGCAGGCGTAGGCCAGAAACGCGATCGCGACTGCTTGCCCGAAGGCGATCCGCGGCCGTTGCTCGGGCACGCTCCGCCCCGCGCGCTCAACGACTCCCACGAGCCACCAGCCAACCGCTCCCACGTAGAAGATGTCGGCGAGGTTCACGTCCACATCGCCGGATTGGGCGATCACCGGCAGGAAGCCGGTGATCGTCAACGCTCCGATCGCGGCCAGGCAGGTCTGCGGTCCGGTCCTGATCAGGGCGGCGCACCCAATGCCGCCGGCGGTCAGCACAACGGCCGAACCCGGATCCGCCCCAAACCCCTCGAACCGCGCAACCGCCCACCCCAGGACGATGGCGAGTACAGCCAAACCGCCGAGCAGCAGGAAGTCCTCTGATGCGCCGCCGAGCCGTCGCGCTCGAGCGCGAGTTGTCATCGACGTGGACAGACCACGGTCGCAGGATCGCAGGTCCGGCTCTTCGTTTTCCGCCATCCCGAGGCGGTGGTTGAGGTCCTGCGTCTACGCTTACACAGCGCGCCCGATGTTGGGACGAAAGCGCGGCTAGCGCGACTCGAACGTCGCTTGCCCACCGGCCGGCGACGCTGAAGGCAGATTTTCGGGTCGCAGTCCGGGGGCTCGTTTCTCCGGCGGCAGCGTGTTCCGCTTCGTCAAGGAGCCGATTCGCCACGAAGTACAGGGGCACCTGTGTCGCGACGTACGCGAGCGAGACCGCGATCGCGGCCCCCGTGGCTTCGAAGCGGGCCAGGAGCGCGATCCCGGAGATCAGGAGGACCGCGAACGCCACCTCGTACGCGGTCTGTAGGCCGGGACGGCCGATTGCCGGAAGAAACGTCTTCGCCCAGGCCAGGGCCAGGTGGACGACCGTCGCGACCAGCAGGATGCGCGCGGGCCCAATCGCGTCCTCGAACTTGACCGGAGTAGAGGGCCGGCAGAAGCACGGGCAGCAGGAACCATCCGGCGACGGCTGCCGGCAGCCCGATCGCCAACCCGATCCGCGTCGCGCCCCTGATGGTCGTGCGAAGACCGTCGATATCGCCTTCGGACGCCTGGCGCGCCTGTTCGGGAAACAACAAGAGCCGCAGTGGCGCGGTGGCGAGGCTGGCGACGGTGAGCGGAAACAACGCCACACGTGAAGATGCCCACCGTTTGCGCACCGGCCAGCGATCCGAGAATCACCGGCGCCGCCGACCGCTGCGCACCCTGGACGCTCGTTGCGATGCTCGAGAAGATGCCGAATGAGCGCAGCTTTCCGAGCCACTCGCGTGCGCCCTCTCGCGGCTCCGCGCGGTCCCATTTGCTCCATCCGACGCGCCACGCGATCCCGCCTTGAATCAACGATCCGGCCAGAGCAGCGCCCGCATATGCGACCAAGACCTCCTGCGGGCCCCCGACGCCAACCGCCCAGACCACCCCAACGAGGCGCAGGACGCTGGTCCCGAACATCACCCAAGCGCGCAGTTCGCGGCGCCCCGCCAGAAGCAGCACCGCTCCTGTCGTCCCGTCGACGGTTTGGGCGACAGAGATCGCGACTGCGATCCGCACCATCGAGGCGTCGGCCTCCCCGGAGCCGAGGAGGTCGCTCAGCGGACCGGCGAGGCCAAGGATCAACGCCCCGACTGCCAGGCCGACCCCCAAGTCCACCGCGAACGCGACCCGCAGCAGCGATCGCAAGGCGCCGTAATCCTTCGCCGTGAGCGCGCGATAGCCGTGGTGGACAACCCCCTGTTCCAGGGTCAGGTCGAGGAGAGTCGAGATCAGGGTGACGACGGCGATCGCGAGCACTACGGACCCATAGCCGTCCGGACCGAGTGCGCGGGCAGCCACGATGCCGGTGATCAGCGCGACTCCGGCGGCTGCCCAGATCGCGATCGACGCGGACCCGGCCCGTCGCCACCAGGTCCTATCCGTCCAAAAGGCGGCTTGCGGGACGTCCGGCCAGCCAAGCTCTGAGCCGGGGCTCAGGCTGCCGTCGGGATCTTCGACTGGCGGGCGGTCTTTCCGAAACCTTGGCCGTCTCACGCCCCGGCGACGGGGCAGATTCTGGCAACTTGACGCACGCTATCCACCAGGCTGGGGGGCCAGCTCCGGGAGGTGTTACTCACTCCCCTACTATGGCGAAGTTCGGTGTCGATCACCGACAGTATTTCGCCTCGAATGGCGGATGGCACGGTGCCGGAGCAGCTCGCAGCAGACCCAATTCGCCCACTCACCGTGGTCGGTCTTCTTCGCCGGCGCTTTCTCGCGATCCTGATTCCGACGCTTCTCGTCCCGGGCGCGGCGCTTGCCTTAACGCTTCAGCAAGAGAAGCAATACGAGGCATCGACCACCCTGCTCTTCCGCGACTCGGGGCTCGGTTCGACGGCGCTCGCGTCCGCGGACCCCGACCGTGAGGCGGCGACGAACCTGCGCCTGCTGCAACTCGACGCGCTGAAGCGCAGAGTCAATGCCGACCGTAACCATCCGTTCCCGGGAGACGTCGACGTGGTCACCGAGGCGGAGTCGAATTATCTCAATCGTCGGAATAGCTCGGACCGGATGCAGGCCGAGCTCGAGACGATTCCGCAGGCCTACGACCTGGTGGTGCTCGATACACCGCCAGCGACGGTCGTCTCGGACGTGATCCCGATGTTCGATTCAGTTGGCGGCGTCGTGTCGTCGGCGGGCATGACGCACATACGAGTCGGCCATCGAGCTCCGCGAGCAGCTCGAGAATCTCGACGCCCCGTTCCTTGGGGTGGTCGTCAACCCGATCTGACGAACGTGATTGCCGCGAGGTACTCCTACGCGGCTACGACCGGCTGAGCGGCGAAGCTGCCTGCCGCTGCGGACCATCGTTCGTTTGAACGGCGGGGTGCGACCAATCGGGGCGAACGGTACAAGCTGGGGTGAACGCCGGTTTCATGCGGGCTCCTCGGCTGCGTATGGCAGCGATGTGGCCCTGAGCGGGACCACGTTGGCCGCGGTGGCATGCTTGAGCCGCTCCAGGGCGTCGGCATGACCGTGGTCGTAGAGGTCGCGGACAGGCTTCGCGTAGGCGTGGCCGAGCTGATACGCGGTCGGCCTGCGGCCCTGGGGCCGGGCGAAGTTTTGAAGCAGGGCCTCATCTTTGCTTCTCGCGGTCAATCGCGGCGCGGTAGTGTGGGTCGGGATGGGAACCGAGGCTGGCACGGGGGAGCCGTCTTCCAACCTGGTGATCACGATTGACGTCCATGCCGGTGACGATCCACGCGCGATCGACTACTGCAGCGGGTGGCTCGAGGAGCGGCGTCTGCCAGCGACTTTCTTCGTACCGACCGCACTCCTGCGCGACGACCGCCTAGGCCCGGTGCTACGTCGCCTCAGTTCGAGCATCCACGCGATCGGCACCCACGGCCGCCTGCACGACCAGGCCGAGGTGGCCGCGCTACGGGGACGAAACCGGTCGGCGCTCCGTTTCCTTGAACACTCCCGTGACCTCCACGAGGCAATCTATGGTCAAGCACCCGAGTTGTTCCGTGCCCCGAGATGGTGCGCGATGAGCGGGGTCGCGTTCGCCACGCTCGACGAACTCGGATATCGGGTGGACTGCAGCTCGACGCCGCAGCGACCCGGAATCTTGAGTTCGGATCCGCTTAGAAGCCCTTGGCTTAGGGCCCCCCGGGAACCGTATTTCGTGCGTGGTCGCCTGCTCGAGGTCCCGACGAGCTGTTTCCTGTTCCCGCTCGCCTCGCCGACCTTCCGTACGCTGCGTCGCCGAACTTCGATGGCGTTCTTGAGACTCCTCGCGCTGGAAGCAAGGTCCGATCCACGATCGTGCTTAACGTCATGCTGCATCCGGATGATTTCCTCGTCGAGTCGAGCAGCCACCGCAGGCGAGGTCGTTTGGGTTTGCCGGATCTCGTACCGCGGCGAAACGGAGGCCTAATGTGGCGCCACGCCCTCAAGACTCGGGACCCCGAAAAGATCGTCGATTGCACGCATGGGTTGTTGGCGACTACCGTGTTCCACGGTGTGACAACGCTTCGCGAGATCTACGCTCGTTGTGAGCGCCGGACTGGCCGGACGGCTGAGTTATCAGCGACCGTGACCGTCTAGCCGCTGGTGAGCGCTAACAACCTCGACCTGAGCGACGTCGAGGGGCGGCGCCGGTCCAGGCTTCCTATCCCTCCAAAAGGCGGCTTGCGGAACGTCCGGCCAGCCAAGCTCTGAGCCGAGGCTCAGGCTGCCGTCGGGATCTTCGACTGGCGGGCGGTCTTTCCGAATCCGTGGTCGTCTCACGCCCCGGCGCCGGGGCAGATTCTGGCAACTTGACGCACGCTATCTCACCAGGCTGGGGGGCCTGGTTCAGGAGGTGTTACTCACTCCCCTACTATGGCGAAGTTCGGTGTCGATCACCGACAGTATTTCGCCTCGAATGGCGGATGGCACGGTGCCGGAGCAGTTCTCAGCAGACCCAATTCGCCCACTCACCGTGGCGGGCCTTCTTCGCCGGCGCTTCCTCGCGATCCTGATTCCGACGCTTCTCGTCCCGGGCGCGGCGCTTGCGTTAACGCTTCAGCAAGAGAAGCAATACGAGGCATCGACCTCGCTGCTCCTCCGCGACTCGGGGCTCGGGTCGACGGCGATCGCCTCCGCGGACCCCGACCGCGAGGCGGCGACGAACCTGCGCCTGCTGCAACTCGACGCGCTGGAGCGGCGCGTCAATGCCGACCGTAACAATCCGTTCCCGGGAGACGTCGACGTGGTCACCGAGGCCGAGTCGAATCTGGCGACGATCACCGTCACCGATACCGACCCCGAGCGCGCCGCGCGCATGGCGGATGCGGTCGCCCAAGAGTACATAGCGCTCCGCGAGGAAACGGCTGCCCAGGAGATCAAGCAGGAGCGCCAGGCGGTCCACCACCAGCTTTCACAGATTCCGCTCACCACACGACCCGGGGGGCTGGGAGAACCAAAGCGGCGAGGCGAGCGCGCGCAGGCGCTCAAACAGCGCTTGCGGGAACTCACCATCGCGGGGGTGGCCCCAGTCGGCATCACCCAGGTCGAGCGGGCCGAGGTTCCTTCGTCCGCAGTATCGCCAGACCCGCTCCGCAACACGGTCATCGGTGCCATCCTCGGCCTGGCGATCGGCATCGCGTTCGCGATCTGGCTCGAGCGGCGGGACCAACGCATGAGAGATGCTCACGATCTCGAGGCCGCCTTTGGACGACCGATCCTCGGCCGGATTCCCCAGAGCCGCAAGCTCGCCAGGTCGAGCCCGGGCACCGGCGTTCTCGCACCGCCGGAGGAGGAGGCCTTCCGCACGCTGCGGGCCAACCTTCGGCACGTCATGGAAGAGGGGGCGGTGCGATCGGTGCTGGTGACTTCCGCCAATCCGAGCGAGGGCAAGACGACCGTCGCGTGGAACCTTGCCCGGGCCGAAGCGGCGTTCGGAGCGAATGTGCTGATGGTAGAGGCGGACATGCGTCGTCCGGCTCTCGCTCGCGGTCTCGGCGCTTCAGCGACGTCGGGGCTGAGTCAGCTGCTCACCGCGCAGGGCCGCTTCGAGGACGTGGTCCAGTCGACAGGATTCGAGGAAAGCAAGAACGGCAGGGCTTCGGCGGCGAGGATCGACGTGTTGCTCGCTGGAACTCCACCCTCCAATCCGGCGGAGCTGCTGGGCTCGGACCGGATGCAGGCCCTGCTCGAGACGGTTCCCGAAGCCTATGACCTGGTCGTGCTCGACACTCCGCCTGCCTCTGTCGTCTCTGACGTGATCCCGATGTACGGGTCAGTTGGCGCCGTCGTGGTTGTCGGCCGTTTGGGCATGACCACATACGAGTCGGCCATAGAGCTTCGCGAGCAGCTCGAGAATCTCGATGCGCCGTTGCTCGGGGTGGTCGTCAACTCCGACTTGATGACCGCTGAGGCCGCGTGGTACTCCTACGCGACTAAGGCGAGCTGAGCGGCACATACGCGCCGGACCCGCCTTAACGGCGGGATT
>CAWCBM010000020.1:0-384713 GCA_963793775.1 uncultured Solirubrobacterales bacterium
ATGACGCCGGAACGACGCATCAGGATATTCCTGGCCGTCACCGGGGAGGAGCACACGCGGTCGGAGCTGACCGGCGCCGCGTTCGACCCGAGCGGTCGCCGCCTGTTCTTCTCCTCCCAGCGTGCCTGGCCCCCCGGCAAACCGGAGCCCGAACTGCCCGGGCCGGGGCGCGATCTACGAGGTCAGCGGCCCGTTCCCGGGGCGCCGCCTAGGGCTTCAGCGGAAGAGGTCCTGCGCCGGCGGGCGGCGCAGGGCGGCCGCGCCCGGCCCGTCCGACGGTCACGAAGCGCTCGAGCCCGCGAACGAGGACCGCCGGCTCGGCGAGTCCTTCGCCGGGCCAGATGCAGCGCCGCCAGCCGCGTCCGCCACCGCGATGGCGTGACTCGCAGCTCGCGCCCGAAGGCGTCGTGGCGCCCGCGCCAGTCGTCGAGCGAGTCGATGCCGGCGGCTCCGATCGCCACGTCGGTCTCCCCGAGCCGGAACGGCCGGCCGAAGGAGTCGGAGATCACGACCGCCGGCCTGACGCTGCGGTCCGCGGCGATCCCCGCGCGCAGGCGCCGGGCCGACTCGTCCGGGTCCGCGGGCAGCAGCACGAGCTCGCCCTCGGGCGCGTTCGATTGGTCCACGCCCGCGTTGGCGCAGACGAAGCCGTGGTGGTCTCGCAGACAGCACGCCGTGCCCGTGCGCAGGACCTCGGCGGACTCGTCGAGCACGGCTTGGACCAGCCGCGGGTCCTTGCCCTGCTCGTCGGCGAGCGCACGGGCGTGCTCGCCGGGCTCGATCGTCGTCGATGCGCCGCACCCGCCCCTCCGCCTTCGAAACCACCTTGTGCGCCACCACGAGCACGCGCCGTCGGCCAGGTCCGGCGGGCGCGGCCGCCGCGAGCATGCCGGCCAGGTCGTGGCCTGGCTGCACCTCGGGGAGCCCGGCGGCGGCGGAGAGGCTCGAGCGGCGGCGGCGGCGCGCGGCGGCCCTGGCGCGCGGCCCGCGGCAGCGGGTGCGGTCGAGCTGGCTCAGCGTTCCACGTGTCATCGGCGCGAGGCCGCGCCGGCTGCTCGAGCGGGACGCGAGCTCGGACAGGTCGTCGGGCGTGTCGACGTCGAGCGCCAGCGAGGTGGCGGCTCGACCGCGTGCCGAGCCCGGCGCCGCTCGGCGCGCTCACGTGGCGGCGCGGCTGCCAGGTCCGAAGCTCGGCGCGAATGCGTCGGGCGGCGTGATCAGCAGCGCCGTTGGTGCCCTGCCGTGGCGGTCGGGGACGATCGCCACGCCGGGCGCGCCGCCTCGGAGCGCTCGCAGCAGGCCCGTCACCTCGACGGGGTCGAGCAGCGGAGTGTCGCCGGGCACGAGCAGCGCCCGGTCGAAGCCGTGGCGAGGGCTGGCGGATCGCCGATGTCGGCGGCGGCGTCGTGGCCGGACTCTCGGTCGTCGCGGAGCACGACGCCGTGCCGGCGGCCGCCGACTCCGCCACCGGTCGGCGGTGACGACCGCGATCGCGTCGAGCGGCGCGCGTGCGGAGCGAGGCAGCATGTCCCAGAACATCGCCTGCGCGAGGGCCTTCCGCGAGCCGCTCCCGAGCAATCCCCGAAAGCCGCGTCTTGGCGGCACCGAAGCTCTTGATCGGAAGGACGGCGAGCGTGCGCATCCGCCGTGCGACTGTACAGGGAAGCACGTCCGGGCCGACGGCCAGCGATGCGGAATTTGCGGGCTCACAGCGAGCTCGCCGGCCGAGCGCGGCCTCGGCGACCGGGCCCGCCCGGTGAGGTCGTCCATCGCGGTGTCGAGCGAGACGGGCCGGGATGCCCTCGACCGGCTCGTCGGCGACGAGCGCCGTCGATCAGGCCGCCGTAGTGGTCGGCGACCCCCTGGCCGAGCGCTCGATCCCGGCCGCGCGCAGAACAGCTCGGTGGCCCCTTGACCGCGCGGCCCGCCGACGAACGGGCTGACCGCGACCACGGGGCGGGGCGCGCGGCCAGGGCCTCCCGCATCCCCGGCAGCGCGAGGATCGGCCCGATCGAGGCGACCGGGTTGGAGGGGCCGATGACGATCGCCTCGGCGCTGGCGAGCGCGTCCAGGACGTCCGGCGTGGGCCGCGCCGCTCGGCGCCGCGGAACTCGACCTCCTCGACCGGGCCCTGCGCCCGCTCGACGATCATGAACTCCTGAAAGCGGCCAGCGTCCGCCGCGCGCGCACGTGGGTGCGCACCGGCTCGTCGGCCATCGGCAGGACCCGCGCGCTCCACTCCCAGCGCCGCGCACGACGCGGCGTGCGCGTCGGTCAGCCGCTCGCCGCGCCTGGAGCAGCTCCGTGCGCAGAGGCACATCGCGAGGTCGCGGTCGCCGAGCCGGAACCAGGTCTCGCGGCCGGCGGCCTCGAGCGCGGCCATGACCTCGAAGCTGTCGCCGCGCGAGGCCGTAGCCGCGCGCGTCGATCGCGTCGGCCAGCCAGTAGGTCACGAGGTCAGGGTCGGGGGAGACGTGCACGCCGTAGACCTCCACGTCGTCGCCGGTGTTGGCGACCACCGCGGGCTCGCGGGCCCGACCACGTCGAGCAGCCCGCGCGCCAGCTTCGCGCCGCCGGTGCCGCCTGACAGCAGGACTACCAGCGCGGCTCTTCCAGGCCGGTGAAGCGAACGCCGGCGTGGACCTTGTTGCGCGCGTTGACGGAGATCAGAGGGGGGTGAGGCCCTCCACCAGCCGGGCCGCCTCGAGCGCGCCGGCGTTCACCGGCCGCAGGCCCGGGTAACGCGGGCGATCAGCTCGGCCACGTGCCGCTTGTCGTCCTTCGAGTCCCCGCAGACCGGGACGTCCTCGTCGAGCTCGAGCGAGAGGTCGGCGAGGTTGTGGGCGCTGAGGGTGTGCAGCGCGCTCACCACGCGTCACGCCGTCGGGGACCATCTCCTGGGCCTGCTGGGCGGCCGAGCCCTGCGGCACGCCGAGCAGCCGGGTGGCCTTGCCCGGACACCGCCGCGGCCAGCGGCACGGTGGCGTCGACCAGGATCTGGCCCGGCTCGAGCGCGTTCTTCAGGTTCGTCAGGTTCTCCGACTGCGCCCGGAACGGCACGGCGAGGAGCACGATCGGCCCCCGCCGCGCGGCCTCCGGGTTCTCGAGCCCGTCGGCCTCGGCGCCGGGCACTTGCGCCGAACCCGCCCGGCGGCCTCCTCGGCCCGGCCGGCGTCGCGCGACCCGATCACCACCGGCACCCCCGCCGCCGACAGCCGCAGCGCCATGCCGAACCCGAGCGCCCCGGTGCCGCCGATGATCGGCACGGTCTCCATGGCGCGCGCGACCGTAGCGGACCACGGGGCACGCCGTAGCCGGATGCCTTCAGGAGTAGCTGACACGTCTCGCCGCTGCCTCGCGCGACCGTGCGGCTGCGGCCTTCACGTTGCACGCTCTCGAGAGCCGCCCGACGCCAGCAACCGCTCGCGAGCCGCCGTGGGCGTCGTCGGGACGACTCGAACTCCGACCTGGATGAAGACCTCGTTCGGCTCGTCGACGCCGTCGGAGTATCGACGGTGGCCCTTGGCGTCCTTCCGGCGCTCCGGCCGGGTCCGAGTCGAAGATGGGCTTCCACGACCGTAGTCGTCCACCTGGATCGGGACAGCATGTACGCCACAACAACCCCCATGTCGGCGGCGACTATTGACTACCCGCCGCATGTAATGAATACAGCGGTAGGATAACGAAATGGCCCGCGCTGTCAAGACTCGGCCCTACGAACTCGCCGCGCCGCCGCGAGCAGGCGGCCGCCACCGGCCTCCAGATCCTCGAAGCCGCCCAGCCTCTGATTCGCAGCGCCGAGGGCTCATGCAGCCACCACGATGGCCGGCGATCGCGGCAGGGGCGTGGCGTCGCGCTGAAGACGGTCTGACGATTGCCGTGACGACGGCCAAGAGCTGGCGGGCAGCGCGACGCTCTGGGACCTGCGCCTGCGCGGCGACCTGGAAGACGCTACGGTGCCCGAGCGGAGCTGGTACCGGGTAGCCCATCGAGGAGCGCGAACGCGAGCACGCAGCTCCGGCATGAACGCCCGCAACGCGCGAGCCGGTCACAGGAGCGGATCGACCGGCACTGCGCCGGGTGATTCGCCAGGACCGATGTCCTCGGAGGACCTCGACACGCGTGGAGCGCGGGTCCGGGTTGGCAACGGGTGTCCCTCAGATCGGAGTTCCACGCCGCCCAGCCGGAGCCGACCGTCGAGACGCTGGCCAAGAAGAAGGCGCTCAGCGACGGGACGTAGCGCCGCCTCGGGCCACCGACGTCGTCGTGGACGCACAACGTCGAAGCGGACGGCGGTCGAGCAGCTCGCTGCGTTCGGCGAGCGCGGCAGGACACCCATACGCAGCGGCGAGGAGTCGGACCATCGAGCCACCTCCCGGGCATCAGCTCGTACGGCTTGAAGTCCGGAAGGCGGATAGTGTTCCGCGCGCCATGAGGCTCGAGGGACTGACGGCGCTCGTGACGGGCGGGGCGGGGGGCATCGGGGCGGCGACCTGCCGGCGGCTCGCCGCCGAGGGCGCCCGGGTGGCCGTCACCGACCTCGACGTCGACGGCGCGCGCGAGCTCGCCTCGGAGATCGACGGCGACGCCCATGAGCTCGACGTGACCGAACGCCGGAGCAGGTCGCGGCCGTGGTCGGCGACGCGTCGGGCCGTGGACGTGCTCGTGAACAACGCCGGGAACCGACCGGTTCGCGCTTCTTCACCAAGCCACGCCCGAGATGTGGGACGTCGTCCTCGACGTGAACCTGCGCGGGCGTGATCGCGGTGACCCACGCGGTGCTCCCGGGCATGCAGGAGCGCGGCGGGGGCCGGATCGTGAACGTGGCCTCGGAGGCCGGCCGCGTCGGGTCCCAGGGCTCGAGCGTCTACTCGGCGGCCAAGGCCGGCGTGATCGGCTTCACCAAGGCGATCGCGCGCGAGTCCGCCCGCTACGGCGTCACGTGCAACGCCATCGCCCCGGGCCCGATCGAGACCCCGCTGCTGATGGCCGCCCCCGAGCACCTCGGCGAGCTCGGCGAGCGCCTGGTCAAGGGCATGGTGCGGCGCGACCGCGATGCGCCGGCATCGGGACGCCCGACGAGGTGGCGGCTGCGATCGCCTTCCTCGCCTCCGACGACGCCTCGTACGTGACGGGTCAGACGCTGGGCGTCAGCGGCGGCCTTGCCATGCTTTAGGCGTGGCCGAGCTGACTCGCAGAGCAGGTCCGGATCCGCGAGGTCGGCCCCCGCGACGGCTTCCAGAACGAGCCCGAGGTCATCGCCACCGCCGACAAGGTGCGGCTGATCGACATGCTCGCCCGCACCGGCCTGCGCCGGCTCGAGGTCACGAGCTTCGTGCGCGCCGACGTGATTCCCCAGCTCGCGGACGCCGACGAGGTGCTCGAGGCGATCGACGCCGCCCGGCGACGTCTCGCTCTCGGTCCTGATCCCCAACGAGAAGGGGCTCGACAACGCGCTGCCGCAGGCGCGAGCGCTTCACGAGGTCAACCTGTTCCTCTCGGCGTCCGAGACCCACAACCGGAAGAACGTGAACCGCTCGATCGAGGAGTCGCTGTCGCGGGCTCGAGCGGGTGATCGAGCGCGCCGGGGGGAGGGGCTGCGCTGCGAGGGCGTGATCTCGGTCTCCTTCGGCTGCCCCTACGAGGGGCACGTGCCGCCCGAGCGGGTGTTCGGCATCGCCGAGCGGCTGCGGGACGCGGGCTGCGAGGAGATCGCGTTCGGTGACACGACCGGCATGGCCAACCCGCGCCAGGTGCGCGAGTTCTTCGAGCTGGCCTGCGAGCGACTCGCGGGCGCGGAGCTGACGGCGCACTTCCACAACACGCGCGGACAGGGCCTGGCCAACGTGCTGGCCGCGCTCGAGGCCGGCGTGCGCTCGTTCGAGTCGTCGTTCGGCGAGCTCGGCGGCTGCCCGGTGCCGCCCGGTGCCACCGGCAACATCGCCAGCGAGGACCTCGTCTCGATGCTGCACGAGATGGGCCACGAGACCGGCATCGACCTGGAGCGGCTGGTCGCCTGCGCCCGCGCTGCGCAGGAGGTGCTAGGCCGACCGCTGGGAAGCCACGTGCTGACCGCGGGCCCGGTGGACTGGCAGTCCTGAGCCCCCTCCCGGGGTATCCTCCCGCCCGGGCAGGATGCAGGGCAGGGAACGCACACTCGCGGGCGCGCTTGCGGCTCTGGCCGTGATGCTCCTCATCGCCGGACTTGCCGGAGCGGCGACGCCGCCGGGCGGGACGCTCACCCCGGACGCCAGCGGCGAGGGCAAGGTCAGCCTGGACGGGGACGGCAACGGCCGGCAGCGCCCTGGCCACCTCCGACCAGGGCGAAGTGCTTCACCGCCGGCGACGAGCCCGACGCGGCGTCGGGCTGCGACTTCTTCAGCCTCGACGTCGCGGTGCCCCCGACTTCTACCGCAACAACCCTGGCGCGGTGGACATGCTCGCGACCGGCTTCGGGACGTCCGACCTCGACCTGTACGTGTACAAGCGCAACGCGGACGGCACGCGCGGCGAGTTCGTGACCGGTGACGGCGCAGCCGCTCGGGGCCGAGGAGAGCAGTCGGCATCGACAAGGCCGAGGGCGCCTACTACGTCGTGCTGGTCGCCGTACGCGGTCGGCGGGCGCCCAGGCCTACGAGGGCGAGCGCCAGCTTCGTCACGCGCAAGGGGCTCGGGATCGACGCGCTCGACAAGCAGGCGCCGCCCGGCGTGACGCAACTACCGCGCCTCGCGCGACGAGCTACACGTCGCACTCCGAGCCGACGATCGCGATGGATCCGCTGAACCCGACCACCTCATGGCCGGCTCGAAGATGTACGAGAACAACGACGAAGTACCTCTTCAAGGTCGGCACGTACGAGTCGTTCGACGGCGGCCGCACATGGGAGGACCAGGGCCACCTGCCCGGCTACTGCGAGGCGCCGGGCCAGTGCGACCCCAGCGAACGAGGACGCCTACCGCACGACCTCCGACCCGACGATCGCCTTCGACGACGAGGGCAACGCGTACGCCAACGTGCTCGACGCGCCCGGCGGCACCGCCGCATTCCAGGGCTTCAACATGACCGTCCACATCAAGCAGCCCGGGCAAGCCGTGGAGCGGACGACGATCACGGTCCACGACAACCGCGATCAACGCCGCTCACCGACGCAGCTGTTCCTCGACGACAAGAACTGGATCGCGGTCGACAACGTGACCGACGTCGACGGCGGCGCCAACCGCCCGCGCGACGGCAAGATCGGCACGATCTACATCTGCTGGAGCTTCGACGGGACGGGCGACCGGTGCCGATGCAGCAGATCGTGGTGATGCGCTCGCGTCGACGGCGGCAAGACGTGGGGCGGCGTCACGCCCGGGCGACAACACGCCGCTTCCCGGTCAGCCAGAAGACGTCGATCTCCGGCATCGGCTGCCACATCGCGATCGGCCCCAAGGGCGAGGCCTACAGCACCTGGTACGACAACCAGCTCAACGCGCTGATGCAGGCGAAGTCCAACCAACCGCGGCGCGGCGTGGACGCTCGCCGTCCCGATCGCCGGCATCACAGGCGTGAACGAGCCGTTCGAGGGCGAGGCGTTCCGCAACCTGTCGATCCCGACGAGCGGCGTCGACGCGGCAGGGCAACGTCTACGTCGGCGGCCGCGTCGCGCAACGGCCAGGGCACGCCGCTCTCGGCGACCTGCCCGGCGCTCGGCCGGCAGATCAAGAGCGGAGCGCTCGACCTCGAAGGACGCTCGAGGGCATGTTCACGACGAACCGAAGGCGAACAACATCGACGGGCGCAAGTACAAGGCCGGCGGCGACGGGCTCGGCCCGATGTCGGGCTCGGACATCGTGCTGTTCAAGTCGTCCAACGGACGGCGGCGCTCGTACACCGGCCCGGTGCGCGTCAACCAGGACCCGGCGCAACGGCGACGCCGACCAGTTCCAGCCCTGGATCGCGGTCACCGCGCGCGGCCAGGTGAACATCTCGTTCTTCGACCGCCGCAACGACCCGGCGAACTACTTCATCGACACGTAGCTCGCGCGCTCGAAGGACGGCGGGCAACACGTTCGCCGACACGCCGCGTATCGCAGCGCTGTGGGACCCGGCCGTCAACGCGCCGACCTCGGTGTCCGGCAAGTTCATCGGCGACTACCAGGGGCTCGTCGGCCGACGACGAGGTGGCGATCCCGTTCTGGAACGACACCCAGCTCGACGACCTGCCGAAGAACACGCCCGAGCACTCGCCCTACCAGGAGGTGTTCGCGGCGCGCGTGCCAAACGTCCCGTCGCGCGGCGGCGCCCGGGCGGAGTGCTTCCGCGCGCAGGCTCAAGGTGGGCAAGAAGGCGATCGGGCGCGCCCGCGTCGGCCTGTCGAGGACGACGCTCGTCACCGGCTCGGCCCGCCCAGCCGGCGCCGCGGCCGGGTATGGAGCTACTGCGTGCAGGGCGGCGGCAAGCTGGTGCTCGTCTTCGACCGGCGCAAGCGCGTGCGCTTCGTCGCCTCGACGGCGCGAGGCCACAAGCGGCTCGGCATCGGGCCGCGCACGAGCGCGCGCCGGCTGCTCCGCTCCCGCGCCTTCAGGCGCGGCGGCCTGATCCCGCTGAAGAGCGGCGTCTACCGGCTGCGCCGCGGCCGCTCGCGGCGGGTCGTCTTCGGCGTCCGCCGCGGCCGGGTGCGCTTCGTCGGCGTCACCGACCGCAGGCTGCTGCGAAAGCGCGGCGCGCTGATCCGGACCGCCCGCCGGGCCGGCCTCGCGCCTCGCCGGCGCCCCGCCCGCTGAGGGTCACGCGCCCCAGGCTCAAGTAGCCGGCCCGCGGGGCCGAAGCACGATGTATGTCGGGCGTCCGAACCGCTCCGCGGGCCGAGGCGCGGCCGCGAGGCGCGCGTCTGCCGGTGCTCGCGCTCTACTCGCTCACGCTCGTCGCTCAGCGCGGCGCTCGTGTTCATGGTCCAGCCGATGTTCGCCCGCTGCTGCTGCCGCTGCTGGGCGGCACGCCGGCGGTCTGGACCGTCGCGCTGCTGTTCTTCCAGACCGCGCTGCTGCTCGCCTACCTCTACGCCCACTGGAGCACCCGCCGCTTCGGCGTTCGGCGCCAGGCCGCGCTCCACCTCGCGCTCGTGGCGGCGGCCCTGCTCGTGCTGCCGATCGGGGTGCCGGACGGCTGGTCGCCGCCCACCGAGAGCTCGCCGCTGCCGTGGCTGCTCGCGGCTGCTCGTCGTGGCCGTCGGGCTGCCGTACTTCGTGGTTTCCTCGACGGCGCCGCTGCTTCAGAGCTGGCTCGCCGCCACCGACCATCCCGACGCGGGCGACCCCTACTTCCTCTACCGCGCCAGCAACATCGGCAGCGTGCTCGGCCTGCTGGCCTACCCGCTGCTGGTCGAGCCCGGGCTGGCCTCGACGCCCAGAGCTGGCTCTGGTCGGCCGGGTACGGGGCGTTCGGCGTCCTGATGGTCGCCTGCGCGGCGGTGCTGTGGCGCTCGCGCCGGCCGGGCGCGCGCCGAGCGTCGCCGAGCCGACGCGGAGCCGGCGGCGCCGATCACCCGCGAGCGGCGCCTGCGCTGGGTGGCGCTCGCCTTCGTGCCCTCGAGCCTGATGCTCGGGGCGACCACCGCGCTCAGCCTGAACGTCGCCCCGATGCCGCTCCTGTGGGTGCTCCCGCTGTCGCTCTACCTCGCCTCGTTCATCGTCGTCTTCTCGCGCGCGCGCGGCACGGGCCTCGGCCACAGGGTCGCCGTGCTCGCCATGCCGCCGCTGCGCGGTGCTCCTGGCCGGCGTGATCGCGCTCGGACCTGCACGAGCCGCTCTGGCTGATCGCGCTGATCCACCTGGCGGCGCTGTTCGCGGTGGCGCTGGTCTGCCACGGCGAGCTGGCGGAGCGACCGCCCCGCGTCCGGCCCGCCTGACCGAGTTCTACGCGTTCGTCTCGCTCGGCGGCGCGCTCGGCGGCGTCTTCAACGGGTGGTCGCCCCGCTTGTCTTCGACTCGCTGACCGAGTACCCGATCGCGCTCGTGCTCGCCTGCTTCCTGCTGCCGGGCGCGGCGAGCTGGAGCGAGCAGGTCTGCTCCCGGCCGGCACGTGCTGCCGGCGGTCGTGGCTCGGCGGCGGCGCCCTCCTCGCCTTCCAGGCGACCGAGAGCACGGCCAGCGGGCGCTGGATCGCCGCCGGCGCTGGCCGGGCTCGCGTGCCTCGCGCTGTCGCGCCACTCGCTCCGCTTCGGCCTGGCGGTCGCCGCCGTGATGGCGGCCGCCTGGGTCGGCGACGCTAGACGACAGCCGCGTGATCCACCAGGAGCGGAGCTTCTTCGGCGTCCACCGGGTCGAGGTCTCCGCCGGACGAAATCCTCCACGAGCTCTGGCACGGGACGATCCTGCACGGCGGCGCAGGTGGGCGGCCGCGGCGATCGACCCCGTCGACCTACTACCACCCGCAAGCGGCCCGATCGGGCAGGTGCTCGACGCGCTGCCCGACCGCGGGATCACCGGCGCGCGGCGCATCGTCGGCCTCGGCGCCGGAGCGATGGCCTGCCACAGCCGGCCGCGGCGACCGCTGGACCTTCTTCGAGATCGACCCCACGGTCGAGCGGATCGCGCGCAACACCGAGCCTGTTCTCCTACCTGCGCGACTGCAAGGGCAGCTTCGACGTGGTGCTCGGCGACGGGCGCCTCTCGCTGCGCGAAGGAGCGCGACGCGAGCTTCGGCCTGATCGTGCTCGACGCCTTCGGCTCGGACGCGGTGCCGGTGCACCTGCTCACCCGCGAGGCGATCGAGCTCTACACGCGCAAGCTCGCCGAGCGGGCGTGCTGGCCTTCCACATCTCGAACAAGTACCTCGACCTCGAGCCGGTCGCTCGGGCAACGTGGCGGCCGCGACCGGGCTCGCCTGCTTCGCCCAGGACGACGACGAGGTGACGCCGGCGGAGCGCCAGGGGCTACATGCTGCCCTCCCACTGGGTGGCGATGGCGCGCAGCGCCGCCGACCTGGGCCGGCTGCCCGGCGACCGCCGCTGGCATGCCTGCCGACCGGACGACGGCGCGCGGACCTGGACCGACGACTACTCGAACGTGCTCGGCGCGATCGACTGGTAACCGGCCGGGCCGCTAGCGGCCGGCGAACTCGGGTCGCGCTTCTCGAAGAACGCGCGCGCACCCTCGGCGAAGTCCTCGGTGGCGGCCAGCGCCTCCTGCGCCTGCACCTCCTGCTCGAGCGTGGCGGCCAGCGCCGGCTTGGCGGCCGCGTCGATCACGCGCTTGGCGAGGCCCGACCGCCCGCGGTGGGCCGCGAGCAGCTCGCCGGCGAGCGCCTCGGTCGCGGCGTCGAGCTCGTCGGCCGGGGCGACCGGTTGGCGAAGCCGATCCGGTGCGCCTCGCGGCCGTCGATCACCTTGCCCGGTCATGATCAGCTCCTTGGCGTGCCCGAGCGCCGACCACCGCCGGGCAGCCGCGAGCAGCCGCCGACGTCCGGGAGCAGGCCGACGCGCGACCTCCATGATCCCGGCCACGGCGTCCTCGGCCATCGTCGCGGAAGTCGCAGGCCAGCGCCAGCTCGAAGCGCGCCGCCGAGGCCGGCGCCGTGGATCTGGCAGATCGTGGGCTTGGGCATCTCCTCGAGCAGGTTCCACCAGGCCGAGGATCGGGCGCCGGAAGCGGCGCAGGCATCTCGGGGTCCTCCGACGAGCGTCCGTGAGGTCGTTCGAGGTCCATCCCGGCGGAGAACACCGGGCCCTCGCCGCGCAGCGACCACCACGCGCACGGACGTCGTCGGCGGCCGCCTCCTCGATCGCCGCGCCGAGCGCCTGGATCAGCTCGCCGTTGAGCGCGTTGCGCTTCTCCGGCCGCGTTGAGCACGAGGTGGCGGACGCGCGTCCGCGATCTTCGACTGCAACGAGTCCCATATAGGCTCCCCGCGCTCGACGTTACTGGAACGGAGGCAGGCTAGTGGAGATCAAGAAGGTCGGAGTGCGTGGGCTGCGGCCTGATGGGCCACGGCATCGCCCAGGTGGCGGCGCAGGCCGGCTACGACGTCGTGGTGCGCGAGGTCGACCAGGAGCGCGCTCGACAAGGGCCTCGGCAAGATCGAGAAGCAGCTCGGCCGCGCGGTCGAGAAGGGCAAGCTGGAGCAGGGCGACGCCGACGCCGTCCGCGGCCGGATCCAGGGCACGCTCGACTACTCCGACCTCGCCGACTGCGACCTCGTGATCGAGGCGATCACCGAGGACCTCGAGCAGAAGCTCGAGATGTGGCGCGAGGTCGACGGCGATCGCCAAGGAGGAGGCGCTGTTCGCCACCAACACCTCGTCGCTGCCGGTGATCGACCAGGCCGCCGCCACCGGGCGGCCCGAGCGCTTCTTCGGCCTCCACTACTTCAACCCGGCGCAGGTCATGAAGCTGGTCGAGGTCGTCCGCTGCGTGACCACCTCCGACGAGGCCTTCGAGGCCGGCGCAGGCGTTCACCGAGAGCATCGGCAAGCTCGGCATCCCCACCAAGGACAAGGCCGGCTTCATCGTCAACCGCCTGCTCGTGCCCTACATGCTCGACGCGATCCGCGCCTACGAGGAGGGCGTCGGCTCGGTCGCCGAGATCGACGAGGCGATGAAGGCCGGCGCCGGCCACCCGATGGGCCCGCTGACGCTGGCCGACTTCGTCGGCCTCGACACGATGGGCGCGATCTGCGAGGTGATGTTCGACGAGTTCCGCGAGCGCCGCTTCGCCAAGCCGCCGACGCTGCGCAAGATGCTCGCCGCCGGCTGGTACGGCCGTAAGACGCGGCAAGGGCTTCTACGACTACTCCGGCGACGAGCCCGTGCCGAACCCGGGCATCTAGCAGGACCCGGCAGGCGTCCGGCAGCGCCGAAATGGCGCCCATGGCGACTGAGCGCGCCGAGGTCCTGAGGCCCGCGCCCGAGCAGCGGCGACACGATCGCGGCCGCGCGCGGTGGCGCTGACCGTGCTGGTCGTGATCGTCAACGCCCGCTTCGAGCGACGAGTGGGGCCAGGGCATCCACCTCGTCTACACGGCCGCCGCGGCGCTCGCCGTGATCGGGATGGCGGCGCATGTCGCCGCGCCCGGCCGAGCGGCCCGCCGGGCTGGCAGTCGGTCCTGTTCGTCGCGTCCTTCGTGCTCCTCGTTCGGCGACGCTGACCAACCTCGCCGACGTGCTCGGCGCCGACGACCCGCCGTTCGGCGCCTCCGGCACGTCGTCTGGATCGGGCTGCTGCTGATCGGCCTGATCGGCCTGGTTCGCGCGCGGCTGGAACTCCGGGCATCTCGACGCTGCTCGGCGCCCTCACGGTCGTCGGCGTGATCCTCGCCTTCGTCGACTGGGTCTTCTCGCCCGAGGACGTCGACACGTTCCGCTGGATCCTGCTGCTGATCGCCCTCGGCTTCGGCGCCTACGGGCATCGCGCGCGCGCCGGACGAGCCGCACCACGCGGTCGGCTACGTGAACACCGCGGGCGTCGCCCTCTTCGCGCTCGCCGGCGACGTTCCTCGTCGAGGCTGCTCATGGCCAGCGTCCTGGGAGCCTTCGGGGGCGTGCCGGCTCCGCCGATGCCCGAGGTCGGCTGGGGCTGGGAGCTCGTGCGTGCTCGCCGGCGCCGGCGCTTCTGATCGCCTACTCGGTGATCGCGCGCCAGGCCGGGCCCGGCTACCTCGGCGCGCTGAACCTGTTCGCCTTCGTCGTCGCTCGCGGCCGCGCCCGGCGACGACGGCCCGTCGCTGATCGGCTGGCCGCTGGTGCTGATCCTGGTCACGGTGGCGCTGTTCGCGCTCGCCGCGGCGGCGGCCGGCCGGGCGCCGGCGTGCCCGCCCGGCCGACGCCCGAGCCGAGCGAATCTCCCACCGCGGTACAGCCGCGCCCGTAGGATTCGCTCCCGATGACGGACCTGAAGGACGCGCTCGAGCGCGCGCGCGGCGGCGGCCCGGCGCGCCATCACGAGAAGTCGGAGCAGCAGGGCAAGCTGCCGGTGCGCGAGCGCGTGGAGCGGCTGGTCGACCCCGGCTCGCTCACCGAGGACGGGCTGCTCGCGAACTGGGAGCAGGAGGGCTTCGGCGCCGACGGCGTGGTGACCGGGCATGGCCACCGTGGCGGGGCGCCCGGTCGCCCTGATGGCCAACGACCCGACGGTCAAGGCCGGCTCCTGGGGCCCGAAGACCGTCGAGAAGATCATCCGCATCCAGGAGCAGGCGCTCGAGCACCGCGTGCCGATGGTCTACCTGGTGGACTCGGCGGGCGCGCGGATCACCGAGCAGGTGCAGATGTTCCCCGGCCGCCGCCACGCCGGCCGGATCTTCTTCACCGAGGTGCAGCTCTCCGGCGTGGTGCCGCAGGTGTGCGTGCTGTTCGGCCCGAGCGCCGCCGGCGGCGCCTACATCCCGGCCTTCTGCGACGTCGTGATCATGCGCGACGGCAACGCCTCGATGTACCTCGGCTCGCCGCGGATGGCCGAGATGGTGATCGGCGAGAAGGTGACGCTCGAGGAGATGGGCGGCGCGCGGATGCACACCGGCGTGTCGGGCTGCGGCCACTTCCTCGTGAAGTCCGACGAGGAGGGCATCGACGTCGCCAAGCGCTACCTCGGCTACTTCGCTCGAACTGGGCGCGAGCAGCCGCCGCACGCGCCGCCCGCCGAGCCCGCGCGCGACTGGCCGGAGGTGCCCGAGGACGAGAACAAGCCGTTCGACATGTACGAGCTGATCGACGCGCTCGTGGACGCCGACTCGTTCCTCGAGGTCCAGCGCCGCTGGGCCAAGGAGCTGATCGTCGGGCTACGCGCGGCTCGACGGCCGGGTGATCGGGATCGTGGCCAACCAGCCCAAGCAGAAGGGCGGGGTGCTGTTCGTCGACTCCTCCGACAAGGCCGCGCGCTTCATCTGGACCTGCAACGCCTTCAACGTGCCGCTGCTGTTCCTGGCCGACGTGCCCGGGCTTCATGATCGGCACCCAGGTCGAGCGCCAGGGCATCATCCGCGCGGGGGCGAAGATGATCTCCGCGGTCGCCGAGGCGACCGTGCCGAAGATCTCGGTGATCGTGCGCAAGGCCTACGGCGCCGGCCTCTACGCGATGGCGGGCCCGGCCTACGACCCCGACGCCTGCCTGGCCCTGCCGTCGGCCAAGATCGCCGTGATGGGCCCGCAGGCCGCGATCAACGCGGTCTTCTACAACCAGCTCCAGGCGATCGAGGACGAGGAGGAGCGCGCCAGGCGGACCGAGGAGCTGCGCGCCGAGTACAAGGAGGAGATCGACATCCTCCACCTGGCCTCGGAGCTGGTGGTCGACGCGGTGATCCAGCCGGCCGACCTGCGCGCCGAGCTCGTCAGCGCTACGCGCTCTACTCGACGCCGCGTCGCGCGACTGGCCCGCCAAGCGCAACCCGGTCACGCCGGTCTAGGGCGCGGCGCTAGGGCGGCGGCGCCGCCATGACCTCGACCCGGTGGCCGCCGGGCGAGCGCACGAACGCGCGCGGCGCTCCCCAGTGCTGCCGTGCGCGGCTCCACCTCGTAGCCCGCGTCGCGCAGCCGCTCGAGCGTCGCCTCGTAGTCGTCGAGCACGACGGCGACGTGCCCCTCCGGCGGCGCCGTCGGGTCGTCATGCCAGAGCAGGTGGATCTGGGTCGCGCCGCGCTGCAGCCAGGCGGCGCGCTCGCGCAGGGTCTCCGGCGGCTCGACGGGCTCGAAGCCGAGCAGCCGCCAGAACGCCTCCGCCGCCGCGCCGTCGGCGCGTCGGGTCTCGAGCGCGACGTGCTGGATCACTCGCGGCCGACGATAGCCTGCCGGCCGATGACCACGGCCGGACGCGGCGAGCTGCTCTGGACCCCGAGCGAGGAGGCTCGCGCGAGCGCGCGACGCTGACGCGCTTCGCGGCGGCTCGGCGGGCCACGACGACTACGAGATCGCTCTGGCGCTGGTCGGTCGAGGACCTGGAGGGCTTCTGGGCCGCGCTCTGGGACTTCTTCGACGTCGCAGGGGTCCTACGACAGCGTGCTCGAGGAGCGCTCGATGCCGGGCGCAAGTGGTTCCCCGGGGCGCGAGCTCAACTACGCGGAGCACGTGTTCCGGGACGTCGACCGCTCCGCGCACGGCGATCCGGGCCCGCTCGGAGACGCGCGGCGACGAGACGGTCAGCTGGGCCGAGCTCGAGCGGCAGGTGGCCCGTGCGCGCGCCGGCCTGGCGGAGCTCGGGTGTCGGCCGCGGCGACCGCGTGGTCGCGTACATGCCGAACATCCCCGAGACGGTCGTCGCCTTCCTGGCCACCGCGAGCCTCGGCGCGACCTGGTCGAGCGCGGCGCCGGAGTTCGGCGCGCGCAGCGTGATCGACCGCTTCGCGCAGATCGAGCCGAAGGTGCTGCTGGCCGTGGACGGCTACCGCTACGGCGGCAAGGACTTCGACCGCCTCGAGGTCGTGGCCGGGCTCGAGGCCGAGATGCCGACCCTCGAGCGGACCGTGGTGCTGCCCTACCTCGAACCCCGAGCTGAGCGAGGAGCGCGGAGAGCTCGAGCGGCCTGCGCGACGCGATGCTCTGGGACCAGCTGCTGGCCTTCAACGGCGAGCTCGAGTTCGAGCCGGTGCCCTTCGACCACCCGCTCTGGGTCCTCTACTCGTCGGGCACCACGGGCCTGCCGAAGGCGATCGTGCAGGGCCAGGGCGGGATCCTGCTCGAGCACCTGAAGAAGATGCACCTGCACTGCGACCTCGCGGCCCGGCGACCGCTTCTTCTGGTTCACCACGACCGGCTGGATGATGTGGAACTTCCTCGTCGCCGGGCTGCTCGCCAAGGCGGAGATCGTGCTCTACGACGGCAACCCCGGGCTATCCGGACATGAACGCGCTGTGGGACTTCGCGCGCGACGCGGAGATCAACTGCTTCGGCACGAGCGCCAGCTACATCGCGGCCTGCATGAAGGCGGGCATCGACCCCGCGGCGACGCCACGACCTCGAGCGCGCTGCGCAGCGTGGGCTCGACGGGCTCGCCGCTGTCGCCCGAGGGCTTCGACTGGGTCTACGAGCACGTGAAGGAGGACGTCTGGCTGTTCTCGACGAGCGGCGGGACCGACGTCTGCACGGCGTTCGTCGGCGGCGTGCCGACGCTGCCCGTCCACCGCGGCGAGCTCCAGGCGCGCGCGCTCGGCGCGAAGGTCGAGGCCTTCGACGAGTCGGGCAGGCCGGTGGTCGACGAGGTGGGGGAGCTCGTGATCACCGAGCCGATGCCCTCGATGCCGCTCTTCTTCTGGAACGACCCCGACGGCGAGCGCTACCGCTCGAGCTACTTCGACGTCTACCCGGGCGTCTGGCGGCACGGCGACTGGATCGAGATCACCTCGCGCGGCACGGCGGTGATCTACGGGCGCTCGGACTCGACCATCAACCGCCAGGGCGTGCGGATGGGGACCAGCGAGATCTACCGCGCCGTGCTGGCGCGTGCCGGAGGTCGTGGACGCGCTCGTGATCGACGTGCCCGCGGCCCGGGACCGAGGGCTGGATGCCGCTGTTCGTGGTGCTCGGCGAGGGCGCGACGCTCGACGACGAGCTGGTCGCCGCGATCCGCAAGCGCGTGCGCGAGGACTGCTCGCCCCGCCACGTGCCCGACGAGGTGTTCCAGATCGCCGAGGTGCCGCGCACGCTGTCGGGCAAGGTGCTCGAGATCCCGGTGAAGAAGATCCTGATGGGCACCGACCCCGAGCAGGCCGCCAGCCGCGACTCGCTCGCCAACCCGGAGGCGCTCGACTGGTTCGTGGAGTTCGCCGGCGCTTGCGGCGGACCCGCGTCTACTGCCTGAGGTCCGGCCCGAGCTCCTGGTCGAGCCGCTCGATCAGCTCGGAGCAGAACGCGAAGGCGCGCTCGAGCGCGTCGTCCTCGAGGTTCTCCGGGGTGTCGCTCGGCAGGTGGTGGTGCGGCGCCGGCCGGCCGCAGATCGTGATCGCCGGGTAGCCGCGCCCCTGCGCCGCGCGCGGCGTCGCTCGCGCGAGCGCAGCACGAGCGGGCGGGCACCGGCCTCGGGGATCGTCCTCGCCGACCTCGTGGCAGAGCTTGCGCAGCTGCGGGTGGGAGCGCGAGCGTGAAGAGCAGGCCCTCCCGGCGCGAGAAGCGGACGTCGCCGCCGCCGAGCTCGTCGAGGTTCAGGAAGACCGTGCTGCTTCTGGGCGAGCTCGCGCCGCGTGGCGCGCAGGAACTCGCGCATGCCGAGGGCGAAGCTCTCCTGGGCGCCGGTGAACAGCAGCCAGAGGTCGAAGTGCTCGAGCGACCCGCCGTGGCGCTCGGCGAGGCGCAGCGCGGTGGCCACGCCGCTCGCGTTGTCGTTCGCGCCCGGGACCGGGTCCGAGAGCGCGATGTCCACGAGCAGCGGCACGTGGACGATCAGGACCACGGTCGGCACGAACTGCAGCGCGGTGAGCAGCTTGCCCTCGAGGCCGGGGATCCGAAGCGCGGCGCAGGCCACGACGGCGACCGTCGACCAGAACAGCGGCGCGAGGGGCGAGGGCGGCAGGCGCCGCCCGAACACGAAGCCCGTTCGGGCGGCGTCGTAGTGGGCGACCAGCACGAGCGTGCCCTCCTTGTCGCCGTCCTCGTCGGAGACCACGTTCTGCGAGGCGCGCCGGCCGTGAGCCGCCGGAGGAGGTGGAAGGCGCCGGTGGCGTCGCCGGCGAGCGACGCGAGCGCGAGCGCGGCGAGCGCCGTGCCCGACGACCGGCTGCTCCACGGCCAGCACGCTGCCGGCGATCGCCAGCAGGGCGTGAGGGCGTAGGCGAGGTGCCAGGCGGGGAAGACGCTGATCGGCTCGACCACGGCGTCGCGGCCGAGCTCGCCGAGCGCGCTGCTCGAGGTGCCGGGCCGCGCGCCGCTCGGCGTCGCTGCCCGGCCACCCGCGGCCCGATCGCCGACGAGCGCCTCGATGTCGCGTCCTTGCGGTCACGCGCGTGAATCTTGTCCGTCGGCGCGTCGCGCGGCGCCGGGTTAGAGTGCCGCGCGACAAGCGAGGCAATGGGGGGCGCTCAGGTGGACACTTCTCGAATCAGCTTCGGCGAGATGGTCGCCGCCGCCAGCGGCGCGGCGCTCATCTTCATCATGTTCGTCTTCGACTGGTTCGGCTACGAGGACGTGGCGGGCGGAGCCAACGCCTGGGAGTGGATGTCGTTCCTGGACATCGTGCTGTTCCTGTGCGCGCTCGTGGCGATCGTCCTGGCCGTCCTGCGCGCCAACGGGCCGATGCCGCAGCTGCCGTGGCCCGCCCGGGCTGATCGTCGGCGGGCGCGGGCGCGCTGGCCTTCGCTGATCGTCCTGTTCCGCCTCGATGATCCCCGGTGACGGGCCCGCTCGACGAGGTCGCCAGCGCGTTCGACGTGGACCCGGACGCCACGCGGAAGATCGGCGCCTTCCTCGGCCTGATCGCGGCCGGCGGCATCGCCTACGGCGGCTACACGGCGATGAACGAGCGCGCCTCGGGCGCGGCCCCACCGGCCGCGGCGCCGCCCCCGCCGCCGCGCCCCCGCCGAGCGCGTAGACGAACACAGCCCGGGGTTCGATGGACCGAGTGCCCGCCGGTGTCCGCGTGGCGGCGGCGGGCGCCCTGGCCCTGCTCGCGTTCATGTTCCTCCCGTGGTTCAGCGCGGACCAGGTGGTCGAGCTGCCCAGCGGAAGCGTGTCGGTGCCGGCCGAGACCCGCAACGCCTGGGGGGCGTTCGCGCTCATCGACCTGGTGCTGGCGCTGTCCGCGCTGGTCACGCTCGGCCTCGCGGCAGCCGCGGCGTACGACGTTCGCCTGAACCTGCCGCGCCGCCGGGTCTCCTCATCGCCGCCCTCGGCTGCCTCGCCGTCCTGCTGATCCTCGTGCGGCTGATCGTCCCGCCCGAGATCACCACCGTCGTTGCCCTCGAGGTCGACGTGGAGACCGGCGTGAAGGTCGGAATCGTCTTCGGCCTGCTGGCGGCGTTCGCGATGACCGCGGGCGGGTACCTCGCGCTGCGGGACACGAGTTCCGCCAGTCGTCGCCGATGAGTGCCCGGGGTGGGATTCGAACCCACATGCCCTTTCGGGCACGGCTTTTGAGGGCCGCGCGTCTACCAGTTCCGCCACCCGGGCGTGCGCGCAGGAATGCTAGGTGCCGGTGCCGGGCGCCGGCTAGGGAGCCGCCGGGCTGGCTCGCCGCCGGCAGGCGGCCCGCGGGGCGGAACGCGGCCCTCGGCCTCGTCGCGCGCGACCTCGACCTCGACGTTCCACTCCTGCTGGAAGCCGCGCATCGCAGAAGGCGATCAACAGGATCTGGACCGGCACGAGGATCAGCGTCAGCAGGCCGAGGATGCTCGGGCTCGAGGGCCGGGTCCTCGAAGCCGGCCTTGTCGCGGTCGAACCACGGCGGGCGCGGCCACGGCCGCGACCACGGCGAAGAGGATTGCCAGCGCCGCCGCGACCGGGAGGACGCCGCGGTTCCAGCTGGCCACGAAGAACGCCATCACCGCGTAGACGATGATGTAGCCGAACGCCACCATCTGCGCCCCCTGGAGCTGGCTCCAGCCGCCGATCGTGATGATCGCGATCAGGGCGGCGCTCGTGACAGAGCAGGATCACGACCGCCCTGGTGGCCTTCGACTCCGCCTTGTCCCTATTCGGATGGAGAAGGACGACGTCCGCCATCGCCCGCGGGAGTCTAAATCCCCGGACGGAGACGTGCAGCAGTCGTAGTGCGGACGAGAGGTTCGACGTACGCGAAACTCCCGCAAACCCCCTGTTGCTAAGGAAACGATTGCTACGGACCGGCTCGCATGGGGCGCAACGGCGTCTCCCAGAAATAGAAGCGTGTCTATTCGACGGGGCGCATGAACATCCAGCGCACGTTTCCGTCGTCGTCGACATGGCGAGAATGGATACCTCAGAGGAGCATTAGCTCCGACCACTTCCGGCTCGTAGCCGGACCCCTCGTCCGGAAGGAAGAGCTGCAGATTCACGTCGACGGGCTCGTCATCTCCCCAGCCGCGCCACTCTTCAGGTGCCTCAGTATCAACCGCCTGCAGCATCGGCCGGACTGACAGGGAGCAGTCCGCATCAATGAGAGTCAAAGCTTCGCCCTCCCCCTCATAGCGGCGGCTGCTTCTCACCTTCTCGATCGAAAACTCGCTGATCTCGGTCCTGTACCGCAACTCTGGGCAAAGCTCCCGGAAGATTGCCGACGGGATCTCGGCTCCCTCGGCCAGCGCCCGCTCGATTGGCGCTCTGATCCGCGTTTCGAGTTCATTGACGTCGACTTCCGGCGCCTCTGTAGCCGCGCCTAACAAGGCGAGAAAATCACCGATGCTGCCGTAGTAATGCATCGGCCTGCCCGACTCCCGGGCCTCCTCGTCAAGGACCGGATGAAGGGTCCTCCCATCGGCAGAGAAGTCGTCGGTGTTCGTCGAAAGAAAGTGACCGTCCTCATCGCGCGATCGGTGATCGCTCCGGCAGCGCCTGGCCCATGTTGCTCTCCCGTGTGAGGACGTCCCACAGACCTTCGTTCGAACCGTCGAACGGGTCGTAGTGGATGACGATCCGCCAGCCGAGCGCGCGACTCTTCATCGGTCGCGAGCCGACGATAACCGTGCAGCAGATTCGATCTCGGGCTTGGCGGCTGTCTTCAGCTCGGCCTGGGGAACTGCTTCTTGATCAGCTCGAAGGAACGCTCCAGGAAGGGGCTCGGCCCAATGACCAGCGCCGTCGGGTAGTCCTCTTCGGCTGACTCGCGGATGTCGTCGGCGGGAATCTGCTCAAGCTGCTCGCAGACGTAGCGCCCGACGTAGGGAGCGTTGTTGCGCTCGACCGAGCACCTCGCGTGAACGATCTTCGGGTTCGCCTTGCTGTCGTCGGACTTCCTGGGCACGTAGCACTCGAATGGCTTGTCTAAGGCGGCCGACGAGATTGCCGTTGTAGATAGCCGCCCGCAGCCCGTCGTTCACGGCCGCGACGATGACTTCTGTGCAGCGCGAGCAGTAGGGCAGCTCGAAGTTCTCGTACCCGTCGTCTTCGGCAAGCTCACGGATGAAGCGCGGCGAGGCGCTCTTGAACCCATAGAGGGCCTGGTCGTCGTCTCCTGCAATCAGGACGCGACTCTTAGTCGCCAGTAGCCCGATGAAGCTCGTCTCCAGGGCGGAGAAGTCCTGATACTCATCGACGACGATCAGGGGGTATTCCGGGATCTTGTCCGGGTCTTGCCCGAAGTAGCGCAGCACCCGGTAGACGAGGTCCGTGTGAGTGACGGCGTTGTAGTAGGAGCCGAGCCGCAGGACGTCGCTGATCAGCCCATCCGAGTCGTCGAGGGTGTGGAGGGCGCGTTCGACGACCTTTTTCTCTGTCGCGCGGCCGAGCAGTTCTAAGTCTTCAACGGTCAGTTCGAACAGCGGCGGGTAGTAGTCCCAGCCCTCTTGCAGACCCTCGATGTCGGGGTGCTTGTGCAGCTGGTATTTGCAGAAGCGGTGAAAGGTGTAGACGTTGGCGATGTCGCCGAGGTCCTTGTCGAGGTCGCGGACAAGGTTGCGAATGAACGTAAGGGCGAGTCCCGTACCGCCCAGCCTTCGAGCGCGCGTCGGAAGGTGAAGGTCTTGCCCGTTCCCGGCCCGGCGACGATGAGCTTCTTGGTTGCTTCGGAGTTGACGATGGCGTCTGCGGCCGCAGTTCGCTGGCGCTCGATCTCTTTGAGCGCTCAGCGCCAGGATGCCCGTGAGGGACCAGTGCGGGCGGAGGGACTCGAACCCCCACGCTCCGAAGCCACCAGCACCTAAAGCTGGCGCGTCTACCAATTCCGCCACGTCCGCGCAGAGCCAAGTCTAGAATCGACAAAGCTTCGGCCCGACGTAGGAATGGAGCAGCGCGACGCTCTCTCGGTGGGACACGGATATGTTCCGTGCGTTCGACTGGGGCCCCACCGGACGCCAACGAGATCGCAGTGCTCGCAGAAGAGGTTGCGTAGGCTCCGCGAAGAGATTCGAGAAGAAGTACCGCGGATACGCGTACTGCTGAATGCGCCCCGAAGGGAGACGCACCGAGAATCGATTCAACGTTCGACATCCGTCCGAGTGAATGAGTCCCCGAAGGAACGCCCCAGGGTTCACCGTGGTTCATGCTTCGCTGCCAGGGCAGTAGCTCGATGCGGCGTTCGTGCTTCTTGCCGGGGCCGTGTTGCGGAAAGGCGGCCGGCACTGCCCGACTGCTCAGGTGAAGAACGGTGCGCTTTGCCGGTCCCCAGGTGTAACGCCGTACCTGAGTTCCGGGAAAGACGGACTCCATAGCGCAGTGTGCGTCGCGGATGATTCGTTGGTAGCGATCGTCCAGGTACAGACGCAGTAACGCGGAGTCGCCGCGGATCGTCGCGTGCCCGTCCCCGAGGTAGAGCCCGAGCAAATAGCAGTACGCCTCCGGGTCAGGAGGGCGCCAAGACTCCAACAGCGGGCGGGCCGTCGGCGGGCGTCGTCTCCAGCGATCACCGTGGCCCGTGGAACCCCCGTGAGACGCGCGATCTCCGGATCGCACAGACCCGCGGCGAAGAGCCCTGCGACTCGCTGTACTTCGGCTGGCGTCCGCATGTGTAGCGAACGCATGTTCGCACGAGAATCGGACGGCTGGGTCGCGACGATGGCCGCCCTTGGGGCAGTGAGCACTGAATTGGCTAGTGCCCCGGTCTCCAAAACCGGAGATTCCAGGTTCGAGTCCGGCTGCCCCGCTCCCCTCCGCTCAGGCCGCGCTCTCGGACGGCCGGCGCGACCTCGGAGGCGAAGCGCGCCGACCTGATCGGGGTCGTCGCCGGCGGGCGAGAGGATGAAGCCGCTGAAGCCGAAGCTCGGTGTGCAGGCGACGCCAGCTCCTCGGCCCAGTGGTCGACGGGGCCGCGGAGGAAGCCCGTCGCTGGGCCGCCGTCGGTGATCACGCCGCTCAGGTTGGCCAGCCGGCGCACGGATGCCGGGATCGCGGCCGGCGGCCGCCGCGCCCTCCGCCGAGCAGCCGCACCTTCTCGGGCAGCTCGTCGGCGGGCAGATTGCGGCACGCTCGGCAGCCAGCCGTCGGCGAGGCGGCCGGTCAGCCGCAGCATCCGCGGGCCGTAGGCGCCCGACCCAGATGCCGACGTCGTCGAGCGGGCACGCGGACCCGGCTTGGCGCCCGCGAGAGCGAGTAGAAGCGGCCGTCGAACGACGCCGGCTCGCCGCTCCAGACGCGGCGGATCACGCTGGATCGCCTCCTCGAGCGCCTCGACCGACTCGCCGGGCGTGCGGCGCGGCCCGCCGAAGGCCTCGATCGCGTCCCAGAAGGCCCCGGCGCCGAGTCCCGAGCTCGATCCGGCCGCCGCTCAGCACGTCGAGCGAGGCGACCGCCTTCGCGAGCGGCGCGGGCGGGCGCAGCAGGGAGGTTCGCGACGTCGGGGAACAGGCGGAGCGCGAGGTGCGGGCGGCGAGCCAGGCGATCAGAGTCCAGGTGTCGAGGAAGCGCCGCTGGTAGGGATGGTCCTGGATGCCGATCAGCTCGAGGCCGAGGCGCTCCGGCCGTCTCGACCTGCACGAGCGACGCTGCGGGGCGCTCGGCGCTCGGGACGACGAACAACCCGAACTCGAGTTGGGCGGTCGCCGCCGCCATGGCTAGACTCTAGACAGTTCGAGATCCGTCGAACAACGATGCGAACGGCTCACCAACCCGAGATCGATAGCGTCGACCTGGCCGAGGTGCTCCACGCGCTGAGCGACCCGGTCCGGCTCGAGATAGTGCGCTGCCTGGCCGTCGACGGGGAGCGATGTTGCGGCGACCTCGACGTGCCGGTGTCGAAGTCGACGCTCTCGCACCACCTCAAGGTGCTGCGCCAGGCCGGCCTCACGCAGACCCGCGCGGACGGCACCCAGCGGCTCGTCTCGCTGCGCAAGGTCGAGGTTGAGAAGCGCTTTCCGCGGCTACTCGACGCAGTTCTGGCAGGCGCGCGGTCAGTAACGCACCGTAGACTGGTACGACTTACTGCCTGAGCCCGCACTAGACAGGTAGCCTGACGATCTGTATAATTTCGACCGTGATCGAACTTTCGAACAAGACTCCAGAGACCGCTCTGGACGCGACTCCGGACGTCGCAACCGATTCGCTGCAGCTCTTCTTCAACGAGGCGAGCCGCTACCAGCTGCTCAAGCCCGAGGAGGAGATCGAGCTCGCCAAGCGCATCGAGCGCGGCGACCTGGCCGCCAAGGAGCGCATGATCAACTCCAACCTACGTCTCGTGATCTCGGTGGCCCGCAAGTACCAGGGCCAGGGCCTGCCCCTGGGTGACCTCATCCAGGAGGGCATGCTCGGCCTGATCCGTGCCGTCGAGAAGTTCGACTGGCGCAAGGGCTTCCGCTTCTCCACCTACGCGACGCTGTGGATCCGCCAGGCGATCGGCCGCGGGCTGTCCAACACCAGCCGCACCGTGCGCATGCCGGTGCACATCGGCCAGCGGGCGCGCAAGATCGCCCGCACCGAGCGCGAGCTGGCGGCGAAGCTGAACCGCGACCCCACGCTCGAGGAGATCGCCGCCAAGGTCGAGCTCCCGGTCGAGGAGGTCGAGGAGATCCGCGCCGCGGACCTGATCCCGACGAGCCTCGACCAGCCCGTCGGGCGAGGACCAGGAGACGCCGCGTGGCGACCTGATCGCCAGCGACCGTCCCTCGCCCGCCGAGGAGGTCGAGGAGCTTGCCGAGGAGGAGGCCGTCGTCCGGGCGCTCGACGAGCTGCCCGAGGACGAGCGCAAGGTCGTCCGCCTGCGCTTCGGCGTCGGCGGCGAGGAGCCCACGCCGCTGCGCGAGACCGGCCGCAAGCTCGGCTTCTCGGCCGAGCACGTGCGGACGCTCGAGCAGAAGGCGCTGCGCCGGCTCGCGAGCAACAGCGAGCTGGCCGAGCTGCGCGACGCGGCCTAAGGGAGGCCCGGCGAAGCCGGGTCGCTCCCTAGAAGGGCGCCTTCGAGCGGCCTCTGCGGCCGGCCGAGCCGCTCTTGTGAACGGCCTTCTGCCCCTTGCTGAACGGCTTGGAAGCAGGCGCCCGAGCGGGCCGGGCGCCTTGCTTCCGGCCCGGCTGCCGACGCCCAGCGCACCGCTGCCGCCGCGCTCCACCGGCCGCGAGAGCCGCGGGAGCAGGAAGGCCAGCACCAGCAGCAGCAGGCAGAAGCCGATGACGGCCAGATCAGGTCATGCCGTTTCGCTACCCCCGTCGAGAGGGGAATAATCCGGGACCGTGGTTCCCTACATCCTCTTCTTCCTCGCGGGCCTCGGCTGGGGCTTCGCCCTGTACGGCATCTGGCGCTGGACGGCGCTGCTGTTCCCGCTCGTGCTCGCGCTCTTCGCCTTCGCAAGCGACGGTGTGAGCGGCGAGGCGGTGCTGGAGCTGCTGCTGGCGCTCGGCCTGACGGCCGCCGGCATCGTGATCGGCACGATCCTGGCCGCGCGCGAGGACCGAGCGCAACCCGCATAGCAGCCGGCGCATAGAATCGCCGCGCGTGGCGAGCGTCGAGACCGTCACCGGCCCGGTCGATGCGGGCGAGCTCGGGCTGACGCTGATCCACGAGCACTTCCGCACGACCGACGAGGGCGTGCGCTTCCAGTGGCCGCACGCCTACGACGAGGACGGCGGAGTGGGAGGCGGCCATCGCGGACGCCAAGGCGGTGGCCGGCCACGGCGTCAAGACGGTGGTCGAGCCGAGCGCGCTGTTCCTCAACCGCGACGTCGCCTTCTCGCGGCGGGTCGCCGAGGAGAGCGGCCTCCAGATCGTGCCCTGCACCGGCGTCTACACCTACGACCACCTGCCGCAGTCCCTGATGAACCGCAGCGAGGACCAGGTCGCCGAGCTCTTCGTGCACGACATCGAGGAGGGGATCCAGGGCACCGACATCAAGGCGGCGTTCCTCAAGTGCGCGGCGACGAGCCGGGGATCACCCCGGGCGTCGAGAAGGTCCACCGCGCGGTGGCGCGGGCGAGCAAGCAGACCGGCAGGCCGATCATGGCCCACTCCCGGCCGGCCAACCGCACGGGGCTCGACCAGATGAAGATCTTCGAGGAGGAGGGCGTCGACCCGGCCAAGGTCCAGATCGCCCACACCGGCGACACCGACGACCTCGACTACATCGAGGAGCTGCTCGGCCACGGCTGCTGGATCGGGATGGACCGCTACGGCCTCGACCTCTTCCTGCCCATCCAGCCGCGCAACGCCACCGTGATCGCGCTGCTCGAGCGCGGCTACGCCGACCGCATGTTCCTCTCGCAGGACTACTGCTCGACGCTCGACTGGTTCCCGCCGGAGGTCCAGGAGTTCCTGAAGGCGACCGAGGTGCCGAAGTGGAGCATGACCCTGCTCTTCGAGGAGATCATCCCGGCGCTCAAGGAAGCCGGCATGACCGACGATCAGCTCAACACGATGATGGTCGAGAACCCGCGCCGCTGGCTGACTGGCGACTGAGCAGCCGGTCTCTTGCAGCCGGCGCTCGCGGCGCCCGGCCGCCGCCCCCGCCGCCGGAGATGTTGACTTCCAGCGCTCCGGGTCCGTGATCTCGCGTCAGCTCCGTGGAGCCGCGGAGCGCCTTGTTCGACGGGCCCGCGCCGATCATCTTCCGCTACCGCTTCCGTGCGGCCGGCCCCGCTGGACCTCCGCGTTCGGGTGGTCCGGCTCGGCAGTGGGCGGCACGGTGCGCGAGCCTGGGTCGAGCGCGGCCGCCGAGCCCGGTGGGCTCCACGACGCTCACCTGGAACGGGCTGAACCGGCGCGGGCGGGCCGCCCGCGACGGGAGCTTCGCCTTCCAGCGTCGGGCCGGGCGGGCGGCCGCATGCGCCCGGCCGGCCGGCTTCTCCTCCACGGCCACGCCTTCCCCGGTCGCCGGGCCCGCACTGGGAGCGCGGTGGGATCGGCGAGTTCGGCGCGCCGCGCTCCGGGCGGCCGGGTCCACGAGGGCTTCGACGTGATGGCCGGCTGCGAGGCCCGCCTGGTCGCCGCCCGCGCCGGGCGGGTCAAGCGGCCGGGCTACGACGACGTCCTCTACGGCAACTACGTCCAGATCGACGGCCGCAAGGAGCCGACCGCGACTACTTCTACGCGCACCTGGTCCGGCCGGCCCCCGTCGTGCGACGGGCCAGCGCCTCAAGACGGGCCAGACGGTCGGCAGAGGTCGGCCAGACCGGCAACGCCCGCACAACCCCGTGCCACCTCCACTTCGAGATCCACGTCCACGGCCGCCCCCTCGACCCGGCAGCCGCCGTTGCGGCGCTGGGACGGCTGGAGCTAGGCGACTAAGATCAGGTCGTCTCGCGGGCGTGGTGTAAAGGCTGCACATCAGCCTTCCAAGCTGAAGGAGCCGGGTTCATTTCCCGTCGCCCGCTCTCGCACCTCAGCCCTTCTCGGCGTGCTCCTTGAGCCCCTCCGCGGCGCTCTTGGTCAGGTACTCCTTCACCTTGCCCTCCACCGGGCCGCGCAGGAGCAGGCCCAGCATTCGGCCGGGCGGTCGCGCAGGGCGTAGGTGGCTCGGGTGCGCCCGCCGTCGAGCTCCTCCAGGATCCACGAGCCGGTGAGCCACTTGAGCTCGCCCTTCTCCTGCTCCCAGGTGAGCCCGTCCGGCGGGTCGTAGGCGAAGCGCAGCTGCGCCCGTACCTTCTTCACGGTCGCATCCGAGAGCGTCTCGACCACGAGCCGGGCGCGCTGGTCGTCGCGCTCGAGCACCTCGACGTCCTTGAGCGATTTCTGCCAGTCGGGTGCCCCCTCGATGTCGGCGGCTATCTCGTAGCAGCGCTCGCGCGGGGCGTCGACCTCGACGGTCCAGCTGGCCTCCAGGACTCCCATGACCCCTCAGTCGATCACAAAGCCGACCGTTACCCGCGTGACCTTGCCGCCCTTGATCCGGAAATCGGTGACTCGCGTTCCGGCCGAGAAGTCGCCGGTGTGGCAGGAGCGGGTCGTGCCGAAGAAGGTCTCGCACGTCGTCCCCGGCACCCGCCGGTCGACCGCCTGCTCCGTCGAGCCGACGCCCACGCCCCGGGCGGTGCGGTCGCCGGGGCCCTTGATGGTGACCGAGGCGACCCGCTCCCGGCCCTGGAACGTGACGCTGATGGCGCCGCGATAGCGGAAGACGGTGAACGGCCCGAAGTCGTTCCGGTCGTTGACGACCCGTCCGGGCCTGCCGAGTGCCGCGCGAACCTCGGCGCGGGTGTTGTTCAGCCGCGCGCCGGCGATCCCGCGGTCGAGCTGGATCAGAGCGCCCGCCCCCGCGGGGAACGCAAGCGCGGGGGCGAGGACGGTCGCGAGAGTGGCTAGCGAGCGCATCCCCGGAAGCTACCCGGCCCTTCTAAGATGGAACCGACTCGGGGGGCGTGGCGCAGCCTGGTAGCGCATTCGGCTGGGGGCCGAAAGGTCGTCGGTTCAAATCCGACCGCCCCGATCTAGCAAGCAAGCATTCGACAGGGAGCGACAGGGCGCTCGCCTCTGCTTTGCGCCGGAAGGGACAGCGGCACGAGCTACAGCTGGGTGTTGGTGAACGTGCACGACACGTGCTCGTCCAGGGCGACGACGAAGGTCGCCCGGCGCGGTGGAACCGGTCGAAGGTGCGCGTAGCGTCGTGGCGCAGCTTGAGGTTGGGGCCCCGATCCCAGTGTCGGGGACGACATCAGAGCCGCTTGAACTCGACGATCTGCTGCGCGACCCCCCCGCTCCCCCAGGCGAGCCTCCGGTGGGGGGAGCCGCCACGAAGTGGATTCTCCGCGTCTCATCCGGATCCCAGGGCGCCGTCGAGCACTGCGAGAGGTTGACCGTGAACGTCAACGTGTTCGCCGGGTTCGCCGACCTATCGGTGGCAAGGTCCGTGGCCTCGCCCGCTCCGGGAGCCCCCACCGGAGCCGGCGGAGTCGGACTCAGGTTCGCATCCTGGGTCGAGAAGGCGGTCTGCGGGCAGCTGCCCTCGCTTTCCAGCCCGACTGAGTAATTGAGGCCGCCGATATCGACCCACCTGCATGGCGGCTCATCGGCAAGGCATGCCTCGTCCGCGATCGGCTTGCGCTGGGGCCGCCAAGCGTCAGCGTCACCACCACGTCTTGACCAGGAGGTGCGCTAACGGGCTGCTCCTGCGCCCCGGGCCCGTACGGGTACGTGAGCGTCGCGGGAGCAGCCATCGTCGTGTCCTGGTAGGACACGAGCGCCGGCACCGTGGCGAAGAAGTGCTGCGAGCGTGCGCGGGCGAACGCGCCAATCTCGACGCCGTCGGCGTCGTTGAGCCGCTCGACACGATGTCGCCGGCTCCTGAACTGGCGGTCGTCGCCCGTGCACGAGGAACATCGCGCCGGGCCCCGCGCCGGCCGGAGGGGCGAGCGTCCCAAAGCCGTCATCGTCGGGGTCACAGCACTCGGGGAAAGGCGGAAGCGCGGGGTTCGGTGTGCCGAGCTCGAAGAGTCCCCGGTGCCGCCCCTGAGCAATAGACAAACCTGGCCTGGGGGTCGGCCGTGGGATCGCCCGCGCAGTCGAGCTCGGCGGACGCGGCGGGCGGAATCCCGATCATCAGCAGGGCCCCTTGACCCGAGTTCGTAAAGGCCGCCTCGATTTGCTGATCCGTCGAGCCCGGCGCATTGGCGTTCGCGGTCTGTGGCAGATCCATCGTCAGCTGGGAGACGAACAGCGTGTTGTCCCCCACCTGCGCCTGAGCCGCGCGCGCCGCCTGCGAGCGATCGAGGCTGTCGAGGACCAGGTCGCCGTCGTCGTCGATGTCGAGCGAGCCGGGAACCCCGTCGCGGTCGAGATCTCCGATGGCGCCGCCGTCGGTGCGCGCTGAGAGCACCCGCCCGAAGTTACCGGCGCCGATCGGCACCCCGTTGGTCGCTTGCGCTCTGCGCTCGCTGTCCACCCACCTCTCCTCAACCCCGCGGGCCAGCGCGTACCCGGCGGCAGAGTTGACGTTGATGTCGCCAAGGGGCGCTCCGGCCTTGACGCCGACGAGTGCCCGACTCGGCCTCTCGGCCTCCTCCCGCCGAGCCTGCCGTAGCCGTCTCCTCGCCTTCCTCAGCCGCTTTCTGGCCTTCTTCAGCTGCCTTCTGGCCCGCTTCAGGCGCTTGCTGGCCTTGCTCTTGGCCCGCTCGCCGCTTGCTTTCGTGACCTTCCTGTGGGCCTTCTTCGCCTTCCTCTTTGCGTGCTTGAGCTTCTTCTTGGCCCTCCTGACCTCCGCCCTGGCTCGCTTGACCTTGCTGCCGCCTCCTCGACCACGATCGGGCCGGCGTAGGTGCCGTCAAGGGCCCGCAGCTGGAGGCTCACCGTCTCGGCCGGCGGCACGAGCGTGAAGCTCCCGCCCTGCGCGATGACCGCCCTGGCCTCGCCATTCGCTGCGAGCGCGATCACGGTGTAGCCGGGCTGGTTCAGGTTGCCGCTGATCGGCGTCGGGGCCGCGGAGGCAGGCGGGCTCGCGACGAGAACCGCGAGAAAGACCGCGAGACCCAATCCGGGGAAACGCACGCGAGACCACATACAAACCAGCCGAATCGAGCATACACCCGATCCAGCCTTCGAGCCCGACCCCCTCACCGTGACTGCTTACGGCGCGAAGCAGACGCGGTGGCGCGTACTCAAGCGACAGCGGTCGCGCCCTCACGAGCGCTGTTTACTGACTCCTAGACGAGTGATGTCAGCCGAGCGTACGGTGCAGCTGGGTGACGCGACGGCGCACCTCAGGGTTCAAAAGCCGTCTTATCGCCCCGATTAAGCAAGCAATGTCCCGTAGGGGGCGTCCCCAACCGCCCCTGTGAAGCCCGGCCCTTACCAGCTCGTGGCCACGCCCTCGGCAGAGGGCGCCAGCGGGCCCGCCGGCAGGGTGGGCTTTCGGATCAAGCGTCCTCGCCGCGGTAGCCGTAGCGGCAGTGGGCAGGGTGGAGCTGATCCCGGATCTGAGCTGGCGTGCATTCGAGCTCTGGAGCGCCCGCTGGCGGGGGACGGGGTGTCAACGGCGGACGATGGTGAAATTGTTGCGGGTTGCGCGGGATCTGTTGCCGGCGAGGTCGGTGGCCTGGAGCGTCAGGCGGTGCCTGCCGGGGCGTAGCTTCCTGGTGCCGACGCGGCCGGAAAAGGCGAGCTTGTTGGGACCGCTGGTGCCCTGCCGGGTGAGCTTGCCCGCGGGGCGGTGGCGCTTGCAGCGCTTGGCCTTGGCGCGGACGAGCTTGGGGGTGGGCTTGACGCAGCGGCGCTTGCCGCGCACGCGCTTGAGGCGGCCGGGGAGGGTGCGCTCGATGGTGAAGGTCACGGTGGCGTTCTCCGACAGTCGGTACCTGACGGTGGTGCCCGCCTTGGCGCGGCGCTTGCGCCTGGCGGCCAGGGGGGTGGGTTTGCGACCGACGCGGAAGCGCTTGCGTGAGAGCCCGAAGCCGGACACCGTGGGTGCGATCGTGTCCGTGACCGCGGGCGGGACCGGCAGCGGCCCGCCGCCCGAGCGCCGCGCGAAGATCTCCTGCTCGTCGTTGGTCGCGAGCGCGTCGGCATCCCAGGCGATGAGGTACTCGTTCGCCTGAGGGTTGTAGGCGACCGATGGCTCTTCGACCTCCCGGTTCGTGTCGCCGTCGCTGCCCGTGATCGAGATACGGAAATCGGCATCCAGCGCCGCCCCGGTCGCCGACAGTCGCTGCCCGAACACCTCGGACTCGTCGTCGGTGGCGAGCCCGTCGGCCTCCCAGGCGATCAGGTACTCACCCGCCGGCGGGTTGTAGGCCACCGCCGGGTCTTCGACCTCCCGGTTCGCGTCGCCGTCGCTGCCCGTGGTGGAGATGCGGAAGTCACCACCAAGCTCCGCCCCGGCGCCCGACAGCCGCTGCCCGAACACCTCGAGCTCGTCGTCGGTGGCGAGCCCGTCGGCCTCCCAGACGGCCAGGTACTCGCTCGCCTGCGGGTTGTACGCCAGCGACGGGTCTCCGGCCAGCCGATTCGTGTCGCCGTCGCTGCCCGTGGTGGAGATGCGGAAGTCGCCGCCGAGGTCCCCCCCGGCGCCCGACAGTCGCTGCCCGAACACCTCGGACTCGTCGTCGGTGGCGAGCCCGTCGGCGCGCCAGGCGACCAGGTACTCGTTTGCCTGCGAGTTGTAGGCCACCGCCGGGTTGATGGCGTCGCGGTTCGCATCGCCGTCGCTACCGGTCGTGGAGATGCGGAAGTCGCCGCCGAGGTCGCCCCCGGCCGCCGACAGCCGCTGCCCGAACACCTCGCTCTCGTTGTTGGTCGCGAGCCCATCGCCCTCCCAGGCGACCAGGTACTCACCCGTCTTCGGGTTGTAGATCACCGCCGGATCGTCGAGTCGCGATCCGCGTCGCCATCGCTGCCGATGGTGGAGATGCGGAAGTCGCCGCCGAGCTCCGCGCCGCGGCGCCCGACCCGCTGCCCGAAGACCTCGTACTCGCCGTCGGTCACGAGCCCGTCGCCCTCCCAGACGACCAGGTACTCGTTCGCCTGCGGGTTGTAGGCGACCGCCGGATTCCGGCCGTCGCGGTCCACGTCGCCGTGGTGCCGGTCGTCGGAGATGCGGAAGTCGTCGCCGAGCTCCGCCCCGGCCCCCGACAGCCGCTGCCCGAAAATCTCGTCCTCGCCCTCGGTCGCGAGCCCGTCGCCGCGCCAGACGACCAGGTACTCGTTCGCCTGCGGGTTGTAGGCCACCGCCGACTGGTTGGCGTCCCGATCCGCGTCGCCGTCGCTGCCCACGTTCGAGACGCCGGAACTGGTCTCCGATCGGCAGCCTCGCGGGCCGGCGCCGCGCCCCACCCGGCCAGCGCACACGCAAGCAGAAGACCAAACCAATCCGCCGCACCGGACTACCCTAATCCACCGCCACCCACGCCGCGCTTCAACGCCCGACGCCGCCGCCTGAGAGTCCGAGTTCCACTCGCGCCTACCGCCCCTGGGAGTCGGGTGTCGCCGCCCATGGACTTCGTCGGGCTGCGACTGGCGTCTCTCGCTGCTCCCGCGGTCTGGTTGACAGATCCTCGGTGCGGGTGTACGTCTGGGTGATTGCGCTGGCCCGAGGAACGTAGGACTCAGCCAGGACTGCCCGTCCATTCTCCTCACGGGAGGCGCCGGGAAGGACGGTCCGAGTGACGAGGTTGAGCATTCCTCGCCGGATGGACGATCGGCTGAACCTGGCTAGGGGGGTTTCCCGCAGCGCGGGCCGGGCGCTGCTCGCGGTCCTTGCCGTGGCGCTTGCCTGGCCTGCTGTAGCCGGTGCCGCGATCCACGTGAGTCCCACCGGTGACGGGATTTCGGTCATGGGTGACGCTCAGGCGGAGAGCGTTCGTATTACCGCCGTCGACGACGGCGTCGGAAAACGGACGTTCATCGTCCAGGCAGACGTGAACATGACCCAAGACGACCCCTGTACTCAGTTCATCAACCAAGAGGTCAGATGCCAGTTCGTCGGAGCGCCGACAGAGGTGACGGCGTCGCTCGGCGGGGGGAACGACCAGCTGGAGAAGGGACGACAGTTCGGGACTTTCCGCCACCGGCCTCATATCCCGAGTGGAACCTGACGGCGGACCTCGGCGCCGACGACGATTCCGTGGCGCGCGACAAGGACGGCCAGGACTCCTTCACTGGCGGGCCGGGCCGCGACATCATCTCCTACAGCAATTGCAAGTCGCCGTCGTGCACCGCCGAGGTGGTGATCAACCTCGCCGGCGGCGGCGGGACTGACGCGGTCGTTGGGTTCGAGGACGCCCAGGGACGGGCTTCAACCGGAATCGGATCACCGGGGACGGTGGGCCGAACACGCTCTCTGGCGGGGGGCTCGACGACGTGATCGAGGGTGGCGCCGGCGGCGACTCCCTCAACGCGGGCGACGGGAACGACACGCTGCGGGCGGCCGACGGAGAGCCCGACACGGTCAACTGCGGCCCCGGGAGCGACAGCGCCACCGTCGATTCGATCGACACCGTCAATGCTGACTGCGAGCCAACCCCGCTGCATTTCAGGGTCGAGTTGAAGGCGTGGATTCCGAAGGCGGCCGTGGTGGTTCCGAACATTCCTTTCACCGTGCCGGTGGCGGCCCTTCTCGCGCCGCCGCTGCGGTTCCTGGCGTTCGATCCCCTGTCGCGGGCGCCGTGTCAGCTGGTGCCGCCGACCCCACCGTTGCCGACCTTGTTCGCGGGCGTGGAGTCCGGCTTTCGGGGTGACGCGCACCCTGAGTACGACGGAAGCTTCCGGGTCAGACCGGTGGCGGAGTTCGACTGGGACGGCGAGGAGATCACGAATTTCACCGTTTCGCAGGGGGCCACGAACTTCGGCATCACGATCCTCGACTTCGCCTACCACGTTTCGGACGAGGAGATCATTCGTTGCAGCCGCACCAAGCAACAGGTCAGCTTCGCCGGCGGGCGGCAGCTCTCGCCGACGAGCTGGACTGTCGATGTCGGCGGACGACCCGCTCGTCTATCCGCGCCCGACCGACCCTGACTCGGTGCTGGTGCCGAACATCGACGCCCGGCTGGTCGGCTCGTTTGTGTCCGGCGGCAGGCTTTCGATCGACTACGACACCGACCTGTTCCCGAGCCATGGGCTGCGGGTCACGGTCGACGGGACCGATCGCGAGACGCGGGTGACGAACGACGTGTCGTGCCTGGACGAAGATCGGTGACTGGCCTGTTCGGGATGGGGATCCTGGCGACGGCGCTAGCTCACGACAACGGGGGGGGTCTGGTCGTGGACCCAGCCAGGCCCCGCAGAGCTCCTCGACGCCGGGGGTGGTCTGCTATCGAGCTTCCTGACGCTCGACTTCGTGAGCTACGCCAGATCGCTGCTGGGGTTCAGCGAGGCTGGGGCCGCGTCGGCCGCCTCGACGCTGCGCCTGGCGCCGCTCGATGCCGCCGGCAAGCCGGGCCAGTTCGTCACGCTGAGGCAGGCGGTCGCGGCGGGGCTCGTGTCGAGCGAAGAATTGCCGGCCCGCACCTGCTGCTGGGCATAAACCCGTCCCGGCCGGTGGCGCTGCGATCGCGCGGCACGATGTCGCTGACCACCACCCGCCTGGTTCAGGGCCGCCCAGGCAGCCCGGCGCAGTTCGGGCCGGTCAAGGGCAAGGTTGAAGCGAAGCTGACCGGAAGCTCGGTCAAGGTGACCCGGAACGGCAAGGGCCTGCGCCCCCACAAGCCCGACAAGCGCCCGCCCAAGACCGGCGCCAAGGTCCGCATCCGCGGCAAGACCGCGCTCGTGACCCTCAACCCGCGCGATCCCTCCGGCGTCCAGTCCACCTTCGTCACGCTCAACGGCAAGCAGCTCAAGCTGCGCCGCCAGCGCCTGCGGATCGCCAAGCGCAAGCTCGCCAAGCTGCGCGTCTTCAGCATCGATGTCTACGGCAACGCCGAGAAGCCAAAACGCATCCGCCGCCGCTGAGGGCGCGGTGATGCTTCGTACTCTGTTAGGGGTCCGGGGCCAGCCTACGGTGGAGATGGCTGATGCGGCTGCGGACCCCAGAGTTCAAAAGCCGTCTTATCGTCCCGACCAAGCAGGCATGTCTATGGCGCGGCGCCGTAGCCCCTACAGGGGCTGTCGGCCTGAAGCCGGAAGTCCTTGGCGGCCCGATTGCGGTACTTCGGGTCGCCGACGCGGTTCGCGGCGGGCGTGAAGCCGCGGTCCTCCGAGACGCCGCCGCGGGCGTTGTAGTACGGGTCCGGGTTGGTCGCCCACAGGCAGTTGACGGCGGCCACGTTGACGATGCCGGCCTCGCCCTCCCAGTACGCCTCGATGTCCAGCGCAGCCTGGAGTTGGAGACGATGTTCTGGGTGACGAGGTTGAGGTCGGACTTGGTCCAGCCGTCCCCGGCGAACTGGATGCCCTCGCCGTTGCCGTCGATCGTGTTGCCCCTGACCACGGTTCCCTTGCCCCCCGGGTAGAGCACGATGCCCTGGCCCGCGTTGTCGTAGATCACGTTCGACTCGATCAGCCCGCCGGTGGCGTTGTAGTAGATGCCGTGCTCCAGGTTCGTGGCCGGCAGCGCCCCGCAGTTGTGGATCCGGTTGCGGACGATCACAACCCGCTCGGGGGCGAGGCCGTTGTAGGGCGTCGGGTGCACGCATGAGCCCGCCGTCTGGCCGGTGGTGATGTCGTTGTCCTGGATGACCACGTCGTCGCCGTTGATGGTCGGGCTCGGCAGGTTGCCCGAGTTCCTCCCGTTCAGGTTGAGTTTCGAGATCGTGACCTGGTTGGCGAGGATGAAGATCCGCCCCTGCGACGGTCGCGCGCTCGTTGGGGTAGCTCCTGATCGTGACCCCGGCCGTTTGCCTGAACCCGATCGAGTCCTGAACGTACGTGCCGGCTCTGAAGCACCCGGTCTGACCAGACGACAGCGAGTCGATCAACCGCTGGGGCGTGCGGACGGGGCTCGCGAGCGTCCCGGGATTCGTGTCCGAGCCGGTGGTCGAGGCGACCTTGTCGCAGAGAGCCACCTCGCCGTCGGCCGGCGTTACGAGCAGGTGACGGCGGCGACCGCGAGAGCGCCGACCAACATGCCCGTTCTGACAAGCCGCATCGATCCCATTGTGCCCAATCCCGGCGCCGGATTAGGCCAGTAGGTCGCGGCCCACCTCCCTCAGCCTCGGAGCCCCGAGGAGGGCCAGCGTGCGGTCGACGTCCTCGAGCAGCAGCTCTAGCACCCGGCGGGCACCCTCCTCGCCGCCGATCGCGAGGCCCCAGAGCAGCGGCCGGCCGACGAGCACGGCACTGGCGCCGAGCGCGATCGCCTTGACCACGTCGGTGCCGCGCCGGATGCCGCCGTCGACCAGCACCTCCAGCTCGCCCGACACCTCCGCGACGACGGGTGAAGGGCCTCGGCCGTCGTAAGCGTCGTGTCGAGCTGGCGACCGCCGTGGTTCGAGACCACGATTGCCGCCGCGCCGTGCTCGATCGCCAGGCGTGCGTCGTCCGGGCGCAGGATGCCCTTCACGATCACCGGGAGCGGGCCGTCGGCCAGCTCCTCGACGCCGACCACGTGAGCCCGGGGTCGACGAGCGCGGTGGTCTCGGCGATCGTCCTCGCACTGCGACCGGCCGCGTCCACGGCGGGGATGGCGAGGTCCGGCGGAAGGGTCTCGCCGAGGGCGACATCGGCCTCGCGCAGGCCGATCACCGGCAGGTCCACGGTCACCACGAGCGCCTCGAAGCCGTGCTCGACGGCCCCCTCCACCAGCGCCCGGGTGATGCCGCGGTCGCGGAAGACGTAGAGCTGGAACCAGCGCGGCGCGTCGCCGGCGCCCGCTACGAGGTCGGCCTGGCTGGTCGTGGCAAGGGTCGCCAGCGTGGAGGAGGTCCGGGTGGCTGCCGCAGCCCGGGCGACGCCGATCTCGCCGTCGTCGTGGGCCAGTCGCATATACGCCATCGGCGCGGTGATGAGAGGGTGCGGCAGCGAGCGCCCGAGCAGGGTGGTCGACAGGTCGCGCTCGACGACGCCGACGAGCATCCGCGGAGCGAGCCGCACGCGCTCCCAGGCCTCGACGTTCTCGCGCAGGGTGATCTGCGCTCCGGCGCCGCTGGTGTAGTAGGACAGCGGCCCCGGCGCCAGCAGCTCGCGCGCTCGGGCCTCGAAGTCCGCCAGGACGAGCGGCAGCTCAGTCACGGAAGAACCGCTTGCGCCAGGTCCGCTCGCGAAGGATGCGCTTGACGTCGGCGATGTACGCCTCGCCCCCCTGCGTGTGCCAGCGGCCGGAGGACCACGCGCCCGCGGCGCCCCAGAGGTCGCCCGCCCGGTACTCCCGCCCGCGCTCGACGGTGTTGAGCCACGTCTCGCGCCCGTCGAAATAGGCGGCGGGTCGGGATGCGCCGGTTCTCCACGCGGTTGCCGGGCTTGGGCTCGAAGCCGCTGCGGAGAACGCGCTTCGCGGCCGTCTCGTCGCTCAGCGGCTTCGAGCCGACCGGGCGCGTCTTCGCCTTGTGGTGGCGGGCGGAGGTCGCGGGCGCGGCAATGAGCGCGCAAGCCGCGAGGGACAGCGCGAGCAGCCGGAGCATGCGCGAATCGTACGTCCGGTTCCCTAGGATCGGCCGGTGGCCGCCGGACCTCGTCGGGGCGTCGTGACCGCTGCCCTCGCTGCCCTCGTGCTGTTTCCGGCTCCGCCGGCCGACGGTCGCCTTCCGCCGAGCTTCCCCTTCGCGCCGCCGGACGAGCTACGGGCGCCCAAGGCGCGGGACCGGCTTCCGCGGCTGTGGGCCGACGGAGGGTCGTGCTCAACCGGCTGCTATCCGCCCGGGGCGCTGCCGGGATGGCCGATCAAGCCGTTCCACCGCCCGCATCTCCTCAACGCGGGACTGAACGAGCGCCGGCCGGGGAACCTGCACTCCGGCATCGACGTCCTGGCGCGCGACGGCACGCCCGTGTACGCGGTTCAGCCGGGGCGCGCTCGTGTACTCGAAGCCACCGGCCCGGACGCCCGCGTGCAGATCGGCCAGTTCGTCTACTGGCACGTCCGGCCTCGCGTGCGCGAGGCCCAGTACGTGCTCGCTTACGGCGAGGTCGTCGGCACGGTGCTCGAGGGCGCGGGCCATCTGCACTTGTCCGAGCTGTCCGGTGACGACCGCTACCTCAACTCGCTGCGGCCCGGTGGGCGCGTGCTCTCGCCCTGGCGCGACACCGCCGCCCCCGTGCTCGCGCATCCGCGCTTCCTGCCTCGCCGGAGGGTGCTGATCCGGGGCTTCGACCCGCAGTCGGCAAGGCGACGCGGGTCCTCGACGCCGGTGCTCGGCCTCGCCGGACTCGCCTACCGACTCTTCGACTCGCGCGGTCGCGTGTGGGGCCGCTGCACTGGGCCCTGCGGGGGTCGCGGCACCTGCCCGACGACCGGCGCCGGGCCATCTACGCCCGCGGGTCGCACCCCGCTCACGCGACGTGCTCCTCGCGCCGCCGTCGGCCCTGTCGGCCGAATTGGATCTACAGGCTCGCCGGTGGACTGGCCCCGCGCCTGGATGTCCGAAGCCGGCGCGTCTACACGTTGAGCGTCTACGCATGGGACTGGGCCGGCAACATGCGCGCGCTCGACACCGACCTCAAGTTCTTCACGGCGAGCCGCGAATCGGCCGCAAGCAGGCGGTCTTCCGGCGGCTGCGAGAGAGATCGATTGCCAGTCGCGATGCCCGGCAAGGCAAGACTGATCGGGATCAACCACGTCGCGCTCGAGGTCGGCGACCTCGACGAGGCGCTCGAGCTCTACGGGCGCCTGTTCGAGTTCGAGCTGCGAGGCCGCGTGCCGGGGATGGCGTTCATCGACATGGGCGACCAGTTCCTCGCGCTGGGCCGAGCCGCGGACGGCGGGACCCGACGCCGGCCGGCACTTCGGCCTCGTCGTCGACGACCCGAGGCGGTGCTCGAGGCGGCTGCGGCGAGGGCCTCGAGATGCTCCGAGCGGGGCGCGGGCTCGACTTCCGCGACCCGTGGGGCAACCGCTTCCAGATCGTCGCCTACGCCGAATCCAGTTCGAGCGGACGCCCGGCGTCAAGCGGGAGCTGGGGATCGAGGGGCTCGAGAAGAGCGAGTCGGCGCGGCGCGAGATCGCCGAGAAGCGGCTCGCCTGAGCGCCTGATCCCGTAGCCTGGCCACGGGAGCCATGCGCCGAGCGCGAGGAGTGATGCCGGCCGTCGTCCTGGCGGTCGTTTGGGGACTTACCGCAGCCCAACCCGCGTGGGCGGCCAAGCAGTGCGCGCGAGCCCGGGCGCCGAGTGGGAACGGGCGACGCCCGGCGGAGGCGGGCATGGACGCCGCCAAGCTCCAGGACGCGATCGACTACGGGTGCACGCGGCGAGCTTCGCCGTTCGCGTCTACCGGCACGGCTGCCTCGTCGGCGAGGACCGCGCCGCGGCCGCCAACCGCGACCAGCGCTACGAGAGCTACTCGATGGCCAAGTCGGTCACGTCTCTCACCTTCGGGCGCGCCATGACGCTGGAGCTGATCTCACCGGAGGACCCGGTCGGCTCGCTGTGCCCGAGGCCGAGGGCCGCACGGTGCGATCGCCGCGCGCGACCTGTTGACGATGACCTCCGGTCTCGAGTGGAACGTCTTCCGCGACTACAACGTCTTCACGATGCGGGACCGGGTCCGCGACGCACTGACGCTCGAGGTCGTGCACCCGCCAGGGACTTACTTCGAGTACGCGCAGAGCACGGTGGCCCTGCTCGCGGAGGCCATCGGGCGCCCGGCGGGAGAGGACATGCAGGCGTTCGCCCAGCGCGAGCTGATGGACCCGCTCGGCATCCCGGCGGATGCCTGGTCCTGGGCGCGCGACCCCGCGGGCCACGTCCAGGGCTTCTACGGCGTGAACATGCGCCCGGACGACTTCGGGCGCCTCGGCGAGCTGATGCGCCGGGGCGGCGTGTGGCGTGGCCGGCGGCTGCTGTCGCGGCGCTACGTGAACGAGTCGTCGCGCCGTCGAAGACCAACGGCTGTTACGGCTGCCTGAACTGGCTGAACGCCGGCACTCCCTGCATCGGGCCGCTGTCAGCGAGCGGCCGGTGTCGCCCACCGCGACTTTCCTCGCGCCGGCCGACATGTACCGCTTCGCGGGCCTGTTCGGCCAGCGGGTCACGATCTTCCCGACGCCGGCATCGTGGTCGTCCGCACGGGCCAGGACCCGGTCTGATCACCTCGGGGGGCCACCATGGGAGCGAGCTCTACCGCCGTGTGCTCGCCGCGGTCACCGACCAGCGCGTCGAGCCCGGCGGCGACGGGCCGCCCGCGGGCGAAGCGAGCGCCGACTACGGCTTCCCGAACGCGCTCCAGGAGCCCGAGCAGTACGGCAAGGCCACAACCCCGACCCGCTCCCCCGGCCGGCCCGGGCAGGGCCCGCGCGGCTCAGCTCAGTCTCGCGCGCCGCGCGCGAGCCGGCGCCGCGAAGTCGTGGTGCGGCTGTGGTGCCCACCCCGCTGGCCGGCGCCCGTCGAACCCATCTGCCGCGGAGTCGCGCGGGTGACCGGTGCGGGGCGCCGACGGCGCTACGCGGTCGCCGCCGGCAGCGCCCGTCTGCTCCGTTTCCGGCTGAAGCAGGGACGCCTGCGGGCGCTGAGGCGCAAGCGAACCCTTCCGGTGGAGATCGCCGCGCGGAACGCCGACGCCGCCGCGGGCACGGCGACGAGGCTCGCCTCCACGCTGCGACGGCCCAAGCGCCCGCGCTGAGGCCATTTCGCCCGGTCTGAGGAGTACGATCTCGGCCAACTCGCCCTGGCCTCGATCGGCCTTTGCGGGCACTCGTCCGAAGGTACGATCATGCGGTCCCGAATTGAGCAGGAACTCCGCCTCACCCGTGTTTTCACGCTGGCCGTAGCGCGGGCCGAGGACCTCGGCGCCGCGGTGTCCGCCAGGACGTGAGCGACCTGAAGGAGCTCGAGACGGCTCTGGAGCGCCTGGGGCACCAGCATGCCCTGATCCTGGCTCTCGGCGGGCGAGGGCATCGCCGGGGTCGACGCCGAGCGGGCGGATCACGTTCCTGAACCCGGCGGCGCGCGCGGATGCTCGGGTGGGACGCCGGACGAGGTCCAGGGTCTCGACGGCCATGAGACGTTCCACCACACGCGGGCCGATGGCTCGCACTACCCGCGGGAGGAGTCGCCCGATCAGCGCCTCGGCTCGAGACCGGCGAAGTCGGAAACGCGCCAGGACGGGCTATTCTGGCGCAAGGACGGCACCGGCTTCCCGGTGGAATACGTCAGCGCTCCGATCCGCGAGCGGGGCGAGATCACCGGAGGCGTGCTGATCTTCCGCGACCGCACGGGAACGGTGGAGGCGGAGCGGGAGCGCGAACGGTTCGAGCAGCGCCTGCGCCAGTCCGAGCGTCTCGAGAGCCTCGGCCGGCTCGCGGGCGGGGTCGCCCACGACTTCAACAACCTCCTTGCGGCGATGCTCAGCTATGCGTCCTGGTTGAGAGCGACCTCCCGGAGTCGGACCCCACCGTGCCGATATCGTGAGATCCGCCGCGCGGCCGAGCGCGCCGCCGCGCTGACCCAGCAGCTGCTGGTGTTCAGTCGCGGAGAGGAGGCTCGGCGACGGTCGTGGATCTGAACTGGTCATCTCCGGCATGGACGCCCTGCTGCGCCGGCGCTCACCGAGCGCGGCTCGCTGGAGCTCGACCCGCGGAGGGCGCCGCCTTGATCGAGGCGGATCCCACCCAAATCGAGCAGGTCCTGATGAACCTCGTCGTCAACGCGCGCGACGCGATCCCGGACGGCGGGACCGTCTGGATCGAGACCGAGCTCGTCGAGGCGGGGAGCCAGGTGCGTCTGCGCGTGCGCGACGACGGCGAGGGCATGACGCCGGACGTCTCCGCCCGGGCGTTCGAGCCGTTCTTCACCACCAAGAGCGACGGACAAGGGGACCGGAATGGGGCTCGCGACCGTGTACGGCGCGGTCGCGCAGAGCGGCGGAAGGGTCGAGCTCTCCTCCGAGCCGGGCGCGGGCACCGAGGTGATCGCTCACTTCCCGGCAGCCTCGGGCGCCCCCGCGGCGGCCAAACCGGCGCCGTCGCCCGCCTCCGCCAAGGCGCCGGAGGGGGCCGGCCCCGCCAGGGCCGTCCTGCTGGTGGAGGACGACGAGGTCGTCCGGGCCGTGACGGCGCGGATTCTGTCGAGGCCGGCCACCACGTGCTCGACACGCCCGATCCCGTGGCGGGCACTGGCGACTGCCCAGGAGCACGACGGGCCGATCGACCTCTGGTCAGCGACATCGTCATGGCCAAGCTTCCGGGGCCGAACCTCGCGCGGTCGCTGCAGGAGCGGCGGCCGGAGACGCGCATCCTCTACATGTCCGGCCATCCGCTCGCCGAGCCCGACGCGCAGCCCCTCCTGCAGAAGCCGTTCACCCCGGACGGCCTCTTGCCGCCGTCCGCGAGGCGGCCGGCGAGCGTTAAAGCGCGATCTCGCCCTGCCTCAGGGCGATCGCCACGGCGTGTGCCCGAGTGTGGGCCTCGAGCTTCTCCATGGCGTTGCGGGCGTGGGTTCGCACGGTCTCGGGCGAGATCGCGAGCTGGGCCGCGATCTGCTCGCCCCTCAGACCACGCGCGATCCCGTCGAGGATCTCCCTTTCTCGCGGCGAGAGCAGCCCGACGTTCTGGGTGGTGTCCTCGGACAACACCGTCGACTGCAGGCGGGGATCCATGTAGGAGCCGCCGGCCGCGACCGTCTGGATCGCCTCGGCCAAGTCGCCCGGGCTCGCGCTCTTGAGCGCGAAGCCGCGCGCGCCGCAGTCGAGGGCTTCCGCCAGGAGTCCGTGCTCGCTCGCGCCGGTGTAGAGCACGATCGCGAGCTGCTCGTCCCGTTCGAGCAGGCGCCTGGTCAGGTGGGCCCCGTTCTCGCCCGGCAGGTCGAGGTCTATCACCGCCACCTGCGGCCGCCGTGCCTCGATCATCCGGTAGGCCGACTCGGGGTCCTCGGTGACACCGACGACGTGGTGGCCGTACCGCGCAGCAGTAGCTCGACCCCCTTCGCCACGACGGCGTGGTCGTCGACCAGCACGATCGTGACGCCCCGGCTTCCGTCCTGGCGGACGGAGACCTCACCGGGCACGGGCGGTTACCTCATCTGATGTACGCAATTTCGCCCAATTTCCGCACTTTACATCTGCATTTCCTACCTGTACGCGATTTGAGGTATCGACGCCTTCCCGGGATGACCCGATTCTGCCGGAGTGGCCGGATGAGCGCCGCTGGGGGAGGTAAGGAATCCGATGGAAAGCACGAACATCATGCAGGGCAAGGACATCAGGCAGGGGGTAGTCGAGCTTCGCGACGAGGCGTTTCGTCTCGCGGAGGAACTGGCGCGAGAGCCCACGGCGATCGAGGCCGCCACCGAGATGCAATCGGTCGCCTATCTGCTGGGCCAGAGCTCGAGCGTCTCACCACGATCGACGGGCGTACGGCCGCGTAGTCGCGGCGCGCTCTACATGGTGGACCAGCACGGACGCATGGCCACGATCGCGCGACAGAGCGAGCCTTCGCTCCCGGACTTTCCGGTCGAGCCGACCGGCTACTCGGGGCTGGTGCTCGACCGGCTGGCCCGCCAGGCCTGCGAGGTCCTGGACGTGGACCAGAGCTGCATCATGGTTCGGTCCAAGGACGATCCCCGGTTCGCCATCGCCGCGGCCGCACAGGGCATGGAGGACGAGCTGCTCGGCAGCCAGGTGCTGCCGCCCGGGGGCCCGTCGGGCGTGCGTTCGCCTTCGGCCGGGCTGCGGCGGGCAAGGGTACGATTCCCTGCGGCGGCGCCGCCTCGGACCGGACCCGGGTCACGGCCTCGGCGCCGATCGGCTCTCGCCCCAAGGTACGTGGAGCCCTCTCGGCGGCCTCCCCGGAACCGCAGCGTCGCTTCAGCAAGCGTGAGCTCGGCACGCTGGGGGAGCTCGCCGGCCTCGCCGGGGATGCGCTGGAGTCCAGCGCGAGCCGGAGCGATGAGCTTGCCAGCCTCCCGAGTCGACGTCGGGACGATCGTCGACTGGCTGGAGTCGCACGACGGGGGGACCGGTCGGCACTCGGCCGCGGTCGTGGGGATCGCCCTGGCGCTTGGCGACCGCCTCGGGATGAGCAGGGCCTCACTGCTCGAGCTCGAGCTCGCCGCACTTCTACACGACCTGGGCAAGCTCGCCGTGCCCGCGGAGATCCTCAGCAAGCCCGCTCCTCTCGACGACGAGGAGCGGGAGATCGTCGAGCGCCACCCGATCGTGGGCGCCGAGATCCTGCGGCGGATCCCGGGCCTCGAGCCGGTCGCGACAATCGTCCGTTATCACCACGAGCGTTGGGACGGGCAGGGGTACCCGGACGGGCTCAGCGGGGAGCGCATCCCGATGGCGAGCCGGGTTGTCGCCGTCTGCGATGGCTTCCACGCGATGACCTCGGAGCGGCCCTACCGCTCCGCGGTCGGCCGTGAGGTGGCGCTCCGCGAGCTCCGCGACCACGCCGGGAGCCAGTTCGACCCCGGGATGGTGGACGCGCTCGACAGAACGTTGGCGGATGGCGTCGGCCGCCGCAGCGGGAGGTGCAGCGGTGAGCGCCGCCCACGGGTACTACGTGGGCGGCGCGCCGCTCTCACCGTCCACCTATCGCATCAGCGCCGGGGGAGAGCTCGACCTCGCCACGCGGCCGGAGCTCTCTGCGCTGTTGGAGCAGGCGACCAGCCCGGAGGTGCGCGAGCTGCAGATCGACCTCACCGACGTGACGTTCATCGACTCGACCGCCATCAAGGTCATCGCACACGCCGGAGCGGAGATGCGCGCGCGCGGCGGCCACGTCGGGGTCACGCTCGGAAGCCGCAACGTGTTCAGGATCTTCGAGATCGCTGGCCTCGAGCGGCTCCTCGCCCTGACCCTCACCGCGTCGACGCCGGCCGGAATCGCGGAGCCGGTCCTGTGAGCGCCACGCAGGCGGCAGCCACCACCACGATCGACCGGACGGTGCGGCTGCTGGCGACGCCCGTCTCGGTTCGAACGGCCCGGGAGCTGGCCGAGGAGGCCGCCGCCGCCTACGGGCTGGACGACGAGGGCAGCTACGAGTTCAAGCTCGCCGCCAGCGAGGCCGTCGCGAACGCGATCGAGCACGGGCTGCCGTGCGACGACGGACGCATCGGAATCCATGTGCACGACCAGTTCCCCGACTGCCTGACGCTCTGCGTGTGCGACTGCGGCACCTTCGTCCAGCGGGCCGCCGATCCAGTCGACATGCCCGAGCGGGGGCGAGGGCTCGAGGTGATCGCGGTGCTCATGGACGAGGTCGAGTTTCTCCCGCGGACGGTCGGAACGGCCGTCCGGATGAGGAAACGACGGCGACCATGAAACTGCGGGCGGGACTGCTCGCGGCCGCCCTGATCACCCTCGCCCCCAGCCCTCTCGGGGCGGCGCGGGCGGCAGAGCCGATCCCGGGTGTCGGGCTGACGCCCGACGACGACGAGGTGGTGGTCAAGCTTCAGCCGATCCCACAGGTGCCCGCCGTCGAGGTCCGCGTACCCGTGCCCGAGGAGGTGCAGCCGGTCATTCCTCCGGCTGCACGAGAGGTTCTCGGCAGCGCCAGACAGTCGCCACCGGCGATTGCGGCGCCCGCCCAGACCGAAGGGCCGGGGCCCGGCGGTCTGGGGCTCGTGCCCCCCACACGCCGGGGTGGACCCGCGCCCGTCCATCGGCGGGCGCGGACCTCCCCGGCCGCGCGAGCGGCCGCCGCGCGCAACGCCGCGCGCGACGCTCGGGCGAAGGAGGCTGCCTCAGGCTCCCCGCGGCAGGGTTCGCCTGGCGCGGGGCCGGGCGAGGACGGGTCCGGCAGCGGCGGCGAGGGGCCGCTGCCGCGCATCGTCGCGGACGTCGTGGGCGTGCTGCCGGTCTGGGCCAGGGCGCTGCTACTGGCCCTGGCCTCGGTGGTCGCCCTGCTGGCGGCGGCGTCGCTGCTCGCGCGCCTCCGTGCCGGGCGCCTGCAGCGCGAGGGCGACGAGCTGTTGCAGGACGCGGGGATCCTGGAGCGCGCGCTGTTCCCGAGCGTGCCCGACCGGATCGGCCCGGTTATGCTCTCGGTCGGCGTCGAGCCGGCCGACAGCCCGCCAGGGGGCCGAGGCTTCTACGAAATCTTCCCGGTGGAGGGCAATCGGGTGGGGGTCGTCGTCGGCGAGGTATCGCGGCACGGCGGCCCGCCGCTGCCGCGAGCCACGCTGATGCGGTACACGCTGCGCGCGCAGCTCGAGCTCGGACGGTCACCGCGCGAGGCGCTCCGCGAAGCAGAGGAGCTGCGGAAGGACGACGCCGGCGATGGCTTCGCGACCGCCACGGTCGCCGTCTACGACGGGACGCGCGGCACGCTCACCTACGCCTGCGCCGGTCATCCCGCCCCGATCGTCGCCGGGCCCGCCGGCGACGAGCTCGTCCCGGTCCCGCAGGACTCGGGTGCGCTGGGGCCGGGAGCGGCGACGGGGGAGCAGGGAGACCACGATCTCGCTGCCGCCGGATGCCGTCGCCTGTGTGTACACGGATGGCGCCGGCGCGCCGTACAGCGAGTCCCTGAAGATCGACTGGGTGCGCCTGGCGGCCCACGCTGAGGAGGACGACGCCGACGCGGCTCAGCTGCTGGCCCGCATCCGTGCGGAGGCCGACTGGATCGCCGACGACCTGGTGGTCTGCCTGCTGCGGGTGGCGGTCGCCCCGTGTCGAACGCCCATTCACGTCGAGGACCTCGCGGTGCGTCCGGAGGAACGCATGGCCGCGGATAGCTTCCTGATCGCCTGTGGAATCGCACCACAGGACGCAGCCGCGCTCGCCGAGACTGCGGTCGACTGCGCCAGGGACGGGCACGCGACGCTGCGCGTCTCGTGGGGTCCCGAGGGCCCGCAGCCGTCGTTGCTCGCCGACCTAGAACGTGTCGAACGTTACAATCTCGCCTAGGGTCGTCCGCCCCGGCTAGCGTGACGTAACTACCCCGCCACGCGAGGAGGAACGCATCGCCATCGAGTTCTACTCCGTCAAACACCGCAGGAAGGTGCAGGTCAACGAGAGCGAGGTCCAGAAGAAGACCTACGAGCGTGAGACCTCGAAGGGCACCCAGACGCGGTACGCCTTCCAGGCCGAGACGACGGTCGACGGCGACCGCGTCAAGCTCACCAAGTTCGTGGGCAAGGCGGACTTCGACGCGCTCTAGTCTCCAGCCATAGAAGTCGTCCTCGTCCGCCACGGTCAGACCGAATGGAGCCTGTCCGGGCAGCACACCGGCCGGACTGACATCCCGCTGACCGAGGAGGGCCGCCGCCATGCGGAGGCGATTCGGCCGCGGCTGGCGGGGCGCGAGTTCGCGCGCGTGCTGACGAGCCCGCTTTCGCGTGCAGCCGAAAGCTGCCGGCTGGCCGGACTTGGTGACGAAGCCGAGGTGCGCGACGAGTTGCTCGAGTGGGACTACGGCGACTACGAGGGCCTGACCACAGCGGAAATCCGCGAGCGGCGCCCGGGCTGGTACCTATGGCGCGACGGCTGCCCGAACGGCGAGACGGCCGCCCAGGTCGGCGCCCGCGTGGACCGCGTGATCGCCGAGCTGCGCGACCTCGACGGAGACGCCGTCCTGTTCGCCCACGGACACCTGCTGCGGGCGTTCGGGGCCCGCTGGGTCGAGCTGCCGCCGACCGACGGCGGCCGGCTGGCGCTCTCCACGGCCGCGTTCTGCGTGCTCGGCTGGGAGCGTGAGGTCCCCGTGATCTGGGTCTGGAACGACACGAGCCACCTGGCGGTGGGCTGATACCCGGCTGGTACCAGGAGGGGATCGTCGACGCCGGCAAGGAGGCCGAGCTCTTCCTACTGCTGGCCTTCCTGCTCTCGTTCGGCTTCATCCGCACGAGCGCCCACATGATCCGCGCCGAGGTCAGCTGGTGGCCGGGCAACGTGAGCGTCGGCGGGACGCACGTCCACCACCTGGTCTGGGGCATCCTGCTGGTGCTCGTCGTCGGCTACTCGGGGATCGCCTTCCAGCCGGACTCGCCCTGGCGCGAGGTGCTCGCCATCCTGTTCGGCATCGGAGCCGGGCTGACACTCGACGAGTTCGCGCTCTGGCTGCACCTGCGCGACGTGTACTGGGAGCAGGAGGGCCGGCGCTCGATCGACGCCGTGATCGTGGCCGGCGCGCTGGGCCTGATCGTGGTCCTCGGCTTCCGCGTCTTTCTCGACCTCGCCGAGGAGGCCGAGGTCGGGCCCAAGGTGGTCGTCGCCGGCGCCGGGCTGCTCGGCATCGCCGTGGGCATCGTGAACGGGCTCAAGGGGAAGTTCGCGTGGGCGGTCGCATCGCTGCTCGTGCCGCTGGTGGGCCTGGTCGGGAGCGGTGCGCCCGGCGAGGGAGGGTTCGGCTTGGGAGCGCGTGCGGGCGCGGTGAGCGCGGCGCTACTGCTGCCCTAGCGGGGCTGCGACAGGGCGTCGAATCCGCTCGGCAGGCGCGCGACCCAGGCCACCAGCGCCTCGAGGTCGGTGCCGAGCAGCTGTCGGTTTTGCCCCCGCTCGCGCAGCACGCTGAAGGCGCCCTTGCCCGCGATCAGCTCGTTGGCAACCAGGCTGTAGGTCCGGTCGGGCTCGACCGGCTCCCCGGCCTCGGTCTCGAGCAGCGTCACGCGCCGGTCGGCTCCCGTCTCGTAGCGCAGGCCGCTCACCGCCAGCGGCACGTGCCGGCCGCCGCTCCACTGCTGCTCCAGCAGCGTGCGCACGTCCGCCCCGGTCAGCTCCATGCGCACGAGGCGGTGCTATGACGAAGAAGGTCCTCCTCGCGAACCCGTGCGGGAAGGTCGCAGATCTCGCGTTCGACTCGGAAGCTTGAGCGTGGTCGATGCCTGGTATGGCGTGACCGCGTACGCCTTTCAGATCTATTTCGATTTCAGCGGCTACTCCGACATGGCCATCGGCCTCGGCCTGATGATGGGCTTCGTGTTCGCCAAGAACTTCGACTCGCCCTACAAGTCGCAATCAATCACCGAGTTCTGGCGGCGGTGGCACATCTCGCTCTCGACGTGCTTGCGCGACTACGTCTATGTCCCGCTCGGGGGCAACCGGAAAGGACCGACGCGGACCTACGTCAACCTGCTGCTCGTCATGCTCATCGGCGGCCTCTGGCATGGCGCCTCGTGGAACTTCCTGGTGTGGGGAGGCCTTCACGGCGCGCTGATGGCCTTCGAGCGCATGCGCGGCAAGGCGGCCGCGTACGGCCGCCTGCCCGTGCCCCTCCGCGTCGGGCTGACGTTCACGCTCGTGCTGGTGAGCTGGGTGTTCTTCCGCGCGCACAGACCTGCCGGCGGCGATGCGCTATCTGGGCAACATGGCGGGCACGCGGCGCCGCGGACGCGGGCGCGATGCTCCTCGACGGCATCGTGTATCAGCCGTACTACCTGGGCACATTCGTGCTCGCCGGCATCGTCACGTGGGGCTGCCCGCAGACATGGGACTGGACCCGCACGCTCACCGCGCCGAAGGCACTGGCGGTCGCGGCGCTCTTCATCGTCGCGGCCGTCGCACTGACGACACAGGCGTACAACCCGTTCATCTACTTCATATTCTGATGTCTGATTCGAGCGTTCTGCCGCCGGGCGGCGCCACGCGCGAGGAGATCGCGAAGGTCGAGATCGGCCACACGAACGTCAGCCCGTCGGTCGCGCGCGCCGTCACGGCTTTCTTCATCTTCTGCATCGTCGCCGTCCCGGCGGTCGAGATCGTGGTGCCGCGATGGATGACTGTCGACCAGACGTCCACGGTCTGGTCCCGGCTGACAGCGATCCCGGCTCTGATGTCGACCGCGATGCAGGCGGAAGTGAGCACGCGGGCACACGAGCCTGTGGAAGCGGGCGCTGGCCGCAAATCGCGCGGCGTTGTCGGGACTGCTGGGTTTCGAAAACGCGCTCGAAGACGAGTCCATCCTGGGCCGGACGCTTCGCCCGCCGGCACAGCGGGTCCTCAGTGGATGGCTCGGCGCCGGAAACGAGCGCGTCTACATCGGGCGTGACCGATGGCTGTTCTACAGATCCGATCTTGAATACCTGACGAGCCGCGGCTTTCTGGAACCCGACGTGATCCGCCGTCGAGTGGCCGCCGCCTCGGAATGGACCGCTCTTCCGAAGCCGGATCCGCGTCTGGCGATTCTCGAGTTCCACCGCCAGCTCTCCGCGCAGGGAATCACCCTCATCCTCGTGCCCACGCCAGTGAAGCCCGGCGTCCACCCCGAGAAGCTCGTCGCGTCGTATCCCGTTCAGCAGGCCGTGGTTCAGAATCCCTCTTATCCGGCGTTCGTCGAGTGGCTTCGCAGCCAGGGCATTCTGATGTTCGACCCCGGCGAAGTTCTGGGCGGAGTCCGCCAGTCGGCGCCGCAGTACCTCGCGACCGACACGCACTGGCGGCCCGAGGCGATGGAGCTCGTCGCCGAGCGGCTGGCCGCATTCGTCAACCAGCACGTGGCGTTGCCAGCGGCGCCAGCACCCGGACTGCGGATCGTGGAACAGGAAATCACCAACAGCGGCGACACCGCCGTCATGCTCGATTTGCCGGCGGGTCAGACAGCTCTATCCTCCCGAACGCGCGGTCATCAGCCGCGTGCTCGATCAGGATGGCAGCCCGTGGCGGTCGGACCGCGGCGCAGACGTGCTCGTCCTCGGCGACAGCTTCGCCAACATCTACTCGCTGGCGTCGATGGGATGGGGCGATTCGGCCGGACTGGTCGAGCACCTCAGCTACGCGCTCGGCCGACCGGCCGATCGCATCGTGCAGAATGACGACGGCGCGTTCGCCACGCGCGAGTTGCTGCAGCGTGCCGGTCCCGAACGGCTCGCCGGCAAGCGCGTCGTCATCTGGCAGTTCGCGGCGCGGGAGCTGGCGGCGGGGGATTGGAAGGTGATCGAGTGAGCTCCTCTGCTCTCAGCTATCGCGGCACCAGCTACGGCTATTCGCGACTTCGCGCCGCGCTCGGCGCAGAGCTGCAGTCGTACTGATGCTCTTGACCTGAGAGCTGCGAAGCTGAAAGCTGAGCTATTCATACACCCGCTGAATCCTGCTCCCCACCCTGCACAACAGCTCGTACGGGATCGTCCCGATCGAGGCCGCGATCTCCCGCACGCCGATCGACTCGTCGCCCTGCTGGCCGACGATCACCACTTCGTCGCCCGGCGTGACGTCCGTGCCGGTCACGTCGATCATCGTCATGTCCATGCACACCGAGCCGACGATCGGCGCGCGCCGGCCGCGCACGAGCATGAATCCGCGGCCCGCCAGGCGCAGGTCGAGACCGTCGGCGTAGCCCGCCGGCACGACGGCGATCGTTCGCGGCTCGGTCACCGTGGTCTTGATGCCGTAGCCTGTGCCTTCGCCTGGGCGAATGCTCTTGACCGCGACGATCCGGCTATGAAGGGAGAGGGCCGGGCGCAGCGGGATCGTCGTCGCGAGCGGAGGAGGGACGACGCCGTAGAGCAGGAGGCCGGGACGCACCAGGTCGTACCAGACGCGCTCGTCGCGCAGAAGCGCGGCGCTGTTCGCGGCGTGCCGGACGCTGGCGTCGATGCCAAGCGCGGGCAGCCGCGTCAACGCCGCCTCGAAGCGCGTCCGCTGCTCGGCGAAGAGCGCGTGGTCGGGGTCGTCGGCGGTCGCGAAATGGGTGTAGACCGCGTCGATCCCGAGGTTCGGGCTGGCGGCGACTTCCGGCAGCGTCCGGTCGAGGTTGTCGTGGCGGAAGCCCGAGCCGGTTCATGCCGGTGTCGATCTTGAGGTGACAGCGAAGCGCCACGCCGCGCGGACGCGGCCGCCGCCTGCAGCGCGCGCGCCGCGCCCGGCGTGGAGATCGTGGGCGTCAGGTCGTGCTCGAACACGCCGTCGAGATTGCTGACGCTCAGCGCGCCAAAGACGAGGATCGGGGCGCGCACGCCCGCCTGGCGCAGCACGACCGCCTCCTCGATGTCGGCGCACGCGAGCATGGCGGCGCCGGCCTCCTCGAGCGCGCGCGCGACCTGCGGCGCGCCGTGCCCGTAGGCATTGGCCTTGACGACCGCGACGACGCCCGGCGCGGGGCGATCAGCCGAGGCGAGATACGCGGCGATCGCGCGACAGTTGCTGCGAATCGCGTCGAGATCGACGCGGGCGACGGTCGGCCGGATCATGGCGATCCGTGCGCAAGGTTCTCGAACCGCGTGAACTCTTTGATGAACGCCAGCTTGGCGGTTCCCGTCGGGCCGTTCCGCTGCTTGCCGATGATGATCTCGGCCACGCCCTGCGCCTCTTGATTCGGCTGCCCGTCGTCGTCTCGATACTGATCGGAGCGATAGATGAACATGACGACGTCCGCATCCTGTTCGAGCGCGCCGGACTCGCGCAGGTCCGAGAGCTGCGGGCGGTGATCGGAGCGGGTCTCCGGCGCACGCGACAGCTGCGACAGCGCGACGATGGGTACGTTCAGCTCCTTCGCGAGCCCCTTGAGCGAGCGGGAGATGGACGCCAGCTCGGCCTGCCGGCTCTCGAATCGCCCCCGCCCCTGCATGAGCTGGATGTAGTCGATGATGAGGAGGTGCAGCCCGTGCTCGGCCTTCAACCGCCGCGCCTTCGCGCGCATCTCGAGGACGCCGATGGACGCGGAGTCGTCGATGAAGACCCGCGCTTCGGCCAGCGTGCCGAGCGCGTGCGACAGGCGGCCGTAGTCCTTCTCGCTCAGAAAGCCGCTGCGGAACCGGTGCGCGTCGATGCGGGCCTCGGACGTGAGCATGCGCATGAACAGCTGCTCCTTCGACATCTCGAGGCTGAAGATGCCGACCGTCATGTCGGTCGACGTGCCGACGTGGAGCGCCGACGTTGAGCACGAAGCTCGTCTTCCCCATCGACGGCCGTGCCGCGACGAGCACGAGGTCGGAGGGCTGGAGGCCCGAGGTCATCTCGTCGAGGTCGACGAAGCCGGTCGGCACGCCGGTGACGAGGCCCTTGTGCTGCTGCAGCTTCTCGATCGTCGCGAAGCTGCTCTGCACGAGGTCGCGCAGCGGAACGAAACCGGCGCGGATGCGATCTTCGGCGATGGCGAAGATCGCGCGCTCCGCCTCGTCGAGCAGGAGGTCCGGCTCCTGTTCCGCCTCGTAGGCCTCGGTGAGGATCTTGTTGGCGGAGTGGATCAGGCTTCTGAGCGTCGACTTCTCTTTGACGATGCGGGAGTAGTACTCGACGTTCGCCGAACGCGGCACGCCGTCGGCCAGCGACGCGATGTAGGCCGGGCCGCCGACCTCGTCGAGTTGCCCGGTGCGGGACAGCTCCTCCCTGAGCGTGACGAAGTCGATGGGATCGTTGCGCTCGCTGAGCGCCACCATGCTGTTGAAGATGCGGCGGTGCGCGTCGCGAAAGAAATCGCGCCCGTCGATGAGCTCGGCGGCGTGGTTGAACGCCTCGTTGTGAATCGAGGATCGCGCCGAGGACGGACTTCTCGGCGTCAAGGCTGTGGGGAAGCGTGCGCTCGGCGGCGACGTCTGGCATCTGAGGAGTCGGCGCAAGAATACCAGATTCGCCGAGTCAGGTGATCGACAGAGAGCTCTGTCGATCACCCAATCGACGGTCGAACGATTCAGACTGCCGCTCAGCGCTGCTCGGCGACGATCTTCACTTTGACCTGCGCGGTGACCTCGCGGTGCACCTTGACCGGGACGGTGACCTCGCCCAGCGCTTTGAGCGGCTCCGGCAGATGGATCTTGCGCTTGTCGATCTCGAAGCCCTTCTTGAGCAGCGCCTGCGCGATGTCGGCCGAGGTGACCGACCCGTAGAGCGCGTTGTTCTCGCCGACGCGCCGGCGCGATCTCGACTTCGGTCTGCGGCGAGGCGCTGGCCGTAGGCCTCGGCCTGGGACTTCTCCTCGAGCTCGCGCGCCTCGGCCGCGTGCCGCTCGCGCTCGATCTGCCGCTTGTTGCCTTCGGTGACCGCCAGCGCGATCTTCCGCGGCAGCAGGTAGTTGCGAGCGTAGCCGCTCGCGACCTTCACGACCTCGCCCCGTCGGCCGAGGTTGTCGACGTGTTCTCTGAGAATGACTTCCATGGTTAGCGGTCCTCTGAATAGCCTCAGCTGTCAGCATCACGAGCACGATGCCACGAAGATCAAGATCGCTCGGCTAAGCTCTGAATGCTCTTAGCTGACAGCGTGATCGCTGCAGAGCTGCATCTCAATCAGTCACATACGGCACGAGCGCCAGCTGCCGCGCGCGCTTGATCGCGGTCTGCAGCTTGCGCTGATGGAGCGCGCAGGTCCCGGAGATCCGGCGCGGCTGAATCTTGCCCCGCTCGGGCAGGAACGGCGCCAGCAACCGGACATCCTTGTAGTTGATGTAGTCGATCTTCTCCGCGCAGAACTTGCACACGCGCCGGCGGCGGAAGAACCCGCCGCGGCGCGCGCCGTCCTTGTTCTTGTCCTTGTCCTTGTCTTGTCCTTGCCGCCCCGACCGCGGCCGCCGCCTCCGCCTCGTTCCGGACTCATCGCTGAACCTCCATGCCATCCCGATCATCATCCGAGTCCTGGTCGCCGCGCTTCTCGCCCGGCGCCGGCTCCGGCGGCAGCCCGCGCGCGACGCGGCGGCGCGCCTGGTTGGCCTTGCGTGCGTCCCGCGTCCGATCCGCCACCCGAATCTCCTCGTCCACACGGACGACCAGATGCCGGATGACCTGGTCGGTCACGCGGAGCCGCCGATCGATCTCCTTCATCACGTCGCCCGACGTGCTGCTGATCGTCTCGACGACGTAGGTGGCTTCGCGGTGATGCCCGATCTCGTAGGCGAGCTTGCGCCGGCCCCAGTTCTCGGTCTTGTCGAGAACGGTATTGCTGCTGGCGAAGCGCTGGATGATCTGCTCGATCTGCGTGTGCAGATCGGTCGACCTCCTGGTCGGAGGCATCTGGTGTGACGAGGTAGACGAGCTGTACTGTCTGCTTGCGCTCATGACTCTCCTTATGGACTGACGGCTGCCTGCTATCAGCTCCAGCTGCCAGCAGGGCTGAAAGCTGACAGCGGAAGCTGACGCTGGTAGCAAGGAGAAAACGGATTGTCCCGTCTTCTTACTGTCTGCTGTCTTCTTCTCTGTCTTCCCGTCGATTGAACCTGTTCATCATCGGCGCGAGGCCGTCGCTGACGAACACTTCGGCGGCATCGGCCGCCCTGGCGATCGCCTCGGACACGACCGGCTGCTCGTCCTTGTCGAACGTCGGCGAGCACGTGATCGGCGAGGTCCCGGCGCGCATCGCCGCGTCCCACGCCGAACCGGCAGCCGCGCGAACTCGTCGGTCCCCAGCTGCTCGATGAGCGACTTGAGCCCGTTGTGTCCGCCGGCCGATCCGCTGGCCCGCGCGCGCAACCGGCCCAAGCTCGAGCTGCACCTCGTCGACGATGACCAGCAGGTCGGCCAGGTCGACCTTGTAGTAGCGCAACAGGTCGCCGACGGCATGACCGCTGAGGTTCATGAACGTCAGCGGCTTGACGAGCAGCGCGCCGGCCGCTCGCCACTTCGCGATCAGCGCCTCGGCCGGCGCCGCCTCCCACTCGAGCCGATGCCGCGCCGCCAGCGCATCGACGACCTCGAAGCCCACGTTGTGCCGGGTCCCCGCGTACTTCCGACCGGGGTTGCCCAGACCAACAACGAGCTTCATGCCACGCTGACGTCGCCTACTCTTCTGTCCTTCTCCTTCTCGGCCTTGCCCTTCTTGATGACCTCGGGCTCGGGCGCCGCACCCGGCACGGCAGCGACCGCTTCGGCCGCCGGCGCTTCCTCCTCGACCTTCGGCGCCACGACGTGCACGATCATCATGTCGGCGTCGCTGATCGGCGTCCACTTGGCGCCTTCGGTGTGCAGATCGCTGACGCGCACGCCCTGGTTCAGCATCAGCTCGCTGACATCGACGGTGATGTTCTCGGGAATGTCGCCCGGCAGCACTTCGATCTCGATCTCGCGGTTCACGAAGTCGACGATGCCGCCCTGCTGCTTGACGCCCTTGGCCTCGCCCTTGAGCACGATCGGGACGGTGACCGTCAACATCTTGTCCATCGCGACCTGATAGAAGTCGGCGTGGAGCAGCTTGTGGTCGATCGGATCGAGCTGATACTCCTTGACCAGCACGCGCGTGTCGCGGCCGGCGTCGGCCATGCCCTCGAGGCCGATGAGCGTGTTGACGCCCGACTCCGAGTGCAGGATCTTGAGCAGCGCCTTCGGGTCGACGGCGATCTCGAACGCCTTGCCTTTCTCGGCGCCGTAGAGCACGGCCGGGATGCGCCCGCTCGCGCGCAGCCGCCGCGCCTCGTTCTTGCCTCGTCCGTCGCGCTTCTCGAACTTCAGTGTGGCGGCCATAAAACAGCTTTCAGCTCTCAGCTTTCAGCTCTCAGCCCCGATGCGCGACCTACGTTTCCAGACCCTCGCATGCGTCGAGCTGACAGCTGGAGCTGACAGCTGATAGCTCATACGAACAGCGAACGAAACCGACGTCTCTTCGTTGATGCTCCGGATCGCCTGCCCGAGGAGGCGCGCGACCGACAACTGCCGGATCTTCGTGCAGGCGCGCGCGCGATCCGCGTGCAGCGGGATCGTGTTCGTGATGATCGACCTGCTCGATCGGCGCCGCCTCGAGCCGCTCGATCGCCGGTCCCGACAGCACGCCGTGCACGGCGCACGCGATCACGCGCTCGGCGCCGTTCGCCTTGAGCGCGTTGGCCGCCTTCACAATCGTGCCCGCCGTGTCGATGATGTCGTCCTGGATGATGCACGTCCGGCCGGCCACGTCGCCGATCACGTTCATCACCTCGGCCGTGCCATCGTCGCTGCGGCGCTTGTCGATGATCGCCAGCTCGGCATCGAGCCGCTTCGCGTACGCGCGGGCGCGCTCGGCGCCGCCCGCATCGGGCGAGACGATCGTCAGGTTCGGCATCCCGAGCCGCGCGCAGTACTCGATGATCACCGGCGCCGCAAACAGGTGATCGACCGGGATATCGAAGAAGCCCTGAATCTGCGCCTTGTGCAGATCCATCGTCAGCACGCGATTCGCGCCCGGCCGCGCTCAACAGGTTCGCGACGAGCTTGGCCGAGATCGGCACGCGCGGCTTGTCCTTCCGATCCTGCCGCGCGTAGCCGTAATACGGGATGACCGCCGTGATCCGCGACGCCGACGAGCGGCGGAACGCGTCCATCATCACGCAGAGCTCGACCAGGTGCTCGTCGACCGGCGCGCTCGTGGGCTGGACGACGAAGACGTCCGTGCCGCGAATGTTCTCGTCGATCTGAAACGAGACTTCGGTGTCCGGAAAACGCAGCAGCCTCGCCTGCCCCAGCTGCACGCCGAGGAACTCGCCAATCTCGGCGGCGAGCGCCCGGTGCGCGCTGCCCGAAAACAGTTTCAGCTGCCCGCGACTCATACCGTCGGCCTCGCGTGACTCAGGACTGGTTGGGGCGGGAGGATTCGAACCTCCGAATACGGGAGCCAAAGTCCCGCGCCTTACCGCTTGGCCACGCCCCATCGGCCGGACGTCCACGGGACAGCTCCACTCTCAGCTCAGCCGGCCGTCTCGAGGACGCGCGCTCGTGACACGCCCGCCTCAGGCGCGTCCCGCGGGCCTGTCCGCAAAGGGGTAAGTTTATACCGAACGCGATTTAGTGGCAACCGGACGGGCGCGGCGTTCGTGCTCGGCGCGGCTCAAGGTGCGGGTCAGCCGCGCACGGGCGCCAGCCCGCGTGACGCGGCTTAGCGCGCGGATCGCGCGCCGCCTGCGTGCGAAACAGGCCAAAGACGGCCGACCCGCTGCCGGACATCGCCGCCGCAACCGCCCCCGCCTCGCGCAGCACGGTCTTGAGCGTGCCGATCTCGGGGTGCCGCCGCACGACCGGCGGCTCGAGATCGTTGATCATCTGCGCCGCCCGCGTCGGCCAGGGCACGGGCAGCATCTGCGGCTCGCGCGGCTCGCGATGACCCGCGGCGCGATCTTCCTCATACCAGGAGTACGCCTCGGCCGTGGAGATGCCGTACGGCGGCTGCACGATCGACGACCCAGTGCGTCGGCAGGTCGACAAGCGGATAGATCTCTTCGCCCCGCCCGAGGCCCAAGTGCCGTGCCGCCGGACAGAAAGTACGGCACGTCGGCGCCAATCCCGCCGGCGACGTCGCGGACGACCGACAGCGGGACTCCACCCCACACGCGCGCGAGCGCCAGCAGCGCCGCCGCCGCGTCGGCGCTGCCGCCGCCGAGGCCCGCCTGCAGCGGAATCTCTTTCTTGATCGAGATCGAGATGCCGGAGGGCGTGCCGGTCCGTCCGATCGCCGTCCAGAGCGCCGACGCCGCGCGCCACACGAGGTTCGACTCGTCGAGCGGCACGCCCGACGTGCGGCATCTCAGCGCGAACGGCCCGGGCCGCGTCACGCAGAGGAGCGTGTCGTGCAGATGCCACCGACTGAAAGACCGTGCGCAGCTCGTGATACCCGTCCGCCCGGTTGCCGAGCACGCGCAGATCGAGGTTGACCTTCGCATACGCCCGCACGCGCACGCGGAGCGCGCTTCGAACGACAGTCGATCTCAGCGGCCAAGCGGGCCCGCCTCGCGAAGCTGCTCGAGGGTGATCGGCGTCGCCTCCGGCGGAACGTCGACCTGGAAGACGCCGCGCCTCGAGCGGCACGTTGATGTCGACCTGCGACAGCCGAATCGTCAGGTCGGTCAGGCGCCGCGCCCGCGGCCTGGCCAGGAGCAGACGCGCGCAGACGGATCGTGCCGGGCCGGCCCGACGACGAAGTCGGTGTATCGCACCTCGATCGGGCCCCGCATCGCGCGCGGCGAGCCGCCACGCGCCATCGACCTGCTGCAGCCAGTTCGTGGTGTCGGCAGCGTCGACCGCCACCCAGGCACGATCGAAGGTGCGTCCGCGGGTGGGCGTCTCCAGCCGCGAAGCCGCAGCCGGCGACGATCGTCCGCAATCGTCGGGACCGATCGCCACACCGGCGAGCGCCTCGAGCGTCGCGGCCGGCGGCGCGTCGCGGAGCACGCGGCCCTCCCGCGGCAGGACCAGCGTGGCGTCGTCGCCGATCGCGACGTAGGTGAAGATGGGCTTGCCCGGCGCTGGAAGCTCAGCCGGACGCGCGCGGGCGCTTCGAAGCCCGCGTCAATCTTCGCGCGGAAGCGCCGGCCCCCCGCCCGGCCGGAGATCGACGAGGACGGCGCGCCATCGTCCGCACGTCGCGGCAGGGCTCGGTCGCCTGCGCGTAGCGCGGACGCGAAGTCGGGAAAGGCGGTGCCGGCGCCCGAGGGCAGCGTGACGAGCCGTGGCGCGCAGGAAGGCAGCGACGAGGCAGACGAGCGGCCAGGAGCAGGCGAATCCTGCGATTCACATCCGGCCTCGAGCCTCGCGGATCTTGCTCTCGATCTTCGCCCGATCGATCGACTGGCCGTCGCCGCCGAGCGCCCGTTCCCAGGCGGCGGCGGCGTCTGCGAAGCGGCGCTGCTTGAAGCGCAGGTCGCCGAGATGATCCTGGACGACCGAGCTGTTCTTCAGCTTTTCGGCCGCTTCGGTGAGCGGAGTGTCGGCGAGATCGAGGCGCCCCTGCTGAAAGTAGGCCCAGCCCAGGCTGTCGAGGTACGAAGGGTTGCCCGGCTCGATCTTCAGCGCGCGCTGCGAGAAGCGTGACCGCTTCGTCGAGACGATCGCCGCGCTCGGCGAGCATGTAGCCGAGCGAATTGAGCGCGTTGGCGTCCATCGGGTCGCGCGCGATGCAAATCCCTGAGCGTCCGCTCCGCGCCTTTCACGTCGCCCTTGTCCTGAAGAATGAGCGACAGCACGTGCAGCCCGCGGACGTCATCGGGATTGGCGGCGATGAGCTTCTGTGCCGTGGCCTGCGCCGCGTCGAGATCCTTGACGACGCGCTGACTCTCGGCCAGCAGGTAGAGCAGGATCGGGTCTTTCGCGTCCGCCTGGCCGGAGGCGATCGTGGCCTGCAAGAGATCGCGCGACTCCGGGGCCACGCCCCGCCGACAGGAGCGCCACCGCCCGGCGCCTCGCGATCATCGGCGCCCGCGGGTTGAGCGTCTGCGCCTTCGCCAGGGCATTGGCCGCCTCGTTCCACTGCTCGTCCTGTTCGTAGATCTCGGCCAGGCGGAGCTGCGCCCTGAACGAGCCGGGGTTCTCGCCGAGCAGCTCTCTCGAGCGTGGCGACGGCCTCGCCGGCTGGCCGGCGCCCTCCTGGGCCGTCGACAGCAGGATCGCCGCATCCACGAAGCGCCGGTTGACTCTCGACGACGCGGTGCAAGCAGCGGCACGGCCTTGTCGAACACGCCGGTTGCAGATACAGCCGGCCGAGCAGAAATCGAGTCCGATGTCGAACCCGTCTCCGCGGGCCTTCTCGAGCGCGGCGATCGCGCGGGCGGGATAGGTGGCCGGATCCTCGCCCGGCCGCACGGCAAGCGACGCTCGGCCGAACTCCGCGTAGACCGTGCCGAGGATGCGGTTCGCCTCCTGATTGGAGGCGTCCCGCGCCAGGGCCGCCTCGGCGTTCGCGATGGCGTCGACGGCGTTGTCCTGACGCGCGTAGAGGCCGGCGAGCTCGGCCCGCAGTTCGGCGGAGCCGGGGTCGAGCGCGATGGCGCGCTGGTGGGCCTTGATGGCTTCGTCGACGCTTGCCCGGCGCTTTCGAGGTGCCGCCCGAGCAGGAAGTAATAGCCGGGGTCGCCCTGCCGCGACCGCCGGCTGTGGCGGCTGCCCGCGGCCCGCCGGCGAGCGACGGGGGAAGAACAGCACCGAGAGCAAGAAGGGCCGCATCTGCTCTGACTATAATGACGTCAGCCGGCCGCGGGACGCAAACGGCTCTGGTATAGTGCAACCGCAACCACGACCGCCTGGCGGGGTCAGCAAGAGTCCCGGGCGCTTGAGCACGAGGGCCCCGCGAGATCTATGCCCGTCGATCCTGAACTGCTCGAAATACTGGCCTGCCCCAACTGCAAGACCAAGGTGGAGCTCGTCAAGAACGGCACCGCGCTCAAGTGCGGACAGTGCAAGCGCGTCTACCCGATCAAGGACGATATCCCGGTCATGCTGCTGGACGAGGCGACGGTCGAACCCTAGGCAGCTCGAGGCGTGCCGGCGCGCGGCAGACACGTGAAGATACTGCTCATCCGCCTGCGTCTCATCGGCGACGTCGTCTTCACGACGCCGCTTCTCGGCGCCCTCAAGCGGACGTTCCCGGAATCCCGCCTGACCTACCTCGTGGAACGCGACGCGGCGGCGGTCGTAGCCGGCAACCCGCACCTCGCCCAGGACGATCGTCATCCCCCGCACGCGGGGATGGGCCCGTCTTCGTGACGACCTGCGACTCGCCCGACGCCTTCGCGCCGAAGCGTTCGACGTGGTGTTCGATCTGCACGGCGGACCGCGGAGCTCATGGTTGACCTGGGCGACCGGCGCGCCGCAGCGCATCGGCTACGACATCCAGGGCCGCGGCTGGCAGTACACGCGGACGGTGCACCGGCCGCGCGGCCTGCAGCCACGGCACTCGGTCGTGAACCAGTGGGAGCTGCTCACGGCGCTGGCCGGGTGGCCCGGCACGCCGCCGGATCCGGCGCGCGACCCGACCGAGATGCCGCTCGACGCCGCGGCGGACGCGGCGGATCGCGGAGCGGCTGCGCGCGGCAGGCGTCGATCATCGGCACGATGTCGCGGTGATCCACGTGAGCGCCGGCAACCCGTTTCGGCGATGGCCCGAGCCGGCGTTCGCGGCGCTGGTGGCAGGACTGGCCGCCGGCGACGATCGCCGGCGCATCGTCCTCAGCTCGGGACCTTCGGATCGTACGGCGGCCGATCGCATCGCCCGCGCCGCGCGCCTCGAGCTGGGGCCGTCGCGCGCAGCCAGGTGCTCGAGTTCGGAGATGTGGACCTTGCGGAGTTACGCGCGTTGATCGAGCGGAGCGTCCTCTTCATCGGCGGGCGACAGCGGACCGCTGCACATCGCGTCGACGACGAGAACACCGATCGTCGGGATCTACGGTCCGACGCTGGCGGCACGGTCGGCGCCCTGGCGGGATCCGCGCATCCCGACCGCAGCGGTGCAGGTCGAGGGCCTGCCCTGCCGCCCGTGCGAGCAGCGCGTCTGCGCGCCCGGTGATTTCCGCTGCCTGACGCGCATCGATCCGCAGACGCGTCATCGCCGCCGCGGAGCGTGCGCTCGCGCAGGCGCACGCCAACGTCGGACGCACTCATGAACCGTCGCTGCTCGACTGCCGGCGGACTCTCCGCCAGACCGCATGTCCGGCCTGGAACGCGCGGCCTATGTCTCGCTGCTCGCGTTCGCGGCGGCGCCGCAGTTCTCGATCGCCGCCTCGGGGATTCTCCTCGGCCTCTCCGCGCTCCTGTGGATCGCGGTCGTCATCGTCAACCGCGAGCGCATCGAGGTGCCGCGGATGTTCTGGCCGCTCGCGGCCTACGCGGGCGCGACACTCGTCGCGGCGTTCTTCTCGGTCGATCCGGCGACGAGCCTCGAGGACTGCAAGCAGCTCGTGCTCTTCGCCATCGTGCCGATCACCTATCGGCTGTTCCGCGGCGAGCGCAGCCTCACCGTCGTCGACGTCGTCATCACCGTCGGCGCGCTGAACGCGGTCTACGGGATCGTGCAGTACGGCATCCTGGACTTCGACAACGTCGCCAGACGCGTCCAGGGCAACCTCGGGCACTACATGACCTACTCCGGGGTCATCATGCTCGTGGCGTGTCTCGCCGTCGCGCGCGTGATGTTCCGGCGGCGCGAGCGGATCTGGGCCGCGCTCGTCCTCCCGGCGGTGCTCGTCGCGCTGGTCCTGACGCTCAGCCGCAACGCCTGGGTCGGCGCCTGTGCCGGCATCGGCACGCTCTTCATGCTGAAGGGATTCCGGTCCGTGTTCAGGCTGGCCGCGCTCCTGGCCGTGGCGCTCGGGCTCCTGATCGCGTTCGCGCCAGCCGCGATCAGCGACCGCTTCTACTCGATGCTGTCGATCAAGGAGGCCTTCGGCGACACCGTGACCAATACCTCGACGTGGAAGTCGAACCGCGATCGACTCGCCATGATCGAGAGCGGGATCCAGATCGTCAGGGACAATCCGCTGACCGGCGTCGGGCCCGACATGATCATCCAGGTCTATCCCGGGTACCGCGAGGAAACGGCGATCAGCCAGCGCAACTCGCATCTCCACAACGTGCCCCTGCAGATTGCCGCCGAGCGCGGGCTGCCGGCGCTCGGCCTCTGGTGCTGGTTCGTCGGCACGCTCCTCGTCGACTTCCTGCGGCTCCGCAGGACGTCGGCGGTACCGTCGCTCGCCACGGCGGGCATCGCGTGCGTCGTCGCGATGATCGCCGCCGGCATGTTCGAATACAATTTCGGCGACTCCGAATTCCTGATGCTGTTTCTCGTGCTCGTCACGCTGCCATACGCCGCCGAGCGCGTGCCGGCGCCGGCCGTCGAACGGAAGGCCGCCTAGCATGGGGCTCGACCAGCTGCTCGATCGCCTCGACGGCCGTTCCATCCTCGTCATCGGCGACCTGATGGTCGATCAGTTCGTGATCGGCACCGTCGACCGGATCTCGCCGGAAGCTCCGGTCCCGATCGTGCGGTTCGACCACGAGACATGGCGGCTCGGCGGCGCGGCCAACGTCGCCAACAACGTGGTGGCCCTCGGCGGGACGTGCCGACGCGATCGGCGTCGTCGGCAGCGACGCGGATGGCGCGCGTCTGCTCGCCGATCTCGCCGGGCGATCGATTGGCACGGCGGGCGTCATCAGCGACACGTCGCGGTGCACGACGCGGAAGGTGCGCGTGGTGACGACGCGGAACCAGCAGGTGGCGCGGATCGACTACGAGGGCGACAGCGAGATCGCCGCGTCGGTCGAAGCCACCGTCGTGCGGAGGATTGGCGAGCTGGCGGCGTCGGCGCACGCGATCGTGATCTCCGACTACCTCAAGGGAGTCGTCACACCGCAGGTCGCCGCCGCGGCGGCGCACGCGGCGCGAACCCACCGGATCCCGCTCCTCGTCGATCCCAAGGTCCCGCACATCGATCGCTACGCGGGCGCGACGCTCGATCACGCCGAACCACCACGAAGCGGAGTCCGTGACGCACATGCGGATTCGTTCGGCAGCCGACGCGCGGGAGGCCGCGCGCCGGTTCCGGGACCGTGCGGGGAGCGCCGCCGTGCTCATCACGAGAGGCGAGCACGGGATGTGGCTGCTCGGGCCCGCGGACCGGACAGCAAGGACGGTCAGGATGTCGAGATCGATCTGCCGGCTGAAGCCCGCGAAGTCGCCGACGTCACCGGCGCCGGCGACACGGTGATCAGCGCCCTGGCGCTCGCCGCCGCCGCTGGCGCGTCCCTCACCGAAGCCGCCCGCCTCGCCAACCGCGCCGCCGGCATCGTCGTCGGCAAGTTCGGCCCCGCGACGGTGACGGTGGAGGAGCTGAGGGACGGCTCTCAGGCTCTAGGCTCTAGGCTCTAGGCAGAACTTGGAACACTTACTCGAAGATCTTGCTTGAGCCTCATCGCCTAGAGCCTTGAGCCGGCCTGGAGCCGTCATCCCCCGCACTTCGTCGTCAGCAGCAGCACCTCCGGCAGGCGCTCGCGCGAGAGGACATTCCTCAGCTTGACGTCGAAAGTCGGGTGGGAGCTGACCTGACAGAGCGGGACGTGACATGACGGGCTTGATCGTCGCGATCGTAGTCGTCTCTCGAGACCATCAGAAAGACGGGGCGGCCGGAGTGGAGCAGCTCCAGCACCGGGCCATGATCGTAGAAGACGTCGGTATGACGCCGGAGATAGTAGACAAGGCTCGGCAGCGCGACGTTGTAGGTGACGATGAGGTCATCGGGCCCGGCGCGCTCTTTGAGGATCGCGGCAAGGCCGGGCGCCGGCTTGTAGGCCTCGAAGCTTGGCAGCACCTTCAGCACGAAGACCCAGTTCACGACGATGAGCGCGCAGGCGACGGCCACGAGCGCCGCGCCGGCGCGCTGGCGCAACGCGAGCAGCATCGCCACTGCCCCGCCGGCGATGGCCGCGACCCCCACGAGCGCCGATCCGGCCAGCACGTAGACGGCAAGCGCGCTGTTGAACAGGACCAGGAATCCCGCCCCCGACACAATCAGCAGCGCCCCGATCACTGCCGTAACGATTCCGATCCGCGGTGCGTCCGACGGCCTCCGGTTCGAGCGATCGCGCGATGACAACGCCGGCGAGCGCGACGATGCGCCGGGACGATCGGGTAGATGTAGAGGTCCTGCTTGCCCGCCGAGAGCGAGAAAAAGCCGACGATGACCACGATCCAGATCCAGAGCAACGTCTGGATTCGATGCGCGACATCGCGGCAGCGCCCGCCCGCCGGCGCTCGCGAAGCCACAACACGGCCGCCGGAAAGAGGAAGAGCGACCACGGGAACGAGTCGCTGAACACGACCGGCAGGTACCACCACACCGGGCGATCGGCGTTCACGCCGACCCCGTCCACATAGCGCGCGAGATTCTCCCCGAAGACGAAGGACTTGATGGGCGCCCACCCCCACTGCTGGTAGAGGGCCGCGTACCACGGGAGGACGATGGCCAGGACGATCACCGGCCCGAGCGGCACGCAGCATCTCGCGCGTACGGCCGAGCTCGCGGTGGGCGAGCAGATAGACGGCCAAAACGAGGCCCGGCAGGAGCGCCGCGATCGGTCCCTTCGTCAGGACGCCGAGCCCGACGCAGACGTACATCAGAACCAGAAACAGCCGGCGCCGGCGCGGGATACCGCTCCGCCAGAGCGAAGAACAGCAGCGTCAGCGCCATGAACATCGAGATGTAGATGTCGATGAAGATGCGGCGCGCGAACATCAGCAGCCGCGGCGACACCGCGAGCCCGAGCGCCGCCCACCAGGCGGCGGCGGTCGATCGTCCAGCGGGCGACGGCCGCGCGCGCCAGGAAGAACGCCGTGACGATGAGCACGATTCCCCCGAGCGCGATCGGGATGCGCTCGACGCCAACCGACACGCCGAACAGATGATAGAAGCCGGCGACGATCCAGTAGCTCAGGACGGGCTTGTTCACCCGCGGCTCGTAGTTGAACCTGGGGTTGACGTAGTCGCCGCGCTCCATCATCTCGCGCGGAGTTTCCACGTAGAACGCCTCGTTGGCGTCCCAGATGGACGAACCGCCCAGGTCGATGAAATAGGGGCAGATGGCCAGGAAGAGCAACAGCCAATGCTGAATGCTGAATGCTGAATGCTGAAGTGAAGGGCGAATGGAAGGCAGGAATGCGAAGGGCTGAATGTGAAGCTAACTACGTCGCAGGCCCATTCGTCATTTCATTCCTGCTTCATTCCTCATTCACTTCAGCATTCATCATTCAGCATTGCCAGCGTCAGTGCCTGAAGTGTCTCTGCCCGTGAACACCATCGCGAGGCCCCGCTCGTCCGCGGCGGCGATCACTTCGGCGTCCCGGACGGAGCCGCCCGGCTGCACGACGGCGGTCGCGCCGGCATCGGCGACGGCGTCGAGCCCGTCGCGGAACGGGAAGAACGCGTCGGAGGCGGCGACGGAGCTCGCGAGCGTGCCGGCCGCCTTCATCACCGCGACCTTCACGGCGTCCACGCGGCTCATCTGCCCCGCGCCGACGGCCAGCGTGCGGTCGGCGGTCGTGAAGATCACCGCGTTCGACTTGACGTGACCGCAGACCCTCCACGCAAACCGCAGGGCGTTCCACTCCTCCGGCGTCGGCGCACGCCTGGTCACGACCTTCGGAAACTCGGTCTCTGCCGGCCACGGCGCGCGCGCTTCGGACACGACGTCGCGATCCTGCATCAGCATCCCGCCGAGGAATGACCGGGCATCCCGTCGCCAGATCGTGGTCGAGCGCGCCGAGCTTGGCGAAGTCGGCGGTCGCTACGCGCAGGTTGGCTTTCGTCGCGAGGATCGGCCTCGCCTCATCGGCGATGGCCGGCGCGATCACGGCTTCGATGAACGTGGACGTCAGCGCACGCGCGGTCTCGGCGTCGAGCGTCCGGTTGAGCCCGACGATCCCGCCAAAGGCGGAGAGCGGATCGGCTTCGCGCGCCCGCACGTACGCTTCGGCAATCGTCGCCCCGAGCGCCACGCCGCATGGGTTCGTGTGCTTGATGACGACGCCGACCGGCTCGGGGAACTCCAGCGCGATCCGCAGCGCGGCGTCGAGATCGAGAAGGTTCGTATACGACAGCTCCTTGCCCTGGTGCATCTCCCAGGGCGGCAGGAACGGCGGCTGATTCGGAATCCAGGACGCCTTCTGATGCGGGTTCTCGCCGTAGCGCAGGTCCTTCGGCGCCGGATGACGCGTCGGCAGGCCGCGCCGGATTCATGGCGCCCTCCGCGAACTCCACCGTCTTCAGCGTCGATGGCAATCATCGAGTCGTAGACGCCCGTGTGCTCGAACGCCTTCTGCATCAGGCGGAATCGAAACTCGAGCTCGGGTCCGCCGGCGCCGCGCCAGCTGGCCGAGCACCTGCGGGTAGTCGGCCGGATCGACGACGACGAGCACGTCGCGGAAGTTCTTCGCCGCGGCGCGGACCAGGCTCGGACCGCCGATGTCGATCTCCTCGACGAGGGCGTCGAAGGGCGTCGCGGGGTTCTCCGCCGCCTTGGCAAAGGGATACAGATTCACGACCACGAGATCGACGGGCGTAATGCCGTGGCGCGCGATGGCCTCGAGGTCGTCGGGCCGGGTGCGCCGCGCCAGGATGCCGGCGTGGATGGCCGGGTGCAGGGTCTTGACTCTGCCGTCCATCATCTCGGGAAACCCGGTGACGTCGGAGACGCCGACGACCGGAAGGCCGGCCGCCGCGAGGGCCGTGGCGGTGCCGCCAGTCGAGACGAGCTCGACCCCGAGGGCGGCCAGCCCGCGGCCGAGATCCGCCAGCCCGGTTTTGTCCGAAACGCTCAAAATTGCACGCATATGAGTCGATTTACTTGACATTTACACGGCGAAGCCCCTAGTATGGCCCTTGGCTGGGAGGCCAGCTATCGTAAGTCGAGGCCGCGCACTCGCGGTCTTTTTTTGTGTCCACGGCCGTTGCCAAAACGCTGCGCCGCGGATGGGTCTCATGCGGCGCCATGCGCCGCGGCTTCGCAAGGAAGAAAAGTACGATGCGTATCACAGGCAAGGTCAAGTGGTTCAACAACGCCAAGGGTTACGGTTTCATTGAACGTGACGGCGGGGCGGACGTATTCGTCCACTTCTCGGCAGTCCAGGGCAATGGTTTCCGGACGCTCGAGGAAGGTCAGGCGGTCGAGTTCGAGATCGTCGATGGCCCCAAAGGCCAGCAGGCTGGCAACGTCACGAAGCCCAGCTAAATCCCGGCACGAGACCGGAACGCCGCCAGGCGTTCCGGTCTCCAGTTCACCCCGCCTCACTCCTTCGACTCTTTCACATCCTTCATTTCCTTCATCGGCCGCACCGTAAACGCGACCTTCCCGTCCTTCACCGCCACACGAAACGCGACCTCCGGGTTCCCCTCGTCGCGCAGCTTCGTGACCTGATTCTTCACGAGCGCGGCGAACTTGTGGAACGGCACGACTTCCTCGCCGTGCTGACGTCGCGCGTCCATGAGCGAATCGTAGAGCGAGTGCAGCTTGTCCATCTCGCGCACGGGATCGGTGAAGGCGGTGACGCTCAGGACCTTCCCGCCGGCCGGCTTCGGCGTCTTCGCCGCGGCCTTGGGCAGCGGCTGGGCGAAGGGCCCGGGACGGCCCTCTTCGCGCGATCGGATGCCCGCGGTCCCAGAGCTCCACGAGCGATTGGAAGCGGGACTGCAGCATCTCGAACCGGAACCGATCGCCGGTGCTCATGCTGGTGGCCACGATCGTAGCGCTTGATGACGGCCTGGACCCGTCCGCGCGTTTCAATCGGGGGACGCGGCAGGCGGCCCGAGAAGAACATGTTGTACTCGCCCTCGAGGCGCTTGAGATCGGCGGCGAGGAGAATGAAGGTCGCGCTGGACGTCTGTCTGTTCGGCCATGAACGGTCGACCCGGACGTCAGGAGATCAGAAACCACATCAGCGGCAGCCACAACTCTCGCGCGTACGGCAGCGGCCGGTCGTCGATGAGCACTTCGCAGGCGTCCAGACGCCCGACGATCTCGAAGAGCGTGCGCAACCGCAGGGCGTCAGGCGGATAGAACCGTGCGCGATGGCGGAGCGCGGCGCCGCTGCCCACCTCGCGATACTCGGCGGATGCGCGGGCCAGTTCAAGCGCGCGCGTGATAGTCCGGCCCCTCGAACGCGGGGAACTCCAGCGAGACGGAGAACGGCCGCCGCGGCGTGCCGAAGAGCGCCTCGGACAGCGCGGGATCCAGGTTCGCCAGCTCCTCGTCGGTCGGCTGCTCCGGCAGATCGAGATACGGCCAGAACCGCTCCACCGGACGATAGTCCGGCACCTCCACCGCGGGATGGACCGGCGCGCGGGAATCAACAGGCTTCATGAGCGATACACCAGCTATCAGAACGGCTTTCCGGGTTTCTCTTCGCCATCCGCGGCTCTATTCTAGCAAGGCTACCTTCGGTTTCACGTGGCATTTGGCAGTTTGTGATTCAATCAGAGCCGTGTCTCGAAGCCGAATCATCCCGTCGATCGAGCAGCTTCGCCAAAGCGAGGCGATGCGCCCTCTGGAGGCCGCCTACGGCAGGGCGGCGGTGATCGACGCGCTTCGCGCCGAAGCAGCAGCCTTGCGCGAACGGCTGGCCCACGCCGACGCCCGCGAAGCGGCCGCCGCGACGGCCGACGATGTCCTGGCAGTCATCGAGCGCGGCGTAAGGGCCCGCCTCGATGCGGCATACGCCCCCTCGCTCATCGCGGTCATCAACGCGACGGGCGTGATCATCCACACCAATCTCGGCCGGGCGCCGATCGCCTCGACCGCCACGTCACGCGTCGCCGCGCTCGCCACGGGCTATACCAACCTCGAGTACGACGTCGCCAAGGGCGCCAGAGGGCGGCGCGATACACACGCCGAACGCCTCCTGTGCCGGCTCACGGGTGCGGAAGCGGCGGTCATCGTGAACAACAATGCCGCCGCGACCCTCGTCTCGCTGGCCGCAATGGCAGCCGGACGCGAAGTCGTCATCTCGCGCGGCGAGCTCGTCGAGATCGGCGGCGGCTTCCGCGTGCCGGACGTCATGGCCCAATCCGGGGCCGTGCTGCGCGAAGTCGGCACGACCAACCGCACGCGCGTGTCGGATTATGCCGCGGCCATCTCCGATCGCACCGCGCTCATCCTGCGCGTCCACCCCTCGAACTTCACGATCGAAGGTTTTGCCGAACGACCCCGCGTCGACGATCTCGTCGCCCTTGGACGCCGGTTCAACATCCCGGTCGTCGAGGACCTGGGGAGCGGGTTCCTCGGCGTCCCCAGCGGTGTCGCGGCCCTCCGCGACGAACCCTGCGTCGCCGACAGCGTGGCCGCGGGCGTGACGATCGTGATGTTCAGCGGCGACAAGCTCCTTGGGGGCCCGCAATCGGGAATCATCGCCGGCGCGACCGATGCCGTGGCCCGCGTCCGTCAGCACCCGCTGATGCGCGCGCTCAGGGCGGACAAGATGACGTACGCCGCCCTCGAAGCGACGCTCGAGGAGTACGCGGCGGGCCGGGCGCAACAGACGGTGCCGGTCGCGCGGATGATCGCGACACCGGTCGAGGATCTCGGACGACGCGCTGACGCGCTCGTAACCGGACTCTCGGCCGCCGGCCTGCAGGCGGAGGTCGTCGGCGGCTTCTCGACGATCGGCGGGGGCAGCGCGGCCGGGTCACAGCTGCCCACCAGGCTGGTGGCGCTGACAATGCCAGCGGGCCGGCTGCGAGGCCGCCCTCCGCGCAGGATGTCCACCAGTCATCGCAAGAATCGAGAACGATCGTGTCCTCCTCGACCTCCGCACGGTCCCGCCGGAAGAGGACGAACGGCTTGCTGCACTCGTGACATCGGCCGCGTCGAGTCTGCTGCCGTAAGTCGGCTCTAGGTCGGCTCTAGGTCAGAGCCTCGACCACTCCAGACTCAGGCAGAACTCTCGCTATGAGCCAAGAGCCTGAGCCAAGAGCCTAGAAGATGGTGGCGATCGAGTCCATCGCGAGGTCGATGATCTTCGTCGGCAGGAGCCCGAGGTAGATCACAGCCAGGCTGGCCAGCGCGAGCCCGGCGGCCGCGGGGAGCGACACTCGCGGACGCACGACGTCGCTGCCTGTCGGTCATGTACATCATGACGACGATGCGCAGGTAGAAGAAGACGGAGACGACGCTCGACAGCACGCCGATGATGGCCAGCCAGTAGTGACCGCGCTCGACGGCCGCGCTGAAGATGTACCACTTGCCGATGAAGCCGGCCATTGGCGGAAACCCTCCGAGCGAGAGCAGGAACACCGTCATCAGGGCGGCGAGCCCCGGGCGCGCCTTCGACAGTCCTGCGAAATCTTTCAGCTCGTCGTGCCCGTGCTGGGCCGTGCCGAGCAGCGCCACGATCCCGAGCGCGCCAAGGTTCGATACGGCATAGGCCAGAAGATAGAACAGCACCGCCGCCTTCCCGGTGTCGGTCGTCGCAATCAACCCGAGGAGCAGGTATCCGGCGTGCGCGATGCTCGAGTAGGCCAGCATCCGCTTGATGTTGGTCTGCACGACACCGACGACCGTCCCGAGAATCATCGTCGCGGCCGCGATGACGACCAGCACCGGAATCCACTGATCCTTCAGAGGCTCGAGAGGCGACAGGAACACGCGGACGAAGGCGGCAAACGCCGCCGCTTTCACCCCCGTCGACATGAACGCGGTCACGATCGTCGGCGCGCCCTCGTACGCGTCCGGGGTCCACATGTGGAACGGCACCGCGGAGATCTTGAAGGCGAATCCGACCACGAGCATGCCCACCGCCAGCAAGGCCATCGTCGACGGCGGCCCGACACCCTGAGAGGACAGGGCGGTGCCCAGCTCGTCGAGCCGCGTCGAGCCGGACAGCGCAAAGGCAAAGGCGACGCCGTAGAGAAAGAACGCGCTCGAAAAGGCGCCGAGCAGGAAGTACTTGAACGCCGCTTCGGCGCCCGCGGCGCTGGAACGCCGGATTCCCGTGAGCACGTACACCGAGAGCGAGAGCACCTCGAGCGCGAGGAAGATGACGAGCAGGTCGGTCGCCGCGGCCATCAACATCATGCCGCTGATCGCAAAGAGCGTCAGCGCGTAGTACTCGCCGGGCGGCAACTGCTCCCGCTCCACGATCTCGTCGGAGAACAGCATCGTCAGGACGCCGACGACGCAGAGCACGAGGTTGATGAAGAGCGCGAAGTTGTCGGAGCGGACGACGCCGAAGCTCTGCGCGTCGCTGCCCCAGAGGAAGACGGTCGCGAGCGCCGCGCCGGCGAGGCCGATCAACCCGAATCCGGCGATCGGCATGCGCTCGCCGGGCTGACGGAAGGCCTCCGCGAGCATCGCGGCGCAACCCGACAAAACGACGATGACGATCGGGATGATGGCGGTGTAGTCGCTCATGGTCACGGTTCGCGGTTCGTCGTTCGCGGTTCGCGTCGGGTTCGCGGCGCGCGGGTAGCAGTTCGCGGCTCGCGGCGCGCGGTTCGTCGTTCCGGGTTCGCGGTTCGGGGTTCACGGATCGCGGATTGTCGAGCCGCACCCGTGCCGGCTGGCTGGCGGTGACCCGTTCGATCAGTTTGTTGACCGCCGGCTCCATCGGCCGCAGGAAGATGCCGGGCACGATGCCCATCAGAATCGCCATGGCGATCGTCGGGACGACGAGCGCCCATTCGCGCGGCGACAGGTCCGGCAGCGTCCGGTTCTTCTCGTTGGTGACCGGGCCGTAATTGACGCGCTGGAACATCCACAGCATGTAGACCGCCGAGAGGATGACGCCGGTAGCGGCCAGCGCCGCCAGAATCGGGCTCCAACGGAACGCGCCGACGAGGATCAGGAACTCCCCGACGAACCCGTTGAGCCCCGGCAGCGCAATCGACGACAGCGTGATGATCAGAAACGCGGCGACGAGACGGGGCATGACACCCTTGAGGCCGCCGAACTCCGAGATGAGCCGCGTGTGCCGGCGGTCGGAGAGCATGCCGACGATCATGAAGAGCCCACCCGTGCTCACGCCGTGGTTGAGCATCTGGTAGAGCGAGCCCTGCACGCCCTGCAGATTCATCGTGCAGAGACCGAGCACGACGAAGCCGAGGTGGCTGACGCTCGAATACGCCACCAGCTTCTTCATGTCGGGTTGCACCATGGCGACGAGGGCGCCATAGATGATGCCGATGACGGCGAGGATCGCGATGATCGGCGCCATGGCCAGCGCCGTTCCGGGAAAGAGCGGAAACGCGAACCGCAGCAGCCCGTACGTGCCCATCTTGAGGAGAACGCCGGCGAGGATGACCGACCCGGCCGTCGGCGCCTCGACGTGCGCGTCCGGCAGCCAGGTATGGAACGGAAAGAGCGGCACCTTGATGGCGAAGGCCAGCGTGAAGGCCAGGAAGAACCAGCTCTCCATCTGCGGCGAAAGCGTCATGCCATAGAGGTCGAGCAGGTTGAAGCTGGGCTGCCTCGACACGCTGGTCTCGGCGTGCACCCAGGAGAGCCCGATGATGGCGATGAGCATGAGGACGCTGCCCGCCATCGTGTAGAGCATGAACTTGATGGCGGCGTAGATGCGGCGCTCGTATCCCCAGATCCCGATGAGGAAGTACATCGGGATGAGCATCGCGTCCCAGAAGATGTAGAACAGGAACAAGTCGATCGACACGAAGACGCCGAGCATGGCCGTCTCGAGGACGAGCACGAAGAACGAGAACAGCTTCACGCTCTTGTGCACCGACTCCCACGACGAGACGAGCGCCAGCGGCGTCAGGAAGCCGGTCAGCACCAGCAGGAACAGGCTGATGCCGTCGACGCCGATGAGGTACTGAATCCCGAACCTCGGAATCCAGGCGTGCGTCTCGACGAACTGGTATTCGGCGCTGGTGGGATCGAACCGCCACCAGAGGACGAGTGTCGCGGCAAAGGTCAGGAGCGACGTCGCCAGGGCGATGTTGCGCACCAGCGGCTCGCGCTCCGGCCGGTCGCCGCGCCCGCCGGCCAGCAGCGCAACGATCGCGCCCGCGAGAGGAAGAAAGACGATTAACGAGAGCATGTCTGTAGTCGCCAACCGAACACGGTGCCAATCGACTCGATGCGGCCTGGCAGGCGCCCGGCGGCGGCCGGCCTCACTGCCACAGGTACCATCCCAGAATCATCACCGCGCCGTAAAACAGCGAGGCGGCGTATGTCCGGATCGACCCCGTCTGCAGGCGGCGCAGCGTCGCGCTGAAGGTCTGCACGCCGGCGCCCACGCCGTTGACTGAGCCATCGATCAGCCCCGCGTCCACGCCCTTCCACAGCGCGCCGGTCGACACCTGCTTGATCGGCTGAACGATGACCGCGTTGTAGATCTCGTCGAGGTAGTACTTGTTCAGGAGCAGGCGGTGGACGCCGCTGAACTGGCGCTCGAGCGCCGCCGCGGCCGCGGGCCGCCGGAGCCAGAAGAACATCGCGATGCCGATGCCGGCGACGGCGATGCCGGTCGAAATGGCCATCAGCATCTGCTCGGTGCGGATGTCTCCGGCCGCGTGATCCGCCTCGCCCTCTGGGGCGGGTGGCACCGCGCCAGCTTCGGCGACTGGCACGGCCGGCGTCTCACCCGGCGCCACCGTCTGATGCACCTCGAAAGAGGGCTCGAGGAACCCTTCGATGAGATTGTGGCCTCCGAGCGCGTGTGGAACGCCCACGTAGCCGGCTACAACCGATCCGATGGCGAGCACGATGAGCGGCAAGGCCATCGAGGGTGGCGCCTCGTGCGGCGCGCCGTGGCCGTGTCCGGCGCCGTGACCGGGCGCGGCATGGGCATCGTCGTGGGCGTGTCCGGCATGTGCGCCGTGCGATACCGCTCCGCTACGTCGCTCTCCATGGAACGTCAGGAACACGAGGCGGAACATGTAGGTCGCGGTCAGGAGCGAGGTGATCGCGCCGATGAGCCACAGCAGCACGCTGCCGTGAGCGTGCTCAGTGCCGACAAACGCCTTGTAGAGGATTTCGTCCTTCGAGAAGAACCCAGACAGCAGCGGCACCCCGGCAATCGCCATGGCGCCGATCAGGAACGTCCAGTAAGTGACGGGCAGGTACTTCTTCAGGCCGCCCATGTTGCGCAGATCCTGCTCACCCGCCAGCGCGTGGATCACCGCACCGGACCCGAGGAACAGCAGCGCCTTGAAAAACGCATGCGTGTAGAGATGGAAGACGCCAGCCGCATAGGCCCCGACGCCCATCGCGAGGAACATGTAGCCGAGCTGCGAGACCGTCGAGTAGGCCAGGACGCGCTTGATGTCGTTCTGGACGAGGCCGATCGTCCCGGCCATCAGCGCCGTCGCGACGCCGACGCCGGCGACGATCTCGAGCGTCATCGGCGCGTGCGAGAAGAGGACGGCGTTCCTGCCGATCATGTAGACGCCGGCTGTCACCATCGTGGCCGCGTGGATGAGCGCCGACACCGGCGTCGGTCCTTCCATCGCGTCGGGCAGCCACACGTGCAGCGGCAGCTGCGCCGACTTGCCGGTGGCACCGACGAAGAGCAGCAGCGTGGCGAGCGTCATCACGCCCATGACGGTCTCGGGTGCACGCAGCGAGGCGCCGCCCGCCACGGCCTGGAAGTCCAGGGTGCCAAAGGTCACGAAAATCAGGAGCATCCCGAGGATGAACCCGAAGTCGCCGATGCGGTTGACGACGAAGGCCTTCTTGCCGGCGTCCGACGCCGAGTGCTTCGTGTGGTAGAAGCCGATGAGCAGGTACGAGCAGAGCCCGACGCCCTCCCACCCGACGAACATCACCGGGAAGTTCGCTCCGAGCACGAGCACGAGCATGAACGATGCGAACAGGTTCAGATACGAGAAGTACCGCGCGTACTCGCCGTCGGTCTCCTCGTGCATGTAGCCGGTCGAGTAGATGTGGATGAGCGACCCGATGCCGGTGATGACGAGGATCATCACCGTCGACAACTGGTCGAGACGCAGCTCGAACGGCACCTGGAGCGTGCCGGACGGGAGCCAGTTGAAGACGAGCTGGTCAACCGCGGCGCCGCCGTGAGCGAGAAGCGGCCAGGCCGCGGCGACCGAGACCAGGAACGCCGCGATCATGGCCGCGCACGCGATGCCGCCGGAGAGAGACTTCGGCAGCCGGCGCCCGACAAAGGCATTCACGACGAAGCCCAGGAAGGGCAGAAGCGGAATCAGGAGCAGCATGTCACCACTTGAGCGACGTAAACGCGTCGGGGCTGAGTGTCTCGCGGTGGCGGAAGAGCGAGATGACGATCGCGAGCCCGACTGCAGCCTCGGCCGCCGCGACGGTCATCACGAAGAACGTGATGATCTGACCGTCGACGGTTCCAAGTGAGCGTCCCACCGCCACGAACGTCAGATTCACGGCGTTGAGCATGATCTCGATCGACAGGAGAATCGTGATCAGGTTGCGGCGCAGGAACACACCCGCCGTGCCAATCGCGAAGAGGATGCCGGACAGGAGAAGGTAGTGGCTCAACGTCACCATGACTCAGTGCTCCTTCCGCGCAAGGACGACGGCCCCGACCATCGCGACGAGGATGAGCACCGAGGTGACTTCGAACGCGAAGGCGTGCTGGGTGAAGAGCGCCCGGCCGATGTTCGCCACCGAGCTCGTCGGCTCGGCGTACTCGGGCCTGAAATCGCCCTGCAGAAGACTGCCCTGTCCGCCATACGTGATGCGCGAGATCGCCCAGATCATCTCGGCCCCGAGCAGGACCGACAGCACCGCGCCCATGCGCATGCCGGAGGGACCGAGGATTCCCGCGATCGCGCTCGGCAGCGGCTCCTCGCGCGGCACGTTGAGCAGCATGACCACGAAGAGGAAGAGGACCATGATGGCGCCGGCGTAGATGATGATCTGGGTCACGGCGGTGAACGGCGCATCGAGGAGCACGTAGAGCCCCGCGAGCGCGCCGAACGACGTGATGAGCAGCATCACGCTGTGCATCGGGTTGCGCTGCGAGACGACGAGCAGCGACGCGAGCACGGCGATGGCGGCGAACGTGTAAAAGGCGAACGTGTCCATTTATCCTATTCATCCGAGCCACAGCACGAGCGCAGCTGTGGCGAGGAGATTCAATACCGCCGCCGGCAGCAGCCACTTCCAGCCGAACTCCATCAGCTGGTCGTAGCGGTAGCGCGGCAGCGTCCACCGCATCCAGACATAGAAGAAGAGCAGGAGGAACACCTTGACGAGAAACCAGATCCACGCCAGCCAGTCGGGCAGCAGGGGCCCGAGCCAGCCGCCGAGATAGAGGCTGGTGGCCACCGCCGAGACGGTCACCATGTTCACGTACTCGGCGAGGAAGAACATGGCAAAGCTCATCGAGCTGTACTCGGTGTGGTACCCGGCCACGAGCTCCTGCTCGGCTTCCGGAAAATCGAACGGCGCGCGGTTGGTTTCGGCCACGCCGGCGAACATGTAGATCACGAACCCGAGCGGCTGCAGGAAGAGGTACCACTTCGGGATGAACCCCCACCAGTAGCCCGACTGCGCCAACACCGTCTCGCGCAGCGACAGCGACCCGGAGAGCATGATGATCGCCGCCAGCGCCAGGCCGTAGGACAGCTCGTAGCTGATCATCTGCGCCGCGGAGCGAAGTCCGCCGAGCAGCGAATACTTGCTGTTCGAGCTCCAGCCGGCGAGCACGATGCCGTAAACCCCCATCGACGCGATGGCGAAGATCACCAGTACGGCGACGTTGACGTCGGTCACCTGCAGCGGCATCGGTTCGTCGAGCAGACCGAAGAGCGTGGTGGAGGTGCCGAACGGCACGACCGAGAACGCCGCGAACGCCGCCGCCGCGGAAATCACCGGGGCAATCGCGAAGAGCAGCGCGTCGGCCGCCTTGGGGCGCAGCTCTTCCTTGGTCAGCAGCTTGATCACGTCAGCAAACGGCTGCAGCCAGCCGGCGTAGCCGACGCGGTTGGGCCCGACGCGGTCCTGGATGTACGCGCAGACCTTCCGCTCCATCCAGACCATGAACGCGGCCGAGAGGACCAGCATGCTGGAAGATGACGAAAATGAGCCCGAGATGCGCGAGGATCGGCGCCGGCGGCAGCCAACTCATCAGTGAGCCCCCACCGGCGCTTTCGACGCACGCCATGCCGAGGGCACGGTGCAGCGCCCTTCGCGCACGTGGGCCTCGAACTCGGCGCGGAAGTACTTCACCGTCGTCAGCGCAGGCGTCGCGGCGGCGTCACCGAATGCGCAGAGCGTCTTGCCCACGATGTTGTTCCCGATGGTCACGAGCAGGTCGATGTCGCGCATCTCGCCTTCGCCGTTCTCGATGCGCGTCAGGATCTTGTGGAGCCAGTCGCCGCCCTCGCGGCAGGGCGTGCACTTGCCGCAGGACTCGTGCATGTAGAAGTGCAGGAGGTTCTTCGCCGCCCACACCATGCAGGTCGTGTCGTCCATCACGATGATGCCCGCCGAGCCGAGCATCGACCCGGCCTTCGCCACATCGTCGAAGCTCGCCGGGATGTTCAGTTGGTCGTCGAGTGAGAATCGGCACCGAGGACCCGCCGGGAATGACCGCCTTGATCTTCCGTCCGTCGAACGGCCCGCCGGCATAGTCGTAAATCAGCTCGCGCAGCGTCGTCTTCATCGACGCTTCGAAGACGCCCGGCTTCTTCACGTGGCCGCTGACGCAGAACAGCTTCGGCCCGCCATTCTTCTCGGGCCCGATCGACTGGAACCACTCCGCGCCGTTGATGAGGATCGGCGGCAGGTTGCAGAGCGTCTCGACGTTGTTGACCGCGCTCGGACAGTTGTAGAGGCCGGAGACCGCCGGAAACGGAGGCTTGATGCGGGGCTGCGCGCGCTTGCCTTCGAGCGACTCGATGAGCGCCGTTTCCTCGCCGGCTTCGTAGGCGCCGGCGCCGCGATGGAGGACGATGTCGCAATCGAACCCCGTGCCCATGATGTTCTTGCCGACGTACCCTTCGGCGTACGCCTTCGCCAGCTCCGCTTCGAGTACACGCTGCACGTGGTAGAACTCGCCGCGGATATAGATGTAGGCGACCTTCGCGCCGATGGCCCAGCAGCCGATGAGGCATCCCTCGAACATCGAGTGGGGGTTGCGCTCCATCAACACGTGATCCTTGAACGTCCCGGGCTCGCTCTCGTCGGCGTTGCAGCAGATGTACTTCGGCAGCGGCGTGTCCTTGAGGACGAACTGCCACTTGAGGCCCGTCGGAAAGCCCGCGCCGCCACGTCCGCGGAGGCCGGACGCCTTCACGAGATCGATCACCTCGGCCGGCTGCATCCCGAGCGCCTTGCGCAGCCCTTCGTACGCCTGGTGCTTCAGCGAGAACTCGAGCGTGTAGCTGTTCGGCTCGCGGACGTACTTGGTGAGAATTGGTTCCATTGTCACGCTGTCACGCATCTCATCGCGATGGCCGCGAAGACCACGATGCCCGCGAAGAATCCACGATGAACTTCGCTAGCTTTGCGAGCTTCATGTCGCTCGTGATCGTCGTGCGAAGCCGTGTCACCGTTCCACTTCCAAGTGACAGCCGCTGAACGCCTTGTCACCCTTCGCCCGGATCTCGTCCACGAGCTTTCCCGCATCCTCGGGCTTCACCTTCTCGTGCCAGTGCTCGTTGTTCACCATCACGATTGGCGCACGGTCGCAGGCGCCGAGGCACTCGAACTCGCCCAGCGTGAAGAGGCCCGACGCGTCGGTCTCGCCGACCTTCAACCCGAGCTTTTCGCAGAGCGCTTCGGTGACGCGCTCGGCGCCCATCAGCGCGCACGAGAGCGTGCGGCACACCTGGAGCACGTACTTGCCGACGGGCTCCCTGTAGAACATCACGTAGTAGGTCGCGACGTCCTCGACCTCGGCCGGCGTCATGTCCAGAATTCCCGCGACGTGCCGCATGCCGTTCGCGGTCAGGTAGCCCTGCTGCTCCTGGACGAGGTACAGCGCACCCAGGACCGCCGAGCGCTTCTGGTCCGGCGGATACTTCGTCAGCATGTCGTCGAGGGCGGCGCGGCGCTCGGGCGTGAAGGTGAACGCCGGGCCCTCGTCGGACAGCTTGCGCTCCGACTTCTGGAAGCGCTGGTCGTAGACCATCAACGGATGGAAGCTCATCGATCCACGTCTCCCATGACGACGTCGGTCGAGCCGATGACGGCGATGACATCGGCAATCATGCCGCCGACGAGCATCTTCGGCAGCCCCTGGCACGCGTAGAACGAGGGCGCGCGCAGCTTGATGCGGTAGGGCCGGTTGGTGCCGTCCGACACGATGCTGAATCCGTGCTCGCCGCGCGGCCCTTCGACCGGCACGTAGGCCTCGCCGGCCGGCACGTTGAACCCCTGCGAGTAGATCAGGAAGTGCTGAATCAGCGCTTCCATCTCGCTGTAGACCTTGTCCTTGGGCGGCGGCACGATCTTGTAGTCCTGGATGTCGAAGACGCCGCGCGGGGTGATGCGCGCGAGCGCCTGCTGCGCGATCTTCGTGCTCTCCCGCATCTCCGCGATCGCGAACCAGGTAGCGCGCGTAGACGTCGCCGGCCGTCTGCGTCGGCACGTCGAAATCGTACGTCTCGTAGCCGAGATAGGGGAACGCCTTGCGGACGTCGTACGCCACGCCGGTCGCCCGCGCCATCGGGCCCGCCAGCCCATAGGTCATCGCGTCGTCTCTGGTGATGACGCCGACGTTCTGCGTGCGCTTCAGCCAGATCTGGTTCTTGGTGAGCAGATCCTCGTACTCCTTCAGCTTGCTCGGGAAGTCGTCGAGCCACTTCTTGACGGCCTGGTGAAAGCCGGTCGGGAGATCCTCGCGCAGGCCGCCGATCCGCAGGTAGCTCGGGAACATCCGGAAGCCCGCCAGCATCTCGTTGACGTTGAGGAGCTGCTCGCGCTCGCGGAAGCAATACATCATCACCGAGATCGCGCCGATCTCGAGCGCGTGGGTCGCGAGCCAGACGAGATGGCTGGCCAGCCGCTGCAGCTCGGCGATGAGCACGCGGATGTTCTGCACGCGCTCGGGCATCTGGACATCGAGCAGGCGCTCGACCGACAGGCAGAACGCCAGGCTGTTCGACTGGGCCGCGAGGTAGTCCATCCGCTCGACGAGCGGGATCACCTGCTGCCACTTCTTCTGCTCGGCGGTCTTCTCGATGCCGGTATGCAGGTAGCCGACGGTCGTGTCCGCGGAGACGACCGTCTCACCGGACAACTCCAGCACCAGCCGCAGCACGCCGTGCGTGCTGGGATGCTGAGGTCCCATGTTGACGGTCATCGTTTCCGTGCGAAGTTCAGTTGGCACTCGTCACACCATCTCCACAATCTCGCAGATCGCGTGGATCAGCGTGATGTGGACTTCCTGCACGCGCGCCGTGCATTCGTCCGGCACGTTGATATGGATGTCCGCGAGGCGTCCCGCTTCCCCGCCGTCGCGGCCCGTCAGCGCGATGGTCCGCATCCCGCGTGCCCGCGCCGACCGCAGCGCGGCAGTCACATTGGGCGAGGCGCCGCTCGTCGAGATCGCAAACGCGATGTCACCCGGCGCCCCGAGCGCATCGACCTGCCGCGCGAACACGCGCTCGAAGCCGTAGTCGTTCGCCACGCTCGTCAGCAGGCTCGTGTCGGCCGTCAGCGCGACGGCCGCGAAACCCGTCCGCTCCCGCTGAAACCGGCCGACGAGCTCGGTGACGAGATGCTGGGCGTCCCCGGCGCTCCCTCCGTTGCCGAACGCGAGCAGCTTCGCTCCCGACTCGAGCGCCGCCGCGATCGCCGTCGCCGCCGTCGCCACTGCCGTCAGATCCAGCCCGCGCACCCGCCGGTGGGTGTCGATCGCCGCGTCGAGCGTGCGCGGCACGATCGACAGGGCGGCAGCGCCATCGATCGTCGCATCAGTCCTGTCGCGGCCGCTCGGGGTCTCGCGCCGCGCGCCGCGCCGCCTCCATGTTGGCCACGAACTCGTCCTCCGACACCTGCAGCGGCTCGTACGTCTTCACCCGCTGATTGATCTGCACCGGGTAGTCCTTGCGCATCGGAAACCCTTCCCAGTCGTCGGGCATGAGAATCCGGCGCATGTCGGGGTGGCCGTCGAAGTGCAGGCCGAAGAAATCGTACACCTCGCGCTCGCCCCAGTTCGCCGACTGCCAGATGCTCGATACCGACGGCACGTGCGTTCCCTCGGGCACCCGCACTTTCAGGCGCAGCCGCTTGGGCGTGTCGCCGTAGCCGGCCACCCCCGGACACGCCAGCAGATACACGATCTCGAATCGCGGAACCCGCGGATGATAGTCCACCGCGGTCACATCCGCCATGAACACGAACCGCAGTTCCGGGGCGTCGCGCAGCACGCGGCAGGTCTCGACCAGGTGCGCCAGCGACACGTAGAACGTCGGCATGCCGTCGCGCGACTCCACGACCTCGAACTGCGTGGCATCCGCCGACAGCGCGCGTGACAATACCTCGATGATGGCCGTCGCTTGCATGGAGTTCTGGAACCGCTGGCCGCCGAAGGCGCCTAAACGAACGACCTCTGCTTGTCGATTTTCCGCTGGAGCTGGACGATGCCGTAGATGAGCGCTTCGGGCCGGGGCGGGCAGCCCGGCACGAAGACGTCGACGGGCACGACCTGATCGACACCCTGCACAATCGCGTAGTTGTCGAAGACGCCACCGACCGACGCGCAGGCCCCCATCGAGATGACGTACTTGGGCTCGGGCATCTGATCGTAGATGCGGCGAAGGACCGGGGCCATCTTGCGGGACAGGCGGCCGGCCACGATCATCAGGTCGGACTGCCGCGGCGATCCGCGGAAGACCTCGGCGCCGAATCGCGCGATGTCGTAGCGGGACGCGCTCATCGCCATCATCTCGATGGCGCAGCACGCCAGGCCGAACGTCACCGGCCAGACCGACGAACGCCGCGCCCACTGCACGACTTTCTCGACGGTGGTGGTCAGGATGGGAAGATCGATGTCGTCACTCATAAGGATCGGCTAGAGCAGCTACGCGCGCTCGTGGCCCCAATCGAGCACGCCTTTGCGCCAGACGTACACGTAACCAGTCAGCAGGATAGCGAAGAACACCAGCAGCTGCACGAAGCCGGTCCAGCCGAGGGGCCTCAACGCCATGGCGAACGGATAGAGGAACGCGACCTCGATGTCGAAGAGCAGGAAGATCATCGCGACCAGGTAGAACTTGACCGGGTGGCGCTCGCGCGCGTCGCCGACCGGCGGCATGCCGCATTCGTACGGGCGCGAGCTTTTCGGCGGTCGGCTTGTGCGGGCCGATGAGATGCGAGAGGACGATATTGAACGCCCCGAACCCGGCCCCGAGGCCGATCATGATAAGGATAGGCACCCAGCCGTGCATGTCAGTCCCGCAGAAGAAGGGCCGGCTTGTGAATGTTTTCTCAAGCCCGGCGCAAAAAAAGGCGCGTCGCCATTCCGACGCGTCCACGGCCGAATGCTATCACAGACATAACAGACACATAGGTTCAAGAGGTTCAGAGGTTCGACTCGGTTCAGGGTTCATGAGGCTCAACGGTTCATGAACGCTCAACCTCGAACCTATTGAACCTCTTGAACCTCTTGAACCTCTTGAACCTCTTGAACCTCTGAACCTCTTTGAACCTCCTGAACCCCTTGAACCTTTGAACCGTTAGAATTCAATATGCGTCTGGCCTGGTTCAGCCCCATGCCGCCGGTGGCGACCGGCGTCGCGGCCTGCAGCGCCGACCTCGTCGCTGCCCTCGGCGCCGACCACAGATCGACGTCTACGTGGACGAGGCCGTCGCACGCGTCGCGCCGGGCACGCGCTCGGCCCACGACTTCGTCTGGCGCCACCAGCAGCAGCCATACGACCTCACCGTCTATCAGGTGGGCAACTCCTCGCACCACGACTATCAGTGGCCCTACCTCTTCAGGTATCCCGGCCTGACCGTGCTGCACGACGCGCACCTGCATCATGCGCGGGCGGCGGCCCTGCTGCGCACGTTCCGCGCCGGCGGACTACCGCGCGGAGTTCGCGTGCGAATCATCCCGACGCCAGCGCCGACATCGCCGAGCTGGCCGTCGCGGGCTTCGACAATCATCTGTACTACACCTGGCCGATGACGCGGCTCGTCGTTCGCGCGTCGACGGCTCGTGGCGGTCCACGGCGTCGCACTCGCAGAGCGCCTCGCGTGCCGACGTCCCGGACGCCCGCGTCACGGCGATCCGGCTGGGCACGGCACGCCGTTGTCGATCGAAGAGGCCGCCGACGCCGGAAGCCGCGCGCGCGCCCGATACGGCATCGCGCCCGACGCCATCGTCTTCGGTTGCTACGGCGGGCTCTCGCCCGACAAGCGCCTTCCGCAGGTGCTTGCCGCGTTTGCCGCGACCCGGGCGTACGTACCCGCCGCGCATCTTCTGCTCGCCGGCGCCGTGCCCGAACACTACGATCTCGGCGAGGACGTCGAACGGCACGGCCTCGGCGACGCACGTCACGCTGACCGGCTACATCGCAACCGACGAGGCGTTCACCGAGAGCATCGCCGCGTGCGATGTCGCGCTGAACCTGCGGTGGCCCACGGCGCGCGAAGTCTCAGGACCGTGGCTGCGCTGCCTGGCCGCCGGGAAACCGACGATCATCATGGATCTCGCGCACCTGACGGACGTGCCGACGCTCGACCCCCGCTCGTGGCGGCCGAATGTCAGCGCATCTCGCGCGTCATCAGCGGTCTCGGGGAGGTCTCGAGCCCGTCCGCGCCCTGCGCCGTCGCGATCGACATCCTCGACGAGGACCATTCGCTGCGGCTGGCGATGCGGCGCCTCGGCAACCGACCCTCTGCTCCGCGCGACGCTGGGCCGGGCCGCGCGCGACGTACTGGAACCACGCGCATTCCATCGACGCGATGGTGGCCGACTACCGCGAGTTGCTTGCGGACGCCGTCCGGCACCCGGCCTCGCGGTTCCGCTGCCGCCGCATCTGCTCGACGATGCGACGCGGTGCGCTGGACCGTCTCGTGGAGCCGTTCGGCCTGCCTGCGCCGTTTGGGCCTCCAATCGCTCAATGAGGTATCCTGTGACGATTCGCGTGAACGGTGAGCCGCTCGAGATCGCCGGCCCTGTCACGCATCAGCAGCCTGCTCGCCGACCTGACGATCGACTCCCGCCTGGTGGCGGTCGAACACAACCTCACCATCGTCAAACGCGACAAGTACGAGTCGGTCGTGGTGCACGACGGGGACGAGATCGAGATCGTGAATTTCGTCGGCGGAGGCTAGACCGCTCAGAACTGGCCATCGCTGTCCGAAGTCGTCACAGGAGACGCAGGAACCAGGATTGTGGTTTTCTACCGGATCTCCTGACCTCGGCACCTGACGATCGCACGAACAATGAGCACTGATCTTCTCACCATCGCCGACAAGACCTTCCGCTCGCGCCTGATTGTCGGCACGGGCAAGTACCCGTCTCATCGCCGTGATGGCCGACGCGCACCGCGCATCGGGCGCGGAGATGGTGACGGTCGCCGTCAGGCGCGTCAACCTGTCCGACCGCAGCGCCGAGTCGCTGCTCAGCTACATCGATCAGACGCAAGATCTTCATCCTGCCGAATACCGCCGGGTGCTACACGGCGGAGGATGCGATTCGAACCGCGCGGCTCGGCGCGCGAGGTCGGACTCTCGAACTGGGTGAAGCTCGAGGTCATCGGCGACGAGCGCACGCTGTTCCCCGACAACATCGCGCTGCTCGAGGCGACGCGCGTGCTCGTGCGCGAAGGGTTCGTGGTGCTGCCCTACACCAACGACGATCCGGTCATCTGCCGGAAGCTCGAGGAAGCGGGCGCCGCGGCGGTCATGCCGCTCGGCGCCCCGATCGGATCCGGCCTCGGCATCCAGAATCCGAACAACATCCTGATCATCCGCGAACAGGCGCGCGTGCCGGTGATAGTCGACGCCGGGGTCGGCACCGCCTCCGACGCGGCGATCGCCATGGAGCTCGGGGCGGACGGCGTGCTGATGAATACCGCGATCGCGCTGGCCCGCGGATCCGGTGGCGATGGCCACGGCCATGAAGCTCGCGGTCGAAGCGGGCCGCCTGGCCTACGGCGCCGGCCGCATCGCGCGCCGATCCTACGCCTCGGCCAGCAGCCCCACCGACGGCACGATCGCCGCGCTCGCCGGCACTGCCCCCGGCGCCTGATGTTCGTGAGGCAGCGACCTGATCGTGATGGAAACACTCGAACAGACGCTGCGGCGCCTCGACCAGGAACGCGACGAGGCCGACAAGCGGTACAACGATGCGCTGACGGCACTCGACCGCGCCTTGCCGAAGCCCGGCGACTGGCCGTCGCCCCTCCCTGCTGCCGACGACTCAGCGCTTGCGGCGATCAACGACGCGTGGGACATCGCCGCCGTCGCCCCAGCGCCCCGACCGGGATGGCGAGGGCGGCTCACGGGCCTCATCTGGCGAACCGTCGCGCCTTACCTGCAGCGGCAGGCCTCCTTCAACTCGCTGCATCGTCGACCATCTGAATCGGCACGCCACTGCCGCGCGCGCTGGCGCATCAACGGGCGGAAGACACGACGGCACGCGCTGCGGGAAGAGTTCGCCAGGCTGGCAGAGTTCCACTCGCGCACGATTCAGTATCTCCAGCAGATGACCGCCTACGTCGACACGCGGGATCGCCGCGCGGCAGGCGGCGCGATGGTCCTGAACGCATCGCTCAGCGGGCTGGCCGAGAACGTGGACAAGCGGTGGGAGTCGCTCGGCGTGCGCGACCAGCGCGCCGACGCGCGCGCACGCGCGCTCTCTGACGGACAGGACGAGCTGCGGGCCATGCTCGGCGTGGTGCAGCAGGCGTCGCTCTCGCTGAAACGGGAACTCGAACGGCTGCGGTCCGAGCGCGGCGCGAAGTCGCGGCGCGAGAGCGTCGGCGGCGGGTCCAGCGAGCGCTCAGAGAAGCGGTCAAGCGTCGAGGTCCACGACGCCGTTCCGCACGCTCGACAGCTATAAGTACGTCGGGTTCGAGGACCAGTTCCGCGGGTCGCGCGAGACGATCCGGGCGCGGCTCGAAAGCTATCTGCCGTTCTTCGCGGGCGCGACCGACGTGCTCGACGTCGGATGCGGGCGCGGAGAGTTCCTCGAGCTGCTCGCCGGCGCAGGCGTGCGCGCGACGCGGCATCGATCTGAATCACGAGATGGCCGAGCTCTGTCGCGCCCGCGGGCTCGACGTCACGGAAGCCGACGCCGTCGGCTACCTGTCGACGCTGCCGGACGCGTCGCTCGGCGGAATCTTCGCCGCGCAGGTCGTCGAGCACCTGCAGCCGGCGTACCTGCTCCAGTTCCTCGAGCTGGCGTTTCACAAGGTCCGCCCCGGCGGCCGCGTCGTGCTCGAAACGCTGAACCCGGCCTGCTGGGTCGCCTTCTTCGAGAGCTACATCCGCGACATCACGCACGTGTGGCCGCTGCACCCCGAGACGCTGAAGTATCTGGTCCTCGCGAGCGGGTTCACGCGGCGCCGACCTCGAGTACCGCTCGCCGGTGGCCCCCGAGGACCGCCTGCAGGCCATCGCGCTTCCCGACGGCGCCGACGGGAAGCTCGCGGATCTCGTCGAAGCGTTCAACGCCAACGTCGAGAAGCTCAACGCGCGCCTGTTCACGTACCTCGACTACGCCGTGATCGGCGCGCGCTGACCCGTTCCGATACTTGTGACGCCGTCGTCTGACCCTCTATTTCTCTCATCCCCTCGATGACCCCTGGATATTCTCATAGGAGATGGAGCGTCTGGTCTGGACTCCGCATGAAGTGGTAGACGTCGACGGTCCGCGGGCGATATTGCGCGCGTATCTCGAGCAGCGTGACGTCCGGGAGTTGTGCGCGAGTGTCAGCATCGGGGCCCCCCTCGCGTCGGCGTGCGATGTCGGCTGCGGGTTCGGGCGCTTGACGCCCGTCCTGACCGAGTTCGCCGAGCGAGTCGTCGGATTCGAACGCGAGAGAGGGCTGTTGAGCATCGCGCAGTCGCTGGAGCCCTCGATCGATTTCCGTCCTATCGACAGCTTGCAGTGCCTTCCGGCCGACCGAGCGTCCTTCAATCTCGGTCTCGTCTTCACCGTCCTCCAGCACGTTCCGGAGCCAGAAGTTCGCGCCGTCATCGACGAACTGCGGCGCATTGTCAGGCCGGACGGCTGCCTGCTGCTATGCGAGGAGACCGACGCGACTCTCGAAGCAGGCGACCGAGGGAACGCCCACCTGGGATACACCTGCGGACGCCTGGTGACGACCTACGAAACGTGGCTGGCCCCGTGGAAGCTGGTGGCGACAAGGCGCCGTTCGATCGAACCCGGCTACCCTCGAGCAGATGTCGGGACGTACATGTTGTTTGCCGGCCCGGCTTCCGACCAGTTCGACAGGGCTGGTTCGCGCAGGTTGACTCCGCCTTCAGCGCCGTGATCGCAGTTCGCTGACCGAGGTCGCGCAAGCTTTCGTTCGAGCCACGCAAGAATTCCGACGGTTTCTCTCACTACGGGGCACGCAGTTGGCCGGGGATGCCGACGCCGAGGCTCGCCGGCGCGGCTCGCATGAAAGCCAAGAGCGCAATCAGATAGCAGAGCCATCCGCTCCAGAACGCAGCCGAGATCGACCAGGAGAGCGCAATGACCACGCCCAGCACGGACGCGAGCACCGATGCGGCGCCGTTGAGCCCCCATAACCACGGGGTGAGCTCGCGTGCTCGGGCGGAGGCGACTTTCATCCCGAGCGGAAAGGCCATCCCCATCATCAGCCCGGCTGGGCACAGCAGCAGAACGGCGGCGACAATCCTGACCGGTGTCGTCATCGGCTCGCTCCAGCGCGCGACCGCCGGCGTGATCAGACCGAAGGCGCCGAGCACCATGACGAGCGCGACCAGACGCCCGTGCCCGGCGGATCCTTCGGCGACGTCAGGCACGCCGGACGTCAGATAGCTTCCGGCGCCGCTCGAGAGGAGCAGTGCGAACAACACTACGGACAGGCCGTACGTCGGGTGGCCCAGAGCGATGATCAGCCGCTGCATCTGCGACGTTTCGATCAGCATGAAGCCCAGACCGATGGCGATGAAGAACAGGAACAGCGGACCCGCACCGGCGAGCTGCACGCGATCGCGCGTGAGCCAGAGCGGCAGGAGAATGCAGATGACCGTGAGGACCGTGACGGTCACGAACAAGATGCCGAGGGTGGCGACAGCCTTCATGTTGTGGCTGAGGTTCCCGAAATCCAGGAGCGAGGGGCGGCCGATGTCCCGAAGGCGAAGCATGTTGAAAAAGAAGGGACTGTCATCGGTCGATGGGGCAATGTTGACGGGATAGCCGTCGAGAAACGCCGAACGGCCATGGCTGTCCGTCAGGCGCCTGAACGTGTCGTCGTCCACGCGTCGCGGGCTGAAGGGAACATCGAACGCGAGCCGGGCGGCCTCCCGATCGAGTATGTCGAGCTCACCCTCCGTGAAGGGACGCCGGCTGACCAGGATGGTGCCAACACCGTCGGGTGTGTCGGGCGGCCACGCGTGGGCCGGACTCATGTTCCGCACAATCGCGATATGACGGCGTGGGTCGGTCACGCCGATGGCATTCAGCGCCGCGACCGCAATCGAGGTCGTGCGATACATTTCGGCCGGTCGTTCGCGAAAATACCAGCGCGAGACGGTCAGCAGCCCATCGTCTGAAAGATGGCGCAGGAATGTCGTCCAGGCTTCGACCGTGTAGAGAGAGTTCTCGCCGAGCACGAAAGCGCCGGCGGCGGTTGCGGCCCAGGTATCGATCAGCGAGATCTGGATCGTCCCGAACCGATCCGCCGACCGCGCGACAAAGCTGCGCGCCTCGTCGTTGACGAACCGCACCGCGGGATGGCGGTTCAGATGGCCGGTGAAGGCGCCAAAGCGGTCATTGACCGTCGCGATGATGTCCGTGTTGATTTCCACGGCAGTGACCGAGCGCGCGCCGAAGGCCAGCGCCGAGAGCACGTCGCGGCCGCCGCCCGCGCCGATGACGAGCGCGTCGGCCTCGGGCCGCAGATAGTAGGCGATGTTGGTCACGTCGTATTTCAGGTGCTCGACGGTCCGCAAATCGCCGTCGAAATGCGTCATGACGGTGCCTGCCCAGACATCGATGTCGAGGTGCAGCTGACGCAGACGGCTGGGCGGGACCTTCGGACTCAGCCCCCACCCTTGGGCCGGCCCTTCCCGCTCCGGGTCACCGGTGACGCGGATGCGTGAATACGAATTCCACTTCTCGTAGATGGGAGGCGTCTCGGCGATGCCTTTCGAGTAGACGAGCCGGACGATCCCGGCCCGCGCCTGACGAGCGCCGTGTGCCCCGCAGCGGCGACGATGAGGAGAAGCGCCGCTGCGACGGCCACGCGTCGGAGGCTGCGCGATCCGGCATCGATCGCGAACGCCACGGCACCGAGGCTGGCCAGCATGGCGACCCACAGGACAGCCGTCGGTCCGTCCGACCAATTCAGGACGCCGATGAGAAGCACGCACCCGAGCGCCGCGCCCGCGAGATCGGCCGCGTACAACCGGCTCACACTGCGGCTGGAATACCTTGTGAGGACGAGGCAGATCGTGACACCACTGACGACAAAGGGCACGGCGATGATGACGTAGGTGAGGGCGATCGTGCTCACTGCCGCCAGGGACCAGCTCACGCGGAAGGGAATGCGCACCTCGACCATGAAGCTCAGCACCATCGCGAGCGGAAACGCGGTCGCCACGCCTGCCAGTCGCTGGCTCAGCCGGTCGGGCGGAAACAGGTTCGGCGCCAAGTACACGACGAGCGCGCCAGCCGTGAGGCCGAACATCGCCACCGACAGCGCCACGAATGCAAAGTGGTAGAGCATCGTCACGCTGAAGATCCGCGTCAGCAGGATTTCGTACATCAGCGTGGCCAGAGCAACCAGGAAGATACCGATATAGGTCGCGGCTCGGGGTTGAGGAGGCAAGCGCCGCGATCATATCCTCTCTGGCTGTCCTTCCCCCTTTTCGGACACCTCGTCGGCATGTGTCGTCGCGCTCGCCGGGCGTCAGTTATCATGTGGGGTCCGCTTTGCTGTCACCGCCCTCCCCGCCGCGGCCCAGTCAACCTACCCTGAGCCGCGGGTGGTGGCCAACCCTCATCGAGGCGTTCAGCGCGAACGTAACGTGGAGAAACTGAACGAACCTATGTTCACGATCGTCGGGGTAGAGAACCCGGTCCCCGGCATCGCATCGGGCGTGCGCGCCAGGACAGATCGGAACTCGGAGCTGCGGTGATTGTTCCGCGCGATCGCGTCCGACAACTTGCGGCGACGGCCGGGTGGATCACCGTCATCCTGCCTCTCGCGGTCGTGCTCCTGTCCGTCGCTCTCTCGCCAGCGAGCAACTGGACAGCGCGAACGGCGCTGGCCGGATTCTGCATCCTGGCGATCGCCCGACCGGATGCTGCTCTTCTCGTCACTGCTGCGTTCGTCGGTTTCGGGATCATCCTGTCTCACCTCGCCGGCGTTCCGCTGCTGCGTGTCACGGAGGTCCTCGTCGTCGCGTCCATTGCGGGATGTTGCGTCCGGGCACTTCCGCACGGCTCCCCTTTTCGACGGGCGCTGACCGGCTCGATTTCCGTGCCAATCGTTCTGTTCGCGATTGCGGCCGCCGCGTCCACCGTGGTCTGGCAGCGTGTCTACCAGGTCGAGACGGGATACGCGTCGGCATACCTCCAGGCGCTGCTCCATTTCGTGAGCCGCGACTACTTCTTCCAAACAGGTCAATTCCAGCTGCTGGTCTCGACCGCCATCATTCTCGAAGGTCTTGCACTGTACGTGGTCTTTGCGGCGCTTTGCCAGGTGGACGCGACGTTCTCCGGGCGAGCGTTACGCATGCTGACGCTGGGCGGCGCCGGCCTCGCCGTGCTGAGCGTCGTTCGCCTGGCGGACATCCTCCTTCGCAATCCAGCGGCCATTGAGGCACTGCGTGCAACCTCCGCGGGACTCCGAATCTCGCCGCAAATACCGGACTACATCGCTGCCGGGTCGTACTTCGGGCTGTGCTGGCTGGTGACACTGGGTATCGGCCTCGCATCGCCCCGAAGCCGCCTGGCGTGGATCGCGGCCGGTGTGCCTCTACTCGCTGCGCTCTACCTCACGGGTTCGCGGTCGGTCATTGCTGCCGCTCTCGTGGGACTCGTGGTCCTGTTATTCACCGTTGTACGCCAGAGGACCAAAGCGGCTCGAGGCATCGTCGGGTTTGCCATCCTCGCGGTCGTGGTCATGGTCGTGAGTTACTCGTGGATGAGCGGTCGCGATGTCGCCGGAGAGACGGCAAGACAATCGTTGACGGTCCGGGGCGAGCTCATCCGGGCGGGCTTGCGTGTCGTCGCAATCACGGCCACTGTTCGGTGTCGGCATCGATCGTTTTTTTCTCCTGGCCGGAGGGTTCGCGTCGCCCGAGCTACGCGCGCTCTGGCCGGGCCGCATGAATCCACACAACGATTTCCTCCGCTTCGGCGCGGAGCTGGGGATCGTAGGCCTCGCGTTGTTCCTGTGGATTCTGGCTGGAGCCGGCAGACGCACCTGGGAGGCGCTCCGGAGAACCCGCGACGCCCCGCTCGCGGGTCTCGCTGCCGGGCTGGTCGCCTTCCTTGTCACGAGCCTGGTCAGCAATCCCCTCATGGTGCGCGAGGTGTCGTACGTGTTCTGGATGGCCCTCGGGCTCGCAGTCGGGCACTCTGCGAGACTGCAGGTGCCGCGTGACGTGCCGGAGGAAGTGGTGTCCGGATCCGCCGGGACGCCGAAGCGTGTCGCCCGGTTGCGGTGGACGATCGCGTTGCTGCTCGGGGGCTTGCTGGTTTTCTCGGTCCCGTTTCGCGCCAGGCAGGAACTCGCGGCCGTCAATCTCACGCACGTGAGCTACGGCTTTTTCGGGTGGGGCACGGAGCCGGATGGCACTCGATGCCGCTGGTCTGGTCCGCGGGCCACGTTTTACGTGGACGGACGCGCGCGGCTGGTAGAAATCCCGTTGGGCAGCACAACGCCTTCCGACGTCCTCCAGCAGGTGGAAGTCCGGGTCGACGGGCGGCTGGCGAATCGTATCGCGGTCGGCCCCGAGTGGCAGCGGCTGCGCATGCTCCTGCCCTCGACTCCCTCGACCGGGCCTCGCCGCATCGACTTCACGGTCTCCCCTTCATGGATACCCGCCGAGACGATTCCCGGCAGTCAGGACCGGCGTGTGCTTGGCGTGAAGGTGGGAGCGCTCACCGTAACGATGGCTCCTGAGCAAAGTCGCTGAAGCCGGTAAACCCTACACGTCTCCCGATGGAGTTGCTACCGTCGAGCTGAATCCAACAGCGCTGCCTTCGTGATGCAGGTAGCGCTCATTCCTGCCGGGCTCAGCGGCACAAATTGTCGTCGGTACGGTCCGCGCTGGTGTATCATTCTCGACCAACAAACTACTGTGCCGCTAGCTTCCCACCTGACGGCGTTCTTCATCAGCTTTCTCGGTGCACTCGCCATCACGCCGCTCGTCAGAACGCTGGCGAGACGCTCGCGTTTCCTTGCGGTTCCAGTCAGCGACCGCTGGCACGAACGCCCGGTACCGCTGCTCGGCGGGGCTGCCATCGTTGTCGCGTTCTGCTGCGGCGTCGCCGCATCGTCGACGGACCCCTCGCTCGCGGCGCTCTTGATCTGTGCCGGCCTCATGTTCGTGTTGGGTTTGGCCGACGACGTTCGCGCCATTACCCCGGCGACCAAGCTCGTGGGTCAGATGGTCATTGCCGGCATCGCGGTCTCGATGGCGGGACCGATTTCGATCACGGGGTGGCCCGTCATCGATCAGTTGCTGGCATTCACGTGGATCATCGGGATCACGAACGCCTTCAATCTGCTCGACAACATGGACGGGCTGGCCGCCGGGGTCGCGGCGCTTGCCGGCCTGTGCTATCTGACGCTCCTCCTTCCGGCAGGCGGAAGCCCCCTGACGCTGAGCATTGCCGCGTTCGTAGGCGCCGTGTTGGGTTTTCTCATTTACAATTACCCGCCCGCGTCGATCTTCATGGGTGACGGCGGCAGCCATTTTCTCGGGTCCTTCCTCGCCAGCGCCAGTCTCCTGGCGACACCGGGGATGAAGGGCCGGCTGGTACCGGCCGCGGTGTTTCCGATCCTGATCCTGCTCGTGCCCATCTTCGATACGGCGTTCGTCACCTTGACGAGGCGCCTGTCTGGACGGAGCGCGATGGTCGGCGGTCGAGACCACACCTCGCATCGACTGGTGACGCTCGGCGCGTCCGAGCGTGTTGCCGTCATGTCGTTCTACATTCTCGCGGCCCTCGGCGGGCTGCTCGCGATTGCGTTGCAGCGCCTGAACGTCAGCACTGCCGTCGGGCTCGTCGCACTCTATTGCCTGGTTCTCGGTGTCGTCGCCGTGGTGCTGGGGCACGTCAGTCACCCCGAACAGCGGAACGCGGGCGTAGACCCGCCGCTCGTCTCGGAAATCGCCAACCGGCGGCGCAATCTCGAGCTGATGCTCGACATCGGCCTGCTGACGTTGGCCTACTACGCGGCGTTCCGATTGCGCTTCCAGGAAGGCGACGCGTCGAACTTCTTTCCTCCGTTCGTACGTTCCGTCCCCGTCGTGGTCGGGGCACAGATTGCCGGCCTCTATGCCGCCGGAAAATACCGTCAGGTGTGGCGGACCCTGACGACGCCCGAACTGGGCACCTTGATGAAGGGTGTGGGGTATGGCGTGACGGCGTCGGTCATGCTGGTCGTCGCCTTGTACCGCTGGAAGGATTCTCACGCGGCGTCTTCCTTCTCGATGCCCTGATCGCCTTTTGTCTCCTGGTCGCGTCTCGCGGGACTGCCGGCAGCGTCGACGTCTATCTGCGAAAGCGGCGCGCCGTCGGGAAACCTGCCGTGATCTACGGGGCGGGCCGCGGCGGAGCGCTGCTCGTTCGAGAGTTGCTCCAGAACCGGGAGATGGGAATCCTGCCGATCGGCTTCATCGACGATGACGTCCGCAAGCGGAATCTCTTTATCGAGGGCATCCCCGTGCTCGGCAGTCTCGAGGACCTGGGCCCGATTGTCAGCCGACATCAGGTATCCGAATTGCTCGTGGCCATCCGAGACATCGACGCCGGACAACTCGAGGACCTGCTGAAGAGATCCTACAGTCATGGTGTGACGCTGCGACGCATGCGCTTCAGCGTCGACGAGGTGCGGGCGGTGCCGACCGTGCTCCGGCACGAGCGGTGAGGGGCTGGCGCGTCCGCGGCACGAACCTATCACTCAATCAATTCGTATAACCAAAACCCACTGACGCGCCACACCGCAAGCGGCTTCATCCTGGCCGCAATCTCCGGGGGTGGCTCACGTGTGAACGCTGCATATCGCACGTTGATCTGGCGAAACGCGGCATCAAGCGGATTGACCCTCAGACTGAGGATGTTGGGCGGCACTTGCCCGAACGTCGCCGGGCGGCCACCATATTCCGGTTCCGCTATCAGCCAAGCACTCCGATTCAACAGGTCATGCTGTGCGCCAGTCGGATCGAATAGGCTGAGCGTTTTCAGGTCTGGCACGTATTTCAGGCCGGTCACCACGTCGCATCCAACAGCCGAAAAGAAAGTGGAATCGACGTAAGAGGTCGAATAGACAATCCACCGGTGGCGGAGAAGTTCTGGCCTGCTGTGAACGAATCGAAACAACGGCGCGGCCTGGACAACTTCCAGGCCTCGATCGAGCGGGTTCACGAGGCCAAACACCGCGATCTGCGGCAGAACAAGGAATGTTGCAAGTAACCTGAACCAGTTCTCGGCAACCGCCACAATCAGAACCGTCGTGTAGCCCGTTGCCATGACCAGCTCGCGCGTCGTGAGAAAGTTGGCGAGACGGCTGTTCGTGAGCAGAAACACGAAGTAGACAGTCGCGAAGATCGCGGCCCCCATGACGAGGCCTTGTCGCAACCGCGATCGCTTTCCCACTTGTATCCGGTTGAAACTTAGCGAGAGCGCCACCAATCCGACGTTGACCAGTCCAAGTACATGCACGCATCGGCCCGGCGCAGATTTATCCAGGAACAGTGCCCGCCCGATCGCGTTCGGTACAGGCAACGTCATCCAAGTGAACAGAAGCGCCCCGAATGCCGTCAGAATCCAGTACGCTCGCTTCTTCTCGGCCTCTCCCTTCACGCTGCGCATGGAGAAGAATGTGACGGGCGCCAGCCAGAAGAAACCGGCGCGCTCGCAGATGTTGCCGAAGATCTCAGGGATGGGAAAGCGACGGTCATCCTCCCAAAAAGAGAAGAAATGCGAGAAGAGAGCGAGGACGGGATAGCTGCCAGCCGGCAACGATCTGCGGCCCGGATAGAGCGTGTTGCTGATCGTCGTCAAGGCGACTTCTGCATCCCGATAAAAGCCGACCATGACCAGGCCCACGACCAGCCAGGCGACACCAAGTGCGACGATTCGTGGAAGCGCATGATCGCGAGTGAAGATAGCCTTCCATCTCACGGAGACCCACCAGATGCAGAGAAACACTCCGAACCAGACCAGTGGGATCTGATGGGGAATGTACGCGCACAAGGCAAAATTCACAGCCCCGACAGCGCACGCAGTTGCAGCGACGAGCAGCAACGCCGGCCGTCGTCCGACGGACATGTAGAACACCGCGCACATCACGATGCAAAACAGTCCGATCATTTCAGGAAGCAGCGACGCCCACGAGTACGTCCACTGGATGTTTGGTGAAAAAGCGTACCAGAGCGCTCCAAACGCCGCGATCCTGCTCGAACGCGTCAAGAGCAGGAGAAACGAGAACACTCCCGTCAACAGGAGCAGGGCCTTGCACTGCCAGTAGAGAGCAAAAGCGTAGGCTGGCGGAAGAAAGAAGAAGCCCCAGAACTGCGGCCGGAATATCGTCGTAAAGTGTCGTACCGGAATGTTGGATATGAGCGAAGCGCGGTCAGGTCCCAACGGAGTGGTCTCGCCGTCAAATGGGGTCACCCGGTAGACCTGATGCAGGATCGCAGGGGTGTGGTAGGCCCACTCATCGCTTCGAATCGGTTTCCCGGTTCCCACGATCGGCTGCACGGGGCCGCGAGCAACGTCGGTCAATGTCGAGTACAAGGACAGCGCTGACCCGTGCAGACCGACTGCCACCGACAACAGAAAGAACATCAGGATGCCCAGATAGCATCCCATCGCGAAGCGGTCGACGTCGAATAGCCCGCCATCGCTGACGGAGGCCGCCAGGCGGTCGAGAACCTGGCCGGCGTGTGCCAAAAGAGGCCGCACGACAAAGTACACCGCAGCAGCCAGGGCAGTCATCAGCAGGCACACGACAAGTTGAACAGAAATACGCGCCAGGCTGTTCACCCCCGAGGGTGACAGGTTGATTGCGCCTCGTACTGCAATCCGGAGCATCGGATCGTTGGCGCTCGGTACTGTCGAGAATTCCACTTCCGATCCCGTGTCGGCGCGGCTCGCGATTTGATTGAGGGCGATGAGATCGCCCCCAGCGAACTGGCGGATGACAACGCCGGATGGTTGTTCGATATAGGCGCGCCGAACGGAGAACGTCCCAGGACCATTGATGGGGTCGAACCGCAGCGCTCTGATTCTGGCACTGGGCAGCGCAAACCGCAGCGTTGAGTATTCGCTCGACGCAGTGACAGGTAACTTTGTTGAATCCTCCTCGTTCATCCCCTTGCCAACATCGAAAAACAGCTGCGCCACGGTATTTGTATCCGTGCGCATGTCGATGACAAACCGTGGTGGCTCGGGCAGCTGTATCTCGGCAAGATGGACGCCCAACAGGCAGAGGACGAATACGGTCGCGACAAACACGCGAGCCTTGCTGAGGAAGTCGAGGAGAGCTGTCACACTGAGCATGATACGATTCTTGAGATTGCTAGGATACCGATGCGCGCATTCGTGACGGGTGGGGCCGGCTTCATCGGCAGCTCGCTGGTAGATCGACTCCTCGACGACGGCCACACGGTTGTCGCCTACGACAACTTCTCGACCGGCCAGGAACGCTTCCTGGAGAATGCTTCAGCTCGGCGTCAATTCGAGCTCGTTCGCGGTGACACTCTCGATTCGACGGGGCTGGTCAGGGCGATGCGTGGCGCCGAGGTGGTCTTTCACCTGGCAGCCAACGCCGACGTTCGGTTTGGCACCGAGCACCCGCGCAAGGACCTGGAACAGAACACCATCGCCACGTTCAACGTCCTCGAGGCGATGCGCGCAAACGGCGTTCGCCGCATTGCGTTTGCATCAACCGGATCAATCTACGGTGAGGCCACAGTCATACCCACGCCAGAAAGCGCGCCGTTCCCGGTGCAGACATCGCTGTACGGCGCCTCGAAGCTTGCCGGCGAGGGACTGATCCAGGCGTACTGCGAGGGCTTTGGCTTTCAGGGATGGATCTTCCGGTTCGTGTCGATTCTCGGCGAACGCTATACGCACGGCCACGTCTTCGATTTTTTCAGGAGCTTGAAGGCCGACCCAACCCGCTTGCGGGTCCTCGGAGACGGCCGTCAGCGAAAATCGTACCTCTATGTGCAGGACTGCCTCGACGCGATGCTGCTCGCGATGGCGCGGGCAACCGACAAGGTCAATATCTTCAATTTGGGCACCGACGAGTTCTGCCTTCTGAACGACTCAATCGGCTGGATCACAGAGCGACTGGAAGTCGCGCCGGTCCTGGAGTACACCGGTGGCGATCGCGGATGGATTGGCGACAATCCGTTCATCTACCTCGACAGCAGCCGTATCCGTGCGCTGGGCTGGACACCCAGGCTCTCGATTCGTGCGGCGGTGCTGCGCACGCTCGACTACCTGCAGACGAATCCGGCAATGCTCGAGACGCGTGCATGAACGTTGCGGTTCTGGGACTCTGGCACCTGGGTTCGGTGACTGCCGCATGCCTCGCCTCGGCAGGACACTCGGTGCGAGCCTTCGATCCTGTCCCCGCCACGGTTGCGGCGCTGGCAGACAGCCGGCCACTCGTGGCCGAGCCTGGGTTGCCTGAGTTGATCGCCAGCGGGCTCACCTCGGGCAAGCTGCAGTTCACGTCGGATCTCTCAATCGCTGTTCAGGATGCCGATGTGACGTGGGTGACGTTCGATACGCCGGTTGACGAGGATGACGTCGCGGACGTGGCGTACGTCGAGCGACAGACTGAGGCAGCGTTTCCCCATCTGGCCGATCGATCGGTCGTGCTCTGCTCATCCCAGCTTCCGGCCGGCACGGTCAGGAAGCTGGAGCACGCTTGGGCGAAAGGTGGCCGCCGGGCGGACGGTTTCCTTCGCGTGTTCGCCGGAGAACCTGCGGCTCGGCAAGGCCATCGAGGTGTTCACCAACCCTGACCGCGTTATCGTCGGTGTACGCGATGTCCACGCTCGCGCGCGCGTGCAGGCGCTTGCTTCAACCGATCACGGATCGCATCGAGTGGATGTCGGTCGAGTCCGCGGAGATGACGAAACATGCCGTGAACGCGTTTCTCGCAACGTCAGTGACGTTCATCAACGAGCTGGCAGCTCTCTGCGAGCGCACCGGGGCGGACGCGAAGCAGGTCGAGCGCGGCCTCAGGACGGAACGGCGGATCGGTCCACACGCCTACCTGTCGCCGGGCGGCGCGTTTGCCGGCGGCACGCTCGCGCGTGATGTGACGTTCCTCCGCCAGCTGGGATCCGAGACGGGCCGGCCCACGCCACTCATGGACGGCGTCCTCGCGAGCAACACCGCGCACCGCATGTGGGCGCAACGCCGGCTCGAGTCAGAGCTTGGCGATCTCGCCGGAGCCAGGATCGCCGTGTGGGGTCTGACATACAAGCCGGGCACCGACACGCTTCGCCGGTCCGATGCGATAGAACTGTGCCGGTGGCTCGTCAGTCAAGGCGCCTCGGTGCACGTCCACGACCCGGCTGCGCCGGCGGTGCCTGACGACGTCACCGTGACGCGTCATGAGGATCCGCTGGCTGCTGCTGCCGGGGCCCGCGCGCTCGTCCTGGCAACCGGATGGCCGGCGTACCGCGAGGTGGACATCGATCGTCTCGCGGCCGTTGCACCTCAACTGCTGGTCGTAGACGCGAACCGATTTCTGGGTGCGATCTGGCCAACGATGCGCGCTTTCGTTTCGTCGCAGTGGGACAGCCGCAGGAATGAGCCAGTCGCTGGCGGGTCGCAATGCCATCATCACGGGAGCCAACCAGGGGCTGGGCCTGGCCATTGCCGAGGCTTACGTCGCGGCGGGGGCCAGCGTGCTGCTCTGCGCACGCGATGCAGACCCTGCTCGACGACGCCCGCCGGTCGCTCGCCGCTGAAAGCCGCCCCCGGCCAGTCGGTTGAGGCCGAGCGCGCGGACGTCTCGAACCCGGTGGACGTCGCACGAGTGGCCGCGAGAGCGCTGCAGATCTTTCCGCAGGTCCACGTGCTCGTGAACAACGCCGGTATCTACGGTCCGCTGGGTCCCAGCGAAGACGTCGATTGGGCGGCATGGGTGCGAGCGATGGAGATCAACGTCTACGGCTCGGTGCTGCCGTGCCGGGCGCTGCTTCCGCATTTCAAACAGCACCGGTACGGAAAGATCGTCCAACTCTCGGGTGGCGGCGCCACGAACCCGCTTCCCCGCATCAGCGCCTACGCCGCCTCGAAGGCGGCCGTCGTTCGTTTTGCGGAGACGCTCGCCCTCGAGGTCAGGCCGTACGGCATCGACGTGAACGCGATTGCACCGGGGGCGCTGAATACCCGAATGCTCGACGAGGTGATCGCTGCCGGGCCCGGACGCGGTGGGACAGGAGTTCTACGATCGCATGGTCAGCACGAAGGAACAGGGGGGGACACCACTGGACCGCGGGGCCGCGCTCGCCGTGTATCTCGGATCGTCGTCGAGCGACGGCGTCACCGGTCGGCTGCTCAGCGCCGTGTGGGATCCGTGGGAGGAGCTCGCCGGTCGCCGCGATGATCTCGAGGGCAGCGACGTCTACACGCTGCGCCGAATCGTCCCCAAGGACCGCGGGTTCACATGGGGGGACCGTTGAATCGGCCTCCGGTGTGGCGATCGTCGGTTGCGGGCTGATCGGCCGCAAGCGTGCGGCCGCGCTCGGAGGTGCCCGGCTGGTAGCCTGCGCCGACACGGTGCCGGCGCGCGCAAGCGCTCTGGCACGGGAGCGTCCGGAGCGGTCGCGACTGGATCGCTGGGAGGAAGCGATCGATCGGCCCGACGTCGATCTCGTCATCGTGGCAACCACGAACGACTCGCTTACTCCCATTGCCATCGCCGCGGTCGAAGCCGGCAAGCACGTGCTCGTCGAGAAACCTGCCGCTCGTACCGTTGCCGAACTCGATCGCGTTGGTTGGGTGGCCGAGCGCTATGATCGGCGGGTGCAGGGTGGGATTCAATCACCGCTATCACCCGGCGTTTCTGGAAGCGCGGCAACTCGTCGACCGCGGTGCGCTCGGGCCGCTGATGTTCGTCAGGGGCCGCTACGGCCATGGAGGCCGCGTCGGCTACGATCGCGAATGGCGCGCCGATCCAGCGAAGGCAGGCGGCGGGGAACTGATCGATCAAGGCGTTCACCTCATCGACCTGGCGAGCTGGTTCCTCGGTGCGTTCACCGACGTCCACGGCGTGGCGACGACGTACTTCTGGGACATGCCGGTCGACGACAACGCGTTCATGACCCTCCGGACCGTCGACCGGGCAGACGGCCTTTCTGCACGTGAGCTGCACGGAATGGAAGAACCTCTTCTCCTTCGAGATCTACGGCCAGGACGGCAAGATGGCGATCGACGGCCTGGGCGGCAGCTACGGCGTCGAGCGGCTGGCGTACTATCGGATGCTGCCCGAGATGGGACCGCCCGAAACGACCATTCACGAGTACCCCGGCGGAGACCGTTCATGGGCGATCGAGTTCGCTGACTTCCTGGACGACATCCGCCTTGGACGCGAGCCTTCGGCCGGCCTGGGCGCAGCGCGCGCAGCGCTCGCGGTGGCCGACGAGGTGTATGCGCAATCGAACCATGATGCCGGCAGCCGCTGACGTTTTCTCCCGCTGATGATCATCACCCGCAGTCCGCTCCGAATCACGCTCGGCGGCGGCGGCACCGATCTGCCGTCCTACTATCGCGAGCACGGCGGCTTTCTGATTGCCGCCGCCATTGACAAATACGTCTACGTGACCGTCATGCGTCCGTTCACGCCCGGAATCTACCTCAAGTACTCGAAGTTGGAGCACGTCGAAACTGCGGACGAGGTGCACCACCCCATCATCCGTGAGGCGATCAAGCTGCTCGGAGTTCCGGACACCTCAAGTCGAGATCACCACGCTGGCTGATATCCCGGCCGGTACCGGACTGGGCTCATCGGGAAGCTTTGCGACGGCGTTGCTGAAGGCGCTCTACGCGCACAGGCGCCGACTCCTGCACCCGAGCGAGCTGGCCGAGCTCGCCTGCGAAATCGAGATCGAACGGCTCGAGGAACCGATCGGGAAACAGGATCAGTACATCGCCGCATACGGCGGGCTGACATGTTTCACCTTCCACAAGGATGGGAAGGTCGAAGCCGAGCCACTCAAACTCCCGATCGACGCGATCTTCAACCTCGAGGACAACCTGCTGTTGTTCTTCACCGGCTTCTCCCGCAACCAGCGGCCTCAACGGCGGCGGGGCTCGGCTTCGCCTCACGGACTCCGCCTCACGGGGCGAGCTCCACGACCCGGAGCTTGGGGAACTTGCCGCCCGTCGATCGCAGCCGACCGGAGTCGATCAGCTCGTCGACCCTGGCGAGCACCTCCTCGGCGCGCCAGTCGGCGAACTCGCCGTATCCGCGAAGCTCGTCGTAGCCGTACTTGAGGACGACCTTGCTGCGACCGCCGCGCAGGATCTCCACGGTCCGCGTGCGCCCGACCGACGGCTCGGCGGCGGCCACGATCTCGAGGATCGCCTCGGTGAGATCGCCGGCCGCGCCGGCGGGGGGCGACGGAGCGGCGCGCGCCACCAGCCCGAGCGGGCCGTCGCAGACGTCGCAGCAGCGCCCGGCGGCACTTGGCTCGGTGCGATCGCCGAAGTGCCGCAGGATCGCCGCCCGCCTGCAGCCCTCGCCCTCGACGAAGCCCCAGACCTCCCTGTACTGGCGCCAGCGGTGGCGCTTTGCCTCCGGGTCGTCGACCTGGTTGATGAAGAACACGTGCAGGCCCTTGTCGCGGTTCTCGGCCAGGAGCACGCACCTGGACGGCAGCCCATCCCGCCCCGCGCGGCCCGCCTCCTGGTAGTACGCCTCCAGCGAGGACGGCACGGCTTCGTGGATCACCGTGCGCACATCGGCCTTGTCGACGCCCATCCCGAAGGCGTTCGTGGCCACGACCACCGGCGTCGCTCCCGACATGAACAGCCGCTGGGCCTCGGCACGCGGCTCGCGCTCCATCCCCGCGTGGTAGGCGGGCACCTGGTGACCGAACTCGCGCCCGAGCCACGACGCGGTCTCCTCGGTCTTCTTGCGCGTGCCCGCGTAGACGATCGCCGGCAGCGCCCCCTGCTCGGAGAGCAACGCCAGCGTCGCCTCCCGCTTTGCCTTCGCCGAGCGCACCGGGACCACGTCGTAGGACAGATTCGGCCGCTCGAACCCGGTCGTGATCCGCAGTGGGTCGCGCAGGCCGAGCCGCCCGACCACGTCGGCCCCCACGCGCGGCGTCGCGGTCGCTGTCGCGGCGAAGATCGACCGGGCGCCGAGCGCCCTCGCCACCTCGCCCAGCCGGAAGTAGTCCGGCCGGAAGTCGTGCCCCCACTGGCTGACGCAGTGCGCCTCGTCGACCACGAAGAGCCCGATGTCCGCCGCCCGCAGGCGATCGACGAAGCCGGGGGTGGCGAACCGCTCCGGCGCGACGTAGAGCAGCTCGAGCTCGCCGGCGACGGCCCGCGCTCAGGGTGGCGCGGTTCTCGTCGCCGTCGCGCTGGGCGTTGATCAGACCCGCGCGCCCACCAAGGCTCTCGACCTGGTCCTGCATCAGCGAGACCAGCGGCGAGACGACCACTGCCAGACGCTCGTCCAGGACGGCCGGCAGCTGGTAGCAGACGGACTTGCCGGCCCCGGTCGGCATCACCAGCAGCACGTCGCGACCGGCGATCGCGGCCTCGACCGCTTCACGCTGGCCGCGCCGGAAGGCCGGATGCCCGAAATGGCGCTCGAGCTCGGCCTCGAGCCCACCTGCGATCGCGGAGCCCGAAGGGCGAAGCGGAGCCCGGCCGCCGTTGAGGCCGCTGTCTGTGAGCCTGAGCTGGTTCACCTCTGCAGGATCAACGATCGAGCGGCGTCCAACTCGCCCCCGTAGCCCACTCGCGGGCTAAGTCGCCGGAACGACGGCGATCTGTTCGAGGGCGAACTTGCCGCCGGCATCGTCGGCGTCACCGAGCGGGTACTCGCCGGTGAAGCACGCGTCGCAGTGGATCTCGCGCGGGGTGCCAACCGCCTCGTAGACCCCGTCGAGGGAGAGGTAAGCGAGCGAGTCGGCGCCGACCTCGACCGCGACCTCCTCGGGCGTGCGGCCGTGGGCGACCATCTCCTCGCGCGTGTGCATGTCGATGCCGTAGTGGCAGGGATGGCGAATCGGCGGCGCCGAGATCCGCAGATGCACCTCGGCCGCGCCCGCGTCGCGGAGCATGCCGACGATCTGCCGGGTCGTGTTGCCGCGCACGATCGAGTCGTCCACCACCACCAACCGCTTGCCGCGGACGATCTCCGGCAGTGGGTTGAACTTCATCCGCAGCCCGTGCTTTCGCAGCTCCTGACCGGGCTGGATGAACGTCCGGGCGACGTAGCGGTTCTTGATCAGGCCGTCGTCCTTCGGCAGCCCCGACGCCCGGGCGAACCCGTTCGCCGCCGCGTTGCCGGAGTCGGGGACCGAGATCACCAGGTCGGCGTCCACCGGCGCCTCGCGGGCGAGGATCTCGCCCATCCGCCCGCGGACCTCCTGCAGCACCCGGCCCTCGAGCCGCGAATCCGGCCTCGAGAAGTAGATCTGCTCAAAGACGCAGTGCGCGACGCGGTCGGTCGGCACCACCTGGCGGCTCTCGAGCCCGTCGGCGGTCAGCGTCACCGCCTCGCCCGGGCTCACCTCGCGCACGAACTCGGCGCCGATGATGTCGAAGGCGCAGCTCTCGGAGGCGACGCACCAGCGGTCGCCGAGCTTGCCGAGCGCCAGTGGCCGCACCCCGTGCGGGTCCCGGAAGGCGACCACCGCTCGCTTGGTCATCACCACGGTCGAGTAGGCGCCGCGCAGCCGCGGCATCACCGCCGCGACCGCGTTCTCGATCGGACGCGCCTCGTTGATCGACAGCAGGGCGGCGATGATCTCCGAGTCGGAGGTGCCGCGGAAGCTGATCCCCTGCTCGCGCAGCTCGTTGTGGAGCTCGACCGCGTTGGTCAGGTTGCCGTTGTGGGCGAGCGCCACCTCGCGGCCGTCGTCGCGCCAGACGGGCTGGGTGTTCTCCCACGAGCTGCCGCCGGTGGTCGAGTAGCGGACGTGGCCGATCGCCATGTCGCCGTCCAGCGCCTGGAGCTTCTGCTCGTCGAACACCTGCGAGACCAAGCCGGTCTCGCGCAGGGTGGTGATGTGCCCGCCCTCGCAGGTGGCGATGCCCGCCGACTCCTGTCCGCGGTGCTGGAGCGCGTAGAGCGCGAAGTACGCGAGGCGCGCGACATCGTGCCCGGGCGCGTACACGCCGAACACCCCGCACTCATCGCGCGGTCCATCGCGGTCTTCGAGCGGCCGCTGTGAATGATCGATCACGGAGAATTCCACCCCGTCGAGGAAGTGCCGTTCGCAAGCGCGAGGCGACGTCCGCGCTCATTCACAAGGCTACCAACGGCGTCGGCTCAGACGTTGAGCTCGGCCACCGCGATCCGCACCGTGAACGGCTTGCACCACAGGATCACGTTCGGATGCGCGCGGAGGTCGGCGTCCACCGGGATCTCGTATTGCTGGTCCCCGACGTTTCCCTTCAACGACCCGAGCTCCACCCGGTCGTCGATCGAATCGGGGCTCATCGTGAGATAGACGTCGACGTCGATTCCGGGATCGACGTCGAACTCGGTGAAGGTCAGCACGCGGGCCCCGCCCGGCTGCTCGACCACGGTCGCGTCGCCCATGCCCGCGTGGCCGTCGGCTCCGGCAAAGCGCCCGCTGGCGAGCTCGAGCGGGCGCCCGGAGCGGGCGTCCCTGCCCGTGCCGGCCAGCCCCCGCTCTCGCGCGCCACCGCCCGCGCGAGCGTCCGCCATCGCCACGTCCTCGTCGACGCGAACGTCGCGAAACCCGGTCAGGTATCCGACCGCCACGGTCGCGAGCACGATCACCGCCCAAGTGCCCAGCGCCGGGAGTCGCAGCTCGGGTCGCCTGCGGACGTAGACGGCGATCAGGATCCCGGCCAGCGCCATCCATGTGATCACGAGCACGATCGCGGCGAACCTGGTCTCGGCCGCCCAGCGCTGGAGGATCAGCATGGGGAGACCGAGCAGCGCGCCGACCGCCAACGCCGGGATCAAGAAGCGTCGCACGCTGCGTAGTCGGGCAGCGCGCGCGTTCGTTACGCGAGTCAGCCCGCGATCGCGCCCTCGACCGGTTCGCCGAGGGATCGCCAGGCGAGCTCGGCGTCCTCGAGCGCGACGTCGGCCTCGGCCTCCGCGGCGTCGATCGAGATCCGGTCGCCGCCGGCCGAGCCGACCACCATCAGGCTCACGCCGGCGTCGCGCGCCTCGGCGGCGAGCGCCTCGAGGGCGGCCGGCGATCCGGCGAGGACGAACCCGCCGGCTCCCTCGCCGAACATCGCCGTCTCGCCCGAGCACCCGCGAAGCTCGATCAGCGGGTCGAGGTCCGCCTCCAGCCCGACGCCGCCCGCGATCGCGCACTCGGCCAGCGCGCATGCCAGGCCGCCGTCGCTGACGTCGTGGGCGGCGGACACCCGCCCGGCGCGGACCGCGTCGCGCACGAACCCGATCGCCTGCTTTAAGTCGGCGACCGGCAGCTCGGGCAGGCCGGGGCCGAGCTCGCCGCGAAGCTTGGTCAGCTCGGCCCCGGCCAGGGAGGGCGAGAACGGGCCGCAGACGGCGATCGCGTCGCCGTCGCGGAGGGCAAGTCCCGCGGTCCGCTCCGGGTCGGGAAGCTCGCCCACCAGCCCGACGACCGGCGTCGGGTAGATCGGTCCCGCCTCGGTCTCGTTGTACAGCGAGACGTTGCCGCCGACGACCGGGATGTCGAGCTCGCGGCAGGCGTCGGCGAGGCCGTGCACGGAGCGGTCGAGCTGCCAGGCGACGTGCGGCTTCTCCGGGTTGCCGAAGTTGAGGCAGTTGGTGAGCCCCAGCGGCTCCGCGCCGACGCAGGCCAGGTTCTGGGCGCACTCGAGCACGGCCTCGACCGTGCCGCGATACGGATCGCAGGCGACGCGGCGGCCGTTGCCGTCGATCGCCACCGCGATCGCCGAGCCGGCCTCGGGCACCCGGAGCACGGCGGCGTCGGCCGACTCGGGGCGGCGAACCGTCCGCGAGCCGACCACCGAGTCGTACTGCTCGAACGCCCAGCGCTTGCTGGCCACGTTCGGCGAGGCGAGCAGCGCGGTCAGCAGTTCGCCGGCGTCGGCGCCGTCGTCGAGCCGCCGTTGGTTTCCGTACGCCCAGCCCTCGGGCTCGGCCGGCTCGAGGTCGTAGAGCGGACAGCCGTCTACCAGGGCTTCCACGGGCATCTCGCCGGCCACTTCGCCGTCCCGCAGGACCAGGACCCGGCGATCGGCGGTGATCCGGCCGATCGCCGCGGCGCCCGTCTCCCACTTCTCGCAGATCGCCAGCACCCGGTCGACCTTGTCCGGATCGACCACGGCGAGCATCCGCTCCTGCGACTCGGAGACCATGATCTCGAACGGCTCCATGTCGGCCTCGCGCAGCGGCACCCGGGCGACGTCGATCTCGATCCCGACCCCGCCGCCCGAGGCCATCTCGGCCGCCGAGGAGGTCAGGCCTGCCGCGCCGAGGTCCTGGAGCGAGACCAGCAACCCCTCGCCGAGAAGCTCGAGGCAGCACTCGAGCAGCTTCGACTCCTCGAACGGGTCGCCGATCTGCACGCTGGGCCGCTTCGACTCGTCGCCCTCGGCGAACTCCGCCGACGCCAGCACGGAGGCGCCGCCGATCCCGTCGCGCCCGGTCGAGGCGCCCATCAGCACGACCACGTTGCCGACCCCGGTGGCCGCCGAGCGAACCATGTCGTCGGCGCGGGCGAGACCGACGCACATCGCGTTGACGAGGCAGTTTTGCTCGTAGGGGGGCTCGAAATAGACCTCGCCGCCGACCGTCGGCACGCCGATCGAGTTGCCGTAGTGGCCGATCCCGGCGACGACGTGGTCGAACAGGTAGCGCGAGCGCTCCGAGTCGAGCTCCCCGAACCGAAGCGAGTCCAGGATCGCGATCGGCCGAGCGCCGAGCGCGAACACGTCGCGGAGGATGCCGCCGACGCCGGTGGCCGCCCCCTGGAATGGCTCGACCGCGCTCGGGTGGTTGTGCGACTCGACCTTGAAGGCGACGGTCCACCCCGCGCCGAGGTCGACCGCGCCCGCGTTCTCCCCCGGCCCCATCACCACCCGCGGCCCCTCGGTCGGGAGCAGGCGCAGCAGCTTGCGCGAGTGCTTGTACGCGCAGTGCTCGGACCAGAGCAGGCTGAACATGGCCAGCTCGACGTCGTTGGGCTCGCGGCCGAGCTGCTGGACGATCAGCTCGTACTCGGCGTCGGTGAGCCCGAGCTCGCGGTGTTTGGGATGGGTCGCTTCCAAGGCTCCGAGTATTACGACCCTGCACGTCGTCTTTCAGGGCCTGGGCGCGACCGCGCCGTTGGGCACGGGGCCGTGTTGTGATCCTCGGAATGGGTAGTCCGAGCCCCGCAAGCCGTCTCCTGCCGGCCGCGGCCGTCGTCTTTTGCCTGGCCGTCGTGGTCCCGGCAGGCGCGATCGCCGCCAAGGGAGTGCCGACCGGTCCGCCGCCGGCCGAGCTGGCGACCACCGGGAACAGCTCGGAGCTGATCGAGACGGTGCCGATCGCGAGGAAGCGCAACGAGCAGCCGCGGGTGGTGATGTCGCTCTCGCCCGAGAAGCTGGAGCCGATCGAGGCCGGCGACCGCCTGCGGGCCAGCGGCGAGATGCAGGTCTCCACCACCTGCGTGGCCCCCGACACGCGCTGCGTCGGGCGGCCATACGAGATCAACCCGACGATCACCGCCCGGATCGTGCTCGCCGACTCGCAGGACCCGGCCGCCCCGTCGATGCCGCTCTCGCAGACGACCACGAAGCGCTGCAAGCAGACCCGCCCGAACCGGAACCACCACTGCACGCTGACGATTCCGAACCTCGAAACCTCGGTCCCCGACCCGTCGGGGCTTCCGTGCCCGCCGACCGCCTGCTACGTGAACCTGATCGTCACCGCTCAGAACAAGCGTGCGAAGCGGGGTAATGTGGTCGTGGTCGGGGCCGACGAGCCCGACGGTTCGGTCAAGCAGGACAAGGGGCGCCTCAACCTCGTCCAGGCGCACACCGACGTGCCGGCGCCAACCCGCAGCTCGAGCGCGGCCGTGGTCACCCCCGATCTGCCGGTGACGCTGCCGGACAAGGAGCGAAAGCGAGTCGTCTACTCGGTCCCGATCCCTGCGCCGCAGAAGGGGGAGGTGCTCTCCTTCGACGCCACCTTCCAGATCTCGATCAACTCGCTTCGTTACAACAGCTTCATCGCGTCCCGCGTGATGCTCGGCGAGACGCCGACCTCGACCAAGTCGACCGGGCTCGCGCGGACGACGATGCCTTTCCGTGGCCAGGCGACCGAGTCCAACGGCTTCAATTGCACCCTCGGCTCGAGTGGGTACGCCAACCCGTGCACGGTGGTCAAGGCCGGCGCGGCACGCATCAGCACCGATGCCGTCGACCCGGCGAGCGACCAGCCGGCGACGCTCTACCTGAATGTGCTCGCGTCGGCGAAGCCGCTGCTGGCTGAGACGCCCGACCCGTCCCGCCAGGCGAGGATCACCGCCATCGGGCAGGGCCTGGTCGTCGACCGCTACGCGCCCTAGGCGGCCCCGACCGGAGCCGTGACGCCCTTCTCGGCCGCGCGCGCCTCCCCGGCCTCGGAGCCGAGCTCGTAGCCCAGAGTCACGAGCATGTCCCCGGCGACCGCCTCGTATTCGGCGACCTCCTCGGGCGTCATCCGCTCGCGCCACATCCCGACGCGGTCCGAGCGCGGCGGCTCCTTGGCGAGCTTGTGGCTCTCCAGGCGCGCCTCGGCGGGCTGCGGCGGGCGATTCTTCCGTGGGAGCTCGCGCGCCTTCTCCGCCAGCCGGCCCTCCGCGCGCTCGTGGTAGTCGAGCATCACCGGGTCGAAGTCGAGCTCGATGAAGTCGCACACGCGGCGCAGCACGCCCTCGGTGTCGGCGACCAGCTCCTCGAAGTGGATCTCCATGTAGTGGTCGACCTTCGGCGCTTGCTTCCGCGCCTTGCGGATTCGGTTTCGCCACAGCCGCGCCGACTCGGCGTAGGTCTCCGGGCCCCAGTTCATCCGCAGATGCGAGAGCGAGACGTCGCGCCCGTCGCGGACGATGTGGACGAACCTCGCCTCCGACAGCACCCGCTGGATCCTGGGCATCTCCTGGACGTAGCCGGGTGTCTTGTCCCCGTAGCGGGTCTTTCCCTCGCGCTCGGCGTAGAGCAGGTAGAAGGCGCGAATCACGTCGGCGGCGTTCGGCGGGTCGATCTGGCGGATCCGCTCGCGCAGCTCCTCGCCGTCGAGGTGGAAGTCGCCCCAGCGCTTGTGGTCGATGATCAGGTCGGCGTAGTCGTCGGGGCTCTGCTTGCCGCGCTCGGCCGCCTTGATCAGCTTCGTGACCCAATGGGTCTCGCCCGGGATCGCCAGGTCCGGGTGGGCGTCGAGCATCAGCCGGACGAGCGTCGTCCCGGATCGGGTGACGCCGCAGACGAACGGCGCGGGCGCCGGAGGCTCGGTGTGGCCCTTGAGCCGGCGCCTGGCCATCACGATGCCGGCGCGCCGCTTGATCTTGTCCAGCTTGGTCGCCATTAATCGGCTCCTCAAGCTACTGAGTCGATCAGCGAGCCGATCCCCCGCACGGTGTCCTCCCAGCGGCGCTCGGAGTCCCGCACCTCGCGCGCGCCCGCGGCCAGCCGCTCGCGCTCGGCGTCGTCGGCGAGCCGCTCGATCGCCGCGCCTAGCTCGTCCACGTCCGGCTCCAGCGCCGGGATCCCGGAGCGGGCGGTCCCGTTCGCCGTGCCGCCGATGAGGACGCCGTTGATCCCGTCGTGGACCGCCTCGTTCATGGGCGGCGCGTCGTTGGTGATCGCCGGCTGTCCGAAGGCGATCGCCTCATACAGCGGCAGGCCGAGGCCCTCCCAGCGCGCCGGCGCCAGGCAGACATCGCAGCCGGCCAGCTCGCGCAGGTGCTCGGCGGTCGGCAGGTCGCCCAGGCGCAGCTCGATCCGCGGGTCGCGCGCCGCGGCCTGCTGGGCCGGCGCGATCAGCTTCCTGCGCTCGACCTGGGCCTTGACGATCAGCCTCAGGCGATCGTCGCGAACCCGCATGAACGCCTTCAGCACCGGCTCGAGCGGCTTGCGGTGGCCCAGGAAGCCGCCGGGGAAGACATAGGTGACCGTGTCGGACCGGCGCTCGGAGGGGGCGAGTGCGATCAGCTCCGGGTGACAACCCCAGGTGACGTACGGGGTCTCGAGCCCCATCTCCCGGTAGCGCTCCTGTTCGGCCCGGGTCAGCGAGTAGACGACGTCGTACGCCTCACGGGCCCCCGCGACATGGTCGGCGGTGAAGTGCTCCCAGACGAAGCGCCCGATCGTCCGCACGCCGCTGCGGCGCAGGGCAGCCAGCTCCTCGAACTGGTAGTTCTGGTCGCAGAGGACGACCTCGATCCCGTTTTCGTCCACCCAGCGCCGGTACTCCTCGGCGCTGATCTCATACGCCTCGCTCTCGGTGACGTCGGGCTGGTCCCAGACGTCGTCGCGGTCGAGAGCCCCGGGCCGCGGGCCGCGCTCCTTCTTCGGCCGGGCGAGGACGAAAGACCGGTGCCCGAGCTCGTCGACGGCGGAGCGGATCTGGCGCCCGACCACCGGCTGGCCGCGGTTGAACCACTTGCTGACCAGGCCCACCCTCACGCCAGCAGCCTCTCGAGGCCCTCGACCGTGCGCCGCCAGCTGCGGTCGCCCTCGCGCAGACCGCGCGCCCCGGCGGCGAGCCGCTCGCGCTCGGGGTCGTCGGCGAGCCGCTCGATCGCCTCCGTGAGCTGGTCGAAGTCCGGGTCGAAGGCGGGGATGCCCGACCCCGCTTCACCCCACCGAACCGAGTCGACGCAGATTCCGTTCACGTCGTCGAGGACGACCTCGTTCATCGGTGGCGAGTCATTGGTGATCGCCGGCATCCCGACCGCGATCGCCTCGTAGAGGGGCAGGCCGAGCCCCTCCCACCGCGACGGCGAGAGGCAGACGTCGCAGGCCGCGAACTGGCGCATGTGCTCGTCGGTCGGCCGGTCCTCGAGCTCGATCACCACCCGCGGATCGCCGCCCGCGGCCCGCTCGAGCTTGCCCGCCTTGCGGTCGACCTGACCGCGGATCAGAAGCCTCAGCCGGTCGTCGTCCACGCGGACGAACGACTCGACGATCTCCGCGAACGGCTTTCGCTTGCCCATGAACGATCCTGGGACGACGAAGCGGACGAGGTCGTCTGCCCGCCGGGCCCGCTCGCCCTCCTCGGCGAGGCCGATCAGCTCGGGATGGCAGCCCCAGGTGAGCAGGGGGCTTTCGATTCCGAACCCGCGGTAGCGCTCCTGCTCGGCCCTGGTCAGCGAGTAGATGACGTCGTAGGCCTCGCGGGCGGGCGCGGCGTCCTCCGGCGCGAAGCTCTCCCAGACGAAGCGCCCGATCGTCCGAATCCCGGCACGGCGCAGGGCGCCGATCTCGGCGAACTGATCGTTTTGGTCGCAGAGGATCGCGTCGAGCTGGTTCTCGCGGGCCCAGTCGAGGTAGGCCGCCTCGGGGATGTCCGCCTCGCCGCTGTGGGTGACGTTCTGCTGGTCCCAGACCGGGTCGACGACCCGCTCGGCCTGGGCTCGCGGCCCCTTGCCCTCCTTGACCAGGACGAAGGTCTCATGGCCGAGCCCGTCGAGCCCAGAGCGGATCTGGCGCGAGACGACGGCCTGGCCGCTCGCGAACCATTTGGTCACGATTCCGGCGCGCATTGCGGTGCCGCTAGGCGGCTTCTATCTGCGCGGTTGCCTGCTCGACCGCGTGCTCGCCGACCGGGTAGCCGAGCTCCTGCAGGAGGTCTCCGGCGATGCCCTCGAAATCGGCGCGCTGCTCGGGGCTCATCTGCGTTCGCCAGCGGGCGACGCGGTCGGCGCTCGGGGGCTTGGTGGTCATCGCGTGGGTCGCCATCCGGCGCTCAACGCTGAGCTCCTTGGCACGGCCGTCGCCGGGCAGCGCGCGGGCCATCTCCTTCAGCCGCTCGCCCGAGCGCTCGTGGTAGTCGAGCATCGCGTCGTCCCAGGGCAGGTCGATGAACTCGACCACGCTGCGCAGCACCGGCTCGGTGTTCAGGATCAGGTCCTCGTAGCGGATCTCCATGTAGTGCTCGAGCTGCGGGGCGTCCTCGCGCGCCTTGGTGATCTTCTTCTGCCAGCGCCTGGCGACGTCGGCGGCCGTCAGGTCGCGGACCGTGCGGTCGAGGACGGAGAGCGCGACGTCGCGACCGTCGCGGACCACGTGGACGAAGCGAGCCTCCGGAAGCGCCCTCTGGATCAGCTTCATCTTCTGCACGTACGTCGGGGTCTTCTCGCCCCAGCGCTGCTTGCCCTGCTGGGTCATGTAGGCCTCGTAGAAGGTGCGCACGGCGGGACCGGGCCGCAGCTTCGGCAGCGCGCGCAGCCGGGCGAGCATCTCCTCGTCGGAGAAGCCGAAGTCGCCCCACTCGCGGGCCGACTTCATCGCCGCCAGCGCGTCCTCGGGGGTGGCGCCGTCCTCGCGGCAGGCCTTGATCACGTCGGGTACGAAGTGCGTCTCGGGCGGGATCGTCAGCTGTGGGTGCGCGTCGAGCATCATCCGCAGCAGCGTCGTGCCGGAGCGGTTCATCCCGACCACGAACACGGCCGGATCGCGCGCAGCGTCCGTTCTCGATTTGAGGCGCAGGAGTCGTCGCAAGGGGGGCCGTTCAGGCTAGCTAGACACGCCCGAGAAGGCGCGCCAGCGGACCGCGGCCTTGTCGCCACGTTCGGCGCGGTCCTTCGACCCCGCCCACTCGGAGGGCGGCACCCACGAGGAGCGCGGGGTGACCGTCTCGTAGCCGAACTGGTCGAGCAGGTAGCCGGCCGCCTCCTCGAACTCGGCGTTCTCCTCCTCGCTCATCTCCTGGCGCCAGACCTGCAGTCGCTCGGGGTCCGGAGGCTTCGTCGTCATCGCGTGGGCGGCGACCCGCTCGCCTGCCTCGCGCTCCGGGCGCCCCTTCTTCGCCGGTAGTGCGCCCGCCATCTCCTGCAGCCGCTCCTCGGCCCGCTCGTAGTAGCGCAGCATCACCGGGTCGAAGTCGAGCTCGACGTGTTCGCAGACCCGGCGCAGGACGGTCTCGGTGTCGGAGACCAGGTCCTCGTAGCGGACCTCGAGATAATGCTCAACCTCGGCCGCGTCCTGCTGGGACTTGCTGATCCGCTTGCGCCAGCGGCGCGCCATCTCCCGCGGCGGCACCGGGTCCTTGCCGCGCTTGGCGATGCGCGCGTTCTGCGACAGCCCCGCGTCGCGGCCGTCGCGGACCACGTGGATGAACCGCGCCTCGGGGAGCGTCTTCTGGACCTTCTTCATCTTCCGGATGTAGTCCGGGGTCTTGTCGCCCCAGCGCGGCTTGCCGTGCTTGGACGCGTAGAGCTCGTAGAAGCCGCGGACCGCGTCGCTCGTGTTGAAGCGCTCGATCGCCTCGAAGCGCCCGAGCAAATCCTCCTCGGTGAGCCCGAAGTCCTTCCAGCGGCGGCGCTCGTCGTGGACGATCGCCTTGGCCGCCGACTTCGGGGTGAAGCGCAGCCTGCCCGAGGACTGGATCAGCGGGTTGAGGAAGTGCGTCTCCGGCGGGATCGCCAGCGCCGGATGGGCGTCGAGCATCATCCGCAGCAGGGTGGTGCCGGAGCGGCCGACCCCCACGACGAACGGAGCCGGGGCGTCCGGCTCCGAGCGCCCTCGCAGGCGTCGGTTGCGCAGCAGTCGAAGCGAGTAGTTCAGCGCCATCGGCGGGTCAGGATGGCACGTCGTAGCCGAGCTCGGCGAGCAGACCGCCCGCGACGCTCTCGAACTCGCGGCGGTCGGCCTCGCTCATCTCGCCGCGCCAGGCGCCGGTTCGCTCGGCGCGCGGAGGCTCGGTGGCGAGGGCGTGCGAGGCGAGGCGCTCGCCACCGCTGCGCGCGATGCGCCCGCCGGCCTCGTCGAGGTCCGTATCGAGCTCCGCGAGGCGCCCGGCGGCGGCCTCGTGGTAGTCGAGCATCGCCGGGTCGTAGTCGAGCTCGATCAGGTCGCAGGCCGAGCGCAGCGCCGGCTCGGGGTCGGCGACCAGGTCCTCGAACCGAAGCTCGAGGTAGCGTCTGCCCAGCCGCCGCGCCTGTGTCCGGGCCCGTTCGATCCGCCGCCGCCACAGCTCGGCGGTCTCGGCCATGGGCTTGGCGGCGCCCATCCCCCGCCGCCGTCGCGAGAGCGCGACGTCGCGACCGTCGCGGATCAGGTGCACGAAGCGCGCCTCCTCGAGCGTGGCCGCGATGCGCGGCATCGCTGGTCAGGTGCTTGGGGGTCTTGTCGCCCCAGCGCGGCTTCCCCCGCCGCTCGGCGTAGAGGCCGTAGAACGAGCGCAGCGATTCGGCGGCGTCGGCCTCCTGGCCGATCCACTCCGCCAGCTGCTCTCGGTCGAGGCGGAAGTCGTCCCAGTTGCGCGTCGACCCGATCGCCTCGGCGAGCTCGGGCCCGCGGGCTCCGCGGTCGGCGGCGTCGAGCAGCTCGGGGAGGAACTGCGTCTCGGGCGGGATCGCGAGCTGCGGGTGGGCGTCGAGCATCATCCGCAGCAGCGTCGTCCCCGACCGCCCGACTCCGACGACGAACGGCGCCGGCGGGCGCCCCCGCGTCACGCTAGGGCCGGAGTCGTCGCGTTGACCAGCGAGCGGAACAGCGCCAGTCCGTCGTCGGAGCCCGTCAGCGGGTCGACCGCGTGCTCGGGATGGGGCATCAGCCCGACGACGTTCCCGCCCGCGTTGGCGACCCCCGCGACGTCGGCCACCGAGCCGTTGGGATTCGAGCCGGCTGCGTAGCGGAACACGATCTGTCCCGAAGTCTCGATCTCCGCCAGCATCTCCGGCGGCGCGAACCAGCGGCCGCTCATGTGCTTGACGGGGATCGAGAGCCGGTCACCCACCCGCGAGGCCGAGGTCCCGACCGTGTCGGAGTTGACGACCTCGATCTCGACCTGGCGGCAGAGGAACCGCAGGCCGGCGTTCGGGAGCAGGGCGCCTGGAAGCATCCCCGCCTCGCAGAGGACCTGAAAGCCGTTGCAGATCCCGAGGACCGGACCGCCGGCCTCGGCGAACTCGGCCACCGCCTCCATCACCGGCGAGAACCGGGCGATCGCCCCGGCGCGCAGGTAGTCGCCGTAGGAGAAGCCGCCGGGGACGACGATCGCGTCGAGCCCCGCGAGGTCGGTCTCCTCATGCCAGACCAATCGCGCGTCGGAGACCCGCTCGGCGGCGAGCAGCGCGTCGCGCTCGTCGCAGCTGCCCGGGAACTGCAGGACCCCGATCACTGGTCGCGTAAGACCTCGTAGTCCTCGATCAGCGGGTTCGCGAGCAGCCGCTCGCAGAGGGCCTCCAGGTCGGCGCCGTTCTCCGCTTCGAGCTCGACCATCCGCCCGACCCGGACGTGTGAGATGCCCTCGAACCCGAGCGCGGGCAGGGCGCGCTCGACCGCCTTGCCCTGCGGGTCGAGGATGCCCTCCTTCGGCCGGATCAGGACGCGAGCCTTCACCGAGATCAATCTAGCGCCCGCCCCGGCCGCTGGACCGGGCCGCGCGCCTGCGGGCGCGGCCCATGAACCCGGCCAGCCGCGATCGCTGCGGCGGCGGGGTGAGGTCGAGCGGCTCTTCCGGGTCGAGGTCGAGCTCGAGGATGCCCCCGTAGCCGGCGCCTTCGAGCTCGGGCGCCATCCCGATGAGCGCCGCCGCCTTCGCCCAGCGCGGGTCCTCGGCGTAGCGGATCCTCGTCTGGCGCTCGATGTTCTTGCCGATCCAGCGCGCCACCGGCTCCGGCAGGGGCCGGCCGACCAGCGCGTAGATCCGTTCGAGCTCGCGCCGCGGATCCGCGCGCAGGTCCTCGAGCCGCACGATCGCGTAACGGTCGCCGAAGAGGCGCTCGCCGTCGCCGTTCGTGGTCTCGAAGGCCGACTTCCAGAGCAAGAGCGGGCGCAGGAAGTCGGGGATGTCGGCCGGAAGCTCGAGCGATCGCCGGCGCTCGATCAGCTCCTCGGAGATCGGCCGGCTCGACCACAGCCGGCGGCCGGTGCGGGCGGTGAAGAAGGTCTCCGCGTCCGGATAGAGGTCGGTGCGCCGCCGGCGGCCGAGCAGCATCGAGGCGGTGACCGCACGGGGGTCGCGGACGATGTGGACGACGGCTGCGTCGGGCGCGATCCCGGCGATCGCGCCGAGCTTGTGGTGAAGCCGTGTCTCCTTGATGGCCACGTCGCCGTTCGATCCGAGCAGGTGCGCGAGGAGGTCGCGGACGTGGTCGGGGAGCTCGGGCTCCAGCTCAACCGCCGGGTCGCGGGGCCCGCCCCAGTTGAAGAGCTCGGAGTGCAGCTCGGGATAGCGCTCGGCGCGGAATCGCTCCCGCGCCTCGCGGGTGGAGGCGAAGGCGTCCTCGTCGCGAGCACCGCTGCCGCCTCCGATCGTCTCGTCGTCCTCGCGCAGGGGCTCGTAGAAGCAGGAGAGGTCAGGGTCCTCGCGGAGAGCGTCGTGGACGATCGTCGTCCCCGAGCGCCGCAAGCCGACCACGAACAGGTTCATCGAACCGAGGTTAGGGACCGGCCGGTGCCGGCGCTAGGCGAGCGAGCGGCCGGTGATCCGCTCGTACGCCTCGAGGTACTTGGCGCCCGTGTTGGCGACCACCTCGTCCGGGAGCTCGGGTCCCGGCGGCGTGTGGTCCCATCCGGACTGGTCGAGCCAGTCGCGCACGTACTGCTTGTCGAACGAGGCCTGCGAGCGCCCCGGCTCGTAGTGGTCGGCCGGCCAGAAGCGCGAGGAATCCGGGGTCAGCACCTCGTCGCCGAGCACGATCTCCGCGCCGGGCGAGGAGCCAAACTCGAACTTGGTGTCGGCGATGATGATGCCCGCGCGCGGCCGCGTGGTCGCGGGCGTGCGCGTAGAGCTCGAGCGTCACGCGCCGCAGCTCCTCCATCAGCGGGCGGTTGCCGATCAGCTCCACGGCGCGGGCGAAGTCGATGTTCTCGTCGTGGTCGCCGATCTCGGCCTTGGTCGCGGGCGTGAAGATCGGCTCGGGGAGCTCGTCGGACTCCCGTAGCCCGCTTGGGAGCTCGATCCCGCAGATCGCCCCGGCCTCGCGGTACTCGCGCCACCCCGAGCCCGACAGGTAGCCGCGGGCGACGCATTCCACCGGGTACATGTCGAGCCGCTTCACGAGCAGGGCGCGGCCCTCGACCCCCGCCGGCACGTCCTCGGCCGAGATCAGGTGGTTCGGCACGATGCCGCCGGTGGTCTCGAACCAGAACACCGACATCTGGGTCAGCACCTTGCCCTTGTCGGGGATCGGCGTGGGCAGCACGACGTCGTAGGCCGAGATCCGGTCCGAGGCGACCATCAGCAGGTCGTCGCCGACCTCGTACATCTCGCGGACCTTGCCCGAGGAATGGAGCTTGAGCTCGGCGAGCACGGCGTCGGTCGGCATCCCGCGCGATGCTAACGCTCCGACCCGCTGCGATTACCCTGAATAGATCGCAACGAGCGGGAACAAGAAGTCGCTCGAGCTGGCGTTCGAGGGGCTCGCCGAGGGCGACGGTACGGCGTTCGTCGCCCTGATGGCCGATGACTTTCGCTGGACCATCAAGGGCGACACCGCGTGGTCGAGGACCTACGACGGCAAGGCTGCGGTGCTGGAGGAGCTTCTCGGTCCGCTGATGTCCCAGTTCGCCGGCCGCTACCGCAACACGGCCGAGCGGTTCGTCGCGGACGCTGACTTCGTGGTGGTCCAGTGCCAGGGCGACGCGGAGACGAAGACCGGCCACAGGTACGACAACGCCTACTGCTACGTCTGCCGCTTCTCGGGCGGCAAGCTGCGCGAGCTGGTCGAGTACCTCGACACGGCGCTGGTCGACCGCGCGCTCGAACCGCCGCCGGCGTAAGCCCGGGAGCCGGCGGGTACGGTCGGGCCATGGACGAGGTCGTCGACGGCGTCTTTCACTGGCAGGCGAGGCATCCGAGGACCGGCGGTCAGGCGCACTCGCATCTGCTGGTCGAGGCGCGCGCGGTTCTCGATCCAATGGTTCCTCCGGACGCGCTCGAGCTCCTGCGCTCGCATCCGCCCGAGCGCGTGGTGCTGAGCAATCGCCACCATTACCGCGAGGCGGGAGTCTTGGTGAAGGAGTTCGGCTGCCCGGTGCTCTGCCCGGAGTCCGGCCTGTACGAGTTCGAGGGTGATGCGCGGGAGGTCGAGCCGTACGCGTTCGGAGACCGCCTGGCGCCGAACCTGGTCGCCCACGAGGTCGGATCGATCTGCCCGGACGACGCCGCGCTTGAGCTGCGCGAGGGGGCTGGGGTGCTGGCGTTCGCCGACGGGCTCATGCACCACGACGGCCGGCTGCACTTCGTCTCCGACGGCCTGCTCGCCGACGACCCGGCACAGGTCGAGGACGTCAAGCGTGGGCTGCGGGCCTCGCTCGAACGCTTGCTCGAGCTCGACTTCGACACCTTGCTGTTCGCGCACGGTGAACCGCTGCCGACGGGCGGGCGCGAACGCCTGGCCGGGTTCCTGCAGTAGCGTCAGCGGCCGTGGAGGCCGCGACCGAGATCCCGACCGCGCCCGCGGGGACCAACGGCGCCCGGCCGCCCGAGGTGCCGCTGCCCCGAGCGCTACAGACCGCGCGCTTCCTCGTCCGCCCGATCGCCTTCTTCGAGCGCTACCGGCGCGAGCTCGGCGAGACCTTCGCCGCCCGCCTGCTCGGCCCCGGCGACGTCGTGTTCGTCTCCGACCCCGAGTCGATCAAGCGGCTGTTCGGCGCGGACCGCGTGAACACGATCGCGCCCGGGCGGAACATCGTCCTGCGGCCCCTGCTCGGGCCGCAGTCCCTGCTGCTCCAGGAGGGCGAGGAGCACCTGCGGCGCCGCAAGCTGATGCTGCCGCCCTTTCACGGCGAGCGCATGCGCGCGTACGAATCGGTGATCGCCGAGGCCGCCTCGGCCGAGCTTGCGACCTGGCCGACCGGCGACGAGTTCGCGCTTCATCCGAGCATGCAGGCGATCACCCTCGAGGTGATCCTGCGCGCGGTGTTCGGCGTCGAGGACGACGCCCGCCGCCGCGAGCTGCGCGACGGGCTGGTGGCAATCCTCGCCGAGTCCGCCTCGCCGGCGGCGGTCGGCCTGGTGGTCCCGGCGCTTCGCCGCCTGCCGCACTACCGTGACTTCAGGGCCCTGGTGGACCGCACCGACGAGCTCCTCGCCGCCGAGATCGCCGAGCGCCGCGCCGACCCGGAGCTCGCCGAGCGCGACGACATCCTCTCGCTGCTGGTCGCAGCCCGCTTCGAGGACGGATCGGCGATGGGCGACTCGGAGCTTCGCGACCAGCTGATGACCCTCCTGCTGGCCGGCCACGAGACGACCGCCACCGGGCTCGCCTGGACCTTCGACCTCCTCCTGCACCGCCCCGACGCGCTCGCCCGCCTGCTCGCCGAGCTCGACGGCGACTCCACCGAGTACCTCGACGCCGTGATCGCCGAGTCACTGCGGGTACGCCCCGTCGTGCCGATCACCGGCCGCCTGCTTCACCAGGGGGCCGAGCTCGGCGGCTACCAGCTCGAGCCGGGCACCGTCGTCCTCGTGGCGATCTACGTCGCCCACACCAACCGGAGGTCTACCCGGACCCGTTCGCGTTCCTGCCCGAGCGGTTCCTCGACGACGGCCCGGAGACCTACTCCTGGGTGCCGTTCGGAGGCGGGACCCGGCGCTGCATCGGCGCGGCCTTCGCCCAGATGGAGATGCGGGTCGTGCTGCGGACGATCCTGCGCTCGATTCGCCTTCGCGCCGCCAGCCCGACGCTCGAACGCCCGGTGCGCCGCAACGTCACCCTCTCGCCGCGGACGGCACGCGGGTGGTCGCCAGCCGGTCAAACCAGCGGGTCGCATCACAGCTCGGGCCTTGAGCACACCCTACCCGGCTCATTGGCGCTCCTCTTCGATCGCGACAGGAAGGCGCCAGTTGCGGGCGCGTTAGCCCAGCTGCTCGAGCCGCGCCAGCACCTCGGGCACATGCTCGAGGTAGGCGCTGGCGTCAAGCACGGCGTCGAGGTCGAGCTCGGGCGCCGCCTCCGCAAGCAGGTCGCGGAACGGCGTGCCCGTGTCCCAGGCCTGCTGGGCCGCCTCCTGGACCAGCCGGTAGGCGTCGTCGCGGCTCATCCCCGAGTCGATCAGCGCCGTCAGCGCGCGCTGGCTGAACAGCGCCCCATGGGTGAGCTCGAGGTTGGCGCGCATGCGGTCGGCGTGCACCGTCATCCCCTCGATCACGCGCGACCGCCAGGTGCTGCATGTAGTCGAGCAGGATCGTCGCGTCGGGCAGGATCACCCGCTCGGCGCCCGAGTGCGAGATGTCGCGCTCGTGCCACAGGGCGACGTTCTCGAGCCCGGCCTGCGAGTAGCCGCGCAGCACCCGGGCGAGGCCGCAGATCCGCTCGGAGGTGATCGGGTTGCGCTTGTGCGGCATCGCCGAGGAGCCCTTCTGCGAGCCGGAGGCGAACGGCTCCTCGACCTCGCGCACCTCGGTGCGCTGCAGGTTGCGGATCTCCTGGGCGAAGCGCTCGAGGCCGGCGCCCGCGAGCGCCACCGCCTCGAGCACCGCGGCGTGGCGGTCGCGCGGGACGACCTGGGTCGAGACGTCCTCGGCGCGCAGTCCGAGCTCGGTCCATCACCGAAGCCTCGATCGCTGGCGGGATCGAGGCGTAGGTGCCGACTGCGCCCGAGAGCTTGCCGACCGCCGCCTGCTCGAAGGCGTCGCGCAGGCGGTAGAGGTTGCGGTCGGCCTCGAAGGCGAATCCCGCGAGCCGCAGCCCGAAGGTGGTCGGCTCGGCGTGGACGCCGTGGGTGCGCCCGACGCAGAGCGTCTCGGCGTGCTCACGGGCCCGGGCGACGAGCGCGTCGCGGTAGGCCGTCGCGCCGGCGACCATGATCGCTCCCGCCTCGACCAGCTGCAGGCCGAGCGCGCGTGTCGAGGACGTCCGACGAGGTGAGCCCGTAGTGGATCCAGCGGCCCTGCTCGCCGACCGACGCGGCGACCACGTCGACGAACGCGGCGACGTCGTGGTTGGTGGTCCGCTCGCGCTCCTGGACCGCGTCGACCGTGAAGGAGGCCCGCTCGCGGCACGCCGCCGCGGCCTCGGCGGGAACGATGCCCTGCGCCGCCCAGGCGTCGGTCGCGGCCAGCTCGACCTCGAGCCAGCCCCGCATCCGGCGCTCGTCGGTCCACACGGCGCCGATCTCCGGCGCGGGTGTAGCGGGGATCACGCGCTGATGATTATCCGGGCCGCGAGCAGGCCCGCGTTCTTCGCCCCGTCGATCGCGACGCAGGCGACCGGGACCCCGGGCGGCATCTGGACCGCCGAGAGCAGCGCGTCGAGGCCGCCGAGGGTCTTGCCGAGGATCGGCACGCCGATCACCGGCAGGTCGGTGTGCGCGGCGGCGACGCCCGGCAGCGCCGCCGACATCCCGGCGCCGGCGATGATCACCTTGAGGCCGCGCATGCGAGCCGCGTGGCAGTACTCGCGCACCTTCTCGGGGTCGCGGTGGGCGCTCATCACGCGGACCTCGTAGCGGATGCCGGCCTCCTGCAGCGCCTGCGCCGGCGGGCTGCAGCTTCGGCTTGTCGTTCTTCGAGCCCATGATGATCCCGACCCGCGGCGCGTCGACCTCGATCTCCTCGAAGGCCGCCTCGACCTCGGGCATCGGCTCGGGCAGCGCGGTCTCGGCGTCTCGACGCCGGTCTCGGTCGTTCCGGTTCTCTGAATTTCCACGTCGCGTTCTCCTGTCTCTCGGTATCGGATCGTGCGCGCGACCGCTCGCACGGCGCGCGCGGCGATGTCGGTGCCGCATCTGCTTGCCGTCGAACTCGATCAGCTCGGCCGCCTCGTAGGCGCGCTCGCGCGCCTCGGCCGGGGTCGGGCCGAGCCCGGTCACGTTGAGCACCCGGCCGCCGGCGGTGACGATCTCGCCGGCCTCGTCCGGGCGGTGCCCGCGTGGGTCACCTCGACCCCGTCGGGCACCGCGTCGAGGCCGCGTGATCACGTCGCCCTTCGACGAGCTCTCCGGGTAGCCGGCCGAGGCGAGCACCACGGTCACCGCCCAGTCGTCGGCGAACTCGACCTCGGCGCCGGCGAGCCCGCCCGGCTCGCGCGCCGCGAGGAACAGCTCGAGCAGGTCCGACTCGCAGCCGCGGCAGCACCGCCTGGGTCTCCGGGTCGCCGAAGCGGCAGTTGAACTCGAGCACCTTCGGGCCGTCGGCGGTCATCATCAGCCCGGCGTAGAGGACGCCGTGGTAGGGCGTGCCGCGGCCGCGCAGCAGCTCGACGATCGGCCGGTGGACCAGCGTCGGCGATCTCCTCGACCGCGCTCGCGTCGAAGCCCGGGACCGGCGAGTAGCTGCCCATGCCGCCGGTGTTCGGCCCGCGGTCGCCGTCGAAGATCCGCTTGTAGTCCTGCGCCGGCGCCAGCGGCGACGACGTTCTCGCCGTCGCAGAGCGCCAGCAGCGAGAGCTCCTCGCCGTCGAGGTGCTCCTCGAGCACGACCTCGGTCGTCGCCGAAGCGCCGCTCGACGAAGAAGACCTCGACCGCCTCGCGCGCCTCGGCCTCGTCGGCGCAGATGATCACGCCCTTGCCCGCCGCCAGGCCGTCGGCCTTCAGCACCGCCGGGTAGGAGGTGCCGGCGAGCTGCTCGAGCGCCTCGTCGCGGCTGCGCGAGCACCACGTGCGCCGCGGTCGGCACGCCGGCCTCGGCCATCAGCTGCCTTCGCGTGCGCCTTCGAGCCCTCGAGCCGCGCCGCCTCGCGCGCTGGGGCCGAAGGCGGGCACCCCCGCCGCCTCGAGCGCGTCGACGAGCCCGTCGACCAGCGGCGCCTCGGGGCCGACGACGACGAGGTCGCACGACTCGGCGTCGGCCGCGGCGACGAGGGCCGCGACGTCCTCGGCGCCGACGTCGAGGCAGCGCGCGTCGGCGGCGATCCCGGCGTTGCCGGGCGCGCAGAGCAGCTCCGGCCGGTCGCGCGGAGCGCGCCAGCGCGCGGACGATCGCGTGCTCGCGACCGCCCCCGCCGACGACCAGGACCCTCATAGTGACTTGGTGAACTCCTCCGCTTCGATCGCGGCCAGCGTCTCGTTCATGACCGTGCCGCGCGAGCCCATCTCGACCGAGAGCTTGGCCATCGTCTTCTCGTCGGGCGCCTCGACGACGCTGACGAAGTCGTACTCGCCGAGCGTCGCCCACTGGCTGACGACCTTGACGCCGAGCTGCTCGACCTCCTTGTTGACCTCCTGGACGCGCGACGGGTTGTCCTTGACGTCTTCACCCCGTCGGGGTCAGGCGGGTGAGCATGATGAAGGTGGGCATGGCGTCTTCTTCCTCCTCGGTTTGGCGCGCCGCCGGGCGGTCGCATCCCCTTTCTTTCACGTCGCGCCGTCGCGCAAGTCCGCCTGCGCGATCATCGCGAGATGGACGGCCACCGGTTCTTCGCCGCGATCTACGACCGCCTGATGGCCGGCACCGAGCGCGCCGGGCTGGCGGAGATGCGCGCCGACGCTGCTCTCGCCGGCGTCCGGGCGCACGCTCGAGCTCGGCGCCGGCACCGGGCTCAACCTGCCCCACTACCCGGCCGCGGTCCGAGTCGCTGACGATCACCGAGCCCGACCCGCACATGGCGACGCGCGCCTGCGGGCGAAGCTCGCCGCCGAGCCGCCGCCGTTCCGAGATCGAGGTGGTCGAGGCCGGCGCCGAGCGGCTGCCGTTCGAGGACGCGAGCTTCGATACCGTCGTCTCGACGCTGGTCCTCTGCACCGTCGACGACCCCGAGCGCGGCGGCCGCGGAGGTGAAGCGGGTGCTGCGCGCCCGGGGGCGGCTGCTCTGCTCGAGCATGTTCGCGACCCCGACGAGGGCCGGCTCGCCCGCTGGCAGGATCGTCTCGAGCGTCCCTGGGGCTGGTTCGCCGGCGGCTGTCACCCGAACCGCGACACCGCGGCGACGCTGCGCGCGGCAGGGTTCGACGGTCGAGTCTCGAGCCCGACCGGCTGCCGAAGGCGCCGCCGGTGCGGCCCTGGTCCGCGGCACGCGACCCGCTCAGCCGATGCGCGCTGGTCTGGTCGTGGCGCTGTGCTTCTGGCGCTCGCCCCGGCAGCGCGGAAGCGGCGAAGCTGGAGAGCTTCGAGCACCGAGCCGGCTCGTCGACATCCTCGCCCGGCGGCGAGCTGCGCGACGGTCGCGCGTTCCAAAGGTCAATGTCCTGCTGCCGGACCGCTACGACGCCGACTCGAGGCGCGGATCCCGTCCTCTGGCTGCTGCAGGCGCCTTCGAGGGCGCGGACTTCGGCTCGCAACGTCGCCGAGCTCGCAGCGGGCATGCCGGCGATCCTCGTCATGCCCGACGGCGCGCGGTTCGGCATGTACGCCGACTGGTGGAACGATGGCGCCGCGCCGGGCCCGCCTGGGCGACCTACCATCTGAAGGTCCTGCGCCGCGCGATCGAGCGTCGCTACCCGATCCGATCCGGTCGCCGTTGGCACGCCATCGCCGGGGTCTCGATGGGCGGCCAGGGAACCCTCCGCTACGCGGCGATGCTGCCCGGCTACTTCGGGTCCGCCGTCGGCTTCTCGTCGGCCTTCCCGGACATGCAATCCGGCGTGGCCTACGGCGGCCTCGACATCCTCCCGGCGAACGTCGGCCCGAACGGCGTCTACCGGACCATCTTCGGTCCCGGAGAGCCCCTACGCCGAAGGCAACAGCCCGCAGGCGCTGGCGGCCAACTACGGACACACCCGCCTGTACCTGACGTCCGGCAATGGCGTCAACTGCCCCGAGGATCCGCCGACGGGTTCCGAGCTCGACAGCGTCACCGAGATACTCATCAACGCCCAGCAGGCGCCGTTCGCGGCCGCCATCGGCGCCGCGGGTGCGGATGTGACCGAGGTGACCACCTGCGGCGTCCACACTCGAGGCGTCTGGGACCGTGCGTTCGGCAGCGCGGCCTGGGGCTTCTTCAAGCCGGTGGCCGAGCGGCCGCGCCGCTGGACCTATCGCACCGTGGCGACGTCCGGGGAGATGTGGGGGCTGCGCTTCCGGTTCGCCGCGCCGCCGTCCGAGGTCGCCGAATTCGAGCGCTCGGGCCGAACGCTTACCGCGACGGGACCGGTGAGGTCCGAATCCGTCGTGGGCTCGGCTGCCGCTTCAGCGGCGAGCTGCCGTCGAGCGGCAGGTTGCCACGTGGCTGCCTACGCCGCCTCTAGTCGAGGCTTCGAGCGGATCATCTAGCCAGCTCGACCAGGCGGGCCAGGTCCTCGACGGTCCGCTCGCCAGCTCGAGCCGCTCGCGGGCGGCCGCGACGCCGCGCGCTGAGCTCGGCGAACAGGTCCGGGCTCGTGACGCCTCGCATCGCCCGGGGTGAGGTCGCGGATCACCGGGCGCTGGGCGGGGATCCCGGAGCTCGCCCGGCCGCGCCGCCGCGAGCGCACCAGCAGCCCGTTGTCGCGGTCGGCGATCACCTCGTTCATCGGCGGCGCGTCGTTGGTGATCACCGGCAGGCCAAGCGCCATCGCCTCGTACAGATGCAGGCCGAGCCCCTCCCAGCGGCTCGGAGCCAGGCAGACGTCGGCCGACGCGAACAGCCCCATGTGCTCGTCGATCGGCAGGTCCTCGAGCACCACCCACCCGCGGGTCGCGCCGGCGCGCGTCTCGAGCAGCCTCGAGCTCGCGCTCGACCTGGCCCTTGATCAGCAGCTCGCGGTCGTCGCCCTCGGCCCGTTGAAACGCCTTCAGCAGCCTCGGCAGCGGCTTGCGCTTGAAGAGGAACCCGGCCGGATAGAAGAACCGGTCGCGAGCGCCCCCGGCGGCCGGTCGCTCCTTGGTGTAGGCGAGCAGCTCGGGGTGGATCCCCCAGCGCACCCGCGGCGCCTGGATTCCCATCTCGGCGTAGCGCTCGCTGCTCGACCTCGGTGAGCGCGTAGATGACGTCGAACGCGTGGCGTGGCCGGCGTCGCGTGGTCGGGCGAGAACTGCTCCCAGACGAAGCGGCCCACCGTCTTCGCGCCCGTGCGCCCGCAGCGCCGCGATCGCCTCGAAGCTCGTAGTTCTGGTCGAAGAGCGCCAGCTCGAGCTCGTTCTCGCGGCCCCAGGTCACCAGCTCATCGCGCGGGATCCGGTAGTGCGACGCCTCGGTCACCCGGGGCTGGTCCCAGACGCCTGAGCGGTCGACGAACGCCGGACGGATGTTCTTCGCCCGCGTCGGGCGCGCGAGGACGAAGGTCTCGTGGCCCAGCGCGTCGAGGGCCGAGCGGACCTGGCGCGCAACCACGCCCTGTCCGCGGTTGAACCAGTACGCGCAGATCCCGACCCGCATCGCCGCCATGTTGACGATCCACAACCGCAGGGAGTATGATGGCATCGCCGCGCGACCGGCGAGTCCAGGAAGATCACCGCGTCTCGCCGACCTCGTCGGCTCGACGCGCTCGCGAGCGCGCTCGACAGCCGCCTTTATGCCTCCGCCGGCTCCCGGGTGCCGGTCTTCTCGAAGACGAGCTCGCCGTCCGAGGCGTCGACGCGGACCAGGTCCCCGTCGGCGAACTCGCCCTCGAGCAGCGCCAGCGCGAGCTTGTCGACCAGCCGGCGCTGAATCACGCGCTTCAGCGGCCGGGCGCCGTAGGTGGGGTCGTAGCCGAGGTTGCCGAGCAGCGTCCGCGCGTCGTCGGTGAGCTCGATCTCGATCCCGCGCTCGCGCACGCGGCGCGGCGAGCAACTCGACCTGCAGGTCGACGATCCGCCCGATGTCTTCGCGCGAGAGCCGGTGGAAGATGACCACGTCGTCGATCCGGTTCAGGAACTCGGGCTTGAAGGTGGTCGCCAGGACCTCCTCGACCCGCTCGCGGATCCGCTCGTCGACCGCCTCGGAGGCGATCCGGTCCGAGCCCACGTTCGAGGTCATGATCAGGATCGTGTTGGTGAAGTCGACCGTCCGGCCCTGGCCGTCGGTGAGCCGGCCGTCGTCCATGATCTGCAGCAGCACGTTGAACACGTCGGGGTGCGCCTTCTCGATCTCGTCGAGCAGGACCACCGCGTACGGGCGCCGGCGCACCGCCTCGGTCAGCTGGCCGCCCTCGTCGTAGCCGACGTAGCCGGGCGGCGCGCCCGACCAGGCGCGACACCGAGTGCTTCTCCATGTACTCCGACATGTCGATGCGGACGATCGCCTGCTCGGAGTCGAACATGAACTCGGCCAGCGCCCGGGCGAGCTCCGTCTTGCCGACGCCGGTCGGGCCGAGGAAGAGGAAGGTTCCGATCGGCCGCATCGGGTCGGCGAGCCCGGCGCGCGAGCGGCGCAGCGCGTTGGCGACCGCCGCCACCGCCTCGTCCTGGCCGACGACGCGCTCGTGCAGGCGCTCCTCCATGTGGACGAGCTTCTCGACCTCGCCCTCCATCAGGCGCGAGACCGGGATCCCGGTCCAGCGGGCGACCACCTCGGCGACGTCCTCCTCGGTCACTTCCTCGGTCAGCAGCGAGCCGCCCTGCGCGTGCAGCTCGCGCAGCTCGTCCTCCTGCTCTGAAAGCGTCTTCTCCACCTCGGGGATGCGGCCGTAGCGAAGCTCGGCGGCGCGCTCGAGGTCCTGGTCGCGCTCGGCGCGCTCGGCCTCGCGGTGGGCCTGGTCGAGCTCGGCCTTCGCCGACTTGATCGCCTCGATCGCGTTCTTCTCGGTCTGCCAGCGCGCCTTCATCTCGCTCGCCGACTCGTTGAGCTCGGCGAGCTCGGCCTCGATCGCCTTGCGGCGCGCCTTCGAGGCCTCGTCCTTCTCCTTCTTCAGCGCCTCGCGCTCGATCTCGAGCTGCTGGATACGGCGGTCGATCTCGTCGATCTCGACGGGCGAGGACTCGATCTCCATCTTCAGCCGCGAGGCGGCCTCGTCGATCAGGTCGATGGCCTTGTCGGGCAGGAAGCGATCGGCGATGTAGCGCTCGGAGAGGGTCGCCGCGGCGACGATCGCCGGGTCGGTGATCCGGACGCCGTGGTGGACCTCGTAGCGCTCCTTGAGGCCGCGAAGGATCGCGATCGTGTCGTTGATGTCGGGCTCGCCGACCAGCACCGGCTGGAACCGGCGCTCGAGCGCCGCGTCCTTCTCGATGTGCTTGCGGTACTCGTCGAGCGTTGTCGCGCCCACCGCGCGCAGCTCGCCGCGGGCGAGCATCGGCTTCAGGAGGTTGGCGGCGTCGACCGCGCCCTCGGCGGCGCCGGCGCCGACGATCGTGTGCAGCTCGTCGATGAAGAGCACGATCTGGCCCTCGGCGTCCTTGATCTCCGCCAGCACCGCCTTCAGGCGCTCCTCGAACTCGCCGCGGTACTTGGACCCGGCGAGCAGGGCGCCGACGTCGAGCCCGATCACGCGCCGGTCGCGAAGCGACTCGGGGACGTCACCGGCGACGATCCGCTGGGCGAGGCCCTCGACGATCGCGGTCTTGCCGACGCCGGGGTCGCCGATCAGCACCGGGTTGTTCTTGGTCCGGCGTGAGAGCACCTGGATCACCCGGCGGATCTCCTCGTCGCGGCCGATCACCGGGTCGAGCTTTCCGGCGCGGGCGTCGGCCGTCAGGTCGCGGCCGAACTTCTCCAGCGCCCCGACGGTGTCCTCGGGGTTGGGGGTCGTCACCCGGTGCGGGCCGCGGACCTCCCCGGTCGCCTTGACCAGGGACTCGCGGTCGGGAAGCAGGTCGGCGAGGCCGGAAGCCTTGTCCGCGAGCGCGAGCAGGATGTGCTCGACGGAGATGTACTCGTCGCCGAGCGCGGCCATCTCCTTCTCGGCCCTCTGCAGCACGCGGACGAACGCCTGCGAGAAACGGGTCTCCGGCTCGGTTTCCCCGGAGATCGCCGGCAGCTCGCCCACCGCCGCACGGGCGCGCTCCGTGATCGCGCCGACGTCGGCGCCGAGCTTGCGAAGCACCGCGGGCGCGAGGCCGTCCTCCTGCTCGAGCAGGGCCAGCAGCAGGTGCGCCGGCGCCACCTCGGGGTTGCGGTGCTCGGCGGCGAGCCGCTGCGCGGCGGCGACCGCCTCCTGGGACTTGACGGTGAATCGATCAGCTTGCATCGCGCCCGAGTCTAGCACCAGATATCACGAAATCTAAGTGCTGATGACTGAGATCTCTGAAGGTTCACAGCTCGACAACGCAGGGTCCGAGCGGTCCGTATAGCGTCGCGCCCTGCTGCCTGGCAAAGTGGACCCGCAGATGGACGCCCTGCTCGAACGCTGGCGTGAGAGCGAGCGCCGCTCCCGGGCGCGCCGACGGCCTCCGCGAGCGCGTCGTCAGCTGGTCGGCGCGAGCTTCGGCTTCGCCGCGGCGGCGGTGATCGTGGTCGTCGCGGTCGCCGTCTCACCGTCCCCGGTCGAAGGCGTAGCGGGCTCCCCGATCGCCCTTGATCGGGTGCCCGAGCCGATCCGGGGCGCGTCCGCCCTCGAGCCGCCGCCCCTCGCCTCGACCGCCGAAGCCGAGCGACCGGGCCGCGACCGGGAGCACAAGGTCCCGAGCGCGGTCGCGCTGCGTAAGGCGCGGGATTACGCCCGCGGCCGCGTCGGGCCGGTCGCCTTCGCCGCCGTCAACAGCGAGGGCAAGCTGCGCGGCGACGACCCGCACCGGCTCTACCCCGCTGCGAGCACGGTGAAGGCGATGCTGCTCGCCGCCGAGCTGAGGAGGATCAAGCGCGCCGGCGGCGGCATCGACTCCCAGACCGATTCGCTGCTGACCGCGATGATCACCGCGTCCGACAACGACGCCGCCGACGCGATCTACGCCAGGGTCGGGGACGCGGGCGTGTCCGAGGTCGCCCACCGCGCCGGGATGCCCGACTTCACCATCGCCGGCCACTGGGGAAACGCGCAGGTCTCGGCCGCCGACCTGGCGCTGCTGTTCGGCGACCTCGACCGCGTGCTGGTGCGCCAGTTCCGCGAGTACGGCAAGGGCCTGCTCGGCTCGGTGATCCCGACCCAGCGCTGGGGGATCGCCGACGCGGTCGGCGATCGGTGGGCGATCCGCTTCAAGGGCGGCTGGCTGCCCGACCACGCGCTCGCTCACCAGGCCGCCGAACTGCGCGAGCGCCACGGCAACCGCGAGCTGTCGATCGCGGTGCTCACCGACGACCAGCCGTCGTTCGACTACGCGATCGCGAGTGTGCGCGGGGTCGCCGAGCGGCTGCTCGACCTCAGCCGCTAGCGCGGTGATCGCTCGGGATTACGCGGCGCCGCGCCGCCGGGGCCTGCGATCGATCGGGATCTGGACTCGCTTGCCGTCATCCGCGCCGATGTCGGGGTTCTCGTAGGCGCCGTAGGGGACGATCTCGGCCCGCATCGCCTTGCGCACCCGCTCGAGCTCGGCGCTCATCTGGCGCTCGAGCTCGGCGGCGCGCTCGCGCAGCCGCGCCATCTCGCTCCGGGCGCGCTCGAGCTCGCGCTCGAGCGTCAGCACGGTCTCGACCCCCGCCAGGTTGAGACCCTCGTCGGCGGTCATCCGCTGGATCCGGCGAAGCCGCTCGACGTCCTTGTAGGAGTAGAGCCGGGTGTTCTTCGGGGACCGCTTCGGGGTGATCAGCCCGCGCGCCTCGTACATCCGTAGCGTCTGCGGGTGCATCTCGGCGAGCTCCGCGGCGACTGAGATCATGAACACGCCGCGACGCCGGTCGACGCCCTCCGACGCCGAGCCTCGACCGCGCCGATCGCCCCGCGCGCTCATGGTCAAACCTTCGCCGACCGCGCGGACGCATCGCGAAGCAGCTTCTCGCGCGGGTCGTGGTCGTTCATCGCCGCCGTGAAGTCGTCGAGCGCCTTGCGCTGCTCGTGGCTGAGGTCCTTCGGCATCTCGACCTCCAGCCGGTAGAGGATGTCCCCGCGGCCGCGCGCGCGTGGCTTCGGCGGGCCCTCGCCGCGCAGGCGCTGGACGGTGCCGTGCTGGGTACCTGCCGGGATCCGGATGCGCTTGGTGCCGTTAAGGGTCGGGACCTCGATCGTCGCGCCGCCGACCGCCTCGGAGAGCGAGACCGGCACCTTGACCTCGAGGTTGCCGTCCACGCGCTGGCGGAACACCGGCGAGTCGGCGACCCGTGTGACGACGTAGAGGTCGCCTGGCGGGGCGCCGCGGGGCCCGTCCTCGCCCTTGCCCGCGACCCGGATCCGGCTGCCGTCATGGACGCCTGCGGGGATCCGCACCCGGTAGCGCTTGCGCTGCTGGGTGAGTCCTGAGCCTCCGCAGGTCGGGCACGGGTCCTCGATCACCTCACCGGCCCCGCCGCAGCGCGGGCACGGTTGGCTGATCGAGAAGAAGCCCTGGCTCTCAGAGTCGATGCCGCGGCCGTTGCAGCGCGGGCAGACGGTCGGCGCGGTGCCCGGCTTGGCGCCGGTGCCGCTGCAGGTCTTGCAGGTCGCCTGCTTGGGCACGGTGACCGCGACCTCCGACCCGTTCATGGCCTGGTCGAACGAGAGCTGGACCTCGGTCTCGAGGTCGCGACCGCGGACCGCCTGTTGGCCGGCGGGCCCGCCGCGGCGCCCGAACAGGCTCGAGAAGATGTCGCCGACGTCGGCCGTGAAGCCGCCGGGTCCGCCGCCGGCGCCGCGGCCGAAGCCGGCGAAGCCCCCGCCGGCGTCGTACTCCCGCTTCTTCTCCGGGTCCGACAGGGTGTCGTAGGCCTGCTGGACCTCCTTGAAGCGCTCCTCGGCCGCGTCGTCGCCGGGGTTGCGGTCGGGATGGTTCTCGCGGGCGAGCCTGCGGTAGGCCTTCTTGATCTCCTCGGGCGAGGCGCCGCGGCCGACGCCGAGGACCTCGTAGAAGTCGCGCGCCATCGCCGGCCCCTACTCGGCGACGATCACCCGGGCAGGGCGCAGCACCTGCTCGCCGAGCCGGTAACCGCGCTCGAGCGTCTCGACCACGACGCCCGGCTCCGTGCCGTCCTCGCCACGGGTCGAGATCGCCTCGGAGCTCGCGGGGTCGAACCGCTCCCCGGACGGGTCGTAGCTCGTGATCCCGGTCCGCTCCAGCGCGGCCTGGAGCTCGCTGTAGACGAGCGCCAGCCCGCGCGCGAGCGCCTCCTGCGCGGAGACCTCCTCCGACGGCGCCTCGCCGTCCGCGGTCCGGGTGGCGTTCGGGTCGATCCCGGCGGCCAGCAGGGCGCGCTCGAGGTTGTCGATCGGACCAATTAGTTCGCGGGCGGCGCCGAAGCGCGACCGCGCCGCTCGGCGTCGGTCGCCTCGCGGGCGGCGCGCTTGCGGTAGTTCTCGAAGTCGGCCTTCGCCCGCTGGGCGAGGCCGAGGTATTCGTCGCGCTCTCGGCGGACGTCGGAGAGCAGGGCGTCGAGGTCCTCCTCGACGGCCTGCTCGGACGCCTTCTGCTCCTCGACGGGCTGCTGCTCGCTCATCGATCCTCGTCCACGACCTCGGCGTCGACGACCTCGTCCTCGGCCTCGCCGGCGCCGTTCGTGTTGGCGCCGTCGGCGCCGCCTGTCGCTGCCTGCTGCTCGGCCGCCGCCGCGTAGATCTGCTCGGAGACCTTGTGGAACGCGGCCTGGAGGGCCTCGGTCTTCGCCTTGATCTCGTCGAGGTCATCGGACTCGAGCACCCCGCGGACCGCGGCGATCGCCTCGTTGATCTCCGTCTTCGCGGACTCGTCGAGCTGGTCGCCCATCTCCTGCACCTGCTTCTCGGCCTGGTAGGCGGAGTTCTCGGCCAGGTTGCGGGCCTCGGCGAGCTCGCGCTGCTTGCGGTCCTCGTCGGCGTGGGCCTCGGCGTCCTTGATCATCTGGTCGACCTCGGACTCGTCCAGCCCGGAGCCGCCCTTGATCTCGATCTTCTGTTCCTTGCCTGTACCGAGGTCCTTGGCCGACACGCTGAGAATGCCGTTCGCGTCGATGTCGAACGTGACCTCGATCTGCGGCACGCCTCGCGGCGCGGGCGGGATCCCGGTGAGCTGGAACTTGCCCAGCGACTTGTTGTAGGTCGCCATCTCGCGCTCGCCCTGCAGGACGTGGATCTCGACCGACGGCTGGTTGTCGTCGGCGGTCGAGAAGGTCTCCGACTTCTTGGTGGGGATCGTCGTGTTGCGCTCGATCAGCTTCGTCATCACGCCGCCCTTGGTCTCGATCCCGAGGGTCAGGGGCGTGACGTCGAGCAGCAGCACGTCCTTGACGTCGCCGGAGAGCACGCCGGCCTGGATCGCAGCGCCGATCGCCACCACCTCATCGGGGTTGACGCCCTTGTGCGGCTCGGAGCCGGTCAGCTCCTTGACCTTGTCCTGGACCATCGGCATCCGGGTCATGCCGCCGACCAGGACCACGTGGTCGATGTTCGGCGCGCCCGCGTCGGAGATCGCCTGCTTGACCGGGGAGACGACCCGCTCGAGCAGGTCGGAGGTCAGCTCGGCGAGCTTCGCCCGGGTGAGCTTGATGTCGAGGTGCTTGGGCTCGTTGTTGATCGCGGTGATGAACGGGACGCTGATCTGCGTCTCCTGAGTGGTCGAGAGCTCGATCTTCGCCTTCTCGGCCGCCTCGTACAGGCGCTGCAGCGAGCGCTTGTCGTTGGAGACGTCAACGCCCTGGTCCTTCTTGAACTCGCTCAAGAGCCACTCGACGATCGCCTTGTCCCAGTTGTCGCCCCCGAGGTGGTTGTCACCGGCGGTTGACTTGACCTCGAAGACGCCGTCGCCGATCTCGAGGATCGAGACGTCGAAGGTCCCGCCGCCGAGATCGAAGACGAGGATCGTCTGGTCGGACTCCTCCTTGTCGAGCCCGTAGGCGAGCGCGGCCGCGGTCGGCTCGTTGATGATGCGCTTGACGTCGAGCCCGGCGATCTTGCCGGCGTCCTTCGTCGCCTGGCGCTGGTCGTCGTTGAAGTAGGCGGGGACGGTGATCACCGCCGAGTCGACGGTGTCGCCGAGCTTCGCCTCGGCGTCCGCCTTCAGCTTCTGCAGGATCATCGCCGAGATCTCCGGCGGCGAGTACTGCTTGTCGCCGACCTTGATCCTCACGTCGCCGTTCGGGCCGGCCTCGACCTCGTAGGGGACGATCGTCTCCTCCTCCTTGACCTCGGCCTCCTTGCGGCCCATGAACCGCTTGATCGAAAAGATCGTGTCCTGCGGGTTCATCACCGCCTGGCGCTTGGCCACGGTGCCGACCAGGCGCTCGCCGGAATCGGTGAACGCGACCACCGACGGGGTCGTGCGCCCGCCCTCGGCGTTCTCGATGATCTCCGGCTCTCCGCCCTCGAGCACCGCCATCGCCGAGTTCGTCGTCCCGAGGTCGATTCCAATCGTCTTCGCCACTGCCAAATCTCCTTTTAGCCTTCTAAGCCTTCTAAATCAGGTTCCAAGAAATCTGAGTGTGAGGCTAGCAGATGTATGCGGGCGCGCGCAACCGTCGACGAGCCAGGGACGGCGCGAAAGCGGAGTGCGATCAGCCGCAGGAACCCGGATCAGGCGTGGGCGCCTGCTTCGGGTCCGAGGTGTCCACGGTCGGCCCGTGGCCGATCTGGCCGGCGTACGCGGCGACGAACTGCGCCGCCTCCTTGGCGTCGTCGGCGATCAGGATGCCCTTCGGCATCCGGCCCTCGATGCCGCAGGCGATCGGGCGGATCACCCGCGTGTAGAGGCTCTCGTACATCTCGGGGGTGTTGGTGCCGCTGGTGACCAGCAGCTCGTCGAGATCCGGCCCGACGACACCGTCGGTGCCCGCGGCCGCCAGGGTGTGGCAGCTGCCGCAGTTCGTCGCGAACAGCTCCTGCGCGTCGCGGTCCTGCTCGGCGACGTCGACGATCGCCGCGTCCTCGCCGCCCCCGCTCGCCAGGGCCCAGACCGGGATCGCGATCGCGCAGATCAGCGCGAAGACCCCGAAGACGATGAACGGCGTCCGGTTCATCGGTTCGGAAACCTACCTGCTGGTGCGATCACCGGCGGTAATAGGGGCACATCCGCCGCAGGGCGCACTCGCCGCAGCGCGGCTTGGGCCGGCAGACGCGGCGACCGTGGGTGATCAGGTTGATGTGGAGCTCGTAGGCGTCCTCGGGGTCGATGATCGCGAGCATCTCGTCGTGGGCGCGCTCGAAGCTGGCCCGGGGCGGGAACAGCCCCAGCCGGCCCCCGACGCGATAGACGTGGACATCCACGGGGATCTCGGGCCGGCCGAGCGCGAAGATCATCACGCAGGCGGCGGTCTTGCGGCCGACGCCTGGAAGCGCGGTCAGGAACTCGATCGCCTCGTCGCGGTCGGCGTCGGCGAGCCAATCGAGCGTCGGCTCGTCTCCTTGGGAGGCGGGAGCCGACCCGCGCCGTTGTTGAGGCGCCTGATCTTGGCGGCAGCTCGCGCAGGATCTGCTGGATCCGCGGCGCCTTGGTCTGGGAGAGCCCTCCCGGCTTGATCGCGTCGGCGACCTCGTCGACGGGAGCGTCGCGGACGTCGACCCAGGTCGGGAAGCGCTCCCGCAGACGCTCGTAAGAGACGTCGCGGTTGCGGTCGTTCGTGTTCTGCGAGAGCACCGTGCGCACGAGCTCGGCGATGGGATGCCCGTGTGGGTGGTTGACCGGTCGCCCGTAGAGCTCGCGCAGGCGATCACGGATCGCCCGCACCCGCGCGCGGCGCGGGCGCCGCCAGCCGTCGGTGTCAGTCGCCCGAGCCACCGGCGCCAGGATAGGTCGCGCCGCTCGAAGCATGGACCACACCCCGACGGGTCAATGTTGCGAGCGTCGATATGGTCGCCGACCGATGGGTGCGGTCAGCGAGAGGCGGGTCGAGGTCGATGGCATCGGGGTGTTCGTGCGCGAGGTCGCCGGCGAGCGCGCCCCCGTCGTCTTCGCGCACGGCAGCCCCACCAGCTCCGGGACTGGCTTCCGTTTCTGGAGCGGATCGAGGACTCGGCTATCGCCTTCGACCTCCCGGGATGGGGTCGCTCGGAGCGTCCCCCGACGGACGAGTTCGACTACTCGGTGCAGGGCCTGTCGCGGTTCTTCGGCCGCTGCCTCGACTCCCTCGGCGTCGACCGCTACTCGCTGGTCGTCCACGACTGGGGCGTGCTCGGCCTGCTGGACGCGATCGACCATCCCGACCGGCTCGAGCGCCTGGTCAGCTTCAACGTCGTGCCCCCGCTTCCGGGCTATCGCTGGCACTGGATCGCGCGCTACGCCTGGCGTCGTCGCGGGGTCGGCGAGCTCTTCAACCTCGGGGCCACGCGGCCCGCGTCGCGGCTCGTCCTCAGCCAGGCGACCCCGAAACGTGGCCCGATGCCCGATGAGTTCGTCGATCAGGTGATGGAGGACCGCGCGGGTGGCACCTGGCCGCAGCTGCTCGCCCTCTACCGCTCCGCCGACCCGGACGTGCTCGCCGCGGCCGGCTACGGGCTCGGCCGGATCGGGTGTCCGGCGCTGGTCCTCTGGCCGCTCCAGGATCCCTACATCCCGGCCGAGTTCGGCCGCGCCTGGCTGCCCGCCTGCCTGGTTCGGAGCTCGTCGAGGTGCCTGACGCCGGCCACTGGCCCTGGATCGACCGGCCGGATCTGGTGCGGGGACCGTCGATTTCTTAGCGGGTTAGCCGTACCGGGTGGCGTTAACCCGGCGGTTACAATCGCCGGTCAAGTGCGGCGCGTCGGGACCTACGCAAACGGTGTTCTTCCCAAGGGCTGGGTCGACGCCGGCTGCCAGTTCCTGCTCTTCTTCCTCGCCTACAACGCCTACCAGGTGGTCCGCGGGCTGACCGACTCCGGGCATGTCGTGGCCTACGCGCACGCCCAGCAGGTGATCGACCTCGAGCGCTCGCTGGGGACCTTCTTCGAGCCCGGCTTCCAGCACGCGCTGCTCACCCACGCCCCCTGGCTGGTCGATGTCGCGAACTTCACCTATCTCAACTCGCACTTCGTGATCACGACGGCCTTCCTCGGCTGGCTCTACCTGTTCCGCAACGAGCACTTCTACTTCGTGCGGAACATGTTCCTGGTCGCGATGGTCATCGCGCTCGTCGGCTACGCGCTGTATCCGACGGCGCCGCCGCGCCTGCTTCCGTGGGAGGGCTTCACCGACACGATCGCCGCCTTCACCGGCGTCACCCAGGACTCCCAGACGGCGAGCATGCTCGTCAACCAGTACGCGGCCGTGCCGAGCATGCACATCGCCTTCTCGCTCATGGTCGCCGTCCCGGCGGCGGCGCTGTCGCGAAACGTGATCGCCCGCGCGCTCTGGCCGGCATACCCGCTGCTGATCCTGTTCGCGATCGTCGCCACCGGCAACCACTTCTGGTTCGACGCCGCGGTCGGCGCCGCCGTGGCCTGCCTGGCCGCGGTCGGCGCGCGCCAGCTCGCCAGGCTGCGTCCGAACGCCTGGTCGTGGCGTAGCGACGAGGCGCCGCAGGAAGCGACCGCGTAGGACGACTCGCTAGCGTCCGCCCATCGCGGCGCGACCACAACCACGGACGGCGGCCGAGTGGCGCGGCTACGCGCGGGAGCGGCTGATCGAGTCGCGCCTGACCCCGAACGCGATCTCGCTCACGGGCCTGGTGCTGAACCTGGCGGCCGCGGCGCTGGTTCTCGACGAGGACTTCTTCCTTGCCGGGATCGCCTTCATCGTCGGCTCGGTCATGGACACCCTCGACGGCCGCTATTCGCGGATGTCGGGCAAGGGGACGCTCTTCGGCGCGTTCCTCGACTCGACCCTGGACCGGATCGAGGAGGGCCTGGTGCTGGCGGCGGTCGCCTGGTACTTCGCCGACCGCGGCGACGCCGTGCCGGCGGCGGCCTGCGTGGTCGCGGTGCTCGCCTCGCTGATGGTCTCCTACGCTCGGGCGAGGGCGGAGGCGCTCGGTGTCGAGTGCAAGGTCGGGCTCGCGACCCGTCCGGTCCGGGTCGTGCTGCTTTCGATCGGGCTCGTGTTCGGCGCCGGCGAGCTGATCTCCGACGTCGACCTGCTCCCCGCCTCGATCTACGCGATCGCCGGCCTCAGCGCGTTCACGGTCGGCCAGCGGGTATGGCATGTGCGAGCGGAGTTGAAGAGGATGGACCTGGACGCAGAACCGGGTGCCGAGGTGTAACCATCGCGTTAACGGCGGGTAGTACGCCTTTCCACCCGCGGCATGGAGGAACGCTTTTCCGATGAGTGAGACAAACGGCCACGCCGGCAACGGCGCTCAGAGCAACGGCAGCCGTATCGACGACGGCAAGGTTCGGGTCGCGATCGTCGGGGTCGGCAACTGCGCCAACGCGTTCATCCAGGGCGTCCAGTACTACAAGGACGCCGACCCCGCCGACCAGGTCCCGGGCCTGATGCACGTCGACCTCGGCGGCTACCACGTCCGCGACATCGAGTTCGTCGCCGCCTTCGACATCGACGCCGAGAAGGTCGGCAAGGACCTCTCCGAGGCGATCTGGTCGGGTCAGAACGACACGATCAAGTTCGCCGAGGTCCCCGAGCTCGGGGTCAAGGTCGAGCGCGGGATGACCCACGACGGGCTCGGCAAGTACCTGAAGCAGAAGATCACCAAGGCGCCCGGGCCGACCGCCGACATCGTCGGCATCCTCAAGGAGACGAACGCCGACGTCCTGGTCAGCTACCTGCCGGTGGGCTCCGAGCAGGCGAACAAGTGGTACGTCGAGCAGGCGCTCGCCGCCGGCGTCGGCTACGTCAACTGCCTGCCGGTGTTCATCGCCCGCGAGGAGTACTGGGACCAGCGCTTCGAGGAGGCCGGGCTCCCGATCATCGGCGACGACATCAAGTCTCAGGTTGGCGCGACCATCGTCCACCGCCAGCTCGCCCGGCTGTTCCACGACCGCGGCGTGCACCTGGCGCGCACCAGCCAGCTCAACGTCGGCGGCAACATGGATTTCTTCAACATGCTCGAGCGCGAGCGCCTCGACTCGAAAAAGGAGTCGAAGACCAACGCCGTGACCTCGATCATGGGCCACGAGCTGCCCGAGGAGGACGTCCACGTCGGGCCGTCCGACTACGTGCCCTGGCTCACCGACCGCAAGTGGGCGCACATCCGCCTCGAGGGGCAGTCGTTCGGCGACGTGCCGCTCAACGTCGAGCTCAAGCTCGAGGTCTGGGACTCGCCGAACTCGGCCGGGATCGTGATCGACGCGGTGCGGATCATCAAGCTGGCGCTCAACCACGGGCTCGCCGGCCAGCTCGACGGGCCGTCGAGCTACCTGATGAAGTCGCCGCACACGCAGCGGCCCGACGACGAGGCTCGCGAGCTGACCGAGGAGTTCATCGCGGAGCACGCGCGCAAGGCGCCCGGCGAGCGAGCCAAGGGGCTCGCCACCGAGGTGTCCTCCGAGGCTTAGCGGACTCGGACTCGCGCTAGCGAGGCCCGCCCGTCGGCACGGGCTGGGAGAGCGTGGCGAGCACCTGCCGGGCTGCGAACTGCATCCCGAGCGCGTTGGGGTGCGCCGGGTAGGCGGGCGAGGTGGGGACGATGCCCTCGTACCACTTCGTCGGCGGCAGCTTGCAGATGTCGTGGCCGATGCTCCCCGGGAGTAGGTCGACGAACTCCGCGCCTGCGTCGCGGGCCTGCTCTTCGACCGTCGCGCTCAAACCGCGCGCCACCTGGTGCAGGTACGGCAGGTCGCCGGGGGCGAGCGGCACCACCGGGAAGCAGCCGGGATGCTGCGGCACCGGGTCGGGGTAGCCGACGACCACCAGGCGGGCGTCGGGCGAGCGCTCGTGGATCCCGTCGATCACCGCCGCCAGCGCCGGCGCCACCTCCTCCTCGAGGCGGCGGGCGACCTCGTCGATGCCGCCGGCGTTGAAGTGGTCTGTGCACGGCCGCCCCTGGCCGAGGCTCTGTATCCCGAGCTCGACGCAGGTGTTGACGATCCCGCCGAAGCCCATGTCGTTGCCGCCGATCCCGAGCGTGACGAGGTCGACGCCGGGGTCGAGCGCGTTGAACTGCGGCGGGTTGGTCCCGCCGAGCGGCAGGCCAGTCTGCGGCTCGGTCATGTGCTCGGTCTGCGCCGAGCCGCAGCTCACGTCCCTGAACTCCGCCGGGCGGATCGTGGTCGCGACCAGGGTCGGGTAGTTGCGGTCCGAGCGCCCGCAGTCGATCGGCGTGCCCTTCGGGTTCGGGATCAGCGGCCCGGCCGTGTAGGAGTCGCCGAGCGCGACGTAGACGCCGACCGGCGTCTGGCCGTGCCCGAGAGCCGCCGTGGCCCAGACAGCGGCGGCGATCAGGACGAGCGAGAGCGCGAAGGCTCGCAACGGTGCGCGGCTGCTCCCCATGCGGTCGCGATAATAAACCCGAGCGCGCGCGGCGGGCGCCGGTTGCCCGACTCGACCAGCCTATGCTCCCCTCGGTGGCCGCTGACGACGGGTTGACGATCGCGCAGGTGGCGCCGCACCCGTGGGGGTCGCGTCACGAGGTGAACGAGTACGCCTGGCGGCTCTCCAAGGAGCTGCTCGCGCGCGGGCACCGGGTTGTAATCGCCGCGCCCTCCGGGTCGCGGAAGCAGGTGCGCCAGTCCAGGCGGGCGATCGCCGAGGCGGCGGAACGCCCCTCGGCGGTGCTGAACGCCATCGGCGGCGAGCCTCGCGTGCTCACCCTCGGCGGCGGCATCCCGTTGCCGCGCGGGCCGCGACCTCGGGCGGCGCCGGTGCCGGTGGACGTCAGCCGGGTGCTCGAGCGCCTGCTGAGCGGGATCGAGTTCGACATCGTCCACGTGCACGACCCGTTTGCGCCCAGCCTCTCCTCGGCGGCGCTGCGCCATTCGCGCTCGCTGAACGTCGGCACCTTCCACGAGCCGAGCGAGCGGGTGCTCTCGACTCAGGTCGCCCGCCCGCTGGTGGAGATCTTCTTCGGGCGCCTCGACGCCCGCGCGGTCTCGTCGCGGACCACCGCCGCGCTGATCGAGCGCTATTTCCCGGGGGAGTACGAGCTGGTCGAGCCGGGCGCGGACCGCGACGTCGAGCCGTGGTGGCCGGACGGCCGGGGAGACGGCGAGCCGATGCGGATCGCGTTCTGCCTCGCCGAGGAGCGCGGCGCCCTGCGCCTCTTCCTACGCGCGCTCCGACGAATCGCCGACCTGCCCGGATGGGAGGCGGCGGTGTGGACGGAGGAGCCGACGGAGCTGCGGCTCGGCCGGGCGCTCCGAGATCGCGTCAACCGCGTCGGGCCGCGAGAGACGGAGCCCGAGCGGCTGATCGCCGGCGCCGACGTCCTCTGCGCCTGTTCGGGCGGGCCGGGCGCCGCCCCGGGGCTGATTCGCGAGGCGCTCGCCACCGGGACCCTGCCGGTGACCTCTCAGATCCCGCCCTACGTCGAGCTCACGGGCGACGGCGAGGCGGGGCTCCAGTTTCCGCCTGGCGACGCGATCACGCTGGCGGGCCAGCTCGAGCGGCTGCTTCAAGGCTCCGGCCCGCGAGGCCACCTGCCGCGCGCTGCGGGGTCGCGAGTACCGGGCTGGGAGGAGGTTGCCGACCGGGTCGAGAGCACCTACGCCCGCTTGGCCGCGCGCCGCCACGATCCGCGCGGCGACCCCGACATCCGGCGGCGGATCTCACGCCGCCGCGAGATCGACGTCGACCTGCACATGCACACCGACCATTCCTCGGACTGCGCGACCTCGGTCGAGACCCTGTTGGCAACCGCCCGCGACGTCGGCCTCGGCGCGATCGCGATCACGGACCACAACGAGGTCTCGGGCGCGCACGCCGCACGGGAGATCGCCGACGACTTCGGGGTCAAGGTGATCGTCGCCGAGGAGGTGAAGACCGCCGAGGAGGGCGAGGTGATCGGTCTCTTCGTCGAGGAGAGGATCCCGCGCGGGATGTCGATGGCAGAGACGATCGCCGAGATCCGCAGCCAGGGCGGGCTGGTCTACGTCCCCCACCCCTTCGACCGCCTGCACTCGGTCCCCGACTACGAGCACCTGCTCGAGATCGTCGAGCAGATCGACATCCTCGAGGTCTTCAACCCGCGGGTGGCCCTGACCGCGTTCAACGAGGAGGCGGAGCGGTTTGCGACCAAGTACCGGATCGTCCCCGGCGCCGGCTCGGACAGCCACGTCGCCCAGGGGCTCGGCTCGCGTGATGATCCGCGTGCACGACTTCGACGGCCCGCGGGAGTTCCTCGAGGCGATGCGCTCGGCGGACATCGTCCGCAAGCACAAGAACCTCATGTACGTCCAGACGCTGAAATGGCTGCAGACCGGCGGCGGCCGGGGCGGCAAGCGCGTCGCGGGCCCGAAGGCCTCGCGCACGAGCTGACGCCGGAGGGAGGCCGCCCTCCCTCCGGCGTCGCCCGGTGCTCAGACCGTCAGCGGACCTTGATCTTGCTTGGTCACCGTGGTCGTATTGCCCGATGCGTCGGTGGCGACGACACGCAGCTTCGCCCTGAGCGCGGTGGCGCCACGCAGGGCGGCCGCCGCCGGCTTGAGCTTGAGCTTGCGCGTGCCGGAGCCGGCCCCGAGAGACTTCTCGGCGAGCAGCACCTGAGCCTTGCGCGCGAACTCGACCCGGCGAGCGTCCGCCGTCAGACGAGCCGAGACACTCGCGCGCTCATCCGTCTTCACCTGGAGCTTCAGGCCCTTGGCGAACGAGCGGAGGTCGATCCGCTTGGCGGCGCCCTTGACCTTCACCTCGGGGCCCTTCGTGTCGGCCCCGGCGGCCTGCGGCTCGCCGTAGATGAAGTCGTCCATCGCGACGACGTCGGCCGAGCCGTCCTCGGGACTCGGAGCGGGCGTGACCATGGCGGCGCTGCCCGTGGTGATTCTCGCCGCGGCGGCGCCGACGCCCGGATCGAGCTTGATCCCGAGGAACGACAGCGTCTCGCTGCCGGGACTGGGATCGACGGGGAACACGCCCAGGCTCTCGCCCTGCGCGTCCAGGAGCTCGATCTTGGTGGCGTTGGGCTGATCGACGTCGGTGAAGACGACGCCGAGGCCGTTGCTGACCGCCGGGGTGTCGGTACCCGGGACGACGAACTCGAGCTCGGTGACGTTGCTGCCCACGGGCGCGAACAGGCGCTCGGGCGAGAACGTCGCGAACGAGGCCGGGTAGTTCGGGTTCAGGTTCGCGAACTCGACCTGGTCGGGATCGGCGTCCGGGTTGCCGTCGTCGTCGTTGTCGTCACCACTGACCTGGACGCCGAGGCCGGGGGTGGTGAACAGCGCGCCGCGGCCGCGGAACTGCCCTTCGGGCATGAACGACGGGGCGGCGCGGTCGTCGGGCACGCCGTCCCAGTTGATCTCGCGGCGTCCGTTCGGCTGCGCCGCGTTGGCGCCGTTGTTGGCCCCGAGCGAATTGCGGTAGCCGTCGACGGCGGCCTGGATCGCTGCGGGATTGGCGCCGGTGGCGTTGGTGACCGTCGGCGCTGCCGATGCCGCCGGGGCGGCGATTGCCCCGGCCCCCAACAGCGCGGCGATGATCGTGGTGCGCTTGCTGAACATGGTCCCTCCTGTTGGTTTGAGTGCGAACGACAGGAGGAAGGACGCGGGCCCCGGGGATCTATTCCCGAACTCGCGAAAAAGGGTGGCGCCCTCAGAAGGTGACCGCGCCGTCGCCCTTCCACGCCGCGAGCTTGAGCAGCGTCGCCTCGTCGACGCCCTCACCGGCGAGCACGCAGGTGTGGCCGTCGCGCAGCCAGGTCACCGCGCCGGCCCCGTTCGCCTCGAAGGAGGCGAGATCGACGCCGTCGATCGTGTGGGGTTGGGCGTCCTGGGGCGGGTCGAGCGGCTCGCCGGCGACGATCGTGTAGGCGATCCTCGCGCCCTCGTCGTTCTCGTAGAAGACGGTGTGGGTATCGCGTCCGCCGAGTTCGTCGTCGCGCTCGCCGATCGCGCGCCAGCCGAACTCCCGCGCCCAGTCGGGATAGGCCAGACCCTCGAAGCTGGCGGCCAGCAGGGTCGGCTCGCTCGGATCGGCGCCGGGCGCGGGCTGGGTCGGTGATTCGCTCGCGATCTCCGCGGTCTCTGTGACGCTGGGCTCACCTCCGTTGACGAGGACGACGGCCGCGACGGCGATGGCCGCCAGCGCCGCCGCCCCGGCCAAGCCGAGGCGAAGGCCGGCCCAGCGGCTCCCGGCGGGCCGCGCCGCCGCGCCGCCGCCGCGCTCGGCTGCGATCCGGGCGCGCAAGGCGCCAGGCGCGCGCATCTGTGCGCTCGCCGCGCGGATGGCGTCGCGCGCGGCCCGCTTGCGCTCCGTGAGCGCCGGCTCGCCCTGTTGGCCCGGCTCTGTCATCGGTTCTTCCCCCCCAGAAAGGACGCACCGGGCGCCAAACTATTCCCGCTGGGGTTAGGTGGCCGATTCGTCATCCCGCCTCCTGGACCGCCAGCGCGTCGGCCACCCGGTCGCGGCCGCGCGAGAGCCGGCTCATGATCGTTCCCTGCGCAACGTCCAGCGCCTTCGCCGCCTCGGCGTAGCTGAGCCCGGCGACGTCGACGGCGACGACGACCTCGCGAAACTCCTCGGGGAGCGCGGCGACCGCGGCCAGGATCTCGCGCGCCTCCAGCGACAGCTGCGGATCGGCGGCGCCGATCGCCGCGGCGAGTCGCTCGGGCGATGACAGCTCGGTCTGGAGAGGCTGCGCTCGGCGCGAGCGCAGGTGCGAGTACCAGACGTTGCGCAGGGCCTTGAGCAGGTAGCCGAGGTCGTCGTCGTGGCGGATCAGGCGCGGACGCGCGAGCACCTTCAGGTACGTCTCCTGCACCAGGTCCTCGGCCGTCTGCGCCGAGCCGCACAACACGACCGCCGCGCGGTAGAGCCGGTCGAGGTGGTCGGCAGCGGCCTCGGCGTCGAGCTGGTGCGGAGGGACCACGCGCGGATGATCGCCGATCCGACGCGGCGCTCATATCCTCCTTGGTGTGTTGGCTCACTCCACCGCCGAAAGCAAGGCCTGATGCACGAAGGCGCCGCGGGAGGAGCGCGCGGCAGGCCGTCAAAGAAGGAACCCGGCGCGCGGCGCGCGCCCGGAGCGCCGATGCCAGCCACCGACGACGAGATCCAGGAGAAGTACCTAGAGCGGGCGATCCGCGAGCTCAACCAGCTCACCCACCGGCTCCAGGACTGCTCGCACTGCCCGCGCGGCAACCTGATGCCGGTGCTCGGCTCGGGCCATCCGCAGGCCGACGTGATGCTGCTCAAGTTCGCTCCCACGGTCGCCGAGGTCGAGGAGGGGGTCGCGTTCTACGGTCGCGCCGGCAACGCGCTGATGAAGAGCTTCAAGCGGCTCGGCATCGACCCGCTGGCGGTCTACGGCACGCTCTGCGTCAAGTGCCCGGTCTCCGATCCTTCGCTCGCCGCCGGCGAGTGCGTCGAGCGGGTGGTCGAGGAGATCGCGATCGTCCAGCCCCGCTGCGTCGTGGTGATGGGCGAGCGCGCGCTCGAGACGATCAACGACCTCGATCTGCCGATGGGCCGCACCCTCGAGCCCCGGCAGGGCGAGCTCCAGAGACTGACGCCGACGATCGACGGCCTGTACGTCCCGGACATCGACGATTCGCTCGACTCCGAGGAGTCAAAGCGTGAGTTCTGGTCGGCGTTTCGGACGCTCGGCGACTGGTACGCGGACCTGCCGCCCTACTAGCGGGCCTCTCACCGCGGATGCAGCGTGAGCGCCACCGTGGCCGCTCCGCGGATGCGCTCGATGCGAAGCACGCGGGCGTCGGGCTTCGAGACCACCCGGCCGCCGCTGACGCCGGCCCGGTAGCCGTCGGGGTACTGGATCGGCGCCGCGTAGATGGCGGTGTCCAGGTCGCGCGGCAGGCGTGCTCCGTCGGGCGCCTTGCGGGAGTAGGAGAGGGTGAACTCGCGGCTGGCGGGATCGAACCCGAACTCGAGCGGGGTGCCCGCGACCGCCTGCGGGTACGGGCGCTCGATCAGCGCCAGCTTGTGGCGCAGCAGGTTCTCGCCCTTGGGCGGCAGCGACGGGTCGCGGACGATCGCCTGCACGTCTCCGGGACCCTGGGTGGTGGGATCGTCGCAGCCGCAGTAGTGCCACCACTGCCAGGAGGTCATGTAGCGGTCGGCGAGGCTGGTCACGTGGGCGATGTCGTTCGCGTCCTCGGTGGCGCCGAACTCGGACAGCAGCAGCGTGTCGCCATTGGCATCGGCCCGCGCGTTCGCGTTCTGGATCGCGTGCTCCTCCTGCGCCGGGCACGGCTGGCCCCCGAAGCCGGGGAAGCAGTAGGTGTGGAAGGAAAGGCCGGTCCGCGGGTCGCCGGTGTCGGGGTGGTTCTGGGCGACGCCGAAGTTGGTCAGCACGACCGGCTCGTACCAGACGAGGTGTCGTCGGTCGACCTCGCGGATCGCGTCGATGGCGCGGCCCTGAAGCGAGGCGAGCTTCTGCGACTCGAAGGCCGGGCAGCCCGCCGGCACGAGGCAGCTGGGCCACTCGGACCCCGGCCACGGCTCGTTGAAGAGGTCGTAGCCGAGGACGTAGGGCTGTCGCTCGAAACGAGACGCGACTGCGCCCCAGGCCGCGGCGTAGTGGTCCTGGAGGCCGACGCCGTCGGAGGCCGGCCGGTTCGCCCAGAGGTTGTCGAAGGCGCGGTTGAGGCCGGGGCTCGACAGGTAGCTCCCGGGAAAGCCGGTCAGCGGCTGGGCCGGCAGGCCGTCGTCGATCACCGCCCAGTCGGGAAAGCCCTCGCCGCCGAAGCGCTCGTTGTAGAGGTCCTGGTGGAAGTCGAGCAGGCTGAAGATGCCGTGGCGGGCGAGCAGCTGCTGGGTGCGCTTGATGCCGCGCAGGTACTCGGCCGAGTAGCTGCCCGGCGTCGGCTCGACGCCGGCGTAGATGACGCCGAGGCGGACGTTGTTGAAGCCGTGGCGGGCGAGGAAGCGCGCGTCGTCGGGGCCGAAGCCGGTCGCCGACGGCTCGTACGGCGGTCGCTTGTACACCATGTTCACCCCGTGCAGGATCACCGCGCGCCCGTGGGCATCGGTGAGCCAGCGGCCGTCGTGGCCGAGGGGTGCGGTTGGGGCGGCCGCTGCGGTGGAGACGGTCGCCAGCGTCGCTGCCACTACGAGCAGCGCGACCCGTAGCCTCATCGCGACGGCGCGACCGCTTCGGCCAGGGCGGTCATCGCCTCGACCGTGGCACTGGCGAGGGCGCGCACGACGACCACGTCGAGCGCGGCGAATTCGGCAAGCGCCCGATCGGCCTCCTCGCGATCGGCGACTGCGATGCCCACCGTGCCTTCGGGCTCGCCGAGCCGGTCGAAGTGGTTGCGGTAGCCGGCGTGTAGACCGCGGTACAGGGACTCCTCCTTGTACAGGCGCTGGGCGGAGTCGTCGCCGACGGCGGTGCGGACGTAGCCGAACACCGGCGGCGGCTCGCGCCCGGCTTCGGCGGCGCCGGCCTCGACGTGCTTGCGGGCGGAGGCGGCGAACGCGGGCGTCATCCAGTTGAAGAACGCGCCGTCGTAGTTCGAGCCGGCGAGGCGGCACATCTTCGGCCCCATCGCGGCGAGCAACAGCCGCACCCCGGGCAGCGCCTCGCGCAGCTCGGGCAGCGCCTCGCGCATCCGGGTCAGTGGCCGCTCGGGCGCGGCCCCGGCGCCGACTGCGATCGAGAGGCGTTCGCGCGGCAGCCCGAAGCCGTCCACCTGGCCGGCGATCTCGGCTGGAGGGTGGCGGTCGACCGCGAGCGTGACGCCCAGGTCGAGCTCCGGCGCAGCGTCGGCGAACACCGCCAGCGTCTCGAGCCCGAGCGCGCCGGGGTGGTCGTTGGACCACATCGACGCGTAGCCCAGGTCTTGACAGCACTCCGCCAGCGGCGCCGCGACCTCCGGGTCGAGCCCGGCGGCGACGCCGAATGCCCGCTCGCTCATCCCTTCTCGAGCAGCGCCACGCACTCCACGTGGGGCGTCTGCGGGAACATGTCGACCGGCGTCACCCGGCGCAGGCTATAGCCCGCCTCGACCAGCTGGGCGGCGTTCGGGGCCAGGGTGGTCGGGTTGCACGACACGTAGACGATCCGCCGGGCCTGGCACTCGAGCACCCTGCGGACGACCTTCGACGAGAGCCCGGCGCGGGGCGGGTCGACCACGACTACGTCGGGTCGTCCGGCTCGCTCGAGCAGCGGCCGGATCCCGAGGCGGGCGTCGGCGGCGACGAACCGGGCGTTGTCGATCCGGTTTGCCGCCGCGTTGTGCTCGGCGTCGGCGATCGCCGCCGGGACGCTCTCCAGGCCCCAGACTTCGCCGGCGCGTGAGGCAAGGGAGAGGGCGATCGTGCCGATGCCGCAGAAGAGGTCGAACACGCGCTCGCGACCGGAAAGGCCCGCCGCGTCGGCGGCGACCCGGTACAGGCGCTCGGCCATCTCGGTGTTCGTCTGCAGGAAGGCGTCGTGCGAGATGCGGAAGCGAAGGCCGCAGAGCTCCTCGTGCAGGTGCTCGGCGCCCAGGGCGCCGGTGGGGCCGTCGGTGCCGCCGCCGGGGCCTTCGATCACGGTGTGGAGCTCGACCGGCGGGTGTGGCAGCTCGGCGACCGAGGTCACCAGGCGAGTCTGAAGCTCGCCGGTGCGCCGGCCCTCCCGGACCACCAGGTTTCTCAGCGTCCCGGTCTGCGAGCGGCGGTCGTATGGAGCGAGCCGCTCTGCGCGCGCCCAGTCGCGAACGCGGTTCCGGGCCGCGTTGTTGGCTTCAGAGGCGAGCCGGCAGTCATCGACGTCCACCACCTCGGCCCAGCTCCCTCGGCGATGAAACCCGAGCGCGAGCCGGTCGGCCGAACCGCCGAACGAGTACTCGAGCTTGTTGCGGTAGCGCCATTTGTCCACCGCGCCGACGATCGGCTCGAGCGTGAAATCATCGAGGCGACCGAGCCGGCGCAGGGCGTCGTCGACCTGGGCCGCCTTTTCCTCCAGCTGGCGCTCGTACGGCAGCCCCTGCCACGGCGCCCCCGGGCAGGGCTCTCCTTCGTGGGTGCAGTGGTCGGAGATGCGGTCGGTGCTCGCTCGCAGGAGCTCGACGGTCTTCGCTTCGGCGAACGCGCGCTTGGAGCGCACGATCCGGGCGCGCACGCGGTCCCCGGGCAGCGCGCCGCTGACGAACACGACGTAGCCGTCGGCGCGGGCGACTCCGCGGCCGCCCTGGGCAAGGGAATCGACCTCGAGTTCGAGCTCGGACCCCTGGCGCGGGCGGGCGGTGGCTTCGGTGCTCGGTGTCACCGCCTCATGTTGGCAGCACTACTTCGCCAGCCGGGCGTCGATCGTGTCCAGGATCCCCTTGCGCGCCTTGCCGCGTTTCTCCTGGGTTTGGACCTTGCGCAGGTCCGCCTTGTTGAGGTCGCGGAGGCGGGCCTTGACCTGGCTGGCGGTGAGCTGGTCGTAGCCCATGATCGGCGGCCCGGGCGCGCCGGCGCGGCGGCGGATCTTGTCCGCCTCCGCCAGGGGCCGGTCGGCAGCGTCGCGGGCCGCGCGGCTGACTCGTCCGGCGGCGCGGGTCGCCTGGCGGCGTGCGGGCGTGGCGCGGGACTCGACCTCGCGGCGCGCCTGATCGAGCAGGCGCTCGAGCTCGCGCATCAGCTCGTCGGTCGCCTTGCGGCCGCGGTCAACCAGCTTCGAGAGCATCTCGTTGGCGTCGCCGCGCGTCATTCGGCCGCGCTCGACGGCATCGTCGAGGACTTCCTGGAGCCGCTCGCGGGACAGGGTCAGGTTGCTCCCCAGAGCCCCGCGGCTCGACTCGAGCGCCTCGCGGAACGCCTGCACGCTCTTGTCGCCGCGGCCGGCGGAGGGCGCGCGTCGCGCCGACGCGGTCCCTCTCGATGTCGACTTGGAGCGCGTCGAAGACTTGGGTGTCGCCGACTTGCGGGTCGATGACGCGCGTGATCCAGACCCGCGCCGCGTCGACCTCGAACCACCCGAACTGGTCGCCATCGCTACCTCCTGATCTCGCGGAAAATGACGACGTTCACTATCTCACTTCCAGCCGAAACCTCGCTTGCACCGGCGCATGGTCCGAGAGCCGGATCGCACCGGCGTCGGTCTGGACCTCGCGCTCCTCCGGCGCCCAGGCGCGTCGGGCCTCCTCCGGCTCGAGCCCTCCGGCGAGCAGGTGGTCGAGCGACCGGGCCGAGGTGATCCCGGTGAGGGAGTAGCGCTCCGCGAGCAAGTCGTAGACCTTGGACTCGGTCGGGCGGATGTTGAAGTCGCCGCCGAGGATCAGCGGATCCGTGCCCGCCCATTCGGTGGCGGCCCTCGCCGCGTCGAGGAGCTCGCGCTCGGCGAGGTCGCGGCGGGACCGCCTCGCGGTCAGGTGGGTGTTGGCGACGCAGAGGCGATCGGTGCCGCCGCGCTGGACGCGGGTGAACGCCATCACCCTGCGCTCGGGCACTGGACCCGGATAGAGCTCGAGCTCCCGCCGCTCCACGATCTCGAAGCCGCCTCGGACCAGCGTCAGGTTCGATCCGCCCTCGTTCGAGGCGATCAGATCCGGGTTGACGCGCGCCACCAGCGAGCGGATCGCGCCGAAGGAGTTTCGGGCAGTGAGCACGCCGTGGGCGTCGGCCGCGCAGGCGGCGGCGAATGGCTCGGCCCAGCGCGGCGGGCATTCCTGCAGCAGCGCGAGGTCCCACTCCGCGCCGCAGAGGACCGAGGCGAACTCGTCGAAGAGGTCGCGGTTGACCTGCACGTGGGTGTCATTTCGCTCGGTGATCCGCAGCAGGCGGGACCGCCACGTAAACAGCGACGGATCCGGCGGAAAGTCGCGGCCGTGAAACAGGTTCCAGGTGAGGGCGTGCACGCGCATGGGGCTCATCGCGCCATAGAATGCCCTGCTTGAGCGGGGCGATTCGACACTTTCTGACCGGCGAGGAGCTCGAGGCGTCCGAGTTGACGGCGCTCCTGGATCGCGCGGACGAGCTGAAGGCGGGTCGCAGCGAGGGAGTCGGGCGCTCCAGCCTCGACGCCAAGACGGTGGCGCTGTTCTTCGAGCGCCCGTCGACACGGACCCGGGTTTCGTTTCAGGTCGGGGTGGCCGAGCTCGGTGCGCACCCGCTGCCGCTTCGCGCCGACGAGCTCCAGCTCGGCCGGGGGGAATCGATCTCCGACACCGCGACGGTGCTGTCGCGCTACCTGCATGCGATCGTGATCCGATCCGGACGCGACGAGACGGTCGCCGAGCTCGCGGGGGCGGCGCAGGTGCCGGTGATCAACGCGCTCACCCCCGCCCACCACCCGTGCCAGGCGCTGGCCGACGTGATGACCGTGCGAGAGCGGTTCGGGGCCCTGGAAGGGGTGTCGGTCGCCTACGTCGGCGACGGTAACAACGTTGCGCGCTCGCTGGCGATCGTCGGCGGGCGGCTTGGGGTCGAAGTGCGGGTGGCGACGCCGCCCGGCTACGAGCTCGAGCCGGGGCTGGCGGCGATGGACACCCACGACCCGCGCGAGGCGGCGAGTGAGGCGGACGCGGTCTATACGGACGTCTGGGTCAGCATGGGCGACGAGGAGACTGCGGCGAAGCGGCGCGCCGACCTCGCGCCGTACCAGTTGAACGAGGAGCTGATGTCGCTGGCGTCGGGGCGGGCGATCGCGCTTCACTGCCTGCCCGCGCATCCGGGGGAGGAGATCACCGAGGCCGTCCTCTACGGAGCCGCATCCGCGGTCTTCGACCAGGCCGAGAACCGGCTTCACGCGCAGAAGGCGCTGCTCGAGCTGTTGGTCGGCTGAGCGCGGATCGACCGCACGGCGAATCCGGGCGGGCCTTGAATACCGACAGCGGGAGGTGGTGCGGGCCACCGCACCAAGCCGAGCGATACGGTGCGCCCGGAATGGGCGAACCGGAGCCGAGCGAGGTCGCGCGCTCGATCATCGACGAGATCGCGTACATGACGATCGCGAGCGTGGACGCCAATGGGGAGCCGTGGGCGTCACCGGTGTGGTTCGCGCCTGAGGGCTACACGCGATTCCACTGGATCTCGCGCCCGGAGACCCGTCACTCGCAGAACATCGCAGGGCACCCTCGGGTCGCGATCGTGATCTTCGACTCGCGAACGCCGATCGAGACCGGCCGAGGCGTCTACATCGAGGCGATCGCAGAGCAGCTCACCGATGAGGCCGAGATTGAGCGCGTCATGGCCATATTCTCCGAGCGCTCGCTCGCCCAGGGAGGCTCGGAAGCGACCCCCGCCGAGGTCAGCCCACCCGCCGAGCTCCGGCCCTACCGCGCCACGGCCGAGCGTACCTACCTCGGCATGAACGACCGCCGCACCGAGGTCGGGCTGACCTGACGGCCGAACGCGAGGTTAGTCGCCGTATAGGCCATTAACTTCGCGTTCGCGCTTCTGCCTAGACTCGGAGGCTCTGGCCCCGTGGTGTAGTGGTCTAGCACGCTGCCCTTTCAAGGCAGAAGAGCGAGTTCAATTCTCGTCGGGGCTGTTTACCCATGCAACCCGAAATCGACCTAGGCCCCCTAACCCTCCAGACCTTCGGGATCATGTTCGCGCTCGCGTTCGCCGCCTCGGGCGTGCTGGTCGGGCGGAGGCTCAAGGAGCTCGGCAAGCCCTCGGATTGGGCCTACGAGATGGTCTTCGCGGCGCTGATCGGCGGCATCATCGGCTCGCGCCTGAACTTCGTGATCGAGAACTACGACTCGGTCAAGGACGACCTGCTCGGCAACCTGTTCTCGGGCTCGGGGCTGGTCTGGTACGGCGGCGCGATCGGCGGCGCGATCGCGGTCGTGCTCTGGGCGTGGTGGCGGGGCATGCTCACCCTGACCCTGCTCGACATCTGCGCGCCGGCGCTGGCAATCGGCTACGCCGTCGGGCGCATCGGCTGCCAGCTCTCCGGCGACGGCGACTACGGGATCCCCTGGGACGGGCCCTGGGCGATGGCGTACCCCGACGGCACCGTGCCGACCGACGTGCCGGTGCACCCGACGCCGATCTACGAGACGCTCGCGATGGGGCTGGTCGCCTACACCCTCTGGCGCCTTCGCGATCGCTTCCAGCCCGGCCTGCTGTTCGCTCTCTACCTCGTCTTCGCAGGGGCCGAGCGGTTCCTGATCGAGTTCATCCGCCGCAATGACGACGTCCTGCTCGGGCTGACCCAGGCGCAGGTCATCAGCGTCGTCATGATCGTCGCCGGGGGGGTTTGGATCGCGGTCAAGACCCGTCGCGGCCAGCTCTGGGCGACCGGGCCACCCGGCGACGAGCCGGTTCCCCAGAACGCCCGCTGACTCCTATACCGAGCGCAGCATCCCGCCGTCGATCGCGATCGACGTGCCGGTGATGTAGCCCGCGCGCTCGGAGCACAGGAACGCGACCAGGTCGCCCACCTCGATCGGGTCGGCGAGCCGGCCGGCGGGCACGGCCTTGACCGCGTCGCGCAGCATCGGCTCCCAGCCGCCCCAGTTCGCGGCCAGCCGGTCGGTGGCGACGCGCCCGGTGGCGATGTCGTTGACGGTCACCCCTTCGGCGGCGACCTCGCGCGAGAGCGTCTTTAAGAAGCCGACCAGGCCCGGTCGGTGCGAGTTCGAGAGCGCCAGTCCGGGGATCGGCTCCTTGGTCGCGCTCGAGCCGAGGTTGACGATCCGCCCCCAGCCGCGCCCGCGCATTCCCGGCAGCACCTCTCCGATCAGCACCCTGGGCGCGACGATGAGGGTTCCGTAGGCCGCCCGCCACTCGTCGAGGTCCGCGTCGAGCGCGTTTCCCTGCGGTGGCCCGCCGGTGTTGGTGACCAGGATCTCCACCGGCCCGAGCGACTCCGCCACCTCGACCGGCAGCTTCGCGAGCCGGTCGAGGTCGCCCGTATCGGCCACGAACGGTGCCACCTCGCCCTCGATCTCGGCGGCCGCCCGCTCGACGTGCTCCGGCGTCCGGCTGGCGATCGCCAGCCGGGCGCCCTCGCGCGCCAGCGCCTCGGCGACCCCGCGCCCGATGCCGCGACTCGCGCCCATCACCAGCGCCACCCGCCCGTCGATGCCCAGGTCCATCGCGCACAGGTTAGGCTCCGCCGCGATGCCGGAGGCTGACGTCTACGAGCAGATCATCGAGGTGGTCGACAGCCTCTACGGCGCCCATCCCGAGCACCGCGCGCTCCACACCAAGGGCTCCTGGTGCGAGGGCACCTTCACCGCCACACCGGCCGCCGGCGAGCTCTGCCGCGCGTTCCACCTGCGCGGCGATCCCGTCAGCGCCCTGATCCGTTTCTCCAACGCCTCCGGCAAGCCCGACGCCCACGACGCCGACCGCGAGGCGCGCGGGATGGCGGTCAAGCTGCGCGGCGACGGCGCCGAGATCGACATCCTCGCCACCACCACGCCCACCTTCGTCACCCGCACCCCCGAGGACTTCCTCGAGTTCATGCGGCTGCGCCTCCCCGACCCCGAGACCGGCGAGCCGAACATGGAGAGGCTCGGTGCCTTCCTCGGCGCCCACCCCGAGTGCCAAACCGCGATCCAGGCCACGATCGGCGGCGAGCCGCTGGCCAGCTTCGCCACCGCCCCCTACTTCTCGCCGCACACCTTTTGGCTGATCGACGCCGACGGCGACCGCCACCCGGTCCGCTACCGCTGGCTGCCTGACGCCGGCGAGCACCATCTCGCCGACGAGGAGGCGCGGGCGCGCGGCCGCAACTACCTCCACGAGGAGCTCACCGAGCGCCTGGCGGAGGGGTCGATGCGCTTCCGGCTTCTGTTCCAGCGCCCGTCAGCGGACGACCCGCTCGACGATGCGACCGCGCTCTGGCCCGAAGACCGCGAGCTGGTGGAGGCCGGCGAGCTCGAGATCACCGCGGTCGTCGACGACCCCGAGCGCGATCGGCACATCGAGGTCTTCGACCCCACCCGGCTTCCGGACGGCGTCGAGCCCTCCGACGATCCAATCCTGCACGCGCGGCCACGCGCGTACTCCGTCTCGGCCTACCGGCGACTCGGCTGACCTCTGCCGCGACGCGGCACTAGCCGCGCTTGACCTGCGAGCCGCCGACGATCGCGTCGCTCCCGTCCTCGAACCTCACCCAGGCCTTGTTGCCGCCGTCGTAGTCGGGCGCCCAGAGCACCAGCGTCGCCCGCTCTCGCTCCTCGGCGTCCGCGGGCCCGATCGAGCACGGCTCGGCGCTCTCCTCGTCGAGCCCGCGCCAGACACGGATGAACGGGTTGTGCTCCCACTCCTCGCCGATGGTCGACGGCTCGCGATGACCCGGATGGATCCGCGTCTCAGGCGGGAGCCTCATCAGCCGCTCCATGATGGACGCCTTCAGGTCCGCAAAGCCGGTCGCCCCGGGGGCCCGCGTGCCGCCGACGGTGCCCTTGAAGATCACGTCGGCGGTGAGCACGTCCGTGTCGCCGAACCTGAGCGCGCTGTGGTCGGCGCAGTGGCCGGGGGTGTAGATCACCTCGATCCGCAGTCCCCCGGTCTCGATTACGTCGCCGTCGCCGAAGGTTTCGTCGACGACGCCGTCGAGGAGCTCCGCGGTCTTCGAGTGTCCTACCACCGGCACCCCGAACCGCTCGGCGAGCTTGCGGGCGTCCAGCACGTGGTCCCAGTGGTGGTGGGTGAGCAGCAGGTGGGTGATCGTCGTGCCCTCCCGCTCGGCGCGCTCCGCCAGCGGGTCGGTGACCCCGTTGGAGTCGACCAGCACCCCCGTGCCGCCGATCTCGTCGACGATCAGATAGGCGTTTGACAGGAAGTCGGCGTTCTCGACCCGCTGCAGGACCATCGGATCCTCTCTAGCCGAACTCGATCACCGACCGGATCCCGTCCTGGGCCTCCATCAGCTCGAACCCGCGGTTGACGTCGTCGAGCTTGATCCGGTGTGAGATGAACGGGTCGACATCGATCTCGCCCGCGAGGTACCGATCGACGAATTGCGGCACGCCCTCGCGGCCCTTGACGCCCCCGAACGACGAGCCGGCTACCCGCCGCCCTGTGATCAGCAGACGCGGGACGACGTCGAGCGTCTCGCCCTTGCCGGCCACCCCGGCGACCGTCGCCAGCCCCCATCCCATCCGCGCCGCCTCGACCGCCTGGCGCATCACCGCGACGTTGCCGGTCGCCTCGAAGGTGTAGTCGGCGCCGAAGCCGTCGGTCGTCTCGAGGACTCGCTCGACGGTGTCGTCGCCGCCGATCATCGTCTCGGTCGCGCCCTGGCCCGTCGCGAGCTCGAGCCGATCCTCCGAAAGGTCGACGCAGACGATCCGTTCGGCGCCCTGAAGCCGGCAGCCGGCGACCGCGCCGAGGCCGACCATCCCGGCGCCGAACACGACGCAGGTCGAGCCCTCGGTCACCTTGGCGGTGTTGATCGCCGCGCCGAGCCCGGTCGAGAGGCCGCAGGCGAACAGGCAGGCGCGGTCGAGCGGCGCCTCGCGGTCGATCTTCGCGAGCGCGATCTCCGGCATCACCGTGTACTCGGCGAAGGTCGAGGTGCCCATGAAGTGCCGGATGTCCTCGCCGTCGCGCCGCAGCCGCGTGGTCCCGTCGGGCAGGTACCCCTTGTTCTGCTGCTCGCGGATCGCCAAACAGAGGTTCGTGCGCTCGTCGCGGCAGTGGACGCATTCGCCGCACTGGGGCGAGAACAGGGTGACGACGTGATCGCCCGGCTCGAGCAGCGAGACGCCCGGGCCGACCGACTCCACCACCCCGGCGCCCTCGTGGCCGAGGACCGTCGGCGCGTATCCGGACGGGTCGACGCCGGAGGCGGTGTAGAGATCGGTATGGCAGACGCCGCAGGCGACCAGCCGCACGAGCGCCTCGCCCTCTCGGGGCTCGGTCAGCTCGAGCTCCTGGACGGCCAGTGGCTGCCCGAACTCCTCCAGCACTGCGGCGCGCATCCGCATCGCCCCCATCGTATGCGAGGGGCCGATCGGCCACAATTGCCGCGGGCGGTTAGCTCAGTTGGGAGAGCACTCGGTTTACATTCGAGAGGCCGCCGGTTCGAGCCCGGCACCGCCCACCTCCACATCGGTCCTCGCGCTCGCTACCCTGCCGCGCTCATGCCCAACGGAAAGCAGGCGATCAGCGCCGAGGGGCGCGCGAAGGCCGAGGCCGAGCTCGAGCACCTGCGCAGGGTGCGACGGGCCGAGATCGTCGAGGCGATCAGGACCGCGCGCGAGTTCGGCGACCTGTCCGAGAACGCCGAGTACCACGCCGCCCGCGAGGCGCAAAGCCTGAACGAGTCGCGGATCCAGTCCCTCGAGGCGCAGCTCGCCCACGCCGAGGTGGTCGAGAAAGCCGGCGACGGCTCGATCGCGGTCGGCTCCCGGGTCAGCTACCGCGACGGTGGCGCCGAAAAGGTGGTCGAGGTGACCGTCGTCCACCCGCTCGAGGCCTCGGTGCCCGAGGGCCGAATCTCCGCCGACAGCCCGGTCGGGAAGGCGCTGCTCGGCGCCCGCCAGGGCGACCGCGTGAGCTTCGAGACCCCGCGGGGTGAAAAGCAGCTCGAGGTCCTCTCGGTCGCCTGACCCGGCGCCGGGGGCGTACCCTGCCGCTCCCATGCACTGGCTCGTGGACGGGATGAACGTGATCGGGTCGCGGCCCGACGGCTGGTGGAGGGACCGCGACGCGGCGATGGCGCGCCTCGTCGAGCGGCTCGAGGCCTGGGCGCGCAGCACGGGCGACCCGGTGACGGTCGTCTTCGAGCGCGAACCCAGGCCGCCGATCGGCTCAAATGCCGTCGAGGTGGCGCACGCCCGGCGTCCAGGCGCAAACGCTGCCGATCACGAGATCGTCCGCCGCCTGACGGCCGATTCGGCGCCAGCCGATGCCGTCGTCGTCACCTCGGACCGCGAGTTGGCCGACCGCGCGGAGGCCGCCGGCGCTACGGTCGAGCCCGCAGCGCGGTTTCGCGAGAGGATCGAGGCGGCATGACCCAGACTGAGAAGGGAGCTGCGTTCCGCGCCCTCCACGAGGGCGAGCCGTTCGTGATCCCGAACCCCTGGGACGTCGGTTCGGCGATGCTGCTCGAGTCGCTCGGCTTCGCCGCGCTCGCGACCACCAGCGGCGGGTTCGCCTTCGCCGTAGGCCGCCATGACGGCGAGGTCACGCTGCCGCAGATGGCCGATCACATCCGCGCGCTGGACTCCGCCACGTCGGTTCCGATCTCAGCGGACCTCGAGAACGGCTACGGGCGCGAGCCCGCCGACGCCGCGAACGCGATCACCACGGCGGCGGAATCCGGCGCCGTCGGCGGCTCGATCGAGGACTGGGACCCCGGCGGCGAGCTGTACTCGATCGACCACGCGGTCGAGCGGGTCGATGCCGCCGCCCGAGCGGCCGCCGCGCTCGACTTCACCTTCACGCTTACCGCTCGGGCCGAGAACTTCATCCGCGGCAACCCCGACCTCGACGACACCATCGCCCGCCTGCAGGTCTACGAGCGCGCCGGGGCGGACGTCCTCTACGCGCCCGGCCTCGGCGACGCTGACCAGATCCGCTCAGTGTGTGAGGCCGTCTCCAAGCCCGTCAACGTGCTCGCCCGCACCGGGCTCTCGATGGCCGAGATCGCCGAGGCCGGCGCGCAGCGAGTCAGCGTCGGCAGCCGGCTCACCTGGGTCGCCGCCGCGGCGGTGGCGTCGGCCGCCGAGCGGATCCGCGATGACGGCGACTTCTCGGCGCTCGCGGTCAGGGTCGATCTGGAGAAATGGCTCGGTTGAGGACGGCGGCGCTGGCGGCGGCGCTGGTCATCGCCGCGGCCGTGATCGCGCCGAGCGGGGCCGCGCAGGCGCCGAGCGTCGGCGGCTCGGTACTCGTGATCGGCGACAGCCTCGGCGTCGGCACCGAACCGTACCTGCGACAGGAGCTGCCCGGGACGACCATCGTGGACGACTCGGTCGGCGGCCGGCCGAGCCCGGGCGGCCTCGACGCCCTGCGGGCCGACATCTCGCCCGACGACGCGGTGATCGTGTTTGCGATGGGCACGAACGACAACCCCGCGTATCCCGAGATCATGGCCGGCAACCTCGACGCCGTGGCGCAGATCGCCGCCGACCGCTGCATCGTCGTGCCGACGATCGCCCGCCCGCCTGTCAACGGGGTCTCGGCCGCCGGGGTCAACCGCGTGATCAAGCGGTTCGCCGCGTCGCGCCTGAACGTCGAGGTGGTCGACTGGCACGCCGCCGTCACCGCCCAGCCGCAGCTGCTCATCGACGGCATCCACGCGACGCCCGACGGCTACGCGCTGCGGGCGTCGATGCTCGCCCAGGCGATCGACACCTGCCTGATCTCCAGCAGCGAGCCGAACTCGAAGCCGAACGAGAACCGCCCCGAGGGCGACCTCTCCGAGGGGCGCACCCGGCCGCGCGACCTGTCCGCCGCCGAGCCGAAGCCCGAGCCGCGACCGATCTCGACCGACAAGGCCTACGAGATCCTCGCCGACGCCGTTTCGAGCCACATCGCGATCGGAGCGTTGCAGTGAGGCACCTCTAACCGCCGTTTCCGCCGCTTCGCACCGGGGTATCTCGCGGGTGATGGCCAAGCTGATGTTCATCCCGGTCAGCGTTCTCGGTGGCCTGATCGCCGGGCTGGTGGCGAAGAAGGTGTTGGAGATCCTGTGGAGCCTGGTCGACGACAAGGAGCCGCCAGAGCCGGAGCATCGCGAGGTCCAGTGGCCGAAGCTGATCGCCGCGCTAGCGCTCGAGGGCGCGATCTTCAGAGCCGTGCGCGGTGCCGGTGACCATCTCGCCCGCGAGGCCTTCAACCGCGCCACCGGTGCCTGGCCGGGCGAGGAACGCCCCGAGTCCGCCGGCGTCTGACCCGACCCGCTCGAAGCGCGGCTTGGCGAGCAGGAACTGGACGTCGCGGATCCTCCGCTCGCGGAACCCGGCCTCCGAGGTCGCCAGGTAGAAGTTCCAGAGCCGGCGAAAACGCTCGTCGTAGCCGAGGGCCTTGAGTGTCGGCCAGGAGTCGCTGAAGCGCGCGCGCCAGGCGGCGAGCGTGGTCGCGTAGCTCGCGGTGATGTCCTCTGAGCGCGCGATCCGCAGGTCGGTTCGGGTCGCCGTGAGCTCGCTGATCAGCCGCTCCGACGGCAGGCACCCGCCGGGGAAGATGTGCTTGTTGGAGAAGCTGCGCGACGCCTTCTCGAGCGCGTAGCAGTCGTCCTGGATCACGATGGCCTGCAGGAACATCGCCCCGTCCGGGCGCAGCAGGCTGGAGCAGGCGGCGAAGTAGTCGTCGAAGTACTGCCAGCCGACGGCCTCGATCATCTCGATCGAGACCAGCTTGTCGTAGCCGCCGCGCAGGTCGCGGTAGTCGAGCATCACCACCTCGACCCGGTCGTCGAGGCCGAGCTCGCGCACCCGCTCGCGCGCGTGGTCGTGCTGCTCGCGCGAGATCGTCGTCGTCGTCACCCGGCACCCGCGCGTGGTCGCGGCGTGGATCGCCATCGCCCCCCAACCGGTGCCGATCTCGAGCAGGTGGTCAGTGCTCGAGAGGTCGAGCCACTCGCAGGCGCGCTCGAGCTTGGCGAGCTGCGCGTCCTCCAGGCTCGTGTCCGGATCGGAGAACACGGCGCAGGAGTAGACGAGGCGCCGGTCGAGGAACGACTCGAAGAGCCGGTTGCCGAGGTCGTAGTGAGCAGAGATGTTGCGCCGCGCTCCGGCCCTGGTGTTGCGCGGCACCAGCGAGGCGGCGCGCTGAAGCGGCCCGAGCACGGGCTGCGCCCGCCGGCGCCAGCGGTCGAGCGGCGGCAGGTTGCGAACAGCGATCCTGGCCAGCCCGACCAGGTCATCACAGCTCCACAGCCCGTCGACATAGCCCTCTCCCCAGCCTGTGCTGCCGCGCAGGGTCGCGGGCCAGGCGCGGGGGTCGTGGACCTCTACACGAGCCCGCAGCCCGCTGCCCACCGGCCCGAAGGCATGCCGCTCGGCACCCTCGACGATGTCGATCCGACCACCGCGCAACCGCTCGAGGAGGGCGAGCAGGCCGCGGCGCGCCAGCCGGGTCCTCAACGTGAACCCCTCGCTCAGCCCCAGAGCAGCATCGACCTCGGGTCGTCGGGGTCGACGTTGACCACGACCTCGCCGCCGATCTTCTGCTTGTAGCCGTCCACCGATTGCCCGAGCAGCTGCTGGCTGAAGGTTGCCGCGTGCGGGTCGCCGCCGGTCGGGCGCACCTCGACCTCGAGCTCGTACTGATCCCACCGCTGCGCGAGTCCCGGCCGGTCTGCGCCCCGCCCATGCCGCCCATGCCCGCGACCGATTCACCCGCCGACTCGGCGGCTTGCCGGGCCTGTTGGCTGGCGGCCTTGAACCTGTCCATGAATCCCACCTGCGGCTCCTCTCCTCGCCTCGTTGCCCGGAGGCTATCGCTGGTCACGCGGATCGCTCATCTAGGCTCGCCCGCCATGAGATGGCCGCTCGCCGCCGCGCTGGCGCTGCTCGCCGCCGCGCTGATCGCCCCGAGCGCAGCGGCCGACGAGCACCCGGCCAACCAGCCCCCGTTCGGCGGCGAGAAGCCGCCGCCGCTGGTCGAGCCCGACTCGCAGACCGAGCCGCCACCGGGGTTCGGCCTCGCGGCCGCAGATGCGATCGACCGAGCGGCGGCGACGGACGTCGTCCGCGACGAGCTCGCCGAGTCGCCGGACGCCACCCCGACGGCGTACGTCCGCGGCGAGCGCTGGCAGGTGAGTTACCGTGACCCCGACGGGACCGAGGTCGCCCAGGTGATCCTCAACGGCCAAACCGGCGCGGTCGAAGAAGCGTGGCGCGACCACCAGGTCGAGACGAAGCTTGCCCGCGGATACGACGGCGCGGTCGCCCAGAAGGTCAATGCCCCGTATGTCTGGCTTCCGCTCTGCGTGCTCTTCCTGGCGCCGTTCTTCGACCCCAGGCGCCCGCTCCGTCTCGTCCACCTGGACCTGCTCGTGCTGGTCGGGCTCGGCCTCTCGCTGCTGTTCTTCAACCGGGCCGAGATCGACGCCTCGGTCGCGCTCACCTACCCGGTGCTCGCCTATTTCCTGGTCCGAATGCTGGTCGCCGGCCTCTGGCCGCGAACGCGCCCGGGCCCGCTGATCCCGTTCTTCTCCACGCGCGTCCTGCTGGTCGGCCTCATCGCGCTGCTCGCCGCCCGGATCGTCCTCAACGTCGTCGACTCCCACGTCATCGACGTCGGCGTCGCCGGGGTCATCGGCGCCGACCGGATCACCGGCGGCGAGTCGTTGTACGAGGGGGCCTTCTCGCCGGGGATCGACCTGCGCGGCGACGTCTACGGCCCCGCCAACTACCTCGCCTACGTGCCGTTCGAGCTCGTCTTTCCCTGGCACGGGGCCTGGGACGACGTCCCGGCGGCCCACGCCGCTGCGATCGCCTTCGACCTGCTCAGCGCCGCCGGCCTCTTCTTTATCGGCCGCCGGCTGCGGCCCGGCGACGAGGGAACTGCACTCGGGCTCGGACTCGCGTTCGCCTGGGCCGCGTGCCCGTGGACGCTCTACGCGATGAACGCGAACGCCAACGACACGCTCGTCGCCGCGCTCGGGATCGGCGCCCTGCTGGCGCTGCGCTCGCCGCCGCTGCGAGGGGCGATGGTGGCTCTGGCCGCGGCGGCGAAGTTCGGCTCGGCGGCGCTGGCGCCCCTGTTTGCCACCGCGGATGGCGAGCGGAGGTGGCGCTCGGTGGTCGGGTTCGGCGTCGCGTTCGTCGCCGTCGGTGCGCTGGTGCTGGTCCCCTTCCTGCCGGAGGGCGGCGTGCGCGAGTTCTACGACCGCACCCTCGGCTACCAGGCGACCCGCAACTCGCCGTTCTCGGTCTGGGGCCTGGCCCCGTCGCTGGACTTCCTGCAGCCCGTGGCCCGGTTCGTGGCGGCGGCGCTCGCCGTCGGCGTGGCCCTCCGCCCCCGGTTCAAGACCCCGATCCAGATCGCGGCGCTCGCCTGCGCGGTGACGATCGCAGTCCAGCTGACCGCCGCCCACTGGTTCTACTTCTACGTCGTCTGGTTCCTGCCGTTCGCGCTCGTAGCCAGCTTCGGAGAGCTCGAGCGCGTCAGGCGATCCGGGTCACCAGCCGCCCGAGCTGCGGCGAGCTGACGACGACCTCGTCGCCGGGCTTGAGCCAGACATGGGGCTCGCGGGCGCCGCCGACCCCGGCCGGGGTCCCGGTGGCGACGATGTCGCCGGGCTCGAGCGTCATCAGCGAGGAGAGATGGGCGACCAGTTTCGGGACCGAGAAGATCAGGTCGTCGGTGCGCGCCTCTTGCATTCGCTCGCCGTTCAAGTCGAGGGCGAGCTCAAGCGCGTCGTCGGGCCCGGCCTCGTCCGGCGTGACGATCGCCGGCCCGCACGGCGCCGAGCCGTCGAAGACCTTGCCGGGCATCCATTGCGGGGTTGCGAACTGCAGGTCGCGCGCCGAGAGGTCGTTGAAGAGCGTGTAGCCGGCGAGGTGTTCGATCGCCTCCGACTCGGGCACGTCCTTCGCCCGCCGGCCGACCACGAACGCGATCTCGCCCTCGTAGTCGACCTTCCCGCTCGCCGCGGGGAGCTCGACCGTCTCCCCGTCCGCACGCAGGGCGTTGCGGAACTTGGCGAAGAAGGTCGGGCTGGACGGTGGCTCGAGCCGCCCTTCCTTCGCGTGCGCGGCGTAGTTGAGACCGATCCCGATGATCTTCTCGGGGTCGGGGACCGGCGGCAGGAGGTCGACCTCGGAGAGCTCGACGCTCCTTCCCTCAACATCGCGCAACCGCTCCAGCTCACCGGCCGCGAGCAGCTCGCGCATGCTCGCCGCCGGCGTCGATCACCCGCCCGTCGCGAAGTACGCCGGCGCGGGGCCCGTCCTCCGACGCATAGGTCACGAGACGCACGAGAGGATTCGGGCGTGTCGGCGCCTACGGGGCTGGGTCTTCGACCCGCGGGGCATCTGGGTCGGGCTGTCCGGAGTCCGACGCGCGCGATGCGATCACGGCCCCCACGATCGCGACGACGATGCCCACGCCCAGCAGCAGTTGTTGCTTCCAGTGGAACCCCGGCTCGCCGAGGCCGAGCGGGTTGGCCAGCCCCCCCACCAACGCGGCGACGATCCCGACGACGATGAGCACGATGCCTGTTTGCCGTGTGAACACGGCGTGAGCCTACTCCGTTCGGGCCCTGGCGAATCTATCCCTAGAATCAACCGGGCGGGCTCTCCGGGCTCGCCTTTAACCCCCGGGGGCGTAGCTCAGTTGGTTAGAGCGCCGGCCTGTCACGCCGGAGGCCGCGGGTTCGAGTCCCGTCGCTCCCGTTCCTTGCTCTCCCTGCAACGGCGCGGGTTCCCGCTGCGGAGTGCTGATCCGGTGCCGCGGCGTCGTGGCCCGATTGTGGCCTAGACGCCACCGGCTCGCCCTTCCTCGGCCTCGTCGCGAGGTCGTGCGAAGCGTCTAGTCTCCCGCTCCGTGGGGCTCACCGATGTCGATCATCTGATCCCGATCGGCGCCGGAAAGACGATTCGCTTGCGAACCTCACGCCCTCGTGTGCACGCTGTAACCGGGGTTGGCGCTGATGCACGCTTTGCATGGGAAGCGGTACTCAGTGAGCCGATTACCCAGGTGCAATACCGGTCGAGGAGCCGGCAATTACGCGATCGGGAAACTCCCGGATCACCTGGCGGCGCAGCATCTCGGTCCCGAGCACCGCGAAGGCGATCAAAAGCAGCGAGGGGACGATCCGGTGGGTGGCGATCACCGGGTCCCACCAGAACAGCAACAGCATCAGCATCGCGAGCCCGCCGTAGGCGTAGCGTGGCTGGCGCAGGTAGGGAGTTAGCCAGTGACGGATCGAGGTCGCCCAGCGGGTCGGGCCCGCGAGCCAGGCGGCGAGCACGATCACGATCCCGTAGAGGACGATCGACTGGCCCGTCTCTGCCACCAGCGAGCTGCCGATCTCATAGACGGAGCTGACCGCCGCATCCGAGGACGCGGCCTCGCTGAGCGAGCCGACGACCAGGTTGCCGGCCGCACCGCGGGCAAAGAGGACGACGACGCCGACGAAGATGAACGAGAACCCGACCGCGCGCAGCGTCTGGCGGCGGCGATCACCGGCGAGCGCGATCGCGGCGGCGTAGAGCAGCAGGACGAGCGCGGTCAGCACGTAGCCGACCTTCTTTAGGAAGTCGAGGCCCGTCTGAACGGCGCTGAGCTCATCGGACTTCATCACCTCGATCGCGCTCGCCTCCGGCGGCAGCTTGGCCACCAGCTTCGCTCCGAGCCCGAGCTCCGCGGTCACCGACTCGAGCACCGAGGTGAGGTCGAGCGTGACCACGCCGCCGGTGGTCGCGACGAACTCGCCCTCGTCGTCGATCAGGGCGATCAGCCTGCTCTGCGCCGCCGCACTCGCGTCGACGAAGAGCTGCTGGACCTTGGGTTCCTCGAGCGCCCTGGCGACGACGTCGTCGGCGGCGCCGCGAACCGCTCCGGAGATCGGGCCGGCGAGCGGCGCGAGCTGCGGGGGAAGCCGATCGGCGAGCTCGGCCTCGACGTCGGCGTTGTCGAAGATCGCGGCGACGATGAAGGTGTTCAGAGCGTCCTGGATGTCGGCGTCCTGGATCAGCTCCTCGCTGGTCGTGCTCCAGGTCTCGGTCTCGAGCAATTGGCGCTTGGCCCAGAGCGCGAACACCGAGACGATCCCGATGATCGTCGCCAGCACGATGAGGATCATCGGCAGCGCGCGGCGGCCGGTCTTCTCGTTTACGTCGTCCCCAGCGTCTGCGTCCTGCTCCGGCATTTGTGCACCCTACTGTCTGGAAAGGCTTGCGATTAAGGAGGGCCGGGTTGGACGAGAACGTGCATCGCCCCGACCTACCAAGGACGGCGCGCGCCGGTAAGGACTGTGAACGGAGCAGCCAGGCTCTAAAAAGTCGCGAGCGCGACGTGTCCACAAGGTAAACACACGCCACACGGCCGCAAGGGCATAGGGTCCGGGGCGAACAACTTCGGAGAAAGGCAACGGAATGGCTGAACAATCCGAGACCCCGGTTCTCGACCTGCTCGCGAGGATGACCGCCGACTCGATCGAGACGTCGAGTCTCGATGGGAACACGTTGATGCTGGTGCGCATCGCCGCGCTGGTCGCGGTCGACGCCCCGCCAGCCTCCTACCTGCTCAACCTCGGTGCCGCCGGGGAAGCCGGCGTCGACGAGGAGCAGGTACGCGGCGTCCTCGCAGCCGTCGCCCCGATCGTCGGCACGGCGCGGGTCGCCTCGGCGACGGGGAACATCGCGGCTGCCCTCGGGATCGCGATCGAGCTCGCCGAGCTTGAGGCGGAGACCGAAAGCTAGTTGTTCTTCGCCCGCTCGGTCGCGATCGGGTACGCGTCCTGGCTGCGGGCGCGCCGGCGCGGTGTTCGTCAACGGCAAGAATCCTCGGTCCCCTACATTGCGTGGCATGACGATCCACCGGATGGATCACGCCGGCGTTGTGGTCGAGGATCTCGCGGCTGCTATCGCGTTCTTCGTCGAACTGGGCCTGGAACTGGAGGGCGAGGCAGCCGTCGAGGGTGAATGGGTGGACCAGCTCGTCGGGCTGGACGGCGTCCGAGCGGACATGGCCGTCGTGCGGACCCCGGACGGCCACGGCCGGGTCGAGCTGTCGACGTTCCACACGCCGGTGGCCACCAGCATTGCGCCGAGGGCGGCGATGAACACCCCGGGCATCCCTCGCCTCACGTTCGTCGTCGACGCCGTCGACGACGTCCTCGACCGCCTGCGCGCCCACGGCGCCGAACTCGTGGGCGAGGTGGCGCAGTACGGGGACATCTACCGGTACTGCTACCTCCGCGGCCCCGACGGCATCATCATCGGGCTGGTCGAGGAGCTCCGCTGAACGACGCTCCGAGCATCGGCATCACCGCGTGATGGCCCCCGCTCGGTAGGCGGCGACGCCGGCCGCGATGGCGGCCTGCAAGTCCGCGACGCCGCCCGCCGAGGAGAACCGGATAATCGGCGGGGTCCGCGTCGCTGCGAGCGGGGATGGACCACTTCCTGGTGTTGAACGCCTGCTGACCCTCGGCGCTGGCCACGGTCTTCAGCGAGCCGTTCGCTCCCAAGCGCCCCCGGTGCAAGATCTCCCCATCCGCCGGACACTTAACCGATACGTGCACACCGATCGCGACGAACGACTCCCGCCCGATGGTGAGCGGTTCCAGGAGCTCTGGCGCCGTCATCACGGCGAGGTGCTCGCCTACGCGTTGCGCCGCCTCGGCGATGAAGACGCCGCTGAGGAGGTCGTCGCCGACACGTTCCTGGTCGCCTGGCGGCGGCGCGACTCGGTGCCCAACCCGACCCGGCCGTGGTTACTCGGCGTCGCGCGGAAGCAGCTCGCGAACCGCCGCCGCGGCGACCAACGCCGCGCGGCGCTAACCGCGAGGGTCGCTGCATGTGTGGAGCCACTGATCGGCGATCCGCCAAGCGAGCTGAGCGCGGTGCTCGCCGCCGCGTTCAACGCCCTCTCACTATCCGATCGAGAGGTCCTGAGCCTGGTCGCGTGGGAGGAGCTGAAGCCACGCGAGGCGGCGATCGTCCTGAACATCACACCGGCGCTGTTCAGCGTCCGCCTCCACAGGGCTAAGCGGCGCCTGCGCAAGCGACTCGCTGCCGAGGGCCACGCGACGATCGGCGACCGGCAGCCAAACCGAGCGGCCGATCACCGGCAGGCAAACCCAGCGGCCGATTCACCTGGCCCGCGCACCGTGAGGATGGAGATCGAATGACCGACAAACTCCTCGAGCAGCTGAAGCACGTCGATCCCGTTGACGCGGAAGCCATTCGTCGCCGAGTCCCGTCGACCGACCGCGTCATCGAAATCCTGGGATCGCAGCCGATCGCTGACGCGCCGCGCAGGAATCCGTTTACTGCACGCCGCCTGGTCCTCGCCGCCACTGGCGCCGCGGCCATCATTGCCCTGGCCTCGTCCCTCCCGGGAGGTGGTGGGGCGACGCCCGATGCGGCGTCCGCGTTGGAGTCGGTCGCCGCGATCGCGAGCGCGGAAGCCGCGCCCGGCCCGGCCGGCGAAATCACCTACTTCAAGACCGTCTCGAGCCTCGACGGCGGGGCTGCCGGCCCCGCGCGCGGCGCCGGCCCCTACGCCTGGCAGCAGGTGATGACAACCGAGGACTGGGTCGCGCCCGACGGTTCCGGCCGGCGGCGCACCGTCGCGGGCCAGATCGAGTTCGCCGATCGCCAGGACGAGCAGGACTGGCGTGACTCCGGCTCGCCGAGGCTCGGCCCGGCCCCGGGCACGGTCACGACCACGGACTTCGCGCCGGGAAAGCTCAACGGGGTTCCTTACGAGGGCGAGCTGCCGCCGGTCCGCGATCTGCCGGCCGACGCAGATGAGCTCGAGCGGGTCCTCCGCGACGAGGCCGCTCAGTCGTCAGGGTCGGTTCCGGTCGACGCGAAGCTCTTCGAGTACGCGGCATCCATCCTGCTCAGCACGGGAACTCGGCCCGATCTCCGCGCAGCGGTATATGAGCTGCTCGCGCGAATCGACGGCGTCCGGCTCATCGAGAACGTGAAGGATCCGCTCGGGCGCGAAGGCACTGGAGTCTCGCTCGACATCGGCTACACCGGAGCGCCTATAAGGCACACCGTGATCTTCGACTCCGAGACCTCGCACCCGCTCGCTTACACCGAGGACCCGATTCCCCCGGCGCCGGCCCGTTTGGTCATCACCTTGCAGCCCGCGTATATCGCGCTCGAGGAGTCGGGACAGGTCGGCGACCTCGATAGCCGGCCGTAAGCGGCCGACCTGCCGCGCGGTTGGCGGAGTGGCAGATGCACGTCCGCGGTAGATCAATTGTCCCCCGCGGTGGGAACGGATCCGCGCCATTACAACGCCACTACGTCGGCCGTTCGGTCCGGACCGGTGCGGCATGACGATTGGGTCCGGCCGGTCGGAACCCGGCATGGGGAGTGGCGAAACGTGGTCTGCGTCGACTTCCGTCGTCACGCGTCGTTTCCGTCCTAGCGGCCTGTCACGCCGGAGGCCGCGGGTTCGAGTCCCGTCGCTCCCGTCTTAGCCGCTTGCGCGTTTGGGTCCGAACCAGGTGGTTAGCGCTTCAGGAAGCCCCGGGTCCGTGCCGTCTCCCACCCAGGCCACGTATCCGTCGGGCCGAATCAACACGGCGGTGGGAGCAGCGACCGCACCGAGTGCCGGAAGCTCCCACGGACCAACGTATTCGGCATCGATCAGCTGAACGCGATCGGCCCATGGAGCGATGTCGAAGCCGCCGGGCTCACCGAGGTTGAGGAGCACCGGCCGGGCATCGCGCAGCAGGGTGAAGACCCGGGCCGGGCCGTCGGCGGTGAGGAGGTCGAGATCGGGCATGCGGCGCCCGAGCAGCGGGTGTCCCTCGCCGAGGTCGTAATGAATGCTCAGACCGGACATCTCCGCCGCGAGTCGTCTGCGTGGCTCGTCCATGCCGACCAGCTCGGCAATGGTGTCGCGCAAGGCGTTCGTGCGTTCGTCTTGGCGGCGGAGCGCGACCAGCGCCATGGTGTTGCGCAGCACGCGGGCGCCGACCGGGTGTCGCTCGGCGTGGTAGGTGTCCAGGAGGCTTTCCGGGGATGTCCGGTTGACCACCTGGGCCAGCTTCCATCCCAGATTCACCGCGTCCTGCACGCCGGTGTTGAGTCCCTGCCCCCCGTCCGGGGCATGGACGTGTGCGGCGTCGCCGGCCAGCAGGACCCGTCCCTCGCGGTAGGCCGCGGCCTGCCGGGTCATGTCGGTGAACCTCGAGATGAACGTGGGACTGTGGATCCCGTAGTCGGTCCCGTATACGGCGATGAGCCCCTCGCTGAGATCGCGGAGGGTGGGCTCGCCCGTGTGCCCGGGGGCCTCTTCGGTCACCATGACCCGTACCGGCCCTTCGTCCTTGAAGACCACCTCGCCGTCGCGGATCTCGTACTCCACCCGACCGAGGCCATGGGTCCCGCGCTCGTCGTGGCGGATACCAAGTTCCGGCTCCTCGGTCATCTCGACCTCGGCGATCATGGCGCTGGTCGTCGGATCCCAACCGGGGAACTCGATGCCGGCCACCTTGCGGATCAAGCTGCGTCCTCCGTCGCACCCGACGAGGTACTGCGCCCGCAGCGGCTCGCCGTCGGACAACTCGGCGTCGACGCCGGTGTCGTCCTGCGCGATCCCGGTCACTTCACGTCCACGGTAGATCGTCACCGGAAGCTCGCCCACCCAGCCGGCCAGGATGCGTTCGATGTGGTTCTGCCACAGCCCGAGCCCGTACGGATGCCGGGTGGGAAAGTCGCTGATGTCCAGGGGGGTCCCGGCGAACGCCGCGACCTGGGCCTGCTGTCCCTCGGAGAGGAACCGATCGGCGATCCCGCGCTGATCGAAGACCTCGATGGTGCGTGAGGCCAGGCCACCTGCGCGCGAGCCGGCGAGCTCCTGGTTAGGGCGCCGCTCGACAATCGCAACGTCGACCCCCGCCAGGGCCAACTCGCCCGCCAACATCAGCCCTGTCGGGCCTCCTCCGGCGATCGCCACCGCATGTTCGGTCATAGGCACACTCCGTCCGGATTCGTCGACAACAACACGGGCGTCTCCCTCCCTCCGATTTCCCTGGGTTCTGGCTTGCGACCGGCGATTATGCGGCAGGACCAGGGGCTTGTTGCAAGCCCCTTCTGCGGTATAAATTGGAAGTGGAGAGGGGGGCAACCTCTTCGGAACGCGGCGGCGCTCCGCTTACAGCGACACGATCGGCCTAGTCGCGCTGCCGCCGGGGCGCGATGCCGTCCACCACGGTGTCGACCAGGCCCTCCAGGAACCGTTGGTCGACGCGCTCGCCGGTGAGCAGCAGGCGGAGGTGGATCGGTCCTAGGACGGACTCGATCACTCGCTGGGGCCCGACGCTCGGGTCGGCCTCGCCGCGCGCGATCGCGCGCTCGACGATCGCGGCGTCGAGGGCCAGCCGCTCGGTCCAGAAGCGGCGGTTGGCCGCCGCCAGCCTGTCGTCGTGGGGCGAGGACGCGGCGACCGCCCGCGCCATCGCGGCGACCTCCGGGCTGGCCGCGTTCGCTGCCGCGGTCCGCGCCAGCTCGAGCAGGTCCGCCCGCAGCGAGCCGGTGTCGGGGACGTTGATGTGCTCTCCGGCCCGATCGAGCATCGCCTCCAGGACCAGCTCCTCGCGCGTGCCCCAGCGCCGGTACAGGGTCGTCTTGTGCACCCCGGCTCGCCGGGCGACGCTCTCGAGGCTGAGCGCCGAGTAGCCGCGCTCGGCGAGCTCGGCCAGCGTGGCGGAGATCGCGTCCCCGCGGACCCGGGCGCTGCGCCCGCCCGGCCGCCGCCGAGGCGCCCGCGACGGGCTCGCCGCGCGCGTGGTGCCGGCCCTCCTGCGTTTGGCCATGCCGGCATCTTAATGCAACAAGAAGTTGCATTTGCTAGCTTGGGCGAATGCAGCGCTACGCGCTCGCCGGCCGCTTTCACCGCCGCCCGGCCTACGTCCGCGCGGCGAGACGGCGAGGGCGACGCGGGCGATGAGACCAGAGGCTCCTACCGGGTGATCCGGCGACCCGTCGACCGGCTCGTCTACCGGCTCAGCGGCGCAGAAGCCGGTCCACCGCCTCGTCCTCGCCTCGCGGGGGTGAAGACACGAATGCTCGACCACGACCGGCGCCCGCAGCGGGCTGCCCCCGAACGCTGCCGGTGCTCGGGCTTCCCGAGGACGGCGACGGGAGGTGATCCTGATCGCCTCGAACTTCGGCCGGCCGCGGAACCCGTCCTGGTACCACAACCTGCGTGCCAACCCGGCGGGCGAGGTCGTCTTCGACGGGGTCCGGGGCCGCAGATGCGAGCGACGACGCTCGCCGGCGCCGAGCGCGATCGCGCCAGCGCGGCAGGAGATCTAACCCGGCTTTCGCCATCGACCCCCACTGGACTGGAAGGTCAGTGGCACATTCATCCTCCACCGACGCATGAGCCCGTTGTGATCAGCGACGGGATCGGCACCCCGGTTTTGGCCATGCTCCAGGCGCTGGCGAAGGAGCACTCCGACGGGAGATCTGGTGGCTGCAGGCGCGCGCGGCGCTCGCGAACACGGTTCGCGCGAGACCCCGAGCGCCTCGCGTCAATGCCGCCGTAGCGCAGCGCAGGATGTGCGGGTTCGAGCCCGTCGCTCCCGTTCCTCGTTTTCCGTGAGACGCTTGGGCCGACTGAGGGTCGCAGCAAGCCGACTCAGCCCAGCCCGCCGCCGATGGTACTGTGGGGCCGACGCCGTTCATGGAGGAGATCAGCGCCGGGCTGGCGGCGCTCGGGATCGACGCCTCACGTATCCACACGGAGCCGTTCGGCCCCGCACCGGGTCTGACGCCGGGCATCGCGGCAACGCCCGCCCGGGCGCCCCACCCACCGCCCGGCCATCCCGGAACCGGCCCCACGGTGGAGTTCGCGCGCAGCAACCTGGCAGTCCCCTGGACCAGCGACTACGCCAGCCTGCTCGAGCTCGCCGAGGCCTGCGACGTGCCCGTCCGTTGGTCGTGCCGCACGGGCGTCTGCCACAACTGCGAGACAACCCTCATCGAGGGCGAGCTCGACTACGACCCCGACGCCGGTCGAACCCCCCGCCGACGGCAGCGCGCTCATCTGTTGCTCACAGCCACAGGACGACGTGGTCCTCGATCTGTGACCGGCGAGGTCGACTCAGCCCAGGTGCATCGCGACACCGGGCGGGTGGTGGCGTTCAGCGACGGCGTCTTCGCCATCACCATCACCCTGCTCGTGCTGGAGATCGAGCCACCGACCGACGAGGAGCCTGCTGCACGGGCTCGTCGACCTCTGGCCTTCCTATCTCGCCTACGCGGTGACGTTCCTGTTCATCGGACAGGTATGGGCCAACCACCACGTCATGTTCGACCACATCCGCGTGGCCGACCCTGGTGTCGGTCGAACAGCCGGCATGCCGAAGGACGTGGCCTGGCGGGGCAAGACCGTCTTCACCGGGGTCTTCAAGGACCCCGTCACCGGCCTGCGCCGCGTACGCAGGCTCAACGTCGACGGCGACGGACAGGGCGATCTCGCCGGGCACGGCGGCGAGGAACGCGCCGTCTTCGTCTTAGACAGTTCCGGAACTACGTGCCTGAGGCGCTCAGCTCGCGCTCGGGTGCGGCGTTGGGCGACGGGCGGCTCGAGAACTCCAGCGCCTCATCGTCGACGTCGCCGTGGCGCAGCGCGAGGATGTCGCGCGCGTAGTTCTGGTACAGGCGCCAGGGCGGCTTGGATCCCTGCTTGGGGAACTCGTCGATCGACCGCAGGATGTATCCGGAGTTGAAGTCGATGAACGGCTCCGGGGTGACGGACGGGTCGCGGTTGACCGGGACGACCTTGCGGTAGCCCTCGGCCTCCATGTAGTTGAGGAGCCGGCATACGTACTCGATGGTCAGCTCGCACTTCAGCGTCCAAGAGGCGTTCGTGTAGCCGAGCGCTGCCGCGGCATTGGGAACACCGGTCAGCATCAGGCCCTTGTAGCCCATCGTCTTCGAGATCTCGACCGCCTCGCCGTCGACCACGACCTCGAGCCCGCCGAGGACCAGCAGGTTGAGGCCGGTCGCCGTGACGATCACGTCGGCCTCGAGCTTCTCCCCGGACTCGAGCTCGATCCCGTCCTCGTCGAAGCCCTTGATCCGATCGGTCACCACTGACGCGCGTCCGGAGGAGATGGCCTTGAAGAGGTCGGCGTCGGGGACCAGGCACATCCGCTGGTCCCAGGGGTTGTAGCTCGGCTTGAAGTGCGTGTCGACGTCGAAGCCGCGCGGCAGCTTGCGCTCGACTCCCTTGCGGATCAGCGCCTTGGCGAGCTTCGGGCGCCGCTTGCTGAGCCAGTAGCTGCCCGAGGTCATCAGCACGTTCTTCCACCGCAGGACGAGATAGGCGAGGCGCGCCGGCAGGATCCGCCGCAGGAACCGGGCCATCGGGTCCTCGGCGGGAAGCGAGACGACGTAGCTCGGCGAGCGCTGCAGCATCGTCACGTGCGCCGCCTTCTCGGCCATCGCGGGAACCAGGGTGACGGCCGTCGCGCCGCTTCCGATCACGACCACGCGCTTGCCCGTGTAGTCGAGCTCCTCGTCCCAGTGCTGGGGGTGGACGATCGTGCCCTGAAATCGCTCGCGCCCTTCGAACTCCGGCGTGTAGCCCTCGTCGTAGCGGTAGTACCCGCTGCACAGGAGCAGGAAGCCGCAGGTGAACTCGACCGTCTCCTCGGTGTCGGTGCGAAGCGCCTCGACCGTCCACAGCGAGTCCTCGCTCGACCACTCCGCGCGGACGACGCGGTGGTTGAAGCGGATCCTCCGGTCGATCCCGTACTCGCTCGCGGTCTCGCGGACGTAGTCGAGGATCGCCGGCCCGTCGGCGATCGTCTTCGCGTCCGGCCAGGGCCGGAAGCGGTAGCCGAGCGTGTACATGTCGGAGTCCGAGCGGACGCCCGGGTAACGGAAGAGGTCCCAGGTGCCGCCGATCGACTCGCGCGACTCCAGGATCGCGTAGCTCTTGCCCGGGCACTGCGTTTGAAGGTGATAACCCGCGGCGATCCCGGAGAGGCCGGCGCCGACGACGAGGACGTCGAGGTGCTCGGTGTCATCCATCGATGTCAAGGTTACACAGATGTAACTTAGGACGTGTGACGGTGGTCACACCAGGTTCGCGGTGCCCTTCGCCGTGAAGTAGAGACCGACCAGGATGGAGACGGTCGCGACCAACGTCCGCTCGTTGTCACGCGCCCAGCGGTTTACGCCGGCGAGCAGCTCCCGCGCCCGCTCCGGCCGCCGGACCGCGAGCACCAGGGTGGCGATCGGGACGCTCCACCAGATCGCGTTGAAGATCAGCACCTCGGTGAGGCCGTCGACCAGGCCCGGGTCATCGGCCGCGATCACGTCCAGCCCCAGGAGGTAGAAGAGGCCGGGCAGGTGCGTCGCGACGCCGGCGCCCGCTGCCAGAGCGAGCGACGGGTGGCGCAGGCTCTCGGGGACACGGGGACCGATGCTCCGCGCCCCTGCGACGCCGCGCAGGTATCCGAAGGCGAACCCGAGGATCGCGACCCCGCAGACCAGGTCGAAGATCGCGAACGCGGTCGAGTCGCCGGAGACCTCGACGCCGTGGACGGCGACGACGATGACGACGCCGACCGCCGAGCTCCAAGCCAGCCCGGCGGCTACGTACGCGGCCAGCAGGCGCCGCGGCGCGGGCGCACCGAGCAACGTGTAGACGACGGCGATGCTCGTCGGCCTGCCGGCGTTGAGGACCGCGAGCGCGATCGCCTCCGGACTCATGCCCGGAGGCTATGGCTCAGCCGCCCCCCGCCTCCGGCGGCGCCGTCGGGTCGTCGCCGCCGTCCTCGCCGGGCGCCTCGCGGGCGATGTAGTCCTCGACCAGCAGCAGGTTGTCGATCGAGCGCTCGACGACGTTGAGCAGGTCCTGCATCAGCGCCACCTCCTCGACCTGTTCCTTGACGAACCACTGCATGAACTGCTCGGCGCGGTAGTCCTTGACCTCCCGCGCGAGCTCGAACAGCGCGTAGATCTCCTCGCCGACCCGCTTCTCCTGCTCGAGCGCCATTCGCACCGGGGCGACGTCGTCGTCGAACTTCGTCTGCTGGCCCTTGATGTCGGGGATCCGAACCTCCTCGTCGACGTCGAGCAGGTACTGGGCCATCATCATCGCGTGGCTGCGCTCCTCGAGCGCCTGGCGGTAGAAGAACGACGCCAGCCGCGGCAGCGTCTCCGCGTCGTAGTGGACGGCGGCGCCGATGTACTGCATCTGGGCGCTGAACTCGTTCGCGATCTGATCGTTCAGCGCCTCGGCGAAGGACTTCTTCTTGGCCACGTTTCTCTCCTTCTTGGGCGGGTCGCGCCCGACGCTATCGAAAACGCCGAATTCGGCTTGCCTAAGCGGTATTTAGGGGTCCCTCACCCCTCGGCCCAGCGGAAGCCGATCTCGCTTGGCGCGGGGTCCATCGGGCTGGTCGGCAAGCCGCTCGGGACCGCCGGATCGTTGTAGCCGGAGGGGGCGATGTCGTTGGGGGTGTCGGGGTGAAACAGCGACGCCAGGTACTGCACCTGGCCCCGGCCGCACTCCTGCTCGCCCTGGCCGCCGCTGTAGATCGTGATCCCGTTCGCCCGGCAGTAGTCGTAGATCGCGAAGATCTCCTGCAGCGAGCCGAAACGCGAGGGCTTCGAGTTGATCGCCTTGCGCGCCATCTCCTTGACGTCGCCGAGCGAGTGAAGCGGCGCGTCCCAGGTGACCCGGTCGGCGTACGGCTCGAGCACCTCGCGCGCCTCGGGGACCTCGAGGTCGGGATCCTCGAGGTAGGCGTCCTCGAACTTCTCGGCCACGGCGCGGTACAGCTCGGGGTCGGTCTCGACGTCCACCGGGGTCCCCCGGTAGAGGCCCTTGAGGTCGAGCACGCGCACGGGAGCGAGCTCGGCGATCTCGTCGATCAGCGCCTGGTCCCAGTCGTTCTCCGGATCGAGCTTGAACTCGAGCGTCGGGTACTTCTCCAGCCGCTTCCGGATCGGCTCGGTGGTCGACTTCGCGTCGTCACCGAACCCGCCCAGCCGGGTCGAGCAGACGAATCGAAGCGGCGCCGGGTCGCGCTCGACGACCTCCCAGAGCGCCAGCCCGGCCTGGCGCAGCGCGAGGTCCAGCGCCGCGGACTCGTACGCCCAGCGACGGTAGTGGAGCGACGGCTCGCGCTCCGGCGCGACGCCGTTGAAGAGGTCGAGCTCGCCGAGCAGCTCGGATGCCTCGCCGAGCGTCGATGGCGCGGTCAGGTCGAGCACCGGGCCGGCGTCGCGGTGGGCGACGTGGTCGAGCACGTCGTAGATCACGTCCTCGCCGATCCCCTCCTGGCCCTCCCCACGCAGATGGATCACGGTCGACGGCCGCGTGAACTCGCCGTACTCGCGGTCGTGGCCGGTGAGCTCGTAGGACTCGATCTTGATCGGCAGCGCTGCGAGTCGTTCCCAGGCTTCCATTGCGCGGCCACCCTAGCGAGTCGCGTCTACGGCGAGCTCGAGGCGCAGAACTGCGTCGCGGTCGCGGCGGCGCTGCACCTCACCTGCTGAGCCGGCCGGCTCAGCAGCCGTGACAGCCGAGCTCGATGACCCAGACGGCCGAGTTCGCCTTGCCCTGGAAGCTGCCGCGCTTGAGCCCGATGCCGAGGTGCTCGAACGACCCGCGGAGCATCGTCTCGCGGTGTGGCCCGTGGTTGACCCAGTCCAGGAACACCGCTCGCGCGGTCCCTTCGCGTCCGTCGCCCCAGCCGATGTTCTCGCCCCACGCCCAGCTCCCGTCGCGCATGTAGCCGTACTGATGCGCGTAGGCGTCGGCCGGATGACCGCAAGCCGTGTGGCTCGGGCCGCAGCGCATCACGTCACCGGCCTTGCGCCCTGCGGCGCGCTCGAGCGACTTGTTGCGCTTCAGGCTGCCCGCCTTGGCGTGCTTGCGCGCGTAATTGAGCAGGCACTGCATCGCGTGCTCCTGATCGTGCTCCGACGCATGGGTGTTCTGCTGCCCGGGGCACTTCGAGCCCGGGGCGACGAGGTCCGCGCCGGCGCGCGCCCCGAACAGGAAGGCGAGCGCGGCGAAGGCGGCGATGGCGGCGGCCGTTAGGCGTCCGTTCCTGGATACGTGCATCTCTGCGACCCTCTTTCGTCTCTCTCTTGCGCCGGCGGAGTTAGCTGACGGGCTCGCGCGGAAAGAGTCGCGCTACGGCTCCTCGTATGAGCCGATTCGCCCCCGGGCGGCAAAAGCCCCCCTTTGGGTCCTCCACTCCCTCGCTGTCGGAACCGAGGGATTAGGCGGCGGAGAATCTAGCCGAAAACCCGGACGGAGTTGTGTGACGGGTTAGAGAGCTGTGAGCAGTTACAAAGATTTCCCCGCTCAGGGGGCGATCGCGCGCCCGGCGAGCTCGCCGAACGCTTCGATCGCGATCGCCAGTTCGCGCTCGTCCGTGTCCTCCTCGCGCGAGTGGCTGACCCCGTCCTCAGACGGGCAGAAGAGCATTGCCGCCGGGAGCACCCGGGCGATCTCGGCGGCGTCGTGGAGCGCGCCGCTGGTCAGCGGCTCGGGCCTCCCTCCCGCCTCCCTCGCGACGGCGGACGCGAGCTCGACCAGACCCTGGTCGAAGCGGATCGGCTCGATCCGCCAGACCTCCTCGTCGCTGGCCTCGCAGCCGCGGGCCTCCGACGCCTCGCGCGCGAACGCCAGCACCTCGTCGAGCATCGCCTCGAGCTCGCCCGAGTCGCGATGGCGAAGGTCGACCAGGAGCTCCGCGAGGCCCGGCACGGCGGTCGCGATGCCCGGTCGGAGCGACAGCGCCCCGGTGGTCCCGACCCCCTCGTGAGCCCTCGCGACCCGCTCCACCAAGAGCCCGGTCTCGAAGGCGACCAGCGCGGGGTCCCTGCGCGCGTCCATCGGCGTCGTCCCGGCGTGTGAGGCTCGGCCGTGGAACCTGAGCCGGTGTCGCTGGACCCCGGCGCAGCCGGCGACTGCCGCGACCGACTGGCCCTCGGCGTCGAGTACCGGGCCCTGTTCGATGTGAAGCTCGAGGTAGGAGCCGGGCCGCTTGCCTAGCGGTGAGCCGAGCGCGGCCAGCTCGACCCCGTTGGCGGCGAGGACCTCCTTCGCCGTCCGGCCGTCGTCGTCGCGCACCGCCTCGAGCTCGGCTGGGTCGAAGGTCCCGGCCCAGGCCGAGCTTCCGAACAGGCTCCGGCCGAATCGCGCCCCCTCCTCGTCGGCCCAGTCGACCAGCACCAGCGCGCGAGGCGGTGGCGACTCCGAAGCGGCCCAGGCGCGCAGCAGCCCGACGCCGGCCATCACCCCGAGCGCCCCGTCGAGCCACCCTCCATCCGGCACGGAGTCGAGATGCGAGCCCACCGCCAGCGGGGCCGCGCTCGGGTCGGCGCCCTCGAGCCTGGCCCAGACGTTGGCCGCCGGATCGCGCTCTGGCTGGACCCCGATCTCGGCGAGCAGCTCGCCGAGGAACTCTCGCGCTTCGTGCCAGGTGGAGGACCAGGCGAGCCGCTGGGCGCCGCGCTCGTTCGACGTCCGCCGGGCGAGCTCTCGCAGGTCGGCGATCACCCGCGCGGCGTCTATCGGGGCCGCGGTGGCCACGTCAGACGGCCGCCTCGCGCCGCAGCGCCTGGCCGAGGCAGTGAGCGCCGCCACCGCCCAGGGTGAACATGTCGAGCTCCGGGGTCAACACCTCCAGCCCGCGGGCTGCCATCTGCTCGTTCAGCGACCGTGCCCTGGCGCCGGACAGCACCCGGTCGTCGCCGAGCGAGATCGCGTTCACCCCGAGCGACCACGCGTCGGCCGCCGGGACGTCCAGGATCTCGAAGCCGTGCGCCTCGAGCCAGCGCACCAAACCGCCGGAGACGACCTCGGTGCAGGCGGCGGCGAGCTTGGGGGCGACGATCGCCGCCAGGACGTCCAGGTGGACGAAGACGCCCGGGATCGGCTCCACCCGCGCCTCCCAGCCCTCGGCCTCGAACCAGGCGGCGAGCTGGCGCGCGGCCTGGATCTCGGTGCGCTCCTCGCCGCTTCCGACCAGCGCCAGGCCGGGCTCGACCACCATCACGTCGCCACCCTCGATGGCGCCGGCGCTCGCGAGCTTCCAGATCGGGATTCCCGCGCCCTCATAGAAGCGGATCACCGGCGCGTACTCGCCGCGCCGCCACCACTGCTTGAGCTGGGTCACGAGCGCGCCCCACGGGGTCATGACGCTCGAATCGCGAGCGAAGACCTGGTACGGAAGCGCGGGATCGAGGCCGAGGAAGTGACAGCGCACGTCGGCCTGCTCGTAGACCGAGACCAGCTCGGCGTGCTGCTTGCCGGCCGTGTCGGGCTCGAAGCTCAGGCCACGGTCGAGGGTCTCGCGCGAGATCGCGCTCGTCGGAAGCCACCGGAAGTTGTCCGGCGGGCACAGCAGGACGTCGGTCAGCCGCCCGGTCTCCGAATCGACCCCCCAGTTCACTCCGCCACCACGCGGATCGTCTTCAGCGTCCGGTCGCTTGCCCCTCGCACCAGCCCCCCGTGGGCGATCGAGTCGGCGATGTAGGCGAGCGTCTCGCGCATCAGCCGCTCGCCGGGGAGGACGTTCGGGACCCCGGGGGGATACGCGGCGAGCGACTCCGCCGCGATCCGTCCCTCGGCCTGGTCGAACGGCACCACCTGCTGAGCGGCCAGGAACGCCTCGCGCGGTGTCCGCTCGGTCGGCGCCCCACGGGGGAGGCTCGGCGAAGGGGTGCTCTGGCTCCGACCCCTCCTCGCCCAGGCGCTCGACAGCCCCCTGCAGCGCCCGGATCAGGCGCTCCCCCGTCTTCGCGGCGGGCTCGCCCATCCCGAACGCCGCGACGACCAGGTTCTCGGAGAAGAGCTCGAGGTTGATGTCGTCGGCGTCGTGCATGAGCCGGGCGATCCGGTGGCCGGTGGCGCCCGTGCCGCGGACGTCGACCACCAGGCGGAACGGGTCGTAGGCAAAGACGGACGGCGCCTCCGTCAGCCCCTCGTCGATCACGTCGAGGCCCGGGATCTGCCGGATCTCCTCGCGCAGCTCGGCCAGCGAGTCCACCGTCTCGGCGAGCAGCTCGGGCCCCCTGGTCGCCGCCAGCCGCCGCGTGGCGTCCAGCGAGGCGGTCAGCAGGCCGTTCGGGCTCGTGGTCTCGATCAGGGTCACCGCCCGGTCGAGCACCGCCTCATCGATGCGTCCCGAGTCCGAGACGTGGACGATCGCCGACTGGGTGATCGACCCCATGATCTTGTGGATGGAGGAGAGGACCGCGTCGGCGCCGCAGGCAAGCGCGCTCTCCGGCAGCCGGTCGGAGAAGGTCAGGTGGGCGCCCCAGGCCTCGTCGACCACCAGCGGCACGTCGCGCTCGTGCGCCACCTCCGCCAGCGAGGCGACGTCGGCGACGGCGCCGAAGTAGGTCGGCGAGACGACCATCGCGGCGACCGCGTCGGGCTCCCGGTCGAGTGCCTCGGCGAGGGCCTCGGGAGTCAGGCAGTGGGCGATCCCGAACTCGGGGTCGAGCTCGGAGGCGACCCACCGTGGCCGCAGCCCGGAGAGGACGAAGCCGTCGATGATCGACGAGTGGACGTTGCGCTGCACGACGACGCGCTCGCCCACGTGCGCGAGGGTCAGGCATAGGGCGTGGTTTCCCCCGGAGCCACCGTTGACCAGAAACCAGCTGCGCTTGGCGCCCCAGGCCCGGGCGGCGAGTCGCTGAGCCTGCTGGAAGGGCGTCGCGCTCGGGTCGGGGCCGATGTCGATGCCCTCGATTCCGGCCGGGATGTCGAGCCGTAGGGCACCGTCGCCGATCGCCGCCCTCAGCCCCGGGTCGGCTCCGCGCCCTCCCTTGTGACCCGGAACGTGAAACCGCCCGGGCTCGCGCTCCGCGTAGGCGAGGAGGGCGTCGAGGTACGGGGTCGAGGCCTGGTCCATGCCCGTCACCGTACCCACCCGACGTCAGCGGGCGCCGTCGATGAGCGCTGCTACCGTCCGGGGGTCCCCGTGGACGACGAGCCTCGAAGTACCGGGCGCAAAGCCCCTGAGCGGTGACCGCGCTCTTCCTCGTCCTGCTCCTGGTGCTCGTCGCGATCAACGGGCTGTTCGTCGCTGCCGAGTTCGCGCTCGTTCGCGCCCGAAAGGGCCGGATCGAGGCCCTCGCCGCCGAGGGCGAGGCGGGGGCCGAGCAGGCGCTCGAGCAGATCGAGACGATCGACGAGTCGCTGTCGGCATGCCAGGTCGGGATCACGATGGCGTCGATCGGGATCGGGTTCCTCGGCGAGCGGGCGCTGGTCGAGATCTTCGAGCCGCTGCTCGACGGCCCGCTCGCCCACGGGGTCGCGACGCCGATCGCGTTCATCCTCGCCTACACGCTGGCGACCTCCTTGCACATCACCGTCGGCGAGCAGGTTCCGAAGATCCTCGCGATCACCAACGCAGACCGCACCGCGCGCGCGCTGTCGAAGCCGCTGCGCTGGTTCGAGGTTGCGAGCGCGCCGTTCACGATGGCGCTGACGAAGGTCTCGAACGGGATCGTGCGCCTGTTCGGGGTCAACCCGCGCGACCTCTCGGAGCGCCACACCTCCGAGGACCTGAAGGACATCATCCAGTCCTCGGCCAAGGGCGGCACGCTCGACCCGGGCGAAGCGGTGATGCTCGGCGGCGTCTTTCATCTCCACGAGCAGGAGGCGCGCGAGGTGATGACCCCGATCCCGGCGGTGGTCACGGTCAACGCCGACGAGACTGTCGAGGAGGCGCTGCGGCGCTGCGTCAGCTCCGGGCACACCCGGCTGGTGGTGATCGAGGATTCAAACCCCGATCGGGTTCGGGGCGTCGTCCACAACAACAGCCTCGTGCGCCTCTATCTCAACGCCGGCGGCGACACGACGATCGAGCCCGCGATCCGCACCGTGCCGGTGTTCCCGGAGACCAAGCCGCTCGACGACCTGCTCGCCGAGCTCCAGCGCCAGCGCAGCTCGATCGGGATCGTCTCCGACGAATACGGCCGCACGGTTGGGATCGCGACCATCGAGGACATCCTCGAGGAGGTCGTCGGCGAGATCGAGGACGAGACCGACGCCCGCGCTGCGGCGGTCAGGCGACTCGCCGACGGCGACTGGTACGTGCGCGGGCACGTGCCGCTCGGCGACCTCGAGGACGCCGGCATCGATCTCCCGGTCGAGACCGACGCCTACAACTCGATCGGCGGCTACGTGTTCTCGGAGCTCGGACGCCTGCCGAAACGCGGCGACAAGCTCGTCGCCGACGGCTACGAGCTGAGGGTCGAGTCGGTGCGCGAGAACCGGATCGTCGCCGTGCGGATCCACCCGGTGACGGCCGAGCACAGGCAGGTGCCTGCGGACTCGTCCGCTTCGAGCCCTGGGCCCGGCGAGTCATAGGCCGCTCGGAGCGGCAATTCGAGCACCGAAAAACCGTCCGCGCGGCGATCTAGCGTTTGCGCCGTCGTCAACCAGTGACCCAGGGGTGGAGCCATGTGGGTCGTGCGCCTAACGGACAAGCAACTCGAGGTGCTGCGGGCGATGCTGCGGTCCGAAGACCACCTTGGGCCGGCGCTGCGAGGGGCGCTCGAGGCGCTCGAGCTGGCGCGGTGGGACGACCTCCCGGACGCCACGCTCCCGTGGGACGAGGTCATCGAGTCCGCCCGCCGCCAGGGCATCTCCGAGGCCGACGTGATCTGGGATCGCGCCGGGCGCCGGGTCCGCGCCGGCTAACCGGCCCGGCCACGGCCCTGGTACTCGTAGAACCCGGCGCCGGACTTGCGCCCGAGCTTTCCCTCGGCGATGAGCTCGCGGACGCGCCGTGGCACCTCGTCCGACTCGCGACCGCTGTCGGCGTGAAGCGAGTCCCCGATCGCCGCGGCGACGTCGAGCCCGACGAAATCGAGCAGCGCCAGCGGCCCCATCGGATGGCCGGCGCCGAGCCGCATGCAGGAGTCGACGTCGGGCACGCTCATCCCGGTCTGCTCGACCAGCCTCACGGCGTCGAACAGCAGCGGGAACAGCAGCCGGTTGACCACGAAGCCCGCCTGGTCAGGGACCTCGATCGCCGTCTTTCCGAGCGCCCCGCACCAGGCGTGGACGCGCTCGCGGAGGCCCTCGTGGACGTCGGCCGGCAGGCAGACCTCGACCAGCTCCATCTTCGCCACCGGATTGAAGAAGTGAAGGCCGAAGAACCGGTGCCCGAGGCCGCTGCGGTCCCGGAGGTCGTCGAGCGGCAGCGCGGACGTGGTCGAGGCGAGGTCCGCGTCGGCGCAGGCCTCGCCGAGCTCGGTCAGCAGTGCCACCTTGGCGTCGGCGTCCTCGACGATCGCCTCGAGGATCAGGTCGCGATCGGCGAGATCAGCCGGGTCGGTGGTCACCTTGATCCTGCTCGGGCCGCTCCGGTCGAGCTTCCTGGCCTCTGCCTGCGCGGTCTCCTCGGCTCGCCAGGCCGAGGCGTCCGACCGGGCGAGGAGGCGAACCTCGGCGACCTGGCTGACCGCGGCCGCGAGGCCGCAGGCGATCGTCCCGCTGCCCGCGATCCCCGGCCGCTCGTATCCCTCGGCGCCTCCCATCGGCGGGTTACTATCACGTTGACTCGGGAGTCAATGATCTCCCCTAGACTCCAGTGAGTCGCACCAAGAAACTTACTGATTCGGAGGAACGCGATGGCCGGCAACGGGAAGTTCTCAGGACGCGAGGTGGTGATCGTCGAGGCCGTGCGGACCCCGGTCGGGCGTGGCCACGAGGAGAAGGGCTACTACAAGGACCTCCACTCCTCGAACCTGCTCGCGAGGGCCTACTCGGAGCTGATCGACCGCAGCGGCATCGACGCCGCCGAGGTCGAGGACGTCGTCGCCGGATGCGTGCAGCAGTTCGGCGAGCAGGCGATCAACATCGGACGCAACGCGTGGCTCGAGGCCGGGCTGCCGATCGAGACGCCGGCCACGACCGTCGACCGCCAGTGCGGCTCCGCCCAGCAGGCGGTCAACTTCGCCGCGGCGCTGATCGCCTCAGGCGTCCACGACGTCGCCATCGGCGGCGGCGTCGAGCACATGGGCCACATCTCCTTCGCCGACTCGATCGAGGTTCAGAAGGAGCACGGCCTCGCGTTCTCCCCGCAGCTGATGGAGCGCTACAACCTCGTACCGCAGGGGATCTCGGCCGAGATGATCGCCGACAAGTGGGAGATTCCTCGCTCCGAGCTCGACGAGATCGGCCTGCGCTCGCACCAGCTCGCCGCCAAGGCGACCGAGGAGGGCCGCTTCGACCGGGAGATGATCCCCCTCACCGTGAACGGCGGCACCTACACCACCGACCAGGGGATCCGGCCCGACACCAACCTGGAGAAGCTCTCGCAGCTGAAGCCGGTCTTCAAGGAGGACGGCAAGGTCACCGCGGGCAACTCCTCGCAGGTCTCCGACGGCGCCGCGGCGGTGCTGCTGATGACCCGCGAGAAGGCCTCGGCCCTCGGGCTCACCCCGCGCGCCCGGGTCGTCGATCAGACCACCGTCGGCGTTGACCCCGTGATCATGCTCACCGGCCCGATTCCGGCGACGAGGAAGATCCTCGAGCGCAACGGGATGAAGATCGACGACATCGACCTGATCGAGATCAACGAGGCCTTCGCCTCGGTGGTCGCGGCCTGGCGGCGGGAGCTCGAGCCCGACATGGACCGGGTGAACGTCAACGGCGGTGCGATCGCGATCGGCCACCCCCTGGGGTCGACCGGCGCGCGACTGATCACCACTCTGCTGCACGAGTTGGAGCGCTCCGACAAGGAGACCGGGTTGGTGACGATGTGCTGCGGCGGCGGACTCGGCACCGGCACGCTGATTCAGCGCGTCTAGCCCCCGCAAGCTGAGGCCACTCGTCGCATGAGCCGCCCCGCGGCGCTCGACCGCGTCCAGATAGCCGGCATCGGCGACTCCACCGACGACCTCGCCGAGCAGGCGCGGGCCGCCGAGGCTGCGGGGATCGACTGCGTCTGGGCGGTCGAGCTGTTTCGAGGCTCGCTGACCACCGCCACCTGGCTCGCCGCCTCGACGGAGTCGGTCGGAGTCGGGACCGGGATCGCGTGGGCGTTCACCCGCAGCCCGATGATCATCGCCCTGTCTGCGCTCGACATCGACGAGATCTCGGGCGGGCGCTTCCGGCTCGGCCTCGGCGCCGGCGTCAAGCGCCTCAACGAGACCTGGCACGGGGTCGAGTACGGGCGCCCTGCTCCGCACCTGCGCGAGACGGTCGAGGCGATCCGGCTCATCGTCGAGAAGGCCGGTACGGCGGAGCCGATCAGCTATCAGGGCGAGTACCACCAGCTCGAGATCAAGGGATGGGTGCGGCCGCACCCGAAGGTCCGCGACCAGATCCCGATCTACACCGCCGCGGTCCAGCAGGGGATGGCCCGGGTTGCCGGCGACGTCTCCGACGGCATGATCGGCCACCCGATGTGCTCGCTGCGCTGGCTCGACGAGGTGCTGGTGGCGAACTTCGAGCTCGGGCTCGAGCGCTCGAATCGCAACCGCGCCGGGTTCGACTTCCTGCCCGCCGTCTGCTGCGCGATCTCCGACGACGAGGAGGCCGCCTACGAGGCGGCGCGCAGGACGATCTGCTTCTACGCGACGGTTCGCACCTACGCGCCGCTCTGGGAGATGCACGGGTTCGGCGACGCTGCGGCGGCGATCGGCGAGGCGTTTCGGCGCGGCGACTTCGCCGCCATGCCGGGGCACGTACCCGACGGGATGGTCGACACCTACTGCGCCGCGGGCCCGCTGGACAAGGTTCGCGAGCGGGTCGAGGCGGTCGCCGAGCGGGGCGACGGCATCTGGCTGGGTCCGCCGACCTACTTCATCGCGCCCGAGGAGATCGAGGAGTACCAGCGCAGGATCGTCGAGGCGTTCGCGCCCAGGCTCTAGCCCGGGAGGCGACCGCCGACGAACTGGACCATGCCGGCAAGCCGCTGGTGAAGGCCGGTAAAGCCGCGCTCCTCCAGCGCCGTGATCAGCTGATCCGACTCGAAGAGGCGCATGCCGCTGGTGCGCTCGATCACCGGCTTCAGCGGGCGGATCGTGAGCTGGCGCCGGACCGAGGTCATGATCGCGATCCGGCCTCCGGGGGCCAGCGCCCTCCGCATCTCGTCGAGCGCGTCAAAGGGGTCGGCGAACAGGTGCAGGGCGGCGAAGCAGCAAACCGCGTCAAAGCTCGCGTCCAGGAACGGCAGCGCGGTCGCGTCGCCGCGGACGAGGATCAGGTTCGAGATGCCCGCGTTCCGGTTCTCCTCGGCGCCGCGCTCGAGCATCGTCCGGGAGGCGTCGATCCCGACCACCAACCCGTCGGGCCCCACCGCGCGCGCGAACTCGCGCGAGAAGTTGCCGGGGCCGCAGGCGACGTCGAGCACCCGTTCGCCTTCGCCGAGGCCCAGCAGCAGCCGCGCGATCCGCACCTCCTCCGCCATCCCGGGGCCGGTGATCCCTTTCGCGACGCGCCCCAGCGCCGGTCGCCAGTAGCGCTCGTAGATCGCCGGCACCAACCTGGTGACCATCAGGTCCTGGGTGATCCCGGTGGACTCGAGGTCGTGGCCGAGCAGGTCGAGGAAGCCTGCGTCGGTTGGCTCCTTGCCGGCGGCCTCGGGTCGCAGCAGCGGGCGAAGTCGCTCGACCGCGTCGGACGTCTCGCTGGCCGTGGAGCCCTCAGGAGGGTTCATGAATCACGGGACCGGCCCCGCGTGGGTCCCCCGAATGCTCCGCGAGGTCGGTGAGCCGGGCGATCTGGCGCTCGCCCTCGATCCGCGCCGGGTCGTCGGGCGGCAGCGAGGCCATCAGCCGGGCGATCCGGTTGCGGATCTGAAGCGCGAAGTGCGGGGTCGCCGGCCCCGCAAGGGCACGGATGTCGTCGACGGTGACCCTGCGGCCCGCGAGCCGCTCGGGCAGTTCGCTCTCGCTCATCTCAATCCTTTCCGCCCTGCGGGTTCGCGGGCTCGGACTCGGGCGTGCCGGGCGCCGGACCGAGCTCGGACCCGCCGCTACCGGACGTTACCTGGGCGACCTCGACGAGATCGTCGACCCGGGCCTGGAACCCGACCGAGATCGCGGCCGGGTCGCCGATCACCCAGACGTGGTTGTAGACGGCGCGCGTCGGGTTGCTCTCATAACCGGGCTTGAGGTCGAGCAGGTAGGCGGCCAGGGGGTCCGGCGGCGCGTCCGCCTCGTCGGTGACCAGCAGCGGGCCCCAGGTCCCGCTCGCCGACAGCACCGCGGCGGCGCCGGCGTCGAGCGGCCGGTCGGCATTGGCGATCACGAACCCGTGGCCGGGGTCGTTGATGTTCCAGCCGAAGCTCGCCGCTCGCGTAGCGGGCGAACTCGATCGAGTTGCTGACCGGGTCGTCGGTGCCGATCCGCTGAGCGCCCGGCGAGATCTTCTCGATCTCCTCGAAGGCCGCCTTCGAGATCGCGGACGCCGGGGCGAGGACGTAGACCGCGCTGCGCTCGTGCCGGTGAAGCGCGTCAGCCGTCGCCTCATCGAGCGAGTCGCGAGCGGAAAACAGAACCGGGTCACCGGAGCGGGCGGCCCAGGCCGCGGCGGGCATCGCCAGCGCCGGCTCCTCGGAGCTGACGACGAGCACGTGGTCCGGCTCGCCGGCGAGCTCGGTGCGGAGCCGGTCGATCTCCGCGGCCACGGTGGCGGGGTCCGAGCCCTTGACCTGCTCGACGTCGAAGCCGGCGGGGCGCGGGGCGTCGCCGATCGCGAACACCTGCCGGCCGCCGGTCTCCGACGACCCCGCCGGGCGCCAGCGAGCGAATCGCGGTCGCGGTCAGCTCCGGCAGCTCGCCGCCGTCGCCGATCAGAATCGGCGCGCTCACCGGCGCGGCGACCAGCGAGGCGGCGGCCACTCCGGCCTGCCAGTCGTCGGCGTCGACCAGGGTCACCGCATCGGGCCCTTCGACGCCTCCGGTCGAGGGGTAGACGGCGAGCGCGCTGCCCGCGGCGTCGCCGATCGGGTCGGCGCCCGCGACCCTGGTGGTGTTCTTGGTGGCGAACGCGGGGAAGCCGAGATCCGTCGGCTCCTCCGGGGCCGGCGCGTCCTCCTTGATCACCACCCGCGGCGCGGGAGGGGTGTTGACCGTTTCGGGCTCGGAGTCGTCGGAGACGGCCAGGTAGACGCCGACGCCGAGCCCCGCGAGTCCGAGGAGGACCAGCAGCGAGACGAGCCAGTGGCCTCGAAGCCAGAGGACGAGGTCGGAGACGACGTTGCGCAACCGGGGGAGCAAGGCCGCAGAAAGTTAGACCTCTCCGAGTGCGACGGAGTCGGCCGAGCGACGATATCCTCCGCACAGAGTGGTTGACTGACCAGTCAATCGACCGGGGATGGGAGGCTCGATTCACCGTGGATTTCGCACTCAACACCGAGCAGGCCGAGTTCAAGGCCGCGTGCCGCAGGTTCGCCCAGGAGGTGATCCGACCGGTCGCCGCCAAGCACGACGCGGAGGAGTCGATTCCGTGGGAGGCGATCAAGGCCGCCCGCGAGGCGGGTCTTTCCGGGATCGAGAGCCTGCAGCGGATGGGCTCGGACGCCGACGGCGTGCTCGGGGTGATCTCGGCCGAGGAGCTTCACTGGGGCTGTGCCGGCATCGCGCTGGCGATCTCCGGGTCGGGGCTGGCGGCGGCGGGGATCGCTTCCTCGGGGACCCCGGATCAGATCGCCCGCTGGGTACCGGAGTGCTTCGGGGCCGGTGACGAGGTCAACCTCGGCGCCTACGCGGTCACCGAGCCCCAGGCGGGATCGGACGTCAAGAGCCTGCGCACGACCGCCATCCGCGACGCGCGACGAGTGGGTGCTCAACGGGACCAAGGTGTTCATCACCAACGGCGGCATCGCCGACGTCCACGTCGTGGTCGCGACGATCGACCCCGAGCTCGGCCACCGGGGGCAGGCGTCGTTCGTGGTCGAGAAGGGCACCCCCGGGATCCGCCAGGGCAAGAAGGAGTCGAAGCTCGGCATCCGCGCCTCGCACACGGCCGAGGTCGTGCTAGAGGACTGCAGGATCCCGCTGGAGAACCTGCTCGGTGGGATGGAGAAGCTGGAGCGAAAGCTCGAGCGGGCGCGCTCGGGCGAGTCCTCGGGGCGGGCCTCGAACGCCCTCGCCACCTTTGAGCTCACGCGCCCGATCGTCGGTGCCTCGGCCCTCGGGATCGCCCAGGCGGCGTACGAGTGGACGCTGGCCTATCTCGACAACGGGTCGTCGGCGGCCGATCCCTTCGAGTCGGCGCTCGACTCCAGCTCGACCGCGGGGGAGCCGCCGCTGCGGCGACAGGCCAACCAGCAGCTCCTGGCGCAGATCGCGACGGAGATCGAGGCCGCGCGGCTGCTGGTCCAGCGGGCCGCGTGGATGGGCCGCAACGGGGTCCCGCTCACCGGCGGACAGGGCTCGATGTCGAAGCTGAAGTCGGGCCAGGTGGCGGTCTGGGTGACGCGCTCCTGCATGGAGCTCGTGGGCCCGTTCGCCGGTACCGCGGACTGCCCGCTGGAGAAGTGGTTCCGCGATGCGAAGATCTACGAGCTCTTCGAGGGCACGGCGGAGATCCAGCGACTGGTGATCTCGCGCATGCAGGCCGCCGAATACCGCGAGCGGCTGGCCGCGGCCGCCGATCTCGCGGCCGAGGCGGTCACCCGCTCGGGCGACCGGGCCGCCTCCGACGACCTGCTCGGCGGCGGGGTCGCGGCGACTGCCCAATAGGCGGGGCCTGCAGCGCGGGTTGCAGGCTTTTTCCCCGTTCACCCGCACCTCGCCCGGCCTCTAACCTCGCCTGGCGCCGGCGCCCGTCCGCAACCATGCGCGGAAGCGCTTGTTAGCGCAAGCACACAGAACGATGAGCTTTCGCAGACATTGGACCCTGCCGTTGGCGATCGCCGCGGCGATCGCCGCCACCGGGGTCGCCGGGGCGCAGACGCTTCAGGAGCGCGTCGATGACACGCGCTCCCAGATCGACGCGCAGGAGGAAAAGAAGCAGGTGCTCTCGAGCGACCTGCAGGACTACGGCGAGCAGATCGACGTGCTCGCGGGCCAGGTGGCGGTGCTTCGCAATCGCGAGGCGATCGTGGTCGCCGAGCTGCGGCAGGTGCAGGCCCACCTCGTCCGGGCCAAGGACCGGCTCGAGGTCCTCCACCGGCGGCTCCATCGCTCACTCGGCGTCCTGCGAAACCGCCTCGTCGACATCTACCGGTCGAACGAGCCGGACATCCTCACCGTGATCCTGGAGTCCGACGGCTTTGACGACCTCGTCGACCGCTACGAGTTTCTGCGCCGCGTCGAGGCCCAGGACGCGGCGGTCGTCGGGCTGGTCCGCGGGCTGCGAAACGAGACCCGCGACACGGTCGCGCGGGTCGAGGCCGACAAGGCGCGGATCGAGGCGAAGAAGGCCGAGCTCCAGCGCACCCGCTCACAGCTCGAAGCGCGCCAGGCGGAGCTCGATGCCGTCCGAGACCAGAAGGCTGCGGCGCTGGATTCGGTCAACGACAACATCGAGCGCCTCGAGGGCGATCTCTCCGACATCCAGGGGGAGATCCAGGCGCAGATCCAGGCCGCGACCGAGACCTCGACCACGCCGCTGCCCGCCGGGCCGATCCAGGGCGGAGAGAGCACGGCGGGCATGATCTGGCCGGTCAACGGCACGCTCAGCTCGCCATTCGGCTGGCGTTGGGGGCGGATGCACGAGGGGATCGACATCTCGGTTCCGGCCGGGACGCCGATTCGCGCCGCCAAGGCCGGCCGGGTGATCCTCGCCGCGTATACGAGCGGCTACGGCAACTACACCTGCGTCGACCACGGCGGCGGCCTCTCTACCTGCTACGCGCACCAGTCGAGCTATGCCACGAGCACCGGGGCCTCGGTCAGTCAGGGCCAGGTGATCGGGTACGTCGGCTGTACCGGTCACTGCTTCGGCGACCATCTGCACTTCGAGGTCCGGGTCAACGGCGCAGCGGTCGACCCTCTCGGGTACCTTCCCTAGTCACGGATTTCGTCGACCTTGCCGATGAATGAGCAGGTGCCGCCCCACCGGGGCGGAGCGTGCGCACCGATGAGCACGATCGCCGACACACCTCCCGGGACCAGCCACCGCTTCAGCCTGCGCGCCTACCTCGCGGGCGGCACCGCGACGTCGGCGCTGATCGCGGGCGCAGTGATCGTCTTCGTCTCGCTGGCGACCTACGTTGCATTCGAGGGGGTGCCGGGCGCGGCCGACACCGCCGGGCGTGATTCCGTCGTCGTCGGTTCGCAGGGCGCCCCCGAGGCCGCGGCGGCCGCGGCCGGTGCAGCGTCCGGTGCCGTGGCGGCAACCCCGGCTGCGGGGGCGGCCACCCCGGCCGGCGCCGCCGGCAGCACCGGGTCGCAGGCCGACGGGGCGGGGACCGGGACCGCCGACGCGACCGGCACCGCCGGCGAGAGCAGCACCGGAACGGACACCGGCGTGGCAACCGGCACCGGCACCACCACCACCGGGTCGACCGGCGGCGGGACCGGCGGCGGAACGGCGGGCGGCGGGGCGGCCACCAGCGGCAGCCAGGGCGCCCTCGAGAACGCGGTCAGCGGGGTCGAGAACACCGCGCAGAACCTGGGCGTGAACGCCGACCTCGGCGGCGTCGACAGCGTCACCCAGAGCGTCGACGACACCGTCAACAACACGCTCAACACAGCCGGCTCGGCGCTCGGCAACCCAAACCTGGGCAACCAGGCCAGCAACACCGTCAACGGCGTCACCAACACCGTGCTCGGCGAGAACGGGCTCACCGGGCAGCTGCTCCCGTAAGGGCTAGAGGCCCGACGCGGGTCCGCCTCTAGAGGCCTCTAGACCGGCAGGCTGCGCCCGAGCCAGCGCAGGGCTATGCCCTGCAGCTCGGGGTCGTGCTGCGCCGAGCGGTGATGGCCGCCGGGGAGCACGATCAGCTTGCGCGGCTCGAGCGTGCGGGCGTAGAGCTCCTCCGACCACTCGCTGGGGATCCGCTCGTCGCCGCGCGCGTGGATGAGGATCAGCGGCCGCGTGCCGAGCAACGCCACAGCCTCGCGCAGATCGTGCTCGCCGAGCCAGGCCTCGAGGTCCGCGCGGCCGCGGTCCGAGATCCGCATCTCGAGTGAGCCGTCTTCAAGGCCGCGGATCAGGTGTCGCTCGCCCGCGGGGCAGATAGCGATCACGCCCGCGATCGCCTCGCTCGTCGCCGCGCCGTGGATGGCCACGAAGCCGCCCATGCTCGAACCGCGGGCGCAGACGCGCCGCGGATCGACCCCGTCCTGGTCGGCCAGCAGACGGGCCATCCGCCCCAAGTCGGCGATCGCCGCGGGTGACATCTGATCGCTCGAATCGCCGTGGCCGCGCTGGTCGTAAGCGAGCGCCGCCCAGCCGGCCGCAGCACACGCGCGCCCGAAGTCGGCGTGGTTTTCCTTGCGCGACCCGGCCCCGTGGCAGATCACCATCCCCGGCCACGGCGGCGGCGTGTCGGGGAGCCAGAGCAGGTACGGCCTGCCGTCGGCGTCGCCGCGGGCGCTCGGACGCGCGGGAGCGGATAGCCAACGCCTGCTCATCGCCTTGCGGACGCTAGTCGACGGTCGCCCGCGGGCACGCGGCCCGTCACAATCCCTCGCCTCATGGAGCCGGGCGTGAACACGACTGACGCGAGCCCCGTCACGGGCTCGGCCGTCTACCCGATCGGCACCATCGTCAACGAGCGTGGCCACCTGGAGGTGGGCGGCTGTGACCTGGTCGAGCTCGCGCGCGAGTTCGGGACTCCCGCCTACGTCTACGCGGAAGGCGACCTGCGCGCGCGGGCGCGTTGCCTACCGCGAGGCGTTCGCCCGGCGCGAGATCGAGTTCGAGATCGTCTACGCCTCCAAGGCGGCGCCGCTGTCCGCGATCCACCGGGTCTTCATCGAGGAGGGCCTGTCCGTCGACGTCGCCTCGGGGGGCGAGCTCGCGATCGCGCTGGAGGCCGGATACGCGCCGGAGCGCATCCACCTGCACGGAAACAACAAGACCGAGGCGGAGCTGCGCCAGGCGGTCTCCGCGGGGGTCGGCCACGTGATCTGCGACTCGTTCGACGAGATCGCGCGACTGGAGGCGATCTGCGCGCAGGCCGGCGTCGGGCAGCCGGTGATGATCCGGGTGACGCCGGGGATCAAGGCCGAGACCCACTCGTACGTCCAGACGGGCCAGCTCGACTCGAAGTTCGGCTTCGGGCTCGAAGACGGCCTCGCCGCGCGCGCCATCGACGCCGTCGGCGAGACCGCCAACCTGCGGCTCGAGGGGCTGCACGCGCACATCGGCTCGCAGATCTTCGAGCTCGAGCCCTACGCGCGGGCGATCGAGGCGCTCGCCCAGCTGGCCGACCCCGAGTGGTGCCGGATCCTGAACGTCGGCGGCGGCCTCGGGATCGCCTACACCGGAGACGACCGGCCGCCGAGCATCGACGACTACGCCGAGGTCAAGGTCGCCGGCGTAAAGAGGGTCTTCGACCCGGTGCCGAAGGTCCTGGTCGAGCCGGGCAGGTCGCTGGTCGGCAACGCCGGGATCACGGTCTACACCGTGGGCACGGTGAAGGAGATCCCGGGCGTGCGGACCTACGTCGCGGTCGATGGCGGCATGTCCGACAACCTGCGCCCGATGCTCTACGGGGCGCGCTACGAAGCGATCGTCGCCAACCGCGCGGCGGAGGCGCTGGAGACCACCGCGACCGTCGCCGGCATGCACTGCGAGTCCGGCGACGTCCTCGTCCGCGACGTCGGGCTCGCCGCGCCGCGGCCGGGCGACGTCCTGGTCACCCCCGCGACCGGCGCCTACGGCCACGCGATGGCCAACAACTACAACGCCGTCCCCCGGCCGCCCGTGATCTTCTGCGAAGCCGGCGACGCCCGCGTCGTCGTCCGCCGCGAGACCCATGAGGACCTGACCGCCCGCGATGTCTGAGCCCGCGCGGATAGGGGTCCTGGGCCGAGGCACGGTCGGCGGGGCCTTCGCGACCCTGCTCGCCGAGCGCGCCGACGAGGTCGCGGCGGCAGCCGGGCGGCGCCCCGTCATCAGCGGCGTGCTGAGCCGCGCCGATGGCGACTTCGACTCGATCCTCGAGGACTCCGAGATCGTCGTCGAGTTGATCGGTGGCACCGACCCGGCGCGCGGTTATGTGCTCCGAGCCCTGGAGGCCGGCCGCCACGTGGTCACGGCCAACAAGCAGCTGATCGCCCAGCACGGCGACGACCTCTTCGAGGCCGCGCGCGCCGCGGGCGTACAACTGCGGTTCGAGGCCGCGGTCGCCGGCGTCGTGCCGGTGATCCGGGTGATCCAGGAGAGCCTGGCGGCGACCGAGATCACCAAGGTCTTCGGGATCGTCAACGGGACCACCAACTTCATCCTCAGCGAGATGGCGGCCACCGGCGCCGACTACTCCGACGTCCTCGCGCGCGCCCAGGAGCTCGGCTACGCGGAGGCCGACCCGAGCGACGACGTCGGCGGCGCCGACGCGGCGGCGAAGATGGCGATCCTGGCCCGGCTCGCGTTCCACACCCCGGTCCGCCTCGACGAGGTCACGTACGAGGGAATCACCGAGATCCAGCCGGACGACCTCGCCTACGCGAAGGAGCTCGGCCTCTCGCTGAAGCTCCTCGGCGTCGCCGAGCTGATCGACGGCGGGGTGAGCGTCCGGGTCTTTCCGTGCTTTCTGTACCGGGGCCATCCGCTGGCGCCCGTGGAGGGGCCGTTCAACGCGGTCATGGTGGAGGCCCCCGCGATCACCGAGATCACCATGTCCGGCCCTGGCGCCGGCGGCACCGAGACCGCCACGGCCGTGCTCGGCGACGTGGTCTCGATCCTCAGCGGCCACGCGCCGGTTCACGAGACGCGGCGAGAGCTGCGGGTGATCACCGACGTCGGCTCGTCGTTCTACCTGCACCTGGAGGTGGCAGACCGCCCCGGCGTTCTCGCGCAGATCGCCGAGGTCCTGGGCCGCAACGAGATCTCGGTCCAGAGCGTTGTCCAGCGCGGGCTCGGCGACGACGCCCGCCTGGTGATGGTGCTTCACGAGGCCCCCGAGAGCCACTTCTACGCGGCCCTGGGCGAGATCCGCGAGCTGCCGTTCCTACGCGCCGCCCCGCGCGCGATCCGGGTGATCGAGGAAGAGTTTGTCTAGGCCGTCATGCCGGAACCGCTGATCGAGCGTTACCGGGACTCGCTGCCGCTCGAGCCCGGCGACCCGGTGGTGACGCTGAACGAGGGCTCGACGCCGCTGGTCGAGGCGCCGGTGGTCTCGGAGCGCGTCGGCGCCCGGGTGCTGCTGAAGCTCGAGGGCGCCAACCCGACCGGGAGCTTCAAGGACCGGGGGATGACCGTCGCGGTCTCGCGGGCCAAGGGGGCCGGGGCCGAGGCGGTGATCTGCGCCTCGACCGGAAACACGGCCGCCAGCGCCGCCGCCTACGCGGCGCGGGCCGGCCTGCGCGGCGCGGTGATCGTGCCCGAGGGCAAGATCGCGATCGGCAAGCTCGCCCAGGCGCTCGTCCACGGGGCTCGGGTGATCGCCCTGCGGGGGAACTTCGATCAGGCGCTGGAGATCGTCCGCCGGCTCGCCGACGCCCACCCGGTCGAGCTCGTCAACTCGATCAATCCGTACCGGATCGAGGGCCAGAAGACGGCCGCCTTCGAGATCCTCGACGACCTCGGAGAGCCGCCGGACGCGCTCGCGATACCGGTCGGCAACGCCGGCAATGTCACGGCCTGGTGGCGGGGCTTCTCCGAGCGCGAGACGGCGCCGTTGCTGTACGGGTTCCAGGCGGAGGGCGCGGCGCCCCTCGTTCACGGGGCGCCCGTCGCCGAGCCCGAGACCGTCGCCTCGGCGATCCGGATCGGAAATCCGGCGCGCTGGGAGGAGGCCATGGCGGCGTTCACCTCGTCGCGCGGCCGGGTGGCGGCCGTGTCGGACGAGCAGATCCTGGACGCGTACCGGCTCCTGGCCTCGCGCGAGGGGGTCTTCTGCGAGCCGGCGTCGGCGGCCTCGGTTGCCGGGATCCTCGCCCACGGGCTGCCGTCCGGCCCCGGACTCGGCGCCGCCGCGCACGGTCGTCTGCGTGCTCACCGGCCACGGCCTCAAGGATCCCGACACCGCGCTCGGCACCGCGCCCGCGGTGGTCGGCTGCGACGCGGACCTAGAATCGGTGGAGCGAGCGGTATTCGATTGACGGCCGGTAGAACGGCGCGCCGAGCGAATGGCGCGAGTACGGTCCGCGAAAGCCCACCGATTAGGTAGGAAGCCAGATGGGGGTTACCGAGTTCACTCTCGCCGGGGGTCTCGTGATCGCATGCGCGCTCGCCGCGTATGCCTTCATTCGCGCGCACCGGGTACAGCGCCGTGCCCGGACGCTGTTCGAGCATCTGCCCGAGACCGGCGTCACCGTCTATGACCGCGACCTGAGGGTGAAGTTCGCCGCCGGCGAGGTCGTGCGCCAGATCGGCTGGGATCCGGACGAGATCGAGGGCAAGCGGCTGCCCGACCTGATGCCCGACCCGCAGGGCGAGCAGCTGATCGCCCACCAGGTGGCAGCCCTGCGCGGCGAGCAGCGCTCGTTCGAGTATCGGTCCGTTGCGCACCGGCCGTGACTATTGGGTCCGGGTCGTCCCGATCACCGACGGAAGACGGCGAGGTGGTGGGCGGGGATGTCGATCTCGCTCGACATCGCCGACTACGGTCGCGGCGAGCGCGAGCTCGGCGGTCGCAGCGTCGACGTCGAGGCGGTCACGGAGGCGACCCGGGCGCTCGCCCGCAGCGTCGACGCCGCCACCGCCCGGACGGCGGTCTGCGAGGCGGCGCGCCAGGTGGCCGAGGCGCCCGTCGCCGCGCTGTTCGAGCCGAGCCCGACGGCGGCGGGCTGGAGCCGAGTGCCGTCGTCGGAGCCCTGTTGACCGACCTGCGCCTGCCGCTCGACCGGCGAGTCCGGCGCCGCGCTCGCCTTCAGCCGGGCCGAGGAGGTGTTCGTGGCCCTCGGGCATCGCGACGGCGCCGCCGACCGCGAGCTCATGCACCGAACCGGAGCCAAGGCGATCCTCTGGCATCCGGTGGTCCGCGACCGCGCCGCGCTCGGCGTGCTGGCGATCGCCTGGCACGAGCCGATCGACGGGGTCTCGCTGCGCCTCTCGGCGCTGATCCAGCTGCTCGGCGCGGAGGCGGCGGTGGCGATCGGCCGCGCCGACCTCCTCGGCCGCCTCCAGCACATGGCCCGCACGGACGACCTCACCGGCCTGCCCAACCGCAGGCACTGGGAGGAGCAGCTGCCCCGTGAGCTCTCGCGCGCGGCGCGCGAGGCGAAGCCCATCTGCGTCGCGATGCTCGACCTCGACAACTTCAAGGACTTCAACGACCGCCACGGCCACCAGGCGGGCGACCGCCTGCTCCGGTCCGCATCCGCTGCCTGGCGCGAGACCCTGCGCCCCTACGACATCCTCGCCCGCTATGGCGGCGAGGAATTCAGCGTCATCCTCCCGGGCTGCGCGATCGAGGACGGCATGCGCCTCGTCGAGCGGTTGCGCAGCGAGACCCCCGCGGGCGAGTCGGCCTCCGCCGGGGTCGCCGCCTGGGACGGCGACGAGGAGCCGGAGGCGCTCGTGGGCCGCGCCGACGCCGCGCTCTACCGGGCCAAGCGCGCGGGCCGTAACCGGGCCGTCGCCGCGAACTCGGTCTGACGCCGGGGACCTGGCACTTTCGGCACGGTTCGTGTGCCACGGGCGCGAATCGGCAAGGCAGGCTGGGCAGGTGCGCACCTTCGACGCGATACGGATGGCGGGGGCACTCCTCGCGCCTCCGCGATGCGCGGCATGCGCCGATCCGTGCCGGTGGGAGGATCCGCTCTGCGCGGGTTGCTGGACGCGAATCACCTCGGCGGCGTCGGGGCGCACCAGCCTCGCTGGCCTTGAGACCGTGCGCTGGGCGGCGCCATACGAGGACGAGGCACGGCGAGCGCTGACGGCGCTGAAGTTCGGCCACCGCACGGCGCTCGCCGCGCCGCTTGCGGCGGCCGTCGCCGACGTCTGCGCCGACCTCGCGCCGGGCCGCGCCGTCGTCGCCGTGCCTCCTGCGCGCCCGCGCTTGCGCAGTCGGGGCTTCGACCCCGCCGCCCTCATCGCCGACAACGTCGCCGTGCGGTTACGGCTATCTCTGGCCACGTGCCTGCGCCGAACCGACCGCCGGCGGCAGGTCGGCCGCCGACGCACGGACCGCCTCGCGAGCCCGCCAGCCATCACCGCCGACGGCGTCGTGCCCCGACGCGTCCTGCTCGTCGACGACGTTCTCACCACGGGCGCCACGCTCGGCGCCTGCGCTCGGGCCCTGAGGGCAGCCGGCTGCGAGTCGGTCGCCGCCGCCTGCTTTGCGAGATCGGTTTGACCGGCGTGTCGACGGGCGTACCATTTGTGGTCCGGCCAAGGGACGCGCTAGCGATAGACAGGAGGCGCCGTGCGAATCGAGATCAAGGGTCGCCACATGGAGGTCACCGACGAGATCCGCGACCGGGTCAACAAGCAGTTCGCGCGCGTCGCTCCCCAGGTCTCCGACTTCGCCCAGCTGGAGGTGGTCTTGCGCGAGGAGAAGAACCCCGCGATCACCGACCGCTACGTCGCCGAGGCGAACCTCTACCTGAAGGGCGCGACCCTGCACGCGGAGGAGGCGTCGCCGGAGATGCTGCACTCGATCCACGAGCTCGCAGAGGACATTCGCCGCCAGGTCAAGCGCCATCGCGAGAAGCGCCGAGCCCGCGCCAAGACCCGCCGGGCGATCGGCGGCCTGCGAGGCGGAGAGGCGTAAAACGCCGGCCCGCCCCGGGCCGCCTCGGTACCCTCAGCGGTTGATGGCAGGCCGAGGCATCATCGACAAGGCCCTGCGCCTCGGCGAGGGCCGGAAGTTCAAGGAGTACGAGAAGCGGGTCGACTCGATCAACCGCTTCGAGCCCGAGCTCGAGCTGCTCTCAGACGCCGAGATTCGCCAGCGCGCAGACGACCTGCGGAGGCGCGCCCGCGAGGATGACGAGCCGCTCGACGAGCTGCTTCCCGAGGCCTTCGCACTCGGGCGCGAGGCCGGCAAGCGAACGCTCGGCCAGCGCCATTACGACGTCCAGCTGATCGGCGCCATGGTGCTGCACTCCGGCGCGATCGCCGAGATGCGCACGGGCGAGGGCAAGACCCTGACGGCGACCCTGGCGGTGTTCCTGAACACCCTCGCCGGCGACGCGGTGCACCTGGTCACCGTCAACGACTACCTCGCCCGGCGCGATGCACTCTGGATGAAGCCGATCTACGACGCCCTCGGGGTCACGGTTGGCGTCATCCAGTCCGAGATGGACCCGTCCCAGCGCCGCCAGATGTACTCCGCCGACGTCACCTACGGGACCAACTCCGAGTTCGGCTTCGACTACCTGCGCGACAACATGGCCGGCTCGCTCGACGAATGCGTCCAGCGCGACTACGCGTTCGCGATCGTCGACGAGGTCGACAACATCCTCATCGACGAGGCCCGGACGCCGCTGATCATCTCCGGCCGCCCCGAGAAGGCGGCCGACACGTATTACACCTTCGCCCGCCTGGCCAAGCAGATGGTCGGCGAGGAGATGAAGCCGAAGCTGAAGTCGCTCGGCGAGTCGCGCGACACCTCCGAGGCCGAGCACGACTACGAGTACGACGAGAAGCACAAGACCGTCGCGCCGACCGAGGCCGGCGTCGCGAAGGCCGAGAAGTTCCTCGGCGTCGAGAACCTGTACCTGTCGGAGCACGGCTCACTGGTCAACCATCTGATCCAGTCGCTGAAGGCGGAGTCGCTGTTCAAGCGCGACACGGACTACGCGGTGATCGACGGCGAGGTGAAGATCATCGACGAGTTCACGGGTCGCATCCTCGAGGGCCGGCGCTGGTCCGACGGGCTCCACCAGGCGGTCGAGGCAAAGGAGGGCGTCGCGATCCGCGAGGAGAACCAGACGCTGGCGACGATCACGCTGCAGAACTACTTTCGCCTCTACGACAAGCTCTCCGGCATGACCGGGACCGCGCTCACCGAGGCCACCGAGTTCATGAAGATCTACGAGATCCCGGTGGTCGAGGTCCCGACCCACCGGCCGATGATTCGCGCCGACCACAACGACCAGATCTACAAGACCAAGCAGGGCAAGTGGCAGGCGGTCGTCGACGAGATCTCCGAGCGGCATGAGCGCGGGCAGCCGGTGCTGGTGGGAACGATCTCGGTGGAGATCTCCGAGATGCTCTCCGACGAGCTGCGCCGCGCCGGAGTCGACCACACGGTCCTGAACGCGAAACCCGAGCACGCGCAGCGAGAGGGCGAGACGGTCGCCCAGGCCGGTCGCAAGGGCGCGGTGACGATCGCCACCAACATGGCGGGCCGCGGGGTCGACATCAAGCTCGGCGGCGATCCCGAGATGCTCGCCCAGGGCGAGCTGCACAAGCTGGGCCTCTCGCAGACCGATGAGAGCTGGGACTCCGAGCTCGCCGAGCAGGCGAAGCGGTTCGAGCCCGAGACCAAGGCCGAGGGCGATGAGATCCGCGAGCTCGGCGGGCTGTTCATCTGCGGCACCGAGCGCCACGAGTCGCGCCGGATCGACAACCAGCTGCGTGGCCGCTCGGGGCGCCAGGGCGATCCGGGCGAGTCGCGGTTCTTCCTCTCGGCCGAGGACGACCTGATCCGCCTCTTCGCCGGTGAGCGGATCTACAAGATCCTCGACCGGCTCGGGCCGGTCGACGAGGAGGGTCAGGAATACCCGCTCGAGGCGAAGATGCTCACGCGGACGATCGAGAACGCCCAGAAGAAGGTCGAGCAGCAGAACTTCCTGATCAGAAAGCGGGTGCTCGAGTACGACGACGTCATGAACGAGCAGCGCCGGGTGATCTACAAGTACCGGCGCGAGATCCTCGAGGGCCGCGACATGTCGGAGGTCAGCCACCAGGAGATCGAGGACGCGATCGGCCGGCTGGTGGAGACCTACACCGAGTCGGACATCTTCGAGGAGTGGGACCTCGCGGGGCTCGAGGGCCACGCGCGCGGCCTCTGGCCGCTGGGCGCCGAGCTGGAGAACCTCGACCCGCAGACCTCCAGCCGCGGCGACATCTCCGAGCTCCTGATCGAGGATGCGCTGGCGGCGTACGACCGGCGCGAGGAGGAGCTCGGCTCGGAGCTGATGCGCTACCTCGAGCGCCAGGTGCTGCTGCAGATCATCGACAATCGGTGGCGCGAGCACCTCTATGAGATGGACTACCTGCGCGAGGGCATCCACCTGCGCGGGTTCGCCCAGATCGACCCCCTGGTGGCGTACAAGAACGAGGGCTTCTCGATGTTCCAGGAGCTGATGTCGTCGGTCTGGGAGGAGTTCACGCGGGTGATGTTCCACCTCGAGGTCAACATCGAGCCCGCCGAGGCGGAGCAGATGTTCGCCGCCGAGGAGCGCCAGCGCGAGCGCCAGGTCGCCTACGAGGGCGGCGGCGGCGCCGAGCAGCCGTCCGCGATCGGCGAGGCCCGGGCGGCGGCGGCCGCCGGCGCCGCCGGCGCGGCCACCGCGGGGGCCGAGAGCACCGGAAACGGCGCCGGCGACAGCGTCAACCCGGCGACCGTCGTCAAGACGGAACAGGAGAAGATCGGTCGCAACGACCCCTGTTGGTGCGGGTCGGGCAAGAAGTACAAGAAGTGCCACGGGGCCTAGCGGCCGGACTCGCGATCGCGGCGATCGCGACGGTCGCCATCCAAGTCGGGTCGGCGCAGTCAAAGCAGCAGTCGGTGACGATCTCCGGCCGCGCCTACGCTTTCAACCACAGCGATACCGGCCTGGCCGGGGCCGTGATCCGGATCCGCGAGCTCCCCGGTATCTCGGCGATCGCAGACGCGAACGGCGACTACGAGCTCGAGGTCCCCGACGACACGACCGTGACGCCGTACATCGAGCCTCCCGACGGCTATCACCAGATCGACCTGCAGACGTTCCACACCCGGGGCAACCCGATCTCCAACGCCAACTTCCAGACCCCCGCCGACGCTGAGTACAACGGCTTGGCGGCGCTACTTCAGGTCCCGCTCGGGCCCGATGGGCGCCCCGAACAATGCGTGGTCGTCACGACCGCGTCGGCCCGCAACGTCCGCGGGGTCGACTTCGAGACGTTCCAGGCGCGAACACCGCACGGCGTCGCGGGAGCGACCGCGCGCACATACCCCTTCGTGACACGACCGATCTATTTCAACGACCAGGTGATCCCCGACCGCTCGCGGACCTTGACGTCAGGCGACGGCGGCGTCATCTGGATCGGCATGCCGGCGGGCGTCTATCGCGTCGAGGCCACGAGCCCGACGACTCGATTTGCGACCTTCCTCGCCACCTGCGAGCCGGGGCGGATCGTCAACGCCAACCCACCGTGGGGCCTGTACGAGTTGAGCCCGAGCGAGCGCCCGCTCGGGGCGGGCCTCGTCGCCGGCGCGGTCGAGAATGTCAAGGTCACGGCGCGTGGCGACCGGCGGCGGATCGTCGCGCGGGTCGAGGCGGCCGAGCCGTTGAGGTTGAAGCTGTCCCTGAAGCAACACGGCGAGCGCTTCGGCGTTCGCAGGTCCGCGCACGTCGGCCCAGGGCGTTCGAGCAAGGCGATCTTTCGGGCCCCGGATGGCCTCGCCGCCGGCCGGGCCAGACTGAAGCTCCGGCTGATTCAGGTGGTGGGCGGTCAGATCATCTACCGGCATGTCATCCGCCTGCCGGGAACCGATCCGGCCGGGTCCTGATGCCGACGGCAGGTCTCGCCGTGGGCGACGACGGCCAGCCGCGCTGTTGGTGGGGAGTGTCCGCCCCTGACTACCTCGCCTACCACGACGAGGAATGGGGGCGGCCGGTCACCGATGACCGCGGGATCTACGAGCGGCTGACGCTGGAGGCCTTTCAGTCCGGGCTCTCGTGGCTGACGATCCTGCGCAAGCGCGAGGCGTTCCGGGGCGCGTTCGACGGCTTCGAGTTCGAGCGGGTGGCGCGCTACGGCGGTAGAGACGTCGAGCGGTTGCTCGCCGACGCCGGGATCGTTCGCAACCGGGCGAAGATCGAGGCGGCGATCGCCAACGCGAAGGCGACCGCCGCGATGGCCGCCGAGGGCGAGTCGCTGTCGGCGCTGGCCTGGTCGCACCGCCCAAAGACCGAGCGCGGCGACGAGCTTCCGTCGATCACACCTGAGTCCACCGCACTCGCCAAGGAGCTGAAGCGGCGCGGCTTTCGCTTCGTCGGCCCGACGACCGCCTACGCACTGATGCAGGCCACCGGGATCGTCAACGACCATCTCGCCGGCTGCGCGGTGCGCGAGGAGGTCGAGGCGGAGCGGGCGGCCGCGCTGGAAAGACTGCGATCGCGGAGCCCGAAGGGCGAAGCGGAGGCGCGCCGCCGTTGAGGCGCCTGGTATGAGCGATCACGCCGCCCTGGTCCGACGTTTCTACGACGCCTTCAACCAGCAGGACCTGGACGCGTTCGTCTCCACTCTTCACCCCCAGGTGGAGTTGCAGACGGCGCGTGGCCTGCGGGAGGGCCGCGAGGAGGCGCGCGCCTGGGCGTCCAAGGTCCCCGAGGGCGGGCTCGACCAGCGGCTGGTGCTGGAGGAGGTGCTCGGCGACCCCGGCGGCGCGCACCTGGTGGCCCTGTATCGCAAGCAGTGGTGGTGGCGCGACGACGAGGAGCACGCCCACGAAGACGAGATGTCGGCGATGTTCACCTTCCGCGACGGCCTGATCGCGCGGTGGCAGCCGTTCGAGGACCGTGCCGAGGCGCTCGCGGTCGCGGGCTTGCGCGGACAGCGCGAGGTGGAATAGGTTCGTCGCGTGCGATCGATCGCCGCCTTCGCGGCGGCAGCGGCCTTGGGGCTGGGCGTCGCCGCCCCGGTGGCGGCGAACGACACCAGGATCGTCGGCGGGGCACCGGCGACCATCCAGCAGTACCCCTGGCAGGTGTCCCTCAACGTCAACGACCTCCTGTACTCCGGCGACGATTTCGATCGCCACGCCTGCGGCGGCACCCTGGTCGCGCCGACGATCGTGATCACCGCCGCGCATTGCACATTCGACTTCCCGCTGGCGGCCGTCGGCTTCAACCCCGTGATCCAGTTCGAGGTGATCGCGGGCCGGACCACGCTCTCGTCCGGGGACGGGCAGGTACTCGAGCTCGCCGACTACTACTACTTCGAGGGCTCGCCGGCGGCCCCGACCTTGCAGGCCCGGTCGACCGACGCCGCGCCGGCGAGTGGCCAGCTCTACGACCCGAACACCAGCCAGTGGGACGCGGTGTTCCTCCAGCTCGCCTCGCCGGCGACCACCGGCACGCCGGTCAAGATCGCCGGGCCCGACGAGGCCGCGCTCTGGGCTCCGGGACAGCCCGCCCTGATCAGCGGCTGGGGGGACCTCGTCGAGAATGCGAACGAGGGCTCGGACCAGCTCCGGGCCGCCCAGATCTCGATGCTCTCCGACCCCGACTGCGCCAACTACGGGCCGGCTTTCGCCGCCTCGACCATGGTCTGCGCGGGAGTGCTGGCCGGTGGGGTCGACACCTGCCAGGGCGACAGCGGTGGACCGCTCGTGGTCCAGGCGTTCCAGCGCGGCACCAAGGCCGTCAACGCCGTGCGGCTGGTCGGCGACACCAGCTTCGGCATCGGCTGTGCGCGGCCCAATTTCCCCGGCGTCTACGGTCGCCTGGCGGCAGACCCGATGCGCTCGGCTTTCCGCAACGGGATCATTCAGGTCAGCGGCGTCGATGTCGTCGGCTCAGGCGCGGTGCCGCCGGACGCGACCGGCCCGGTCGTGAGGTTCGGCAAGCACCCGAAGAGGAAGACCGACAAGCGCAAGACGAAGTTCACCTTCAGCGCGAACGAGGGCTCGACCTTCGCCTGCGCGCTCGACAAGGGCGCGTTCAAGCCGTGCTCCTCGCCGTACAAGATGAAGGTCAGCGCCAAGAAGCACACGTTCAAGGTCCACGCCACCGACGAGCAGGGCAACGTCGGCGAGGCGGTCACCTTCAAGTGGCGCGTCCTGCGCTGAGCCGCGGACACCGTCACTAAGCTCTGCTGCATGGCCGAGGCCGCCCAAACCGAGAACGTCCCCGCGCGCCTCGCGCAGGTCCGCGACGGCTTGAAGCTGCTCGCGGACTACCTTTGACGCGGAGAAGCTCGAAGCCGAGGTAGCCCGACTCGAGGGCGAGATGCAGACGCCCGGCTTCTGGGAAGACCAGGAGCGGGCCGCCGGGGTCTCGGCCGACCACGCGCGCGCCCTGAAGCGGCTGCAGACGTTCAGGTCGCTCGAGTCCGACGCCGCCGACCTCGAGGAGCTCTCCGACCTCTCAGCCGACGACGAGCAGATCGCCGCCGAGCTCGCCGGCCAGCTCGACTCCGTCGAGGAGCGGCTGGCGGCGCTCGAGGAGGCGCGCCTGTTCAGTGGCGAATACGACTCCGGCGACGCCGTGGTCACGATTCGCTCGGGCGCCGGCGGCACCGACTCGCAGGACTGGGCCGAGATGCTGCTGCGCATGTACCTGCGCTGGGCCGAACGCCGCGGCTTTACGGTCGAGATGAAGGAGGCCTCGGCGGGCGAGGAGGCGGGGGTCAAGTCGGCGACCTTCATCGCGAAGGGCGAGTACGCGTACGGTCTCTTCGCCGCCGAGCGGGGGGTCCATCGCCTGGTCCGGATTTCGCCATTCGACGCCCAGTCGCGCCGCCACACTGCCTTCGCCCAGGTCGACGTCGCGCCGCTGGTCGACGATGCGGTGGAAATCGACCTCGACGAGGATGACGTCCGGGTCGACACCTACCGCGCCTCGGGCGCCGGCGGCCAGCACGTCAACAAGACCGACTCCGCCGTGCGCCTCACCCACGTGCCGACCGGGATCGTGGTGCAGTGTCAGAACGAACGCTCACAGGCGCAGAACAAGGCGACCGCGATGCGCCTGCTGCGGGCGCGGCTGCTCGAAGAGGAAGAGCGCAAGCGAGCCGAGGAGCTGGCCGCCGAGCGCGGTGAGCAGAAGGCGGCCGAGTGGGGCTCGCAGATCCGCAGCTACACCCTGCACCCGTCGACCCGGGTCAAGGACCACCGCACCGGGTATGAGGTCGGCGACGCGAACCGGGTCCTCGACGGCGACCTCGACCAGTTCGTTCGCGAGTACCTGCTGAAATCCGCGGGCCGCGGGTAATACGCGCTCCCCGCGTGAGGAATACCGTTTCGATCAATGAGCGTGAACGTTGGCGTCGGCTTCTCGGACGAATTCGACCCGGTTGAGGCTTTCGCCGCCGCCGCCTCCGCAGCCGCGGCCGATCTCGACGGCCGCTGCGACCTGGCGCTGGTTTTCGCGGGCGCTTCGCACCTCGGCCACGGCAAGGCGATCCTCGACGCTGTCCATCGCCGGCTCGAGCCCGCGCGGCTGATCGGCTGCGGCGCGGGTGGAGTCGTCGCTCCGGGCCGGGAGGTCGAGGAAGGTCCCGGCGCGGTGGTCTGGGGCCTGTCAGCCCCCGGTGCGCGGATCGAGACGCACCGTCTGAGCGCTCGCCGGGAGGGTGACGAGATCGCGATCGACGGGATGCCCGATCGCGACCGGGGGCCGGACGCGATCATCGTCCTCGTCGACCCGTACACGTTCAGCGCCGAGGCGCTGCTGGCGCGCCTGAACGAGGAGCGCCCGGCGGCCCCGGCCCTGGGCGGGCTCGCGAGCGCGGCGGCGGCTGGCTCCGCGTCCTTGTTCTGCGACGGCGATGTCGTCGACCAGGGCGCGGTCGCGTGCACGATCGAAGGGCTGGAGGTGGTGCCCTGCGTGTCGCAGGGCGCGACGCCCGTCGGGCCCGAGATGACGATCACCGCCTGCGAGGGCAGTTCGATCAGCGAGCTCGCATCGACCCCGGCGATCGACCGCCTGCGCGAGGCGATCGCCGAGCTCGAGCCCTCCGAGCGCGAGCTCGCCGCGCAGGGCTTGCTGCTCGGCGTCGTCATCGACGAGAACCAGCCCTCCTATGACCGCGGTGATTTCCTGGTCCGCCCGATCGTCGGCGCGGACGAGTCCGCCCAGACGATCGTCATCGGCGAGCGGGTCCGCGTCGGCCAGACCGTGCGCATGCACGTGCGCGACCCCGCGTCGGCGGACGAGGACCTGCGCGACGCGCTGGGGGTTCGCGCCGCCGCGCTCGGGACCGAGGGGGCCGCCGGGGTGCTGCTCTTCACCTGCAACGGGCGCGGGCGGCACATGTTCGCGCTGCCCAACCACGACGTCGACGCGGTCGAGGACGCGCTCGGCGCGCCCGCGGCGGGGTTCTTCTGCGCCGGCGAGATCGGGCCCGTCGGCGGCACCAACTTCCTGCATGGGTTCACGGCGACGATGGCCGTCTTCCCACGCTAGATGGGCTCGTGAGCGAAGCGGACTCGGCAGGCGAGCTCGTCCGCGCCGCGCTCGCCGAGGACCTCGGCTCCGGAGACGTGACCACCGAGGCGATGGTCCCGGCCGACGCGACCGCTGGGGCGCGGATCGTGCAAAAGCAGCCCGGGGTGCTGTTCGGGCTCGAGGTCGCCCGCGAGGTGTTCTCCCAGGCGGGTGCGCCCGGCCTCGGGCCGCTCGCCGAGGAGGGCGGCTGGCGCGAGTACGTGCCAATCGACGTCGCGGCGATCAGGGGCCCCGCCCGCGCCCTGCTCGTCGCGGAGCGCACGGCGCTCAACTTCCTCGGCCACCTGTCTGGGATCGCGACGCTGACGGCCCGCTTTGCCGAGGCGGTGGACGGGACCGGCGCGGTGATCCTCGACACCCGCAAGACGACCCCGGGGCTGCGGCGGCTCGAGAAGGCGGCGGTGGTCGCGGGCGGCGGCCACAACCACCGCTTCGGGCTCGACGACGCGGTGCTCATCAAGGAGAACCACGTCGCCATCGCCGGCGGCATCGGCCCCGCGGTCGCGCTGGCCCGGGAGGCGCAGCCGTCGCTCGAGATCGAGATCGAGTGCCGCGACCTCGACGAGGTTCGCCAGGCGATCTCCGCTGGGGCCGATCGCCTGCTGCTCGACAACATGCGGCCGGAGGAGCTGCACGCCTGCGTCGTCGAACGCGACGGCGCGGGGGCGGCTGTGAAGCTCGAGGCGTCGGGCGGCGTCACGCTGGACAACGTCGCGGCAATCGCAGGCGCCGGCGTCGACTTCATCTCGGTCGGCGCGCTCACCCACTCGGCCCCGGCGCTCGACCTGAGCATGCTGATCGAGGTCGACTGAGGGACTAGAGTCGGATCGTGGCCGCGACCCCGACGGCGGATCTCCGCGCCAAGCGCGAGGCGATCGTGATCGAGCACATGGAGTCCGAGAACCGGCACGAGTTCGACGTCACGCTCGAGACCTTCGACCGCCCGCGCTACGAGCTGATCGCGACCGGCGACATCCACGACGGCCCGGAGGAGGTGGCCGCCTACTTCAAGGAGACGCGGACCGCGTTTCCGGATCAGCGAAACGAGCTCATCGCCCTGCACCACGCGGAGGACGCGGTGATCGTCGAGGCGATGCTCTACGGGACGCACGACGGCGCGTTCCGCGGCCTGCCGCCGACTGGACGCAGGTTCGAGATGCAGTTCTGCGCCCTCTTCCTGTTCGAGGACGACCGCCTGGTCTGCGAGCGCGTCTACTTCGACGCCGCCACGATCCTGCGCCAGCTCGGGATCGCCCACGACCCGCTCACCCTGCGCGGACGGGTGGCGACTCTCCTCAACCATCCGGTGACGATCGGCAAGGCCGTCGGCCGCCAGCTGCTGCGGCGTTGACGCCCGCTTAGCCGGAGCGACGCTCGAACCATCGACAACCCGATAGCGGGGTCAATGCTGCGAACGCCGCCAGGGTCTCACTTGAGCAGCCGCGACAGCCGCCGGTCCTTGAGCACCCGGCCGCCGGTCTGCTCGTTCGGGCAGTAGTTGGTCTGGTGCTCGGCGTAGTAGACGGCCTCGATCGTCGTCCCGCAGCGCGGGCAGGGTTCGCCCTCGCGGCGGTGGACCTTGAGCGGCATCGGCAGCTTGTCGGGCACGTCGTCGCCGATCACCCGCTCGTAGTGGTCGATCGCATCCCCGAGCACCGCGAGGCCGTCGTAGAGGCCCTCGACCTCCTCGGCCTCGAGCTCCGAGCCCTTCTTGAACGGCGACAGGCGCGCCTCCCAGAGGACCTCGTCGACCCAGGACCGGCCGATCCCGGCGAGCGCGCGCTGGTCCCGCAGCAGGGGGTGCAGATGGCGCGGCTGATCGACCGCCGCCGCTAGCGTGTCGAGCGGCGGCGCCGGCCACGCCTCGGGACCGAGCGTGGCGACCATCTCGTCCTCGGCTGCCTGGCCGTCGCGAAGCAGCTTCGCCCAGGCGCGCTGCTTGGTCCCGAACTCCCGTAACCGCAGCTCGCGCCCGTCGGTGAGCCGGATCAGCACCCGCGAGCGCCGGTCCTTCAGCGAGGCGCGCTTGTCGAAGAGCTGCAGCCGCCCTGCCGACATCAGGTGGATCAACAGCTCCAGCGGCTCGCCGTCGCCCTCGAACCTGACCACGGGCATCTTGCCGATCCGCCGCACGCCCGCCACCGAGCGGCCCTCCAGCGCGGAGAGCGGCGGATCGACGGTCTTCACCGCCACCATCCCGGGCGTCAGCGTCGACTCGACCTCGGCGCCCGCGAGCGCGGCGTCGAGGCGCCGCGCCGTGATCTCGACTTCCGGAAGCTCAGGCATGGGGCCCAGTCACGCGACTGAGTAAACTGGGTCAGGTCATTCGCCCTGTCCACGGGCAGGCGAACATCGCAAAGGAGAAGGCCAGCATGCAGCAGCTGCCGACGCTTCAGCCGAACCCGAATCCGGAGCTGACGCCGGATGAGGTCTCGCGCATGTCCGCCGAGGTCCGCGCGCTGGCGGCGGAACGCAACGCGGTCATCCTGGCCCACAACTACCAGGTGCCCGAGGTCCAGGACGTCGCCGACGTGATGGGCGACTCGCTCGGGCTCTCGCGCCAGGCGGCCGCCACCGACGCCGACGTGATCGTCTTCTGCGGCGTCCACTTCATGGCCGAGACGGCGTCGATCCTCTCCCCGTCCAAGACCGTGCTGATCCCGGACCCCGACGCCGGCTGCTCGCTGTCGGACTCGATCGACGCCGACCAGCTTCGCGCCTGGAAGGGCGAGCACCCGGGCGCGATCGTGGTCATGTACGTCAACACCTCGGCGGAGGTCAAGGCCGAGACCGACTACTGCTGCACCTCGTCGAACGCGGTCAAGGTCGTCGAGCACATCTGGCGCGAGCACGGCCCAGAGACCGAGATCCTCTTCGGCCCGGACATGTGGCTGGGGTCGTTCGTGGCCCGCGAGACGGGCCTGACGTCAGACCCCGAGCGCTACGCGCGTTTCCACGTCTGGGACGGCGAGTGCCACGTCCACGCCGGGATCCGCCCCGACGACATCACCCGCACGCGCGCCGAGCACCCCGAGGCCGAGTTCCTGATCCACCCGGAGTGCGGCTGCTCGACCCAGGCGATGGAGTACGTCGCCTCCGGTGACGTCGATTCGGACGGCGTCCACATGCTCTCCACCTCGGGCATGCTCGAGCACGTCTCCGAGCACCCCGAGGGCGAATTCATCGTCGCCACCGAGACCGGGATGCTCTACCCGCTCCAGCAGGCGGCCCCGCAGGCACGGCTGATCGAGGCCAACCGAATGGCCTTCTGCAAGTACATGAAGATGATCACGCTGCCGAAGCTGCGCGACTCGCTGCGCGAGCTCAAGTTCGAGGTCAAGGTCGACGAGCGGATCGCCGAGCGCGCGCGGCTGCCGATCGAGCGGATGGTGGCGATCGGCTGAACTGCCGCGTCTCCTGCCGGGCTCTTATAAATTGAGCCCGTGCTCGAGGTTGCGGCGCGACTGATCCTCGGGGGTGTCCTGGCCGCGGCCAGCGTCGCCAAGCTGGCAAGCCCGGAATCGAGCCGCAGCGCGCTGACCAGCTTCGGGATCACGCACCCCGGCGCCCAATGGGGGGCGTGGGCCTCATTGATCGTCGCCGAGCTGGTCCTCGCGGCGGGCGTGATCGCCGGCGTCGAGGCCGCCGAGCTCGGCGCCGCCGCGCTGATGCTGCTGTTCGCCGCGACGATGGCTGGGGCGATCATGCGCGGCCGCGCCGGGGCGCCGTGCGCGTGCTTCGGCGCCCGCTCGACCGTCGGCTGGCGCGGGGTTGCGCGCAATCTCATCCTCGCGGCCGCGTTCGCAACCTTGCCGCGACTCCCGGAGCCGTCGCTCAGCACCGATGAGTGGCTCGGCCTCGGGCTGGCCGCCGCCCTGCTCGCCTGCGCCGGCCTTGCCGTGGCCGTGCTCGCCCTCGCCCGCGAGGTCGGGATGCTCAGGCTCAGGCTCGGGCCTTCGGCGGCGCTCGAGATCCCTGGCGAGGGCCCGGCGCTCGGCTCGCGCCTGCCCGAGCCCGAACGGTTTGGATTGGGCGCCGGCGCCGAGCTGGGCCTGGCCGTGTTCGTCTCCGACGGCTGCCCGGTGTGCGCGACCCTCGGGCCCGCGCTCGCGACTTTCGAGGGCGACCCGGCGATTGCCGTGACGCGATTCGACGAGCACGCTGACCCCGCGGTCTGGAGCGAGCTGGCCGTCCCCGGCAGCCCGTACGCGGTCGCGGTGGACGCGCGCGGAACCGTCCTCGCCAAGGGGACGTTCAATAACCTCGCCCAGCTGGAAAGCGTGATCGCGACCGCCGAACGACGGGCGGTGGAGCTCGCGCCCGATCATGTCTGACGCGGTCGAGCGCGCGGTCGAGTCGCTGGCCGGGCGCGCCTCTCGCCGTGGCTTCCTCGCCCGGGTGGGCGCCGGTCTCACCGCCGTGGCGGCAGGCGGCCTGGTCGCCCGGGCGGTCAAGCCGGGCGATGCCGAGGCGCACCACTTCTGCGGCCACACCTACACCACGGGCTCCTGCGTTCACCCGCTCGGGCCGGACCTGCCGCGAATCGATCGCCGCGGTTATCCGCTGCACCCGAGCGACGGCGAGCCGATCGACAACCTGGGCCGCCGGGTGAACGGCCGCGGCGAGCCGGTCGACTCGGACGGCAAGGTGATGCGGGACCCGGACGGGCGGCCGCTGCCGCCGGCCCCGCGGACCAAGGTCTGCGACCGGACCGCGGAGATCTACGGCTTCAACCCCCATCTCGACGGCAGCTGGTACCGCTGCTGCGACGGCCACGTCCGGCGGCTGCTCGACTGCTGCGGTTACGTCGGCCAGCGGATCAACGGCGACGCGGCGCTGACCGGGTACTGCTACGCGGGCCGCAAGGTCTTCTGCGTCCACTACTACCAGACCAAGGTGCCGTGCTGAGCGACCCCGTCTCGATCAGCCTCGCGCTCGCCGCGCTGTTGGCCGGGCTCACCGGCACCTGGTCGCCTTGCGGGTTCTCGATGATCGAGACGATCGGCCCGGCCGGCCACCGAGGCGGCCCCGCGACGACGGTTTCCGCCTGCGTGACCTTCACCCTCGGCGCGCTCGCCGGCGGCGTAGCCACCTTCGGGACCCTAGCTCTCGCCGGGAGCCTGCTGCACGGAGGCGACAACGACCTCGCCTACGTCGTCGCCGCCGCGGTCGCGATCTGCGCCGCGATCGCGGAGATCCGCGGGGTGCGAATCCTGCCCCAGGTCCGCCGGCAGCTGCCGGAGCATTGGCGGCGGGTGATGCCGATGCCCGTGGCGGCGGGCCTCTACGGCATCCTGCTCGGGCTCGGGTTCACCACCTTCGTCCTCACCTTCGGCGTCTTCGCCCTCGCCGGGCTCTCGTTCGCGGTCGGCGACCCGGAGGTAGGGGTGGCGATCGGCCTCGGCTTCGGGATCGGCCGGGCGTTGCCGGTGGCCCTGACCGCGCCGGTCGCCGACCGCGAGGCCGGGATCCGGGTCACGGAGGCGATGGCCGAGCGCCCGGCGATCTATCGGGCCTTCAGGCTCGGTGACGGGCTGGCCCTGCTCGCCGCCGCGGGTGCGCTGGCGGTCGCCGTCCCAGCCGGAGCCTCGAAGAACGCCGCGCATCCCGCCGCCGATCCGTCGGTGGGCGGCGACGCCCTCGTCTACCAGCGCCCCGACGGGTCGGGCGTGATCCGCCGCGGACCCGAGGAGCGGGCGCTGCCAGGTCACGACCCGGCGATCGGCGACGGCAACGTCGCCGTCATCAGGCAGGGGCAGATCCTGATCCTGAGCGCGGTCGACCTGGGCGAGCGCGGCTCGTTCGCCGCGTCAGGGGCTGACGCCGTGGCGGTCTCGCGACGCTGGGTGGTCTGGCGCTCACACGCTCACGGGCGGGACTCGCTGCACGCCCGTCGGATCGCCAACCCGGCCCAGCCGGGACCGACCCATTCGCTCGGTCGCGCCGGGCGCAACGCCCAGCTCAGCGGGCCGAGCATCGACGACAACCGGGTCGTCTACGCCCGGGCGGCGCCGGAGGAGAACCTGATCATCAAGCAGGTGCTCGGCTCAAAGCGCCCGAAGCACTCGAAGTCGCGTCTGCTGCGGTCGCGGGTCGATGGTCTGCAGAACCCCTCGGTCAACGGCAAGCACCTGCTCTACGTGCGCGTCACCAGGCACGGCCAGCGACTGATGCTGGCGCGGGTGGGCGGCGGTCAGGGCCGGGTGGTGTTCCGGACCGGGGGCGGGACTCTCTGGTCGACGGCGCTCAGCGAGAAGCGCGCCTACGTCACCGTCCTGCACGGATCGAGGCCGCGCGCGCGGATCATCTCGGTCAACCGCTAGCCGCCTAGAAGGCGAGGAAGCCCGCCGGGGGCTTGAGCGCCGAGAGCGGGGGCTCGAGGCCGACGGCGCGGTAGAGGGTGGCGCTCGGCTGCAGGATCAGCCAGCCGGCGCGGCTTCGCTTCATGTAGACGATGTCGTCGTCGATCGACGGCTGTCGCTGTGAGACGTAGCGGGTCACCACCGTGGCGACGACCTTCGCCCGCGCGCCTTTCTGCTGGATCTTGACGCGGCGCACGGTCGCGGACTTGAACGCGGGCGGCCCCTTGGGATCGTGGTAGCCGATCGAGCGGTCGAGCGCGACCTCGCAGTTGGGGTTCGGCTTGGGCAGCTTGACCTCGTCGAGGGCTCCGGGCGCGAACAGGTTGCAGACCCGCTTGCCGTTGCCGGCGCTGAGCGCGGCGACGTACTCGCGCACGGTGCCCGCCGGGCGGGGCCCGGTCGGCGCCGGTGTCGTGGTGGTCGCCTGGCCGTTGGACGTCGTGGTCGTCGTCGGCTCGGCGGCCGACTAGTGGTGGTGGCCGTCGGCGGCGGGAGGTTGGCGACGTCGGGTTCCGACTTCTCGCCGCAGCCGGCGAGTGCCGCCAGCGCGGCGATGGATGCGAGGAGGGCCGCTCTTTGGGTGCTTTTGCGGCTGGTTCGGCGTCCGGGCACTCGCTTACGTTGGCAGATGACCATGCCCGGTAACCTCGCCCGCGTGACGCACCTTCGGCCGGTACCGGATCCGAAGCCGCAGCGGAGGGCAGGGGGGGATCCGGCGCAGACCTCGGTCGCCGAGCTCGAGCGCTGGGCCACCGTGCTGCGCATCGACTGCGTCTCGATGCTCGCCGTGGCCAAGTCGGGCCACCTCGACTCCTCGCTGTCGGCCGCCGACATCGTCGCCGCGCTGTATTACCGCGTCCTGCGCCACGACCCGGGGGACCCGCGCCGGCCTGACCGCGACCGCTTCGTGCTCTGCAAGGGGCACGCGGCCCCGATCCAGTACGCGGCCCTCGCCCACCAGGGCTACTTCCCGCGCGAGGACCTGATGGGGCTGCGCCAGATCGGCGCCCACCTGCAGGGACACCCCGACATGAACCGCACGCCCGGAATCGAGGTCTCGACAGGTTCGCTCGGCCAGGGGCTCTCGATGTGCCTCGGGATCTCGCTGGCGCTGCGGCTCGACGGGCTCGACCGGACCGCGCACGTGTTCGGGCTGCTCTCAGACGGCGACTGCCAGGAGGGCCAGACCTGGGAAGCGGCCACCGCGGCGCCCCACTTCGGGGTCGCCAACCTCACCGCGATCGTCGACTACAACCACCTGCAGACCGACGGCACCACCGAGGAGGTCATGGACACGGGCGACGTCCGCGCAAAGTTCGAGGCGTTCGGCTGGGACGCGGTGGAGATCGACGGCCACGACATGGCGGCGATCGTCGAGGCTCTCGAGCGCAGCCGGAGGCTGGACCGGCCCGCGGCGATCGTCTGCCAGACGGAGAAGGGCAAGGGAGTCTCGGCGATGGAGGGCCGGTTCGGCTTCCACGGCAAGGCGGCGGTCAGTCCCGAGTTCGCGGCCGAGGCGCTCGACGAGCTCGAGGCCCGGCTCGAGGAGCAGACGAAGGCACTGCATGACGGCTGAGGCGAAAACCGAGCCGATCGCGACCCGTCAGGCCTACGGCGACGCCTTGCTGGCGCTCGGCGAGGCCCACGAGGACGTCGTCGCCCTGGACGCCGACCTCGCCGTCTCCACCCAGTCGATGAAATTCGGCAGGGCATTCCCGGAGCGGTTCTTCAACTGCGGCGCCGCCGAGGCGAACATGATGTCGATCGCCTGCGGTCTGGCGGCGACCGGCAAGGTGCCCTACGCGTCGACGTTCGCGATCTTCGCCGCCGGCCGGGCCTATGACCAGGTCCGCCTCGGGATCGCGCACAACGAGCTCAAGATCCGGATCGGGGCGTCGCATGGCGGCGTCTCCCTCGGCGAGGACGGCGCCTCGCATGCGATGATCGAGGACATCGCACTGATGCGAGCGATGCCGCACATGCAGGTGGTCGTCCCCGCCGACTACAACCAGGCGTACCGGGCGGTGATCGACTCGTACGAGCGCGGCGAAGAGCCGATGTACATGCGCTTCGGGCGCCCGGCGACGCCGATCGTCTACGACGAGATCCCGGAGACGCTCGGCAACGGGGTCGAGGTGCTCCGCGAGGGCCAGGACGTGTCGCTGGTCGCCACCGGGCACATGGTCTGGCGGGCGATCGAGGCCGCCGAGGCGCTCGAGCGCGAGGACGGGGTCGAGGCCGAGGTCGTCAACGTCTCGATCATCAAGCCGTTGGCGTCGGAGCCGATCCTCGAGTCACTTTCGAAGACCGGGGTCGGCGTGACGGCCGAGGAGCACCGCGTCGCGGGCGGCCTTGCCGACGCGGTGCGCACCGTCGCCGCCGAGCAGCATCCGGTGCCGATCTTCGCCGTCGGCATGGGCGACGAGTTCGGCGTCTCGGGCACCGGCGAGGCGTGCATGGAGCACTTCGGGCTCACGGCCCGCGCGATCGCCGACCGCGCCCGCGAGGCGCTGGTGCTGAAGCCAATCGTCTCGCGCCCGCCGCTGTTCGGGCCGGAGTGGACCTGAGAACGCCGACAGGACACCGGGCTCCAGCGTCGAAATAGGCGGGTCGGAAACTGCGATCGCCGAGATGGCCGTCGCGCTTACGAAAGGGGACCCGCCCATGAGAGGTGCTGGTCGAGTCGTATTCGCAGCAATCCTGCTGATATTCGTCGGGGTGGTCAACGTCATCTACGGCATCGGCGCGCTCGATAATGCGAACTACTTCGTCAACGACACGAGGTTCGTCCTCGACAACCTCAACACCCTCGGCTGGGTACTGATCATCGTCGGGTTGATCCAGCTGACCGGGGGCTTCTCACTGTTCTCCGGCAACCCGTATGGCCGGGTGATCGGAGTCGTCGGCGGAACCCTCGGCGCGCTCAGCGCCCTGTTCTCGATCGGTGGCGCCAACCCCTGGTGGTCGCTGATCGTGTTCGGCCTCTGCCTGTATGTGGTCCACGGCATCCTGGTCTATGGCGAGCCGGAGCCGACCACCAGGGCCTGAGCGCGGCTCGCGGTCGAGTTCTGTCAGTGCGACGGCGCGCCAACTGGCGCGCCGTCGCGATCCTCGGTCGTTCTTCGTCGGTGATCAGGATTTCGGGCCGAAGGGCGACGGCGCGCGCGATCCCCGCGTGAACGCCGTCAGCTCACGGCTTGGATCCGTCAGAGTGCGATCTCGCGGGCCGTCGAACGGACATCGCTGACCCCTGTCCGGCCCTGCGGTGCTCGACAAGTCGCCGCAGGCTGCGTCGACCGACTCGGTGTGACGCGCGCGCTCCGGCCAGTGAGGTCATTGCTCGTTGCCTTCGGACCCCTCGAAAGCGGCGTCGAGGTCGTAGCCGAGTGCCAGCGCCAGCTCGGGCGCGGCCGAGACCACGCGTGCGAGGCCGACCGTAGGAGCGACCGCGAGCAGGGTCCCGACGATCTCGTCGACGCCGGCGCCGGCGGCGCGCGCCAGGTCGATGGTCGACTGGTAGGAGCTCGGCGCGGCGTCGATGGCGAACGCGGCCCCGAGGCGGACCAGGGCGTGCGTCTTCTGATCCAGCCCGGAGACCTCGACCGTGTCCCGGCCCATGCCGAGTACCGAGTCCACGAACGCCTCGTCGCACAGCGCGAGGCTCCGCAGCGTGTCTTTGTACGTGGCCATTGCCTTCTCGGCGGCAGCGGCGGTCCGCGGACCGCGTACCGAGGCTCTTAGTACACACCGGCGGCGGGGGTGTTGTCATCACCCAGATCGCACGAAATTCCCCCGAGCGCGAGCGTCGCCTTGTTGCGCGGAGGGGCGCGTGGATCGCCAGGTCGCCAGGGAGATGGCGAGGAGCCACGCGCCGAACGTCAGGCCGACGACCAGGGCGAACCAGCCTTGCGGAGAGAACGGACCGGTTCCCGCCTTCACGGCCAACGGACCAACGAAGCCGATCAGCGCCGCCGGGGCCGCGAGCCATGCCGTCCATACCGGCAGCACTCGGTGGCGGAGAGTGGCTACGGCGACGATCGCGATCCAAGCGCTGAACCCGAACCCCGCAGTGTTGTATGCGAGCCAGCCCGCGTCCCATAGCGCCCGCGCCACATCGGGATCCGTTGTCGGGCGGTACGCGACGACCATGAACAGCGCGGTGCCGGCGCCGAAGATTCCAGCGCCGGCAACAGCGCTCGTCACCGAGGCCATGGCAAGCCAGCCGTCCTTGCCGTCGGCGCGTCGGACGATGCGATACAGCCCGGCGACGAAGACCATGAGCACGGCCAGCCCCACGGCGAACAGCAGGTAGCTCGCGAGCAGTTGACTGCGGTGGGTCGCTGCCCACTCGACGATCTCAACGCCGGGTGATCCGGAGTCGGGCTCATGCCCAGGGGTTAGCGCGATCGCGGCCAGATACAACGCGACGGAGATTCCGCCGAAGACCGCCACTGCCTTGTCTTTGGCCTCGAACGAATTCATCACGCACCCTCCTGTCGTTGTCGCATGAACTTCAAGCCACCAGCGCGGGCACCCGCATCGGGCGCGACGAGCTCTTCGAGGTGCGGCTTGAGGCCCGAGCGCAACACGCGCCCGAGCAGCCAGTTGAGGCCGGTCGCCAATGGGCGGCCGGTGCCCGGCAGCTTCGGCCGGAATCGGATCCTCCAGGTGAGCTCGGTCTGATCGCCCCGGGCTCGCAGCCGGATCTCGCCCTGGTGGCAGATGAACGGGGATCCCTCTGTTACTTGGTATCGGTAGAGGGCCGGTGGTTCGAAAGCCACCACCCGCTCGGTGATGCTCGCGCCGGGAAGCTTCAGCAGCCGTTCGGACCCGCGACCATCCCGGTCAACTGCGCCTTCGACGGTCCGCCGGACGGAGCCGAGACCGAGCCACTTGGCCATGCGCTCGTGGTTCGCGATCACATCCCACGCGGTCTGAATAGGCGCGGCGATCCGCACCGTCCGCTCGACCGCGTGGGTGTCCGCCCGCGGCCGCCTCGCGAGTGGTCGCGGCGTGAATCCGAAGCGCTTGTCCGAGTCGGGTGACATCCACAGCAGCTCGACCGAGAACTGCTGCGGGTCGTTCACGTAAACGACGCCCGCGCCCGGCAGGTGGAGCGGCCTCCTGTTCGGTCGCGCCCCGGCGCGGCGTGCGCGGCGGAACAGCTCGCCGTGGTCGCCCTTCGTACGGGCGCCGAAAGCAATGTTGAGGATGCCTTGATCCGAGATGCGGTAGTCCGCCGGACGCGACCGCCCGACCGGATCGAGATACTCGACGACCTCCACGAGCGCGCTGCCAGCAGAGAACAAGCCGCTCTTCGTGCGCGCCCCTGCCAGCCCCCACAGCGACTCGTGCTCGGGCGCCCGCAGCGCCACCTCGGAGCGGCCGAGGCCGAGTCCGCCGAAGAACGCGTCGGACTGGGCCAGGTCCGGGACCGACAGGGTCACCGAGCGCAACGCGACCGGGCAGCCCGACCGCGCGGGGTCCGGCCCTGAACCCGACAGCGGGTCGTCCTCCATCATCTCGACGTAGACCCCGTCCGGGTTGCGCACGCAGGCGCGGCGCGCCCCGGTTTCGCCCACCGGAGCGCTGAGCGGCGATGAGCCGAGGCGCTCCAGCCGTGTCAGGGCGTGGTCGAAGTCGGCGACCCAGACCCCAATCCGCGTGTACCCGATGTCGCATGGGCGGAAGTCGTGGGGCATCAGCCGCGTCAGCGGCCGCTCGAACTGGAACAGCTCCAGCTGAGACCACTGGTCGCGATCGACGAGCCACCAGCACGTCGAGGCGACGCGCGGGAGGCCCTGCACGGATGACCCAAGCGGCCCGCGCATCATCGCGCGGGAGCCACCCGCCGGCAAGAACCCGAGCCCCTCGCGGAACCATCGCTCGGTCGCCGCCAGATCGACGACCGAGAACGCCACCTGGTTGAGCGGCGGCTCGCTCATTCCTCGAAGCTCGTCAGGTCCTGGACCTCGAGCCCGTTGGCCTCGCAGTAGGCCTCGTAGCGCTCGAGCGACGTCCTCCAGTTCTCGCGGGCGATGATGTTGCCGTCGTCGTCGAGGAAGAGCAGCTCGCCGACGATGACGAAGAAGACCTCGGCGTCCTCGTCGCCGACGCTCTCCGGGGTGTGGGAGGAGGCCGCGGTCTCGTAGACCGTGTCGCCGGCCTCGGACACCCAGTCGTGCTCGATGTAGCGCCACGCGCCCTTGAGCGTGTGACCGATGACGATCCCCGTGTGGTAGTGCGTCGGCAGCCGCAGGCCGGGCGGGAAGCGCATCGCCACGACGATCTCGCCGTGGATCGGATCGATCTTGAAGTACTTCAGATGGACCTGGTCGGTGTAAGGCGTGAACGGCACCCACGGCACCGAGTCGGCCTTCACGTTCGCGGTCACGATCTCCTTGTGAGCTGTGGCCATCGGTTTCTCCTCTGGTCGGGGTCGCGCGGTTTCGCGACCGGCGTCACTACGGTATTGCCGCGCCGCAGGACCCGCCCGGCGTGATCCGCCAAACGCCCGTGCGGCCCTTGTTCGGGTGCGACAGTGCCGCGCTCAGTCCCCGCCGGCGTCGGCCACACGGACGACGTCGGCGAGCGCGAGTGCCACGCGCAACTCGAGGCTTCGCTCGTCGATCGGGCGCCCGAGCAGCTCCTCGGCCTGGCGAACTCGGTAGCTGACGGTGTTCTCGTGGATGCCGAGGCGCTTCGCCGTCCGGCTGCGGCTCGTCTGCTCGTCGAGGTACGCGCGCAGCGTGCCGGCGAGCCGCAACGAGACGTCGTCGTCGCCGGCGAGCGGCCCGAGCTCGCGCGCGACGAACTCGCGCGCGCGGGGGAGGTCGCCAGTGGTGAGGGCACTCAGCGTCACCTGCCCGTAGCGGGTGACCGACCCCGCGGGGCGCCGTGCCATGGTCGCGACCCGCCGCGCCTCGGTCGCCTCGGCGTGGGTGCGGCGGAACCCATCGATGCCCGATGCCGGCTCGCCGAGTGCGAGGCGCACGCCCGGTGCCACCTTCGGATCGAATCTCGATGCTTTCAGCGCCTTGGGGTCGAAGCCCGCCTGCGAGCCGAACCAGGCCGCGACTGCCAGCAGCCCGAGCGGATGGGCGAGTGTGCCCTCGCCGCCGGCCAAGGATGCCACCTCGCCCAGCGCCGATTCGAGCGACGGCAGCGGGTTCGATCCCTCGCGCGCGGCGTCGAGCCAGGCGATCGCGGCGACGTGTTCGCGCTCGAGGCGGTAGCCGAGCCGTTTCGACGCCAGCCCCGGGTCGCGCTGGCGGCCCTCCAAGATCGCCTCGACGGTCTCCGCGCGCGAGGCCGCGGCGCTTCGCAGCCAGCGCGTCCGCTCCTCGTCGTAGGTCTGCTCCGCCGCTCTCAGCGCGATGTCGACGTAGCCGAAGATCCAGGTCGAGCAGAGGCGCGTCGCCCGGGCCAGAGTCTCAGCGTCGCTGCATAGCGTCGCGAGACGCTCGAGCATCACGTCCGACACGGCCTCATGTCCGAGCCGGTAACTGCGAAGGAGCGCTGGAAAAGGAACTCCCCGGCGGACGCTCGCCTGTCCGTACGCGACGGTCGCCGCCGGCAGCTCGATCGCGCGCGGATCGGCGCCGGCCTCGATCATCTGGGCCGCGCCTCGAATGCTGGCCTCGGTGCTGGCGCGGTTCTCCTCGATGCTCTCCGAGTCGGGGAAGAGCTCGGGGATCTGGGGGCGAATGAAGGCGACCGCTGCCTCGGACAGCTGGCGGGCGTCGCGGCGGAGCCCCTCGGCCATCGGCCGCAGGACCTCCGACCAGACCGACCGGGCATCCGGCGATCGCGCGGGCTCCCACTCCGGCTCCACGATCGGGACAACGTAGCGCTTTGTCGGAACGCGACAGACCCCAGGTCGCAAAACGGCGACGAGCGACGAGCGGAAGCTCGGCGGCGGGACGTAGATTGACCCTCGGTCAGCGCGAACGCACAACCCAGGAGATCGCAGATGCGCCAGCTCACCAGCGTCGATGCCCAGATGCTCGCCCTAGAGGACGACCGAAACCACGCCCACGTGTGCGCCCTCGCGATCTGCGATCCGGCGAGCGCGCCCGGAGGCCGATTGACGCTCGACGCCGTGCGAAGGCTGGTCGCGAGCCAGCTCCATCTGCTGCCGCCGCTTCGCTGGCGGCTCGCCGAGGTGCCGTTCGGCCTCGACTACCCCTACTGGGTGGACGCGGCCGAGTTCGACCTCGACTTCCACATCCGTGAGCTCGCGCTCCCCGAGCCGGGCGACCGCCGGATGCTCGCCGAGCAAGTAGCGCGGATTGTTTCGCGGCCGCTCGATCGCGCCCGGCCACTGTGGGAGCTCTATCTGATCCATGGCGTCGAGGACGGGCGCGTGGCGATGCTGACGAAGATCCATCATGCCGCCGTGGACGGTGCCTCGGTCGCTGAAGTTCTGGGGACCATGCTCGACGCCGAGCCGCAGCCGGCCGCGCCCGAGGCGCCCGCCGGCCCGCTGGCAAGCGAGGGGATGCCCTCACAACTGCGGATGCTGACTCGCGGGCTCGTCGCGGTCCCGCGCCAGCCCGTGCGGGCCCTGCGGGCGCTCCCACGCGTGCTCCCGCACCTCGATCAGGTTCCGACGATGCGGAGTGTCCCCGGCGTCCCGGCCCTCGCGGCCACGAGTCGTATCCTCGCGCGCCGGAGGCCGCGGGCACGCGACGGGGGCGTGCTCGAGGGGCGCGGGCTGCAGGCGCCGCCGAGCCCGATCAACCGCCGCATCACCCCCCACCGGCGGGTCGCGCTCAGCCGCCAGCCGCTCGATGAGATCAAGCGGATCAAGAACCACTTCGGCGTCACCGTCAACGACGTCGTCGTCGCGATCTGTGCCGGCGCGCTTCGCTCCTGGCTGAGCCAGAGCGGGGAGCTCCCCTTCGAGCCGATGGTTGCGATGGTCCCGGTCTCGGTCAGGACCGCGCAGGAGGCGGGGACCTACGGGAATCGTGTCTCGGCGATGCTCGTCCCGATCCCGACCGACGAGCCGGACCCGGCGGAGCGGCTGCGAAAGGCGCACGAGTCGATGCGCTCGGCGAAGGAGCGTCACAAGGCCGTGCCCGCGACCGTGATGCAGGAGGCAAACCACGTCGTGCCGCCGGCGCTGCTCGTCCGCGCGGCCAGGGTGACGAGGATGGTCAGCGCGCGCGAGGCGCCCGTGAACACGGTGATCTCGAACGTGCCCGGACCGACGAAGCCGCTCTATCTGGCCGGAGCGCGCCTCGAGGCCGTCTACCCGGTCTCGGCGATCATGGACGGGATCGGGCTCAACCTGACGGTTTTCAGCTACTGCGGGGGCGTCGACTTCGGCGTCGTCGTCGACCGCGACCTCGTCGACGACCCCTGGCCGCTCGCCGAGGCGCTCGCCGAGGCCCAGCGCGAGCTGCTCGCGCTGGTGCGGGGACCCGCTCGGTCCGCTCGTGAAGCGAAGGTGAGCCCGAGCGCATCGTGAGCGTGAGAAGTGATGACAACGGCGACGCTCGAGCGCGTCGCAGGAAGCCGAGGAACCCATGAACGGCCTGATGATGGACGACCACGAGTTGACGCTGACCGGCATCGTCGAGCGCGCCGAACGCCTGCATTCGTGCCGCGAGGTCGTCTCGCGCGCGCCCGACGGCGAGGTCCACCGGACCACCTACGGCGGGGTCGTCGAGCGCGCCCGTCGCATCGCCTCCGCGCTGGCTTCGCTCGGCGTCGAGCCCGGCGACCGGGTCGCGACCCTGCTCTGGAACCAGCCCGAGCACCTCGAGCTCTACTTCGCGGCCACCTCGTTGGGCGCCGTGATCCACACCCTGAATCCCCGGCTCCACGCCGATGAGCTCGCGTTCATCGTCGGCGATGCCGATGACAAGGCGATCGTCGTCGACGAGACGTTGCTCCCGGTTCTCGAGAGCTTCATCGAGGCCCGGCCGATCGAGGAGGTGATCGTCGTCGCGCGCGGCGCGGCGCTTCCCGAGGGCACCTTCGATTACGAGCAGCTGATCGCCTCGAGCGAGCCGCTCGAGTGGCCGGAGGTTGGTGAGAGTCAGGCCGCGGCGATGTGCTACACGTCCGGAACGACGGGCCGCCCGAAGGGGGTCGTCTACTCGCACCGCGCCCTCGTCCTCCATTCGCTGTGCGTGTCGCTTCCCGACGCCCTTGGTGTCGGCGCAGGCGACACGATCCTGCCGGTGGTCCCGATGTTCCACGCCAACGCGTGGGGCCTTCCGTTCGCGGCGGCGATGACCGGCGCCCCGCTGGTACTTCCCGGGCCGAACCTCGACGCGGCGAGTGTCCTCGACTTGCTCGAGGTCGAGAACGTGACGATGACGGCCGGCGTGCCGACGGTTTGGATGGCCATCCTGGCCGCGATCGACGCCGAGCCGAAGCGCTGGGACCTGTCCTCCTTGCGTCGGATGGTCGTCGGCGGCTCGGCGGTTCCGGCGAGCATGATCGAGGGCTTCGACCGCCACGGGCTCACGATCCTCCAGGCCTGGGGGATGACCGAGACCAGTCCGCTCGGGACCGTCTGCCACCTGCGCGGCGAGCTCGCCTCCGCACGAGCCCCGGAGCGGGTCGCTTACCGCGTGCGTCAGGGCGTGCCGGTGCCGCTCGTCGAGCTGCGGGCGCGAAACGACGACGGCGAGGAGATCGCCTGGGACGACGGCGCGATGGGCGAGCTGGAGGTCCGCGGCCCGTGGGTCGCCGCGGCCTACCACGGCGGCCGGGGAGCCGACAACTTCACCGACGACGGCTGGTTCCGGACCGGCGACATCGTCGCGATCGACGAGCGCGGCTGCATCCGCATCTGCGATCGATCCAAGGACCTGATCAAGTCGGGAGGCGAGTGGATCAGCTCGGTCGACCTCGAGAACGCGCTGATGGCCCACCCGAGCGTCGCCGAGGCGGCGGTGATCGCCGTCGCCGACGAGCGCTGGGGCGAGCGCCCGCTCGCCGTCGTCGTGCTCGTCGAGGGCGTGGAGGAGGACTCCGACGCGCTGCGCGAGCACCTCGCGACGGACTTCGCCAAGTGGCAGCTGCCGGAGCGCTTCGAGTACATCGAGGCGATCCCTCGGACCGCGACCGGCAAGTGGAAGAAGACGGCCCTGCGCGAGAGGTTCGCGGCACGCCTCGGCGTGTAGGCCAACTGGACCTACCCCTAAACGAGGAGCCATCCCCATGGAAACAGCACCATCAACACCGCAGCCGCCCAAGCGGCGGATCATCGCGATCTCCCTTGTGGGCGTCGCGCTCACCGCGCTGGCCGTCGCGCTTGCGCCCAGCGCACGCGCGGTACCCGCCGAAGTGGCGAAGGGCGCCGATCAGCGCGCGAGGCAGCCCAACGTCGTCGTCGTGATGACCGACGATCAGCGTCTGGACGAGATGCGCTTCATGCCGAAGACGCGCAAGCTGATCGGCAAGCGCGGCACGACGTTCGAGAACGAGGTCGTCAGCTACTCGCTCTGCTGTCCTTCCCGATCGACGTACCTCACCGGACAGTACGCGCACAACCACGCGGTCACGGACAACGTTCCGCCGTGGGGCGGCTACTCCCAGTTCGACTTCAGGAACGCCCTGGGCGTCTGGATGCAAGACGCTGGCTACAACACCGCGCACATCGGCAAGCAGCTGAACGGCTACGGATCCGACGGCCAGTACGGATCAGTCGGCTCGGACGCGCCGGTCCCGCCTGGTTACGACGACTGGTTCGCCACGATCGATCCGTCCACCTACCAGATGTACGGGTTCTCGGTCCAGGACAACGACCAGAGGGTCGACTATCCGGCGACGGAGGCCGTCGAGAACTACCAGGGGACGGTGCTGGGTGACCGGGCGGTCGCCGACATCGCGCGGTTTGCGCCGCAGCGCAAGCCCTTCTTCCTCACGGTCGCGCCGTCGTCGCCGCACTTCGAGATCAACAATCCGTACGGAGGCCCGCGGGCGGCGCCGGCGGACGAGGGCCTGTACGCGGGTCTCGAGTTCGCGCCGGACCCGAGCTTCGACGAGGAGGACGTCTCGGACAAGCCCTCGGTGATCACGCATTGGCCCCCTCTGACCGACGAGGACACGGCGACGATCGCGAAGCGGGCCCGCGACCGAGCCGAGGCGATCAAGAGCATCGACGACATGGTCGGGCGGATCGTCGACGCGGTGCGCGCCAGCGGCGAGCTCGACAACACGGTGATCCTGTTCACCTCGGACAACGGCTACGTGATGGGCGAGCACCGTATGTTCGGCGAGAAGGTCGTGCCCTACGAGCCCTCGATCAGGGTCCCGCTGACGGTGCGCGGGCCGGGCTTCCCGGCCGGAGCGCATCGCGAGCAGCTGGTCTCGAACATCGACTTCGCGCCGACGATCACCGCCCTGGCGGGCGCCGAGGCCGGCCTGAAGATGGATGGCGAGTCCTTGTTGCCCTTCGCCAAGGGATCCGAAGCATCGGAAGAACCGAGCGATCGGGCTAGAGGCCGCGTTTCATGAGATCACCGGGCCGCTGGTGGAGTTGATCCCGAAGTACGCGGACTACAACGTCTTCTTTGACGGCGTCCGCACCCCGCGGTTCATGGCAGCTCACTACTACAAGGACGTTGACGGGAACCGGGCGAGCGAGGACGAGCTGTATGACCTGGTCGAGGACCCGAACCAGATGAAGAGCGTTCACGCGAGTCGGAGATACGCGCAGACCCACGATCAGCTGCTCAAGCTGACTCGGAAGCTCAGCAGGTGCGACGGCAGGGAGTGCCGCCTGAGCTATCCGGACGGTGGTCGGTAGGACCTCGCCGGGGTCGGCTAAAGCAGCAGAGCTCGGGCGATCGACGCGATCGGCGGCGACCAAGTCTTCCCCACGGTGGTGGAGGCGGTCGAGGCGGTCAGGTAGCCGGCGCGGGCGCCTCACCGCCGACCGGCCCCTCCGCCTCCTTCTCGGCACGAGCCCGCGCAAGGTCGGCCGAGATCCGCACCACCGCCGAGGTCAGAGGCGCGGCGAGGATCAACCCGACGGCCCCGAATAGCGCACCGCCGGCGATCGTGACGATCAGCACGGCGAGCGGGTGGATTCCGAGCGCCGCGCCCATTGCGAACGGCTGCACCAGCTGCTGGAGAACGCTGTTGGCGACCAGCTCGACGAGGATCATGCCGCCGGCGGCGTCGGCACCGCCGTTGCCCAGCGCGATGAGGACGGCGAAGGCTCCCGCTCCCCAGGCGCCCAGGTACGGAACGTAGGCGCCGAGGAAGGTGACCGCGGCGATCGTCCCGATCAATGGCACCCCGAGTATCAGGGCGCCGAGCGCGACGACGATGGCGTTGAAGGCGGCGACGATCGTCACCCCGAGGAAGTAGCCGCGCAGCGCCTGGAGCACCCGATGGCTGATCGTGCGCCCAACCGGGGGCGGCACGCCGATGTGGCGCTCGGCCCAGGCTCGGATCTTCGGCCCGTCGCTGAGCAGGAAGAAAAGGCTGAGCAGCGTCAGCCCCAGGAAGAAGGCGAGCGAAGAGAGCTCGCTGACGCCGGTGGCGAGACCGTTGAGCAGGGCGCTGACCGCGTCGCTGGTGGTCGAGCTGGCGTGATCCTTGGCCGCGTCGGCCTTGGACGGGTCCATGCCGATGTCCTGGAGCCAGCCCGAGATCGTGTCCTTGGCGTGGTCAGATGGCCGCTGACGCTGTCGGCCTCTCCGGTGATCCCGGCGACGATCACCACCGTCACCCCGATCGCGAGCAGGGTGACCGCGACCAGGAGCAGCGCCGCCCCCAGTGGCCGTGGTACGCCGGGGCCTTGCATCCAGCGCACGAGCGGTGATGCCACTGCGGCGACGACCGCGGCGGCGATCAACGGCGCGACGATCACCTCGGTAAGCCCGAGCAGCCAGATCATGCCGACCAGCAGCACGGCAACGCCGACCAGCAGCCAGGCCATTAGGCCGACGTCCCGCAGCCATTGCGGGACGGTGAAGATCCGGCTCAGCTCGCCGGGGTCGATCTCGAAGTACTCGTCCTCGGCGCCCTGGAAGCCTCTCGCCGTCCATGGCGCCGGAACCGACCGCGAATCATGGGCGCAGCCTACGGGCGTTTGCGGACAGCGATCCCGCTCTGCTGCTTCAGTTCGGAGCGCCAGCGTCGCCAGCACTCCGTGCAGGGCGGCGGCGCCGACCAGGGGCTCATCGGGCACCGCAACCGCTCTGGGTGAAGGATGAACGGCCGCGTCTGGGCGCCGCCGAGGCCGCCGTGGAAGGAGATCAGCTCCTCGAACGCACAGCCCTCGTCGAGCTCGGGGTCGTAGAAGCTGCCAACCATGACGTCGGCGACGTGCTCGAACCCGTCGGTACGCAGCAGGTGCTGGGCCGCGGTCGGCGAGAACGCGCGCCAGCGGGTCCTCGCCCTCGATCGTGCCGTCGATCAGCCGCTGCTCGCCGAGGCGCCGAGCGCCAGCGGCGCCGCGCTCGGACGAGCGCACCAGCAGCCAACCTACGTGCGGGTGCTCGCGGAGCGCCGCCAGCAGCTCGGGGTGACGGTCGTCGATCTCCTCCATCGTCAGCCGGCGGGACTCCTCCATCAGGTAGATGAGCGCGAGGTTGCCCGAGCCGAGGACGATCGCCTGCCGCTCCGAGGCGTCGCCCGGCTCGGGGTCCCGGGGTTGCGGCCGGTCGCCTCGGTGAGCGCGTGACCGACCATCGCGTTCTGCTCGTCTCCGTCGGCGACCGCCGCGACCTCGCCTCGCTCGAGCGAGCGCTCGACGAGCTCGTCGAGGCCGTAGCCATTGCGCTGCTTGAAGGTCGCGCCCTGCGTCTGGCCGTGGTCGGAGAGCACGACGATCTCGTACGGGCGCGGGGCGTAGCCGCGGGCGCGCTCGATCCGGCCGAACTGCTGGTCGAGCTTGCGCAGTGCCTCCATCGTGTCGGCCCGTTCGAGGCCGGAGTGGTGGGCGACCTCGTCGTAGCTGGCGAAGGTCGCGTAGACGGCGGGGCGCCCGCGCATCATGTCGGTGAGCACCCCGAACACGACCAGGTCGCGGACCACCACGCACATCGCCGCCCGCATCAGGGGATAGATCCCGCCCCGGTGGCCGCGCGGGCGGACGTCGTGCCGCTTCGCCCGGATCGCAGCCGACCACTCGAGCGTGACCTCATAGACGAACAGCGCCAGCGCGCGGGTGACGTTGAAGCCGTTGGCGAGGAACGCCCGATAGCCCGGATTGGCGCGCTTCTCGGCCTCGATCCGGCTGACGGTGAGGATCGATTCGTCGGCCTCGCCCGAGAGCAGGTTGCCGCGGCTGGCGCCGCCGTCGACCAGCAGGCCGACGCCCGTCGCCCGCCGGCGCTCGATCTCGGCGCAATCGGCCGGCGCCGAGCAGGTCATCATGCGGCCGCTCTCCTTCTCGACCCAGCGGAAGGCCGGGATGTCCTCGTTCGAGCCCAGCAGGATCCCGGCTTGGCTGGCCCCGGTCTGCGAGGAGAGGTCCGGCTCCCATTCCGCCAGCCGGTAGCCGTCCTCGGCCATCCAGCGCGCCATGGTCGGAGCGCTGCCGTTGCGCATCGCGTGCTGGAGCACGGGCAGCGCGAGCCCGTCGATCTCGAGGAAGATGATCCCCGGGGCGTCGGTCCGCGTCTGGCCGCCCTGGCGCCGGGCGACCCGTCTCACCACCCGCAGGGTGTACTGGTCGTCGTCGTTGGTGCCCGCCAGCGCCTCGACGACGAGTGAGACCGCCGCGATCAGCAGCGACGCGAGCAGTGCGTCGCCGAACGAGTTGACGGTCAGGAAGCTTGGGAAGATCTCGTCTGCTGCCACCAGCGCCGCGGCGTCGGCGACCAGGACGAGCAGGAACCCCGCGACCAGCGTGAACGGCAGGCGCAGCGCGGCGATCATCGGCGGCAGGACGGCGTTGATTACGGCGATCGCCGCGGCGACCACGAACGCAGCCCCTGGCCGGTCGAGCCGCACGCCGGGGACGATGCCCGCGGCGACGTAGACCGACAAGGCCGCCGGCACCCAGGAGATGACCAGCCGCAGCGGATCCCATCGGGGCTTCGCCGGCTCCCAGGCGAACTCGTGACCGTAGGTCGCTCCGCTCACACGGGCACCGTATCCGCGGCCCGAGCGGGAAGCGTCCGGAGGGTCGGCCAGGGTATGCCGTACGCCCCTGAGATGGCCCGAGGAGACACCCCAGACGACGTTTCCGCGGTTCCTGAGGATTCTGGAGACCAGACCCCTCACCGGGCGCCGCGCCCTGCAGCTGATCGCGGTGATTACGCTCGTGATCACCCTGCTCGGGGGAACACTGGCCTGGCTCATCGACCGCAACGAGTTCACGAGCCTCGGCGACAGCATCTGGTGGGCCCTGCAAACGGTGACCACGGTGGGCTACGGCGACGTGGTGCCCCGCGAGACTGACGGTCGCGTGATCGGGGTGATCCTGATGCTCCAGGGCATCGGCCTGATCACAGTCGTCGCGGCGGCGGTCACGGCGACCCTGATCGAGCAGGTCCGGGAACGCCGGGGGGGCTCCGGCGCTCAGCTCGAGCGGATCGAGCAGCGCCTTGCCGCAATCGAGCAGGCGCTCCGGTCGGACGACGATCCGCGGTAGGTTCGAGCCGGGGACCGTGGCATAGCGCCGCGGGGTCTACTTGAGCAGCTGGTAGATGAAGTAGACGATCACGATGATGTTGACCAGCCATGCGTTCGTGGTCAGCCAGTCGCGGATCCGGGGCATCGCCTCGCGGGCTCGCCGTCCGAGCAGCACGTAGCCGAGTATCGGGAGCGCCATCAGCACGGTTGTGGCGGCCAGGAGCGGCCAGCTGTGCAGAAGGTTGTCGTGGTTGTCATGAAGCCAGTGGACCGTGGAGATGACCGCGACAATGTCGGTCGGCATCAGGAGGATGAGCAGGAACCCGAGGCTGAAGGCCCGCTTTGGCTCGGCCTGCTGAAGGGCGGTCATCCACTTCGGGACGCTGGCGTCGTGGCGGCCGACGAAGGTGTGGATGCCGGCGAGCGCCAGCAGGCCCGCCACGACGTAGTCCGCGGTGCTCGGCCCTGAGCCCGAGGGCGGGTTGATGTCGAGGGCCTCGTAGAGCCCGAACCAGATCGCCAGGCTGAGGGAGGCGGCGAGCACGACGCCGACCAGCATCGCGCCGGAGTTCTTGACCGGCTCGTGGCTGGTCACGAGGAAGATCGCAGTCAGGATCTGCGGCCCCATCACCATGATCAGGGACAGCGGCAGGATCTGGAGCTGAGTCGAGTCCACGTGGAGGCTGGCGATCCTATGGCCTACTCGCTTCCGGTGATGGCGGAGCAAAGCAAGTCCGAGCCGCCGTTCAGCGCCGGCCTCGGTTGCAGCCGGCGCACGCGGGGCCTCAAGTTGGCCAGGGAATCGCTTCGTCCTGAGCACGATCGGCGACCTCGCCTAGTCGGCCTGTCACATGCCGACGTTGGTCCGTACCCGCCGGCGCTCCTCCTTCGACGCCCCGCCCTTCTTCTCGAGCGTCTCACAGGCCTCGTGGACGTCGTCGGCGAGCGTCTCCACCAGAGCATGCGGGAGGTTGAGCTTGACTAGCGCCCGCAGCATCCGGACCTTGTCGGCATTCGGCGGCATCGTGTACGCGGGCAGCATCCAGCCCCGCTCGGCGGCCACCTGCCAGGCGACGTCGAACTCGTCGAACGGCTCGTCCTGGGCGAGGTTGAACGCGACCAGCGGCAGCTGCTCGGAGCCCTCGCCGATCACCTTGAAGCGGCCGATCTCGTTGATCCGGTCGGCGAGCAGCTTGGCGTTCGACTGCATCAGCTCCATCGCGTAGCGGTAGCCGTCGCGGCCGAGTCGGATCAGGTTGTAGTACTGGGCGAGGACCATCGCCGATCCGGTCGAGAAGTTGAGCGTGAAGGTGGCGTCCGTCTTGCCGAGGTAGTTCTCGTAGAAGACGAGGTCCTCGGCGAGGTCGGACTTCTCGCGGAAGATCAGCCAGCCGATCCCCGGATAGACGAACCCGAACTTGTGCCCCGAGACGTTGATCGAGCGCACCTGCTCGAGCCGGAAGTCCCACTCGGAGTGCGGATAGAGGAACGGCCAGACGAAGCCGCCGCTGGCGCCATCGATGTGCAGCGGGACGTCGAGGCCATTCTCGTCCCTGAGTGCGACCAGGTGGTCGTTGATCCCGCGGATGTCGTCCATGTGGCCGGTGAATGTGGTGCCTAGAACCGCGGCGACGCCGATCGTGTTCTCGTCGACGTGGGGCTCGACGTCCTCGGCACCGATCGTGTACTTGTCGGGCTTCAGCGGGACGATCCGCGGCTCGACGTCGAAGTAGCGGCAGAACTTCTCCCAGACGACGTGCACGTCGCCGCCGAACACGAGGTTGGGCTTCGTTGTGTCCTTGCCGGCCGCCTCGCGGCGCTGTCGCCACTTCCACTTCAGCGAGAGCGCGCCGAGCATGATCGCCTCGGATGAGCCCTGGGTGCGGGCGCCGGTGGTCTCGCCCGGGGCGTGAAAGAGATTGGCGAGCATGCGGATGCAGCGCTGCTCGATCTCGGCGGTGCGCGGGTACTCGGCGTGGTCGATGAAGTTGCGGTCAAGTGCGCCGGCGATGATCTCGCGGGCCTCGGGCTCCATCCAGGTGGTGACGAACGTGGCGAGGTTCCGTTCCGGAATCCCGTCGAGGACCATCTCCTCGGCAACCAATCGCTTCGCCGCCAGCGGGGTCATCGGGCGCTCAGGGATCTCGTCGTCCGGCGCGCCCTCGATCAGCCACCTGCCGCCGAACTGGTTGACCAGGGCCGGGTCTACATCCGTGCTCATGCGTTCTCCTCTCCGAGTGTCGGCCGCACGCTATCGCCGCACCGGATCGTTGAGCCGCCGGCCCTGCGACAATCGCCCCCGCGGGAACCGGACGCGGGAGGCTCAAGTGCTCGATCAGGGCGCCCAATTCGCACATTCACGGGGGCTGGTCGCAACGACCTGCGCCCTGGTCGTGCTCGCGGCCGCGCCGGCCGCGGCACCGGCGGAGGACGGCCGCTTCAAGCCGCGGACCCTGGTGGCGAAGCCCTACGTGCCGACGGTGCGGCTGCCGGTCGTCGGCGCGGCTAAGGGCCTGCGATTGCTCGCCGCTCAGCGCGAGGCGACGGGCCTGCCGAGCGATCTGGTCGAGAACGCGGCGCTCAGCGGGGGCTGCCTCAACCACGTGACGATGTATCAGCCTTACCCGGGGGAGTTCCCTCACGAGGAAGACCCGGCGCAACCCGGCTATACGCCCGTCGGCGCGCTCGCTGCCTCGATGTCGAGCCTGAGCGGCCGCCCGAACGGCAACTACAACGTCGGCGGGGATTGGACGCGGACCACGAACCCCTGGTACGGCGCCTCGCTTCACGAGGCCTCGCTGATGAGCCCCGAGGCCACCACCGCCTGGTACGGCGGCGCCCGGTCCGCCGTGTGCATGGGGACTTCCGGGACGCGAAGCTTTTCCGGACCGACCTTCTTCGCGTATCCAGGCGAGGACGCGAAGGGGGTGCCGATCTCGATCGTCGCCGAGGAGAATCCGTTCACGGTCCAGCAGGCGGTCGGGATGAAGAACCGGGCGAGGGTCGGCCAGGCGATCATCCTCTGGCAGCTCCGGACCGCTTCGCTGCTGCAGTCGGCCACGATCGTCGACGAGAAGGGCAAGCCGCTGAAAACGAAGGTCGTCCTGCCGAGCACCCCGATCCCGGACACGAACTCGAACCCGGGCTACCCTCAGACCGGGCCGATCTCCCAGCTCACGGGATCGGTTTCCTACGTCGTCCCGACGGTCAAGTACAAGCCCAATACCACCTACACCCTGACCGCGCGCTGGGTCGACTTCGCCGGGGTCGTCCGCACCCAGACGAGCAGTTTCACCACCGGGCGCCATCCCGCTGCGCACCCGCTCCAGCGAACGAAGCGCCGCTTCGCCAGCAGCCTCGATCGCGCGGGGCTGCGCGCGGCGGTCAACGGCCGCAAGCTGACGATCCGAGCGATCGGCGCCGCACGCTCCGAGCGGGTCCGCGCGTTTACGACCCGCTGCGCGAACCGCGCCTGCGAGCGGACCGTAACCCCCTGGTCGGAGAAGTTCCGGCTGCGATCGCGCCGGACCAGGATCCGGATCCCGAAGACCCCTTCGCGCGGCAGCAGGACGCTGCTGACGGTGCGCCTGAAATCGTTCTCGAGCTCGGAGGCCGACTTCGTCGGCGGTCAGACGACCACCCGCCTGCCGCTTCCGGGACGCTGAGCCGCTCGGTCGCGCACCGAATCTTTCACCCGGCGAGCGGGTTGTTAGGAATCGCTAACACTTTGCGCTAGCCTCCCGCGCCCTGTCGGCGCAGGTTTCGGTGCAGGCGCAGGCTCCGTGCCTCGCCCGCCGCAGGACCGGGCACGACACTGCAGAAGGAACGCCCCGCATGCCACTGCTTCAAAGACGCCGATCCGCCAAGCGCCGCCGCCGCGACGCCGGCGAGCATCTCCCGGGCCCGAAGCGCCGTCCGGCTCCGCGGCCGAAGGGCGGCCCGCCGATCATCGACATCCGCGACGCGACCGTCGTCTATCCCGGTGGCCACGTCGCCCTCGAGCGCGTCTCCGCCTCGATCTTCCGGGGCGAGTTCGCGTTCGTCGTCGGCCCGACGGGGTGCGGCAAGTCGACCCTGATCAAGATGCTGATCCGCGACGTCGAGCCCGCCGCCGGCAGCGTCTGGATCGCCGGCAAGGACATCAACGAGATGCCGCGGGACCGGACCCCGTACCTGCGCCGCCGGATCGGGACCGTCTTTCAGGACTTCAAGCTGCTTCCGAACCGGACCGTCTACGACAACGTCGCCTACGCGCTGCAGGTGATCGGCGAGCCGCGCTCGCAGATTCGCCGCAAGGTGCCGGAGATCCTGCGCCTCGTCGGTCTGCAGGCGAAGATCCACAACTACCCCGACGAGCTCTCGGGCGGCGAGCAGCAGCGAGTGGCGATTGCGCGCGCGTTCGTCAACCACCCGCCGCTGCTGCTGGCCGACGAGCCGACGGGAAACCTCGACCCGGTGACCTCAATCGGGATCATGCAGCTGCTCTACCGGATCAATCGCACCGGGACGACGGTGCTGGTCGTCACCCACGACCGCGAGATGGTCGACAAGATGCGCCGGCGCGTGATCGCCCTCGACGAGGGCCGCTTGGTCCGCGACGAGGCCGGCGGCGCCTATCACGACGAGTCGACCAAGGAGTTCGCCGCCCGGATCCGCGCCGAGATGGGGGTCGGCGACGAGGGCGGCACCAACGGGCACTCCGAGGAACCGCTCTAAAGGCTTGGGCATGGGCCGGGTCGCCTTCTTCCTCTCAGAGTCGTTCCGGGCGCTGCGCCGCAGCGCCGCCCCGAGCGTCGCCGCGATCGTCACCATCGTCATCACCACCCTGCTGCTCGGGGTGCTGATCCCCGTCCTGCGCGCGAGCGAGTCGAGCGCCTCCAACGTCAGCGACCAGATCGGGCTGCGCGTCTTCCTCTACCGCGACGCGACCCAGCAGCAGATCGACGGGCTGCAGAAGCGGCTGAACGGGATCCCGCACATCGACTCGGCGACCTACTGCTCGCCCGCGTGCGCGCAGAAGCGGCTGGCTCAGAACCTCGAGGGTGACCTCAAGGAGGGGATCCAGGAGCTGAACTCGAACCCGCTGCCGCCGTCGTTCGACATCGCGCTTGACGATCCGGACAACCTCGAGGCCGTGCGTGCCTCGTTGATCCCGCCGAACGCCGCCGGAAAGCCGACTCCGATCAGCCCCGCGATCGAGCCCCCGGTGGGCGAGAACCGTGAGGACGCGAAGCAGATCCGCGAGGTCACCGGGGCGGTGAAGATCGTGCTGCTGGCAATCGCCGGACTGTTGCTGATCGCCTCGTTGCTGCTGGTGGCGAACACGATCCGGCTCTCGATCTACGCGCGGCGTCGCGAGGTCGAGGTGATGCAGCTCGTCGGGGCCACCGACTGGTTCATCCGCTGGCCGTTCATGATCGAGGGCGTGATCGTCGGCGTCGCGGGCGCCGGAATCGCGGTCGGCATACTCTGGCTCGGAAAGGTCACGATCGTGGACCCCCTGGCCGACAACTTCGCACTCGTTGACAACCTCTCAACCACGGGCTTCATGCCCCTGGTCGCGATGCTCGTTGCCGCAGCGGTCCTCGTCTCCGCCCTCGGCAGCGGCATCACCTTGCGCCGCTTCCTGCGAGTTTGAGCAGGCTGCCCCGGAGCTTCGGCTCCGGGCTGTTGGCGGGTTTCGCGCTCGGGTTGATCGTCGCCTCCGGTGCGGTGGCGCTCGTCACCGCCCTCACCGACGACGAGGACCCGGTGGTCGAGGCGCGATCGGTGATCGAGGGCAACTACTTCGAGGATCCCGACACCGAGGAGCTCGACGAGGCGTCGATCCAGGGCATGGTCGACAAGCTCAGGAAGCGCTACGACGACAAGTTCTCGCACTACCTCACCCCGGAGCAGCTGCAGGCGTTCGAGTCGTCGACCTCGGGCCGGTTCTCGGGCGTGGGCCTGACCGTGACCGAGGTCCCGCGCGGGCTCAGGGTCGCGCGCGTGTTTCCCGAAACGCCGGCCGAGCGGGCCGGGCTCGAGGTCGGTGACCTGATCGTCGCCGTCGACGGCGAGTCGATCGAGGGTGTTTCCTCCGACGTCGCGACCGCCCGCATCAAGGGACCGCCGGGGACCGAGGTCGAGCTGCGAGTGGTCCCGGTCGACGGCGGCAAGGCGCGCGAGGTCACCCTCGAGCGCGCCGACGTCCGCATCCCCGCCGTCCAGGGCCGGCTCGTGCGCTCGGACGGTCACCGCGCCGCCTACGTGTACTTCGCCACCTTCAGCCAGGGGGCCCACGGCGAGCTGCTGCAGGAGGTCCAGCGCCTCTTCCGGGAGGGGGCCGAGGGACTGGTGTTGGATCTGCGCGGCAACGGCGGGGGCCTGCTCAACGAGGCGGTGCTCTGCGCGAGCATCTTCATCGAGGACGGGGTGATCGTCACGACCGATAGCCGGACACAGGGCGACCAGACCTACCAGGCGGTCGGTGGCGCGATGGACCCGCACCCGACCGTCGTCCTCGTCGACCAGGACACCGCCTCGGCGGCCGAGATCCTGACCGCGGCGATGAAGTACTACGACGTCGCCACCGTCGTCGGCACCCGCACCTACGGCAAGGGCACCTTCCAGGAGGTGATCCACCTGCCGGCGGGGGGCGCGCTCGACCTCACCATCGGCCAGTACCTGCCGGCGGACGGCAAGTCGATCCTCGGCACCGGGGTAAGGCCCGAGGTCCGCGCAAAGGACGACCCCCGGACACCGCCGGGCGAGCCGCGCGCGGTGCCGACCGAGAGCACGCCGAGCGGGTTCCCGCTGCCGCCGCAGGACGAGGCGCTCGACCGTGCGCTCCAGGTCCTCGACCAAGAGCTGTGACGGCGGAGCCCGACCGCTTCGCCGCGGTCGTCGCCCGCCGTGGCCGCTTCGAGGTCGCCGAGCCGCTGTTCGAGCCCGGGCCGCAGGTGAATCTCGCCCGCGGCTCGATTCGGGTGCGCCCGGGAACGATGGTGCTGGCCGAGCGGCGCGGCGCGGCCGCCCGGGTGGTGGCGGAGCTCGGGTCGCCGAAGATCGCCCGCGACGTCGTCGGCGCCCTGCTCGAGGAGCGCCTCGGGCGCGGTTTTCCCCGGAGGCTCGAGGACGACGCCCGCGAGGCCGCGGCGACGGCGGAAAGCGCCGAGCTCGAGCGCGCGCGACCTGCGTGAACTGGACACCTTCACGGTCGATCCGGTGAGCGCGCGCGACTTCGACGACGCGGTCTCGGCCGCGGAGACCCCGGGCGGGACCCGGCTCTGGATCCACATCGCCGACGTCGCCGCCCACGTGCGCCCGGGGTCGGCGCTCGACGCGGAGGCGCGGCGGCGCGCGAACAGCACCTATGTCCCTGGCGTGGTCGAGCCGATGCTGCCGCCGGTGCTCTCCGACGAGGCCTGCAGCCTCGCACCCGGTGTCGACCGGCTGGCGGTGACGACCGAGATCGAGCTCGGCGACGACGGGATCGTGCGCTCGGCGGCCTTCTATCGCAGCCGGGTGCGGTCCGACGCCCGGCTCTCCTACGACCAGCTCGATCGTTACTTCACCGGCTCGGAACGCCCGACGCCCGAGATCGAGCAGCCGCTGGCGCTGGCGCGAAGGGCGGCTGCGGCTCTGTACGAGCGGCGGCGCGGCGGGGCGCTCGCCGTCGAGTCGTCGGAACCCGAGTTTCACTTCGACGCCGACGGGCGACCCGAGCGCGCCCACGACGTCTCACAGACCGAGGCGCATCGGTTGATCGAGCAGCTGATGATCGTCACCAACGAGCAGGTCGCCTCGCTCTGCGAGCGCCGCGGTGTCCCGACGCTGTACAGGATCCACGAGCAGCCCGAGCCGACCCGGGTCCTGTCCCTGATGGAAAAGCTCGCGGCGCTCGAGATCCCGACGCCCCCGGTCCCGGAACAGCTCTCGCACGCCGAGGCCGGCGAGCTCGCGATCGAGGCAAGCCGACTGGTCGCCGCCGAGGCCAAGCGGCGCGGACACGGCCGCGCGGCGTATACCTCTCTCGTGCTCCGCTCGCTCAAGCCCGCCATGTACTCGGACCGAAACGTCGGTCACGCCGGCCTGGGCAGCCCGGCATACGCCCATTTCACCTCGCCGATCAGGCGCTACCCGGACTTGATCGCGCACAGGGCGTTGCTGTCGATCGTCGATGGCAGCGAGGTCGCTCCGGAGCGGTCGGAGGCCCGCGAGGCCGGGCCGTGGTGTTCCGAGCGCGAGCGCGAGTCGATGGTGATCGAACGCGACGCGGATCGGATCTGCGCCGCTTTCCTGCTCGAGCGGGAGCTCTTCGACTCAGGTTGGAAGTGCACGTTCGAGGGCGAGGTCTCCGGGGTGATCAGGGCGGGGGCGTTCGTGCGCTTCGCCGGCGAGCTCGCGAGCGTGTACGAGGGTTTTCTCCCGGTCAGACGACTGCGCGACGACCGCTTCGACCTCAACGAGACCGAGACCGCGATCGTCGGGAGGCGGACCGGTCGCACGATCAAGCTGGGCGACCCGCTCGAGGTCCGCGTCGACGGGGTCGAGACGGCGCGCGGGAGGATGGACCTGCTGCCGTCGAGCCCGCCGGACGACGGGCGACCCCGCAGGGGTCCTCGATGAGCAAGAGGGGAAAGCGCAAGCCGGCGTCCGGAGACGTGGCCACCAACCGGCGCGCCTCGCACAAGTACGAGCTGGTCGAGCGGCTGGAGGCCGGGATCGAGCTCACCGGCAGCGAGGTCAAGTCGCTTCGCGACGGCAAGACGCAGATCGGGGACGCCTATGCGGTGATCGCGGACGGCGAGGTCTGGCTCCGCAATGCGCACATCCCTCCCTACGCGCCCGCGAGCGGCGACAACCACGACCCCGAGCGCCCGCGCAAGCTGCTCCTTCATCGCTACGAGATCGAGCGGCTGATCGGGCGGCTGAACCGGAAGGGGCTGACGCTGATCCCGACGCGGATCTATTTCAAGGGCCCACGCGCCAAGGTCGAGCTGGCGCTCGCTCGGGGCAAGGAACAGCGCGACCGGCGGCGCGAGATCCGCGATCGCGACGTGCGACGCGAGGTTGAGCGCGAGATGCGCCACCGGATGCGCGGGAGCTGATCGCGCAGGCGATCCTGCGGCGCCCGGCGGGACGTGACGGGCGAGCGCGCGCCGTGAAACCATACGAGCGGATGCGCTCCTTCAAGTTGCAGCGCAAGAACAAAGCTTCGGGAGAGGAGAGCCAGCCGGCGGCACCGCCGGCTACGCAGCCGCAGCCGCAGCCGGAGGCGGGCGCCAATCAGGCGCCTCAGCCTCCCGCGGCTGCGCCGCCGCCACCGCCGTCGGCGCCGCAAGCGCAGCCGCCGCAGCCGGGATTCGAGCCACCCCTGCCGACCTCGGTCCCGCCCCCCGGAGCGCCGCCGGTGGCGGCGGCTCCGGTGGCGCAGCCCGCGCCGGCAACCAAGGCGCAGCAGCGCCAGGCCAAGCGAGCCGAGGCGCAGCGAAAGCGCGCCGAGGCTCGGGCGGGGAAGGAGGCTGAGCGCCAGCAACGCGCCGCGCAGCGTGCCGCCGAAAAGCAGGCCAAGCAGGCGCGCCGCGCGGCCAAGCGCGGCGGCGCGGGGGGGCCAACCGCACAGCCCACGGCTGCGACCGCCGAGTCGACCGGGGTCCAGGGTGCCGCTCCGGCTCCCGCGCAGACCGGCGCTCCGGCCCAGGTCGCGCCCCAGCCGCCGCAGAAGGAGTCGTTCTGGGCGCGCCGCCGGCGCCAACGCGAGGAGAAGCGCCGCCTCCGCGATCAGGAGAAGGCACGCGCCAAGCAGGAGCGCCAGCGGGCGGTTGCCGAGCGCCGGCAACGTCGTGACGCGCAAAAGCAAGCCAAGGCGGACGAACGGGCGGCAAAGCAAGCCAGCAAGCGGGCGAAGAAGGCGGGCGTCGTTACGCCACCACAGCCCGCCCCGACGCCCCCGCCCGAGCCCGAGACGGCGGAGGCCCGCTCCCGCCAGCCGACCCAGCCATTCGACGCTGTCCCCGCGCCCGAGCCCGACTCGGCGCCCGTGCCCAAGGCGGTGCCGCCCGAGCCGGAGGTCGCCGCCGCCCAGCCGGCCGCCGGGCTCACCCGCGCGCTGGCATCCCCGCCGACGCCCCCGGGCGGCGATCGAGCGATCCGCGAGGCCGCCGAGCGGGAGGCGCTCGCCCGGCTCGAGCGCGCCGAACAGCGAGCCGCCAAGCCGGCGGAGACCGAGGCCCCAGTGGCCGAGCCACCGGCCGAGAGCGCCGGGTACCCCCCGGCCCCGGCCACCGCGCCGACGCCCGGCGAGCCGGAGGCCGAGGCTCCCCCAATCGCCCCCACCGAGGAACCGCTCTTCGCGCCGGAGGGCGCACCTTCGCCCGTCGCCGCCCCGGGTCCGGAAGCGCTGATTGTCGGCCTCGAGGAGGCCGAGCGGGAGCTCGCGGACCATCGCGCCGAGGAGGAGGAGCTGGCTCGGGAGCTCGAGGAGACCGAGGCGCGCCTGGCCGAGAACCGCGACCGGACGGTCGATGCGCTGGAGCGCGCCGCCAGCAAGCTGCAGGAGATCGAGGCCCGGGCGATGGCGGCCGAGGAGCGAGCCAAGCGCGCAGAGCAGCTCGCCGCCGCCAAGGCAGAGGAGAAGCAGCGTGCCGAGCGACTCCAGACGATGCTCGGCCGGATCACCGAGGCGGAGCGCCGGGCCAACGAGGCCGAGGAACGCGCCCGACACGCGGTCGCCAAGGTGTCCGAGCCGACGCCTGAGACGGAGTCGCCGCCGGCGACGCCCGAGGCTGAGACCCCCGGCACGGCAGAACGCTGGGAGCCCGGCGAGACCGGCGCTTCAGCCGCGGCCGTCGAACCGGAGGCCTTCCTGCCGCCGGATCAGACCGCTCAGCGCGACGAGCCGACGGTGATCACGCCGCCGCCATCCGCGCCGGAGCCCGAGTCCGGCGCTCCCCGGCCGATGCAGGGCGGCGGGACCCTGTCACTGAACGAGGCCAGCTACGAGGACCTGCGCTCGCTCGGACTCTCGGTCACGCAGACAGGGCGGGTGCTGGCCTACCGCGAGCGAGTCGGCGGCTTTTCCTCCCTCGACGACCTCGAGGCGATTCCCGGCTTCCCGCGCTCCTTCCTCAACGAGTTCAGGGCCCACCTCCGCCTCTAGCCGGACACGGCGCCTCACAGTCAGCGGCCTCAACGGCGGCCGGTTTCGGCTTCGCTTCGCTCCGCCTCACAGGCCGTACTCCTCGAGCAGCTTCAGCCAGATCTCGGATCGGGTCGGGAACGTCGGCACGGCGTGCCAGAGGCGGTCCAGCGGGACGGCTGCGTTGACGGCGATCGTCGCGGCGTGCAGGGACTCGGCGATCTCGGTGCCCACGAAGGTCGCGCCGACGATCACGCCGGCGCCCTCGTCGATCACGAGCCGAGAAGTGCCCGGCGTGTTGCGGCCGCGGAAGCTCGCCCCAGCCGTGCCCGAGGTCTTGACATCGACTGCGCGGGCCTCGATGCCGTCCTCCTGCGCGGCGGCGAGTGTCTTTCCGACTGCGGCGACCTCCGGGTCGCTGAACACCACCCGGGGCGGGCCAACCTTGTCGCACGTGGCGGCGACGTCCTTGCCGAGCACGTGGTCGGCGCAGATCCGCGCCTGGTACTTGCCCATGTGGGTGAGCAGCGCGCGCCCGTTGACGTCGCCGATCGCGTACAGCCAGCCCGAGCCGCCGACTCGCAGCTGGTCGTCGACCTCGAGGAAGCCGCCGGGCTCGACGCCGGCCGTCTCCAGTGCGATGTCGTCGGTCCGCGGCCGACGCCCGACCGCGACCAGGAGCTCGTCGCCGTGCAGCTCGTCACCGTCCTCCAGCCGTAGGGACACCTGCCCGCCGTCGCCGCGCGACGCACCGACTGCCTTGACACCCACGTGCAGCTCGACTCCGGCCCGGGCGAGCTCGTCGGAGATCTGCTCGCTGACGAACGGCTCTTCGGCAGCCAGGATCCGCTCCGCCGCCTCGACCAGGGCGACGCTCGAGCCGAGGCTGCTCCACGCCTGGGCCATCTCGACCCCGACGAAGCCGCCGCCGAGGACCAGCAGCCGATCGGGGACCGACTTGGCGGTGGTCGCCTCGCGATTTCCCCACGGGCGCGCCTCCGCCAGCCCGTCGATCGGCGGCATCGCCGCCGCCGACCCGGTGGCGACGACGACGGCACGACGAGCGAGCAGGAGGTCCTCCCCAACCGCCACCCGGCGCTCGGCCGCGAACTCGCCCGGCCCGCGGATCAGCTCGACCCCGCGCTGCTCGAGCCAGGGGAGCTGTGACGAGTCGTCGAGGTCGTGGATCACTTCGTCGCGCCGGCGCAACGCGGACTCGACGTCGAGCTCCCCCGAGACCATCTCCCGAACCCCGGGGACGCGCTCGATCTCGGCGCGCAGCTCGCCGGGGCGGAGCAGTGCCTTCGAGGGCATGCAGGCGTAGTACGCGCAGTCGCCGCCGACCAGGTGCCGCTCGACCAGTGCCACCTCGAGGCCGCCCTCGGCCATCCGCCCTGCGCAGACCTCGCCGGCCGGGCCCGCCCCGATCACGATCGCGTCGAATTCGCGCTCCGCCATAAAGCTCCCATCCAATCTCGCTGACCCCGCAACAATTACCGGAGGTGGCCAAGCGCGCGAAGACGAAGACCCCGGAGCAGCTCGACGAGTACCGGTCGAAGCGCGACCCGTCGAAGACTCCGGAGCCGCCCGGCAAGCCGCCGACCGACGGCGGCGACGGCAACCGCTTCGTCGTCCACGAGCATCACGCCCGCCGGTTGCATTGGGACCTCCGCCTCGAGCACAACGGCGTCCTGCTGTCGTTCGCGCTGCCGCGCGGCGTCCCCCAGGACCCGGAGGAGAACCGGCTCGCCGTCCACACCGAGGACCACCCGATCGAGTACCTGGACTTCCACGGCACGATCCCGAAGGGCGAGTACGGGGCGGGGGAGATGACGATCTGGGACAGGGGCACGTACGAGCCGGAGAAGATCGAGGACAACAAGATCGTTGCGGTCTTCGACGGCGAGCGGGTGAAGGGCCGCTACGCCCTGTTTCAGACCCGCGGCGACGACTGGATGATCCACCGCATGGATCCGCCGGACGCCGGCCGCGAGCCGTTGCCCGAGGTCATCGAGCCGATGAAGGCGACGCTCGCCAAGCTGCCCTCAGACGACGAGGGCTGGGGGTATGAGATCAAGTGGGACGGCGTGCGGGCGATCGCCTACTGCGAGCCCGGCCACGTGCGGTTGGAGAGCCGGAACCTCCTCGAGATCACCAGGCAGTACCCCGAGGTGGGCAGGATCCGCGAAGCGATCGGCGGTGACAGCGTGATTCTCGACGGGGAGCTGGTGGCCTTCGACGACGACGGCCGGCCGAGCTTCCAGCACCTGCAGCGGCGGATGCACGTCGCCTCCGAATCGGAGGTCCGGCGCCGCATGAAGGAGACGCCGGTGACCTACGTCATCTTCGACCTGCTCTACGCCGACGGCAAGGTCCTCTTCGACGTTCCGTACGAAGAACGGCGCCGTCGCCTCGAGGCCCGCGGGCTGGAGGGCGAGGCGTGGCAGACGCCGGCCTATCACCGGGGCGACGGCACGGCGCTGCAGAAGGCGAGCCGCCAGCAGGGCCTCGAGGGGATCGTCGCCAAGCGCCTCGAGAGCCCGTACCGGCCGGGAAAGCGCACCAAGGAGTGGCTCAAGGTCAAGAACGTCCGCAGCCAGGAGATGGTGGTCGGCGGCTGGGTTCCTGGGAAGGGTCGGCGCGAGGGCGAGCTCGGAGCCCTGCTTGTCGGCCACTACGCCGACGGCGAGCTCAAGTACGCGGGCAAGGTCGGCACCGGGTTCGACGCCTCGGACCTCGCGCTGCTGCGCGAGCGGCTGGAGCCGCTCGCGATCGACGGAAGCCCGTTCGACGGCCGACAGCCGGAGAAGGGTGCGCGGTTCGTCAAGCCCGAGCTGGTCGCCGAGCTCGAGTTCTCCGAATGGACGCAGGCCGGCACCCTGCGACACCCCTCGTACAAGGGCCTCCGCACCGACAAGCCGGCGCGCGACGTGGTCCGCGAGGAGCCGAGCTAGCGCCGGGACGAATGTCCGAGAAGATCGAGATCTTCCGCCGCACGTTGGCGGCCTTCGACCGCCGCGACCGCGATACCTGGCTGGCGAGCTACCACGAGGATTACGAGCTGATCCCGTCGGCCACCTGGCCCGAGGCCGACCCCGTCATCGGCGCGGAGGCCGGGTGGGAGTTCTACCTCGGCGTCACGGAGCAGTTCGAGTCGCGCGCCTACGCCGAGGAGGTCGAAGCGACCGATATCGCCCCCGACAAGATCCTGATCCACCAGCACAGCCGGGTCCGCGGCATTGCGAGCGGCGCAGACGTCGACCTCGACTACTGGGTCGTGATCACCTTCCGCGAGGGGAAGATCGTGCGCGACGAGTGGTTCAGCGACCGCGCCGCCGCCATCGCAGCCGCCACCTAGAGGCTCTTCTCGAAGAAGGTCTCCGCGACCCCGAGCGCGAGCAGCGCCGCCAAGCCGAGGTAGGTGGCGGCGACCAGCGCCCGAGTGCGGGCGGGGATCGCGTGGTAGGCCTTGGATTCGGGGGTGTTGCGGGCCTTGAAGCGTCGCCAGCTCTCGATGCCGCCGAAGAGCAGGATCAGGAGCATGATCGGGCTTGGGAACACGAACGTGAGCCCGATCAGACCCGCGTAGCCAACCCACCAAGCCCACGGCGAGAGTGCGGCCATCGCCCGGCCGCCGTCGAGCGGGACCACTGGCAGCAGGTTGAAGAGGTTGAGGAAGAAGCCGATGAATGCCAGCGCGCGCCAGAACTCATCGCCGGTCGCAAGCCAGATCCCCAGCGGGATCAGCGTCGCGATGCTGCCGAGGATCGGGCCGGCGAGTCCGACGCGCGCCTCCGCCGCAGCGTCCTTGCCCATCGACTTGGCGGCGATGACCGCGCCGAGGAACGGGATGAACATCGGCGCCGAAGCCTCGACGCCCTCGCGCCGGAGCTGGATCACGTGTCCCATTTCGTGAATCAACAGCAGCAGCACGAGGCCGACGGCGAATGGGACCCCCCAGAGCAGCGTGTAGGCGGCGATCGAGACGAGCATCGTCCACGAGGTCGTGAAGAGCTTCAGCTTCGGAAGCACCAACAGGACCGCCTTTAGCTTCGTCGCCAGCAGCAGCGCCCCGGCGGCGATCGGGCCGAGCCAGCGCTTGAGCCTGGACCACAGGCTCTCGCGACCCGATCCGGGGTGGATCGGCTCGTAGTCGCGCTCGGCCGGCGCCGGCAGCGAGGCCGGCTCTGGCCATGGGTTCGTGCGATCGGTCATCTGAAGATCAGGATACGGGCGCCGCTGAGCGGCCCCTCGGAGAGGGAGTTGGATGGAGGCGGCGGCTTCGAAGCCGCGTCCGCGGAGATGATCCGATGCAATCTACGAGTGTTCCCGTCGGAGTCTGATCTCGGCGACCGGTTCGGTCGATCCGCGGGGCACGTCCCCGGCGCCAAACCCTCCTATGGATGTCCCCCTCGGGTCGAGGGTCCTACCCTCGGGGTGAGCCCGCTTTCTGAAGCCGCGACCCGGACCGCGGGCGCATCCGGCGCGACTCCCTCTACTGGTTTTTAAGCAGCGAGGGCGAACTCATGATCAGAGTCCGCAATTATGGTTTTCCGGGGTTATTTAACGAGGCCAACCCGGAATCCTCGACTCGCAACACCGGAACGAAAGACTCCACGTCGAATCCAATTCGCCCCCGGTGCCCTAAGGATAGCCGCGATTTCGCTCCTTGAGCACGACTGGATCGTCGCCTCGGCCGACGAGATCGGCGCCCGCGCCGAGCGCGAGCTCGACGCCCTGGTAGGGGTCTCGTCGCCGTCGGGCGATGTCGCCGGGGCCGAGGAGGCGATCGCGGTCGGCGTCGCGCTGCTGCCCGCGGGGGCCGAGGTCGAGCGGCTCGCCTGCTCGACGGAGGGCTACGCGGACGACCTCCTCGCTCGCCTGCGCGGCGGCGGCCGGCGACGGCTGCTGCTCCTCGGCCACCTCGACACGGTGATCGAGCACGGCCAGCACCGGCCGCTCGAGCGCGCGGGCGAGCGCCTCGTCGGGTCCGGGACGGTCGACATGAAGGGCGGGATCGTGCTGGCGCTCGGCGTCATGCGTTCCCTGGCCGCGGTCCCGGAGGCCTTCGCCGAGGCCGCCCTGCTCGCGGTCACCGACGAGGAATGGCGACCGACCCCGTTGGCCCACCGGTCCTTGTTCGCGGGCTTCGACTGCTGCCTGTGCTTCGAGGGCGGCGAGCGGACGGCTGACGGCGAAGACGCGGTGGTCGCGAAGCGCAAGGCGGCCGGGACGCTGCAGATCCGAGCGCGCGGGGTCGCCGCCCACTCGGGTGCCGCGCCCGAGCGGGGCCGCAACGCGCTGCTCGCCCTCGGCCAGGCCGCGCGGGAAGTCGCGGCGCAGAGCGATCCCGACGGCCCCGATCGCCTCACCGCGGTGCCGACCGTGATCCGCAGTGGCGAGGCGTTCAACGTCGTCCCCGCGGCCGGGGAGTTGATCTGCGACCTGCGCGCCGATTCGCTCGAGGCGTTCAACCCGGTGCTGGCCTCGGTCCGCTCCGAGCGCGACGGGGTCGAGCTCGAGGCGGCGCTGGTCCGCCGCTGGCCGGGTATGGACACTCGGTCCGCCGCCCGGCCGCTGCTTTCAGCGGCCTCAGACCTCCTCGGCCGGCCGATCCGCGCCGCCGAGCGGGGCGGTGCCAGCGACGCGAGCCACGTCGCCGCCGACATCCCGCTCACCATCGACGGGCTCGGCCCGCTCGGAGGCGCCGCGCACAACCCCGACGAGTACGTGCTCGCCGACTCGCTTCACTCGCGGGCCGAGGTCGCCCTCGCGCTGGTCGCAGCCGCGCTCGCTTAACGGCGCTTAGGGCCGCCCTGGCAGACTGCCGCCGTGGCCAAGCGACGCACGAGACGCAACGAGCCGGCGGCGACGGTCGACTACACCGATCCCGAGGGCAACGTCCTCACCTTGCGCCAGGAGCTGAGCCCGCGGACGATCCGCAAGATCGGCCGCCCGCCGACCGGCTCGGGCGACGCGGTCGAGGACGCCTGGCACCGCCGGAACGAGATGCTGTTCGAGTACCTCGCCGTGGGCTGGGAGATCTCCGGCCTGCCGCTCGACGACCAGAAGCTGCTCCTCGGCCGCTACCGGATGGCCGACTCGGACACGCAGCGCTGGGTCCGGCGCACGATCGCCGAGCACCTCGAGCGCCACATCCCGGAGCTTGCCGAGCCGCACCTATAGTGAGCGCGTGGCGGAGTCCATCGTCATCCCCGCGCGGTGCAACGGACCCCTCGAGAGCGGGCAGGGCGGCTACAGCTGCGGTGTCGTCGCGGGCTATGTCGGGGGAGCGGCGGAGGTAAGCCTGAGGCGCCCCGTGCCGCTCGACGCACCGCTCGACCTGGTGCTCGACGGCGACGGCTCGATCGATCTGCTCCACGAAGGCGCGCTGATCGCCGAGGCGCGTCCGGTGCCCGGGGTCGAGGTCGAGGTCCCGGCGCCGGTGAGTCCGCAGGAGGCGCGGGAGGCGGCGACGCGCTACCGGGGGCTCTCCGACGGCCTCTTCAGTCGTTGTTTCGTCTGCGGGCGGGCTCGCGAGGACTCGTTCGGGGTCTTCGCGGGTGCGGTCGACGACAGGCCGCTCGTCGCCTCGCCGTGGACGCCGCCCTCCTGGACCGGCGACGCGGAAGGGCTTGTGCCTCCCGAATTCGTCTGGGCCGCGCTCGATTGCCCGACGTACTTCGCGACCTACGCGAGCGGCGCGCTGCCCGTGAGCGTGCTCGCGGGGCTTGCCGGCCGCGTCGACGGGCAGGTCGCCGCCGGCGAGGAGCACGTCGTGATCGCGTGGCCGATCGAGGCCGACGGCCGCAAGCGCCACGCCGGATCGGCGTTGCTGTCCGCCGACGGCGAGGTGCTCGCGGCTGCGCGAGCTCTCTTGATCGAGCCGCGGACCGAGTAGCCGCTACGTCTCGAGGGTCCGCGCGGTCTTCGAGCGCGGGATCTCGGCCTGATCCGGCATCGTGCCGAGGACCCGGTCCGCGACCGTGTTGGTGATCCCGTGCCAGTAGCGCTCGTTCTTGAAGTGGTGCAGGCGGTGGTTGCGCCACACGCGGCGGTAGGCGGCGTTACGGGGTACATAGGCGGTGTGGATCAGATAGTGGGTCCACTCGTAGACGCCGACGAGCACGTAGCCGGCGAGCACTGCGCTTAAGAGGGCGCCGATCGGCACCGGGCCGGCGACGAGCCCGACCAACAGCCCGCCGACGAGGACGACCGCCGGGACCGCGAGCAGCAGCAGCTGCGCGAGCTCCTTGGCGTCGAGCAGCAGGGTCATCAGGTTGTTGGGGTGGCGGTGGTGGTAGCGGTGGTCGCGCGTGGTCGGGAGCTCGACCGTGCGCCCGCGGAGCCGGATCGGCTTCGCGTGCAGGAGATAGACGTGGATCGCCCACTCGCCGAAGGGGTAGACGACCAGCATCGCCGCCACCGCGACCGCGTCCCGCCAGGTGAGGTCCCCGATCAGCGCCCGGACGACGACCAGCACCGAGATCGCGCCGAGGATCATCCATGGCGAGTGGCGGCGGGCGAACTGCCGCCCCGCCTCGCCGAGCGTGTTGATCTCGCGCCCGTGATGAGCCCTCGGACCGCTGCGAAGCACGCCGCGGATTTTCCCACCTACGCGCGCCCGGCCTCCAGCAGTCGCCGCAGGAACCGCTGGGTCTCGGGCTCGCGCGGCGCCGAGAGAACCTGCGCGGGCGGTCCGAGCTCGAGCAGCCGCCCCTCGTGCAGGTAGCCGACCCGGTCGGCGACCTCGCGGGCGAAGCTCATCTCGTGCGTGGCGATCAGCATCGTCACCCCCTCGGCCTTGAGGTCGCGGACGGCCGCCAGCACCTCCCCGACCAGCTCGGGGTCGAGGGCGCTCGTGACCTCGTCGAGCAGCATGGCGCGCGGCCGGGCCGAGAAAGCGCGAGCCAGCGCCACCCGCTGCTGCTGGCCGCCCGAGAGCTCGTCCGGGCGGTCGCGCTCGCGGCCGCCGAGCCCGAACCGCTCGAGCAGTTCCCGCGCCTGCCCCTCCGCCTCGCCGCGCGGCACGCCGCGCGCCCTGACCGAGCCGAGGACGACGTTGTCGAGCACGTCCAGGTGCGGGAACAGGTTGTAAGCCTGGAACACCAGCCCGAGGCGCCGGCGCACGGCGACCGCGTCGACGGACGGGTCGGTGATCACCTCGCCGTCGAGGAAGACGTCGCCGTCGTCGATCTCCTCGAGCAGGTCGATGCAGCGCAGGAGCGTCGACTTCCCCGAGCCGGAGGCGCCGATGATCGCCACCGCCTCGTGCTCGGCGATCTCGAGGTCGATCCCGCGCAACACCTCGCGGTCGCCGAACGACTTCGTCACCTCCCGCAGCTCGAGCACGGACGTGCCGGCCGCCATCAGCGTGGCCTCCCGGCCTGGGTCTCGTCCCAGCGGTCGAGCAGCCGCGCCAGCGGGATCGTGAGCACGAGGTAGATCAGCGCGGCGGCGATCAACGGCGTGTAGTTGAAGTCGGTGGAGGCCTGGATCTGCGCGGTATAGAACGCCTCGCCCGCGACGCCGAGGATCGAGATCAGGGCCACGTCCTTGAGCAGCGCGATGAAGTCGTTGAGCAGCGGCGGGCCGACGTTGCGGATGGCCTGCGGCAGCACGACGTAGCGCATGGCCTGGGTCTCGCTGAGCCCGACCGCAAGCGCGGCCTGGCGCTGGCCCGGATGCACCGACTTGAGCCCGGCGCGGTAGACCTCGGCCACGTAGGCGGCGTAGGACAGGCCGAGGCCGATCCCGCCGAGCACCACGGGCTCGGTGGGCAGCCAAGAGAGGTTCGACTCATCGGCGTTCGCCAATGCGGGAGTTCCGAATCCGATCAGGTAGATGATCAGGATCGTGGGTATCCCGCGAAAGACGTCGGTGTAGACGACCGCGAGCAGTCGCAGCGGAAACAGCGCCGGTGCCGTGACGGTGCGCAGGAGTGCGACCACCAGCCCGAGCACGAGCACTCCCGCTTCGACGGCGACGAAGACGCGGATGTCGAGCCAGAATGCCTCGAGCACGTCCGGGAACGTGCTGCGGAACTCATCGACGTTGAAGAACGTCTCACGGACGCTCGGCCACCCCGGACTGGTCAGGATGAGGGCGGTGAGGCCCCCGAGGATGACGATCGTCGACGCGGCGGCGATCGTTTGGCCGCGGCGGTCATGCCGGCGCCGCGCGGCCTCGCGCTCGGCCCGCCGATCTAGTCCAGAAGCGGCGCCTTGGTCGCCTGGCTCATCCACTGCTGCTCGATCTTCGGCAGGTCGCCGGACGCCTTCAGCTCATCGATCGCCTGCGAGACGCACGCGGTCAGCGGCGAGTCCTTCTCGAGCAGGGCACCCCACTCGTCGCCGCCAGGCGCGGGGAACTGGCCCACCACGGTTGCCTCCGGGACCTGGGCGGCGGTGAGGTAGAACGCCGTCGGGACGTCGACGACGACCGCGTCGACCTGCCGGTTCTTCAGAGCCGACACGACGTCGTTGGAGGTCTGGAACACCTCTGGGTCCTCGCTCGGCTGGATCTGCTGCTCGACCGCCTCGAGGCTGGTGGTTCCGATCTGGACGCCGATCGAGGTGTCGGCGAGGTCGGCGAGCGAGGACGCGCTCGCGGCGTCCGAGTCCTTGAGCGCGACGACCGCCTGGTCGGCCTCGTAGTACGGGCTCGAGAAGTCGACCTGCTCGGCGCGCTTGGGCGTGATCGAGATCTGGTTGACGTCGAAGTCGAAGTCCTTCGGGCCGGGTGCGTAGGAGGCGTTGAACGGGACCACCGTCCAGTCGACCTGCGAGGCGTCGAAGCCGAGCTGCCCTGCGATCGCGTAGGCGACAGCGCTCTCGAACCCTTTGCCGTTGGTCGGGTCGTCGTCCTCGAAATACGGGGGGTAGGCCGGCTTGTCGGTGGCCACCGTGAGAGTTCCCTGCTGCTTGGTGGAGAGCTGGTCGGCGGTGCAGTCGCCGGCCGACGCCGAGGTGGCGCCGGTGGTGTCGTCATCGTCGCCGCCGCAGCCGGCGATCGGCACGGTGAGCGCGGCCAGCGCGAGCAGCAGCGAGGGCAAGCGAAATCTGGACACGGGTAGACCTCTGGGTCGGCGGCAGCGGAAGCCGTGATCCTACGCGGTGCGGGATCATCCACGCAATGGCTTCCAAGTGGACCGCCGATCAGATCCCGGACCAGACCGGCCGCGTTGCGGTGGTCACGGGCGCCAACAGCGGCCTCGGCCTGATCAGTGCGCGCGAGCTCGCCCGGGCGGGCGCCACGGTGATCGTCGCCGCGCGGGAGGGCAAGGCGAACGCGGCGCTCGGCGAGATCGCGGGATCCGTCCCGAAGGCGAAGCTCGAGCCGCGCGAGCTCGACCTCGCAGATCTCGGCTCGGTTCGCGCATTCGCCGAAGCGGTCGGCGCGGACCATCCGAAGATCGACCTGCTCATGAACAACGCCGGGGTGATGATGCCGCCGCGCTCGGAGACCGCCGACGGGTTCGAGCTCCAGTTCGGGACCAACCACCTCGGCCACTTCGCGCTGACCGGGCTGCTGCTCGACCGCCTCGAGGCCGCCGACGCCCCGCGGGTGGTCACTCTCTCGAGCATCGAGCACAAGCCCGGGCGCCTGAACTTCGACGATCTGCAGTGCGAGCGCTCGTACTCGCCGCGCGGCGCATACCAGCAATCGAAGCTCGCGAACGCGGTCTTCGGCCTGGAGCTCGACCGGCGCCTCCGCGCGGCCGGCCTGCCGGTGATCAGCGTGCTCGCCCACCCAGGCTACTCGGCGACCAACCTCCAGCTCACCGGCCCGACCGGGCCCATGAGGACCTTGCTCCGCGTGAGCAATCAGCTGATCGCACAGAGCGCCGAACAGGGCGCGCTGCCACAGCTTTACGCGGCCACCGCCGACGGAGTCGAGGGCGGCTCGTTCATCGGCCCCGACGGGTTCCGGGAGGCGCGCGGGCATCCGACCGTGGTCCAGCCGGTGGGGCGAGCCCGGGACCCCGAGGCGGGGCGCAGGCTCTGGGAGGTCTCGGAGGAGCTCACAGCCGTGAAATATCTCCCAGCAGCATGAGTAGCGAGGTCGCCGCCGTGATGGGCCGGGTGGGGCTGCCGGCACCGGTAGCGGAGCTCGCGTCCCGCGACTGGGACGCGGTCGTCGTCGGCGGCGGGCACAACGGGCTCGCGGCGGCGGCGTACCTCGCGCGGGAGGGCCGCTCGGTGCTGGTGCTCGAGCGTCGCGACCAGCTCGGCGGCGCCTGCACGCTCGAGCGCCCGTTCGCCGACGACCGCTACGTGATCAGCCCCTGTGCCTACGTCGTCGGACTGCTCGACCCGATCGTGGTCTCCGAGCTCGAGCTCGAGCGCCGCGGCTATCGGGTCACGCCGGCGGACCCGAACCTGTGGTGCCCGTTCGGCGACGGCAGCTCCTACGCGGCCTTCGTCGACTCGGCGCGGACCGCCGAGTACCTGCGCGCCCAGGGCTTCGCCGACCGCGACATCGAGGGGCTCGCCCGATTCGGGGGCTGTTCGACCGCGCCCGCGATCGGCTGCGAGGCGGCCCCGAGGGCGACGCGTGGCTCGAGCCGTCGCCGAGCCGGGCCGAGATCGAGTCGCGGCTCGACGACGACGAGCTCGTGGGCCTCGTGTTCGAGGACTCGATCGCCGATCTGCTCGAGCGCCACGTCGACGATCGGCGGCTGATCGACGCCATCGCGCCGCAGGGCACGATCGGCACCTTCGCCGGCCCGCGCGACCCCGGCACGGCCTCGATTCGGCTCATGCACCACCAGGGCAACCTTCTCGGCCTCGGCTCGGTCTGGGGGTACGTCCACGGCGGTATCGGCCGGGTCTCGTTCGCGATCGCCGAGGCGGCGATCGATGCCGGCGCCGAGCTGGCCGCCGGCGTCCCCGTGGCTCGGATCATCCCGGGCGAGGGCGTCGAGCTGGAGTCCGGAGATCGGATCCGCGCGCGGACGATCGTCTGCAACGCGGACCCGAAGCGGCTGCTGGATCTGCTCGACCCGTCGGCGCTGCCCGATGACTACCGCTCGCGGCTCGAGGCCTGGGAGGTTCGCTCCCCGGTGCTGAAGCTGAACCTCGCCCTGAAGCGGTTCCCGACCTTCGCCGCCGCCGGTGAGGTCACGCCCGAGCGGGCAATGGTGACCGTGACCCGCGGCGTCGACGCCGCCCAGGAGGCGGTCGACCGTGCCCGCCGCGGCGAGCCGGCAATCGGCTTCGCCGAGCTCTATTTCCAGAGCGCGTACGACTCGAGCGTCGCCCCGCCCGGGCGCGAGGTGATGAGCGTCTTCTGCCAGTACGCGCCGTACGAGCTGGCCGAGGGGGACTGGGACGCGCGCCGTGACGAGATCGCCGCCATGGCGCTGGCCGAGATCGCCGCCTTTGCCCCCGATGTCGAGGATTGCATCGAGGAGATGCAGGTTCTGGGGCCGCCCGACATCGAGGCCCGGATCGGGCTCTCGGGCGGACACATCTTCCAGGGCGAGGCGCTGCCGGACCAGATGTGGGACCGGCGGCTGCAGGCGCGGACGCCGATCGACGGGCTCTACCTCTGCGGCGCCGCTACGCACCCCGGCGGCTCGGTGATCGGGCTCAACGGGCGGATAGCCGCGATGCAGGCCCTCGGCCAGCCGGCGAGCCGCACCCCCGTGCCTGGGTAAGGTTGCCGCTCGCGCGGGTGTCGCGCGGGGCGCCGTGGACTCACGACCTGGTGAAGCAAATCTCGATTCCGCTGTTCACCGAGGGGATCGCTCCTCTGGCCGGCTCGAACTGCCGGGGCGTTGGCGGCGCTGTAGCTCTGCCTGACGTACAGGTCATGCAAGGCTCCGGTCGCGGCTCGGAAGCTGGATGCGAAGGGGCGGCCCCCGGCCCCCTCGCTACGGTCAGTGGATGAGCCGTCGGCTGTTCGTCCTCGTCGCGGCGGTGATTCTGCTCGACACCATGTTCTACGCGGCGATCACGCCGCTGCTGCCGGGCTACGCCGACGACCTCGGCTTGTCGAAGACCTCGGCGGGCATCCTGAGCGCCGCCTACGCCGCCGGGACGCTGCTCGCGGCTCTGCCGTCCGGCTGGCTTGCGGCCAGGATCGGTTTTCGCTCGGCGATGCTGGTCGGCCTCGGCCTGATCGCCTGCTCGAGCGTCGTGTTCGCGTTCGCGAACTCGGCCATCCTCCTCGACCTGGCCAGGTTCGCCGAGGGCGTGGGAGGCGCGTGCGCGTGGACCGGCGGGCTCGCGTGGCTGATCGCCGCCGCGCCGGTCGAGCGACGCGGCGAGGTCATCGGCTCGGCGCTCGCCGCCGCCATCTTCGGCATCCTGCTCGGCCCGGTGATCGGCAGCGTCGCGACGGTGATCGGCCAGGAGGTCGTGTTCTCGGCCGTCGCCGCGATCGCCGCGGGGCTACTGGTCTGGGTGTCGACCACGCCGGGTGCTCCGGCCACCCAGCGCCTGCCGCGTCCGCGTGAGGTCTTCGCGCGGATGAGGTCCGCGCCCGTGATGGTGGCCTTCTGGCTCGTGGTGCTGCCGTCCGTTCTCTCGGGCACCTTCGACGTGCTCGTGCCGCTGCGCCTCGACGCATTGGGCGCGAGCGGTGTCGGTGTCGGGCTCGCGTTCTTCGTCGCCGCGGCGATCGAGGCGGGCACTGCCCCGGTGATCGGTCGCTTCTCCGACCGCCGCGGGCGGATGACCCCGATTCGCGCCGGCCTGATCGCCTCGCCGATCTGCGCGGTCGCGCTCGCGCTGCCCGCCAACGTCGTCCTCCTCGGCGCCGCGCTGGTCGCCGTCGTTTTGGCGATGAGCCTGATCTGGACCCCGGCGATGGCGCTGCTCTCCGACAACGCCGAGGCCGCCGGGCTCGACATCGCGTTCGCGACCGCCCTGGTCAGCCTCGCCTGGGCCGGCGGTCAGGTGCTCGGCGGCTCCGCCGTCGCGAGCTTCGCCGACCTGGCCTCCGACGGGCTCGCGTACGGGCTGGTGGCGGTGATGTTCGTGGTCACGCTCGGGCTGCTCTCCGGCGCCAGGGCGCTGGCCCGGATCGAGCCCGCCCCCGCCGCCGCGGGTTCGTCCGCGCCGACGGATTAGTGGCCCACTAGGCTGCCGCCCATGCGCAGGTTGGCGGCGGGGCTGGTCGTGGTGGCCCTCGGGATCGCGATCGCTCCGGCGGCGCAGGCGTCGGCGCCTGCGAAGAGCTTCCGCGCGTACGTCTCCTGCGGCGCCGCAGGAAAGCACTCCGACCGTTTCTGCTTCGAGGGCGATCACCCGACGGCGGTCTTTCGCGCCTTCAAGGGGTCGAGGGTCGCCTACGACGTCTGTTTCCGGAAGCGGGGCGAGGGCAAGCGCTGCCGCGACCGCCGCACCCATCGCCGCGGGGAGCCCTCGCGGACCCGCTTCGACATCGACGGCTCGGGCGCGTACCAGCTCGCTTTCTTCGCCAAGGGCAGGGTGGTCGACCGCGGGAAGCTGGTGGTCCGCGAACGGGCCGTGTTCGCGATCGGCGACTCGCTCGGTGAGGGCACGAGGCCGTACCTCCCGGGCGCTCTTTCCGGCTGGAAGGTCGAGCAGTCGGTCGACATCTCGCGCCACGTCCCCGAGGGCGTCGCGATCCTGCGAAACCGCGGCGGGCTTCCGGGCGTGATCGTCTTCGCGCTCGGCACCAACGACGACCCGCGCAATGTCGGCGGCGTCGGCGGCGCGATCGACGCGGTGCTCGAGCTCGTCGGCAAGACGCGCTGCGTGGTGATGCCCAACATCGTCCGCCCGCCGGTCGGCGGCGCCAGCTACGCGGCCTACAACAACGTGATCGCCGCCGCCGCGCGCCGACACGAGAACTTCCGGGTCGCCGACTGGGCCGGCCAGGTGGCACGCAACCGCGGCTGGCTGGCCGGCGACGGGGTCCACGTGACCGCCATCGGCTACCAGGCGCGGGCACAGCTGATCGCCCGCCAGGTCGAGCGCTGTTGAAGTTCGGTATTCGGCGGTGATGGGATCGCAATCGCGCCTCTGGGGCAAATACGGCGAAGTCCGGGGCTGGCCGCCGGCGACGATGACCTACGAGGCCGACTGGCAGGACCTCGCCCGCCACGAGCGCGAGGCCGCGGCGCTCCAGTCGTTCAACTACGCGATCCTCGACGCCGGCGAGACCAGGCTCCTGGGCTGCGTCTACATCGATCCCCCCGACGGGCGAACCGGTGAGGGCGCCGACGCGCTGGTCTCGTGGTGGGTGATCGACGACGCCGTCCGTGTTCCCCTCGAGCGCTGCCTGGCCGAGGCGATCCCGCGATGGCTGGCCGACTCGTGGGGTTTCGGGCGGGTCGACTACCTCTGAGACTCAGCCGCTGAGCGAGAGCCCCGCCGCGACCGCGAATCCGAGCGTGGTCACCAGGCCGGCGGCGCGCCCGGACTTCCGGGCCTCGGGGATCATCGAGTCGGCGAGCATCACCAGCAGGGCGCCGGCGGCGAAGCCGTCGATCGTGGCCTTGAGGTTGTCCGAGACCCCGTCGGCGACCGCGTAGCCGATCCCGGTCGCGAGCGCGCAGACCACGGCAACGGCGATCCAGAGCCGCAGGATCTGCCGGTCGCGTCGCCCGGCGTCGCGCATCTGGCTCGCGGAGCCGATCGCCTCGGGCAGGTTCGAGACGAAGATGGCGACCAGGAGGCTGACGCTCACACCCTCGCCGGCAGCGAGGCCGATCCCGAGCACCAACTGCTCCGGGATCCCGTCGAGGAACGCGCCCAGCGCGAGCGAGGTGCCGGCGTCCGACCCCGACGCGCGTCCCGGGCGGCCCCGCGCGCTCGCGCCGGCGCCGGTCACGACGCCGTCCAGCAGGTAATAGGTGAGAGCCCCGGCCGCGAGGCCGAACGCGGGCCATCCGGGGTCACCCAGGCGGATCGCTTCCGCCGCGAGCTCGAAGCTGACCGCGCTGATCAGCGCTCCGGCGCCGAACGCGAGCACCAGTCCCACGAGCCGCTCCGGCCAAGTGCGAGCCAGCGCGAGCAGGACCCCGAGGACCAGCGAGAACGCTGCGAGCGATCCCCATCCAAGTGCGGCGCCCATCGGCTCGGCAAACTAGCTGCATGGGCGAGACCGTGAAGCGGGACGTCTTCCGGCTCGCCGGCCCGGACCTCCTCCTGCGCCCGGCTTTCGCGACGGCCTGGATCTAAGCGCCGCCGAAGCCGGTCGGCCTGCGCTCGAGCTCGTGGCGGTCGATCACGCGGTCGACGAGCCCGTACTCGACCGCCTGCTCCGCGGTGAAGAAGCGGTCCCGGTCCATGTCGTCGTGGACCCGGTCTGTCTCCTGGCCGGTGTGCCGGGCGTAGATCTCGTCGAGCCGCTCGCGCAGATAGAGCGCCTCGCGCGCGTGGATCTCGATGTCCGTCGCCTGGCCCTGGAAGCCGCCGGTCGGCTGGTGGATGAGGATGCGCGAGTTCGGCAGCGCCATCCGCTTGCCAGGTGCGCCGCCGGTGAGCAGCAGCGAGCCCATCGACATCGCGACCCCGAAGCAGATCGTCTGCACGTCGGGCTTCACGTACTGCATCGCGTCGTAGATCGCCAGGCCGGCGTAGACCACGCCGCCGGGCGAGTTGATGTAGAGCGAGATGTCCTTGTCGGGGTCGTCGGCCTCGAGGTGCAGGATCTGGGCGACGATCAGGTTGGCGATCTCGTCGTCGACCGGCTGACCGAGGAAGACGATCCGCTCACCGAGCAGGCGTGAGTAGATGTCGTAGGACCGCTCGCCCCGGGCGGTCTGCTCGACGACCATCGGAATCATTGGCATGCGCGAACGGTACCAAAGCGCAACCGTGAGGTTGCGTATGTATCATCCCGGGCATGGAAGTCGAGCGCGAGACGATCCTCGAGGCCGACCCCGAGCGAGTCTGGGAGGCGCTCACCGACGAGGCCCTGCTCTCCGAGTGGTTCGCCGAACGGGCGCGACTCGATCCCCGGGAGGGAGGCGAGGTCGAGTTCGACTGCGACGACGGCGAGCGGCGCGGGACCGTGCAGCGCGTCGAGGAGCAGCAGGAGCTTGCGTTCACCTGGTCGCGCGACGGTGAGGGCGAGTCGCTGGTCACCTTCACCCTCGAGCCGGTCGAGGTCGGGACTCGGCTGGTGGTCGTCGAGCGGGCGCTCGACGGGCCGCTCGCGCTGGCGGCGTGGGCGCCACGCCTGCGGGCGCTGAGTCTCTGCCTCGGTTCGCTCGTCCTCGCCTGAGATGGCGACGGACGCCGTCTTTGCGGCGCTCGCGGATCCGACGCGCAGGCGGATGCTCGAGCTCCTCGCGGGGCGGTCGACCGAGACCGCGACGGGGTTTGCCGCCGAGCTGCCGATCACCCGTCAGGCGGTGGCCAAGCACCTGGCGGCGCTGAAGCGAGCGCGCCTGGTGCACGCGGCGCGCGCCGGCCGGGAGACGCGCTACAGCCTCGACGCCGTGCCGCTCGCGGGCGTTTCGAGCTGGGTCGAGGCCGTCGGCGCCGAGTGGGACGCCCGCCTCGACCGCCTACGGCAAGCGCTCGACCCCTAAGGGACCGGGTGCGGTTACCCGTACGTCTGCGGGCGGCCGGGTTGGCTAGCTTGGCCGCATGACAGATGAGCCGAGCTCGGTCGTTCGCTGCCAGGGACTCGCCCGCCGCTTCGGCGAGGGTGAGGCCGCCGTCGATGCCCTGCGCGGGGTCGACCTCGAGTTCCCGCGCGGCCAGCTGACCAGCATCGTCGGGCCGTCGGGCTCGGGCAAGTCGACGCTCATGCACCTGCTCGCCGGGCTCGATCGCCCGACCGAGGGGCAGGTGTGGGTCGACGGGACCGAGATCACCGGCCTCGACGACGACGATATGACCCAGCTGCGTCGCGACAAGCTCGGGTTCGTCTTCCAGTTCTTCAACCTGATCCCGGTACTCGACGCCGAGGAGAACGTCACCCTGCCGCTGCGGATCGCCGGGCGCAAGCCCGACCCGGAGTGGGTCGACTCGATCCTCGAGCGGGTCGGCATCGCCGACCGGCGCAGCCATCGTCCCGCCGAGCTCTCGGGTGGCCAGCAGCAGCGCGTGGCGATCGCCAGGGCGCTGATCCGCGCCGGCGGTGGTCTTCGCCGACGAGCCCACGGGCAACCTCGACTCCACTGCCAGCGCCCAGGTGCTCGACGTCCTGCGCACTCGGTGGACGAGCTCGGCGGCACGGTGATCATGGTCACCCACGACCCGCGCGTCGCCGCCTACGCAGACCGCGTGGTGCTGCTGGTCGACGGCAAGGATCTCCAGCGACACCACCGTCGAGGGCGCCGAGCAGGTCCAGCGGCTGATGCAGGCCGTCTAGGCGGCGCCGATGGCCGCGCTCGCGCTCCGCAACTTCAGCGCTCGCAAGCTGCGCGCGCTCTCGACCGCCCTCGCCGTCTTCTTCGGCGTCGCCATGGTCGCCGGCACGCTGATGCTCACCGACTCGGTGAACCAGCTCATTCGACGCGATCTTCGCGGAGGCGAACGCCGGCAACGACGTCGACCATCCGCCCGCACGTCGCCGTCGAGGGCGAGTTCGGCGAGAGCTTCGCCCGGCCGATGGACGAATCCCTGCTCGACCGGGTCCGTCGCGTCGACGGGGTCGCCAAGGCGGCGGGAGTGATCGGCGACGAGACGATCACGATCGTCGACGAGAACGGCGACCGCATCGGCCCGCCGCTGGCGGGCCGCCGCACATCGCGGTGAGCGTGGTCCCGAGAGCCGTTCAACCCGCTCGAGTTCATCGAGGGCTCGGCCCCGACCCGCTCCGACGCAGGTGGCGATCGACAGCATCACCGCCGAGCAGGAGGGGTACGAGGTCGGCGAGCACGATTCGGATTGCCGGGGCCGCCGGCGCGCGCGACTACACGCTCAGCGGGATCGCCGAGTTCGGCGGCGGCGCGCCGCTCGGGGGCGCCAGCCTGGCCGAGTTCACGCTGCGCGGAGGCCCAGCGGCTGACGGGCAAGGAGGGCAAGCTCGACGAGATCGACGTCGAGGCGGCGCCGGGCGTCAGCCCCACAGAGCTCGCGACCCGGCTCGCGGCTGCGCTGCCTGACAACGTCGACGTCCGCACCGGCGAGCAGACAGCGGAGAAGGACGCGAGCGACATCCAGGAAGGGTTCTCGTTCCTGACCACCGCGCTGCTGGTGTTCGCCGCGGTCGCGGTGTTCGTCGGCGCCTTTCTGATCTTCAACACCTTCTCGATCACCGTCGCCCAGCGCTCGCGGGAATTCGCGATGCTGCGCACGCTCGGCGCCTCGGGCAAGCAGGTGCTCGCGACGGTGCTCGATCGAGGCGGCGCTGGTCGGCCTGCTCGCTTCGGTGCTCGGCATCGCCGGCGGCTTCGGCTTCGTGGCGCTGATCAAGCGCTGTTCGAGGCGATCGGGTTCGACGCTTCCGACGTCCGGCCTGACGCTCGACGCAACACGGTGTTGATCGCGCTCGCCGTCGGCATGGGCGCGACCACCGTATGCGGCGCTGGTCCCGCGCGTTGAGGGCGACCAGGGTCGCCCCGCTGGAGGCGCTGGTCGAGACACTCGGCGGCACCGAGGGCGACGCGAGCGCCCGCTCGCGGCTGCGAGACAATCATCGCCTCGGTGTTGATCGTCGTCGCGGTGGGGCTGCTGCCGTCGGTCTGTTCGCGACCACAGACTTCGGCTCCTCCCTGCCGATTCTCGGCGCTCGGCGTTGCTCGCGCTGTTCATCGGTCTGGCGATGCTCGGCGACCGGTTCGTCGCCGCCGCTGGCGAGCGCCTCGGCTGGCCCATCGAGCGGCTGCGCGGGGTCACCGGGAGGCTCGCGCGCGAGAACGCCCAGCGCCAGCCCGGGCGTACGGCGACCACCGCGGCCGCGCTGATGATCGGCGTGGCCCTGGTGGTTTTCGTCGGCGTCTTCGCGAGCTCGATTCGCGCGTCGGTCAACGGCACCCTCGATCGCCAGTTCGCCGGCGACCTGGCGATCGTCAACACCGACGGCTTCTCGCCGATCCCGTCGAAGATCGGCCCAGAGGATGGCGAAGGTCGAGGGCGTCGGCGTCGTCTCGGCCGTGACCTGGCTGCCGGCGCGGATCGAGCCCGGCGGCGACGAGCCCCTGATCACCGGGGTCGAGCCGAGGACGATCGGCGACGTCGCCAACGCTCGACTGGGCCGAGGGCTCCGACGCGACGCTCGACCGGCCTCCGCGACGACCAGGCGATCATCGACGAGGACTGGGCCGACGAGCAGGGGTTCGACGTCGGCGACACGCTGCAGGTGGAGGGCCCGAGCGGCGACAAGGTCGACGTCACGGTCGCGGGCATCACCCGCGACAGCAAGTTCATCGTCGAGAACGTCGCGCTGACCCGTGCGACCCTGCGCGACGCGCTCGGCGCGCGCGACGACACGACCGTGTTCGTCAACTACGCGTCCGGCGCCGATCCCGGGGCGACCAGGGCCGAGATCGACAACCTGCTCGCCGCGCGGTTCCCGAACGCCGAGGCCAGGTCCCAGGAGGAGTTCAAGCAGGACCAGGCCGACCAGATCAACCAGCTGGTGGCGCTGATCGACGTCCTCCTCGGGCTCTCGGTCCTGGTCTCGATGTTCGGCGTCGTCAACACGCTCTCGCTGACGATCCTGGAGCGCACGCGGGAGCTCGGCATGCTGCGCGCGATCGGAACCTCCCGGCGCCAGGTGCGGCGGATGATCCGCTACGAGTCGGTGGTCATCGCGCTCCTGGGCGCGGTGACCGGTGCCGTGGTGGGCCTGGCTCTGGGGATCGCCGCGGTTTCGGCGCTCGAATCAGAAGGCCTCGAGCTTTCGATCTCCCCGACCCTCCCGATCGCCGTCCTCTTCGCCGCGATTTTGATCGGCGTCGTCGCCGCCATCGCGCCCGCCCGCCGAGCCTCACGCCTCGACGTCCTCGACGCCCTGGCCTACGAGTAGGGGGGCGAATCCGGCGGCGTGGCGCGCTCTTCCCGGTATGCGGGAACAAAGCGCCAACCCCGATGTCGTGATAGCCGAGATCGCCGCCCGACAGCACGGAATCATCACGTACGTCCAGCTGATTGCCGCCGGACTGACCAGCAGCGGCATCGAGCGGCGTGTTCGCGCCGGGCGACTTCACCGGCTCTATCGCGGGGTGTACGCGGTGGGACATCGCGGGTTGAGCATCGAGGGGGAGTGGATGGCGGCGGTGCTCGCATGCGGTGATGGTGCCGTGCTCAGCCACCGGAGCGCGGCTCAGCTCTGGCGGATGCTCAAACCGGCACGAGACTTGATCGAGGTCACGATTCCCACCGCCAATGGGCGCCGTCAACGCAAGGGCATCCGGCTCCATCGCTCTCTCTCAATGCCTGTCAGCGATACGACCCTTGAACACGGCATCGCAGTCACCAGCCCTGCCCGAACGCTCGAGGATCTGAGGCGGGTCGTCTCGCCGGGCCTGTACCGCAAGGCGACGCGCCAGGCGGAGTACCTGAAGCTCGACCTCGGACACATCCGCACCGATGCCACCCGCAGTGAGCTCGAGCGCGCCTTCCTAGCCCTCTGTCGGCGCCACCGCCTGCCGAAGCCGCTCGTCAATACCAAGGTCGGTCCCTATACCGTCGACTTCTATTGGCCGGACGCCAGCCTGGTGGTGGAAACCGACGCCTATGCAACCCATCTGGGCCGGCAGGCGTTCGAGGACGACCGCAACCGCGACCTCTACCTAAGTGGCCACGGCCTGACCGTCCGCCGCTTCACCGACACCCAGATCTACGGTCAACCCGGGGCCGTGATCCACGCGGTCCGCCGGGAGCTGGCGCTTTCTTCCCGATATGCGGGAAGAAAGCGCCAATCATCGGCCTAGACGTCGAACCAGGCGCCGTTTGGGCCGAGGTTGGCGATCTCGGTTGGGCCGACCCGCGAGCGGGCGCCCCAGGACTCGTGGATGTGGCCGCAGACGGCGAGGCTGGGGCGCTTCTGCTCGATCGCGGCGAGGATCGCGGTGCTGCCGAGGTGATCGCCGGCGCCGGACTGGTCGACGTGGCCACGCGGGGGCGAGTGGACGACGAGGACGGCGCCCTCGGGGCACGCCGCGAGGCGTTCGGCTGCTTGGTCCTCGTCGAGGTCGAAGGACCAGTCCCAGGGCGTGATCGGGACCCCGGCGCCGAGGCCGAAGAACTCCACTCCGTCGAGCGTTGTGCCCTCGCCGTGAAGGACGGTGGCCGAAGGCCAGCCGGCCGCCGCCTCGCGCAGCGCCTCGTCGGTCTCGTTGTTTCCCGGGACGAGAACCGTTGGGGCCTCGATGTCGCTCAGGGCGCCGATGGTGTCCTCGAGGCCCTCGTGGATCGAGGCGAAGTCGCCGGCTCCGATGACGGCGTCGGCCTCGCGGCTCATCTCGACCAGCCTCGCGGCCGTGTCGAGGTCCCGGTGCAGGTCGGAGAAGGCGAGGACGCGCACCCGGCGAGCCTAGATCACCGGGTTACTACCCGCAGACCGGCCAGGGGCTGGAGCCCGCGCGGGCGTAGAGCAGCGAGGCGCGGTAGTCCTGCTCGGCCTCCGACGCCTCGGCTGGGCTGCCGCTTCCGCCCACCGACGCCCAGGTCGAAGTGTCGAACTGGTACTTGCCGTAGTAGGTGCCCGAGGCATCCACCACGGTCGGGTCGCCGCCGGACTCGCAGGCCGCGATCGCCTCCAGCGTCTCCTGCGAGACGCCCGGGGCGAGCTCGAAGCTGGTCGCCTCGCGCTTGGCCTTCGAGACCCGCTCATCGAGCTCGGAGATGCCGTCGCGAAGTTCGGCCGGGGGCAGGTTGTCGCGATCGAGCAGGTCATGCTTGGGAGCGACATCGAGCCTTCTCGCATCGGAGAGCAGGTCCCGATAGCGGGTTACCTGCTTGCCGACCTCGATCGAGCGTTCGAAGCGCGCTGCCGGCCGGTCGACCAGGTCGAGGCTCGGCGCCGCCGCCTGGGCGGCCGCGGTCAGCCCGAGCCCGAGGGCGCAGGTGGACACGGCAAGTCGAAGCTTCGCGGGCATGCGTGGCACGGGTTCGATCACCTCCGTCGTGCGCCCGGCCGGCGTCGTCGCGCCTAGGTGTCGGTTGATGCCGAGCGGCTTTCAGGCCCAGGGCGGCGACTACGCTCAATGCCTCTGGGCCATCCGTGTGAGCGCGGCAGGGTTCCAGGAAAGACCTGAAATGTGTGTGATCGCGGTCACACTTGCAAGAAAACGCTCATAATTCGCCCAACGCCGAGCTCCGCCTGATCAGGCAGGGGTTTCCCGAGCGTCCCGCCTACGGGACGGCGGTCTCCGAGGCGATCCTGCACCGCGTCGCCGCCGGCGAGTTGCCGGCGACCCTGCGCCTGCACCGGCCGGCGCGCGAGCTCGCGTTCGCGAAGCAGGACCGCGCCGCGGCGGGCTTCGAGCGAGCCGTGGCCGCGGCGCGCGCGGCCGGGTTCGAGCCGGTCGTCCGCCTCGCTGGCGGCCGGGCGGCGGTCTTTCACGAGGGAACCCTGGCGATCGCCTGGTCGAGCCCGGACGCGAGGGCGACCCGGCACACACACGACCGCTTCCGCGCACTGGCGGGGATCGTCGTCGACGCGCTCACCGCGCTCGGCGTCGACGCACGTGTGGGCGAGGTCCCTGGCGAGTACTGTCTCGGGGCCTGGAGCGTGAACGCGCGCGGGGCGGTGAAGCTGGCCGGGATCGGGCAGCGGATCATTCGCGGCGGCGCTCACCTCGGCGCGGTGATCGTCGTCCGCGACTCGGCGCTGCTGCGAGAGGCGCTGGGGCCCGTCTACGCGGCGCTGGAACTCGACTGGGACCCGAGTACCGCCGGGAGCGTCGCCGACGAGATCGGGGAGGCCGGCCTCGACCAGGTCGAGGCGGCGGTGCTGGCCGCGTTCCGCCAGCGGTTCGAGCTCGTCGACGCCGAGCTCGACGCGGCCACCCTGGCGCTGGCGGCCGAGCTCGAAGCCGAGCACCGGCCCGAGCCGGTTCAGTGAACGGCGGCGCCTGTCGATGACTAGGCGGATGGGCGTCAACGACTTCGTGCTCGCCCAGGGGCTGCGCGACACCCGCGGCGCCCTGCGCCGATGGAACGCCGACCCGTGGCCGGTGCTCCGGACGTGGGCCCGCGCGGCCCTGATCGTCGCCAGCGCGCTGCTATTCAGCGTCTGGGCGATCGCCTCCGCGACCACCGCGGACTCGACCACCCCGCTGATCCCCAGCCTGAACACGAACGCCGACCCGACCGACGTCGGCGCGATCCTGTTCCGCAACTCCCTCGTCCTCGCCCTGCACGCGTTCGCCTGCGTCGCCGGGTTCATCGCCGGCAGCTCGCTCACGCTCTCGGCCGAGCGCCGCAGCGGCATCTCGCGGTGGGTGCACGAGAAGGCGCGGCCGATCGCACTCGCCTGGGTCGTTCTGGTGACCGTCTTCTCGCTCACCACACAGGCGGTCGCGCTCGGGTTCACCGGCGCCCAGCTCGCCGACCACCTCGCGGTCTCGCCCGCCGTGCTGGTGCTGACCGTGCTCCCCCACGCTCTCCCTGAGCTCGTCGCCCTCTTCCTCCCCCTCGCCGCCTGGACGATCGCCAGCCGCCGCAACGAATGGCGGGACCTGCTGGCGGCGACGTTCGCGACGGTCGCGATCGCGATCCCGGTGCTGGTCGCCGCGGCGACCTGGGAGACCTACGTCTGGCCTCAGATCCTCGCCGCCGTCTCGCCGGCGTACTGAGCCCCGGCTACGCGGCCTCGCCGTTCGACTTGGGCTCGTCGCCGAGCAACGCCCGGCGAAAGACCCGCTCTTCCTCGTCGAAGAGGAATCCCCACACGTGGCGGCGCTCGAGGAGCGTCCGGCGCTTGGTCTCGAGGATCGCCTGGCGGGGGAGGCCGGCGATTCGCTCCGCCAGCTCCAACGCGCGGGGCAGCACGTCGCCGGCGGTGAGCTCGCGGACGATCCCCAGCCGCTGGGCCTCGACCGCGTCGACGATCCGCCCCGTAAGGCAGAGCTCCTGGGCGACGGTGGCGGGAAGCACGGCGCGAGCGGAGGCGTAGCTGGGCGGGATCCCGCGCGGCAGCTCCGGGTAGCCGAAGGTGGCCCGCCGCGACGCGAGCCTCAGATCGCAGAGCAGCGCCAGCGCGAAACCCCCCGCTATCGCGGGGCCGTTGACCGCGGCCACCACCGGCCGCCGGCACTCGCCGACCGCCTTGAACGCGAGCGTGCTGGTCTCGACCAGGCTCTCGCGGTTGGCGCGGTCGCCGCCGAACTGGTCTGTGTCCATCCCGGAGCAGAAGGCGCTGCCCGAGCCGGTCAGCACGATGCACCCGACCGCCTCGTCGGAGGAGAGCGCGCCGAACGCGTCGCCGAGTTCGCGCCGCAGCTCGATCGAGAGGGCGTTCCGCTTTTCGGGCCGGCGCAGCGTGACGACGACGACCTGATCGCGGCGCTCGATGGAAAGCAGATCCGTCACGGCGCCGAATCCTAGGCGCCGTCGGGCTACGCGGCTTCTTGCTTGCCCGCCCCTGGGCCTCGCTTCGACGGTCGCAGCCGGGTGACCTTGATCTCTCCGGCGAGCAGCCCGGGATGGAACTCGCACAGCATCGATTCGAGGCAGCGCTTGCAACTGCACTCCGGCACCGCCAACCCGGTGTCGGGGCATCTCTCTTGCCCAGCCCCTCCTGTGCTCAAGATGGGGCCAGGATAGAGTCGCGCTCGGATGGCGACGCCGCCCGACGACACCCCTGCCGACGGCGCCACTCCCGCCGGCCCCGGCGAGCGTGGACGGCGGCCGGCCGAGGTGATCGAGGCGGCGCACGTGGGCGTGCCGACCCGCGGCAACCGGCGGCTCGAGGCGCTGCTCGAGGGCGTGAACGCCGACGCGGAGGTGCGGTCCTGGTGGCACATGGCCCAGGTCCAGTCCGAGCGCCTGGGGATGTCGGACCATTCCTGGGTGCACGTCCAGATCGTGCTCAACATCGCCCTGCGACTGCTGAGGCTGCTGGTGAAGGGCGGGCTCCAGCCGGCGATGGTCGCCGACCACGGGATGCGCGACCGCGACGCCGAGGTCGTGGTCGCCGCCGGGGCGCTGCTGCACGACGTCGGCATGTCGATCCATCGCGTCGACCACGAGTCCTTCAGCCTGCTGCTGGCCGAGCGCAAGCTGCGCGAGCTGCTCGAGCCCGTCTACAAGGACCCCGCCGAGCGGGCGGTCGTGGTCGCCGAGTCGCTGCACGCGATCATCGGCCACCGCCGCCGCGGCGAGCCGTACACGGTTGAGGCCGGCGTCGTCCGGGTGGCCGACGCGCTGGACATGGCGCATGGGCGCTCGCGGGTCCCGGTCGAGGCGGGCAAGGTCGGCATCCACGCGATCTCCGCCGCGGCGATCGACGAGATCGAGATCTCGAGCGGCGAGCAGCGCCCGGTGCAGGTCGAGATCTCCATGAACAACTCGGCCGGCATCTTCCAGGTCGACGACCTGCTGGCGACGAAGCTGCGCGGGACGCCGCTCGAGGGGCAGATCGAGGTCGTGGCCTCGATCGAGGGCGACTCGGAGAAGCGCCTGCTGACCGAGTTCCGGATCGCCTAGAGGCCTCTAGGTCCCGCCCAACGCCGCGAGGGCGCGGTCGCGCTCCGTGTGGACCTCGCTGCGGATCACCTTTCCGTCGCGGAGCATCATCGCCACCCAGAACCGCTGGTCGACGGGCACACCGCCGCCGCTCCCCGTGAACTTGATCCGGCCGGTGACCAGAACCCGGTCGGGACCGGCGTCGGTGGCGTCCTCGACGGTGGACTCCCAGTCCTCGCCGAACATCTCGCTCCAGCTCGCCAGCCAGCGCCGAAAGCCCTCGGCGCCCCGGTAGCCGCCGCCCTCGACCAGCGACTGGACCGTAAACATCATGTGGTCGGCATCGGCGACGGCGTTCAGCGTCTCCACGTCGGGCCTCGGTCTCCGCCAAGCGGCCTCGCACGCGCGGCGTGCGATCTCGACGTTGTCGGCGCTAGACGCCAGCGCCCTCGGCCCCTCGGCCCTCACCGGCGGCGAAACGCGCTGCGCCGGCGACGCCGGTGATCACCGAGTCGCGGCCGAGTCGAGCCTCGAGCGCGAGCCCTTCCTCGAACGACAGCCCGATCCCCTCGAGAGCTGCGCGGCGGTCCGAGAGCATCGTGCGTTGCGGGAACGCGGCCAGGCCCTCGGCGACCTCGAGCGCGCGCTCGAGGTGGCGATCCGCCTCCACGACCTCGGTCACCAGGCCCCAGGCGAGCGCCTCGTCGGCCGCGAGGACGCGGCCGGTGAGGATCATCTCCAGCGCCCGGCCGACGCCGACGATCCGCGGCAGCCGCTGGGTGCCGCCGTCGATCAGCGGCACCCCGAAGCGACGCTCGGTGAACCCGAGCCGGGCGGTGCCGGCCGCGATCCGCAGATCGCACCACAGCGCCAGCTCGAGCCCGCCCGCCAGGCACCAGCCCGAGATGGCGGCGATCGTCGGCTTCGACGCCTGCAACCGGGTGAACCCGAGCGGGCCGTCAGGGCGCTCATCGAGCCAGCCGCCGAGGGCGCCCTCAGGGTCGTCGCCGGAAAACCGGCTCGCCTTCTCGGCGAACGCCTTCAGGTCGGCGCCGGCGCAGAACGCCTCCGGGCCGGAGCCCGTCAGCACCAGCACCCGCGCCCCGTCGTCCGACTCGAACTGGCGAAACCCCTCGAGGAGCAGCGCGGCGGTCTCGTCGTCGACGGCGTTTCGCCGCTCGGGACGGGTGATGGTGAGCACGGCGGCGGCGCCGTCGCGCTCGTAGGCGACCTTCATCAGGGTCGTCTGAGGCGCTCGAGCTCCTCGCGGGCGCGGTCCTTGCGGTTCTCGAGCCGGATCTGGATCAGCGACAGCGTGATCACGAGCAGGGTGAAGAACCCGATCACCCCGAAGGCGAAGAAGGTGACGACCTTGTCGTCGGTGCGGCCGTAGAGGCCGACCCCGTCCGCGGCGCTCGCGGCCGGCGCCAGCACGAGCATCGCGGCAACCACGAGCGTGGCCAGGGGCGCGATCCGACCCGGACGCTTCACGGGTGCAACTCTATCGACCTTGCGGCTCGCCCTGATCACCGCTCTCGCGCTGCTCGTCGCCGGCTGTGGCGGCGGCGAGAGCGACCCCGCGGCGCCGCCTGCAGAGGCGTCGGCCGCCGAGCGCCCGGCCCCCCAAAAGCAGAAGCGCTCGCGGCCGGAGCAGGTCAAGTTCACGGTCTCGGCCAGCGGCGACCTGCTCATGCACCAGCCGCTGCTCGACCAGGCGCTCTCGAACGGTGCCGGAGGCGATTACGACTTCGCGCCCTTCTTCCGCCGCATCCGGCCCTACGTCGCCGGCGTCGACCTCGCGCTCTGTCACGTGGAGACGCCGATGGGCCCCGGGCCGCCCTCGACCTATCCGATCTTCAACACCCCGACGGACCTCGCGCGCTCGATCGAGCGGAGCGGCTGGGACGCCTGCTCCACCGCGTCGAACCACAGCGTCGACCAGGGACAGGCCGGGATCGACGGCACGATCGCGGCGCTCAACCACGCCGACGTCGAGCACACCGGCACCTACGCGACCCAGAAGGCCAGCAAGCGGCCGACCCTGGTGAGCGTCGGCGGGGTCAAGCTCGGCTTCGTCGCCTACACCGACGCCACCAACGGCCTGCCGCTCCCGCACCCGTGGTCCGTCAACGCCTACGACTACAGCCAGCCGGAGCAGGGGGCCAAGCGGATCCTGCACGACGTCAAGCGCGCCCATCGTGCCGGCGCCGACGGCGTCATCGTCCAGCTTCACTGGGGCACCGAGAACGCCAGCCAGCCGAACGGCTCGCAACGCCAGGTCGCGAAGCTGATCACCAGCTCGAAGCTGGTCACGGCCGTCGTCGGGCAGGGGCCCCACGTCGTCCAGCCGATCGAGCGCATGCACCACAAGTTCGTCGTCTTCTCCGAGGGCAACCTGGTCTCGAACCAGTCGGCCGCCGCGGGCCTGCCGGCGGCGACCCAGGACGGCCTGATCGCGCTGCTTCGGTTCGTCGGCCGCGGCGACCATGTCCACGTGCGCAAGGTCCAGTACGTCCCGACCTGGGTGCACCCCGGCGACTACGTCGTCCTGCCCGCCTCGGGCGCCTCGTACCGGCGGACGGTGGCGACGGTGGGCAAGGGCAAGCGGTTCGGACCGATTTCGGGCCGCTGAGGGAAGCCGTCAATAGGCTCCTCCGCTCGTGTCGATCATCGAAGCGATCATCCTCGGCGTCGTCGAGGGCCTGACCGAGTTCATCCCCGTCTCGAGCACCGGGCACCTGACGATCGCCGAGCACCTGCTCGGCTTCGACATCGACGCCGCCGATATCACCGCGTTCACCGCCATCATCCAGGTGGGGGCGATCGCCGCGGCGGTGATCTACTTCCGCGACGACCTCTGGGGGATCGTCAAGTCCCTCGTCGCGGGCTTGACGGACTCGCGGAGGCGGGCGACCCGCGATTTCAGGTTCGGGCTCGCCGTCCTCGTCGGCTCGATCCCGATCGGGATCGCCGGGCTCGTCTTCAGGGATCAGATCGAGGGGCCGCTGCGAAGCCTGTGGGTCGTCGGCGCTGCGCTGATCGTCTGGAGCGGCGTTCTCTGGCTCGCCGACCGGGCGGCGACCGAGGAGCGCGGCGAGGACGATTTTCGGATGTCCGACGCGCTGGCGATGGGCATCACGCAGTGCGTCGCGTTGATACCCGGCGTCTCTCGCTCGGGCGCGACGATCGCCGCCGGCCTCTTCCGCGGCCTCGATCGGGTGACGGTGACCCGGATGTCGTTCTTCCTCGCAATCCCGGCACTGACGGCCGCCGGGGTGCTCGAGTCGATCACCAAGGCCTCCGACATCTCGGCCGGCGTCGGCTGGGGCCCGACCCTCGTCGGCGTGCTGGTCAGCTTCGTGGTCGGCTACGCGGCGATCGCCTGGTTTCTGCGCTACGTCGCGCGCAACGATTTCAGCCTCTTCATCGTCTACCGCGTGATCCTAGGGCTGATTATCCTCGGGGCGGTCTCGACGGGGCTCGAGAGCGCAACCTGAGCAAAAGGAAGCGCGCGGCCCGGGGCAGGGAGTGAGGCCGCGCGCTGCACGAGAGAGGATCTCGCTGCGCTGCAGTCTCGCGCCCGGCCCTCGAACGAGCGTAAATATCCGGATAAAGCACGTGAAAAACTTGTAACCCAGAGTTGTCCCGCATGGCCGCCCTCTACGATGGGGTCGCTCAGAGCGTCCGGGGCAGAGCCGATGAACTCATCCACTGGGACAGTCCGTCTCGCCGTGATCGACAACGACAGCGGCTTCCTGCGGGTCCTCACTCGCCGCTTCGACAGCGCCTCGTGGGAGTACCGCGTGCACTCGGCGAGCGTGCCGCCCGAGGAGCTCGTGGCGATGAAGCTGAACGCGCTGCTCGTCGACGTGTCGCTGCTCGGGCCGCTGGGGTGGGAGTTCCTGGAGAAGGTCTGCGGGATGCTCCCGGACCTGGGGGTGATCGTCTGCACCCAGGGATCGACCGTCGCCCAGCGCGTCCGCGGCCTGCGCCTCGGGGCGGACGACTGGATCGTCAAGCCCTCTCATCCCGAGGAAGTGATGGCGCGGATCGAGGCGGTCGTGCGTCGCCGCCGCCGCAGCCAGCGCCGCGACGAGCTCGGCCCGCTGGTCGCCGGAGAAATCGAGATTCGGGCCGACCAGTTCCAGGCCTTCGTCTCCGGCCGCAGCCTCGAGCTCACTCGGCGCGAGTTCGAGCTCCTCCAGGTGCTCGCCGACGCGAGCGGGCGGGTGATCGAGCGCGAGGAGATCTATCAACGGGTCTGGGGTTACGCGATGGCGCACGGCGATCGCTCGGTGGACGTCTTCGTTCGCAAGCTGCGCTCCAAGCTCCAGCAGCAGTCGCCGGACTGGGACTACATCCACACCCACTTCGGCGTCGGCTATCGCTTCGAGCCCGAGTCCATCAGCGGCGGTGGCGAGCCCGCGGGCAGCCCGCGCGCGGAGCTCGAGGCGGCCGAGGAGGCCGTCGAGGCCCGCGTCTCGAGCCGCTGACGCCGGTTCACATCCTTTTCACACCCGGAAGACCGCGAGGTAACAAGCTCTCGCCCTGACGGTGCGAGTGTGCTCGCCGCACCGGGGGGCAAGCCTGATGTGTGCCAGGCCCCTCGCTCTTCCAACCTAATCGAGAAGGAGACCCAGTCAAGTGATCTCTAAGAAGTGGCTGCCGATAGCGGGGGCCAGCCTTGTGCTCGCCCTCGGTGTGGCGGCGTGCGGAGGCGACGACGACGATACGACCAGCGGCGGTGACGCGACGAGCTCCGCGAGCGGACTCTCGGGCTCGATCACGATCGACGGCTCGAGCACGGTGCAGCCGTTCGCCGAGGCGGCCGCTGAGCTCTTCAACGAGTCAAACCCGGACGTTGACATCACCGTCGGCGCCGCCGGTACCAGCGGCGGCTTCGAGAAGTTCTGCGCCGGTGAGACCGACATCTCCGACGCCTCGCGCGAGATCGAGCCGGAGGAGGTCGATGCCTGCAAGAAGGGCGGCGTCTCCTACTCGAGCTTCCAGGTTGCCAACGACGGCATCTCGGTGGTGACCAACCCATCGCTGGAGATCAGCTGCCTGAGCGTCGATCAGCTCAAGGAGCTGTGGTCGAGCGACAAGGTGACCAACTACAGCGAGCTTGGCAACGACGCCGACAGCGGCGACGCGCTGCCGGACGCCTCGATCAGCCTCTACGGACCGGGCACCGACTCGGGGACGTTCGACTACTTCACCGACGTGATCAACGGTGAGGAGGGCCTCAGCCGCAAGGACTACCAGCCGTCCGAGGACGACAACGTGCTCGTCCAGGGCGTCGCCGGGGATAGCGACGGGCTCGGCTACTTCGGGTTCTCCTACTACGAGCAGAACATGGACCAGCTGAACCTGGTCTCGGTCGACGACGGCAACGGCTGCGTCGCCCCGAGCACCGAGACGATCCAGGACAACTCGTACTCGCCGCTGTCGCGGCCGCTGTTCATGTACCCGTCGACCGAGGCGCTTCAGAAGCCCGAGGTCGCGGGGTTCGTCCAGTTCGTGGCCGACAACTACGACACGATCGCCGAGGCGGCGCTGATCGTGCCGATGTCACAGGACCAGGCCTCCAAGGCGCAGGCCGCGGTCGCAAAGGAAGTCGGCTAAGACCCCTCGAGGGGCCGCCGGCCGAAACACGAGCACACGGTGGAAGCCGGCACTCAGGCGGCAGGCGGGGCGCCGGGGGCGAGAGCCCTCGGCGTCCGCCGCCGCCGTTGGGGCGAGGAGGTCATCCGCGCCCTGTTGCTGCTCGCGGCGGCGATCTCGGTCCTGACGACGGTCCTGATCGTCGTCGCCCTGCTCAAGGAGTCGATCCCGTTCTTCAAGGACGTCGGGCTCGACTTCTTCACCCAGGCGGAGTGGTCGCCGCTGTTTTCCGACCCGCAGTTCGGGGTTCGCTCGCTGGTCATCGGCACCTTCCTGGTCACCGGGATCGCGATCCTGGTCGCGGTCCCGCTCGGGCTCGGCGCGGCGATCTACCTCTCCGAGTACGCCACGCCGCGGGTGAGGCGGACCGTCAAGCCGATCCTCGAGGTGCTGGTCGGGGTGCCGACGATCGTCTTCGGCTACTTCGCGCTCACGTTCATCACCCCAACGATCCTCCAAGACCTGCTGAAGCTCGACATCCAGGTCTTCAACGCCCTTTCGGCCGGGCTGATCATGGGGTTCATGATCGTGCCGACGATCGCCTCGATCTCCGAGGACGCGATGTCGGCGGTGCCGCAGGGACTGCGTGAAGGCGCGTACGGGCTGGGGGGGACCAAGCGCCAGGTCGCGACACGGGTCGTGTTCCCGGCCGCGATCTCCGGCATCGTCGCCTCGATCGTGCTCGGGGTTTCGCGCGGGGTCGGCGAGACGATGATCGTCCTCATCGCCGCCGGCCTGAGCCCGAACAGCAGCCTCAACCCGATCGAGCCCCACGCGACGATCACCGCCTTCATGGGCGCGACCGCGAAGGGCGACAACCCGGCCGGGACGATCGGCTACCAATCGATCTTCGCCCTCGGACTGACCCTCTTCGTGCTCACCCTGGTGATGAACATGATCGCGATCCGTTTCGTCCGCAAGTACAGGCAGGTCTACGAGTGAGCGCCAATGAGGCGGCGATCTCCGGCGCGGTCCGGACCAGCTTCGAGTCCGGGCGCTCGAACCGCGATCTGGGAGCTCGTGTTCAAGGCGAGCCTGTTCTCGTGCATCCTGGTCTGCCTTGCGGTCCTGGTCGTCCTGCTGGTGCAGATCTTCGACGACGGCGTCGGCTCGCTGCGATGAGCTTTCTCACGGACACGCCGTCGCGGATCGACCCCTCCAGCTCGGGGATCGGCCCGGCGCTTACCGGGACGCTGTGGCTGATGCTGGTCTGCACGGTGTTCATCATCCCGGTGGGGGTCGCGACCGCGGTCTACCTCGAGGAATACGCCAACCCCGAGCGCTGGTTCAACCGCCTGATCGAGGTCAACATCCAGAACCTCGCCGCGGTGCCGTCGATCGTCTACGGCGTGCTCGGGCTCGCGTTCCTCGTCCGTGGCCCGCTGTCGCTGGAACACACGCTGCTCGCCGGCGGGCTGACCCTCGGGCTGCTGGTGCTGCCGGTGCTGATCGTCGCCGGGCGAGAGGCGATCCGGGCGGTGCCGCCGTCGATCCGCGAGGGCTCGATGGCACTCGGGGCGACCAAGTGGCAGACGATCTGGAAGCAGGTGCTGCCGGCGTCGCTGCCCGGGATCGCCACCGGCGCGATCCTGTCGCTCTCGCGGGCGATCGGCGAGACGGCGCCGCTGATCGTGATCGGCGCGGCCGCCTTCGCCACCGCCTCTCCGACCGGGATCTTCGATGACGTCACCGCTCTGCCGATTCAGATCTTTTCCTGGATCTCGGACCCGCAGCCGGAGTACAAGTCGCTCGCGGCGGCGGGCATCATCGTCCTGATGGTGATCCTGCTGGCGATGAACGCGGTCGCGATCTGGCTGCGCAATAAGTACGAGAAGAAGTGGTAGGTGATTAGCTTGGAAGGCAGAATCGTGACCGACCCAGAGAAGGCAGCCGAACAGCGAACCGCCCCGGGGATAGATCTCGGCGAGACGATCGCGGAGACCCACGGCGACGGGGCGAGCGCAAAGACGTACACGACCCGGGAGGCCGTGTTCAAGCTCACCGACGTGACCGTCGACTACGGCGGCAAGCTGGCGGTCGCCGACGTCTCGATGGAGATGTACAAGAACGCGATCACGGCGCTGATCGGCCCCTCCGGCTGCGGCAAGTCGACCCTGATCCGGTGCCTGAACCGGATGAACGACCTGATCCCGTCGGCTGGTGTCAACGGCGAGGTCCTCTACCACGGCGAGAACATCTACGGCGAGCAGGTCGACCCGGTCGAGGTCCGCAAGCGGATCGGGATGGTGTTCCAGAAGCCGAACCCGTTTCCGAAGTCGATCTACGAGAACGTCGCCTTCGGGCCGCGGATCCTCGGCATGAAGGGCTCGATGGACGAGATCGTCGAGGGGGCGCTTCGCGGCGCTGCGCTCTGGGACGAGGTCAAGGACCGCCTCGATACGAACGCCTTCGGGATGTCGGGCGGCCAGCAGCAGCGGCTCTGCATCGCCCGCTGCCTGGCGGTCGAGCCCGACGTGATCCTGATGGACGAGCCCTGCTCGGCCCTGGACCCGATCTCCACCGGCAAGATCGAGGACCTGATGATGGAGCTGAAGGAGAAGTACTCGATCGTCATCGTCACCCACAACATGCAGCAGGCGGCGCGGGTCTCGGACATGACTGCATTTCTGATCGTCGAGCTCGAGGCCGACGAGAAGAACCGCTTCGGGCGCCTGATCGAGTACGACGCGACCGAGAAGATCTTCACCAATCCGTCCGACAAGCGGACCGAGGACTACGTGACCGGGAAGGTGGGCTGATGCCGGAGGGGACCAGGATCCATTACCAGGAGGAGCTCGAGACGCTCGAGGTGCGGGCGCTCGAGGGTCTCGACCTGGTCGCCGCCCAGCTCGAGAAGGCGGTCGAGGCGGTCGAGCACCAGGACACCGAGCTCGCAGAGCTGGTGATTGCCAGCGACGACGTGATCGACGGCCGCTACCTGGAGATCCACCAGTCGATCCTCACCCTGCTCGCCACCCAGGCGCCGGTGGCCACCGACCTGCGGCTGATCTCGGCTCTGCTCCACCTGATGAAGGCGATCGAGCGCATGGGCGACCAGTGCGTGAACGTCGCCAAGCTGATCCCGATCGCCGGCCACGAGCCGCCCGCCGACGAGCGCATCGTCAAGGACATCGCGACCATGGGTAAGCAGGTGCGCACCCAGATCTCGCAGGCGAAGCGCTCGTTCGAGGGCCGGGATGTCGCCATGGCCCGCGACCTCGTCCGCCAGGACGACGTGGTCGACAACTTGAACAAGGAGATCTTCCAGATCGCCCTCGAGATCGGCGACGACCACGACCGCCGCGAGTGGGCGATGACGATGATCCTCGTCGCCCGGGCGATCGAGCGGATCGGCGACAACAGTGTCGACATCGGCGAGCAGGTCGCGTTCGTGGTCACCGGCCTCTTCCGCGAGTTCCAGGACGCCTCGCACCCGGGCGAGCCGCTGCCGGCCGGCTAGTGCCGTTCGGCACCAGATAAGGACCGTAACTTCGCCCTCCGACGAGGGTTACATGAGCGGTCGCTAACATTCCGCGACCTCATAACCGGTAAAGCCGAGTCCCGGCCCCAACAAGGGGGCGCCGGGAGCGGGGGAACCAAACGTTGGGGCTAACTCGCCATCACCCGTAGCCGGGTCGGCGGGGGCGCAGGCTCTTTCAGCGCCAGCCCGTCAGCTAACCCCGTAGGCCGACGAAGGAGACCGTTACGTTGACCTACCCAGACACCGATCGACCGAAGAAGCGACGCAGGCTCGCCACCTGCATTGGCCTCGCCGCTGCGGCGGCGCTGATCGCCCTCCCCGCCTCGGCCTCTGCCGCCGGAAGCGGCGGAGTGGGCCCTGGCGGCGGCGACGCCCCGCCGACCGCGCAGACGACCGCGGGTGCTCGGGCCAAGCTCAAGGGCGGCTACGCCGTCCCTCCGGCAGGCGCGCCGCCGAAGGTCGTGCGAGCGATCGAGGCCGCGAACCGGATCGTCAAGGGCAAGCCGTACTGCATGGGCGGCGGTCACGCCCAGTGGAACGACAGCTGCTACGACTGCTCCGGCTCGATCAGCTACGCCCTCGGCGACAAGGGCGCCGGCATCGTCGACTCACCGATGCCGTCGGGGTCCTACGTGCGCTGGGGCGAGCCGGGGCCCGGCAAGTGGATCACCGTCTACGCCAACTCCGGCCACATCTACGCGGTGATCGCGGGCCTGCGACTCGACACCTCGAACACCACCGGCGACGGACCCGGCTGGAGCCGGACGGGCTTCAAGCGCCCCGGCTTCGCGGTCAGACACCCCCGCGGCCTTTAGCGGCGGACCCGATTGTCGAACCGTTGCCTCGGCGGAGCCGAGGCGGCGTGCTCACCGCGGACCAGCTGGTAGGCGAACGCACCCAGCGCGGCGCCGACCGCCGGTCCGGCGAGGTAGATCCAGAATTCGTGCCACTCGCCGCTGGCGAGCGCCGGGCCGAGCGACCTTGCGGGGTTCATCGAAGCGCCGGTGACCGGGCCGCCGAACAGGGCATCGAGGCCGACCGTGCCGCCGATCGCGATCGCCGCCGCAGCCCCGACCGCCCGGGTGTCGGTCGCGACGGCCATGATCACGAACATCAGGAACGCGGTCAGCACGAGTTCGTAGGCGAAGGCGCTCCCGACCCCGATTGTCGGCACGGTGGCGCCGAGGTCGGCGGGCTTGTCCGGCCAGATTGCAAGCAAGGCGAGTGCGGCAATGATCGCCCCGGCCACCTGCGCGGCGATGTAGGCGAGCGCATCGCGGGCCGGAAAGTGCCGGGTCAACGTGAACGCCACCGTCACCGCCGGGTTGATGTGGGCGCCGCAGAGGTGGCCGGTCGCATAGATCATCACCATGATGATCAGGCCGAACACCAGGGCAACGCCCACGCTCCCGAGCGCACCGCCGTAGACCGCGTTGGCAACCACCGCGCCGCAGCCGGCGAACACGAGCGCGAACGCCGCCAGACCCTCGGCCAGGGCGCGCCGACCGAGCGGCACCGAACCGTCCATCAGCTCCTCCTGCGCGGATCGAACAGGCCGGGCAGGTCCTCGCCGCCGTAGCTTCGATCCTCCATCAGCGTGCTCAGCCGGTACCCCCCTGTCGCCGTTCACCGCTACTCGGAAACGGCGTCGGTCTCCTCGGGGGTCAACTCTCGGAGCAGCGCCTCGACCCGATCCTCGATCTGATCCCGAACTCGGCGCACTCCCTGCAGGTCGAGCCCAGCCGGATCGTCGACTTCCCAGTCCTCGTAGCGCTTCCCCGGGTAGATCGGGCAGGCGTCGCCACAGCCCATCGTGATCACGACGTCGGCCGCGCGCACGACCTCGTCAGTCATCGGCTTCGGAAACTCCTTCCCGATGTCGATCCCGACCTCCGCCATCGCCGCAACCACGTTTGAGTTGATCTGATCAGCCGGGGCCGATCCCGCGGAGCGCACGTGGACCCCTCCGTCAGCGAGCTCGTCCAGCAGGCCGGCCGCGATCTGGCTGCGGCCCGCGTTCTGGACGCAGACGAACAGCACCTCCGGGACGTCCTTCGCGATCGTGCCTTCGACCTGGCCGAGCGCCCGCAGACCTCTCCCGCGCGAAGCGATGGACGAACAGGGGCACGAAGTCCTTCAGCCTGGTCCCGCGCAGAGCCTCAAGCGACTCGGCCATGAACCGCTCGACGGTCTCGCTCGAGAAGACTCCGGCGAACTCCTCGCTGAGGGACTCGAGTCCCTTCTTCAGGTGATTGCGGGTGATTACGTCGACGTTGAGAACGCTTCCAGCCTCGTCGCCATGTCGCCGCTCAGACTACTCCATTGACAGATCTCTTTCCAATCGATATATGTGAATAGATGAACTTCGATTTGCCCAGGAGGTCGTGATGCAGACGCTCGAGTTGGCGCCCAAGCAGAAACGCCCAAAGGGGGAGGTCTGCTGCGATCCGGTCGTCTACCCGGACATCGAGCGCGAGCAGGCCGAGCGGATGGCCGAGGTCGCCAAGGCGCTCGGCGATCCGGTGCGGATGCAGCTGGTGGACGTGCTGCGCAAGCACGCCGGCAAGGTCTGCGTCTGCGAGCTGGTCCCCCTGTTCGACCTCTCCCAACCGACCGTTTCCCACCATCTCAAGAGGCTGCGCGAGGCCGGCATCGTCGGCTCCGAGCGCGAGGGGTTGTGGGCCTACTACTACGTCAAGCCCGAGGCAGTGGAGGAACTGAGCGCATGGCTGAGCTGAAGACCAAGGACGAGATCCGCGAGCTGGTTCGCGAGCGCTACGCCGAGTCGGCCCGATCGGTGGAAGAGGGCCGCGCTGGGTGCTGCGGGCCGTCGGAATCCTCGTGTGGCTGTGGGACAGATGTCCCCGACGCCTGCGGGACCGAGGCGGCGTTCGGGGTAGAGCTCTACGGCGCCGACGACCGTGACGCCTTGCCCGAGGCCGCGAAGCTCGCCTCGCTCGGCTGCGGGAATCCGAGCGCCGTCGTGGATCTGACCGAGGCGAGAGGTCGTCCTCGATCTCGGTTCGGGCGGGGGCATCGATGTGCTGCTCTCGGCCCGTCGGGTAGGCCCCACCGGGAAGGCCTACGGGCTCGACATGACCGACGAGATGCTCGAGCTCGCACGCGCCAACCAGCGCCAGGCAGGAGTCGACAACGTCGAGTTCCTCAAGGGAACGATCGAGGCGATCCCGCTGCCCGACGATTCCGTGGACGTGATCATCTCGAACTGCGTGATCAACCTCTCGGGCGACAAGCCTGCGGTGTTCGCCGAGGCGGCGCGGGTGCTGCGGACGGGCGGCCGCTTCGCTGTCTCCGACGTCGTCGCCGACCCGGAGATGGACGAGGACGACCCGCGGCGACTTGGCCGCATGGACCGGATGCGTCGCCGGCGCGCTGACCGCCGACGAGTACCGTGCCGGGCTCGCGGCGGCGGGATTCGAACGGATCGAGATCGAGGAGACCCATCGCGTCCACGAGCAGGCGGGCTCGGCCATCATCCGCTGCACCGCCGGCGCCTCAGCCGAGCAGCCCACGGGCGGCTGAGACGAGCTCCGAGACTCGCGGCCGGTACGGCGGGTGCACCTCGAGCACCAGCGGCGCCTGGTGTCCGCCGAGTAGCCGGCGGATCCGGTTCCAGGGCAGGGTGCCCCGGCCGGGGGGAAGGTGCAGATCGAGCCGCAGCGGGTCGACTCCGAGCTCGTCGCCGGCCGCTGTCCAGCGGGCTCCGAGGTTGTCGTGCAGGTGAAAGACGGTGACCAGGTCGAGCGCCGGCTCGCAGAGCTTCTCGACCCCGGTGTGGCGCAGGTCGGCAGAGATCTGGGCGTGGCCGATGTCGAGGCAGAGCCCGAGGTTGTCGGACCCGATTCGCTGCGCCAGGGCCCGAAGCGTGATCGGCGACGCCGAGAGCGTCTCGGGGCTGGGGTAGACGGGCGCCAGGTTCTCGATCGCGATCGTGGCCTCGAGCCGCTCGGCCAGCGGGACCAGGGCCTCGAGAGAACGTGCCTCGGCCGCCAGCGCGGCCTCGCTTCCGGGCGAATCCGGCAGGGCCATCGCGTGGTAGACGATCTGCTCGGCGCCGACCTCGGCCGCGTAGGAGAGGAGGCCCTCGAAGGCGCGGTCGCCGGCGCGGTCGCCGAGCCGCAGCCCGCCCGGCGCGTGGAGGATGGCGCCCAGGCTGGTGGTCCCCAGCGCCTCCGCGACGGCCCGGGCGTGCCGGGCGCAGAACTGGCGATCGCGGAGCACCGAGGGCGGAGGCGAGTGAAGCTGCACCCAGGCAAAGCCGGCCGCCTCATACGACTTCAGCAGCGACGCCGACGCCCACCATTCGTACGGGACGCTCAGCCCGAGACGACCGGCGAGCGCCCCGGAGGGCGTGTCGGTGGCGGCTGCGGCGGTGCCCCTGGCCCGGATCGTGCTCATCCTCACCTGGAGGTTCGAGGCCAAAGCCGCAAAATCGGTGAACTGGCGGTGAACGACCTGTGAACACGCCGTTATTGCGGTCGTCGCCTGCCGGCCGCATCCGTTAGTTCTGACATCATCGCCGCAGTGCTCTGCGCGGCCGTGGACATCGGCTCGAACACCACCCGGGTCCTCGTCGCCGAGCCCGAGGGCGGTCAGGTGCGCAAGGTGATGGAGCAGCGCGCCTACACCCGCTTCGACAAGAACTCGAAGCGCAAGGGGCAGGATCACCCCCGAGAAGGTCGCCGAGCTGACCGACGTCGTCGACACGCAGGTGCGGCTCGCGCGCGAGCTCGGCGCGGAGGCGATCCGGATCGTGGCCACCGCCGCGATTCGCGAGGCGAAGAACGCGCGCGAAGTGGCCGAGGAGATCGGCGAAGCGGTCGGGATCCCGGTCGAAGTGCTGAGCGAGGAGGAGGAGGGCCGGCTCGCTTTCCTCGGCGCCACCAAGACGCTCGGGCACCCGGTCGAGGGCGAGATCGGCGTCGTCGACGTGGGCGGCGGCTCGTCGGAGATCATCCTCGGCTCGGTCGACGACGGGGTGCGAGCGGTGCGGTCGTTCAAGATCGGCTCGGGGGTGCTGGCCGACGAGTTCCTCACCAACGACCCGCCGTCGCCGGCCGAGATTCGCGCCCTGCGCGACCGGATCTCCGACTTCTTCGCCGACGTCGAGATCGAGCACCCGGACCAGGCCGTGGCGGTCGGGGGCAGCGCGACCTCTCTGCGGACCCTGGTCGGGGCCGTGCTGGAGTACGAGACGCTGGAGCGCGCGGTGCGGGTGCTGTCGAGCGATCCGATCGCCGGGGTCGCGAAGCGCTTCGAGCTCGACCCGCGCCGAGTGAAGATCCTCCCGGCCGGCGTGCTGCTCCTCGAAAAGCTTTCCGAGCTCCTCGGCCAGCCGCTTCAGATCGGCAAGGGCGGCCTGCGCGAGGGGATCATTCTCGACCTGCTCAACAACGGCGCCTCCGACGGCGCCACCCAGGCTCTGGCCGCCTAGATACCTAGCCCGCGAGCAATTACCCTGCTCGCGTGGCGAAGGCGCGCGCGATCAAGGACCTCGCAGAGGACGACGCCTACGGCGTCGCCGCCGCGAAGGTGATCGAGGTCCGCACGCGCGAGCTGGTCAAGCACTCCCAAGGCGTGCTCGACACCTCGGACATCGAGCGCCTCCACGACATGCGCGTCGCGACCCGCCGGCTCCGCGCCGCGCTCGAGGTGTTCGAGGCCTGCTTTCCGGCGAGGCCGTTCAGAGCGGTGCTGAAGGACGTTAAGGCGCTGGCCGACGCGCTCGGCGAGCGCCGCGACCGGGACGTCCACGATCGCGTCGCTCGCCGAGTTCGCGCTGGCGGTGGGATCGCAGGACCGGCTCGGGGTCGAAAGCCTGATCGGCCGGCTCGGCGAAGAGCAGCGCGATGCCAACCGGGCGCTGGAGCCGTACGTCTCCGAGCAGCGGCGTCGCCGCGCTCGCAGAGCGGCTCGACGAGCTGGCGCGAGCCGACGCGCCCCGGCGCAGGCCCCGCGCGGCGGCCGCGTGAAGGCCCAGCAGGTCAAGGGGCTCGATCCCGGAGGGCCGCTGGTCGAGAACGCCGCCCGGATCATCAGCACGCGGCTGAAGGAGATGCGGTCGTTCGCTCCCGCGGCGCTGGCGCGCGATGCCTCGCGCGAGCAGCACGACCTGAGGATCGCCGCCAAGCGGCTGCGCTACGTCCTCGAGGTGACCGGATTCCCGTTCGGCGGCCCGGCGAACGATGCCCGACGGCGAGCCCGTGACATCCAGGATGTGTTGGGCGAGCTTCACGACTGCGACGTGATGCTGCCCCGGATCCAGGCTCACACGGCCGACCTGCGGCGCGCGGACGCCGAGGTGGTTCGCGACCTCGCGCTGGGAGGCGACGACGTCGACGCCTCGCTCGCCGCGCGGGCGCCCCACCGCGAGGGCCTTCCGCGGGCTCGAGGTCCTGGCTGTGTGGGTCTCGCGCGCCGGCGCCTGCTGCTCCACGAGCGCTTCGTCGAGCTGTGGGCGAGCATCGACCGCGAGGGAACCTGGAGCCGGCTGGATCGAGCGCTCGACCGCGTGGTGGCCGAGGCTCGAGAGCGTCGCGCCGCGGCGAGGCGAGCCGCGATCGCGGAGCGAGGAGCTCGCCGAGGCGGAGCGCGCCGAACGCCAGGCCGCGGGCCGGGCGCAGCGGGCCGCCGAGGAGCTGGCCGCTGCGCGTCGCGCTCAGGACGGCCCGGACGAAGCGTCGCCGGACCCCTCCGTGCGCCCGACCCTGCGGCGGGTACAGTGATCGGGTGGCCAGGGAAAGCACTCTCTTCCGGGGGCTGATCGCCGCCGGGGTCGTCGCCGGTCTGCGCCGCCGCCGCCGCGGCGGCCGCACCGAGCCCCGGCGCCGCGGGCCTCGGCGACCCGTTCTTCCCCAAGGCCGGAAACGGCGGCTACGACGTCGCGCACTACAGCCTCGACGTCGAGCTACGAGCCCCGGCCCGACCGGCTTCGTGGCCGCGCCCGCGATCACCGCCACCGCGACCCAGGACCTGAGCGCATTCGACCTCGACTACCGCGGTCCGCGGATCCGGAGCTCACCGTCGACGGCACCCCCGCCGCCTTCGACGCGCTCGGGTCAGGAGCTGGTGGTGACACCGTCGGCACCGCTCGCCGACGGGGCGGCGTTCGCGGTCGAGGTCGCCTACGCCGGCCGCCCGCGCACGTCACCGATCCCGACGGCTCGCCGGACGGCTGGATCCACGACCGACGACGGCGCCTTCGTCGCCTCCGAGCCGCAGGGGGCGCCCACCTGGTTTCCCTGCAACGACTACCCGACCGATAAGGCGCAGCTTCGAGATCCGGATCACGGTCCCGCGGAGGGTGGAGGCGATCTCCAACGGCAGGCTCGTGAAGCGCAGCCGGCACGGTCGCTGGTCGACCTGGAGCTGGGCCGAGGACGACCCGATGGCGACCTACCTCGCGACGGCGACGATCGGCAACTTCCGGCTCGACCGGGACCGGCGCGCGGGGATCGCCGTCGGTGGTTGCGGTGGACCCGCGGCTCGCGAAGGAGTCGGCGCCGGGGCTGCGCAAGATCCCGGCGATCCTGCGGCTGTTCGGCGCCTCTACGGCCCGTATCCGTTCGACGACGTCGGCGCGATCGTCGACGAGGCCCCAGAGGTCGGCTATGCGCTCGAGACCCAGACGCGCCCGATTTACGACCAGGCACCCGACGACATGCTCGTGGCCCACGAGCTCGCCCACCAGTGGTTCGGCGACAGCGTCTCGCTCGAGCGCTGGCCTGAGATGTGGCTCAACGAGGGCTTCGCCACCTGGTCGGCGTGGCGCTGGGCCCAGGCGCGCGGTCGCGGCTCCACCGCGAAGCGATTCGCGAGCTCGTCGCGCGCAAGCCGGCGAGCGAGACGAAGGTCTGGAACCCGCCGCCCGGGTCCATCGGCGGGCCGAAGAAGCTGTTCGCCGACTCGGTGTACGTTCGCGGGGCGATGGCCCTTGAGGCGCTGCGCCAGCTGGTCGGAGACGGCGCCTTCTACGCCACCATGCGCGCCTGGGCCGCCGCAGCACCGCCACGCCAACGGCGACGATCGCGGACTTCATCGCCGCTCGCCGAGGCAGGAGTCGGGCCGCCAGCTCGACGATCTGTTCGTCAGCCTGGCTGTTCGAGCCCGGCAAGCCGCCGATCAGGGCACTTCGCTGAAGGTGACCGCCCGCCCGGCCGGGGCGACCGACCACTCGCCGCGCCGCCAGCTCACCGCGGTCCCGTCCGCGAGCCGGGCCTTTGCGCGTCCGCCGCGCGGTCGCCCCCACAGCGTCGCCTCCAGCGGCCGCTCCGACTCGTCCGGCGGTCCCGAGCCCGGAGGCGACTGCTCGGCCGGGTGGGTGACGACGATCGAGCCCCTTCGCACCCACACCGGGATCCGCTCGCGCGGCGCCGGCGCGATCGACCTCGATGCTCGCCCGCTGACCCGCTCGCCCGTCCAGAAGTCGAGCCACTCGCCTCGCGGCAGGTAGACCCGGCGCTCGCTCGGCGCCTCGCTCGAGCACCGGCGCCACCCAGAGGCGGGGCCGAAGCCGTAGGCGTCGGCGAGCCGCCAGCCGCGTTCGTCGGCTGGGTCGGTCGAGCGCCAGCGGGCGGATGATCGGCAGCCCGCGAGCGCGCGGCGGTCGCCGCCGCGGCGCGGATGTAGGGGACGAGCCGCTCGTGGAGGAGCACGTATTCGCGGTAGATGTCGAGCGTGTGGTCGTCGTAGCGCCACGCCTCCTGCTCGAAGCGCCCATGCGCCTGCATCAGCGGCGTGAAGCAGCCGAACTGGACCCAGCGCAGCAGCAGCTCGCGCGGGCAGCGCTCGACCAGGCGGCGGCCGAGGTAACCGCCGACGTCGTGGGACCAGTTCGAGAACCCGCTCGCCGCGGCGGTGAGCGTGGCGGCGACCAGCGTGCGCAGCGACCAGAAGTCCGAGACCTGGTCGCCGCCCCAGGTGAAGCCGGTCGCCTGCTGGCCGCTCCAGCCGCAGCGCGCCGAACAGCACCCCGGTCGCCGGGATGGACCTCGTCGAGCGCCTCCTGCATCGTGCGCCGGTAGAGGTCCCCGTAGGCCCAGGCCGCCTCGGCGCCGCTGCGGCGGTCTGCGAAGCGCGCGTCGGCGGGATGTAGTACCCCTCGCCGTCGTCGGCCTTGATCCCCTCGACCCCCAGCTCGAGCACGCGGCGGGCTTGCTTCTTCCACCAGCGGCGGGCCGCCGGCGAGGTGAAGTCGACGAGCGAGCCGATGCCCATCCACCAGCGACCGACGTGCGGGCCGCCGTCGCGGCCGCGGACGAAGTTGCCGGCCCACAGCGCCCTCGGCGTAGTTCGGCGGCCGGCCGCCGGTGCAGGCGCTCGGACTCAGGGTCGGGCGGGCGCTGGCCGTCGGTCGAGTCGAGGTTGACCCACGGCGTCACCCAGACGACCGTGCGCACGCCCTCCGCGCGCAGGCGGTCGATCATCCCCTTCGCGTCGGGGAACTGGTGGGGGTTGAAGCGCCAGGTGTTGTACTGCGTCTCCCAGGGCGAGTCGATCACGATCGCGTCGAGCGGCAGCCCGTGCTCGACGTAGCCGTCGAGGTCGTCGAGCACGTCGTCCTGATGCTCGTAGACGTCGCGGCTCTTCCAGTGCCCGTACGCCCACTCGGGCATCAGCGTCGGAAACCCGGTCAGCCGCAGGTAGTGGCGCAGGCGCGCGGCCGGGCTCGGGTCGCAGAGCAGATGAAGCCGCAGGCGGCCCGGCGGCCCCGCGCTGGGAGATCGTGACCCCGCCGTCGAGATCGAGGCCGAGGCCCGGCGCCCCAGGTCTCGACCCAGGCGGCCCATCCCGCGTTCGAGCAGCAGCCACGGCGCCGGGACGTAGTCGCCCTGCGGGATGCCGCCCTCGGCGAGCATCTCCGGCGGGCAGTCGGGCCCGGTGTAGCGTCGGTCGGCGCCGAGGCGCACCAGCCGCCCGCCCTGGTCGAAGCGCTCGCCGTGGCGGGCGCCGAGGCCGGTCAGGCGCTCGTCCGGGCCGCGGCTCCAGCTCGCCCCGAGCCGGAACGGCGCCGGCGACGGGTCGACCGTCGATCGCGACGCGCTCGGAGTCCGGGAAGCGAGACGCTCACCTGGGCCTCACCGCTCGGCGTCGGAGCGATCAGCGACACGCCGGCGTCGGAGGCGCGAATCACCGCCGCCCGGGCGAGCTCGGCGGGCTCCTCCAGCTGCTCGGTGACGATCACGCCCTCGGTGAGCTCGATCAGCCGGTCCGCCGCCCTGGCCCCCCTGGGCGAACAGGGTCAGCCCGTCGATCAGCGGGCGGTGGTCGCGGCGGACCCGGATCGCCAGTGGATCGAGGTCGACCGCGAGCGTGAGGGCGCCCCTGGCCAGCGTCACGACGCCGGCCTCCTGCGCGAGCGTCACCGCCATCCAGACAGCTTCCGCGCCCGTCGAGGAGATCCGGTTGTGATCCGGTGAAAGGCGCAGGTTCACCAATCGATAACGCCCTGTTAGCAGGCTTTTTACGACGTCGCGGCGTCGGCTCGCCGCGAACCTGAGGTCGAAATCAGCAAGCGAACGAGGGAGCAACGATGATTCCCGTACGCGGTAGCTCGGCTCGAGAGCCGACATGCACTGCCACTCGACCGCGTCCGAGGTCGCCAAGCTCGGCATCCAGCGCAGCATCGGACTGCCTGAGTGCGCGACGCCGCCGGAGGAGGTCTACGAGCTCGCCAAGCGGCGGGGGATGGACTTCGTCACGATCACGGACCACGACACGATCGACGGTTGCCTGGAGATCGCCGACCGCGACGACGTCTTCATCTCCGAGGAGCTCACCGCCTGGTTCTCCGGCGAGCCCCAGGCGGTCCACGTCCTCTGCTACGGCATCGACGCCGACGATCACGCGTTCCTCCAGGACCACGCGCGCGATCTCGAGACCGTGGCCGCGTACCTCCACGAGCGCGAGATCACCTGCGCGCTCGCGCATCCGTTCTTCGCCGTCGCCGCGCCGTTGCAGGCGCGCCATCGCCGCCGCCTCGCCGAGCTGTTTGGTGTCTGGGAGACCCGAAACGGCTCCCGCGCTCGCGAGCTCAACATGCCCGCCGCCGTGTACATCGAGACCCATGGCGGCACCGGCATCGGCGGCTCCGACGATCACGCCGGCGTCGACATCGGGCGAACGTTCACCGAAACGCCGCCCGCCTCGACGCCGGAAGAGTTTCTCGCCCACGTTCGCGAGGGCCGTGCCGCCGACCACGGCGATCAGGGCAGCGCCGCCAAGTGGGCGCACTCGGCGCTCGCGCTCGCCACCCGTGCGCTGATGGCCGACCCCGCGATCGACCCGTCCGAGGGCCCGATCGACCCCTCGGCGGTGCTCGAGATCGCCGAGAGGGTGGTCTCCGATGGCGGCGAGCGGGGCGGCGAGGTGAGGGCCGAACCTCGGCGCGGCCGAGGCGCGGGCGGTGCTGCGCGCCTGGCTCGAGTCGGTCGAGCTCAGCTCGGACCCGCGCGAGCTGATCGCGCTGATGCAGGACGACGACTTCAGCCACCGCGACCTCGCCCGGCGGGCGCGGCGAATCCATGAGCGCGCATGCGCGAGGCGGTCGAGCGGGTGACCGCCGCGGCCGCCGCTCGCGACGGGTACGGCGAGGCGGCCAAGGGGCTGTTCGACGCCTGCGTCCCGGCGATCCCGTACGTGCCGGCGACGACGATGCTCGGCAAGGAGATGGCGAAGCTCGCCACCCGCGACGGCGAGCCCGGCCGGGTCGCGCTGGTGGTCGACGGCGCCGGCTCGATGCACGGAGTCACCCACACGATCGAGCGCATCCGCGAGCACGGCGTCTCGGGCTGGGAGGTCGAGGTCATCGGCACCGACCCGCGCGTCGACCGCCGGCTGCCCGCGGTGGCCGAGGTCGAGGTGCCCTTCTACGCCGGGATGACGATCGGCGTTCCGAGCGTGCCCGAGCTGGTCCACACGCTGGTCGAGGGCCGCTACGACCTCGTGCACCTGACCTCACCCGGCCCGGCCGGGATCGTCGCCGCCCTGACCTCGAGGATCGCCGACCTCGCGCTTTGCGGCAGCTACCACACCGAGCTTGCCGCCTACGCCGGGCTGCGCACGGGGGATCCTGAGCTCGAGGCGGGGACGCGGCTCGGCCCTCTCGATCTTCTATCGGCAATGCGAGGTCGTGCTCTCGCCGAGCGTCGCGGCCGACCGCTCGCTGACCGAGCTCGGGGTCGAGCCCGAGCGCCTCGGGCGCTGGGTGCGGGGGGTCGACCTCGACCTCTACGACCCCTCCAAGCGCGATTCGGCCGCGTACCCTGGCGAGTTCAGGGTGCTCTACGCCGGGAGGTTGACGCGCGAGAAGGGCGCCGACCTGCTCGCCGAGACCTTCCTGCGCGCGCGCGAGCGCGATCCGCGGCTGCATCTGCTGCTCGCCGGCGGCGGCCCCGAGGAGGGGATGCTGCGCGAACGCCTCGGAGCACACGCGACCTTCCTCGGCTGGCTCGACCGCGAGCAGCTCGCCGAGGCATACGCGAGCTCGGACCTGTTCCTGTTCTGTTCACGCACCGACACCTACGGCCAGGTGATCGTCGAGGCGCAGGCGAGCGGCCTACCGGTCGTCGCCGTCGACGAGGGCGGGCCGGCGTCGCTGATCGAGGACCGACAGACCGGCTGGCTTTGCGAGGCGGATGCCGATCGACTCGCATCCGCGGTGGCTCAGCTCGCCGCCTCGCCGTTCCTGCGGGAGCGGATCGCGCGACTGGCACTGGCGGAGGTGCAGGGGCGCACCTGGGAGGTGGCGCTGGCCCAGCTCGCGGCCGGGTACGAGCGCACCGTCGCGCGACGCCGCCGCAAGCCCGGGGCCAGCCCGCTGGCGGAGGTTGCGTGAAGCGCCCGCGGCGCTAGCCTCTCCTGACAGGTGGAGCCGACCAACACCCAGGCGACTGAACCCGTCGAGGAGATCCTCGAGCCTCCGATGCTGGACGAGGTGGCCGAGAGTGGTCCCGACCTCTCCGACCCGGCGCTCTACTTCAACCGCGAGCTCTCCTGGCTCGACTTCAACGACCGCGTCCTGCAGCTGGGCGAGGACACCACGGTGCCGCTGCTCGAGCGGGCCAAGTTCTGCGCCATCTGGGAGTCGAACCTGGACGAGTTCTTCATGGTGCGGGTCGCCAACCTGCACGACCAGCTCGAGGCCGGGATGGCGGGCCGGGGCGCGGACGGGATGACCCCGATGGAGCAGATCATCGCGATCGGAGAGCGGGTCTCGGCGCAGCGGCGCCGGGTTGCCGCCTGCTTCGAGCGCGACCTGCGCCCGGCGCTGGCCGAGCACGGGATCCGGATCACCGACATCGCCAACGCCAGCCAGGATGAGTTGCTCGAGCTCGAGCGGCTGTTCCAGCGCCAGGTGTTCCCGGTCCTGACCCCGCTGGTGATCGGCCGCGGGCGTCCGTTCCCGTACATCTCCAACCTCTCGGTCTCGCTGGCCGTCGTGCTTCACGACCCCGACCAGGACACCGAGATCCTCGCTCGGGTCAAGGTCCCGAAGGAGCTGCTCGGCCGCTTTCTGAGGATCGGCGACGGGGAGGAGACCCTGGTGCCGCTCGACGACCTGATCGCCGCCAACCTCGCGGCCCTGTTCCCCGGCATGGAGGTCGTCGACCACGCGCTGTTCAGGGTCACGCGCGATACCGACTACGACGTCTCCGACGAGGCCGACGACGTGATGCAGGCGGTCGAGGAAGAACTTCGCCGGCGGCGCTTCGGCGAGGTCGTGAGGCTCGAGGTCGAGGCCGAGATGAACGAACGCCTGCGCGCCCAGTTGGTCAACGCGCTCGGGGTCGAGGAGCACGAGGTCTACGAGTCCGAGGGGCTGCTCGACCTCGCCGACCTCTGGGACGTGGTCGGGCTGCCTGGACACGACGACCTCCGCGACCCGCCGTTCACCCCCGTCACCCCGCCGCGCCTGATGCTCAGCGAGGACGGCAAGGACGGCAACGTCTTCACCGCGATCCGCGAGGAGGACATCCTCGTCCACCACCCCTACGACTCGTTCTCGGCCTCGGTCGAGCGGTTCGTCGCCAGGCGGTCGACGACCCGAACGTGCTCGCGATCAAGCAGACGGTCTACCGCACCAGCGCCGACTCGCCGCTGGTCCCGGCGCTGATCGAGGCCGCCGAGCGCGGCAAGCAGGCGGTCTGCCTGGTGGAGCTCAAGGCCCGCTTCGACGAGAGCGCCAACATCCGCTGGGCGAAGAAGCTCGAGCAGGCGGGCGTCCACGTCGTCTACGGGATCCCGTCGCTGAAGACCCACGTCAAGTGCGTGCTCGTGGTCCGGCGAGAGGGCGACGGCGTGCGCCACTACGTCCACATCGGGACCGGCAACTACAACCCGAAGACCGCCCGCATCTACACGGACCTCGGGCTGTTCACGGCCGACCCGGAGATCGGCGCCGACATCGCCGAGATGTTCAACTCGCTCACCGGCTACGCCCGCCCGCGCCGTTACCGGACCGTGCTCGTGGCGCCATTCAACCTCCAGAAGGGACTGCTGGAGGAGGTCGAGCGCACGATCGAGGCGCACTCGCCTTCCAAGCCGGCGCGGATCAGGATGAAGATGAACTCGCTGCTCGACCCGATCTGCATCCGGGCCCTCTACCGAGCCTCGCAGGCGGGAGTCGACGTCCAGCTCAACACCCGCGGCATCTGCGCCCTGCGACCGGGCGTCCCGGAGGTTTCGGAGAACGTCCACGTGGTCTCGGTCGTCGGCCGCTTCCTCGAGCACTCGCGGATCTACTCCTTCGAGCGCCCCGACGAGCCGCCCAGCGTCTACATCGGGTCCGCCGATCTCATGCCCCGCAACCTCTACAACCGGGTCGAGCTGGTGACCCCGGTTCGCGACCCGAAGCTGGGCGCCGATCTCTGCGACGTGCTCGACCGCTCGTTCGCCGACAACACCAATGCCTGGGACCTTGCCTCGGAGGGCGAGTGGACGCGGCGCCAACCGGACGGCGAGCCGCGAAACGTGCAGCGACGAGCTGCTCGATCGCCACGCCGCCAGAGCCGCCTCGGCCGCCAAGAGCGAGACCGAGCTGAAGATCATCTAGTCACCGGACTTCCGACTCGCGACACTGGAACTTCGGCCACACTTCGCCGGGTGGCGGAGCGGCACACCACACGCGGCTACTGGCTCGAGGAGGCGGGGGCGGTCGAGCCCGCGCCGGCGCTCGCGGCGGACGAGTCCGCCGACGTGGTCGTGGTCGGCGGCGGCTACACCGGCATGTGGGCCGCCTGGCACGCAAAGCGCCTCGAGCCTGAGGCCCGAGTGTTGCTGGTCGAGTCGGCGGTCTGCGGCGAGGGGCCGAGCGGCCGCAACGGCGGCTTCGTCAACACGCTCTGGTTCAGCCTTCCGAACCTCCGGCGCCGGTTCGGCGACCGGGCGGCGGTCGCCGTCGCCCGCGCGGCACACGCGTCCGTCGGCGAGATCGGCGCCTTCTGCAACGAGCAGCCGTGTCGACGCCTGGTTTCGTCGCGGCGGGTACCTGCAGGTCTCGACCGCGGCGGCCTGGGACGGGCAGTGGAGCGAGGCGCTTGCCGCCTGCCGGGAGCTAGGTGAGCCCGAGGCCGGTGTCGAGCTGACCGCCGCCGAGGTCGCCGAGCGCTGCCGCTCGCCGATCTTTCGCGGCGGCGCCTACTACCCCGGCGCGGCGACGGTGCATCCGGCGCGGCTGGGGCGCGGGCTGCGCGCCCGGCTGCTCGACCGCGGCGTGGCGATCCGCGAGCGCACCCCGGTCGAGCGCGTCGCCCGGGACGGGTCGGCTGTGGTGGTCGAGGCGACCGGCGGACGGGTGCGAGCGGGAGCGGCGGTGCTTGCCGCGGGCGGCTGGCTGGCCTCGGTCCCGGGCCTGCGGTCGCGGCTGACGCTGACCTCCTCGCACATGGTGATCACCGAGCCGGTCCCCGATCTGCTCGAGGAGATCGGCTGGACCGGCGGCGAGTGCATCACCGACTCGCGGGCGATGATCCATTACTTTCGGACCACGCCGGACGGGCGGATCGCGTTCGGCTGGGGAGGCGGGCGAGTCGTGTACGGAGCTCGCGCGGGCGGGCGCGCCGAGGTCGACCCGGCGGGTGACCGCCGCCGCCGAGGCCGACCTGCGCCGCTTCTTCCCCGGCCTGGCGGGCCGCCGCGTCGAGCTCGCCTGGGGCGGGCCGATCGACGTCTCGCCCAGCCACCTGCCGGTCGCCGGCAGCCTCGACGGCCCGATCCACTACGGGTTCGGCTACACCGGCAACGGCGTCGGTCCGTCGCAGATGATCGGCCGCTCACTCGCCTCGCTGGCGCTCGACCGTCGCGACGACGCCAGCCGCCTGGCGCTCGTCGATCCCCCGGCCGTGCGGGTGCCGCCGGAGCCGTTCCGGTTCATCGGCGGGACGATCATCCGCCGCGCGCTGCTTCGGCGCGAGGCGGCGCTCGAGAAGGGCCACAGGCCGGGGGTGGTGACCCGGGCGGTGGCCGGCATCCCGGAGCGGATCGGGATCCACGTCGGTCGCTGATCGGTTGTCGGTTCCCAGTTGCTAGTTGTTAGTGGCCAGATGACCACCGCAGAGATCACCGACGAGGCTCTGGCCGACGCGCGCTGGGACCTCGAGCCGCTGGTGGACGGCCGCGCCACCGAGGGCGCGCTGGCGATGCTCGACGAGGCCAAGGAGCGGGCCGACCGCTTTGCCGAGGCGCACCGGGGCAGGGTCGCTGAGCTCGACGCTCCGAGGATGGCGGCCGCAATGCGCGAGCTCGAGGAGCTCTTCGACCTCGTCGGCCGCGCGGGTTCGTACGCGTCGCTGCGCTTTGCGATCGACACCCAGGATCCCGAGCGCGGCGCGCTGATGCAGGAGGTTCGCGAACGGGGCGCCGCGATCGAGACCACGCTGCTGTTCTTCGACCTCGAGTGGAACGAGCTCCCCGATGCTCGGGCGGAGGAGCTTGTGGCCTCGGACGAGCTTGCGAGCTGGCGCCACCACCTCCGAACGCTGAGGCGCTTCAAGCCCCATCAGCTCTCCGAGCCCGAGGAGCGAATCCTCACGGAGACCGCCGTCACCGGAAGCTCCGCGTTCGGGCGCCTGTTCACCGAGGAGATCTCCGGCGTGACCGTCGAGCTGAACGAAGCCGACGAGCCGGTGCCGCTGATGCAGGCGCTCGCGAAGCTGGAGAGCCCAGAGCGCGAGGTGCGGGCGAGCGCCGCCGGAGCGGTGACGGAGGCCCTGCGCCCGGGACTTCGGGTCCGCGTCTACGTCTTCAACACCCTGCTCGCCGACAAGGCGACCAAGGACCGGCTGCGCTCCTACGAGCACTGGCTCGCGTCGCGAAACCTCGCCAACGAGGCCAGCGACGAATCGGTGGCGGCGCTGATCGAGGCCGTCGTGGAGCGCTACGAGCTCGCCCGCCGCTGGTACCGGCTCAAGGCCGGCGTGCTGGGGCTCGACCGCCTCGCCTACTACGACCGGATCGCCCCCGTGGTCCCGACAGAGCAGACGATCTCCTACACCGAGGCGCGGGAGCTGGTGCTGGACTGCTACCGGCAGTTCTCGACCGAGCTCGGCGACACCGCGGCCGCTTTCTTCAAGGACGCCTACATCGACGCCCCACCGCTTCCGGGCAAGCGCGGGGGCGCCTTCTGTTCCTACGTGGTCCCCTCGGCGCACCCGTACGTGATGCTCAACTTCACCTCGCGGCCGCGCGACGCCCTGACCATGGCCCACGAGCTCGGCCACGGCGTCCACGCCGCACTGGCGAGGCCGAAGGGCATCTTCGAGTTCGCGACCCCGCTGACCGTCGCCGAGACGGCCTCGATCTTCGGCGAGACGATCGTGCTCGGCCGGCTGCTCGAGCGAGCCCCCGACGCCCGCTCACGGCTCTCGCTCCTCGCGGACTCGCTCGACGGCGCAGTCGGAGCGGTCTTCCGCCAGGTGGCGATGAACCGGTTCGAGGACCGCATCCACACCCAGCGGCGCGGGTCCGGCGAGCTCCGGGTGGAGGACTTCGCCGGCGCGTGGCTGGAGAGCCAGGCGGACATGCTCGGCGACTCGGTGGAGATCGACGACGACTACGGCATCTGGTGGTCTTACGTGCCCCACTTCGTCGACACTCCCGGCTACGTCTACGCCTACGCGTACGGCCACCTGCTCGCGCTCTCCGTCTACCGGCGCTACGAGGAGCAGGGCGAGGAGTTCGTCGCCTCCTATCTCGATCTTCTGCGCGCGGGCGGCTCGATGTCGCCCGAGGACCTCGGAGCGATCGTCGGCGTCGACCTCACGGACCCAGGCTTCTGGTCCTCGGGGCTGGACCTGATCGAGCGCCAGCTCGAGGCCGCGGAGGAGGCTGCCGCCGAGGTGCAGGCGACCTCCTAGCGGGCCGCGCGTCGCCTCGAACGCGGGATCCGCGTTTCAGCCGACGCTCGCCGCTCAGTACCGGCGTCGCGGCGCCGGGCGGCCGGCGATCAGGCGGAAGAGCAGCAACAGGATGATCGAGCCGGCGATCGCGATCAGCCAGGTCTCGAGGTCGAAGAAGTCATCGATCTCGCCGAGGTCGAGCGCCGTCGCCAGCCAGCCGCCGAGCAGGGCGCCGAGGATGCCGACCGCGGTCGTGCCGACGCATCCGCCCGGTTCGGCGCGGATCAGCGCCCGGGCGATGGTGCCGGCGAACAGCCCGAGCAGGATCCAGCCGATGAACCCCATCGCAGCGGCACCCTACCCGCCGGGCGCCGACCTACGATGGGACGGTGACGATCGCGCACCTCGACATGGACAAGTTGGATCTGTCAGTCGTTGGCGATCGCGATCAGCCCGTCAGACGATCCCGGCTAGTCCTTCTCGATCCGCTAACGGTCCCGCGCTCATGCTCCGAACGCGCTCGGAAGACGTCCGCGCCCCGGAATCCCGGGGCGCGGGACGCGCGTGATTCCCGTCAAACAGGCCGGGCTAGTTCTGGTTCTGCTGCTGCTTGCAGACCCAGACGACGTAGTTCGAGACGCCCTTGTTGAGCGTGATCGTCCCGGTGCGCGTGTCGAACTGGGCCGAGACGACGAAGGCGCCATTACCCGACTTCACCGTCACGAAGTCGATCGGGAAGTTCGCGCGGACGTTGATCGTCCGTCCGAAATTCCCTTCGACCTTCTGCTGCGGCTGCGGGTTCTGGCACTGGACGTTCTGGTTGTTGACCGTGATCACCTTGTCCGAATCGCCCTGATTCGGCGGTTCCACGGTGGCGGCCGCCGGACCGGCGATTACCGCCAGCGCGAAGACCATGCCGACCAGGACCGCGAAGGTCCTTCGCATGAGTTACCTCCTGTGATGCCGATGCCGTCCGTGCGTCGAGCGGACGAGGCAAACTCTATCCCCGATAGCGCCGGTGGTCGGGTTTTGTGATGGAGATCGGTGCTAGTTCCGGCTCGGGTTTCGGGGATCAGGTCGAGCCAGTGGCGGCCCTGCTGATCGGTGCCGTAGATCAGCTCGCCCTGCAACGAGGACTCGATCTGAAGCCACCTCAGGTGCTCATCGCAGATCGCTTCGAGCATCTCCTCGCCCCGGCCAGAGGCTGCACTGATCGGGGCTGACAACCGGGATCGCCATCAGTTCAGCGGCGCGGTTGACCAGTTGTCGACCAGCCACCGCAAGGTCTTGGCATCGCCGCCGCGGGCGAGCACGAGCACGTAGATCAGCGAGCGCAGGTGCTCGTCATCGAGATCGCTAGTCGCTCGCTGCACCGCCGAGAAGTTCTCGGCCCTTGCGAGGTCGGTCACCTGGTCGATCCACTCGATCCGCTGATCGAGCGCCGCCTTGATCTGCGGGTCGAGGTCATTGTCGCGGCTCATGTGTTCCCTTCGCCGTGATCGTCTCGATGATGATCACCGCCGCAGACCGGACACTCATAGCGGGTGGTGACCGGCCCTGGTGACGGCTTGGGTTGCCCTCGGTGCGGGTGACCAATAGGTCGTCGCCACGATGCCAGCGCCGCAGCCGCGCCGCTTGGCCCGGCGAGTCCGTTCACGGTGGACCCGCCATTGACCGCGGTTCTTTTTTTTTTTTCGTCGAGGCCAATTTTTGTCTCTCCTTGCCGTTGTCTGGGCTCGATACGTCCGCCCCGGTTGTCCGCAGGTCCCTGCACGCGCTATCGGCCTCACCCGTGCTCGTCCGCTGGAAAGCTCCCCGCTCGCTCTTGGTCCACGTAGCCCGTGTACGGTCGTGGTGATCGAGTTCCGGTCGGTCCGCCGAGCCTGAGACTTCGATGCGCCCCCCGGTGCACTATGCCGTCGATGGGGGCCTCTAGGAGATTCCTGGTGCCGCTTCGAGCCTCGTCCTCTGATCCTTGTCCGCTTGCGCGGCCTGCGTTTCAAACACCGGCCCACCCGCTTGCGGACTTGCTTTCGTCGGCGAGGTTGTCTCGGCGCTTCGCCGGGCGCGGGTCAGGCGATGCCGCCTGCCCGGCTCGTAGGCTTGGCCGATGCGCCCGAGCTGGGACGACTGGCCCCATATCTGCGGACATCTCGACATGGACGCCTTCTACGTCGCGGTCGAGCTGCTGCGGCGCCCGGAGCTGGTCGGCAAGCCGGTGATCGTCGCCGGCGGCGGGCCGCGGGCGGTGGTGACGACCGCGTCCTATGAGGCGCGGGAGTTCGGTGTCGGCTCGGCGATGCCGGCGTCGCTCGCGCGGCGGCGCTGCCCGGACGCGATCAGGCTTCCGGTCGACATGGCGCACTACCGCGAGCGCTCCGCCGAGGTGATGAAGCTGATCGGCGAGCTCGGGGTGCCGACCGAGCCGGTCTCGCTGGACGAGGTCTACCTCGACCTTTCCGGAGTCAATGATCCGGTGGCTCGGATGAGCGGGCTGGTTCGGCGGATCCGGGATGAGCTCTCCCTCGACGCCTCGGTCGGCATCGGACCGAACAAGCTGGTCGCCAAAGTGGCCTCGGACGCCGAGAAACCGCGCGGGTTCGTCGTCCTCACCCGCAAGCAGGCCGCCGCGCGGTTCGCCTCCGAGCCGCCCCGCCTGATCCCGGGCATCGGCCCGAAGACGGGCGAGCGGCTCGAGGCCCTCGGGCTGCGCACGATCGGCGACGTCCAGCGTTACCCGGCCGACGAGCTGGTCCGCCGGTTCGGCCAGCATCACGGGCGCTCGCTCCACCAGCGTGCGCACTTCCACGCCGATTCGAAGGTCGAGCGCCGAGTCGCGAAGTCTCGGTCGGTCGAGACCACCTTCGACTACGACATCTCCGACTCCCCGGAGCTCGAGCGCGTACTCGCCGAGCAGGCGAAGAGCCTCGCGCGCCAACTCTCGGAGCGCCGGATCGCCGGTCGCACGATCGGGATCAAGGTGCGGCTCGACGACTGGACCACGGTCACCCGGGTGCACACGATCGAGGCCGCGACCAATGACGCCGAGACGATCACCGCGACCGCGATCGCCCTGCTTCGCGCCTACGCCCCGCCGCGGCCCGTGCGCCTGCTCGGCGTCAAGGTGGCGGCCTTCTCGGAGTCGGCCGACCGCCCGCAGGACGCGCCCGAGCCGCTGACGCTGCTCTCGGCCTAGAGGCCTCTAACCGTTGTGTTTGAGCCAGGCCTTGGCCTGGCGGGCGACGAGGTTGGTGAGGTTGCCGAGGGCGATGTTGGCGTCGACCAGATGCAGACCCCAGCCAGGGTCGGGAATCGAGTTCAGGATCGGCGCGCCGTCGACCGGCGCGATCTGGAGGACATCGGCGTTGTCGGCGGCCGAGCAGGCGCCGGTGTAGGCGTCGGACCGGATCCAGGGCGTGCTCACCGCCGGCCGGGGGATGCCGACCGCCTGGGTGCCGATCCCGATCGTCGTCCCGGGCGCGAAGGGATCGGCCGGGTAGATCGTCTGCAACTGGCCGGAGCCGCCGCCGAGAGCCGCCGGGTTGGTGCAGAGAACCTCGAGGCCCGTCGCCGGGTCACCGTCCAGGGTCTGGGTTGCGAGCCCGAAGGCCGCGCCCGGCGGCACCGGCCCGTTGAAGGTCGAAAACGCGATCACACAGCCGGTCTGCTTCCGCGACGTGCAGGCGGGGACATGGCGGAAGTCGCCGCCCTTGGTCGAGCCCTGTGCGACGAGCACGTCGCCGCCGAGCAGGAGCGCGGAGACCAGGCGCTTGCGGACACCCTTACGCGGGTCGACGTAGTCGCGGACGAGCTCGCGGAGGCCGAACGTGCCCTGTGAGTGTCCGATCAGGACCACGCCGCGGCCGTGGTTGTACTTCGAGAGGTACGTCTTCCACGCCGCGACGACGTCGCCGTACGCGAGCTGGCGCTCCTCCGGTGTGATCGGCTGTCCGCCGAACAGGGCCGCGAGCGTGATCTGCCGGTACATGGGCGCGAACACTCGACAGTGAAGGCTGTAACGGGCGGCCTGGTACAGGGCGACCGACCGCTCCTCGGGATCGATCGAGAGGTCCGAGTTGTGGCCCGGGTCGTCGCTGACGGTCGGGTAGACGTAGAAGCAGTCGAAATCGGGGCTGCGGTCGCGCTTTACGTCCTGCGATCCCAGGATCTGGCCGTCCGGCGAGACGGTCGTGGTTTCGAAGCCCGGCTTGCAGGGGTTGTCGGCGAGCCCGGGCTTGCAGAGCCACACGGTCGTGTCCTTCGCGGCGAAGGCCGAGGGGGCGGCCATGCCCAAGAGCGCGGCGGCCAGCCCGGCGACGATCCATGCCCTGGGGCGCATCTGCGCCCGCTGTTATATCGCCTCGGGCCTCTAGACCGAGAAGAGGACCACGTAGAGGACGACGCCGGCGAGCGCGGCGCCGAGAACGCTGGTGGCGAGCTGCTGCTCGCCGCGCGAGTAGAAGAGCGCCGCGGCGACGATCCCGACCAGGGGCAACAGGAAGCCGGCGACGTGCGCAGCGATCGAGATGTTGCGCTGCCTCTTGGCCTCGGCGTCGATGCGCCTCAGCCTAGTCCGAGAGCGCGACCACGAGCTCGCGGATCGCGATCGGGTAGCGCCAGGTGATGCCGCCGTGCTTGCCCTCGAAGAGCTCGAGGGTGTACTCGACGTCGAGCTTGTCGAGCTCGGTGGCGAACGCCTGGGCGCCCAGGTCGAGGAAGTACTCGTCGGACTTGCCGGCGTCGAGGTAGATGCGGCGCATCGAGCGCAGCTCGTCGGCGTGGCGGGGCGCCATCCGGACCGGGTCGAGCGCGAGCCAGCGCTCCCAGATGTCCTCGATCAGGCGGCCCGTCTCGACCTCGAACGGCAGCAGCGCCTTGCCCGGGCGCTCGGGGTCCGGTGTATAGGAGAGGCCGCATGCCGTAGTCTCCATGACGGGGCCGAAGCTTGTCGAAGCTGAAGTGGTCGGCCTCGGCCAGCCGCTCGAAGAAGACGTCCTAGGAGCCCTCGAAATCGTCGCGCAGGGTTCGGGCGCTCTCGGCGAAAGCCCGGCACGTAGAGACCTCGAACAGTGCGTCACCGGCGTGGGAGGCGAGCGCGCCGAAGACGTCCGGGACGCATCATCGGGACCACCATCGCCCCGTAGCCCCCCGACGACTTGCCGGTCAGGCCCCGGTGGTCGCGGTCGGCGGCGGTCGGGTAGCGCTCGTCGATGAACGCGACCACCTCGTCGCAGAGGTAGGACTGGTAGCGGCCCGTGCCCGTCCGAGTTGAGGAACTGCGATCCGCCGAAGGACGTCCAGCAGTCGACGAAGACCACGATGCCCGCCGGGCAGTCGCCGCCCGCGAACATCGCGTCGAGCCGCTCGATGATCGTCGGCTCGAAGGCGTCGCGGTTCCGCCCATGTCGAGCTGGCCGCGTGTAGCCCTGGATCAATAGACGGCCGGCAGCGGCTTCGGGTGGTCGGGCTCGACGCCGGGCGGGCGGTAGACCTAGAGCGGCCGACGCGTGGGGTCGCCGAGCGGGTTGCCGGCCAAGCAGCTCGGACTCGACCACGAACCTGTCGAGGCTCCCGGCGAGCGGCGCTGCCCACGGAGCGCCTGCGGGCCGATCGCCCTCGCGCAGGGTCAGCCAGCGCGAGGTGACGACCTTCTTGCGCGTGTAGAACTCGACCGCGTCGGGGCCGTTGGCGTGCAGGTCGCCGTCGATCGAGTCCTTCCAGCCCGAGAACGGGAACCAGGCGACCGGGGCGGCTACGCCGACGTTCACCCCCAGCATCCCGGCCTCGGCCGCGCGCGGTAGGCGCGCGCGGCGCCGCCGGAGGTGGTGAAGATCGAGCCGGCGTTGCCGTAGCGCGAGCCGTTGACGAACTCGAGCGCCTCGTCGAGGTCGCGCGGCGCGCACGACCGTCAGCAACGGCCCGAACAGCTCCTCGCGCGCGAGCTCCGACTCGTGGTCGGCGGTCTCGACGATCGTAGGGCCCGAGCATCGTGCCCGCCCGGGCCCGGCGTCGCGCGCGGCCGTCGAGCGACCACCTCGTCGCCGCCGGCGACTCGGCGCGCTCGATCGCCTCCGCGACGCGCTCGCGCGCCTCGGGCGCGACCAGCGGGCAGACGTCGGTCGTCGGCGTCGGCGCCGGGGCCGACGACGAGCTCCGCGGCCGCCTCGGCGAGCGCCTCGAGCGCACCTCGTCCTGGCGCCCGCGGTCGCCGACGAGGACCGCGACCGAGCCGGCCAGGCAGCGCTGCCCGGCGGCGCCGAAGGCCGAGCCCATGATCGCCGGCACGGTCACCTCCAGGTCCGCGTCGGGCATCACCACCAGCGAGTTCTTCGCGCCGCCGAGCGCCTGGAAGCGCTTGCCGGTGGCGGCCGAGCGCTCGGCGATGTGGCGGGCCGTCGAGGCCTGGCCGACGAACGAGACCGCGTCGATCCCGGGGTGGTCGAGCAGCCCGTTGACGGCGTCGTGGGCGCCGTGGACCAGGTTGCAGCACCCCGGCGGGGATCTCCTCGATCGAGTCGATCAGCTCGAAGATCAGCTCCGACGGGCCGCGGGTCGCGCTCCGACGGCTTGAGGATGAACGAGTTGCCGCAGGCGATCGCGTAACGGCAGGAACCAGAGCGGGATCATCGCCGGGAAGTTGAACGGGGTGATCGCCGCGACCACGCCCACCGGCTGGCGGACCATCTCGACGTCGACGCCAGTCGGCGACGCCCTCGAGGTTCTCGCCCTTCAGCAGGTGCGGGGTCGCGCACGCCGCCTCGGTCGACTCGATCCCGCGCAGCACCTCGCCGCGGGCGTCGTCGAGCGTCTTGCCCATGTCGGCGGTGACCAGCTGGGCGATCTCGTCGCTGGTGCTCCCACAGCGCCTCGCGGAGCGCCATCACCGCGCGGGCCCGCCGCTGCGGAGCGACCGCGCGCCAGGCCGGCTGCGCGTCGCGCGCCGCGCGCACGGCGGCGTCGACGTCGGCCGCGCCGGAGAGCGGGATCAGCGCCGCCAGCTCGCCCGATGGCCGGGTCGAGGTCCTCGATCGTCTCGGCGCCGGCGGCGCCGACCCAGCCGCCGCCGACGTAGTTGCGCAGCGTTCGCGTCTCGGCTGCCGGTGCGGCATCTGAGCTTCACGCTCCCGCTCCGTCATGGGGTGCTCTCGTTGCGGGTACTCGCGAGTACGGGTACCACCACTCCTTCGCGCGCGATCTCCGTCTCGATGTGGACGTGCTTGGTCTCCTGGAAGGCCTCCAGGCCCTCGCGCCCGAGCTCGCGCCCGAGCCCGGACTGCTTGAAGCCGCCGAAGGGCCCGGCGTCGTTGTCGGTCAGCGGGTCGTTGAACCAGACCGTCCCGGCCTTGATCTCGCGCATGCAGCGGACCATCGTCTCCAGGTCGCCGCGTGTAGACGTTGGCCCCGAGGCCGAACCGGGTCGAGTTCGCGAGCTCGATCGCCTCGTCGAGCGAGCTGCACCCGCACGATCGGGGCGACCGGCCCGAAGGTCTCCTCGCGCAGCAGCGTCGGTGCTCGGCGGGCGCGCCGGTGACCACGGCGGGGGCGAAGAAGTGGCCGCGGTCGTGGCCGGCGCCGTCGCCGCCGACGACGACCTCGGCCCCGGCGGCGACGCGCGGCCTCGAGCTGGTCGGCGACCTTCTGGCGCTGGGCGGCCGAGACCATCGGCCCGACGTCGGTCGACGGGTCCATCGGGTCGCCGACGACGAGCGCGCTCGTGTGGCTCGGCGAACGCCTGCAGGTAGTCGTCGTAGACCTCGTCCATGACGTAGAAGCGCTCCGCCGACGTGCAGACCTGGCCGGCGTTCAGGAAGGCGGCCCAGGCGCCGCCACGGGCGGCGACGTCGAGCCGGTCGGCGACGTCCGAGCAGACGATGAACGGGTCCTTGCCGCCCATCTCCAGGTTGACCCTCGCCACCCGCTCGGCGCAGTCGGCGGCGATCTTCTTCCCGGTCTCCACCGAGCCGGTGAAGGCGACGCAGTCGATGCGCTCGTCGGCGACGATCGCCGCGCCCACCTCGCCGGCGCCGGCGAGCAGGTTGACGACCCCGTCGCGGCAGGTGGTCGAAGCACGGCGCGAGCGCCAGGGTCGAGAGCGGGGTCAGCTCGGACGGCTTGCAGACCGTCGCGTTGCCGGCGGCGAGCGCCGGCGCCAGCTTCCAGGCGAGCAGCAGCAGCGGGTAGTTCCAGGGCACGATGCAGCCGACGGGGCCGACCGGGTCCTTGACCACCAGCGCCAGCTGGCTGGCCTCGATCGAGGGGATCACCCGCCCGGCGGAGTCGCGGCCGATCTCGGCGTAGTAGTCGAACGCCGCCGCGGTCCAGCCGACCTCGTCGGAGTTCTCGATCAGCGGCTTTCCGCCCTCGAGCGTCATCAGCTCGGCGAGCTCGTCGCGTTCGCTCCCGCAGGCGCCGTGCGACCTCGTGCAGCATCTCGCCGCGCTCCACCGCGGGCGTCCGCTCCCAGTCGCGCTGCGCGTCGCGCGGCGGCGGCGATCGCGGCGTCGACCTGGGCGGCGGTCGGGAAGCCCGACCGTCGCGACGGTCTCCTCGGTGAACGGGTTCTCGACCGCGAGCGCCTCGCCGGCACCGGCGACGAGCTCGCCGCCGATCTTGAGGCGCGTCTCGATCTCGGCCACGGGCCGATGCTAGACCCTCATCGGCAGCGGTTCGAGACGTCCGCGCCGGGGTAGGGTGCGCCAGGTGAGCTCGGAGCAGGCCCGTAGGCGCGGCGAATCCGAGGAGGAGCGCCTCGACCGCAACCTCGCCGAACTACTGCAGGAGCTGCGCGTAGCGATCCCGGGCGTCCAGTTCCTGTTCGCGTTCCTGCTCGTGGTCCCGTTCCAGCAGGGCTGGGTGGACGTCACCGAGTTCGAGCGAAACGTCTACTACGTCGCCCTCCTCGCGACCGCCGCCGCGGCGGTCTGCCTGATCGGCCCGGTGGCGCGGCACCGGTTGCGCTTCCGCGAGCTCGACAAGAAGTGGATCGTCGAGAGCTCGCACAAGTACGCGATCGCCGGTCTCGGCTTCCTCGCGATCGCGATCACGACCGCGATCCTGCTCGTCGCCCACGTCGTGTTCGACAACGCGACGACGTCGATCATCTCGACCGTGGCGGTCGCCGGGATGATCCTCTGGGTCTGGTTCGGGGCGGCGCTGGTGCGAGAGTTGTCCGACGACTGACCGCGCGGATAGAGTCGGTCGCGACCGACGGCCACCGGGGAGAAGCATGGAGAGCTCGAACGTCGCCGAGACCGGCGAGAAGGGCCTGAAGAAGAACGCGATCGGGTTCCTCGACGGGCTCTCGATCGGCCTGGCCTCGACCGCTCCGGCCTACTCGCTGGCGGCGGTGATCGGCTCGATCGTTGTCGCCGTCGGCATCCACGCCCCGGGCTCGCTGATCCTCGCCTTCGTGCCGATGTTCTTCATCGCCGCGGCGTTCTTCTACATGAACCGCGTCGACACCGACTGCGGAACGACCTTCTCCTGGGTGACCCGGGCGCTCGGCCCGTACATGGGCTGGATCGGCGGCTGGGCGATCTGCACCACCGGGATCCTTGTCGTCGGCTCGCTGGCCGACGTCTCCGCCTACTACACCTACGACCTGCTCGGGTTGGAGAGCGGCGGCAAACCTCTGTTCAAGAACGAGCTCGCCGTGGCCGCTGCTGGCCGTGGCGATCGTCGCGGTGATGACGGCGATCGTGGTGATCGGGACCGAGATCTCGGCGCGCCTGCAGCGGGTGTTCACGTTCTTCCAGGTCGGGGCGCTGGCCGTGTTCGCGGGCGCGATCTTCGTCCGGCTGATCTTCGACAAGGTGCCCGCCAGGTCGGTCAGCCCCGAACTTTCCTGGTTCTCCCCCTTCGGTGTCGAGTACTCGGCGCTGATCACCGGCCTGCTGCTTGCGGTCTTCATCTACTGGGGCTGGGAGAGCGCCGTCAACCTCTCCGAGGAGAGCGAGGACTCCTCGCGCGCCCCGGGCCTCGCGGGCCTGGCGAGCACGGTGATCCTGGTCGGCACTTACGTCGCCGTGGCGGTCGCGCTGATCGCCTATGCCGGGCTCGGCAAGGTGGAGAAGTTCGACGACGACGCCGGCGTGCTCGGCACCGTCGCCGACCAGGCCCTCGGCTCGTTTCTCGGCACGCTCGTCGTGCTCGCCGTGATCGTCTCCGGGATCTCCTCCGCGCAGACCACGATCCTGCCGGGATCGCGGACGTCGCTGTCGATGGCCGCGGCCGGCGCCTTGCCGCGGAGGTTCGCCAGCATCCACCCCCGGTTCCTCACCCCTGCTTTCGGGACGATCGTGATCGGCGTCCTCGCGGTCGCCTGGTATGTGCCCGGCAAGCTGATCTCCGAGAACTTCCTCTTCGACTCGCTCTCGGCGCTGTCGCTGATGATCGCCTTCTATTACGGGCTCACGGGCGTCGCCTGCGCGATCTATTGGCGACACGAGCTGACCAAGTCGGCGAAGAACCTCCTGTTCATCGGCGTCGCGCCGCTGGTCGGGGCCGGGATGCTCTTCTACCTGCTCTACGAGGCGGCGGTCGACCTCGCCGACCCGAAGGCCTCCTACAGCGGCAGCGAGGTGTTCGGGCTCGGCGTCCCGCTGGTGATCGCGCTCGTGTTCACGATCGGCGGCCTCCTGCTGATGGTCGCCTGGCGGTTGTTCGGGCCGCAGCAGGCGCGCGAGTTCTTCCGCCGCCGGCCGTTCGAGCACGTGCCGTCCGAGGTCGCCAGCGGCGAGGTGAGCCAGGTCGAGGCGATCGGCGTCTCGGAGGAGGCGGCCGACGCCGGCACTCGCCGAGCCGGTGCGAGGAGACGACCTGATGGCCCGGGCGCTGGTGGTCGGCTACGACGGCTCGGAATGCGCGCGGGCCGCGCTCGAGGCGGCGATCAGCCTCGCCGGCAGCACCGGCGACCGGATCGTGATCGCGTTCGGTTACGAGCCCGGCGGCCCTGGCGAGGAGCACCGGCCCACCGCGAGGCAAGTGAGGAAGTTCGGCGAGCGGGCGACAGCGCCGGCGATCGACCGAGCGCGGGAGGCCGGAGTGGAGGTCGAGCGTCGGCGCTGATCCCGGAGCGGCCGGTCGCCGCGCTGGTCAGCGCCGGCGATGACTACGACGCGCGGGCGATCGTCGTCGGCAGCCACGGCGAGGGTCCGCTCAAGGGGGCCATCCTCGGCTCGATCCCGCACAAGCTGCTGCAGGTCTCCGACCGCCCGGTGCTGGTGGTGCCGGTGCGCGAGGACTGACCCGAGCCTCAGCCGCCGACGGCGCCGGGCGCCGGCGGGAACGCGGGCGTGCCGGCGAAGGGCTCTTCCTCCTGCTCCGGGCGCACGGAGGCGAGCTGCTCGGCGCGGCGCTGCTGCCAGACGGTGAACAGCATCGCCGCGATGGTGACCGCGAAGAGCATCGTTGCGATCACGTTGACCTCGACCGGGATCCCGCGCTGTGCGGCGCCGAAGATGTAGAGCGGGAAGGTGACCGTGGTCCCGGAGTTGAAGTTCGAGACCACGAAGTCGTCCACCGAGAGCGCGAAGGAGAGCATCGCCGCGCCGAGGATGCCCGGCATCAGCAGCGGCAGGGTGACCTTGCGGAAGGTGGTGAAGGCGTCGGCGCCGAGGTCGCGAGCGGCCTCCTCGAGGCTGCGGTCGAAGCCGATCAGCCGCGAGCGAACGACGACGACGACGAAGCTGATGCAAAACATGACGTGGGCGATCAGCAGCGTCTGGAAGCCAAGCGTAAAGACGTTGATGATGAGGAAGAACGACAGCAGCGAGGCGCCCAGGATGATCTCCGGGGTCGCCAGGGGGATCACGATCAGGAAGTTCGCCGCCCGCCGGCCGAAGAACTCGTGTCGGACGAGCGCCAGCGCGATCATCGTCCCGAGCACCGTCGCGATCAGCGTCGCCAGCGCAGCCAGCTCGATGCTGGTCAGCAGCGCGTCGTTCAACTCCTCGATCGAGAACGCGTTCTTCCAGTGCTCGAGCGTGAAACCGACCCAGGTGAAGTTGTAGCGCCCGCTCGGATCGTTGAACGAGAAGGCGATGATGACCGCGATCGGAAGCAGCATGTAGACGATCGCCAGCCCGGCGACGATGCTGATCCCGTTACGGCGCAGCCAATTCATGCGCGTGCCGTCTCCTCCGCCTCGTCGCCCATCAGCGCCTCCGAGCCCGCGAAGCGGATGTAGACGAAGACGATCACCAGGATCCCCGCCATGAGCACGAACGACATCGCCGCCGCGGCCGGATAATCGCGCTGGTTCAGGTACAGCGCCTGGATCGTGTTGCCGATCATCTTGTTGCCCGGGCCGCCGAGAAAGAAGGCGTTGACGTAGTCGCCCACCGCCGGGATGAAGGTCAGCAGGGTTCCGGCGACGATCCCTGGCAACGTCAGCGGCAGGGTCACCTTCCTGAACGCCGTTCGCGACGACGCATAGAGGTCCGATGCCGCCTCGATCAGCCGCTGGTCGATCCGCTCGAGGCTCGCGTACAGCGGCAGGACCATGAACGGCAGGAAGTTGTAGGTCAGCCCGGCGATCACGGCCGGCCCGGTGGCCAGGACGCGGCCGTTGGTGGTCAGCCCGAGCGTGTCGAGCACGCTGACCACCGGACTCTGGTCGGAGAGGATCGTCTCCCAGGCGAGGGTCCTGATCAGGTAGGTGGTGAAGAACGGCGCGATCACGAGGAGCAGCAGCGCGTTTCGATACTTGCCGGCCTTGAAGGCGATCGCGTAGGCGAGGGGGTAGCCGATCAGCAGGCACACGGCCGTCGCCGCGCCCGCGTAGACCAGCGAGCGGAGGAACTGCTCGTCATAGAGCGTCAGGCTGTCGCTGAAGTTCGACCACGCCCAGTCGAAGTGAAAGCCGGTCTCGAGCGTGCCCGAGTACAGCGACAGCCTCCCCATGTAGTACATGGGGATGAGGAAGAAGACGATCAGCCAGATGATCCCCGGTCCGAGGAGGAAGTACGCGGTCAGGCGCCGGCCGGTCATCGATGTCTATCCGCGCAGACTTACCCGCTGACTACGGCGTCGAAGGCCCGGGTGATGTTCTGCTCCTCCTCGCCCGTGATCGTCGGTGCGAAGTCGCACTTGGCGGTGAACTTGTCGTCGGGGAAGACGAGCTGGTTCTTGGCCAGGTCCGGGTCCTGCTCGAGCATGATCTCCTTCGTCCCCGCAACCGGCGTCACGTAGTTCACGTACGCCTCGATCTGCGCCTGGTTCTTCGAGTCGTAGACGTAGTCCATGAACGCCTCCGCCGCCGCCGGGTTCGGCGCGCCCACGGGAATCACCATGTTGTCGAACCAGAGCATGCAGCCCTCGGTCGGCATCCGGAACTCGATGTTCTCGTTGTCCGCCTGAAGCTGGACCGCGTCTCCCGACCAGCCGATCACCGCGGCGGCGTCGCCGCTCGTCAGGTCGCGGGCGTAGTCGTTGCCGGTGAAGCGGCGGATCTGGCCGTCATCGGCGGCCTGCTTGATCTTGTCGATCGCGTCGAGCCAGTCCTGCTCGGTCGCCTGCTCGAGGTCGACGCCGTTGCACTTCATCACCAGCGGCACCGTGTCGCGCATCTCGGTCAGCATCTCGACCTTCCCCTTGTATTGGGGGTCGAAGAGGTCGCAGATCGAGCGCACGTCCGGCGCCAGGTCGGTGCGAACGACCAGCCCGGTCATCCCGCCCTGCCAGGGAACCGAGAAGCTGCGCTCGGGGTCGAAGCCCGGGTGCTGGAGGCTCGGGAGCAGGTTCTCCTCGACGTTCGGGATCGCCGACTTGTCGAGGTCCTGGAGATAGCCGAGCTCGTGCATCTTCGCGGCCATCCAGTCGGTGACGACGAAGATCGAGCGGCCGCCGGACTCGCCCTGGTCGAGCAGCGGCTGCATCTTGCCGAAGAACTCGGCGTTGTCGTTCACGTCCTCGATGTACTTGACCGAGACCCCGGTCTCGCTCCTCGAAGTCGGGAACGGTCTGCTTGTCGATGTAGAGCGGCCAGTTCGAGATCGTCAGCTCGCCCGAGACCTCACCCGAGGCGTCGACCTGCCCGGCGTCCTCGGCCGACCCTCCGCCGATGCCGCCGCCGTCGTCGTCGCCCCCGCACGCCGCCAGTCCCAGCGTGCCGAACAGCACGCACAGTGCGATCGCCAACTTGCCCTTCATCAGACCTGCCCTTCTACTTGGTTGGTTGCCGGCGCCGGAGCCGCCGATTCTCGGACGACGTGGATGTGCTCGGGCGCCCACGAGAGCCGCACCGGGGCGCCGCCGCCCGGCAGGCGGGAGCGCTCGGCCTCGTCGGCGTTCGGAATCAGGACGGTCATCGGCACGTCGCCCGGAAGCCGGACGACCACCTGCGTCGCGGTGCCGAGGTAGACCGAGCTCTCGACCATGCCGTCGACGCTCGGCCAGCCGTCGGGTGACCCGCCGTCGCGGGGATCGAGGCGAAGCTTCTCCGGGCGGACCACCGCGTGGCAGCGCTCTCCGGGCCCGACGCCGTTGCTCGGCGCGTCGATCTCGATTCCCGCGTCGAGCTTGACCCGCGAGCGGCCGTTCGCGCTCACCACCTGCCCGGGCATCAGGTTGGAGACGCCGATGAAGCCGGCCACGAAGGTCGTCATCGGTCGCTCGTAGACCGCCTCGGGCACGTCGACCTGTTCGACCCGGCCGCGGTTCATGACCGCGATCCGGTCCGACATCGTCAGCGCCTCCTCCTGGTCGTGGGTGACGTAGACGAAGGTGATCCCGACCTCGCGCTGGATCCCCTTCAGCTCGATCTGCAGGCCCTTGCGCAGCTTCAGGTCGAGAGCGCCGAGCGGCTCGTCGAGCAGCAGCACCTTCGGCAGGTTGACCAGCGCCCGTGCGAGCGCCACCCGCTGCTGCATGCCGCCCGAGAGCTGGTTCGGACGCCGGTTGATCTCCGCCGCGAGGCCCACCCGCTCGAGCTCGGTCTCCACGCGCTGCTTGATCTCCGCCTTGTCGACGTGCTTTCGCTCGAAGGCCGAAGGCGACGTTGTCGCCCACGCTCAGGTGCGGGAACAGCGCGTAGCTCTGAAACACCGTGTTGGTCGGGCGCTTGTGCGCCGGCAGGCCGGCGACGTCGCTGCCCTCGATCAGGATCCGGCCCTTGGTCGGCTGCTCGAAGCCGGCGACCATCCGCAGGGTGGTCGTCTTGCCGCAGCCCGACGGCCCCAGCAGGGTGAAGAACTCCCCGCGGCCGATCTCGAGGTCCATCTCGCGGACCGCGAGCAGGTCGCCGAACGCCTTGCTGACGTCCTCGAGATGGACGCTCGGCTCGTTCACCGCTCCGTGCTACCAGTCATACAACACTCCCCGCGCACCGACGCCGCTCAGGCTAAGTCCGCAGGGGCGGGTGCGCAAGGTGCGAAACTCCCAAAACGTCCAATGCCGATTGGCCGCTTTGGATAAAGAGCTCCGCCTAAGTTCGACCAGATTCCGGGTTGAGTTGCGGCCCACCGGCAGCTACCTTTGTACGGAACGTCGGGTCGGATGGACCACGAGTGGTAGGGCCCGAGGAGGAGAGGAGACCGATGGCGACCCCCGAGACGATCACCGAGGCGCGCGCGGCCGGCAGCTTGCAGGAGCTCGCGAAGCGACACCTGTGGATGCACTTCACGCGCATGGGGTCCTTCGATTCGCACGAGGTTCCCATCATCACCCGCGGCGAGGGGCCGTACGTCTACGACGAGCACGGCAAGCGCTATCTCGACGGCCTCTCGGCTCTCTTCTGCGTCAACGCGGGCCACGGCCGGACCGAGATCGGCGAGGCGATGGCCGCTCAGGTGGCGGAGTTGGACTTCGTCACCGTCTGGAGCTACGCCCACCCGAGGGCGATCGAGCTTGCCGAGCGGATCGCGTCGCTCACGCCCGGGGACCTCAACCGGGTCTTCTTCACCTCGGGCGGCTCCGAGGCGGTCGAGTCGGCGATCAAGCTCGTCCGCGCCTACCACCAGCGCACGGGCAATCCGCGCAAGATCAAGTTCGTCAGCCGCGAGGTCGCCTACCACGGGACGACGCTGGGCGCGCTGCAGGCGACCGGGATCCCGGCGCTCCGAACGGACTTCGAGCCTTTGGTCCCCGGCGGGATCAAGGCCCCGAACACCAACAGCTATCACTGGCCGGCGGATCGCGATCCCCTCTGGGCGGCCGACCAGATCGAGGAGAGAATCCTCTTCGAGGGTCCGGAGACCGTCGCCGCCGTGATCCTCGAGCCGCTGCAGAACGCCGGCGGCTGCATCCCGCCCCAGGAGGGCTACTTCCAGCGGGTGCGAGAGATCTGCGACCGCCACGACGTGCTGCTGGTCTCAGACGAGGTGATCTGCGCCTGGGGCCGGCTCGGCCACAACTTCGGCTGCGAGCGCTACGGATACCAGCCGGACATCGTCACCACGGCGAAGGCGCTCACCTCGGCCTACGCGCCCATGGGGGCGATGATCGCGTCCGACCGCGTCTACGAGCCGTTTTCCAAGGGCACGGAGTCGTTCACCCACGGCTTCACCTTCGGCGGCCACCCGGTCGCCGCTGCGGCGGCGCTGGCGACGCTCGATATCTACGAGCGCGAGGACCTGCCGGGCCACGTGCTGCGCAAGGAAGGTGAGCTCCGGGCGATGCTCGACGGCCTGCGGGACATCCCGATCGTCGGCGACATCCGCGGCGACGGGTTCTTCCACGCGATCGAGTTGGTCAAGGACCAGGGGACCAAGGAGGGCTTCACCGACTCCGAGTCCGAGCATCTGCTCCGCGGTTTTCTCTCCGGCGAGCTCTACGAGCGCGGCCTGATCTGCCGCGCCGACGATCGCGGGGACCCCGTGGTCCAGCTGGCGCCGCCGCTCGTCTGTGACACCGAGCAGTTCGAGGAGATCGAGGCCGTGCTCCGCCCGGTGCTCACCGAGGCGTCCGAGCTCGATGGAGAAGGGCTTGTAGCCACCCATGCTGACCGTAGGCGACCTGGTCTCCGACTGCGGGCTCGCGCTGCTGGCCGGTGAATCCGGCGCCGAGCGCCCGTTGCGCTGGGTCCACATCACCGAGCACGAGGACCCGACGCCGTGGTTGTCGGGCGACGAGGTCGTGCTCACGACCGGGTACCAGCTCGGCACGGCGGCCAAGCAGCGCCGCTTCGTCGAGCTGCTGGGTTCGAGCGGGGCGGCGGGACTCGGGTTCGGCAGCGGCTTCGATCACAAGCGGGTTCCCAAGGCGCTGGTCGCGGCCGCCGAGACGGCCGGGCTGCCGCTGTTCGAGGTCCCGTACGAGATGCCGTTCATCGCCATCACCGAGCGGGCGGCGACCCGGCTGGTCAACGAGCAGTACGCCGTGCTCGAGCGCAGCGCCCAGGTCCACGAGCGCCTGGAGCGACTGGTGATCGAGGGCCGTGGCCTGGAGGAGATCCTCGCCTCGACCGCGAACGCGATCGGCGGCGCGGCGCTGGTCATCGATCCGTCGGGCCGCGAGCTGGCGCGCAGCCCGTCCGGCGCCGGGCCCGACGCCGAGACGACCGCGGCGCTCGGAGCCGAGCTCGCCGGCGAGGTCCACGCGGGCGCCCCGGCGGTGTTCGCCCCGGCGTCGGCCGGGCTTTCCGAGCGGGGACTGGCCGTCCCGGTGCCCGGCAGGCGCGGTGGCGCCTCGGTCGCCTGGCTGGCGGTGATCTCAGACGGCTCGGAGCTCGGCGAGTTCGAGCGGCTCTGCGCCCGGCAGGCGGCGATCGTCGTGGGCCTCGAGCTGATGCGCGAGCGCGTTGTGCGCGAGACCGAGCGGCGCCTGGCGGGCGACCTGCTCGCCGACGCGCTCGGCGGGCGCCTCGAGGCGGAGGAGCTACGCGGCCGCCTGCGCCCGTTCGGCATCGACGGCGAGGCCGCGGTGCTCGTCTTCGATGTCGACGACCCCACGGCGGCCGAGGCGGCGCTCGAGACCGCGCTCGCCGACGCCGGCGTGCCGGCGCTGGTGGCGACCAGCGCCGCCGCCGGCAAGCCGCTGCTGTGCGCCGTGATCGACGCCGGCACCAGCGATCCGGTGGGAGCCGCTCGCCGCGCCCGCGAGACGCTCAGCGGCGGCCCGGGGCTAAACGGAGTCCGCGCCGCCGCCAGCCGGCCCGCGACCGTCGGCTCGCTTCGCCGCGCGTTCCACGAGGCGCGCTGTGCGCTCGAGGCGACCTCGCTCGGCGACGGGTCGAGCACCGACGTCGCCTCGCATCGCGACCTTGGCGCGTTCACGCTGCTGCTCGCGCTTCAGGACGACGACGCGCTGCGCCTCTACAGCGACGGCCTGCTGGATCCGATCGAGCTCACCGAGGGCGAGTACGGCGGTGAGCTGCTGCGCTCGCTGGAGGCGTTCATCGCCAACAACGGCAACTGGGAGCGGGCGGCGCGCGAGCTCTACTGCCACCGCCACACGCTCCGCTACCGGATCCGGAAGATCGAGGAGCTCACCGGCCGCGACCTCTCGCGGGCGACTGACCGGATCGAGCTCTGGCTGGCGCTGAGAGCAAGGGAGCTGGTGCGATGAAGGTTGGTATCCCGGCCGAGATCAAGGCCGACGAGTACCGGGTGGCGATCACGCCGATCGGCGTCCGCGAGCTGGTCGAGCACGGCCACGAGGTGCTGATCCAGGCCGGGGCCGGCGAGGGCAGCGCGATCAGCGACGCCGACTACGAAAGCCAGGGAGCCCGGATCGTGCCCGCCGCCGAGGACGTCTTCGCCGAGTCGGAGATGGTCCTCGGCGTCAAGGAGCCCCAGCCCGAAGAGGTCGCGATGCTGCGTCCCGAGCAGACCCTGTTCACCTATCTGCACCTGGCGCCGGCGCCCGAGTTGACGCGCGCGCTCTGCGAGTCGGGCGCCGTCTGCGTCGCGTACGAGACGGTCGAGGACCGCCACGGCCGGCTGCCGCTGCTGGCGCCGATGTCTGAGATCGCCGGCCGAATCGCCACCCAGGCGGGCGCCTTCATGCTCGAGAAGCCGCTCGGGGGTCGCGGCATCCTGCTCGGTGGTGTTCCGGGCGTCGCTCCGGCCAACGTGATGGTGATCGGCGGCGGTGCGGTGGGCATGAACGCCGCATTCATCGCGATCGGGATGGAGGCCGATGTGTTCGTCTACGACGTCTCGATCGACAAGCTGCGCGAGCTCGACATCGCCTTCGGCGGCCGGGCGTCGACCGTCTTCTCATCGACCCTGTCGATCGAGGAACGGCTGCCGAGCATCGACCTGGTGATCGGCGGCGTGCTCGTCCACGGCGCCCGCGCCCCGCACGTGATCCGGCGCGAGCAGCTGGCGCTGATGAAGCCGCACGCGGTGCTCGTCGACGTCGCGATCGACCAGGGGGGCTGCTTCGAGTGCTCGCGCCCGACCACGCACACCGAACCGACCTACGAGATCGACGGGATCATCCACTACTGCGTCACCAACATGCCCGGCGCGGTCCCGATCACCTCGACCTACGCGCTCACCAACGCCACCCTGCCCTACGTGCTCACGCTCGCCGATCACGGCGTCGCCGAGGCGGCGCGGCGCGACCCCGGGCTGAAGCTCGGGATCAACGTGGCGCAGGGCAAGGTCACCCACCCCGCCGTGGCGGAGGGAGTGGGCGTGAAGTACACGCCGCCCGAGCAGGTGCTCGACATCGGCGGCCCCGACCACGACGGCGCCTCCGCCGGCGCCACCGCATCACACGCACTCCCGGGCTGAACCCCGAGGCCAACCTTCGAGCAACCAGGAATGGAGAGAGATGAGCAAGTACGCAGTGATCAACCCGGCCAACGGTGAGACGGTCAAGGAGTATCCGCAGATCTCCGACGACGGACTTCAGTCGGCGATCGCGGCCGCGGAGGAGGCGCACCGCAACTGGGCGATGAAGACGTCCGTCTCCGAGCGGGCGGCGCTGGTCAGGAAGGTTTCCGAGTTCCACTCCGAGCGCCGTGAGGAGCTGGCCGAGATCATCGTGCGCGAGATGGGCAAGCCGATGGAGCAGGCCCTCGGCGAGGTCGACTTCTGCGTCGACATCTACGGCTTCTACGCCGATAACGCCGAGAACCTCCTCAAGGACCAGTCGATCGACCTGCTCGCGGGTGAGGGCACCGCGCTCATCCGCCGCTCGTCGGTTGGCCCCCTCGTGGGGATCATGCCCTGGAACTTCCCCTACTATCAGGTGGCACGCTTCGCAGCGCCGAACCTCTGCATCGGCAACCCGATCCTGCTGAAGCCCGCGCACCAGTGTCCCGAGTCGGCGGACGCAATCCAGAAGATGCACGACGACGCCGGCTTCCCAACGGGCGCCTACCAGACGATCCTCGCCTCGAGCGATCAGATCGAGAAGGCGATCGAGGACCAGCGGGTCCGCGGTGTGTCGCTGACCGGCTCCGAGCGTGCGGGCGCCGCGGTCGCGGCGATCGCCGGGCGCAACCTGAAGAAGGTCGTGCTCGAGCTCGGCGGGTCGGACCCGTTCATCCTGCTCGGCACCGACAACCTGGACGAGGCGGTGGAGGCAGCCGTCGCCGGTCGCCTGGACAACACCGGCCAGTCGTGCAACGCGGCGAAGCGGTTCATCGTCGCCGACGACCTCTACGACGACTTCCTCGAGAAGTTCACCGCCGCGATGGGTGAGGCGAAGCCGAGCGATCCGACCGCGAACGATGCGGCGATGGGCCCGCTGTCCTCGGCCGACGCCGCGGAGACCCTGCAGGACCAGCTTGACCGCGCGGTGGCCCAGGGCGCCGAGATCGCGCTTGGCGGCGAGCGGAACGGGACGTTCTTCCCGAGCACCGTTCTGACCGGGATCAAGCCGGACAACGACGCCTACCGGGAGGAATTCTTCGGGCCAGTCGCGAGCGTCTACCAAGTCGGCTCCGAGGCGGAGGCGATCGAGCTCGCCAACGACACGCCGTTCGGGCTCGGCTCGTACGTGTTCACCAACGATCCCGACCAGGCGGAACGGGTGGCGAATGGCCTCGACACCGGCATGGTCTACGTCAACGGCGTGGGCCTCGACGGCGCCGAGCTGCCATTCGGCGGCGTCAAGAACTCCGGCTTTGGCCGCGAGCTCGGGACCCTCGGCATCGAGGAGTTCGTCAACAAGAAGCTCATCCGTGTGGTGGAGTGACGGGAACATCGAGCCCTAGGGACTCCCTACGGTAAGGACCTGTCGACGTACTCGGTGGACGACTACACCGAGATCGAGCACGGTATGGTGAACCTCGAAAGCTGACGAGCGAGCGGGGGCTTCTGGACGCGAGTGAACCAACCGGAAAGGGGGATTCCGGGAGCGATCTCGAGCGTCGGCTGTTTCGTGACGAGGACGCCTGGCAGTCGAGGGCCCGCGCGCGCTTCGAGGGCGTCGAGGACTCGCCCTCGTCACGGTTGCGGGTGGTCCTCGAGGAGCTCGCCGCCGACTACGACATCGAGCCCTGGATCGAGCTCTGGTCGCTGGCCCGTCGCGAGCCGGCGGCGGCCGAGCTGCGACAGCGCATAGACGACGGGTTCCGAGCGCTCATCGAGGGCGTTGTCCGCGGCGGGCAGGAGACCGGCGAGTTCGCCGACCTGCCGCCGGCCGACGTCGCCCGGACCCTGGCCGCGATCGTCGACGGGTTCACGATCCAGGCCACGGTTCACGACGACAAGGTCAATCCCGGCTACATGCTGAGCGCCTTCGTCGACGCGGCCGAGCTGCTGCTCGATTGCGAGCTGCCGGCGGTCGCGCGCGAGGCCGGCCGCGATGGCTGACCGGATGTTCGTCGACCGCTCCCAGGTGATGGCCGAGGCGGTCGCATCGTTCCGCGACCACGGGGCCGGACCGGGCACGCTTGACGACGTCGCCTCCCGGCTCGGCGCCGAGCCGGGCGCCATCCACTACTGGTTCGAGAACGAGATCGAGCTCCTCGGCGCGCTGATGAAGGCCCGCCAGCAGGTGTTCCTCGACGAGCTGATCATTCGCTTTGCCGAGCTCGACGGAACCGGCCGGAAGCTGAGGGCGGTCCTCGAGCTGGCGGTCGCGGATCACGACGCCACCCTCTGGCTCGAGCTCTGGCGGCTGGCGCTCCACGACGATCGTGCGCGCCAGATTCGGACCGAGCTGGTCGGGCGCTATCGGGACCTGGTCGGGCGCCTGATCGCCGACGGTCGCGACGCCGGCGAGTTCGAGCCCCGCTCGGTGGATCGCGCGACCTTGACCCTGATCGCGCTGATCGACGGTCTTTCGCTGCAGGCGACGATCGGCGCCCGGGACCTGAGCCCGGAGCGGATGATCGAGCTCAGCGTGACGCTCGGCGAGCGGCTGGTGGGCGCCAGCCTCGAGGCCGTCTAGGTCTAGACCCTGGCACCGATCAGCAGCCCGAGCTGGCGCGACAGGGCGATCAGGGTGCCGTCGGGCGACCAGAGCTCGCCGTCCTCGTCGAAGAAGCCGTCGCGGACCACTCGGGTGCGAAACCGTCCCAGGAGCAGCGTGTCCTCGAGTGGCAGCGGGGCGCGGAAGTGAACCGAGAGGTCGATCGTCGGCGCCGGCGCGAGCTCGGCCAGCCGTGGCCATGGGGCCGGAAACCAGGCGTCGGCCAGCAGCGCGACCGCCGGCGCGTCGAGCTTCCGCCGCTCGCGCAGCCCGAGCCAGCCGCCCACCTCGCCGCGGTCCGATCCGGTGAACGGCGGCTCGCCGAACCTGGGCACGAACACCAGCCGGTCCATGAAGGGCGGTGCCTGGTCCAGCGGTCCCCGGGGAGCACCGCGGGAGTCAGGCGCCGGCGGCTCGACGGTCGGCATCGACGCGTCCGTCAGCAGCGGGCTCTCCCAGGGCATCGAGTAGGCGCCGAGGGCGAGCGCGATCAGCTCGCCGTCCTGCTCGAGGCGTCCGCTGACCGTCGACAGCGAGCGCCCGGCGCGCTCGACCCGCGCGCTGACCGACACCGGGCCGTCCGTGGGCGGGCGCAGGAAGTGCGCGCTGACCGACCGCGCGGAGCGCTCGGGATCGCCGACGGCGAGCTCGAGCCCGCGCATCAGGATCGCCATCACGTAGCCGCCGAGCGGGCCACGCGGGGTGTCCCATCCGGGCGCGATCGAGCCGGTCCAGACCCCTTCGCCCGCGCTTTCGAGGGCGATGTCGTCGTCGAGGGGGGCGGTCACCGGGCGCGGAACGATATCGGGGGATAGAACGGCTACGGTTTCGGGTACCGGGTTTGCGATCACCCGCTCAGCGGGCGCCTACGGCTACCAAGGAAGGGCCCATGGAGACCAAACGCGAAGGCGGGATCGAGTTCTGGGCGAGCGTCGCCCCCGCCGCGGACGGCGGCTCGGTGGTGACGGTGTTCGGCGAGCTCGACATCTCGACCGCGGCCGAGCTGAAGCCGGTCCTCCAGGAGGCGCTCGACGCCGGCGGCGACGTCGAGCTCGACCTCAGGGGCTGCGGCTTCGTCGACTCGTCTGGGATCGCGGTGCTCGCCTGGGCCGCCTGGCAGCTGAAGGACAGTGAGCGTCGGCTGGTTCTCCGCGGCGCCCAGCCTCGGATCCGCAGCATCTTCGAGCTCACCGGGCTCTCCCGGCACTCGTCGGTGGTGCTGGAACCAGACCAAGAGTAGTTGCCGCTACGCTCGCCCCGGTGAGCGGCGATCTCATCGAGGCAGCGGACCGCGCACGTGCCTGGCGGCGGTCGCTGCTCGAGGCCGTCTGCGACCTGAGCGAGCCCTGGGAGCACGGGACCGTCATGCGGGCGAGCCGCTATCCCAGCTATTACGACTACAACGTGGTCGGCGTCGAGGGCGACCCGCTGCTCTCGGCCGAGGAGCTGATCGGGGTCGCCGACGCCAAGCTCGGCGACCTCGAGCACCGCCGCCTCGACTTCGACCGCGCCGACGCCGCCGAGCGCGTCCGCGCCGAGCTCGCGGCCGCCCATTGGGAGCCCACCCGTCTGGTCTGGATGCTGCACGCCGAGCGGCTGCCGCCCGGGCCGTCGCTGCCGGTCGAGGAGGTCGACTACGACGCCGTGCTCGACCTCCGTCGCGCCTGGCACGCAGAGGACTTCCCCGACCTCGACAGCCACGACTACCTCGACAACGCGCGCGAGATCGCCGCCACGCGGCGGACTCGGGTGATCGCCACCCGGGAGGGAGACGAGCTGGTCGGGTTCGCGCAGGTCGAGCGGATCGCAGACAGCGCCGAGATCACCGCGGTCTACGTGCGTCCCGAGCATCGCGGCGACGGCCGCGGCACGGCGCTCACCCGGGCGGCGATCGAGGCGGCCGGCGACGTCGACGAGCTCTGGATCGTGGCCGACGACGAGGACCGCCCGAAGCACCTCTACGCGCGGCACGGCTTCAGCCCGGCCTGGACCTCGACCGAGTTCCTGCGCGCCCCCGGAATCGCCGGCTGGACCGGGTAGCTGCGGCTAGGCGGCGGCGCGGCGTCGCCACGGGCGGCGGGCCCGCTTGCGGTCCCTGAGGATGCGGTGCGCGGCGTTGTGGCCCGAGCAGGCGGTCACCCCGCCGCCCGGGTGGGTCCCCGCGCCGCAGAGATAGAGGCCGCGGACCGGGGTCGCGTACTGCGCCATCTCCGGGTGGGGGCGCATGAACGCCATCTGGTCGAGGCCCTGCTCGCCCTGGAAGATCGAGCCGCCCTCGAGGCCGAAGATCCGCTCGAGGTCTGGCGGCGCGAGCACTTCGCGCTCGAGCACCGCGTCGGGGAGGTTGGGCGCGAAGCTGCCGAGCTGCTGGATGCAGGCGTCGGCGTAGCGCTCCCGGGCGCCCTCCGGCCAGCCGTCCTCGTCGGGCGGGCCGTACTGCGTGAACATCGTCATCACCCAGCGCCCGTCGTCGGTCAGGGTCGTGTCGACCGCCGACGGGAGCTCGGCCTCGACGTAGGGGTTCTCGGCAGGCCGGCCCAGGGTCGCGTCCTGCCAGGCGCGCTCGAGATAGTCGATCGACGGGCAGACGTTGACCCCGGCGGTCATCATCAGTCGCTGGTCCTCTTCGCTGACGCCCTCGTAGCGGGGCGGCTCGGACAGCAGCAGGTTGACCTTCACCGAGCCGCCACGGGTCCGATAGCGCGCCATCTCCTGGCCGATCTCCGTCGGGAAGTGCTCGGCGCCGGTGAGGTCGAGGACCGTGCGCTTCGGATGTGCCCCCGAGGCGATGATCGGCGCGCGCAGCTCGCTGCCGTCCGCGAGGGTGACCCCGATGGCCGCGCCGTTGCGGACGTCGATCGAGGCGACCTCGGCGTCGGTGCGGATCTCGGCCCCCGCCGCCTCGGCCGAGCGAGCGATCGCGGCGCTGATCGCGCCCATGCCGCCGACCACCTGGCCCCAGGCGCCCTCGATGCCGCCGCACTCGCCGAGCGCGTGGTGAAGCAGGTTGTAGGCGGTGCCCGGAGTTCGCGGGCCCGCCCAGACGCCGACCACGCCGCTCGACGCGGTCGAGCCCTTCAGGCCGTCGAGCTCGAAGTAGTCGTCGAGCAGGTCGCCGACCGACATCGTGAACACGCGCACCAACTCGTGGACGTCGCGCTTGGAAAAGCCGGCCATGCGCCCCGCCTCGCGAAGCAGCGCCGCCAGGTCGCCCGGGTGCTTGGAGCCGAGCGCCGGCGGCTCGCGGAGCATCATCGGCTTCACGAACCGGGCTGCACGGCCCATCAGCGCCTCGAACTGCGGGTAGGCCTCGGCGTCGGCGCGTGAGTACTTGGCAATCGAGGCGGCCGTGCGCTCGACCTCGTTGAAGAAGAAGATCGGCCCCTGCTCGGTGAGCGACACGTAGGCCGGGTCGAGGGGGATCGCGCGGTAGCCGTGGCGCTCGAGCTCGAGGTCGGCCACCACCTTCGGCTGCAGCATCGAGACCACGTACGACGCCCGGGAGACCCGGGCGCCGGGCCAGAGCTCCTCGGTGACGCAAGCACCGCCGAGCACGGAACGGCGTTCGAGAATCACCACTTTCAGGCCGGCGCGGGCGAGGTAAGCGGCGGCGGTGAGGCCGTTGTGGCCGCCGCCGACGACGATCGCGTCGTAGGAGCCGCCGCCGGTGCGGGGGACGCGCGCGGCTGCGCCGGAGCCGTTTGAGGCGCCGGCCCGCGCCGCGCTTGTCGTCGCCCGCTCGATGCGCGGACCCTAACAGATTGTTCAGTTGACTACAAGGTCAGCGGGCGAGGGCGTCGAGGGCGACCGCGCCGTCCGGAGCGACAGCCACCGGGTTGAGCTCGATCAGCGTCAGGCCCTCGTCGAGGAGCAGGTCGCCGAGCCGGGCGGCGAGCTCGGCCGTGGCCTCGACGGCGACGGGCTCGCGGCCCCGGGCGCCCGTCAGGAGGCCGGCGCCGCGGAGCGAGCGCAGCGCCCGCTCGACCCGTTCCGGGGAGGCCGGCAGCGCGACGACTGCGACGTCCGCGAGCGACTCGGTCCAGATCCCGCCGAGTCCGATCACCAAGGCCGGGACGACGGCGTCGCTGCGGGCTGCGATCAGAAGTTCGACCCCGGGCGCGACCATGCGCTCGACCAGAATCCGCGCCGAGCCGTCGACGGGCGCCGACCGCAGGCGGAGGTAGGCCTCCAGCAGCGCCGCCGCGTCGCCCACGTCGAGCACCAGGCCGCCGACGTCGCTCTTGTGCGGGACCTCGGGCCCTGAGAGCTTCAGCGCCACCGGCCAGCCGATGCGCTCGGCGATCGCGACGCAGCCGTCCGCGTCGTCGGCCTCGCCGCCATCCGGGACCGCGATCCCGGCTCGGCGCAACAGCTCCTTCGTCGCCCCCTCGGCGAGCCACCCGCCGGACCGGGTGTCCTGCGCGCGTCGCGTGGCGCCGGCGATCTCGCGCAGCCGCCCGGCATCCCCGGGCGGCTTTCGCAGGGCCCGCGCGCAGGCCAGCGCCGTGCGCAGGCCGGCGATGGCCGGAAGCCCGCGGCCGCCGAAGTCGAGCGCCGCTTCGTGGTCGAGCAGATCCGGAAGCGTCGAGGCGACCAGCGACGCTGCCTCCGTGTCGCCGGCGCCGGCGAGGAGCCCCTCTCGCACGGCCGCCCAGGACGAGTCGGCCTCGGCGGGCTGGTCGTAACACAGCAGCAGCTGGTCGATCGCCGGGTCGGCGCCGACCACCCGCACGATCTCTGCCAGCAACCCGGCGTCGCCCCAGATCATCGCGGTGTAGTCGAGCGGGTTGGCGATCGTCGCCGCGTCGGGAAGCAGCTCGCCGAGGCGGGCCACGGTGGAATCCGCGAGCGGCGGCAGGTCCAGGCCGAGGTCGGCCGCGCGATCGCCGGCGACCCCTGAGTCACCGCCCGAGCAGGTGAGGACCGCGAGGCCGCCCGTCCCACGGGGGCGCGCCCGTGGCGCGGCGAGCGCCTTGGCGAGCTCGAGCAGGTCGTGGAAATCCTCGGCCCAGGCCGCTCCCGCCTCCTCGACCAGCGTCCGGAACACCCTTTGGTCGCCGGCCAGCGACCCCGTGTGGGCGGCGGCGGCTCGGGCGCCGGCGTCCGAGCTGCCGACCTTCAGCACCGCGACGCCGACGCCGCGCTCGACGCAGGTCGCGAGCGCGTCGGCGAGCTTGGCGCCGTCGTCGTCGGACTCCAGGAAAAGCGCCACCGAGCCGACGCCCTCGCGCTCGGCCACCGCCGCCAGCCAATCGCTCGCCGTGCAGACGGTCTGGTTTCCGGTCGAGACCACCGTGTGCCAGCCGATCCCGCGCCGGGAACCGAGGGCGTTCACGCCGACGTTCCCGCTCTGTGTGATCATCGCCACCGGGCCCGGCTGGATCGGGCCGAGCCCGTCGCCCCAGATCGCCGCCCGGGAAGCGACGGCGACGATCCCGTTCCCGTTCGGGCCGCAGACCGGCAGGCGGTGCGCGGTGGCGACCGCTCGCAGCTCGGCCTCGTGCGCGACGCCGGACTCGGACTCCGCAAAGCCGGCCGAGAGCACGATCGCGCCCCCGCAGCCGCGCTCGGCGCCCGCCCTGACCACCGTCGCCACATCGACCGCGGGCACCGCCACCACGAGCGCGTCGACCGGCTCGGGCAGGGCATCGACGGCTGGAAAGCACGCGCGGCCGAGGACTTCGTCGCGCTTCGGGTTCACGCCCCAGACCTCGCCGGCGTACCCGGCGCGATCGAGGTTGCGCAGCACGTTGCCGCCGTAGGAGTCCCGACGGTCGGTGGCGCCCACGACCGCGATCGATCGCGGCGCGAGCAGCGGTGCGAGGTCCATGGTGGTCAGTGAAGTATCGCCTCGACGCCGCGGCGCTCGAGGCCCCTGGCGACGATGAGCCGCTGGATCTCGCTGGTCCCTTCCCAGATCCGGTCGACGCGCAGCTCGCGCAACAGGCGCTCGGCCACGTTCGAGCGCAGGTAGCCGCGGCCGCCGAACGCCTGCACGCAGCGGTCCGCGCAGCGCCAGGCCGCCTCGCTGGTGAACAGCTTGGCGATCGAGGCCTTGTGGTGGACGAGCTTCGGGTCGCCCCCGGCGTCGGCCAGCTCGGCGACGGCAAAGGTCAGCGTCCGCCCGGCGGTGGCGTCGGCCGCGGAGTCGGCGAGCGGGAAGGAGACGCCCTGGTGGTCGTAGATGCGGGCGCCGCCCTGTTGGCGCGACGTCGCCCAGGCGACCGTCTCGTCGAGCAGCCGCCACATCGCCCCGCAGCAGCGCGCGGCGATCGCCAGCCGCTCCTCGGTGAACCAGGCACGTTGCAGGTCGTTGCCGCCCCCGACCTCGCCGATCACGTCGTCCGGGTCCACCTCGACGTCGTCGAAGCGGATCGTCGGGTGCCCGTCGGGATAGCTGTGGGTGAACTCGGGATTGTCGACGACCTCGATCCCCTCGCGCCGCCGGTCGACGACGAACAGCGTCGGCAGCGGCGCGTCGCCGTCGATCAGGTTGGCCATCACCACGTAGACGTCGGCGTGGTCGCCCGAGGTGACGAACCACTTCTCGCCGTTGAGGCGGAAGCCCGCGTCGGTTCGGTGGGCGGTGGCCGCGATCTGCGTCGGGTCTGAGCCGGCGTCGCGCTCGGTGACGGCATAGGCGTCCTTGAGCTCGCCCCGCAGCGCGGGGCGCAGGTAGCGGTCGATCTGGTCCTCCGAAGCGTGTGCCCAGACGTTGTAGGCATTGGGGACGTGCCAGTGGATCGCGTTCGTCGTCCGGCCGTACTGCTCTTCGACCAGCGCCCACTCGACCCGGGTCCAGCCCTGGCCGCCGTGCTCGCGCGCGTGCAGGCCCCCAGCGAGCCCGGCGTCGATCGCCTCGCGCTTGACCTCGGCGATCGTCTCGGGGTCGAGCTTGCCGTGGCGTAGTTCGGCCTCCTGCTCGAGCGGGATCAGCACCTCCTCGGCGAATCGCTTCGCCCGCGACTGGAGGTCCAGCGCCCGCTCGGCGGTGGCGACGGTTGCCATTGACACGCACCCTAACATGCGATTGACTACAAGGTCAACACAAAGCTCACGCATGCCGCTTACGCCGTCACTAGACCTCGATCCGCGCGACGTCGCGCTCACGCAGCAGCCGGTCGAGCGGGCGACGATGCTGCCGCCGGCCGCTTTCGTCGACCCGGGCGTCTTCGACTGGGAGCTCGACGAGATCTTCCGCGGCTGGGTCTGCGCCGGGCACGTCTCGGCGGTCGACGAGCCGGGCAAGTTCGTCGTCCGCGAGCTCGGCGCCGACAGCGTGCTGATCATCGGCGGCGAGGACGGCAGGCCCCGGGCCCTTCTCAACGTCTGCCGCCACCGGGGCGCCCGCCTCGTGGAGGAGCCGCAGGGCCGGGTGCGCAAACGGCTGCGCTGCCCGTACCACGCCTGGTCGTACGACCTTCAGGGTGAGCTGCGCGCCGCCCCGCACATGGACGAGGTCGAGGACTTCGACTTTGCCTGCAACGGTCTGCTCGGCGTGCGGCTGGCGGTGGTCGGCGGCCTGGTGCTCATCGACCTCTCGGGCGACGCCCGCGAGCCCTCGGAACACGTCGGCGACCTGCTGGGGCACCTGGAGCGATACCGGCTCACCGAGCTGCGGCGCGCCGGCGAGATCGAGTACGACGTGCGCGCGAACTGGAAGGGGATCGCCGAGAACTACAACGAGTGCCTGCACTGCCCCGGCGTGCACCCGGAGCTGAACGCTCTCAGCCACTACATGAGCGGCGAGGACGTGAGCGGCCAGGGCCTGTGGTGCGGCGGCTCGATGACCCTGCGCGAGGACGCCTCCACCATGGCGCTCGAGGACGCCGGGCACACGGCCGACCGGCCGCCGATCGCCGGCCTCACAGAACGGGACGCGACCAAGGTCCTCTACTTCGCGCTGTTCCCGAACGCGCTCGTCTCGCTGCACCCCGATTACGTGATGCTGCACACCCTGTGGCCGCGCTCGCCAGGTCACACCCACGTCACCTGCGAGTGGTTCTTCGAGCCGGCCACGATCGAGCGCGACGACTTCGACCCCACCGACGCGATCGGCTTCTGGGACATGGTCAACAAGCAGGACTGGTACGTCTGCCAGCTGCAGCAGAAGGGGGTCGGCACCCGCAACTACACCGCCGGCCGCTACTCGGCCGAGGAGGTCGACGTCCACGCCTTCGACCTGATGGTCGCCGACCGCTACATGGAGGCCCTGCGCTCGCAGTCGGAGGTCCCGGCCTGAACGCGATCGCCGACAAGCTCGGCGAGGTCGGGCTCCCCGAGCCCGTCGCCGAGCTCGCCAAGCGAGACTGGGACGCGATCGTCGTCGGCGGCGGGCACAACGGCCTCACCGCGGCCGCCTACCTGGCGCGCGCGGGTCGCTCGGTGCTGGTGCTCGAGCGCCGCGAGCGCCTCGGCGGCGCAGCCACGCTGGAGCGGCCGTTCGACGACCAGCGCTTCGTCGTCAGCCCCTGCGCCTACGTCATGGGCCTGCTCGACGAACTGGTCATCGACGAGCTCGACCTTCGGCGGCGCGGGCTTCGCTACTGGGCCGCCGACCCGAATCTCTGGGTTCCGTTCGACGACGGCACCGCCTTCGCCCAGTGGCTCGACGACTCGAAGACGGAGGCGAACCTGCGCGAGTTGGGCGTCTCGGCCAAGGACCTCGAGGGCTACTGGGCCTACGAGGAGCTCTTCGACGAGACCCGCAAGCGGCTTCGCAAGGGCGACCGCGACACCTGGGTCGGCGACACGCCGACCCGCGAGGAGATCGAGGAGCTCCTCGGCTCGCGGGAGATGATCGACCTCGTCTTCGAGGCCTCGATCGCCGACGTGCTCGACGAGTACCTCTCCGACGAGCGGCTGAAGACCGCGCTCTTCGGCCAGGGGATCATCGGCACCTGGGGCGGGCCGTACGAGCCCGGGACCGCGTCGATCAAGCTGATGCACTACCAGGGCGACTTCGACGGCCGCGGGCCACTGTGGGGCTACGTCGAGGGCGGCATGGGGATGTGCTCGTTTGCGATCGCCGACGCCGCCGCCGAGGCGGGAGCGGTGCTCGCCTGCGGCGTGCCGGTGGCGAGGATCGAGCCGGGCTCCGGGGTGACGCTCGAGGATGGCACTTCGCTGCGCGCCGGGACGGTGATCTGCAACGCGGACCCGAAGCGCCTACTTGGGTTGCTCGAGGGCGAGGAGATCGAGCCCGGGTTCCGCGAGCGCCTCGAGGCGTGGAAGATCCGCAGCCCGGTGGTCAAGTTCAACGCCTGGCTGGAGCGGCTTCCGACCTGGACCGCGGCTCCCGGAGAGGACTGGCCGGCCCGGGCGACGATCGACGCCACCGGGACCATGGCCGAGGCCCAAACCGCGTTCGAGGCCTGCGAGCGCGGTGAGCCGGCGGTTGGCTTCGGCGAGATCTACATCCAGACCGGATATGACCCGAGCCCGGCGCCGGAGGGAAAGCACCTGCTGAGCGTCTTCGGGCAGTACGCCCCCTATGACATCGCCGACGGCGACTGGGACTCCGCCAGGGAGGGCGTCGGGCGCCAGTTCATCGACCTGATCTCGCGCTTCGCGCCCGACTTCGAGGACTGCCTCGCAGGGCACGAGGTTCTGGGGCCGCCCGACATCGAGTCGCGGATCGGGCTCACCGGGGGCAACATCTTCCAGGGCGAGGTGACGCCGGACCAGATGTGGGAGGGCCGCTTCGCGGCCCGCACGCCGGTGCCCGGCGTCTACATGTGCGGCGCGGCGACCCACCCCGCCGGGAGCGTGATCGCGCTCAACGGGCGAAACGCTGCCGCGGCGGTCCTCGCCGACCAGGGCGCCGACGTCGCCGTCAGCGCTTAGCGGCGGCGCCCTTCATCTCATCGCGTGCCGCAAGATCACGGCCGCAAGCTCGTCAAGTCGCGAACCACCTCGGCCGCCGGCTGACCGAGTTGCTTGGCAGGACTCAGCCCGCAGGCGTCAGGACGACCACCGGGATCTCGCGCTTGGTGCGAGCCTGGTAGACCGCGAAGTCGGCGTACGTGTCGACGACCATCGGCCAGAGGCGCTCGCGCTCCTCGTCGGTGACCTCGCGGGCGACGACCTCCCACTTCTCATTGCCGATCTGAATCGTCGTGCGGGGGTTCGCGCGGAGGTTGAAGACCCAGGAAGGGGTCTTCGGCGATCCACCCTGGGAGCCGACGATGATCACGTCGTCACGGTCGCGCGTATAGACCAAGGGCGTCGTCCGCCTCGTTCCACTCTTCGCCCCGACGTGATCGACCAGCGCGATCGGCTTGATGTTGCCGATCGCCCCGCCGATGCGGCCCCCGGTGCGACGGTAGAGGAACACGTTCAAGGCCGTGAACCGGTTCATGACCGTCAGGCCGAAGGATCCGGGCGGCGGTCCCTTGGGCGGAGACGGCATGAGCGCGAGCCTAGTACCAGCGATCAGCTCGCGACCGGGCGCAACGGTTCCGAGCCGTCCCAGCCCTCGGCACCGCCGCTGACCATCTCGAAGAAATCACGCAACCCCTGGCTGTCGACATGGACCTCGATGTCGTGCCCCAACGAGGCGGAGGCGTCGTGGAGAGTCGTGTCGACCTCGCCGAGCTGAGAGCTCAGATACTGCGGCAGACCCCGCTGGTCGAGCGAGCTTCGCAAATCCGCAACCTCCGTCGGCGGGATGGCGTAGGCCACGTGGTGGATTCGCGGCCGCGTACCGGAGAAGCGCTTCGCGACGCGCTCGGGCGCCAGGCTGACGGGTTCGATCAACTCGATCGCGCCGCCGCCGCAGGAGCCGAAGGCTGAATTGTGAGCGAACTCCGCCGGCTCACCGCGCGAGAGGACGTTCTCCAGCGGCACGCTCTCGACGAGGAAGAACGGCCCCGCGCCGAGTTGGTCGACCAGGCGGTTCACGGTCGCCTCGATGTCGTCGACGACATAGGCGTAGTGGTGCGGCTCACCGAGCTGCGGTCTGAACGGAGCCTCCGGCACGTTCTCTCCTAGCATTCGATCCTGCTTCATATTGGCGCTTTCCTCTCGTATAGCGAGAGAAAGGCGCCAGTCGCGGTGGGGAGAGTTGGGCTAGCGCACTTCAAACGGCGTCTCGGCGATCACCGAGTAGCCGTCGTCGAGCATGAGGCGGGCGACGTAGCGGCCCGGCTTCAGCGGCGAACCGACGCCGAACCGGATCGTCCCGGCGGGTCGCGCGTCGACGTAGCGGTAGCCGAGGTAGGAGTAGAGGCTCGGGTCCGAGGCCCTGAAGATCGCCACGTAGTCGAGCTTGTTGCCAGGTCCGTTGGACCAGCGCACCGCGACCGGGTCGCCGCTGGCATAGACCGCTCGGTCCGTGTCGATCCGCGGCCGCGCTCCAGGCTTGGCGACCCAGACCGGCGACGACGCGAGGACGTCGCCGCCGCGGTCCAGCAGCACGGCGGTGTGACGGCCCGGTGACATGGCGGCGGTCCCGAACATCGGCGCGATGTGGTCCGAGGCGTCGAAGATCGGCAGCGTCTGCTCCGGCTTGGCGCCGGGGTCCGATCCCGCCACCACGCCGACGGTGCGCCCCGGGCCGCCGCCGGCGAGCGCGTAGCGGAGGGTCAACCGGTCGCCGCGCTCGACAATCCTCGGGTCCGCGTCGACCAGGTACGGAGCGGTCGCCGGCTCGGCCGAGAACTCCGAGACCACGCCACGGTGGTCCGACCCCCAGGGGCTGACTCCCACCCCGACGTCCGGGCCGCCCTCCTCGCCGACGACATCGCTCGAGACGGTCTCTGCCGGTCCGGCGGCGAGCACCAAGTCGATCCGGTCCTGCGTCTCCTGCGGGCGCATCCGCGGCGGGGGCTGGCCCGCCGTCCACGTGAGGCCCGGTGTCTCGGCCGGGTCCGGATGCGCCTCGCGGTACGAGTCACGAAAGCCGGCGTCCGCGAGCGCCCGCGAAGCGGGCCACTCGAGCGGATAGGGGAGGTCGCGCGCGGCGACCGCCTCCTCGGTCCAGTCGAGGTGCGAGGGCGCGTTGAAGTCACCGGTGACGAAGACCGGCACGCCGGAGTCGGCCAGCCGCGCCAGCGGGTCGACGTAGGGCTCGATCGCCGCCAGGCGGGTGCGCCGCTCGAGCTCCAGCACCTCGTCGGCGCGCTTGCCGAGCTTGACGAGGTTCGGGCCGTAGGGACAGCAGGGCAGGTGCACGTTCTCGAGCGCGACCACGCGGTTTCGCGCCACCTCCGCGTACGCGAAGCGAACCCCGTCCCGCTCTCGCGCGAACAGCGGGTAGCGGGAGATCAGGTGGAGGGACTCGTCGACGTAGGGCAGCCCGGCCGCGTCGGCGATCTCGCGAAGGTTGCCCTCGGTCTCCTGGACGCCGACGACGTCCGCGCCGGCGGCGCGGATCGCCTCGGCGATCTGCCCCTGGTCGATCGAGACCCCGCCGTACCAGACGTTGAACGTCATCACCCGGACCGTCACCGATCCGGGCGCCTGCTCGGTGCCGCCCTCGTCCGAACCGCCGCAGCCGGCCGATATGAGGCAGGCGAGCAGGGCGAGGGGCAGCGAGCGCCGCACGGCGCCATCCTCGCACCACTGACTACAAAGTCAACTAGTGTGTTTGGTCGCCCATGGCCGAGGACACCCGAGAGCGCATCCTCGAGGCCGCCTGCGAGCTGATCGCCTCCGACGGTATCGACGAGGTGCGGATCGCCAGGGTGGCGATGAAGGCGGGCGCCTCGACGGCGCTCGTCCACCACTACTTCTCCACGCGCGAGGAGCTGCTCGAGCAGGCGCTGATCCACTCATTCGGGACGGCGGGAGACGAGCGCTTCACCGATGGGCCGGAATCGCCCACCGCCGGCGACCGGCTGGCGAAGGCGATTCGCGATTGCCTGCCGCTGCCCGGCCCCCAGGAGCGCGAATGGGTGCTGTGGGTCGAGCTCTGGCTGCGCGCGGTGCGCGACCCCGAGCTGCGGCCGGTGGCGGCCGAGCTCTATCGCCGCTATCGCGAGTGGCTCGCGGCCGCGATCAGGGCCGGCGTCGAGAGCGGCGAGTTCACTCCCGACGTGGACGTCGACGCCACCGCCGACCTGGCGATGGCCCTGCTCGACGGGGCGGGGATCCGCGCGCTGATCGACGATCCGGCCATGGACGTCACCGCGGCCCGCGACCTGGTCGTCCGCCAACTCGCCGGCGTGATCGGCGTCCAGCCGGAGCGCCTCTCGGTTCCCGTCAGGGCGTGATCGCTTGCGCGCGGACGCTGCCGTAGGTAGTTTCCTTTCCTGAATTGCGGTTCAGCTTTGCCGCGGTTGGGCAGATGAGTGCAGGAGGCATGACCACGGCGTGAGCCCGCGCCCGCAGATCGATCACATCCGCAAGCCGCAGCTCCTCGCTGCGGCTGCCGAGGTGATCGCCGAGCGCGGCATTGCGGCGACCAGGATCGCCGACGTCGCCGAGCGTGCCGGGACCAGCGCGCCGGCGGTCCTCTACTGGTTCGACTCGCGCGACGAACTGCTCGCTGAGGCGCTCCGGTTCGCCGAGGACGCGTTCTACGCCGAGCTCTCAGAGCGGCTCGAAGAGCTCGACTCGCCCCGGGGCCGGCTCGCCGAGCTCATCGCCGCCTCGACCGGCGGCGATGACTGGAAGCTGTGGATGGAGCTGTGGACGCGCGCGTTGCGCGACCCGGCGGTACGCGACGAGCGCCAGCGGCTCGACGACCGCTGGCGAGAGCAGATCGCCGCCATCGTCCGTGAGGGGCAGGAGGCGGGGGAGTTCGGCGGCCCGGACCCGAACCGGATCGCGCTCGAACTGGCGGCACTGATCGACGGGCTTGCCGTTCAGGTGACGCTCGGCGACGAGTTCGTCTCCGCGGAGGTGATGGGCTCGACCTGCCTCGAGGCGGCCGAGCGCCTCGTGGACTCCGAGCTGGAGGTGTTGGTGTGAGCGATCTCTCCCGCCGCCAACTGCTTCGCGCAGGCGCCGGCCTGGCGCTCGGCGCCTACGGGCTCGCGGGGTGCACGGTCGAGCGGCCGCTCGATATCCCCGAGTCCGGGCGGTCCGTCAAGCCCGGGATCGACGGTGATCTGCTGATCTACAACTGGGCCCAGTACATGGACCCCGACATCAAGAAGCGCTTCTCGGAGAAGTACGGGGTCGAGGTCAACGAGGTCAACTTCGACAACCTCGAGGCGATGGTGATCAAGCTGCGCTCCGGGGCCCAGTACGACCTCATCTGGCCGAGCACCGAGTACGTCTACCGGCTGCGCGCCGAGGGACTGCTGGCGCGCTTCGACCCGAATGCCCTGCGAAACCGCGACAAGGTCTCGAGCTTCTACGACCACCCGTGGTGGGACCCGAACGCCGAGTACGGCGTCCCCTACACCTACTACACGACCGGGATCTGCTGGCGCGAGGACCAGGTCAGCGGCATGACCGGCTCCTGGGCCGACCTCTCGAACCCGGACGGGGCCGGGCGGATGTTCATCCTCGACGACTTCCAGGAGGCAATCGGCGAGGCGAACCTCCTGAACGGGTTCGACCTCAACACGGAGGACCCGAACGAGCTCGAGATCTCGAAGCAGACCCTGCTCGACCAGAAGGAGACGGCCCGCGGCTTCTCCACGAACTCCGTTCAGAACCTCGTCTCGGGCACGGCGGTCCTCCATCAGGCGTGGAACGGCGACATCGTCAACGTCCGCAACCAGGTCGACGACCCCGAGCTCTTCCAGTACGAGACCTGCAAGGAGGGGGTGCCCGTCGGCACCGACCTGATGTCGATCCCGGTCAACGCCCGCAGCCCGGGGACTGCGCTGACGTTCATCGACTGGATCCTCGAGCCCGAGAACGCCGCCCAGAACGTCGCCTGGAACGGATATCCGCAACCGTGCGAGGGCGGCAAGGAGGAGTTCGCCAAGCTGGTCAAGACCGAGCCGTCGATCGACGTCGACCTCGAGCAGCTCGGCGACGGCGGCCTGGAGTACCGCCTCGACGACCCCGAGGCCCGCCAGCTGTGGACGCGGGTCTTCACGGAGGTCAAGGCAACGTAGTGGCCGGGCCGTTCTGGAACCGGTTCATCCTCCCTGGCGCGGTCTGGCTGCTGGTCCTGTTCGCGATTCCCTGTGCGCTGGTCCTCGTGCTCTCGTTCGGCTACGTCGATGACCTCGGCCGCGCCGTCTATTCGACCCGGCTCGACAACTACTCCGACGCCTTCGACCCGACCTACGTCCCGGTGCTGGTCCGGTCGGTCGCTCTACGCGCTGGCGACCACGGCGCTCTGCTTCGCGATCGGCTACCCGGTCGCCTACTACATCGCCATCTACGGCGGGCGTTACCGCCACGTGCTCATCGCGCTGCTGGTGCTGCCGTTCTTCGTCAACTACCTGGTCCGCACCTACGCCTGGGTGGCGCTCCTCGCCGACGAGGGCCTCGTCAACAACGGGCTCGACGGACCTCGGGATCATCGACTCGCCGATCCAGATGATCAACACGCCCTGGGCGGTGATCGGCGGGCTCACCTATGGCTATCTGATCTTCATGATCCTGCCCGTCTACGGCTCGATCGAGCGCCTCGACCGTTCGGTGATCGAGGCCGGCAAGGACCTCTACGGGACCCCGCTGCGGACCTTCCGGAACGTCACCCTGCCGATGACCAAGCAGGGGATCCTCGCAGGCTCCGTGCTCGTCTTCCTGCCGTCGGTCGGCGACTTCGTCGCCGCTCAGCTGCTCGGCGGGCCCGACACCTACATGGTCGGCAACCTGATCCAGGACCAGTTCTTCGCGGCCAACAACTGGCCCTTCGGCGCCGCGCTCACGGTGGTGATGATGCTGTTCCTGGCGATCTGGATGGTCGGCTACCTCCGCTCGGCGGCGCGGGACGTACGCGGGGCCGCAATATGAGCGGGTTCGACAAGCCGCGGTTCCTGCGCGTCTGGGCGATGGCCGTCTACCTGTTCCTGTTCGCGCCGATCGTCGTCGTCGTCCTCTTCTCCTTCAACTCGATCAAGTCGCTGACGAACTTCGAGGGCTTCTCGACCCAGTGGTATTCGGAGTTCTTCAACGACGCGAGCCTGCGCGAGTCTCTGTTCGCCTCGCTGGAGATCGCGTTCGTGACGATGGTCGCGGCGACGATCATCGGCACCGCGCTGGCGATCGGGCTGGTGCGCTCGCGGGCCCGCTGGGCGCCCGGCGCGAACGTGCTGATGCTGGTGCCGCTGGTGGTCCCCGAGATCGTCACCGGGATCTCGGCGCTGCTGATCTTCAGCCAGCTCGGGATCCGGCTCTCGCTGACGACGATCATCATCGCCCACATCACGTTCTCGATCTCCTACGTGACGATCGTCGTCCGGGCCCGGATGGCGTCCATCAGCCAGGAGGTCGAGGAGGCCGCGATGGACCTCGGCGCCACCCGCTGGCAGTCCGTGCGGCTGGTGCTGATCCCTGCCCTGTGGCCGTCGGTCCTCGCTGCCGGGCTGCTGGTGTTCGCCTTCTCGTTCGACGACTTCGTGCTCTCGTTCTTCACCACCGGCGAGGACCTGCAGCCGCTCCCGGTGCGGATCTGGTCGGCGATCCGCTTTGGTCTGTCGCCGACGATCAACGCCGTCGGGACGCTGATGATGGTCGTCTCGCTGTCCGCGATCGCGCTCGCGATCGCGCTGCCGAGGCTGTTCGGGCGCCGCGAGAGCGGGATCAAGGTGCTGACGGCGAGCGAGGGATAGGAGCGAGGAGCAGTCATGGGCGACGCGATCAGGATCGAGAACGTGACCAAGCGGTTCGGCGACCTGCTGGCGGTCGACGACGTCACGCTGGAGATCGCCGAGGGTGAGTTCTTCTCGCTGCTCGGCCCGTCCGGCTGCGGGAAGACCACCACCCTGCGGATGCTCGCCGGGTTCGAGATCCCGACCTCGGGCCGGATCATGCTCGAGGGCGAGCCCGTCGAGAACGTCCCGCCGTACAAGCGCGACGTCAACATGGTCTTTCAGAGCTACGCGCTGTTCGAGCACCTCGACGTGGCCGAGAACGTCGCCTTCGGGCTCAAGCGGCGCAAGGTCTCGAAGGACGAGATCGCACGCCGGGTTGGCGAGGCGCTGGAGCTGGTCAACCTCCACGAGCGCGCCGACGCCCGCGCCAATGAGCTCTCGGGCGGCCAGAAGCAGCGGGTGGCGCTCGCGCGGGCGCTCGTCAACCGCCCGAAGGTCCTGCTGCTCGACGAGCCGTTGGGGGCGCTCGACCTGAAGCTGCGAAAGCAGATGCAGGTCGAGTTGAAGCAGATCCAGCGCGAGGTCGGGATCACGTTCGTCTACGTCACCCACGACCAGGAGGAGGCGCTGTCGATGTCGGACCGCATCGCGGTCATGGACGGGGGCCGCGTGGTCCAGTGCGCGCCGCCCGAGGACGTCTACGAGCACCCGACCGGGGAGTTCGTCGCGGGCTTCATCGGGATCTCGAACCTGATCGCGGGCACCGTCGAGGACGGTGGCCAGGTACGGATCGCCAACGGCGTCCGGGTCCGGGCCGCGCTGCCCGATGGCGTCGAGCGCGGCGACCAGGTCAACCTGTCGATCCGGCCGGAGAAGATCGCGATCGACGAGGAGGTCGACGCGGCCTCGATGGTGACCATGGAGGGGACGATCGAGGCGCGGGTTTATCTCGGCGTGATGACCCAGATCACCGTCGGACTCGGCGACGGCGCCCGCCTCGTCGCGCTCGAGCAGGCCTGGCACCGCGCCCGCGCCGACGACCGCTGGGAGCCGGGGATGAAGGTTCGGATCGGCTGGCAGCCCGAGCACTGCCTGGTGCTGCGGCTCGCGACGCCGGTCGGGGGTGGGACCTCGACCTCTCGATCACCGACGTCCTGTTCGGGCGGATCTAGGCGGCCGCGGGCGCCGGCTCCCTGGTCCGGCTCTGGGCGGCCAGGGCGATGATCTCGACGCACGCGGTCAGGTCGGTGACGGTGGAGTCGATCAGCAGGTGGTAGAGCTCGGGGTCACGGGCATCGGTGCGGTAGAACTGGCGCACGTAGGCGTGGCGCGCGCGGTCGGTCTCCGCGATCCGTCGCTCTGCCGTCGCTCGATCAATGCCCTGGATCCGCATCGCCTGCTCGACCCGGGCCTCCCGCGGACCATCCAGCCGCACGTGCAGGGCTCGTGGGTCGTCGCGCAGCACGACCGCCGCGGCCCGGCCGAGGATCACGCCCCGTCCGCTCTCGGCCCGCTCGAAGATGACCTGCTCGGTCACCGCGCGAAAGTCGCGCTCGGGCAGCGGCTGCTTGATGGGCGGATGGGTGCCGAGCACCAGACCCGTCGGCGCCAGTGAGGTGAGCAGGCGGGCCATCCGGCCGGGGCAGACCTCGTCGTGTGCGAGCGCGTCGGCCAGCGGCACGGCGAGTCGCTCCGCGACCTGGGTGGGGATCAGACGATCGACGAACGGCACGCCCAGGCGTCGCGCGAGTTCCGGTCCGACCTCGCTGCCGCCGGAGCCGTACGTCGCTGAGATGGTGACCAGGCTCATCTCGTCCTCCTGTTGAGGCGAATATTCCTCCCTTCCCCGGCAATCGCAAGCCCGAGGCCTGGGCGCCCGCCTTATTTGTCAGGCCCCGGACGCGGCTGGATCCGCCCGCCTGCGTACATCGGCAGCTCGACTGAGGCGGCGGCCCCGCGGTCGATCTGATCCCACATCCGGGAGACACCGGCGGTGCCGTGTCGGCTAACCCGGTCGACGGCGTCGACATCGAGCACGTCGGTGATCAGCTCCTCGCCCGAGCCAGCTTCGACCCGGACCCGCCCCTCCGGGTCGACGACCAGGCTGCGGCCGAGGGCGGCCGGCGAGGCGGCGTTTAAGTTGACGATGTAGAGCTGGTTGAAGATCGCGTTGGCTCGCGCGGTCACGAGCTCGGCAGCGCGGTCGCTCGTCGTCGTGAGCGTCGGCTGCAGCACCACCTCGGCGCCGAGCCAGGCGAGCTGTCTGAAGACCTCGGGGAAGAAGCCGTCGTAACAGATCGCCAAACCGACCTTCGCCAGGCCGGGGATCTCGAAGACCGTGAAGCGGTCGCCGGGCTCCGTGTGCTCGTGCGGCTGCCAAGGGAACGCTTTTCGATAGGACGCGACGAGTTCGCCCTCGGGGGAGATCGCGATCGCGGTGTTGTGGATCCCGGCGTCGCCGCGCTCGTAGACCGAGCCGGGGACCAGCCAGAGGCCGGTCTCGACCGCGATCTCGCCGAGACGATCGGTGAGCGGACCGGGGATCTCGACCGCGACCTTCGCCGGCCAGCCCTCGTCCTCGTCGAGCAGCCCGCCGAGGGCGGAGAGGTGGAGTTCCGGCGCGAGCAGAAGCCGGGTGTGGGGCACCACCCGCCTCAGGGCGCGAGCGCGCTCGGCAAACCGGTCGAGGGTCGCCGCCGGGTCCCGCGCCACAGGCGCCGTCTGCAGCCCGGCGATCGAAAGGGTCCGGGCGCTCAACCGCCGACGACCTGCGAGAACGCCTTCGTGACCTCCTCGCCCTGGGGGCCGCCGAGGACCGGCTCGAAGCTGCAGTTCTTCGTGTATTCCTCACTCGGGAAGATCAGCTGGTTGCGGGCCAGCTCCGGGTCGCGCTCGCGGAGGATCTCCTTGACGCCCTGCACGGGAGTGACGTAGTTGACCCATTCGGCGATGTCTGCCTGCACCTGCGGGTCATAGACGTGGTTCATCCATTCGAGCGCCACCTGCGGATTCGGCGCGCCGACGGGGATCTCCATGCTCGTCGACCACAGCATGCAGCCCTCCTTCGGCATCACGAACTCGATGTTCGGGTTGTCCTTCTGCATCTGCACCGCGTCGCCGGACCAGCCGAGCGCGATCGCGGTGTCGCCGCTGGCGAGCTCGCGGATGTAGTCGTTGCCGGTGAAGCGGCGAATCTGGCCCGAGTCGGCCGCCTCGGCGATCTTGTCGACCGCGTCCAGCCACTGGTCGGTGGTCGCGGTATCGGGGTCGATCCCCATGCACTTGAGCGTCATCGGCACCGAGTCGCGAAGCTCGGTCAGCATCGTCACCTTGCCCGCGTACTTGGAGTCGAACAGGTCGCAGATCGAGTCGACGCCGGGAGCGAGGTCGGTGCGAACGATCAGCCCGGTCATGCCGCTCTGCCAGGGCACTGTGAAGTCGCGGTTCGGATCGGCGGCCGGGTGGCGAAGCGAGGGCAGCAGGTTCGCCTCGACATTCGGCAGCTTCGACTTGTCGAGCGAGTAGAGGTAGCCGTCGTCGTACATCTGCCGGGCGAGCCAGTCGCTGAGCGTGAACAGGTCTCGGCCGCCCGACTGTCCGTCGGCGAGCAGCGGCTGCACCTTGGCGTAGAACTGCAGGTTGTCGTTGATCTCCTCGATGTACTTGACGTCGATCCCGGCTCCATGCTCGAACTCGGCGACGGTGCCGTCCTGGCCCGGGTCGATGTAGAGCGGCCACTGTGAGATCGTCAGCTCGCCGCTCTCCTCGCCGGCCGGGACGGTGCCCGCCGGGCCGTCCGAGCCGCCCGAGTCGATGCCACCGTCGCCTCCGCACGCGGCCAGGACGCCCGTTGCCGCGAGCGTGCCAAGGACGGCGCAGATGCGCTTACTTCGAATCAGATTTCAAGAATATGCCTGTGGAATCCTGCTTGTCAAGGCCAAGATCGGCCGATTCCCGCGATAACGTTCGACCAATGCGGCGAAAGGATCAGAGCCGCCGGCGAACTCAACTCGCGGACGCGGCACGCCAGGTGCTTCTCGAGCGTGGGGCCGTCGGCCTGAGGGTCAAGGACGTCGCCGAACGCGTCGGCCTTTCAGCGAGCTCGGTTCTCTACTACTACCCCGACATCGACGACCTGCTGGTCGAAGTCACCCGCGACGCCATGGAGCGCTATGCCGAGCGCCGCGTCGAGGCGGTCCGCGGCGTGAGGGACCCTCGCGATCAGCTGCGGCTCGCGATCTCGCTCGGCGTCCCGAGCGGGCCCGACGACGAGCAGAGCCGGCTGCTCTACGAGCTCGACGCCCTCACCGGGGCCAGCCGGCTGTTCGCCACCCTGTCGGTGAGCTTCTTCGACCGCCAGGTGATGCTTTACGAGCGGGTGCTCGAGCGCGGCGCCGAGTCGGGCGCCTTCGCGTTGCGATCCGACCCGACGACGATCGCCCGCGGCTTGGTCGCGCTCGAGGACGGGCTCGGGCTCCAGGTCGTGCTCGGACACCCGGGCGTCGACGCCGACGCCGCCGAGGCGATTTTGCTCGCATGGGCGGGGGCCGCGACCGGCGTCGACCTGGCGGCGGGGGCGCGTTAGCGAGTCGGCCACTCGGGCTCGCGAGGCTAGCCGAGCGGCGAACGCACTGAGAACCTCGATGGGCTAGGGCACCGCCGTCGCCTCGGCCCTCGCCGCTTCGGCCCCCGCGCCGGGCCGCGCCCCCACGCCCTCCTCGCGCGTCAGGCGATGCGCGAGATAGACCGGGATGATCGAGATCAGGATCACCAGCACGGCGACGACGTTGATAATCGGCAGCTGGTTGGAGCGGAACAGGTTGTTGTAGATCCAGATCGGCAGCGTCTCCAGGTCGGCGCCGATCGTGAAGCGGGTGACGATGATCTCGTCGAACGAGAGAGCGAAGGCGAGCAGGGCGCCGGCGACGAGCGCCGTCTGCATGTTCGGCAGCGTGACGTGGCGAAACGTCTGCCAGGTGTGGGCGCCGAGGTCGGCCGATGCTTCCTCGAGCGAGGTGGAAAGCCGACGCAGGCGGGCGAGGACGTTGTTGTAGACGAGCACGATGCAGAAGGTGGCGTGGCCGACGATCACCGTGAACAGGCTGAGGTTGACGCCGAGCACCTGGGTGAAGGTGTCGTTGATCGCGATCCCGGTCACGATCCCGGGCAGCGCGATCGGCAGGAGCACCAGGAACGAGATCGTCTCGCGACCGAAGAAGCGATGGCGCGAAACGGCGAGCGAGGCGAGCGTGCCCAGCACGAGGGCGATCGCCGTCGCCGCGAGCCCGGCCTTGATCGAGGTCACGAAGGCGTCCCGGGCGCCCTCGTTCTCGATCGCCTTGCCGAACCATTCGGTGGTCAGGCCGGGCGGCGGCCAAGCGAGGGTTCTGCCCTCGTTGAAGGCGTAGATCGCAATCACGATCAGCGGCACGTAGATGAACGCCAGCGCCACGCCGACGCTGGCCCGAAGCGCGATCCGTGCTCTGCGCGAAAGCCTCATAAGTGCTCGAACGCCCCCAGCTTCCGGGCCACCAGCAGGTAGGCGATCATCACCACCACCGGGACCATCACGAACGCCGACGCCAACGGCTGGTTGTTGACGATGTTGGAGTAGACGACGTTGCCGATGAACTGGGTGTTCGAGACCAGGGCCGGGGTGATGTAGTCGCCGAGCGTGAGCGCGAAGGTGAAGATCGAGCCCGCGACCACCGCCGGGAAGACGAGCGGCAGGACCACGCGGCGGAAGGTCGTAAACGGGGAGGCGCCGAGATCCTCGGAAGCGCTCAGCAGCGAGTTCGGGATCCGCTCGAGCCCGGCGTAGATCGGGATCACCATGAACGGCAGCCACAGGTAGCTCATCACCAGCCAGACGGCCACATTGCCGTAGCCGGGCCCAGTGAGCCCGAAGGGCTCCAGCGCCCAGTTGATGATCCCGTCGTTGGAGAGCATCGTCCGCCAGGCGTAGACCTTCACCAGGTAGCTCGACCAGAGCGGCAGCAGCACCGCGACCACGAGCAGCGCCTTCACCCTCGTGCTCGCCACCTTCGCCATGTAGAAGGCGATCGGGAACGCGAGCAGCGCGTCGGTGACCGTCACCGCCGCGGCGATCGCGATCGTCCGCCCGGCGATCGTCCGGTAGACCGGCTCCTCGAAGATCGTGCGGAAGTTGTCGAGTGTGAAGGTCTGCTCGATCTCGCCGCTGAGGGCGTCCACCTGCCAGAAGGCGGTGATCAGGATCACCGCCAGCGAGCCCAGGTAGCCGATGACGAGCCAGCCGATCGGGCCGGCCAGCAGGGTCCCGACCTGAAGCCGGGGGCGGCCGTGGAAGAGGTCGGCGAGCCTGCGGCCCACCGACCTCCTCGGCGCCGGCGTGGCTACGCCGGCTTCCACGGTCCGTTCACGGGGTCACCGTCCCGCGGTCACCCCTTGATCTCGGTCCAGGCCGAGACCCAGTCGTTGTAGTCCATGCAAACCTCGCCGCGGTCATCGCCGCAGTCCGCCAGCGGGGTCTCCCAGTAGTAGACCCGCGACCAGAACTCCGGATTGTCCGCGTTGTAGAGCTTGCAGTGGTTGGGAGCACCGAAGTACGCCGGGTCCAGGTTCTTGAACTCGGCGCACGACTCGCTCTGGGCCGGCGCCTCTCCGAACCAGGCCGCCACCTTGGCGTTCGCCTCCGCACTGATGATGTGGTCCATCCACAGGTACATGCAGTTCGGATGCGCGGCCTCGCTGCTGATCATCCAGGTGTCGGACCATCCGGTCGCGTCCTCGGAGGGCAGGAACCCCTGAGAGGCCGGGGTCGAGGCCACCGGCTCGTCCTCGCCCAGCAGCGTGAAGTACTGGTACTGCCAGGTGGTGCCGACGGTGACGTCGCCGTTCGCGAACGACGAGATCTGCTTGGCGAAATCGCTCCAGTACTCGCCGACGTTCGGGCGCTGCTGCTTGAGCAGGTCGACCGCGGCGTTGAACTGCTCCTCGTCGAGCTCGTACGGATTCTCGATCCCGAGGTCCGGCTGATGCTCCTTCAGCCACAGCGCCGCGTCGGCGATGTAGATCGGGTCGTCGTAGACGCTCAGCTTGCCCTCGTACTTCGACGACTCGGCGGGGTCGAGGAGCGGGGCCCAGGTGGAGCCGTCGATGTCCGGCGCCTCGTCCTTGTTCCACGTCAGCACGTTGGCGCCGCGCCCATGCGGGATCCCGTAGTGGACCCCGTCGAACGTGTTGTACGGCTGGTCCTTTAAGTCCTCGAACACGGTCGCGTAGTTGGGCACCAGGTCGACGTTCACCGGGGCGACGTCGCCGGCCTCGACCAGCCGCGCGGTTGCGTTGCCGGACGCCGAGACGCCGTCGTACTCGCCCGAGCGCATCAGCTCGACCATCTCGTCCGAGGTGCCGCCGACCTTGAAGTTGACCTGACAGCCGGTCTCCTGCTCGAAGTCGGTCACCCAGTCGACCTTCGGATCGGTCGACCCGTCCTCGACGTAACCGGCCCAGCCGATCAGATTCAGCTCGCCCTCGCCCTGGCCGACCTCGGTCGGCAGGTCGGCCTCGGCGCTCGTCGTGTCGTCGTCATCGCCGCCGCAGCCCACCCAGAACGCGGCCATGAAGGCGAGCAGCCCCCCGACCACGAGCCAGGCAAGGCGGGCGTCGGAACCCGTTTTGCGCTTCACGTTGACTCCTCTCTCTTGCCCGCGGACGAGACCTCGACCGCGTGTTCAGGCCGCCAACCGACGACCACTCTCCGCCCGACCTGTTCGAGCGCCTCCGCCGAGGAGGTCTCGAGGTTCTGGCGGACGACTTGAAGCTCCCCACCCGCATCCAGCTCGACCAGGTAGCGCGTGATCATCCCGGCGTAGGCGACGTCGCGGATCCTCCCCGGCTCGGTGACCAGCCCGCCGGCGGACTCCGGAGAGTCCAGGATCACCACCTTCTCGGGCCGGATCGTGAACTGGCGCCCGTCGCGCTCGAGCACGTTCGAGACGCCGACGAATCCGGAGACGAACTCGTTCGCCGGTTCCTCGTAGACCTGGGCCGGGGTGCCCACCTGCTCGATCCGGCCCTCGTTGAAGACGGCGATCCGGTCCGACATCGTCAGCGCCTCCTCCTGGTCGTGCGTGACGTAGAGGAAGGTGATCCCGACCTCGCCCTGGATCTGCTTGAGCTCGACCTGCATCTGCTCGCGCAGCTTCAGGTCGAGCGCGCCCAGCGGCTCGTCGAGGAGCAGCACCCGAGGCCGGTTGACGATCGCGCGCGCCAGGGCCACCCGCTGGCGCTGTCCGCCGGAGAGCTCGCTCGGCTTGCGTGGCCCATAGTCGCCGAGCCGGACCATCTCGAGCGCCTCGTCGCGTCTGCGGGCGCGTTCGGCCTTGTCGACCCTGCGGACCTTCAGGCCGTACTCGATGTTCTCCCCGACGGTCATGTGGGGGAACAGCGCGTAGTCCTGAAACACCGTGTTCACCTCGCGGTCATACGGCGCCAGCTCGGCGACGTCGCGCCCGGCGAGCTCGACCGTGCCGGCATCCGGAAGCTCGAAGCCGGCGATCATTCGCAGCGTGGTCGTCTTGCCCGAGCCCGACGGGCCGAGCATGGTGAAGAACTCGCCGCGGGCGATCTCGAGGTCGATCCCGGCGACGGCGACCACCTCTCCGTAGGTCTTGCGGATCCCGACCAGGCGAACGTCCGGCGCCGCGCCGGCATCGGCAGGCGAAGGCGTGGGCCTTGTGCTCACTTGCGCCACTGCGTACAGAGCCCCCGAGCTTCCACGTACGTCGAAGCTATCCGAACCGTACGACGGTTGCACGCCGGTACCGGACAACGATCGGGATCGACGTGCTCCGCTGTGGCGAGATCCGCGGCCTCAGAACACGAGGCGAAGCGCGGCGGTTACCAGCGCCGCGGTGGCGACCACCGGAAGCATCGACCAGCCGGCGGCGATCGCTCCCGCCGCCGCGGCGACGCCGGCGATGCGCGCGTCGAGTTCGAGCTCGCTGCCCTCCGGGGCCGCCAGGGTCTGGACCACGACCAGGGCGGCGAGCAAGGCCGGGGCGATCAGCGCAATCACGCCGTGGACCGCCTCGGGCAACCGCCGGCCGCCGAGCAGGATCGGGCCCGAGGTCCGGATCACGGCCGTGCCGACGGCGAGCACCGCGATCGTCACCCAGACCTCGGTCATCGTCTGAGCCCGACCAGTGCCGCGGAGCTCGCCGCGATCACCGGCACCCCGGCCGGGGTGAACGGGATCAGCGCCAGCGCGATCAGGCTGCCGAGCGCCGCGACCAGCGTCGGCCGCCCCGGGCGCAGTTCGCCCTCGACCAGCAAGCAGAGGAAGAAGGCGGGGAAGATCGCGTCGAGGCCGAAGGCCCCGGGATCGGAGATCAGGTCGCCGGCGAAGACGCCGATCGCAGTGCCGCCGACCCAGGCGGGGTAGGACGGGGCGGTGGCGGCGACCATGAACTCGGGGTCGAAGCGCCCGCCGCCGCGGCTCGAGGCGGCCCACGAGAAGTCGATCATCGTCATCCCGATCGCCGCGCGCCGCAACGGGCCGCCGCGCAGCGACGGGGCGATCGCGATCCCCATCGGCAGGTAGCGGAGGTTCATCAGCAGCCCGGCGACGATCGCCGGCACCGCGCCGCCACCGGCCGCGAGCACGGCGGTGGCGGCGAACTGCGCCGAGCCCGCGAACACCAGCGCCGACATCACGATCGGCGCCACGTTGCCCATCACGGGCTGGGCGAGGACGCCGAACGAGACCGCCAGCAGCAGCCCGGCGATCGCGTACGGGATCCCGGCACGCAGGCCGGCCGTCGTCGCGTCGTGGCTAAGAGGCTGTCTAGAGACCGCGCGGATGGCGGGCGACGTAGCCCTTCGGCGAGCGCATCACCTTGCTCCACCCCGGCCCGTCGCCGGCGGTCATCGAGGTGTCGAGCCGCAGCCCGGCGATCACGGCGTAGGCGTGGCCGCCGTTGGCGTAGACCGTGATCCAGCGGCCGCGCCCGGCCTCCTCCCACCTCATGAACGAGCCCGACGGCATCGCGTACTCGAGCAGGCCGGCGCCGGTGAGCGCGTAGCTGACGCTCCCGGAGCAGTCGTAGCAGTCATCGCGCCGGCGCTGGTGTCCGCCGCCCAGGCAATAGGGCTTTCCCTTGACGATCTGGTTGGCCGCCTCGATCGCTCGGATGACCTCCGTCGGCGCGCCGGCAGGCGGGATCGCGAAGCCGTCGACGAGCTTGGCCTTCGTGCCGGGGGTCGTGGTCCCGGCGGGCGGCGGGGGGTTGGCGCCGGGGCCGACGCCGCCGCTGCCGGCGAGCGCGGGTGCCGCGGCCACGAGGAGCGCGGCGACGGCGGCCAGCGAGGCCGTGGACCCCACCCAGAACTTGCCTTTGGCGCCTTGCTTGCGCTTCGCGCAGGTCAACCGAACCAGCTCTCCTTCGTCGGCCTACGGGGTTAGCTGACGGGCTAGCGCTAAAAGAGCCTGCGCTCCCGCCGCTCACGCGACGGGTTCGCCCCAAATCGTGGTTCCCCCGTTCCCGGGCCCCTTCTCGCGTCGGAGCACGGGATTCGGCGTACCGGTTTTTCGAGTCGCGGCAGCGTATAACTTTCGACGGCCGTGTGCGAAGACCTGCTCACGAATCAGTCGCTGAACGCACACCAGCCCCGGCAGGGCCGCCGCTGGCGCCAACCGTCACCCCGTCTCAGAGTGCGGTCTCGGCGTACGCGGACAGCGCCGGCTTTGCCAGGCCGTCACCGTCGATCAGACCAGCACCGACGCACCAATGACAGTCGGCGACGGCCGGAGAGACGTCGCGCCAGGCGTACCAGAACGCCCCACGCAGGTTCCATTGCTGGCGCTGTTCCATCAGCGCTCGATACGCCGTCCCGAGCAGCTCGGCCTGCTCCTCGGGCGCAACGACCCGGCCGGCGGAGCCGCCACCGTCAGAAGCGGTGGACCAACCGAACTCGGTGACCCAACTCGGCAGGCCCCCGTCGCCGGCTTCTCTTGCCACCTCCAAGACCATCCCAATCTGAGCGGTCATTTCCTCGACCGTCGATGCGTACGGATGCAGGGCCACGGCATCGAAAGACTGCTGAGCCCCGGCGGCGTAGAGCTGTTCAAGGTAAGCACTGGCCGGGATGTCTCTTCCGTTGTCCTGAGCGGCGTTCGCCAGGCCACCGACGATGACCTCGGCCCCGGGGTCGACGGTCTTGATGGCCAGCGAGGCGCTGGCCAGAAGCTGCGCGTAGGCGCGAGCATCGGGCCGAGCGCCCCAGTACTTGGCGGCGTTCTGTTCGTTCCAGATCTCCCAGGCGCGGATCGGGGCGGCGGTCAGTTCCGGGTGTAGGTCCCAGAAGGAGCCCTGCGGTCCGTAGCGCTCGACCACCACCGCCAGGGTCTCGGCATATGCCGCCCGAGCCGCCGGGGTCGTGGGAGGCTGGTTCGGCTGACGGTCCGCGAGGTCATCTACCCCGGTCGGAGTGCCGACGACATAAGGAAGGACGCTCATCCCATTCACGGCAGCACCGGCCACCAGGAGGTCGGTGAGCACGAAGTCGAACTGGCCCGGATACGGTTCGATCGCCCCCAGGAAGAACATGATCCTGACCTGTCCGACGCCGTTTGCCCGCATCAGAGCGAGGTCGGAGCCGTCGGGCAACGTCTGCGGCATCATGCCGAAGAAGGAGCGCGGGGTGCTCGCCGGTTCGCGCTGGCCGGGATGGCTCGTGGGGCGGTCACCGCCAAGCACCGCCAGCGCCGCGGCCGCCGCGACGAAGCCCAGGATCAGGCCGAGGAGCAGGCGCTGCACGCTGGTGACGGCGAGCTAAGCCGGCGCGGCAGCGGGCTCGGCTTCGTCCGTCGGACCCCGCCTCACTGCGCCGGATGCGACTTCGCCCACTCGACGATCCGCTGCGACTCGTTGATCGCCTCGCCGTCGTCGGTGACCAGGACCGGGACCACCGGGCTGCCGGTGAGCCGCTCAACCTCGCGTCGCCCGTCGGTCATCACGTGCATGAACCCGGGGCCGACGCCGAGCCCCCGGACCTTGATCACCTCGGGGTCGTGACCCGCCTCGCGCAGCGCCTTGTGGGCGTTGTGACACGGGTGGCCCCGTGGCGGGCGCGGGGTCTGCATCGTGTTCCAGCAGACGTAGAGCTTCATCGCCGCCCACCCTATAGGTTGGACTTCGATGCGATTGGCGGGAAAGACCGTCCTGCTGACCGGGGCCACCGGCGGGCTGGGCCGGGCGATCGCCGGCTCGCTTGCCGCCCGTGGCGTGACCCTCGTGCTGAGCTCGCGCAAGGTCGAGGAGCTCGAGGGGCTCGCCGGATCGCTGCCCGGCGAAGGGCACCGGACCGTGGTCAGCGACCTCGCCGTCGAGGGCGAGGCGTTGCGGCTGCTCGACGCCGCCGGCGAGCTCGACGCCCTGGTCGCGAACGCCGGACTGCCCGCCTCGGGGCGCCTCGACTCATTCACGCAGGACCAGATCGGACGGGCGCTGCGAGTCAACCTCGAGTCGCCGGTGCGCATGGCGCGCGAACTCGCGCCGCGTCTGGTCGAACGCGGCGAGGGCCACCTCGTCTTCCTCTCCTCGATCTCGGGCAAGGCGGCGACCGCCCGCGCGTCGCTGTACGCGGCGACCAAGTTCGGCCTGCGCGGCTTCGCGCTCTGCCTGCGAGACGACCTGCGACCGCACGGAATCGGGGTCTCGGTGGTCAGCCCGGGGTCGATCCGCGAGGCCGGTATGTTCGCGGAGTCGGGCGCCGCCATGCCAATGGTCGGCACGGGGACGCCCGAGCAGGTCGGTGCTGCGGTCGTTCGCGCGATCGAGCACGACCGCGGCGAGATCACGGTCGCCCCGCTGCGCCAGCGGCTGCTGTCGCGCGTGGCGATCAACGCTCCCGAGCTTTCGAGCCGCGTCGCGGGCGGGCTCGCGGCCAAGGTCGCCGACCGGATCGCCGCCGGGCAGACGGACAAGCGGTGAGCGGGTACTAGATTGGAGTCATGAGCGACTCCTTCTCCGCCAGGGCCACGCTGGAGGTCTCGGGCCGCGAGTTCGAGATCTACCGACTCGACGCCCTGCAGGCGAAGTTCGACGTTGCCCGCCTGCCGTACTCGCTCAAGGTCCTGCTCGAGAACGCTCTGCGGCTCGAGGACGGCGAGTCGGTGACCGCCTCCAACGTCGAGACGATCGCCTCATGGGAGGCCGTCGCCGAGCCCTCGGAGGAGATCCCCTACCAACCGGCGCGGGTGCTGATGCAGGACTTCACCGGCGTGCCGGCCATCGTCGACCTCGCGGCCATGCGCGACGCCATCGACGACCTCGGCTCCGACCCGGCGAAGATCAACCCGCTGGTCCCGGTCGACCTGGTCATCGACCACTCGGTGCAGGTGGACGCGTTCGGCAATCCGCGCGCCTTCGACATCAACGCGGACCGCGACTACGAGCGAAACCGCGAGCGCTACGCGTTCCTGCGCTGGGGACAGCAGGCGTTCGACAACTTCCGCGTGGTGCCGCCGGCCACTGGGATCTGCCACCAGGTCAACCTCGAGTACCTGGCCCAGGTCGTGTTCACCCGGGAGGGGGACGGGGTCACCCAGGCCTATCCCGACACGCTGGTCGGCACCGACTCGCACACGACGATGGTCAACGGGCTCGGGGTGCTCGGCTGGGGGGTCGGCGGAATCGAGGCGGAGGCGGCGATGTTGGGCCAGCCGATCTCGATGCTGCTGCCGCAGGTGGTCGGGTTCAGGCTCGACGGGGAGCTCCCGGAGGGCTCAACCGCCACCGATCTGGTGCTGACGGTCACCGAGACGTTGCGCGAGCGCGGTGTGGTCGGCAAGTTCGTCGAGTTCTTCGGCCCCGGCCTGCACACGCTCGGGCTCGCCGACCGCGCGACGATCGGCAACATGTCGCCGGAGTTCGGCTCGACCTGCGCGATCTTCCCTGTCGACTCGGAGACGCTCCGCTATCTCGAGTTCACCGGCCGGCCGACGGAGCAGATCGAGCTCGTCGACGCCTACGCGCGCGAGCAGGGGATGTTCCACGAGCCCGACTCGCAGGACCCGACATTCTCCGAGACGCTGGAGCTCGACCTCTCCGAGGTCGAGCCGTCGATCGCCGGCCCGAAGCGGCCGCAGGACCGGATCCCGCTCGCCGGCGCCAAGGGGGCGTTCATCGAGTCGCTCGAGGAGTTCGACCCGGAGGCGGCCGAGAGCCTCGGGAGCGCCTACGACGAGGCGGTCGCCGAGACCTTCCCGGCCTCCGACCCACCGGCCGAGGATCACAACGACGCGCGCGGCAAGCCGCGCCGGGTGGCGGTCGAGTCGGTCGAGGAGCGGGCCGCCGAGCCGGTGGCGGTGACGCTCGAGGACGGGACCGAAACCGACGTCGACCACGGGCGGGTGGTGATCGCCGCGATCACCTCTTGCACCAACACCTCCAACCCGTCGGTGATGATCGGCGCGGGGCTGTTGGCCAAGAAGGCGGTCGAGCGCGGGCTCGACTCGAAGCCGTGGGTGAAGACCTCGCTCGCGCCCGGCTCGACCGTGGTCACCGACTATCTCTCCCAATCGGGGCTCGACCGGTATCTCGATGAGCTCGGCTTCAACCTCGTCGGCTACGGCTGCACCACCTGCATCGGGAACTCCGGGCCGCTGCCGGAGGCGATCTCCGAGGCGGTCAACGAGCACGATCTGGTCGTCTGCTCGGTCCTCTCGGGCAACCGCAACTTCGAGGGCCGGATCCAGCCGGACGTGCGCAACAACTACCTGGCCTCGCCGCCGCTCTGCGTGGCCTACGCGCTCGCCGGTCGAATGGACATCGACCTGACCACCCAGCCGCTCGGCGCGGACTCCGACGGCGAGCCGGTGCTGCTCTCGGACATCTGGCCGTCGTCCGAAGAGGTCAAGCGGACGATCGCCGAGGCGGTGCGCCAGGACATGTTCTCCAAGAGCTACGCGGACGTGTTCACCGGCGACGAGCGCTGGCGCGGCCTCGACACCCCGGAGGGCGACCGCTACACGTGGCCCGACTCGACCTACGTCCGCAAGCCGAGCTTCTTCGAGGGCATGGATCCCGAGCCGAGCCCGGTCGAGCCGATCCACGGCGCCCGGGTGCTGGCGGTGCTCGGCGACAGCGTCACCACCGATCACATCTCGCCGGCGGGCGCGATCAAGAAGGACAGCCCCGCGGGACGGTGGCTGATCGAGAACGGCGTCGAGCCGCGGGACTTCAACTCCTACGGCTCACGCCGCGGCAACCACGAGGTGATGATTCGCGGCACGTTCGCGAACGTCCGCCTGCGCAACCGGCTCACGGAGCGCGAGGGCGGGTTCACCAGGCACTTCCCGGACGGTGAGGAGACGACGATCTACGAGGCGGCGATGACGTACGCCGCGGAGGGAGTGCCGTTGGTGGTCCTGGCCGGAAAGGAGTACGGATCCGGCTCCTCGCGCGACTGGGCGGCGAAGGGGACGGCCCTCCTCGGCGTCCGGACGGTGATCGCGGAGAGCTTCGAGCGCATCCACCGCTCGAACCTGATCGGGATGGGAGTGCTGCCGCTGCAGCTGCCCGACGGCGAGACGGTCGAGTCGCTCGGCCTCACCGGGCAGGAGACGTTCGACGTCGGCGACCTCGAAAGCGGCGAGGCCAAGACCGTCACGGCGACCGCCTCGCGGGAGGGATCGGAGCCGGTCGAGTTCGAGGCCCGGGTCCGGCTCGACACGCCGAACGAGGTCAGCTACTACCAACACGGCGGCATCCTTCGCCGAGTGCTACGGGATCTGCGGTAACCCGCGCGGAGCTAGCCGTCCGGCCAGGATTTGGTGGTTGACACCGCCACTTGCGATCGGTCAGAATGGCTGCAACCAGCGGGAGGGAAGATTCTTCTCGAAAACTCGTCCCCGGCCAGTCCCGCCTCCGGGGACGATCGCGTCGGCATCCCTCCCTGGCTACCGACGCGCTGGCGGTGGCGCGGGCCGTGTGGACCCCCTGCCTCCCGCGGCCCCGCCCCGCCACCTGCGCATCTCGCAGCAGTTGCGCCTGGTTAGTGCGCCTGGTTGGCGGGTATCGGCTCGTCATGGGGAGTTAGGAACAGCCAAGGGGGCTCTTCGCGTGGGGCGGGCCGCGTGACCCCCTTCGCGGTCCCGCCCCGTCCTTACCTGCCCGAGGCCTGCCGGCGGTCGATGTGGGCGATCGCGATCACGCTGCCGACCGGTCCTACCGGTGTGAGGGTGGCGGCCAGCAGGTAGTACGGCGCCTGGTGGCGCAGGATCGCGATCCAGATCAGGATCGCCAGGGCGATGAACCCGATCCCGTGCGCGAGCCCGAAGCCGAACGTCTCGGACTCGAGCCCGGGGATCGCCCAGACGGTCAGCAGGCCGGCGAAGAGGGCCAGCTCCACGTAGGAGGCCACCTTCACGTAGCCGTAGAGCCGGCCCGGTTGCGGCCGGCGCAGGATCTCGGCTGTCGCCTCGCCGCTCACCCCGCTGATTGATAGCGAAGCGGCCCTGGCGTACAACGGCGCGGAGCCCAGATTGGACAGTGGTCCATTGGCTTCACGGCGTCGCGCCGGCAAGATCAAGGCATGATCGACCGCATGAATACCCGCACCGGACGTGCGCTTCGCGACCCCTCCGCGGCAGCCCGTGAGGCGCGCCGGCTCGTGGGGCTCGAGCGCCATTACCGCTGCCGGGCGTGCGGCGCCGAGCGCCACTCGTGGGCGCGAATGGCCGCGTGCCCAGACTGCGGCGAGGCCTACGTCGCCGCCGTGATCAGGCGAGCCGCGATCGCCTGAGGCTGATCTCCTCTCCCTGGCCGGTGAGACCGCGGACCCTCGGTCGCCCGCGGTCCGGCCGGCCGATACCCGCCAGAATGCGGCGATGCGACCGCGTCTGCTCGTGCTCTCGGCCGCACTCGGCGCGGTGACTCATCGCGCTCCGGGCTCGTCACCCGCCGCAACGCTGGAGCGGATCGGCACCTTCGACGAGCCGGTCTACGTCACGTCCCTGCCCGACCCCAACCGGCTGTTGGTGGTCGAGCGGCCGGGCACGATCCAGCTCGTCGCAGGGCGGAGCGGCCAGCACCTTCCTGGACATCCGCAGCCTGGTCTCGGTCGGCGGCGAGCGAGGGCTGCTCTCGGTCGCCGTGTCGCCGGACTATGGGAGCACGGGCCACATCTACGTCGCCTACACGAGCACCAGACGGCGCGCTCGCAGGTCGATGAGTTCACGGCGCGGGGAGCGGCGCCCCGGTGTCGAGCCGCCGGCCGGTGCTGACGATCCCCCACCCGCCGTCCCGAAGCACAACGGCGGCCAGCTGCAGTTCGGACCCGACGGCTATCTCTACATCGCGACCGGCGACGGAGGGACCGGAGGCGACTCGGTCGAGAACGCCCAGAACCTGACGCTGCTCGGAAAGATCCTGCGCATCGACCCGCGGCAGTCGGGCGGCGCTTCCTTCACGGTGCCGCCGGGCAACCCGTTCGCGCCGGGGCCCGGTCTGGAGCTCGGTCTGCGCAACCCGTGGCGGTTCTCGTTCGACGCGCTCACCGGCGACCTGCTGATCGGCGACGTCGGCGAGGAAAGCGGGAGGAGATCGATTTCGACGCCGTCTCGAGCGGCGCGGGCAGGGGCATGAACTTCGGCTGGGCGTGCCGGGAGGCCGACTCTACGAGCCGTCGGGCTGCCGCGCGGGCGCATTCACCGACCCGATCCTCGAGTACCCAACCACGGGACCGGACTGCGCGGTCACCGGCGGCTACGTGGTGCGCGATTCGAGCGTGCCCGAGCTGAACGGCCGCTACGTCTACGGCGACCACGTGCGTCGGCCAGGTCCGCTCCCTGGTGCCGGCGCCTACCGGCCGCGACGGGCGATCGCTCGGAGGGCCTGCGCGTGCAGGCCCGTCGGGCTTCGGCGAGGACAGCTGCCGGCGCGTCTACGCGGTGTCGCTGGTCGGCGCGGTCTCGCGCCTCGTCGGCCCGACGCCGGCCGACTGCAGCGCGATCAGCCCGCCCGGGGCCACCCGCCGGCGGACTTGCGCCGGGCACGCTGCGACCCGGATCGCGGCCGCCAGACGGATCGGTGATCGGCACTCCGGAGTCGCGACGTGATCGTCGGCGGCAAGGACCGAAACAGGATCCGCGCGAAGGGTGGCAACGACGTGATCTGCGCCGGCGGCGGCAAGGACCGAATCAAGGCGGGCCCCGGCCGGGACATCATCCGCGCGGAGGCCGTGGAAGCGACCGCTGCGACGGCGGTCCCGGCAAGGATCGCAAGCGCTCCTGCTGAAAACCGGCAAGAATGGCCGGTGATGCTCGTCCGCTCGCTGAAATCGCCAAATGCCGGCGATGCGCGCTCGGTGGGGTTGCCGGCGCGGCGCCGGGAGCTGCGCGGCCGGCGCGGCAACGTCGCTGCAGACCCATCGGGACGTTCAACGAGCCGGTCTACGTCACCTCCCTCCCCGACCCCAATCAGCTGCTCGTCGTGGAGCAGCGGGGCACGGTCCAGCTCTGGCAGGGCGGCGCGGCCAGCACATTCCTCGACATCCGCAGCCTGGTCAGCGCGGGCGGCGAGCGAGGCCTGCTACTCGCTCGCGGTGGCCCCGGACTACGGGAGCAGCGGGCACATCTATGTCGACTACACCCGTACCGACGGCGACTTGCAGCTCGACGAGTTCACGGCGTCCGGGAACACGGTTCCGGTGTCGACGCGACGGCCCCTGCTGACCATCGAGCACTCGTCCGCCGGCAACCACAACGGCGGCCAGCTGCAGTTCGGCCCGGACGGTTATCTCTACATCTCGACCGGCGACGGCGGCGGAGCCAACGACCCCGCCGAGAACGCGCAGTCGCTCGCCAGCCTGCTTGGCAAGGTGCTGCGGATAGATCCGAGGCCCTCGGGCGGCCGCTCCCTACACCGTGCCCGCCGACAACCCCTTCGGCACACGCGGTGTGGGCCTTCGGCCTCCGCAACCCCTGGCGGTTTTCCTTCGACGCCTCGACGGGGGATCTGCTGATCGGCGACGTCGGCCAGGCGAACTGGGAGGAGATCGACTTCGCGCCGGCGCCCGGCCGCGGCCGGGGCGTGAACTTCGGCTGGGATTGCCGGGAGGGCAGCCGGTGTTCGAGCCGACGGGATGCCCTGCGAGCAGGGCTTCACCGACCCGATCCTCGAGTACCCGAACCCGCGGGATAGCTCAGGCCGCCGTCGCCGGCGGCTACGTCGTCCGGGACCGCAGCGTGCCCGACCTCATCGGCCGCTACGTGTACGCCGACACCTACGCGGGCCAGATCCGCTCGTTCGTGCCGGCGCTCCCGGGCGCCCAGGGCGACCGCGCCGAGGGCCTGCGTGTCGACCTCGTCTCGAGCTTCGGCCAGGACACCTGCCTGCGCGTCTACGTCGCCTCGCTGGCGGGAACCGTTTCGCGCCTGGTCGGCGCCGCGCCGGCGGATTGCAGCGCGGTCGGCCCACCGCCGATAGCTACCCCCGGACTTGCGCCGGGGCGCGCGGCGACCCGTATCGCGGCCGCCGACGGATCGGTGATCGGCACAAAGGACCGCGACGTGATCGTCGGCGACAAGCGCCGGAACAAGATCCGGGCAAAAGGCGGCGACGACCTGATCTGCGCCGGCGGCGGCCCGGACCGAATCAAGGCCGGAGCCGGCAAGGACACCATTCGCGCCGGCGCCGGCGACGACCGCTGCGCCGGAGGCCCGGGCAAGGACACCGAACGCTCCTGCTAGCGCCGCCCGGAGGGCCGGCAACCTTCGCCGCCCCGCCGCAAAAGGGGCAGAATATCGGCGATGGGAGCGCGTTCAGTGGGGCTGTCCGTGGCGGCCGCCGTCGTGCTGGCGGGGCCGAGCTCGTCGTCGGCGGCGACGCTGGAGCAGATCGGAAACTTCAGCGGCAGCTTCAACGATCCCGTCTATGTCACCTCGCTTCCGGATCCCGACAACCTGCTGATCGTCGAGCGGCGCGGGACGATCCAGCTCTGGGACGGGACCGGCGCCGGCACTTTCCTGGACATCCGCGATCTGGTCAAGCTCGCCGACCCCGAACAGGGGATGTTCTCGGCGGCCGTCGCGCCCGACTACGCGACCACCGGCCACTTCTACGTCTTCTACACCGACCAGAACAACGATCTGCAGATCGACGAGTACACGGCCTCAGGGATGTCGGCACCGGCCTCGAGCCGCCGCGGTGTGCTGACGATCCCACACCCGGAGTCGCCGGTGCACAACGGCGGGCAGCTGCAGTTCGGCCCGGACGGCTATCTCTACATCAGCACCGGCGACGGTGATCTCGACGGCACGCTCGACGTCGATGCCCAGAACCCCAACTCCCTCCTCGGCAAGATCCTTCGGATCGACCCGCGGCCCGCGGGCGGCGAGCAGTACTCGGTGCCGGCCGGCAACCCGTTCGACAACGAGGTCTGGTCCTTTGGGCTCCGAAACCCCTGGCGGTTCTCCTTCGACGCGCTCACGGGTGATCTGCTGATCGGCGACGTCGGTGAGACCGAGTGGGAGGAGGTCAACTACGCGCCGCACGCTGCGGGCGGCGGGTGGGGACTGAACTTCGGCTGGAACTGCCGCGAGGGCACGCACCCGTTCCCGGGGTGCAGCCCGCCACTACCGACCACCTTCACCGAGCCGATCTTCGAGTACTCGCACGACGCGGATCTGGTCTGCAACGCCATCACCGGCGGCTACGTCGTCCGCGATCCGAACCTCACCGACCTCTACGGGCGCTATCTCTACGCCGACCTCTGCGCGGGTGCGATCCGCTCCTTCGTCCCGGCGCTACCGAACGCCACCGGCGATCGCTCCGAGGCCCTGCAGGTTGACTTCCCTCAGAGCTTCGGACAGGACTCGTGCGGCCGGGTCTACGTCGCCTCGAGCGCCGGATCTGTGTTCCGCTTCGTCGGCGACACCCCGACCAACTGTGACCCCCCGCCCCCGCCGCCGCCGCCTCCCACGCCGACTGCCGCCTGCGCGGGGCGCATGGTCACTCGATTCCCGTCGGTCGACGGATCGGTGATCGGGACGAGTGAAAGCGACGTGATTCTCGGCGACACGCGCCGCAACAAGATCCGCTCCAAGGGCGGAAACGACCTGATCTGCGGGGGAGCCGGCAAGGACCGCATCAACGGCGGGCCGGGTCGCGACAGGATCCACGCCGGACCGGGCCCGGACCGCTGCAACGGGGGACCCGGCAGGGACCGCGAGCGTTCCTGCTAAGAGGCCTCTAACCCTCCAGGGCGGTGAGGATGATTCGCTCCTGCTCGAGGCGGTGGGCGGCCGGATAGCCCTCGCTGGGGCTCGACCGCTGGGGGCGGCCGACGTAGGTGAACTCGACCCCGTCCGGGATCAGCTCCGGGAGGCGGCGGGCCGTGACGCTCCAGGCGCCCATGTTCTTCGGCTCCTCCTGCGCCCAGACGACCTTCTTCAGGTTCGGATACGAGGAGATCAACCGCTCGAGCTCGTTTCTCGCGAACGGGTAGAGGAGCTCCACCCGCGCGATCGCGACCGAGGTCGCCTGCTCGCGGCGGTCTGAGCCGTCGATGTCGTAGTAGACCTTGCCGCTGCAGAGGACCAGGCGCTCGATCTCCTCGCGGTTGGGCCGCTTCGGGTCGTCGAGCACGAACTGGAACTGGCCGCTCGTCAGGTCCTCGAGCGAGGACGCCGCGGCCTTCAGGCGCAGCAGGCCCTTCGGCGTGAAGACGACCAGCGGGCGCGGCTTGGCGATCCGGGCCTGGCGGCGGAGCAGGTGGAAGTACTGGGCCGCCGTGGTCGGGTTCGCGAGGCGAATGTTGCCCTCCGAGCCGAGCTGAATGAAGCGCTCGATGCGGGCGCTCGAGTGCTCAGGGCCGGCGCCCTCGTAGCCATGGGGCAGCAGCAGGGTGAGCCGCGTGGTCTGGCCCCACTTCGACTCGCCGGCGACGATGAAGCTGTCGATGATCACCTGCGCCGAGTTGGCGAAGTCGCCGAACTGGGCCTCCCAGAGGATCAGGCTCTCCGGCGAGGCCGCCGAGTACCCGTACTCGAAGCCGAGGCAGCCGGCCTCCGACAGCGGGCTGTTGTGGAGCTCGAACGGCGCCAGCGCCCCGGACAGGTGCTGGATCGGGACGTACCGCAGGCCGGTCTTCTCGTCGTGCAGGGCGAGGTGGCGGTTCGAGAACGTGCCCCGCTCGGTGTCCTGCCCCGTGAGCCGGATGTGAGTGCCCTCGGTCAGCAACGAGGCGAATGCGAGCGCCTCGGCGTGGCCGAACTCGATCTCGCCCTGCTCGAGCTTCTCCACGCGGCCGAGCAGCGGCTTTCTCAGCTTGCGGTGGATGGTGAAGCTGTCCGGGACCCGGAGCAGCTCCTCGTTGAGCGACCGCAGGCGCTTCTCGGAGACCGCGGTCTCCACCTCGGGGCTCTTGGTCCGGTCGAGCTCGCCGGTGCCGAGCGCGGTGGAGCTCGGGTCCTCGTACTCGCCCGCCTCCATCTTGGCCCGCAGCGCCTTCAGGGTCCCCTGGAGCTTGCCCAGGCGCGCGGCGCCGTCGGCGGCCACCTCGTCGGCCGAGACGACACCCTCGGCCACCAGCCTCTCGGCGTAGAGCTCGGAGACCGGCTTGTGCTCCTTGATCGCCGCCGCCATCAGCGGCTGCGTGTAGGCGGGCTCGTCGGTCTCGTTGTGGCCGTAGCGGCGATAGCCGATCAGGTCGATGACCACGTCCCGGCCCCACTGCTCGCGGTAGGCCATCGCCAGCCGGACGGCCGAGACGCAGGCCTCGACGTCGTCGGCGTTGACGTGGATGATCGGGCAGTTGAAGCCCTTCGCCATGTCGCCGGCGTACGGGGTCGAGCGCTCCTCGCTGGGGTCCGTCGTGAACCCGACCTGGTTGTCGGTGATCAGGTGGATCGTGCCGCCGGTCGAGTAGCCGGCGAGCGACTGCAGGTTGAGCGTCTCCGCGACGACCCCCTGGCCGGGGAACGCCGCGTCGCCGTGCAGGAGCACCGGCACCGCGACGTGCGGGTTGTGGTGCAGGTTCGGCCCGGAGTGCTCGGTCTGCGCGGCGCGGGCGCCGCCGGTGACCACCGGGTCGACGAACTCCAGGTGCGAGGGGTTCGGGTAGAGGCGCATCTTCACCTGCTCGTCGTCGCGGGTCGTGAACAGGCCCTCGGCGCCGTGGTGGTACTTGACGTCGCCGGTCCCCGAGTGCGGGATCGCGGCGATCGCCTTCACCTGGTCGAGCGCCTTGGCGCCCTCGAACTCGGCCATGATCGACTCCACCGACCGGCCGAGGTTGTGGGCGAGGACGGCGAGGCGCCCGCGGTGGGCCATCCCGATCACGACCTCCTCGGCCCCGTTCTGGCGCGCAAGGGTGCCGATCTCGTCGAGCATCGGCACGGTCACGTCGAGGCCCTCGATCGAGAACATCTTCTGGCCCAGGTACGCCTTCTGCAGGAAGCGCTCGAACTGGAAGACCTCGGTCAGGCGGGAGAGCAGCGCCCGCTTTTCCTCGGGCTCGAGCGGCGCCCGGTGCCAGCCGGTCTCGATCATCTCCCGCAGCCAGACCCGCTGCTGGTGCGAGGACAGGTGCTCGATCTGGTAGGCGATCGTCCCGCAGTAGGCCTCGCGCATTCGCGGGAGCGCGTCGAGAAGCGTCTCGCCCTCGACCCCGAGCCGCAGGATCGAGGCCGGGATCTGTGCCATCAGGTTCGGGGTCAGGTTGACGTTCTCCGGCTCGAGCGCAGGATCGCCCTTCGGGTCTGAGCCAAGCGGGTTCACCCTCGCCGCCAGGTGGCCGTGGGTGCGGTACGCCTTGAGCAGCGAGGTCGCTGCCTGGACCGCCTGAAGCAGCTCGGTGTCGGGCTCTGCCGCCACTGCGGGGGCCGGGGGGCGGGGCGCCGTTCCCAGCGGCGGCGCCGAGGCCGACGCCGGGTGCGCGTTGGCGACCGGTCCGACGGGGATCTGCAGGGCGGCGGCGACCGACTCGTAGAAGTTGTCCTCGCCCTGGATCAGCTGGTCGATCCGGCGCAGGAACGAGCCGGACTCGGCGCCCTGGATCACTCGATGGTCGTAGGTGGACGTCATCGTCATCACCTTCGAGACCCCGAGCGCCTTGATCTTCTCGGCCGGGGCATGGGACCACTCGACCGGATAGGCGATCGATCCGGTGGCGACGATCGTGCCCTGCCCCTTCGGAAGCCGCGGGACCGAGGCGACCGTGCCGAGGCCGCCCGGGTTGGTGAGCGAGATGTTGGTGCCCTTGAAGTCGTCGGCGGTGAGCGTGTTCTCCCGGGTCTTGGTGATCAGCTCCTCGTAGGAGGAGTGAAAGCCCGCGAACTCGAGGTCCTGGGCGCCCTTGATGCAGGGCACCATCAGGCTGCGCCCGCCCTTGCGCTCGACGTCGACGGCGATCCCGAGGTTGACCTGGTCGGTCTCGACCACGAACGGCTTGCCCTCGCGCTCGAGGTACGACCGGCCCATCACCGGCCACTCGATCGCGGCCCGGACGATCGCCCAGGCGATCAGGTGGGTGAACGAGACCTTCATTCCCCGCTTCTTGAGCGCCTCGTTGATCGCCTTGCGCTTGGCGTCGAGGACGTCGACCGGGACGGTCCTGAACGAGGTCGCGGTCGGGACCTCCTTGCTCTCGTTCATGGTCCGGGCGAGCATCGCCCCGGGCCCCCGGAGCGCCTTCTCCTCGCCGGCGACGGCTGCGGCCGGCGCCGTCGCCGCGGCGCCGTTGCCCTCGGCGGCCGCGAGCACGTCCTCCTTCGTCACCTTGCCGCCGGGGGCGGTGCCCTGAATCGTGCCGATGTCGAGCCCCTTGGCCGCCGCCATCCGGCGGGCCAGCGGCGAGGCGCGGCCGTCGCCGTCACCGGCCTGCGCCGGCCCCGGCGCCGAGGTCTCGGTGGGCGCCTCGGGCTCGGCGGCCGGCGGCGAGGCAGCGACAGCCGCCCCGGCGGTCATCTCCGCCAGGGCCTGTCCGACCTGCACCGTCGCGTCGGGCTCGGCCAGCAGCTTGGTGATCGTGCCGCCGGCGGGGGCGGGGACCTCGGCATCCACCTTGTCGGTCGAGACCTCGACCACCGTGTCTCCCTCGTTTACCCGCTGGCCCTCGCTGACGTGCCATTCGAGCACGACGCCCTCGGTGACCGACTCGCCCATCTCCGGCATCGCGATCACCACCGTCTCGCCCCGGGGGCGCTGACGGTCACCTGGCCGGGCTGCGGAGCCTCGCTCGGGGCCGCGTCCTCGCCGAGGTCCTGGTCGCCCTCACCGCCGCCCATCACCAGGCCATCCTGCTCGGTGGGCGGCGAGGCCTCGGCGGCGCCGGCGCCGTTGCCTGAGGCCGCGGCGCCATTGGGGTCGATCTGGGCCAGTACCTGACCGACCTCGACCGTGTCGTCGACGTCGACCAGAAGCTTGGTGATCACCCCGCCGGCGGGGGCGGGGACCTCCGCGTCGACCTTGTCGGTGGAGACCTCGACGACGGTGTCGCCCTCGGCGACCTCCTGGCCCTCCGAAACGTGCCATTCGAGCACGGTGCCTTCGGTCACCGACTCCCCCATCTGGGGCATCTGAACCTCGACGATGCCTGCGTCTGCCATCTACACCGAGTGTATGACCTTCGCTCGGCTCGGTGAGGCGTTTTCAGCCCAGCCGGGCGACCAGGATCGACTCGTTGGCGACCGTGTCGTAGACGTCCTCGCGCAGGAACTCGATCGCGAGCGCCGAGTGGTCGCAGAACGCGCAGCGAAGCGCCGAGCGGGGCTTGACCCGCGGTGCCGGGGAGATCGGCAGCTCGCACTCGGGGCAGACGAGCGCGCCGCGGGCGAGGACCTGGAAGCCGTGATTTACGACGCGGCGCTCGGCGCCGACCGCCGAGCCCCCGGTGCGGCCGAGCTTGACGTCGGGCTCGCCGCGGTCGCCGGGGTCTGGTGCAATTTCGAAGCCCATCTCAGGGACGAATAGTAGGGTCAAGGCGTGGCCTACTTCGTCACCGGTGCGACGGGCTTCATCGGCCGGAACCTGGTCGAGCGACTCCTCGAGCGCGAGGGGACCATCTACGTCCTCGTGCGGGAGGGCTCGCGGGGGCGGCTCGAGGAGCTTCGCAACCGCTGGGGAGCCCCGGAGGACCGGATCGTCCCCATCGTCGGCGACCTCTCCCAGCGCCGGCTCGGCGTCTCCGACGAGGACCTGGCGCGCCTCGACGGCGAGGTCGAGCACTTCTTCCATCTGGCCGCGATCTACGACATGACCGCGGACGCATCGAGCCAGCACACGGCGAACATCGAGGGCACGCGTCACGCGGTCGGGCTCTCCGACGCGATCGGGGCCGGCCACTTTCACCACGTGAGCTCGATCGCCGCCGCCGGGCTCTACCCCGGCGTCTGGCGCGAAGACATGTTCGAGGAGGCGGTCAAGCTCGACACCTTCCCCTACTTCCGCACCAAGCACGAGTCCGAGGCGGTGGTCCGCAACGAGTCGCAGCGGCCGTGGCGGATCTACCGGCCGGGGATCGTCGTCGGCGATTCGCAGACCGGGGAGATCGACAAGGTCGACGGTCCCTACTACTTCTTCAAGCTGATCCGCCGAATTCGCAACGCAGTCCCGCAGTGGGTGCCGGTGCCCGGCCTCGAGGGCCGCGAGATCAACATCGTCCCGGTCGACTTCGTGGTCAAGGCGATGGATCACATCGCCCACCAGCCCGATCTCGACGGCCGCGCCTTCCATCTCACCGACCCGAACCCGCTCACGGTGGGCGAGGTGATCGACACCTTCGCCGAGGCGGCCCACGCGCCCAAGACGACCGTCCGGCTGCCGGCGGGGGCCACCGACGCCTTGCAGCCGATCCTGGGCATGGTCCTCAACGCGACGCCGTTCGGGAACACGACGTTCGAGGCGCTGCTGGCCGACTTCGGCGTCCCGCGCTCGGTGCTCACCTACATCAACTGGCCACGCGCTTTGACTCGCGCCAGACCCAGGCGGTGCTCGCGGGCTCGGGGATCACCTGCCCGCCGCTCCCGTCCTACGCGAAGGCGATCTGGGACTACTGGGAGCGCCACCTCGACCCCGACCTGTACGCCGACCGCACCCTGGTCGGCGCCGCGCGCGGCCGGCTCGGTCTGACCGGCGGGGTCACGACGGTCGCCGAGCAGCAGATACCCGACGAGTTCCTGCGCGTGGCACGGCGGCTTCGCGGCGGGGTCTCGCTCGAGAAGGCGGTGCGCGGCCGGGTGGTGATGGTCACGGGCGCGTCGTCCGGGATCGGCAAGGCGGCGGCGCTGAAGATCGCCGAGGCGGGAGGGACGGTGCTGCTGGTGGCGCGCACGCCGGAGAAGCTCGAGGAGACCCTGTCGCAGATCGAGGCCGGCGGCGGCGAGGCGTACATCCACCAGTGCGACCTCTCGGACATGGACGACATCGACCGGATGGCCGAGGAGGCGCTCGCCCAGCACGGCCGGGTCGACGTCCTGGTCAACAACGCCGGGCGCTCGATCCGCCGCTCGGTCGCGCTCTCCTACGACCGTTTCCACGACTACGAGCGCACGATGCAGCTCAACTACTTCGGCGCCGTCCGGCTGATCCTCAAGGTGCTGCCCGGAATGCGCGAGCGAAAGTCGGGACAGATCGTGAACGTCAGCTCGATCGGCGTGCAGACCAACATGCCCCGCTTCTCGGCCTACGTCGCCTCGAAGGCGGCGCTGGACGCGTTCTCGCGCTGCATCGCCTCGGAGATCGTCGACGACAACGTCGCGATCACGGCGGTGTACATGCCGCTCGTGCGGACGCCGATGATCGCTCCGACGAAGATGTACGACCGCTTCCCGACGATCACGCCCGACGAGGCGGCGGACATGATCTGCGAGGCGATCATCCACAAGCCGAAGCGGATCGCGACCCCGATGGGAACGCTGGGTCAGATCCTCTACGCGCTGAACCCGAAGTCGATCGACTACATCCTCAACACCGCGTATCACCTGTTCCCCGACACGGCGGCCGCCAGGGCGTCGGGCAAGGAGCGAGCGGGAGCCTCGGCGCAGGGCGACGCCGAACCCACCGAGGAGGAGGCGACCAACCGCCAGGTCGCGTTCGCGTACCTGATGCGCGGCGTGCACTGGTAGCGACGGGCGGGGGCGCGCGCTGGAAGCCACCGGGCGTCGCAAGCACTGGGGCTGGGGCTACGAGCACCAGCAGCCCGGGATCGGCGACCTACGAGCAGCCGCGGCCGACATCCGCGAGCGGCTCGGGTTCGGCTCAGAGCCGGAGGAACCGGTGCCCCTGGAAGCGATCGAGCTTTCGGAGCCCCGCCTCGAGCCGCCCGCGGCTCTGGCCGAGATCTGCTCGAGCGAGCGGTACGAGCGCGTCTCGCACGCGCTCGGCAAGGCCTACCGCGACGTCGTTCGGGGGATGCGCGGCCAGATCCCGAACCCGGCCGACGTGGTCGTTCGCCCGCGCGACGAGCGCGAGGTCGAGGCGGTGCTCGCCTGGTGCGCGGACGTTGGCGCGGCCGCCGTTCCCTACGGCGGCGGCACGAGCGTCGTCGGCGGGGTCGAGCCGCGAATCGGCGACGGTTACGCGGGCGCGGTCAGCGTCGACCTCCGGGCGCTCGACCGGGTGCTCGAGGTCGATCCGGTCTCCGACGCCGCGCGGATCCAGGCCGGGACGCTCGGGCCGTCGCTGGAGGACCAACTCGGGGAGCACGGGCTCACCCTGCGCCATTTCCCGCAGTCCTTCGAGTACTCGACGCTGGGCGGCTGGATCGCGACCAGGGCGGGCGGCCACTTCGCGACCAAGCTGACCCACATCGACGACCTGGTCGAGTCCGTGCGCGCGATCACCCCGAGCGGCGAGTGGGAGAGCCGCCGACTCCCGGGCTCCGGCGCCGGGCCCAGTCCGGACCGGATGCTGATCGGGTCGGAGGGGATCCTCGGCGTGATCACCGAGGCATGGGTCCGCGTTCGCCCGCGGCCCGAGCACAAGCTCTCCTGCGGCGTCGCCTTCGACTCGTTCGCCGCCGGCGCAGAAGCCGTGCGCGAGCTCGCCCAGTCTGGCCTCGACCCGGCCAACTGCCGGCTGCTCGACCCCGCCGAGGCGGAGCTCACCCACGCGGCGCCGCCCGGCAAGGCGATGCTCGTGCTCGGGTTCGAGTCGGCCCACCACCCGGTCGACGAGCCGATGGGGATCGCGCTCGAGGCGGCTCGCGACCACGGCGGCGAGCCCGGCGAGATCCGGGGCGGAAGCGGCAAGGGCTCCGACGCGGTCGGCGCCTGGCGCCACGCATTCCTCGCGGCGCCCTACCTCCGCGACACGCTCGTCTGCTGCGGCGTGATCTCGGACACCTTCGAGACGGCGATCACCTGGGACCGGTTCGCCGACTTCCACGCCACGGTCTCGGAGACCGCGCGGCGGACGGTGGCCGAGGTCACCGGCGCGCCAACCGAGGGAAAGGGGGCGCCGGTGCTCGGCTGCCGCTTCACCCACGTCTATCCCGATGGGCCCGCGCCCTACTACACGATCATCGCCCCGGCGCGCCGCGGCTCGGAGGTCGAGCAGTGGGACGAGATCAAGGCCGCGGCCTCGGACGCCGTGAGCGCCGCCGGCGGGACCATCACCCACCACCACGCGGTCGGGCGCGACCACCGGCCCTGGTACGACCGCCAGCGGCCCGACCGCTTCGCCGACGCCCTGCGGGCGGCCAAGCGCGCAGTGGATCCTGCGGCGGTGCTGAACCCAGGGGTCTTGATCGACCCCGCCTGACGCGCGGACCTCCGCGCCTGCTGCCCGCGTACTCAGTGCGTGGCACTGAGATCGGCGGGCGCCGTGCTCTGCATGCTGGCCGCGGTCGCCGCGGGCGGCTGCGGGGCGCGCGAGCGAGCTGCGGCGGAGCCGGAGCGGAGCGAGACGACGCTGTTCCTGGCCGGAATCGCCGAGCTCTGGGTGGTCGACGTGCGCTCCGGACGGGCGGTGCGCGTCCCGCGTCCCGAGCTCGGCGCTGGGGATCCGCCGCACTTCATCGCCCCGGTCGGCGACCGGCTGGCGATGTGGAGCTATGACGTGACCAGCGTTCCGCTCGCCGACCCCGCCGGGGAGTCGACCACGCTCGCGAAGGACGGCTGGATCTTCATTCCCGCGGCGGATCCCGACCGGATCTGGGTCGGGTTCCTGGACCGCGACAGCCCGCCGACCGAGCGCGGGCTCGGGGAGCTGCGCGAGATCGACAGCGCGGGGAACGTCGTCACGCGCGGCGTGGTGCCGCCCGACGGCGCCTGGCCGTACGCCGAGGTCGGCGGCGGACTCCTGTTCAAAGCCCGCGCCCGACGCTGTGGGATCCCGACACCGGCAGGACGATCCGCAGCTGGGACTGGGAGCAGATCGGCGACATGGGGCCGGTGACCCATGACCTGCTCGCCTCCAGCCACTACAGGTCCGGGGAGTTGGTCCTGACCGATGTCGTGACCGGCGAGCAGCGGCGATCGCTCCGCCGCAGGGCGGCGCGTTGCTCGCCTGGGAGGGCGCCTTCTCGCCCGACGGCGACACGCTCGCCGTGCCGGTGAAGACCGCGGGTGAGCTGGGCGGCCAGGCCCTGGCTCTGGTCGACGTGGCCAGCGGCGAGCTCGAGCTCGTGCCCGGCTCGGCGGTGCGCGGCGGCTACGTCTTCACCGCCTGGTCCCGCGACGGCGAGGAGGTGTTCCTGACCGGTGGCGGCCCCGAGTCGGACCGCGAAATCGTCGCCTACCGGCTCGGCGAGGCGCGGGCGGAGCCGCTGAACGTCGCCGTGGGCGATTTCTACGACATCGCGGCTGAATAGCCCGCCCGCCGGCCGCCGCCTCCTAACCTTCGGCGGTCATGTCGCCGCTGATCCGCGCCCTCCGCCCGTCGGAGTGGATCAAGAACCTGCTCGTGTTCGCGGGCGTCCTCTTCTCGGGGCGCCTCGACAGCGGCGACGCTGTCGCCGACGCCGTGCTCACCTTCGTCGCCTTCTGCGCGATCTCGAGCGCCGGCTACCTCTTCAACGACCTCCGCGACCGCGAGCTCGACCGGCTGCACCCGGAGAAGCGCCACCGCCCGATCGCCAGCGGCGCGGTCTCCACCGGGACGGCCGCGACGCTCGCGGTGATCCTCGCCGCGGCGGCGATCGGGATCGGCTTCGCGGTCAAGGCGGAGGTCGCCGGCTTCGTCGCCCTCTACGGCGCGATCACGCTCGCCTATTCGCTCGGCCTCAAGCGGCTGGTGATCATCGACGTGATGACGATCGGCTCGCTGTTCATCCTCAGGGTGGTCGCGGGAGCGGTCGCGGTCGGCGCCCACGCATCGGAGTTCCTGCTGATCTGCACAGGGATGCTGGCCCTCTTCCTCGGCTTCACCAAGCGGCGGCAGGAGGCGATCCTCGAGCAGCGCGACGAGGCCCAGACCCGCCCCGTGCTCGAGCACTACTCGCTGCCGTTCCTCGACCAGATGATCGCCCTCGTGACCGCCTCGGCGATCCTCAGCTACATCCTGTACGCGGTGGACTCGCCGCGGATGGGCTCCGAGATGCTCGCCACGGCGCCGTCGGTGCTTTACGGGATCTTCCGCTACCTGTACCTGATCTACGACCGCCGCGACACCCGCTCGACGGCGGCGATCCTGACCGAGGATCCGGGGATGGTCTTCGCCGCGGTCTCCTGGGTCGCGATCGCGCTGGCGATGCTCTACGTGTTCAACTGAGCGCGTAGTAGGGTCCAGCGCCCGTGGACCTCACCCTGAACGATTCCGAGCGCGCGTTCCGGGACGAGGTCCGGGCCTGGATCGATGAGAACCATCCCGGGCCGGCGCCGCAGGGCGGCGACCAGGCCCAGTTCGAGTTCGAGCGCGAGTGGCAGCGCAAGCTGCACGACGGCCGGCTGGGCGGGGATCTCGTGGCCGAAGGAGTACGGCGGCCGCGGCGCGACCCTGATCGAGCAGTCGATCTTCGGCGAGGAGCTGGCGCGCGCCAAGGCGCCGCGGCCGGCCAACGTCCTCGGGCTGGTGATGGGCGGGCCGGTGGTCATCGCCCACGGCACCGAGGAGCAGAAGGAGCGCTTCCTGGAGCCGATCCTCTCGGCCGAGGAGATCTGGTGCCAGGGCTTCTCCGAGCCCGAGTCGGGCTCGGACCTGGCGTCGCTGAAGACCAAGGCGGTCAGGGAGAACGGCGGCTGGCGGATCACGGGCCAGAAGGTGTGGACGACATTCGCCCACGAGGCGAAGTGGTGCATGCTCGTCGCCCGCTCCGATCAGGAAGCCCCCAAGCACAAGGGCCTCACCTATTTCCTGATGGACATGGAGCAGGACGAGGTCGAGGTGCGGCCGCTGCGCCAGATCACCGGCGAGGCCGAGTTCAACGAGCTGTTCATCGAGAACGCCTACGTGCCCGACGAGAATGTGGTCGGCGGGCGAGGGCAACGGCTGGATGGTCGCGATCACCACGCTGATGAACGAGCGCGCCGGGCTCGGGGCGTCGGCGGCCCTCGGGCTCTCCAACTCGCTCGACGAGCTGATCGAGCTGGCGAAGGAGCGCGGCGTCGCCGACGATCCGCTGGTCCGCGACAAGATCGCTCGCCTGAAGATCGGCATCGAGGGGCTCCGCCTCGGTGCGATGCGCGCGCTGACCGCGACCATGAAGGTCGGCATCCCAGGCCCGGAGGGTTCGATCGCGAAGCTCCAGTGGTCATCGACCAACCAGGCGCTGACCGAGCTCGCCGTCGAGGTCGGCGGCATCGAGCATCTGCAGCGCGGCGATCTCTGGGCGTACCGCTTCCTTCGCTCGCGCGCGAACTCGATCGAGGGCGGCACCAGCGACGTGCTGAAGAACATCGTCGCCGAGCGCGTGCTCGGCCTGCCCAAGCTCCGTTGAGCGGCGGAGAGACCGATGGAGTTCGACTTCAACGACGAGCAGCGCGAGATCAAGTCGACCGCGCACGAGTTCGTCGCCGCCCGCTTCAAGCCGGAGAAGGTGCGCGAGCTGGCCGAGTCGGAGAGCCCGTACGACGACGCCATCTGGCGTGAGATGTGCGAGCTCGGCTGGCCCGGCATCGCGATCGCCGAGGAGTACGGCGGGCAGGGCCTCGGCGTGGTCGAGCTGGTGATCCTGCAGGAGGAGCTCGGCTACGCCTGCGCTCCCTCGCCGATGATCTCCAATGCCTACGCCGGGGCCGTGATCGAGGCGGCGGGCTCGGACGAGCAGACGTCGCGCTGGCTGCCGGGCATCGCCTCGGGCGAGCAGCGCGGGGCGGCCGAGTTCACCGACGACACCGGAGCGATCGTCGGCGCGGCGAAGGACGCCGCGATCCTGGTCCTCGCCGACGGCGACGGGGCGAAGCTGGTCGAGCCCGGCGACGCCGAGCTCGAGCGCCTCGACCTGATCGACACGACCAGGGCGTACTTCCGCGTCACGGCCGACGGCGGCGAGTCGCTGCCCGGCGAGGTCGCCCGCGCCGTCGACATCGGCATGGTCGCGCTTGCCGCGGAGCTGGTCGGCGGCGCCCAGCGGGCGCTCGACATGGCGGTCGACTACGCCAAGGAGCGCCAGCAGTTCGACCGCCCGATCGGCGCCTACCAGGCCGTCTCACACCGGCTCGCCGAGATGCTCTGGGACGTCGAGGAGGCTCGCTCGCTGACCTACTACGCCGCCTGGGCCGCGGACGCCGATCGCGAGGCGCTGCCGCTGGCCGCCTCGATGGCCAAGGCCCGCGCCTCCGACGCGGCCACCGCCGTCACCCACAACGCGATCCAGACCCTCGGCGGGATCGGCTTCACCTGGGAGCACGACATCCACTTCTTGCTCAAGCGCGCCAGGGTGAGCGCCCAGCTGCTCGGCTCGGCGCGACAGCACCGCGAGCGGGTGGCCGAGCTCGTCGGGCTCGCCGCCGGACGCGCTCGAGCTCATCGCTCTCGGGCGAGCAACTCCGCGAAGCGCGTGGCGTCGACGTTGCCGCCCGAGATGACGACGCCGACGCGGGCGCCGGGCTGAACTGTCAGCCGCCGGACTGAGCAGCGCGGCGAGGGCGATCGCGCCGCTCGGTTCGGCGACGAGCTTCATCCGTTCGAACAGGAAGCTCATCGCGGCGACGATCTCGGCGTCGGTGACGCGAGCGTTACTCCGGTCGAGCAGTCGCGATTGATCGGGAAGGTCAGCTCCCCGGAGACGTTGACCCCCTGGCCGTCGGCGATCGTGCGGGGAATCGGGATCTCGACTGGCCGGCCCGCCTCGAGCGACCGCTTGGTGTCGTCTCCGCGCCTCGGGTTCGACGCCGTGCGACCTCGCTCCCGGGCGAGAGCGCGCGGCGATCGTCGCCGTCCCGGCGGTCGAGGCCGCCGCCGCCGACCGGGACCACGATCGCGTCGAGCGGTCCGGCCTGCTCGATCAGCTCGAGGCGCCACCGTTCCCTGCCCGGCGATCACGTGCTGGTGGTCGTACGGTGGGATCAACGACAGGCCGCGCGCCTCCTGCGACGCGCTCGACCGATCGCCTCCCGATCACCCGCGTAGCGGTCGTAGGTGACGACCTCGGCGCCGTAGGCGGCTCGGTCGCGGCGAGCTTCGACGCCGGGGCGTCCTCGGGCATGACGATCACCGCCGTCCGCGCCGTGCTCGCGGGCCGCGAAGGCGACCGCCTGCGGCGTGGTTCCCGGAGGAGTAGGCGGCGACGCCGCGCCGAAGCTGCTCGTCGTCGAGCCGCGAGAGGGCGTTGAAGGCGCCCCGGTACTTGAAGGCGCCGACTCGCTGGAGGTTCTCCGCCTTGAGCAAGACCTCGGCGCCGGCCGAGCTCGTCCAGCGTCCGCGAGTGAAAGACGGGCGTACGGTGCGCGTGGCCGGCGAGCCGCTCGCGGCCGCCTGGACGTCATCGGGGCCGATCAAGGTCTAGATCGCGCTACGCCCAACGGCGACGAAGCGAGTCGTCGAGGCGATCTCGATCCAGTCGCGGATCCGGCCGTCGGGCGACCGTGAGGAAGGCCGCGATCTTCGCCTCCAGGCTTGCCCCACCCGCCACCGTGCCGCGCCACCTGGCGCGCACCGCGACGCGCTCGCCTGAGACCAGCAGCTCCTCGAGGTCGAAGCTCTGATCCGAGAGCATCCGCTTGCCCCGCTCGTAGTCGGCGATCGCCTCGTCGCGGTCGCGGACCGTGCCCTCGGGATGGATCGCGTTTGGGTGCTCGACCACCGCCAGTCGGGCGCCAGCAGCTCGCGCAGTGAGTCCGGCGATCCCGCGAGGTCGGCGACCGCGCGTAGTAGCGCTCGACGACCGAGCGCGCGTCGTCACTCATCGGGGATGATCTCGACGTCCGACGCGAGCTTCGGCCGGCCGTCGAGCTGGTACTCGACGTCGACCGTCTCGTGCTTGCGGTAGGTGCCGAAAAGGCCCAGGTACATCGCCATCCAGCGGCCTGGGGTGACGGTTTCCTTGACGATCGGTCGGTTGAAGACGACCTCGCCGCCGCGGACCTCGTAGTCGCTGCCGCGGGTCTGCTCGACGCCGTTCATGTGCACCCTGATCGGCTCGGAGGCGCCGCGGGGCAGCCGCACGCGGCGGCCGGCCGCGTAGCTGCCCTTGGGGACCTCGGCCTCCACGGAGAGCAGGCTACCCGTGAGCCCCAGCGGCGGCCTGAGCCTGCGCGAGGTCGGCGAAGAACGCGAGCCGGGAGAGCTTCCCGTCACGGGCGGTCGCGAGACCGACGGCGCGCTGGTCGGTCTCGATTCCGCTCGAACGACCGCGAGTGTGCATCACGAACTCGAGGATCACCCGCCGATCGTCGACCAGGTGCACCTCCTCGACCTCGAGTCGCACCCACTCCATCGACTCGAGGAACGACTCCCACCAGCGTCGCACGCCCTCGGGGCCGCGATACGCATCGGGCTCGCTGGCGAGCTCGGGCGGGGTCACCATCTCGAACTCGTCGTCGACGAGCTCGAGCGCCTCCTCGTAGGTGTCCGAGTTGAGCATCCGAAATGCCTCGACGATGGCGTCGGTGTCGTCGCTCACGCGATCAGGCTACCGGGGAGAGCGCGCGCGGACGGCCTCGTAGGGCGACTCGCCCGGCGCGGCTCGAGCTCCCTGCGGGCGATCCCGCCCCGGAACGGGACCATCGAACCGTCGCCCATCACGTCCACGCCGGCTGCCCGGCCGCGCAGCCAGCCGCCGGTCGAGATCTCGAGCCTGGCCGCGACGCGCTCGGCGGGCTCGAACTCCCGCAGCATCGGGACCGTCGGCAGCGCCCCAGTGGCCTGAATCTCCTCTGTTTGGCGGCGCAGCTCAGCGATCGCCTCCTCGAGCCGCTCGAACCGTGCCCGGTTCACCTTCGGCCCGAGCCTCACCGTCAGCCGATAGCCGCCCATGAGCTCCCATCTTCGTCGATCGCGATAGCGTCCTCGCCGTGGACGAATCCCCCCTCGTTCTCCTGAACGACGTCCGCAAGAGCTTCGGCGACAACCTCGTCCTCGACGGGATCGACCTCGAGGTCGCGCACGGCGAGGCGATCGTCATCGCCGGGCCGTCGGGCTCGGGCAAGTCGACGATCCTGCGCTGCATCAACGGGCTCGAGCCGATCGACGCCGGCGAGATCCGCTTCGACGATCGCGCGGTCGACGCCACCGGCCGCGAGATCTACGCGATCCGCGCCCAGATCGGGATGGTCTTCCAGCAGTTCAACCTGTTCCCGCACATGACCGTCCTCGACAACATCACCCTCGGCCCGCGCGAGGTCGAGGAGGCCGGTCGCAGGCAGGAGGCCGCCGACGCGGGCGCGGCGGCTGCTCGAGCGGGTCGGGATCCCCGAGAAGGCCGACGCCTATCCCGCCGACCTCTCCGGCGGCCAGCAGCAACGGGTGGCGATCGCCCGCGCGCTGGCGGTGGAGCCCAAGCTGATGCTGTTCGACGAGCCGACCTCGGCGCTCGACCCGGAGATGATCCGCGAGGTCCTCGACGTGATGCGCGACCTGGCCCGGGAGGGGATGACGATGATCGTCGTCACCCACGAGATGGGCTTCGCGCGCGAGGTCTGCGACCGGATCGTATTCATCGACGAGGGCGGGATCGTCGAGCAGGGAACGCCCGGACGAGTTCTTCAACCAGACCAAGAGCGAACGCGCGAAGGAGTTCGTCGACAAGATCATCCACCACTGACAGGCGAAACCAGAACGGGGGAGAGAGCGAGAGAGGAAATGGAGACAAGGACGACGCTGGCGTCTGATCGTGATCGCGATGCTGGCGCTGGCCGCTCTCGTCGCTCGCCGCCTGCGGCGACGACGACGACGACACGCGGCGAGGAGACGACCGCGGCCGAGGTCGAGCAGTTCCCGGCCGGCACGACGATGGCCGAGATCCAGGAGCAGGGCGAGCTCACGATCGGCGTCAAGTACGACGTGCCGCCGTTCGGGCTCAACAACCCGCAGACCGGTGAGGTCGAGGGCTTCGACGTCGACCTCGGCACCTACATCGCCGACAAGCTCGGGGTCGAGGCGAAGTTCGCGCGAGGCGACCTCGGACAACCGGATCCCGCTGCTCGTCGACGGGACGATCGACCTGATCCTGTCGACGATGACGATCACCGAGGAGCGCGATCTCGAGATCGACTTCTCGGAGCCGTACTACGTCGCCAACGGTGACGTGCTCGTGCCCGAGGGCTCGGACATCCGGACCCTCGAGGACCTGAACGGCAAGCGGGTCTGCACGGCGCTCGGCTCGACCTACGCCGAGACGATCGAGAAGGAGGCTCCGGAGGCGGACCTGCGGCTGGTCGATCTCTACTCGGAGTGCTTCGACCAGATCCAGACCGGCGCCGTCGACGCGGTCTCGACCGACAACGTGATCCTCACCGGGATGGTGATCCAGGATCGACTCGCTGGAGATCCTCGGCCTCGACTACACGACCGAGCCGTACGGGATCGGGATCCCGGAGGGCGACACGGAGATGAAGGAGTTCGTCGACGAGACGCTGCAGGAGTACATCGACAGCGGCGCCTGGCAGGAGGCCTACGACGAGTGGGTCGGCCAGTACGTCCCGGAGGACCAGCAGCAGGGACCGCCGGACATCACCCTCGAGGAGGCGCTGAAGCTGTTCCCGCTCGAGAAGCAGCGGGGACGCGCCGTCACCGAGCCGAGGAGACGGAGAGTGAGCGAGCTCTGGGAGGTGCTCACAGGAGCACCTCCCGGAGTTCAGCTCCGGGCTCTGGGTCACGACCCGGCTGGTCGTGGCCTCGTTCGTGATCGCGATGGTGGTCGGCACGCTGGTCGCGGCGATGCGGATCGCGCCGGTCAAGTGGCTCAACCGGCTCGGCGGCATCTACGTCGAGATCTTCCGCAACGTCCCGCTGCTGGTCCTGCTGTTCATCGCCTTCTCCGGGCTCCCGCGGGCGGGCGTGGCGGTCGGGCAGTGGGTCGGCGGGGATCGGCCTGCCTCGGCCTCTACACCGCCGCCTACATCGCCGAGGCGCTGCGCTCCGGGGTGTTCGCCGTCGGCAAGGGCCAGATCGAGGCGGCGCTCTCGCTCGGGCTCACCTATCCGCGGACGATGCGCCTGATCATCCTCCCGCAGGCGTTCCGGACCGTGATCCCGACGCTCGGCAGCCTCGTGCTGGCGATGATCAAGAACTCGGCGATCGTCGGCGGCTCGCTGGTCGCGCTCCACGACCTGCTCAAGCAGACACGCGCCGGATCGCACTCCGACACCGGCCAGTTCAACGAGGTCTTCTTCTGGGGCGCGGTCGGCTTCCTGCTCCTGACCCTGACCGCCACCGTCGCGATCCGCTACCTCGAGCGGCGCTTCGCGATCAGGCGATGAGGTAGCGCGATGGAGTACCTCTTCAACCCCGACAACTGGGAATGGGTGATGGACCGGCAACAACTTCAGGTTCCTGCTCGAGGGCTTCCTGATCAACCTCGAGATCGCCGCGATCGGGATCGTCTTCTCGCTCATCTTCGGCCTCCTGCTGGCGCTGATGCGGATCTCGAAGCCGGCGCTGATCAGCGTCCCGGCCGGGATCTGGGTCGACCTCTGGCGCAACATCCCGCTGATCCTGATCATCCTCTACCTCGGCTGCTCGCGGTCCCGAGCTCGTGGCGCGAGGCGTACGCGCGACAACGATCCCCGGCTGGTTCCCGGAGGCGCTTCAGGACGAGCTCGTCCTCGGCGCGCTCCTCGCCCTCGTCCTCTACAACTCGGCCGTCCTCTGCGAGATCATGCGCTCGGGGATCCTCTCGCTCGACCGCGGCCAGCGCGAGGCGGCGGCGTCGCTGGGGCTCACCTACCGCCAGCAGATGCGGTTCGTGATCCTGCCCCAGGGCCTGCGGCGGATGGTGCCGGCGACCGTCTCGCAGCTGATCACCCTGAACAAGGACACGACGCTGGTGACGATCCTCGGCGATCAACGAGGTGCATCAGCCACGGGAGCGCGCTACCGGCGCCGGCTTCTTCGGCGGCGTCCCGGCGCCGATCCTGCAGGTCTACCTGATGGTCGGCTTCCTCTTCATCATCGTCAACTTCTCGCTCTCGCGCCTCTCGCGCCGGCTCGAGATCCGCGAGCGCAAGCGCACCGGGACGACGCTGCGGCGGGTCGAGGGCCTCGAGGACCAGGTCGCTCTCGAGACCGACGTCGGCCGCGCCGCCGCGCTAGGCGCCGCGGCGCTTGCGGATCGGGCGCCGACGCGACTCGTTGGTGATCTTCTCCGGGCCCTCGCGCTCGCTCGATCGGGACGTAGTCGACGTCGCGCGGGCCGGTGTAGATCTGCCGGGGCCGGGCGATCTTCTGTCTCCGGGTCGTCGACCATCTCCAGCCACTGGGCGATCCAGCCGGCCGTCCGCGGGATCGCGAAGATCACCGTGAACATCTCGGTCGGGATCTCGAGCGCCTCGTAGATCAGCCCGGAGTAGAAGTCGACGTTCGGGTAGAGCTTGCGCGAGGTGAAGAACTCGTCGTCGAGCGCGCGCTTCTCGAGCTCGGTGGCGATCTCGATCAGCGGGTTGTACTCGGTCGCCTCGAGCACCTCGTCGACGTGCTTCTTGATGATCCGCGCCCGCGGGTCGTAGTTCTTGTAGACCCGGTGGCCGAAGCCCATCAGCTTCTCCTCGCGGTTCTTCACCCCCTCGAGGAAGTCGGGGATGTTCTCGACCGTCTCGATCCGTCGCAGCATCCGCAGCACCGCCTCGTTGGCGCCGCCGTGAAGCGGGCCGTAGAGCGCTGCGACTCCGGCGGCGAGCGCCGAGTAGGGGTCGACCTGCGAGGAGCCGACGCTGCGGACCGCCGCGGTCGAGCAGTTCTGCTCGTGGTCGGCGTGGAGGATGAAGAGGATGTCGAGCGCCTTCGCCAGCCGCGGGTCGGGCTCGTACTTGACCTCGGTCTTCTTGAACATCATCGAGAGGAAGTTCTCCGGATAGCTGAGGTCGTTGTCCGGATAGACGTAGGGCAGGCCGAGGTTGTGGCGATAGGCGAACGCCGCCAGGGTCGGCACCTTGGCGATCAGCCGCACCGCCGCCATGTAGCGCTCCTCGGGGTCGTCGATGTGCTTGGCGTCGGGGTAGAACGTCGACAGCGCGCCGACGCCGGAGAGCAGCATCCCCATCGGGTGGGCGTCGTAGCGGAAGGTCTGGCAGGTTCTTGATGTCCTCGTGGACGAAGGTGTGGTGGGTGATGTCGAACAGCCAGCGCTCGAGCTGCGGCTGCGTCGGCAGCTCGCCGTAGACGAGCAGGAACGCGACCTCGAGAAAGGTCGACTTCTCGCACAGCTGCTCGATCGGGATCCCGCGGTGCTGGAGGACTCCCCTGTCGCCGTCGATGAAGGTGATCGCCGAGCGGCACGAGGCGGTGTTCGTGAACGCCGGGTCGTAGGACATCATCCCGAAGTCGTCCTCTGCGACCTTGATCTGGCGCAGGTCGATCGCCCGGATCGTCTCGTCGGTGATCTCGACGTCGTAGCTCTTGCCCGTGCGGTTGTCGGTGATCGTCAGCGTGTCGGCTGGGCTTCGAGTCCGTCGTCGCGACGCCGCCGCCGTCCGTTGAGGTCTCGCGCTCGCTGGCCATCGGCTCTCCTAGATCGATCTCGCTTCGCTACCCATTCTCGCAGCCTCCAGCCGGCGCTAGGCGCGCAGCGAGCCCGCGGGCGCCGCTTCGAAATGGGTGAGCCGCTTGAACTCGTCGTAGGCGTTCGGCGAGCTCGACTCGGTGAGCCGCTGGACGCGCTCGGTGCCGAAGTCCTCGACGTTGAACGACGCCATCACCGACCCGTAGGCCATCGCCCGGCGCAGCGCGGCCTCGTCGTGCTCGCCGCCGGCGCGCACGCCGTCGAGGTAGCCGAGGAAGCCGCCGGCGAAGCTGTCGCCGGCGCCGGTCGGATCGCGGACCTCGTCAAGGGGCAGGCCGGGGATCGCGAAGGTGCCGTCGGGCGTGAACAGAATCGCCCCGTACTCGCCGCGCTTGGCGACCACCACCGAGGGCCCCAGCTCCATCGTCGCCCGCGCCGCCTGGGCGAGGTTGGGGCGCTCGGTCAGCATTCGCAGCTCGGCGTCGTTCAGCAGCAGGCAGTCGACCTCGCCGATCGCCGCCACCAGCGAGTCCCGCGCGGTGTCGATCCAGAGGTTCATCGAGTCCAGGGCCGCGAAGCTCGCCGACGACTGCGCCCGCACCCCGCGCTGCAGGTCCGGCTGGATGTTCCCCAGGAACAGCATCTGCGCCTCGCACGACTCCGGCGAGAGCTTGGGCTCGAAGTCCGCGAACACGTTGAGATCGGTCTGGTCCGTGTGGGCGACGTTCATGTCGTGGTCGTAGTGGCCGCGCCAGAAGAACGTCTTCCCCCCGGGAACGTGCTCGATGTCGTCGACCGCGACGCCGCGTTCGGAGAGCACCGCCAGGTGCTCGTCGGTGAAGTCGTCGCCCACCGGACCGACGACGCGGACCTCGGTGAAGAAGCTCGCCGCAAGCGCGAAGTGGACCGCGGAGCCGCCGAGCATTCGCTCCCGCTCGCCGAACGGGCGTGCGGACGCTGTCGAAAGCGATCGATCCGACCGCGGTCAGGGCCATAGCGGCGGCATCCTGACAGACTGAGCCGCAGATGAGAGCCATCCGGATCGAGGAGTTCGGCGGTCCCGAGGTGATGGAGCTGGTCGAGCTTCCCGACCCCGAGCCGGCCGACGGCCAGGTGGTGGTCGAGGTTGCGCGCAGCGGTGTCAACTTCGCCGACACCCACGCCACTCGCAACGACTACCTGGCCGAGCAGGCACTGCCGCTGATCCCCGGCGGCGAGATCTCCGGCCGAACCGCGGACGGCCGTCGTGTGGCGGCGATGCTGGCCAACGGTGGCTACGCCCAAAGGGTCGCGGTGGCCGACGCCTGGCTGGTGCCGGTCCCTGACGGGGTCGGCGACGACCAGGCCGCCTCGCTGCTGCTGCAGGGGGTCACCGCGCACGCGCTGATCCACCGCTGCGCCCGCCTGCAGCCGGGCGAGACGGTCGTCGTCCAGGCCGCAGCCGGGGGCACCGGGACCCTCGCCGTCCAGCTCGCCAAGCGCGCCGGCGGCCGAGTGATTGCGCTCGCCTCGACCGACGACAAGCGGGCGCTCGCGACGCGGCTCGGCGCCGACGCCACCGTGGACTCCCGCGCCGACGACCTAAAGACGGCGATCCTCGAGGCAAACGAGGGCAGGCAGGTCGACGCGGTGCTCGAGATGTCCGGTGGGCAGTCGTTCGAGGCGTGCCTTCGCACCCTGGCTCCCTTCGGGCGCATGGTCGTCTTCGGGATCGCGTCGAGGGAGCAGAACGAGGTGGCGACCGGGCATCTGCTGCGGAACTCGCGCGCGGTGATCGGCTTCTGGCTCATCCACCTGATCCCGCGCCGCGACGAGGTCGCGGCGATCTTTGCCGACCTGTTCACGGCGGTCCAGGCCGGAGAGCTCGAGGTGATCGTCGGCGGCGTCTACCCGCTGTCGGACGCCCGCCGCGCCCACGAGGAGCTTGCGGCTCGCAAGACGAGCGGCAAGCTGCTGCTCGATCCGGCGCGCTGAGCGCGCCCAGCTACGCTCAATCGTCCCAATGAAGGCATTTTCAGAGCTCGGCTTGAAGCCGGAGATCCAAACTGCGCTCGACGAGCTCGGCTACTCGGAGCCGACGCCGATCCAGGAGCAGGCGATCCCGGAGCTGCTCTCTGGGCACGACGTGATCGGCCAGGCCCAGACCGGGACCGGCAAGACCGCGGCCTTCGGGCTGCCGCTGCTGCAGTACCTCGACGCCTCCTCCGGCGAGACCCAGGCGATCGTGCTCACGCCGACGCGGGAGCTCTGCATCCAGGTCACGCAGGCGCTGCGCGCCTACGCCGAGCACCTCGAGGGGGTGGAGGTGGTCGCGGTGTTCGGCGGCGCCCCGATCGCCACCCAGCAGTCGCGCCTTCGCCGCGGCGCCCATGTCGTCGTCGCCACCGTCGGCCGGATGATGGACCTGATCTCGCGCCGTTCCCTGGTGCTGACGTCGGCCCGGTACGTCGTCCTCGACGAGGCCGACGAGATGCTCGACCTCGGCTTCATCGAGGACGTCGAGAAGATCCTGCGGATGTGCCCGTCGGGCCGCCAGACGTCCCTGTTCTCGGCCACGATCCCGCCCCCGATCGCGCGCCTGGCCGAGCAGTACATGTACGACCCGGTGACGATCAAGGTGACGCCGAAGCAGCTCACCGTCGACGCCATCGAGCAGGCCTACGTCGAGGTGCCACCGCGCGAGAAGACCGACCGGCTGATCGAAGTGCTGCGGGCCGAGGAGCCCGAGCAGGCGATCATCTTCTGCCGCACCAAGATCGGCGCCGCCCGCCTCGACGACCAGCTGCGCGACCGCGGGCTGCGGGTGAAGGCGCTGCACGGCGACATGACCCAGGGCCAGCGCGACGGGGTGATGATCCAGTTCAAGGACCACAACCTCCCGCTGCTGGTCGCCACGGATGTCGCCGCCCGCGGGCTCGACATCGAGCACGTCACCCACGTCATCAACTACGACCTGCCGAACAACACCGAGATCTACGTGCACCGGATCGGGCGCACCGGCCGCGTGGGGCGCACCGGCCGGGCGATCACCTTCGTCACCCCGAAGCAGCGCGACGAGATCCCGCGAATCGAGCGCGAGGCGAGGACGTCGATCGGCGAATGGGAGCCGCCGGAGGAGCGGATCGAGCACGCCCCGCGCCCGCGGCGGCGCGAGCACGCCGCCGCGGGCAACGGCCACGTCAAGCTGTTCATCAACCGCGGGGCGCGCAGCGGGATCAGCGAGGAGAACCTGCGGTGGGCGCTGGTCGAAGGCGCCGTCGTGCCGGAGGCCGAGATCGGCGCGATCCGCATCCTTGACCGCTTCTCGTTCGTCGACCTTCCGGGCGAGCACGCGAAGGTAGCCCTCGAGCGCCTCGACGGCACCAAGCTCGAGGGAAAGCAGATCCGGGTCGAGTACGCGAAGAACTGAGCTAGCTAGCCCGCGGCCTCGCCACGCGCCGCGCGGCCCTCGCGAATCAGCCTCTTTAAGTCCCAGGCCCTGAACACGATCCCGAGGACGATGAACGCGATCGCCACCGACCAGACCGTCACCGCGACCTGCTGGCCGACCGAGTAGGCGAGCACCGCCGCGTACGTCGGTCCGTCGAGCGCGACGACGAGCAGCGCCTGCTGGGCGCCGGCTCCGCCGGGCGTGAACGGAAGCGCGCCGGTCACCGCCTGCACGCTCATCACCAGCAGCACATTGTCCAATGATCCCCCGATCCCGAAGGCGTCGAGGAACAGCCAGAAGGACGCGAAGCGCAGCATCCACCCGGCCGCCTGCCAGGCGACCACCTCGCGCAGGTACCGGGGCGGCTCGCGGAAGATCGCCACGCCCTGCCTCAGGTGAGCCCAGAACGCCTCCACCCGGCGGGCGAGGATCGCGATCAGGCAGATGACGGCGATCCCGGCGACCGTGATCGTCAGCAGCAGCACCTGCGGGTGCGCGGCCCAGTAGGAGATCTCGAACGCGGGCAGCTCCGGGAGCCGTGGGGCGGCGGGAAGCAGGCCATTGATCGCCGCGTAGCCGAGCACGCAGATCCCGATCCCGGTGTCGAATGGAGCGAGGACGGCGAACGAGGAGATGATCGCCGGATAGGAGGAGTCGCGCACGCTGCGCTTGGCGAGCACGATCTTGATCGCGTCGCCGCCGCGGGCGGGGAGGATGCCGTTCATCCCCGCGCCGACCAGGAAGGCGCCGACCACGCCGCGCTCGCTGACCGCGTCCGGTGGGTAGGCGGCGCGGAGCGCGTTGGCCCAGCCGTGGGCGCGACAGAGCTGGAGCCCGAGCGACAGCAAGAGCGCCACCGCGAGGGCGAACAGGTCGATGCGGCCGAGGTAGTGGCCGAAGTCGCCGATGGCGTCGGCCAGACGGTCGATCTGACCGCCGAGGTCGATCGCGGCTGCGGTCCCGCTCACCGCCATAGGCTAGTGCGCCCCAAATGACCGACAGTCGTCGCCTCGTGACCGTTTCGGCGCTGCTCGCCGCGGCTGTCGCCGCCATCTATTTGGCCTTCGGGCCTCCGAGCCAGGACCTGGCGGCGGCGACCTTCCGCGCCGACCTGTTCTCCGATCACGGGTTCGTGATCTTCAACAACGCCTGGTACTCGGGCCACTACCTGCCGTCCTACAGCGTGCTCTACCCGCCGCTCGGCGCACTGCTGGGGCCCCGGCTGGCGGGCGCCGTCGGTGCCGTCGCCGCCGCCGCCGTGTTCCCGGTCCTCGCTCGGCGGCGGTTCGGCGAGGCGGCCGTCGTCGGCTCGCTCTGGTTCGCAGCCGCGGCCTCGATTTGGCTGTTCACGGGCAGGATGCCGTTCCTGCTCGCGATCCCGTTCGGGCTCGCGGCGCTGCTCTGGCGGAGCGGCCGAGGCCTGGCGCTGGCGGCGGCCATGGCGGCGCTCTGCAGCCTGGCCAGCCCGGTCGCCGGGGCGTTCCTGGCGCTCGCCGGCGCGGCGGTCGGGCTCGCGGGCGAGCGCGAGCGCGGCGCGGCGCTGATCGGAGGCTCGGCGATCCCGATCGTCGTCCTCAATGCCGCCTTTCCCACCGGTGGCGAGGAGCCGTTCGTTTTCTCGAGCTTCGTCGCCATCCCGCTGCTCGCCCTGGCCGCGCTCTGGCTGCTGCCGGCCGAGCAGCGCGACCTGCGAATCGGAGTGGTGCTGTACGCCCTGTTCGCGGTGGCGGTGTTCGTGATTCCGAACGCGGTCGGGGGCAACGTCGCGCGACTCGGGGCGCTGTTCGCAGGGCCCGTCTTGGCGATGGTGCTCTGGCCACGCGGCCGGCTGGTCGTCGCCGCGGTCTCGCTGCCGTTGCTCTACTGGCAGCTCGTGGCGCCGGTCCGCGACGTCCGAAAGGCCGCCGGCGACCCCGCTACCGAGCGCGCGTACTACGAGCCGCTCAACGCGGAGCTCGACCGGCTGGCGGCCTCGAGCGGGACGTTCCGGGTCCAGATCCCGCCGACGAAGAACCGCTGGGAGGCCAATTACGTGGCGCCACGCCACCCGATCGCCCGCGGCTGGCTGCGCCAGCTCGAGTCCGAGGACTTCGACCTCTTCTCCGGCGACAACCTGACGCCGGCCGCCTACCACGCCTGGCTTCGCGACCACGGCGTCTCCTACGTGGCGGTTGCCGACGCCAAGCTCGACTACCTGGCCGAGGACGAGGTCGAGCTGATCGACTCAGGCCTCGACTACCTCACCGAGATCTGGCACTCCGACGACTGGCGCCTGTACCGGGTCGACGGGGCCCGGGCGGCCAGCCTCGCCGTCAGCGGGATCACCGAAGTCGGCCCGGACCGGGTCGACCTGCGCGCGCCCACCGCGGGGACGCACTCGCTGCCGGTCAACTGGACCCGCTATTGGAGTGTCGGGCGAGGCGACGCGTGCGTCAGCGAGGGCGACGACGGTGAGACGGTG
>CAWCBM010000021.1:0-2500 GCA_963793775.1 uncultured Solirubrobacterales bacterium
TTTACCGGGGCTTAGCTTCAGTGCTTCGCGGCCGAAGCCGCTAACACCTCCGCGTAACCTTCCGGCACCGGGCAGGCGTCACCCCCTATACGTCGTCTTACGACTTAGCAGAGGGCTGTGTTTTTGGTAAACAGTCGGTTGGACCAAGTCACTGCGGCCCCCTCGGGCTCCGCCAGCAAGTGGCTTCACCCTACCGGGGCGTCCCTTCTCCCGAAGTTACGGGACGATTTTGCCGAGTTCCTTAACGAGGGTTAGCTCGCTCACCTTAGTATTCTCTACTTGTCCACCTGTGTTGGTTCTCGGTACGGGCACGAGCATCCTGCCTAGAGGTTTTTCTCGGAGGCATGGCTACACGGAGTCGCCGGCGGTCAAGCCAGCTCGCATCGCGCCTCGCGTCAAAACGCCGTGGCGGATTTACCAACCACGACTGGCTACGCGCTTGCCCCAGGACAACCATCGCCTGGGTTCCGTTCGCCTTCCTCGTCACCCCATCGGTCATAGCGGATGCGACGTGGTACGGGAATATCAACCCGTTGGCCATCGGCTACGCCTTTCGGCCTCGCCTTAGGTCCCGACTAACCCTGAGCAGACGAACTTTACTCAGGAAACCTTGGACAATCGGTGGGAGGATTCTCACCTCCCTCGCGTTACTCATGCCGGCATTCTCACTTCCCGCCGCTCCACGACCGCTCACGCGATCGCTTCAAGCAACAGGAACGCTCTCCTACCGCTCAGGCCGTCCGCAGACGGCTTGAGCCCATAGCTTCGGAGGTTTGCTTGAGCCCCGTTGAATTATCTGCGCCCGAACACTTGACCAGTGAGCTGTTACGCACTCTTTCAAGGATGGCTGCTTCTAAGCCAACCTCTTGGTTGTCTCGGCATTGGGACATCGTTTCCCACTTAGCAAACACTTAGGGTCCTTAGCTGATGGTCTGGGTTGTTTCCCTCTCGCGTACGAAGTTTATCCCCCGCACACTGACTCCCGAGATACACGTGACGGTCTTCGGAGTTTGCCTGAAGTCGGTAACCTGGTAGGGCCCCTAGTCCAAGCAGTGCTCTACGGCCGAAACGCATTCACTCGAGGCTATACCTAAATATATTTCGGAGAGAACCAGATATCTCTGGGCTTGATTAGCCTTTCACTCCTATCCACAGGTCATCCGCCCACTTTTCAACGTAGGTCGGTTCGGTCCTCCACGAGGTCTTACCCCCGCTTCAACCTGCCCATGGATAGCTCGCCCAGTTTCGGGTCTACCGCCAGTGACTGAATCGCCCTGTTCGGACTCGCTTTCGCTGCGGCTCCGCTCATCGCTTAACCTCGCCACTGACGAGTAACTCGCCGGCCCGTTATGCAAAAAGTACGCCGTCACCCCGAAGGGCTCCGACCACTTGTAGGCACGCGGTTTCAGGTACTATTTCACTCCCCTTCCGGGGTGCTTTTCACCTTTCCCTCACGGTACTAGTTCACTATCGGTCACCAGGGAGTACTTAGCCTTGGAGGGTGGTCCCCCCGGATTCAGACCGCGTTTCACGGCAGCGGTCCTACTCAGGGACTCGATCGACAGGTCAGTGTTCTTTCGCTTACGGGACGATTGCCCTCTATGGTGCGAGGTTCCACTCGACTTCGGCTAGAACCTGACTTGGTAACTGTCGCCGGGCCGGCCACGGCCCGGACACGAGCCCTACGACCCCCAGCATGCAACGCGTGGCCGCTTTCACATGCCGGGTTTAGGCTATTCCCCTTTCGCTCGCCACTACTCGGGGAGTCTCGGTTGATTTCCTTTCCTCTAGGTACTGAGATGTGTCAGTTCCCTAGCTTGCCTTCCAGCGCCTATGTATTCAGCGCTGAACGACGCCGCATTACCGGCGTCGGGTTGCCCCATTCGGAGATCCGCGGGTCAATGCCTGTTCAGCGGCTAACCGCGGCTTATCGCAGCCGTCCACGTCCTTCTTCGGCTCCTGGTGCCAAGGCATCCACCGTGTGCCCTTACTATCTTGACGGTGAGCTCCACGCACGCCGAAGCGTGCGGGAGTGAATACCCTTTTACTTTTTCTTGGCTTTGGTGCAGTTTTCAAGCTCCTCCGAGATCGGCTGACGGGGGACTCCCGCCCGCGGTCCCTCAAAACTGAGCAGCACACGGCGATGGCGTTAGCCATCACCCCGCTCCACGGTGCCAACCCGTGGGTTGCGGAGGTCCGGTCGACATCTAGGAAATGTCTCCCTAGAAAGGAGGTGATCCAGCCGCAGCTTCCGCTACGGCTACCTTGTTACGACTTCACCCCAATCACGAGCCCCACCTTCGACGGCTCCCTCCCAAAAGGGTTAGGCCACCGGCTTCGGGTGTTGCCCGCTTTCGTGGTGTGACGGGCGGTGTGTACAAGGCCCGGGAACGTATTCACCGCGGCGTTGCTGATCCGCGATTACTAGCAACTCCACCTTCATGGAGGCGAGTTTCAGCCTCCAATCCGAACCGAGACGCGCTTTGTGGGATTCGCTCCA
>CAWCBM010000021.1:5000-169491 GCA_963793775.1 uncultured Solirubrobacterales bacterium
CGACGTCCTCGGCGGAGAGCACCGGCCTGGTCGCGTCGCGGCCGCTCGGGTCACCGACACGAGCCGTGTAGTCGCCGATGATCAGCACGACGGTGTGCCCGGCGTCCTGGAATTGACGCAGCTTCGTGAGCACCACCGCATGGCCGAGGTGGATGTCCGGGCTGGTCGGGTCAACGCCCAGCTTGGCGCGCAGCGGGCGGCCCTCGGCGAGCTGCTCGGCGAGCCTGCCCTCCGGCAGCACGTCGACCGCCCCGGCGGCCAATCGCGTCGCCTGCTCGGCGGCGTCGTCGGGCGCATCCGCCGGCGGGCTCATCGACCCAATGCTAGATGGGGAATCGATCAACTAAACTCACGCACCGGCTCTCCGGGTGTCCGCATCCACGTTACGCACGCGAGATGCGACTCTCGTCCAGCGTGGGTCGGTCCGCCGCGAGTCGCAGCGGGCCTCCCGTTCGATCGGCTCGGGCCGATCGTCCGACCGGGCCCCCGAGTCCATCTGAGCAATGGAATCCGACGTCACAAACGGATCTGACGACGGCCGCAATCGGCCTTCGCGACGGTTTCGCCGCCGCCGACTGCTGATCCCTTCTGCGCCCGAGCCGCGCGAGTCCACGCCGCGCACCCGCCCGAAGCTACGCAAGCTACGGATGGCGGTCGTCCTGCTCGGCCTCGCGCTGCTCGCCTTCGTCTCCTGGATCTTCGGGATCATGATGGCGGTCGCCCAGGACCTGCCGTCGCTCGAGAACCGCGCGCAGTACGCGCACGCTCAGAACTCCGTCGTCTACGACGCCTACGGCAACCGCCTCGCGACCCTGACGAACAACCAGGGCCGCGTCCTCAACACGACCGAGGAGATCGCCCCGGTGATGAAGGAAGCCGTGGTCGCGATCGAGGACCAGCGCTTCTACGACCACCGCGGCGTCGACTTCCAGGGCATCGCCCGCGCCGTCTGGACCGACATCACCTCGGCCTCGACGCAGCAGGGCGCCTCGACGATCACCCAGCAGTTCGTGAAGAACGCGCTCGCGACGCAGGAGAACCGCACCGTGTTCGAGAAGCTCCGCGAGGCCGCGCTTGCCTACCACCTCGAGCGCCAGTGGTCCAAGGACAAGATCCTCACCGAGTACCTGAATGAGATCTACTTCGGCGAGGGCGCGACCGGCATCGAGGCCGCCGCCAAGACCTTCTTCGGCTGGAACCATCCCGGCTGCGGCCCGGGCAGCGTCGCCTCCGAGGCATGCGCGGCGCAGCTCGAGCCGCAGGAGGCGGCCCTGCTCGCCGGCATCATCTCCTCGCCGAGCGCCTACTCACCGCGCAGCTTCCCCGAGAACGCGACCGCGCGCCGCAACCAGGTGCTCCAGAACATGGTCGACCAGGGCTACATAACCCAGGACGAGTACAACCTCTACGCCGCCGAGCCGATCCCGACGGCGAAGCAGATCCAGCCGCCGGCGGAGAACTCCCAGGCCCCCTACTTCACCTCCTGGCTGCGCCAGCAGCTCGTCGACCGGTACGGCGCCGGCGAGGCGTTCGGCGGCGGCCTGCAGATCAAGTCGAGCCTCGACCTCGAGCTTCAGAACCGCGTGCAGGAGATCGCCGGCTCAACCCTCTCGGGGATCGCGCCGACCGCGTCGATCGTCGTGCTCAACAACGACGACGCCTCGGTCCGGGCGATGGTCGGCGGGCCGGACTACCAGGAGGCTCCGTTCAACCTGGCCACCAACGGCCACCGCCAGCCCGGCTCGGCGTTCAAGCCGTTCACGCTCGTCACCGCGCTCGAGCAGGGCCGCTCGACCAGCGAGACCTTCGCCTCCGCACCGCAGGAGATCCCGTACCGCACCAAGGTGCCGGAGAAGAACGGGGACTCGAAGATCGTCCCCGAGATCTTCGCGGTCGACAACTACAACGACTCCTACCTCGGCACGGCCTCGATCCTCAGCGGCACGACCTACTCCGACAACTCCGTCTACTCCCAGCTCGGGACGCAGGTCGGCGTCCAGAACGTCGCTGCGACCGCCCAGAGGATGGGAATCGAGACCGACCTCTCCACCCCGGGAATCGAGTATTCGATCAACGACGGGCCCTGGCAGCCGTATAACCCGGCGTTGATCCTCGGCGGCCTGCAGACCGGCGTCACCCCGCTCGAAATGGCGCACGGGTACAACACCCTGCAGGAGGACGGCCGCCGAATCTCGGGATCGATGGCCGCGGACTCGGGCGGGCCCGTCGGCATCCTCGACGTCTACGACGGGGGCGAGTGCAGCGAGGACGGGGGCTCGAACTGCTACCAGCAGGGAGAGCCTGTCCCGGACCAGACGGGCGCCAGCGGCGTCAACAAGGTGGTCTCCAAGCAGGTGATCGAGCCGACCGTCGCCCAGACCGCGAAGTCGGTGCTTTCGACCGTGGTCAGCTCCGGCACCGGAGAGCGCGCCGCCACCGGCGAGCCGACCTGGGGCAAGACCGGGACCACCGACAACAACGGCGACGCCTGGTTCTGCGGCGCGACGCCGAAGATCACCGCCTGCGTCTGGGTGGGCCACGCCGACAGCGTCACGCCGATGGAGACCGAGTACGCGGGCGCCCCGGTCGACGGCGGCACCTTCCCCGCGCTGATCTTCGCCCAGGTCGTGAACGCCTACGAGGACCTCGAGGCCGCGCGCAATGCCGGCGACGACACCGACACCGACTCGACCACGGTCCCCACCGAGCCGACGGTCCCGACCACCGAGGCGCCCGCCGCCCCCGCGCCCACCGAGAGCGCCCCGGAGCCGACCGAGCCCGCGACCCCGAGCGCGCCCGCCGACGGCGGCGCCGCGCCGGCGAGCGGCGACGGCGCGGTCGCGCCCGGCTAACCCGCCCGGCCCACCGCCGCGGGCAGCGGTCGCGACAGGAACGGGCTGCCGGCGGCGACGAAGCGCCACGGCAGCTCGGTCGCCTTCGTGATCCCGATCCGCGGCCCGGTCACCACCTCCACCCCGGACCACTCCTCCGAGCGGCCGCGGAGCTCGAACGGCGGCTCGAGCAGCGACGCTCGGTTGAGGTCGAGGCCGATCCCGAGCGCCTCGGTGAGCTTGCCCGGGCCCGAGCAGAGCTCGCGCTCGTCCGACCGCCCGCGGCGCGCGGCCATGCGCTCGAGCCCCCAACGCGGCTCGAGCGCTCGGATCAGAACCGCGGCGGCGCTGCCCTCCGGCTCACAGACGAAGTTGAGGCAGCTGTGGATCCCGTAGGAGAGGTACACGTAGGCGCGCCCGGGCGGCCCGAACAGCGGCTCGGTTCGCCTGGTGAGGCCGACGTGGGCGTGACAGGCGGGATCGTCGCGCTCGTAGCTCTCGACCTCGATGATCACCCCGCCGACGCCGTCGAACAGCAGCCCGCAGCCGATCAGCTCGCGCGCCACCTCGTGGACCGAGCGCGCGAAGAACGACTCGCCGATGACGCTCAACCGCCCAGGGCGCGCCTCGCGGCGGCGAGCTGCTCGTCGAGCGCCGCCGCCCCCGTCGCGCCGCGCGACACCTTCGAGTCGATCCAGGCGCCGCCCGCCAGCACCTCGTAGTACTCGTCGTCGAGCAGCTCGGAGTGCGTGGCGAGCTCCGCGCGATCGAGCTCGGACAGCGAGCGGCCCGACTCGAGCGCCGTCCTCACGAGATCGCCGACGACCCCGTGGGCCTCGCGAAACGGCATCCCCCTGCGCACCAGCAGGTCCGCGACGTCCGTGGCAGCGACCATCTCATCGCCCGCCGCAGACGCCAGCCGCTCGCGGTCGAAGCTGATCCCGGCGAGCATCCTCTCGGCCGCCTCGAGCTCCAGCTCGATCGTGTCGACCGCGGCGAACACGGCCTCCTTGTCCTCCTGCAGGTCCTTCGAGTAGGCGAGCGGCAGCCCGTGAAGGACGCCGAGCAGGGTCGACAGCGAAGCGGTCACCCGCGGGGCCTTCGCCCGCAGCAGCTCGGCGGCGTCGGGGTTCTTCTTCTGCGGCATGATGCTCGAGCCCGAGGAGAAGTCGTCGGCCGGGGCGCAGAAGCCGAACTCCGCGCTCGACCAGATCACCAGCTCGGCGCCGAGGCGCGAGAGGTGGGTGGCGCAGACCCCGGCCGCGTAAAGGTAGTCGAGCGCGAAATCACGGTTGGAGACCGCGTCGATCGAGTTGGGCGACGGGCGCTCGAACCCGAGCTCGCCCGCCACCGCGTCCCGGTCCAGGTCCCAGTTGAGGCCCGCCAGCGCGCCCGAACCGAGCGGCATCGCCATCGTCGAGCCCGCCGCGAAGTCGAACCGGATCCGGTCGCGCTCGAGCATCCAGAAATAGGCGAGCAGGTGATGTCCCAGGTACACCGGCTGGGCTCGCTGCAGGTGCGTGTAGCCGGGCATCGGCCAGTCGCGGTGGCGCTCGGCCAGCGCGAGCAGCCGTGCCATCAGCGCGGCCACCAGCTCGCCCGCCGCCGTGGCGCGCTCGCGGACATAGAGCGCCAGGTCGGTCGCCACCTGGTCGTTTCGCGACCGACCGGTGTGGAGCTTGCCGCCGACCGGCCCGACGATCTGTGTCAGCCGGCGCTCGACCGCCATGTGGATGTCCTCGTCGTCGCTCCGAAACTCGAATTCGCCCCGCTCGAGCTCGCGCGCCACCCGCTGCAGGCCCTCGTCGAGCTCGGCCCGCTCGGAAGCGTCGATCACCCCGGCGCGTTCGAGCGCGGCCACATGGGCGCGCGAGCCGCGGATGTCCTGCGGCCACAGGCGTTGATCGAAGGCGAGCGACGAGTTCAACCGCTCGAACAGCGGATCTGCGGGTTGGTCGAGTCGTCCCATCGTCAGTCGAGCTTGAAGATCCGGGGCACGGTCAGCGGCCGGTCGCGCAATGCCCGGATCAACAGCTTGCCGATCTCGGCGTAGAAATCGTCGCGCGGGACGGCGGCGAACACCTCGCGTACGTCCGCGCGGTCGAGGCCGTGGCGGACCAGGCCCGCGAAGATCTCGACCTGGTCCGCCCGGCGCAGGAGCTCGACCTCGGTCCCGCGCGACCACTGTGGCCGGAGCGCGTGGTGGTAGGCGCAGGCGTCGGCGACGAGGCGTGCCCGCTCCTCGGACGCCCCCGCCTCCCGGAACAGGCTGGCCGCCAGCTCACCGCCCTCGTCGGTGTAGACGCCCCCGTGCGACATCGACGGGTAGATGCCGACGTCGTGAGCGAACGCCGCGCACAGGGCCACCTCGCGATCGAGGTCGAGCTCGCGCTTGGCCGCCAGCAGCTCCACGAACGTGAAGCAGCGCACGCAATGGCGCTCCATGGCCCCGTCGAGCTCGCCGCTGGCCTCGCGCACGAGCTCGAGGAACCGCCGCTCGAGCGGCGTCCGCACGAGGTCCGGAGCCACCACCGACGCGGTAACCGTGGGGCTCACAGCCAATTTCCCCGGAGCGCCTCGGCCAGCGCCTCGCACACGCGATCAATCTGCGTCTCGCCGAGCGACGGAAAGAACGGCAGCGCCAGCAGTCGGGCCGACGCGTCCTCGGCGACCGGAAACTGTCCGTCCCGGTATCCGAATCGATCACGGATGTGGTCCATCAGGTGGATGGAGGGCATATAGGCCTTCGCCTCGACCCCGCGCTGGGCCAGGTCGCCGACGACCGCGTCCCGGTCGGCCGCAGAGGGCAGTCGGACCGCGTAGATGAACCAGCTCCGTCGCTCGGCCTCCCGGTCACGACACGGCAGGACCAAACCCTCGGGGTCCCCCTCACCGGCGGGGGCGCCGGAGTCCAGCGCCGCGAGCCGTTCGGTGTAGAGCGCCGCCACGCGGGCGCGCGCGGCGAGCAGGTCGTCCAGCCGCTCGAGCTGGCCGACTCCCAGCGCCGCCTGGACCTCGCTCAGCCGGTAGTTGAACCCGAGCCGGTCGTGGTGGACCCAGTTCATGTCGGGTGCGCGGCCCTGGTTTCGCTCGCTGCGCAGGGCCACCGCGTGCTCGGGGTCGCCGACGGCGACCATTCCGCCCTCGGCCGTCGTCAGCTGCTTGTTCGCGTAGAAGGCGAACGTAGCGAGGTTGCCCCGCGAGCCGACGACGCGCCCGTCGGAGTCGACCGCTCCAAGCGCCTCGCAGGCGTCCGCGAGCAGGCCCAGACCGCCGTCGGCGGCGATCGCCTCGAACGCCGGCAGCGCCGCCGGATAGCCGAGGATGTCGACCGGCAGGAGGCCGACGGTGCGCTCGCCGACCGCGTCCCAGGCCGCCGCCGGGTCGAGGTTGAGGGTCACCGGATCGACGTCGCTGAACACGGGGATCGCCCCCTCGTAGAGCAGGCAGTTGGCCGAGGCGACGAACGAGAACGGCGAGGTGACCACCTCATCGCCCTCGCCCCAGCCGAGCGCCCGCACCCCCAGGTGAAGCGCCGTCGTGCCCGACGAGACCGCGACCGCGTCGGGCGACCCGACGTACTCGGCGAATCCGCGCTCGAAGCGCTCCTGCATCGGGCCGAGCGAGAGCCGCCCGGACTTCAGCACCTCGAGCACCAGCTCCCGCTCGCGCTCCCCGAGCTCCGGCTTGGCCAGGGGAATCGAGTCCGGTGGTGTCACCCGACTTCCGCGTGCTTTGGCTGAAAGGCGTACTCGAGCGAGTCGACCAGCGCCTCCCACGAGGCCTCGATGATGTTCTCCGAGACGCCGATCGACCCCCACGACTCGTGTCCGTCGGAGGCGTCGAGGAGGACCCTGGTCACCGCGCCGGTGCCGTGATGCGAATCCAGGATCCGGACCTTGTAGTCGACCAGCTCGATGTCGGCCAGGTGCGGGTGGAGCTCGCCGATCGCGTCGCGCAGCGCCCGGTCCAGGGCGTTCACGGGCCCGTTTCCCTCGGCGGTTCGGACGTAGCGCCGGCCGTCGACCCAGATCTTGATCGTCGCCTCGGTCTCGACCTGGCCGTCCGCCCGCTTCTCGGTGATCACCCGGAAGCTCTCGAGCCGGAACAGCGACATGTGCTCGCCCGCCTCGCGGCGAAGCAGGAGCTCAAACGACGCGTCAGCCGCCTCGTAGTGATAGCCGCGGTGCTCGCGCTCCTTGATTCGCTCGACGGCGCGCTTGGCCGCGTCGGCGTCGAGGTCGATGCCCGCGCCCTCGGCCCGGCTGAGAACCGAGCCTCGCCCCGAGAGCTCCGAGATCAGCACATCGCGGCTGTTGCCGACCAGCTTCGGGTCCATGTGCTCGAAGGTGCGCGCGTCGGCCTGCACGCCGGCGACGTGCATGCCGCCCTTGTGCGCGAAGGCGTTGCGGCCGACGTACGGCTCGTCGGGATCCGGGGTCGTGTTGGTGAGCTCGTCGACGAAGTGCGCGGTCTCGGTCAGCAACCGCAGCCGATCGGGCGGTACACAGTCCCAGCCCATCTTGAGCTGCAGCCCGGCGAGGATCGAGACCAGGTTCGCGTTGCCCGTCCGCTCGCCGTAGCCGTTGATCGTGCCCTGGGCGAGCCGCGCGCCCGCCTCGACGGCGGCGAGCGAGTTGGCGACCGCGCACTCGAGGTCGTTGTGGGTGTGGATGCCGATCTCGACCCGGTCTGCGAGCTCGCCGACCACCGACGCGGTCGCCGTCACAACCTCGCCGGGCAGGCTGGAACCGTTGGTGTCGCAGAGGGTGACGTTCTCGGCGCCGGCCGCGGCCGCCGCCCGCAGGCACTCGAGCGCGTAGCCCGGGTCGTCGCGCCAGGCGTCGAAGAAGTGCTCGGCGTCGTAGATCACGCGCTTGCCGGCCGCCCGGGCGTAGTTGATCGAGTCGACGATCATCGCCAGGTTCTCCTCCGGGGAGACCTTGGTCACCTTCTCCAGGTGAAGCCGCCAGGTCTTGCCGACGAACGTGACCACCGGGGCGTCGCAGCCCACCAGCGAGCGCAGCGCCGGGTCGTCCTCGGCCGAGAGGCCGCGGCGCCGGGTCATCCCGAACGCGCAGACGACGGCGTTTTCGAGCTCGACGCCGGCGAGCAGAGCGAACAGCTCCGCCTCCTTCGGGTTGGAGCTCGGAAAACCCGCCTCGACGTAGTGGACGCCGAGCCGGTCGAGCGCCTGGACGACGCGCACCTTCTCGGCGGCCGACAGCGACATGCCCGAGCCCTGCATGCCGTCGCGAAGGGTCGTGTCGTAGAGGTGTACCTGGGTCACTTGCTGCCTTTCTGGTCCGGGAAACGAGCGAATGAGGCGCGGGGGGTGCCGCGCGGCCGCGAGCCGCTAGACGGTCGCGGCGCGGCTAATTCGCCCGATTCGGCCGGTGCGAGCAAGCATTCAGCCGCTGACCTTACTCGGTTGTTCCACGACGTCCAGCCATTCCGCGTACTCGGGGGCGCGGCCGTGCAGCGCGTCCTCGAACTTCGCCTGGATCACCTTGGTGGCCTCGCCCGGGCCGCCCAGGTCGTGCCCGTCGACCTCGCGCAGCGGGACCAGCTCGGCGGCGGTGCCGCAGAGGAACGCCTCCTCCGCGAGATAGAGCTCCGCCCTGGCCACGTCGCGCTCGACGACCCGGTAGCCGAGGTCCTCGGCGATCTGGACCACCGACCTGCGGCTGATCCCGTCGAGGATCGAGTTGGTGTGGCCGGGGGTGACCAGCTCCCCGTCCCGGACCACGAAGATGTTCTCGCCGGAGCCCTCGGAGACGTTGCCGGCCTCGTCGAGCAGGATCGCCTCGTCGTACCCGGACTGCGCGGCGTCATTCTTGGCCAGGACCGAGTTCAGGTACTGCCCGGAGGCCTTCGCGTGCGGAATCAGGCCCGAGGGCGAGATGCGCCGCCAGGAAGAGACCTTGGCACGCACGCCGTTGCGCTTGCCCTCCTCGCCCAGGTAGGCGCCCCACGGCCAGACGGCGATGATCACGTCCACCGGCGCGGACTGGGCGTAGAGCCCCATCTCGCCGTAGCCCCGGAAGGCGAGGGGACGGATGTAGCAACTCTGCAGGCCGTTGCGCCGAATCAGCTCGTGGGTTGCGTCGCGCAGCTCCTCCGGCGTGTAGCCGAGCGGCATGTAATAGAGCTCGGCCGAGCTCTGCATACGCTCGAGGTGCTCGCGGTGCCGGAACACCGCCGGCCCCTGGTCGGTCTCGTAGCACCGGATGCCCTCGAAGACGCCTGTGCCGTAGTGAAGCCCGTGGCTGAGTACGTGGATCTTGGCGTCGTCCCAGGCGACGAACTCGCCGTTGATCCAGATCCACTCGGACTTTTCCACGTTCCCTCCGGGTCGCGTTGCAGGCCGCACCAAGTATGCATGGTGCGACCGCGTTCCGGAAGGCGGGTATGGTCGAAGGAATGAGCGTTCGCTGCGCTCGATGCGGAAACGAGATGCCCGACGGCTCGAGGTTCTGCGCGGCATGCGGCGCCCCGCTGGAGCTCCCCGCCGGCGGCGAGCGAAAGCTGGCGACGATCGTCTTCGCCGACCTGGTCGGCTCCACCCGTCTGGTCGCCGGCCGCGACCCGGAGGACGTCCGAAAGACGCTCGAACCGTTCTTCGAGGTGGCCCGCCGCACCTTCGAGCAACACGGCGGGAGCGTCGAGAAGTACATCGGCGACGCCGTGATGGCCGTCTTCGGCGTTCCCCGGGCCCACGGCGACGACCCCGATCGCGCCGTCGCCGCGGCGCTGGCGCTCGTCGAGCGGCTGAGCGGCCGACCAGGATCGGCTCGAGCTTCGGATCGGCATCGAATCGGGTGAGGTGCTCGCCAGCGAGCGCGGCGGCGACCTCGCCGTGACCGGCGAGCCGGCGCACGCCGCGGCGCGTCTGCAGCAGGCGGCCGAACCGGGGCAGGTGCTCGTCGGGGCGCGCGCGGCGAGGGCCTGCCGCACGTCGCTCCTCAAGGACCGCCGCCAGGTGGACGCCGCCGGCTTTCCCGAGCCGCTGGAAGCCTGGTTAGCGACCGACGGCGCCGTCCGCGAGCCGGTCGAGCTGGCCGGAGCGTCACGGCAAGCGCCGCTGCTCGGCCGCGGCGCCGAGCTCGAGTCGCTGAGACTCGCGTACCTCCGCTCGGTCCGCGAACGCCGACCGCGCCTGGTGCTGATCGTCGGAGAGGCCGGCGCCGGCAAGACGCGCCTCGCTCGCGAGCTGTTCGAGGTCGTGCGCGGGCTCGAACCGTCTCCCGTCGTGCTCACCGGCCGCAACCCGCCGTACGGCGACGGAATCGCCTTCTGGGCGCTCGCCGAGCTGTTGCGCGGCGCGGCCGATACGCCGCGTGACGCAGGCGCCGAGCAGGTCAAGGCCGGGCTCGAGCGCCGACTTGCGAACGCCGGCGCCGCGCGCGCCACGGAGACGGCGACGACGCTCGCCGCGACCCTGGCGGGCGGCGACGCCGACAGCGATGCGGCGGAGATCCGCCGGTCGTGGCGCCTGCTGATCGCGGCCCTCGCCGACGAGCGCCCCGTGTTGATCGCCGTCGACGACGCCCACTGGGCCGACGAGGGGTTCCTCGACCTGGTCGAGGACGCCGCCGGCCTTCCGGCCCAGCCCGTGCTGATCGTCTGCACGGCCCGCCCCGAGATCGACGAGCTGCGGCCCGATCTCGCAGCCGACGAGCGCCGCGAACGATTGGAGCTCGGGCCGCTCGAGCCGCCGGCCGCCGAGGAACTCGCCGCGGCGCTCGTTGCCGGCGCCGACCTTCATCTCGCCCGTGAGATCGCGGTGACCAGCGGCGGCAACCCCTTCTTCACGGAGGAGATTGCGCGCGCGATCGGCGCCGACGGCGCCGACCCGGCCGACAGCCTGCCCGACACCGTCCAGGCGGCGATCGCCTCCCGCCTCGACGCGCTCCCGGCCGCCGAGAAGCGCGCCAGCCAGTACGCGGCGGTGCTCGGCGACCGCTTCCGGGCCGAGGCACTTGCCGAGCTGTTGGGCGACGACCCGGCGGCCGAGCTGGAGGCGCTCGAGCGCCGGGCGCTGATCGAGGACCGGACAGCGGACGAGGCAGGCCTGTACGGGTTCCACCACCAGCTGATCCGCGACGTCGCCTACGCATCGCTGACCCGGGCCGAGCGGGTCGACCTCCACGTTCGCGCTGCGGCGGGAGTCGCCGCGCGAGCAGGCGAGCGCTACGGCGAGCTCTCCGAGGTGATCGCGTTCCACCTCGCGCGTTCCGCCGAGCTCGATCCCGATCCCGAGAGAACCAGGGCCGCCTTCGACGCCAGCGTGCGGGCGAGCTCGTACGCCGCGCGGCGCGGCGCGGTTGCGCGAGGCCAGGAGCTGCTCGAGCAGGCGGCGCGGTTCGCACCCGACGAGTCGAGCCGGCTCAAAACGCTGAAGCGGGCGTCCGAGCTGGCGTTGCGGCGACTGCGGGGAGACGACGCTTTCAGGCTCCTGATCGGCGCGGCGGAGGCCGCCGAGGCAATGGGCGAGGATGTGGCCGCGGCGCAGTGCTACGCGAACGCGGTGGAGGTCGGCAGCCGGATGGCGGGAATCAGCGGTCGGTTCGAGGAGGATTACCTGCTCGAGCTGCTGGACCGAGCCGCGAGTCTCGCCCCCGATCCGACCCCGGAGCTGGACATCCAGCTCAACCTCAACCGCGTCTGGATCGCCTGGAGCAACGGCCGTCACGAGGGGATGGCCGAGCCCGCGGCCGAGGCGCTCGAGCTGGCACGGCGCACGGGCGACATCCTGTTGCTCTCGAGCGCCCTGGACACCGCGTCGGCGGCCAGCTGGGCCGAAGGCCGGTTCGCCGAGTCGACGGCGATGAACCGCGAGCGCATCGAGCTCCTGGCCAAAGAGCCGCCCTCGCCGCTGGTCGAGTTCGATCGCGGCGACGCGATCAACATGCTCAGCAAGTCGTTGCTGCGGGAGGGGCGTGTCCGCGAGGCGCTGCAATGGGACGAGCAGAACGCCCGGGAGACCCTCGCCACGGCTCCCCACATCGCCGCGGCGCGGGTGATCGGGCCGATGTATCTGCTCGGCGAGTGGGATCGCGCGATCGCCAGCGGCAGCGCGATGAGAGAGAGCTGGTACGCGGAGGGGCGCCCGCCGTTCGCGCCCTTCGCGCCGGACTTCGGCGCGGTCGCCGCCATCTACGGACTGCGCGGTGACGATGCCGCCTATCGCGACTGGTACTCGCTCGCCGTCGAAGTCGCCGGGCAAAGCCAGCAGCGCCCCGGCGTGCGGATGCTGGCTGCGGAGGTCGCCCTGCACCTGGGCGATGTCGACCGGGCCGTGGAGTTGATCGATGAGCCGTCGCCGGGATTCTGGTGGCGCGAGCCGATCCTCGCCAGGCGCGCCGAGGTGTTTGTGCTCGCCGGGCGAGCGGATGCGCGCGATGCCCTGGAGCTGTTCGACGCGAGGCCGGTGGACGATCCGATCTCGAACGCGATCGCGCTTCGGGCGCGGGCGCTGATGGGCGGCGACGACGCCCCCCTGCGCGAGGCGCTCGAGATCTTCGAGCGCACCGAATGCGCCTACGAGGCGGCTCGAACCGCGTGGATGCTCGGCGGCGAGCAGCGCGAAGTGGCGCGAGAGGCCTTCGCGCGCCTCGGAGTGGTTATCCCGGCGAGCTGAGCGGCCGGCTCAGGGGCGCTTGCCCTCGGCCTCGCGGAGGCGGATCACCAACGCCTCCATGAGCGGCCAGGCGACCTCGCCGTGGGACTCGACGAACGGCCGGAACGCCCACGCCGTCATCCCACGGCATCGAAGCTCGCTGTCGGCGACCACCGTCGCGGAGCGCGGGCCCTGGTCGATCAGGGCCATCTCGCCGAAGTAGTCGCCGGGGCCGAGCTTGCGGATGTCCTCGCCACTCCGGCGGACGGTCGCCTCGCCCTCCTCGATCACGAAGAAGCCGACTCCCTCGCTGCCCTCGTGTGCGACCTCGTGACCGGCCGGAAAGCTTCGCTCGGTGAGGTTGTTGGCCAGCCTCTTCAAGTCCTTGTCGGAGAGCTTCGCGAACAGCGGGACGCCGCGAAGCGTGTTGACCAGGTCCTTGTCCGCCATCGCGCCGATCATATCCGGCGCTCGGGGTTCGAGTTCGGCCGGACTACTGCTCCTCGGCCATGGCGAGGAGGTCCTCGCGCGAGACCTTGCCGACCATGTCCCGGTGGGCGTCCTCGATGTGCGCGTTTGCGTTGTCGACGAGCCTGTTGATGGAGGCGCTCGAGCGCGAGGGCAACATCGCCGAAGCGATGCGCGTCTACGACCGCCTGCTCGCGCGGACTAGGCAGGGGCGGTCAGGCGAGCCGGGCGAGGACCGCCTCGGTCGCCTCCTCGGTGCCGGCCGACGAGTCAACACCACCGAGGTCGGCGGTGCGAAGCCCCGAGGCGAGCGCGTCCCCGACCGCGTTCTCGACCCGCGCGGCGCCATCCTCCATCCCGAGACCGTGGCGCAGCATCATCGCGGCGGAGAGGATCGTCGCCAGCGGGTTGGCGACACCGGTGCCGGCGATGTCGGGAGCCGAACCGTGGACGGGCTCGAACACGCCGGGCCCGTCGCCGCCGAGGCTCGCCGACGGCAGCATCCCCAGCGAGCCGGTGAGCATCGCCGCCTCGTCGGAGAGGATGTCGCCGAACAGGTTCTCGGTGACCACGACATCGAAGCGGGTCGGGTCGGAGACCAGCTGCATCGCGGCGTTGTCCACCAGCATGTGATCGAGCTCGACGTCCGGATAGTCGGCGGCCACGCCGGAGACGGTCTCCCGCCACAGGCGCGACGTCTCGAGGACGTTCGCCTTGTCCACGGACGTCACTCGGCCCGAGCGCGACCCTGCCGCCTCGAACGCGACCCTGGCGATGCGCTCGATCTCGTCGGCGCTGTACAGGCAGTTGTCGCTGGCGGTCTCGGCGGTCCTGCTCTTCTCGCCGAAATAGATCCCGCCTGTGAGCTCGCGCACGACCAGCAGGTCGGTCCCCGCGATCCGCTCGCGGCGCAGGGGGCTGGCGTCGAGCAGTGCCTCGAACGGGCGCACCGGACGCAGGTTCGCGTACAGCCCGAGCCCCTTGCGCAAGCCGAGCAGCCCCTGCTCGGGCCTGGGCCGGTCGGGATCGGTCGTGTCCCACTTCGGCCCGCCGACCGCCCCGAGCAGGACGGCGTCGGACGCGCGGCAAGCGCCCAGGACCTCGTCGGTGAGCGCGACCCCGTCGGCGTCGATCGAGGCTCCGCCGATCGGGTGCTCGCTGTAGTCGAGGTCGGCGACGGCGTCGAGCACTCGCCTGCCGGCGGCGACGATCTCCGGCCCGATGCCGTCCCCGGGCAACAGCGCGACCGTGGCGCTCACGGCTTCCGGGCGGAGATGTTGAGCCGCACGTACTCGAACACGAGCGGGCGGGGCGTGGCGCCGATCACGGCGTCGATGAACTCGTCCCGGAGGTCCGGCGGCAGCCGGTCGACGTGCTTGGCCAGCACCACCGTGGCCACGAACGGCCGCGGCTCGCGCGGCTGGACCGTCTTGTTCTCGAGCCAGACGCCGCCGACCTCGAAGCCAGCGCGCTCCAGGCGCGCCCGGGTGTCGCCGACCGAGGCGAAGTTCTTGACCGCCGGCATCGCTCGCAGGTAGGCGGAGAAGCGCTCGTCGCCCTCCGCGGCCTCGATCGCGCGCATCCACTCGGCGACGTTCCCCTGGCCTCCACACTGCGCCTCGAGCGCGCCGCCGGGCCGCAGGGCAGCGAACAGCCGCCTGAACAGACGCTCATGGTCGAGGATCCAGTGGAAGGTGGCGTTGGAGAAGACCGCGTCGACCGCTCCGTCGAGGTCGAGGTCGAGCAGGTCGAGGTTGCGCAGCTCGACCCGCTCGCCGAGGTCGGCGAGCTGCTCGCGCGCAAGCTCGATCATCGACGGGGCCGCGTCGACGGCGATCACGCGGCCCCGCGGCAGGCGCTCGGCCAGCAGCCGCGTCACCCGCCCGCTGCCACAGCCGGCGTCGAGAACCGTCTCGCCGCCGTCCAGCGCGAGCCGCTCGAGCACCTCCCGCCCCCACTCAAACTGCGGGTCGGCAACCCGGTGGTACGTGGCTGCGTCCCAGTCGACGGTCATAGCCGAGGTGGTGACCGGGCCGCGGTCGGCGCGTCCGGAGGCCTCGAAGGAGTCGATCACCTCGACGTCCTGGAGCGTTATCCCGATGTCGTCGAGGCCGTGGGAGAGCCGGTGCTTCAACTCCTCATCGATCTCGAAGCGGACCACTCCGGCCGCCGAATCGACGGTCTGGTCGTCGAGGTCGATCCGCGCCGCCCCGGCCTCGGCGACCGCGCGGCAGTCGGGCTCATCGAGGATCACCGGCAGCAGCCCGATCTTCGTGCAGTTGGCGTAGAAGATGTCGCCGAACGAGGGCGCGATGACCGCCCGAAAGCCGAAATCCTGAAGCGCCCAGGGCGCGTGCTCGCGCGACGAGCCGCACCCGAAGTTGGGCCCGGTGACCAGGATCGGGTTCGGCTCGAGCTCGATCTCGCCGTCGCGGATCCAGTCGTAGAACAGGAACTCGCCGAAGCCGGTGCGCTCGACCCTCTTTAAGAACTGCTTGGGGATGATCTGGTCGGTGTCGACATCGGCGCGGTCGAGCACCGACACCTCGCCCTCGATGACCTCGACCGCATCCACGCCTAACCCCATTCCCTGATGTCGACGAAGCGGCCCTCGATCGCCGCCGCGGCGGCCATCTTCGGCGAGGCGAGGTGGGTGCGACCGCCCTTGCCCTGCCGGCCCTCGAAGTTGCGGTTCGAGGTCGAGGCGCAGCGCTCGCCCGGGCTGAGGATGTCCGGGTTCATCCCCAGGCACATCGAGCAGCCGGCGCTGCGCCAGTCAAAGCCGGCGGCGCGGAAGACGTCATCGAGCCCCTCGGCCTCGGCCTGCGCCTTGACCTGCGCCGATCCCGGCACGACCATCGCCTTGACCGAGCTCGCGACCCGCCGGCCGTCGACCATCGACGCCGCCTCTCGCAGGTCCTGGACCCGCGAGTTGGTGCAGGAGCCGATGAACACCCGGTCGAGCTCGATCTCCTGGACCGCGCGGCCCGGCTCGAGGTCCATGTAGCGAAGCGCCCGCTCCTCGGTCTCGGTCTGCGGCTCGGGCACGGCACCGGTGACCTCGACCACCTGGGCGGGCGTCGTCCCCCAGGTCACCATCGGTGAGATCGAGGCGGCGTCCATCTCCACCTCGGTGTCGAACGCGGCTCGATCGTCGGTCGGCAGCTCGCGCCAGCGCCCGACCGCTTCCTGGAAGTCCGCCGGCGCCGCGGGCCGTCCCTCGACCCACGCGAAGGTCGTCTCGTCGGGGGCGATCATCCCCGCCCGGCCACCCCCCTCGATGGTCATGTTGCAGATCGTCATCCGGTTCTCCATGGTGAGCCCCCGGATCGTCTCGCCCGCGTACTCGACGGCGTGACCGACCATTCCTCCGGTGCCGAGCCGGCCGATGGTCGCCAGGATCAGGTCCTTCGCGACGACGCCGTGGCCGAGCTCGCCGGAGTAGGCGATTCGCATCGTCTTCGGCCGGCGCTGGACCAGGCATTGCGTGGCGAGCACGTGCTCGACCTCGGAGGTGCCGATGCCGAACGAGAGCGCGCCGAAGGCGCCGTGGGTGGAGGTGTGGCTGTCGCCACAGACGATCGTCAGGCCTGGCTGGGTCAGCCCGAGCTCGGGACCGATCACGTGGACGATCCCCTGGTGCTCGGACCCGAGCGAGTAGATCGGGATCCCGAACTCGGCGCAGTTTCCCTCCAGCGTCTCGACCTGCTTGCGCGAGAGCTCGTCGGCGATCATCCGCGCCGCCGGGGTGCCGTCGGTCGGCACGTTGTGGTCGGCGGTGGCGACGGTCTTGTCGGGCCGGCGCACCGGGCGGCCGGCGAGCCGCAGGCCGTCGAACGCCTGCGGTGAGGTGACCTCGTGGACCAGATGGAGGTCGACGTAGACGAGCCCATCGGCGACCTCGTGCGCGTCCCAGATCTTGTCGAACATCGTCCGGGCCATCGGTCACCCCCTGCGAAGACCGGCGGCGACCACCGCGAGGAATTCCGCCGGCTCGCCGCCGTCGTTGATGAAGTGATGCGGAAGGTCGGCGTCGAAGGTGACGCTGTCGTACTCGACAAGATCGTGGCGCTCGTCGTCGATCAGCAGCGAGACGGACCCTGCGAGGACCACGGTGGTCTCGCGCGAGCCCGGCTCGTGCAGGGGCGGGTCGCCGGGCTGACCGGTGGAGGCGCCGGGATCGAGTCGGTGAAGCGAGACGTCCGCGCGCTGTCCCGGCAGCGGCGGCGTGAGCTCCTCGGTCTGATGTCCGCGCCTGTGTGTAACCCGTCGATCGCCGGCCCGCGTGACGACGACGTGGACGTTCTCATCGAGGCGCAGCAGCTGGGACAGGCTCAGCTCCAGTCCCCCCGCGATCCGCTCCGCGACCGCGAGCGTGGGGCTGGTCCCGCCGCGCTCGACCTGCGAGAGCATCGGCGCGGAGACGCCGCTGCGCTCGGCGAGATCGCGCAGCGACAGGTCCATCGCTTGGCGCAGCGCGCGGACGCGTGGGCCGACGGCGGTCGTCAGGCTGTCGGTCGCTGCGCCCACCTCGTGTACGTTATCGCATACGACTGACTGCCGCCGGCGAGAGCCACCCAGAGCACTCGGCGGCCGCTCGCACCCGCGCCCAGGCGAGGGCTCGCTCGGCCTCGAGGCCGGCGGCGTGCGCGTAGAGCTCGACCCGCTCACGAAACCGGTCCATAGGTGCCTGAGGGCAGATCAGCGCCCAAATGTCGGCGTGGCGGTCGCCGCGGAAGGCCTTCGGGTCGATCGCCGTCCACCCTTGCGCGCCGCGGAGAGCATTTCCGGGATGCAGGTCGCCGTGGACGAGGACCTCGTCGGCACCGCCGGCCAGCAGCCCGTCCAGCTCGCGGACGCGGCCCGGATCGCGCTCGAGGTCTTTGCGCCACAGGTCGGCGTAATCGGCGAGACTCGGAATCGAGGCCGGGGGCGGGCCGGCGTCGTGCAGGCGGCCGACTAGGCGCGCGAGGATCTCGAGCTTCTGGTCCCACGTCCGCTTCGAGTCGTCGAGCGAGTGCCCGGGAGCCAGCCGCTCGAGCAGCAGCGTCGTTCGCCCGTCACGCTCGTCGAGCAGGCGGACCGCCGCGCCGGTCGGGGTCCAGAACTCCAGCGCTGCCGTCTCGGCCGCGATGAGGCCCTCCTCCGGATTCCGGCGCGGGTTGAGCTTCAGGATCACGGGCTCGCCGGCCCGCGTCGCCGAGCAGACGAGGGCGACATTGCCCTCGCCGACCGGCGCTACCTCGGCCAGCGCCCAGTCCTCGACCGCCGCGGCGAGCCGGCGCTCGACGTCAGCGGCAATCGGCGTCGGGTCCGTGCCGGGCCAGTAGCCCCGCCAGAACTGCTTCAGGCGCTCGAGGACGGCTGCAGCATTCGGTACTCCATCGGGTACCGAATGCTTCACGCTGGCTGCTACGGCCCGGGCGTCAGCGGCTCACGCGCGGCGTCGGCCGTCGCCTCCTCGGCCTCGCGCACCGCGGCGCCGTCGAGCGCGTTCGACAGCGCCCGCACGTAGGCGCGGGCCGAGGCCTCGAGGATGTCGGTGGCGACGCCCTGTCCGGAGGCGAGCCTGCCGTGGGCGCGCAGCATCACCGTCACCTCGCCGAGCGCGTCCTCGCCCTCGGTCACCGCCGAGACGGTGTAGGAGCGAAGCTCGCATTCCGTGTCGACCGCGTCGCGGATGGCCCCGAAGATCGCGTCCACCGGCCCGTCGCCCGTCGATTCGCCGACGGACTCGTCGCCGGAGGGCACGCGGACAGACACCCGCGCGGCCGGCTCGCGGCGCGAGCCCGCCTCGACCTCGAACCAGGCGAGCGCGTAAGAGTCGGTGCGCTCGCGCATCTCGTCGGAGACGATCGCCTCGAGGTCGAGTGCGGTCACCTGCTTCTTCTTGTCGGCGATCTCCTTGAACCGCGAGAAGGCCTGGTTGAGGGCGTTGCCCTCGACCTTGAAGCCGAGTTGCTCGAGCGCGTCGCGCAGCGCGTGGCGGCCGGAGTGCTTGCCGAGCACGATCGAGTTCGACTCGAGCCCCACGTGTGTCGGGTCCATGATCTCGTAGGTCGTGCGTTCCTTGAGCACTCCGTCCTGGTGGATGCCCGACTCGTGGGCGAAGGCGTTGCGGCCCACGATCGCCTTGTTGGGCTGCACCGCGTAGCCGGTGAGGCGCGAGACCATCCGGCTGGTGCGCGCCAGCTCGCGGGTGTCGAGCGTGGTGTCCACCCCGTGCTCGTCGCGCCGGGTGCGAAGCAGCATCACGATCTCCTCCAGCGAGCAGTTGCCGGCCCGCTCGCCGATCCCATTGACCGCGCACTCGACCTGGCGGGCGCCGGCGAGCACCCCGGCGTAGGAGTTGGCGACCGCCAGCCCGAGGTCGTCGTGGCAGTGGACCGAGACGACGACGTCGGGGAGTCCCGGGATCAGCTCGTACAGGCGCCGGAGGTAGGCCGTGTACTCGACCGGGGTCGTGTAGCCGACCGTGTCCGGAACGTTGATCACGTTGGCGCCCTCGGCGACCGCGATCGCGCAAACCTCGGCGGTGAAGTCGACGTCGGCCCGCGTCGCGTCCATCGGCGAGAACTCGACGTCGTCGCAGTACGACCTGGCGAGCGCCACCGCTGCCTTCGCCTGTCCCTTGACGTCCTCGCGGTCGGTCTTCAGCTGGTGCTCGATGTGGATGTCGGAGGTGGAGATGAAGGTGTGGATCCGCGGTCGCTCGGAGTCCTTGATCGCCCCCCACGCGGCGTCGATGTCGGCCTTGTGAGTGCGGGCGAGGCCGCAGATCACCGGGCCTTGGACGTTGCGCGCGATCGCCTCGACCGCCTCGAAGTCGCCCGGCGAGGTGATCGGGAAGCCCGCCTCGATCACGTCGACGCCGAGCCGCGCGAGCTGCTGTGCGATCTCGACCTTCTCCTGCGTGTTGAGCGAGATCCCGGGGGACTGCTCGCCGTCGCGCAGCGTGGTGTCGAAGATCTCGACGTGATTGGAACTCTCAGGGCTCATCGCCCTTCCTCCTTCTCTCTAAGTAACCGAATGACCTTTCTCTCGCGGCTCTCGCGCCGCCCAGCGCTATTCCCCCCGGAGGGGGAGGAGAAGGAGAAGCGCCAGGTCGTTGAGCCGGTGGTGCATTCGGTCGGCGCAGAGTAGCACCGCGGTGCAGGGACTTCGCGCCGCGTTCCGAACAACCCGGAGAGCATGGACTCCCGCTCGATCTCGAGCCGCGCGGTGTTCAAGGTCGTCGCGATCGTCCTGGTCGCGGTCGGCGTCGCGCTGTTGGCAAACCACGTCGTGGTCGAGGTCAAGACGACGATCCGCTGGCTGTGCGCGGCGATCTTCCTCGCCCTGGCCCTGAGCCCGCTGGTCGACCTGGTCGAGCGGGTCCGGATCCGCGGTGGCCGCCTGCCGCGCTGGCTGGCGATACTGGTCGCCTACGTCGTCTTCCTGGCCGGCTTCGTGCTGCTCGTCCTGCTGGTGATCCCGCCGATGGTGCGCGAGATCGAGCAGCTTGGATCGCAGCTTCCGGCCTACGTCAGGGACTTCGAGAACTGGGCCAACAACAACGAGCAGTTCAGGGAGTTAAACGACAAGTACGACATCACCAGCGCCCTCTCACAGCAGGCGTCCCAGCTTCCGGCGAAGCTCGGCGACGCCGCCGGCGCGGCAAAGGAGATCACGGTGGGGATCCTCAACAACGTGATCGAGGCGGTGGTGGTGCTCACGCTCGCCTACTTCCTGCTTCTCGACGGCGCCGGGCTGTTCGCGCGGGCGACAGCGAGGATTCGCCTTCCCGAGCGCGAGCGGGTGCGACGCCTCGGAGGTCGCGTGGCGGTCATCGTCCGCTCCTACGTCTCGGTGAACCTGCTGCTGGCCACATTCGCGGGCGTGTTCACCTGGCTGGCGCTCGAGCTGCTCGGCGTCGACCTGGCCGCTCCGCTTGGCGTCCTCGTCGGCTTCCTGGACCTCGTGCCGCTGATCGGCTTCACCGTCGGCGGCCTGCTAGTCGCGATTGTCGCCGCCCTGCACGATTTCCCGACCGCGCTGATCGTCTGGGCGATCCTGTTCGTCGTCTACCAGCAGCTACAGGATCGGGTGATCCAGCCGCTCTTCTACAGGCGCGCGGTCCAGATCCAGCCGGCGGTCGCGATCGTCGTCGTCCTCGCCGGCGCTCAGCTCGCCGGCATCCTGGGAGCGCTGCTGGCGATCCCGACGGCCGCGGCGCTGGGCGCGATCTACGACGAGCTCTGGCCCGCTCCCGACGACGAGGCCGAGGTGGCGCCCGCGGCGGAGCCGGGCGGAGCCGCCCCGGCCGGCGCCTCGACGCCGTAGCGCTCGCGCGCTCGCGCCTGCTTCTGCTCTTCGTAGAAGAGCCGCGCCCAGATCGAGTGCGGCTTCGCCAGCCGAACGGCAGGCGGGACCCCGGCGACCGGGATCAGCAGGCTCGCGAGCGCCCACCAGAGCTTGTCCTTGGAGACGTTCACGAGCGCGACGAGGATCCCGAGCAGGCCCTCGACGCCGACGAACGCCCTCACTCCGTCGGCGGCGTCGTCGGCCAGTGTGAGCCAGGAGGAGAAGCCGACGGTCAACGCGCCGACCACGCAGCCGGCGATGATCATCGCGTCGACCGACTTGCGCCCCTCCTTCGACCAGTAGACGTCCTTCAACTCCAGCCAGAGCGCGAACTCGTCGAGGGTCAGCCCCATCCCGATCGCGAACAGCACCGTGACGATCTCGCGCCAGGGCGAGTCCGGCTGAAAGACGATCCCCAGGTAGCCGAAGATCATCATCGCGAAGATGCCCCAGACCAGGTGATGCACGTGCGTGCCGTCCACCGCGACGTTCCCGGGCCACCAGCTGACCTGCTTGTGGATCATGTACGTGCTGGTGCGGATGAACCCGAAGGTCCCCAGCAGGGCGATGAAGAACAGGAACCCGGCGAGGCGACCGCTGTCGACGATCTCCCGCTGGAACTCGCTCCCGACGCTGGCGACGGTCGCGATCACCGGGGTGTGAGCACGACCTTTCCGAGGTTGCGCCGCTCGGCGATGAAGCGGTGGGCGTCGGCGGCCCGGTCGAAGGGAAAGCTCTCGGCCACCACCGGGTCATAGGCGCCCTCGGCGAGCTCCGCCGCCAGCGGCTCGAGCACCCGGTCGAGGCCCTCGGCCTTCCACCAGCTGAGCATGTTGAGCCCGAAGACGCCCTTGTTCTCGTTCATCACCCCCAGGCTCTTCCACCACGGCATCGTCGCGAACGGTGCCCGCGCAAGCCCCGCGACCACCGCCGGGATGTTCCGGCCCCCCGCCGACTCGGACTCCGCGTAGCCGTACATCACCAGCCGGCCGCCGGCGCGCAGCAGCCTGTAGTCCTTGCGAAAGCTCTTCGGGCCGAGGGCGTCGAAGGCGAGGTCGATTCCCTCGCCGCTCGTCAGCCGCGTCACCTCCTCGGCGAAGTCCCTGGTCCTGTAGTCGATCGGGTGGTCGACGCCGAGCTCGCGAATCGCGTCGTGCTTGGAAGGCGAAGCGGTGCCGTAGACCTCCGCGCCGATCCGCTTCGCGACCTGGGTGGCCGCGGTTCCGACACCGCCGCCGGCAGAGTGGATCAGCACCCGCTCGCGGGGCTTCAGCCCGCCCATCACCACCAGCCCGGCGTAGGCGGTGGTGTAGTTGACGAGCACGGCAGCGCCCTGCTCGAAGCTCAACCGATCCGGAAGCGGGATCACCTGGCCGGCCGGGACCGTGACCAGTTCCGCCTGCCCGTTGAACACGGTGCCCGCGATCACCCGGTCGCCGACTGAGAACTCCTCCACCCCGTCGCCGACCGACTCGACCTCGCCCGAGACCTCGTAGCCGACCACGCACGGCGGCGGCGGAGCGTCGGGGTAGACCCCGGAGCGCGCCAGCAGGTCGGCGAAGTTGATTCCCGCCGCCTTGACCGCCACTCGCACCTCCCCCGGTCCGGCCGGCGGGTCGGGCCGCTCCTCGACGCACAGGACGTCGGCCGGTCCGTGCTTCGGAATCACCACCGCGCGCACGTACCGCAGCCTAGTTCGTCGCTAGACGTCGACGCCCCGGCCGTCGAAGAAGCCGTCCTGGGCGGCGATCTCCTCGATCACGCTCGGCGGGACCGGGGCGTCGGTGGTCAGCGCCATCACCGCCTCGCGCTCGCCGTCGGTGGCCCCGACGGCGGCGGAGACGATGTTGACCCCGTGCTCGCCGAAGGCGTTGCCGACTCGGCCGATCATCCCGGGCTGGTCGGCGTAGCGGAAGATCGCCAGGTGGTCGGCGAACGGCATGTAGAAGCCCTGGCCCCACACACGCACGAGATACGGGACGTTGCGCGGACCGACCCCGGTGCCGGCCACCTCGACCGCGTGCGGCCCATCGCCGATCCGGACGCTGATCAGCTCGTTGAAGTCCTCCGACGCGGCGTCCTTTACCTCGACCAGGTCGATCCCTCGCTCCTCGGCGACGGTCGGGGCGTTGACGAGGTTGACCGGCTCCTCGGTGTGGCCGGAGAGGATCCCGACCAGCACGGCGATCCCCAGCAGTCGGGTGTCATGGTCGGCGATCCGGCCGCGAATCTCGACCTGAACCCGGTCGGGCGAGCCGTCGCCGAGCCCCTGGGCGAGCCGGCCGAGCCGCTCGCAGAGAGGCACGAACGGCGCCAGCGCCTCCATCGTCTCCGGCCTGACCGCGGGGATGTTGACGGCGTTCGTGACCACGCCGCCGGTCAGCGCCGCACGCACCTGCTCGGCGGTCACGACGCCGGCGCGGTCCTGGGCCTCGGCGGTCGAGGCGCCGAGGTGCGGGGTGACGACGACGTCCTCGCGAGCGAACAGCGGGTGCTCGGTGAAAGGCTCCGACGGGAAGACGTCGAGCGCCGCGCCGCCCACCTTGCCCGACTCGAGCCCGCGCTCGAGCGCCTCGAGGTCGATCAGCTCTCCGCGGGCGCAGTTGATGATCCGCACCCCGTCGCGCATCATCGAGATCGCCTCGTCGTCGATCCAGCCGACGGTCTCGGGGGTCTTCGGCAGGTGGATCGTGATCAGGTCCGCGCGGTTATAGAGCTCCCCGGTGGTCTCGACGCCCTCGACCCCGAGCTCGCGAAAGCGCTCCGGGGTGACGAACTTGTCGAACGCGATCACCTCCATGTCGAACGACTGCGCCCGCTTGGCCACCAGCTGCCCGATGCGGCCGAAGCCGATCACCCCGAGCGTCTTGCCGTAGAGCTCGTTGCCGCCGAAGCGCGAGCGCTCCCACTTTCCCGCGGTCAGCGAGCCGTGCGCCTGGGGGACGTTCCGCGCCAGGGCAAGTGCGAGCGCGAGCGTGTGCTCGGCGGCGGCGACCGAGTTGGACTCGGGCGCGTTGGCGACCACGATCCCGCGCTTGGTGGCGGCGTCGATGTCGACGTTGTCCACCCCGGTGCCGGCGCGGCCTATTACCCGCAGCCGGTCGGCCCGCTCGATCAGGTCGGCTGTCAGCTTGGTCGCCGAGCGGATCAGGATCGCGTCGAACTCGCCGATTCGCTCGGCGAGCTCGTCGTCGGACATCTCGAAGCCGAGCTCGACGTCGAACGCGCTGCGCAGCAGCGCGACCCCGGAGTCGGCGATCTTCTCCTTGACCAGGACGCGCGGCACCTGGTCGGTCAGCGTCCGCTCGTGGCCGGTCAACGTCCAACCCCGGGATCGTTCTCGACGATCCAGTCGATGCAGGCGGTGAGCGCCTCGACGTCGGCGGGCTCGATCGCGACGAACATCGCGATCCGCAGCTGGTTGCGCCCGAGCTTGCGGTAGGGCTCGACGTCCACGATCCCGTTCGCGCGCAGCGTCGCGGCCACCGCGGCCGCGTCGACCCCCTCGTCGAAGTCGATCGTGCCGACCACCGGCGAGCGCTTCCGCGGGTCGGCGACGAACGGCGTCGCGAACCCGCTCGCCTCCGCCCAGCCGTAGAGGTGGCCGGAGCTCGCCCGGCACCGCTCCACGCACCAGTCGAGGCCGCCAGAGCCGAGCATCCACTCGAGCTGGTCGGCCAGCAGCAGCAGGGTCGCCACGGCGGGCGTGTTGTACGTCTGGTCCTTGCGCGAGTTATCCAGCGCGGTCGCCAGCGACAGGAACGCGGGCTGCCACCGGCCGGGGGCGCCATCGAGATGCTCGATGCGCTCGATCGCCGCCGGGCTCAGGAGCGCCAGCCAGAGCCCGCCGTCCGAGCCGAAGCCCTTCTGGGGCGCGAAGTAGTAGACGTCGGCATGAGTGAGGTCCAAGGGCAGGCCGGCGGCACCGGAGGTGGCGTCGATCAGCACCAGCGACCCATCGGAGTCGGCGGGCCGCTCGACCGGCACGGCCACGCCGGTGGAGGTCTCGTTGTGTGCCCAGGCGATCGCGTCGGCGGACGGGTCAGCCACCGGCTCCGGCGCGTCGCCGGGCTGGGCCTCGAGCACGATCGGATCGGCGAGAAACGGCGCGCCATCGGTGACCTTGGCGAACTTGCTCGAGAACTCCCCGTAGCTGAGGTGAAGCGCGCGCTCTGAGATCAGGCCCGCGGCGGCGGCGTCCCAGAACGCGGTCGTGCCGCCGTTGCCGAGCGCGACCTCATATCCGTCGGGGGCACCGAGCAGCTCGGCGACGCCCGACCGGACGCGGGCGACGAGGTCCTTCACCGGCTGCTGCCGATGCGAGGTGCCCATCACGTCGGTGGCGCCGGCGAGCTTCGCCAGCGCCTCCGGGCGCACCTTCGACGGGCCCGAGCCGAAGCGGCCGTCCGCGGGCTTGATCTGGTCCGGTATGCGTGCGCGGGATGCGATCGTCATTGCGAGGGCGACAGGGTAGGGTGCGTGCGTGGGCTTGGAAGCCGGAAGTGAGCCGATCGAGGGCGACGGCTACGCGATCGCGAGCCTCGACGGCCTCGGCGAAGGTTACGGATTCCGCAAGGTCCGCCGCGAGCTCGGGGTGACCGAGTTCGGCGTCAACGCGATCGTGCTGCCCCCCGGCTGGGAGACCGGCGGGCACTATCACGAGCGCCAGCAGGAGCTCTACTTCGTCCACAGCGGCGAGCTCGAGTTCGAGTTCGAAGACGGCGCCAAGCACGCGCTCGGCCCGGGCTGCTTCGCCCGGGTGGACGCGGCAACGGTGCGGGCGATGCGAAACCACGGGCCCGACGACGCCGTCTACGTGATCGTCGGCGCCGAGGGCGGCTACGTCGGCCGCGACGGCAAGCTCCCGGACGGCGAGCACGGCCGCGCGCGGCCGATCGGGTCCGACGCCGCGCCAGAGTGACAGCCCACACCGCCTACCTCACGTTCGAGACGCCCGAGCGCCGCGAGTTCGTCCGCATCACCGACGACGTGCAGGCGGCGGTCGACGAGTCCGGGATCGCCGAGGGCATGGTGCTGGTCTCGGCGATGCACATCACCGCCGCGGTCTGGGTCAACGACGACGAGCCGGGCCTGCACGAGGACACCCTCGAGTGGCTCGACAAGGTCGCGCCGCCGAGCTGGAAGCCGCCGGCCAACGAGGTCGCTCAGGAGCTGCTGCCGGACCCCGGCGACTACCGCCACCATCGCGGCGGGGAGGACAACGGCGACGCGCACTTGAAGAACCTGCTCGTCCACCACCAGGTGATCGTCCCGGTCACCGCCGGCAGGCTCGACCTCGGCCCCTGGCAGGCGATCTTCTACTGCGAGTTCGACGGCCGCCGGCGAAAGCGGCTGGTGATCAAGGTGCTCGGCGAGTAAGCCACTACTTCCACTCGAATGGCGGGTACCGGTCGACCATGAAGCCGCTGTAGGCGAAGCCGCGCAGCGACCAGCGGTTAGGGATCAGGATCAGCTCGAACATGCCCTCCGGCAGCTGCTTCGGTGAACAGGATCACGAAGGCGCCGATGAACGCGACGAGCCCGGCGAGCGAGTGCAGCACGTCGGCGACGAACAAGTAGGGGATCGCCAGCAGCCACTGCACCAGCGGCCGCCAGCTGTCGATCCCGGCCTCCGGGTAGTCGATCCGGAGCTGGGTGGGATGGCCGGTTGCGGATCGAGCGAGAACGGCGGATACCGGTCGGTCAGCAACATCACGTAGGCGTTCACGCGCCAGGACCACCGCAGCGCGGAGACGACGAAGTCGAACAGGCCCCGCGCGGATAAGTCCCGGTGAACAGGACCGCGAAGAAGGCGATAGACCTTGACGAAGAAGACGCCGATGAAGAGCACCGCGAGGACGATGTAATGCGGGAACGCGAGCAGCCATTTGACGAACGGCAGGAACCGGTGATAGGTGTCCTGGCGCGGGACATCCAGGAAGACCGGATATTCGTCGGCGGCCGGCGGCGGCATCTCGGGCGGCGGAGGCGGGGCCGGGGTCGAGGCTTCCATCAGGGTCTCCTTTGCGATCGCGTGGCTGCGGTCGGCGCGCATCCTCTCACGCGCGCCGGACCCGACTTGTCCGAACCTACTCGGTGTACGTCCTAGGGACCCAGCCGGAAGGGTGGATACCGGTCGGTGACCAGCGTGAACGCATAGCCGATGACGCGGTTGTGCCAGCGGATCACGCCCTCGACGTAGTCGAACAGGCCCTGCGGATAGCGGCCGGTGAACAGGATCGCGAACCACGCGAAGACCACCGCGAAGAACGCCCCGATCGAGAGGAAGAAGAGGACGACGTAGTGCGGGATCGCCAGGAACCACTTGACCAGCGGCATGCCGCGACCGAGGTCCGTCGCCGGATCGGGGTGCGGGTAGTCGAGGTGGACCGCCTGCTCCTCGTCGGTTGACGGATAGCGGTCATCCATCAGCGCCAGGTAGACGCCGATGCGGTTCGAGAACCGCTGCAGGTTGAGGTTCCAGTCGTACCACCAGCGCGGGTACTTCTCCCGAAACAGGATCAGCAACAGGGTCGGCAGGAACAGGATCCCGACGCCGCTGACGGCGATCGTCGTCGTGGTGTCCGCGGCGCCCTGGTAGTCGAGCGAGAACCCGGCGATCGCCGCGGCGACGATCAAGATCGGGATCGCCGTGAAGATCCGGAAGAAGGTCGTCAGCCGATCCAGTTCACGGTCGGGGTAATCAACCGCGAACGTGACCGGGTAGTCGCTGGGCGGGGGTTGGGTCGGTGGTGAGGCTTCCATGGCTCGCAAGGTAGCCGAGCCATCGGTCGCCATCAGGCGCGCGGCGCCTAGAACTCCTGGTCGATCCAGGGCATCATCGAGCGCAGGTCCTTGCCGACCGACTCGATCCGGTGTCCGGCCGCCTCGTCGCGAAGGCGCTGGAAGTTCTCCGCCCCGGCGCGGTTCTCGGCGATCCACTCCTTCGCGAACTCGCCCGACTGGATGTCGGCGAGCACCTGCTTCATCGCCTCGCGGACCTCCGGGCCGATCACCCTCGGGCCACGGGTCATGTCTCCGTACTCGGCCGTGTTCGAGATCGAGTAGCGCATCCCCTGGATCCCCTTCTCGTACATCAGGTCGACGATCAGCTTCAGCTCGTGCAGGGTCTCGAAGTACGCGAGCCTCGGGTCATAGCCCGCCTCGACCAGGGTCTCGAACCCGGCGCGGACCAGTTCGGTGGCGCCGCCGCAGAGCACCGACTGCTCGCCGAACAGGTCCGTCTCGCACTCGTCCTTGAAGGTGGTCTCGATGATCCCGGCGCGCCCGCCGCCGATCCCGCTCGCGTAGGCGAGGACCAGCTCGGCCGCACTTCCGGTGGCGTCCTCGTGGACGGCGATCAGGCAGGGAACCCCCTTGCCCTCCTCGTACTGGCGCCGGACCAGGTGACCCGGCCCCTTGGGGGCGATCATCCCGACGTCGACGCCCGGCGGAGGCTCGACCTCACCGAAGTGGACCGAGAAGCCGTGACCGAAGAGCAGCAGGTTCCCGTCGGCGATCCCGTCGGCGATCTCGGCGCTCCAGATCTCGCCCTGCTTTTCGTCGGGCAGCAGGATCATCACGATGTCCCCGGCGCTGGCGGCGTCGGCGGTGTCGAGGACCTCGAGCCCGGCCTGCTCGGCGGCGGCTCGGCTCGACGAGTCCGGCCGCAGGCCGACGACCACGTCGTAGCCCGAGTCGCGGAGGTTCAGCGCATGGGCATGGCCCTGCGACCCGTAGCCGAGGATCGCGATCTTCTTGCCCTTCAGGGCGTCGGGGTTCGCGTCGGCGTCGTAGAGGATTCGCTCTTCAGGCATGGCGCGGCATGCTAGGGACTCGGTCGCTCGGCGAACCATTCGGTGAACTCGCGGCAGCGGCCCTCGGAGTCAAACCGCATCACGAAACAGTTGTCCCACGCCTGCACGACCGGCCCGCCCGGCTCCTCGGAGTAGAGGCTCGCGCCGGTGGCGACCGCCACCTCACCGTCGACGGCCACGGCTTGGTAGGAGGCCTCGTAGGTCCCCTCCTCGTCACGCTCGGAGGCGTCGGGATGCTCCCCCTCGCCGAGCCAGGCCTCGACGATCGCCTCCCGTCCCCGCACCGGGGTGTCATACGGGTGGTACCGATACGCGACGTCTTCTGAGAACAGCGCCCCGATTGCCTCCGGGTCGTAGCTCTTCCAGGCGGCGACGTACTCCGCCAGCCACCGATCCACCTCTTCCCTCGTCATCGCAGCTCCCTTCTCATCAGCTTTCCGGACGCAGTCCGCGGAAGATCGGACGCGAACTCGAATCGCTTCGGGACCTTGAAGCCGGCCAGCTCGGCCTGGCAGTGGCGCCGCAGGTCGTCGGCGCTCGCGTCGGCGCCGTTACGGAGCACGACCACCGCCGTCACGGCCTCCTGCCACTCGCTGTCTGCGCGGCCCACGGCCGCGGCGTCGGCGACCGCGGGGTGGCGCAGCAGGACCTCCTCGATCTCTGCCGGGGCGACGTTCTCGCCGCCGGTGACGATCACGTCGCCGAGCCGGTCGGTTACGTAGAGAAAGCCGTCCTCATCGATGCGCCCGAGGTCGCCGGTGTGCAGCCAGCCGGCCTCGTCGGCGTAGCCGGGCGCGACCGTGGGCCCCTGGACGAGGATCTCCCCATCGGCACCGATCCTCAAATGGGTGGTGAGCAGCGAACGTCCCGAGGAGCCGAGCTTGCGGCGCGCGTCGGCCGGCGTGAGCGTCGTCACCTGCGAGGCCGTCTCGGTGAGCCCGTACGTCTGCACCACCGGAAAGCCGCGCCCGAGCGCCTCCGCGATCACCTCCTCCGGCACCGGACCGCCCCCCACCAGCACAGCCCGCAGCGGCAGCAGGTCAACGCCCGCCTCCAGCAGGCGCACGAGCTGGGTGGTCGACCAGCGACACCAAGGTCACCCCGTCGCCCTCGAGGGAGGCGGCGAACCGGTCGACGTCGAAGCCGTCGTGGACGACGACCGCGGTGCCGTAGATCACGGAGCGCATGACGATCGACAGGCCACCGACATGGAAGAGCGGCAGACAGCAGAGCCAGCGGTCGGTGGGCTCGACGCCGAGGTTGAACGCAGACCCGACCGCGCTCCAGAGATGGTTCCCGTAGGTGAGCTCGATCGGGCGCGGGCCCGCCGAGGTGCCGCTGGTCAGGATCCGGCAGCAGACCGCGTCGAGGTCGTGCTCGCCGAGCAGCGGCAGGTCCGCCTCGGTCAGGGTGAGGTCCGAGCCGGCGCCGACGGTCAGCGCGGGCTCGGCCCGGGCGAGCTCGGCGTCGATTTCGGCCGCGGTGAGGCGAGTGTTGACCGGATAGGCCACCGAGCCGAGCTTCATCAGCGCGTGCAGCAGGACCACGTACTCGAGCCCCGGGTCGAGGCGCAGGGCGACGGTGGCGCCACGGCGCGCCCCGCGGGCCGCCAACCGGCGCGCGGCGGCGGTCGCCTCGCGCTCGAGCTCCGCGTAGGTGAGCTCGAAGCCGTCGGCGATCACCGCGCAGCGGTCGGGGCAGGTCTGGGCGCGCTGCGCGAGCCAGTTGTCGAGCCGCATGTGTGGCATTGTTGCGGCCCGCCACGGCCAGCGATCCGCCGGTGATCGCGGAGCCCGGAGGGCGAAGCGGAGGTCCGCCGCCGTTGAGGCGGCTGGTATGAGAGGAGGACGCAGAACTGCCCCGCCGTCACAAGGACGCACCCCCGATCGAGGAGCTCTACGCGCCTGTCGAATGGCGCCAGGCGGCCGAGTACGACGACATCCGCTACGAGCGCTCGGAGGCGATCGCGCGGATCACGATCGACCGGCCGGAGGTCCGGAACGCGTTCAGGCCCCAGACCCTGGGCGAGTTGCGCGACGCGTTCACGCGTGCCCGCGACGACACCGAGGTCGGCGCGATCATCTTCACCGGAGCCGGCACCGACGCGTTTTGCTCCGGCGGCGACCAGCGGATCCGCGGCGACGACGGCTACATCGGCGACGACGAGGTCGCGCAGCAGGGCGTGGGCCGCCTGGACGTCGGCGACCTCCACGTCCAGATCCGGCGGCTGCCCGAAGCCGGTCCTCGCCGCGGTCGCGGGCTACGCGGTCGGCGGCGGGCAGATCCTGCACCTGGTCTGCGACCTCTCGATCGCCGCCGAGAACGCGGTCTTCGGCCAGACCGGGCCGAGGGTGGGAAGCTTCGACGGCGGCTTCGGGGCCGGCCTCCTGGCGCGAGCGGTCGGGGTGCGCAAGGCGAAGGAGATCTGGTTCCTCGCCCGCCTGTACGACGCCTCCGAGGCGCTCGAGATGGGCCTCGTCAACGCGGTCGTCGCCGTGGACGAGCTCGAGCGGGAGTCCGTCGCCTGGTGTCGCGAGATGACCGCGCTCTCGCCGCTGTCGCTGCGGCTGCTGAAGGCGAGCTTCAACGCCGCCGAGGACGGCATCACCGGCCTGCAGCAGCTCTCTCACGACGCGACCCTGCTCTTCTACATGACCGAGGAGGGCCAGGAGGGGCGCAACTCCTACCGGGAGGGTCGCCCGCCCGACTTCTCGAAGTTCCCCAAGCGGCCTTGAATCCGCGCATCTGGCTGATGGCCGCGCGGCCGCGGACGCTGCCCGCGGCGATCGCCCCGGTGCTGGTGGGCACGGCGGCGGCGGTAGAGGCCGTCGACGACATCCGCTGGGGCGCCTTCGTCGCGGCCCTGATCGGCTCGATCTTCATCCAGATCGGCACCAACCTCGCCAACGACTACTCCGACGCCAAGCGCGGCGCAGACACCGAGGACCGGCTCGGACCGGTCCGGGTCACGTCAGCCGGGCTGGTCGCTCCGCGGCGGGTGCTGTACGCCACCTGGATCGCGTTCGGCGTCGCGGTCGCCGCCGGGATCTACCTGGCGACGGTGGCCGGCTGGGTGATCATCGCCGTCGGTGCCGCCTCGATCGCCGCCGGCGTCCTCTACACCGGCGGGCCCCGCCCGTACGGCTACGCCGGCCTCGGCGAGCTGTTCGTGTTCCTGTTCTTCGGGCTGGTGGCCGTCAACGGCTCCTACTACGTCCAGCTCGAGGAGCTCGATTGGCTGCCGTTCTGCCTCTCGATCTCGGTCGGCTTCCTGTCGACCGCGATCCTGGTCGTCAACAACATCCGCGACATCGACACCGACCGCCGGGCGAGCAAGCGGACGCTGGCCGTGCGCCTCGGGCGCGAGCGCACGCGGAGGCTGTACGCCTCCCTCCTCGCCGGCGCGTTCCTCCTGTTGCCGATCAGCCTCCTGATCGCCGACGGCCCCGCCTGGGCCCTGCTCGCGTTGCTCGCCGCGCCGCTCGCGCTGAGGCCGCTTCTCGCCGTCGCCGAACGCACCGACGGTCCATCGCTGAACGCGGCCCTGGCGGGCACCGGTGCGGTGCTGGCGGCTTTCAGCGTCCTGCTCAGCGCCGGTCTGCTGGTTGCCGCGTGAAGGTCACGGACGTCGAGCTGACGGCGTTCGCGCTTCCGTTCGCTCGCCCCTACGTCACCGCCCGCGGCACCCTCGAGCGCCGGGAGATGTACCTCCTGCGACTGCGCACCGACGAGGGGCTGGAGGGGCTCGGGGAGGCGGTTCCGCTGACCCTTCGAGGGGGTGACATGCGGTCCGTGTACAGGGGCCTCCTGAAGGGCACCCGGCGGCTCGCTCGCGCCGACCTCAGCGACTTCGCCGGCGAGGAGCCCTTGATGGCCGCGGTCGATGCCTTCGTCCACGCCGCGGCCGGGCGCCGCCTGCCCAGCGCGGCGAAGGCGGCGATCGAAATGGCGGTCCTCGACCTCGCCGGCAAGGCTTCCGGGCGGCCCGTGCACGACCTGCTCGGGGTCGAGCGCCCGACGCCTGTGCGCTGCAACGCGACCCTGGTCGCCGGCCCTCCCGACGAGGTGGGCGCCGAGGCCGACCGCTGGGCCCGACGCGGCTTTCGCACCTTCAAGCTCAAGCTCGGGACCGGCGAAGACGTCGCCCAGGTGCGCGCGGTGCGCGAGGCAGTCGGGCCCGAGGGCCGGATCCGCGTGGACGCCAACGGCGCCTGGAGCGTCGAGGAGGCGCTCGGCGTGCTGCGGATGATCGAGCCCCTGGGGGTCGAGCTCGCCGAGCAGCCGGTCGCGGATCGCAGGGGGATGGCCGAGCTGACGCGGTCGTCTCAGATCCCGATCGCCGCCGACGAGACGGTCAGCACCGTCAAGGACGCTCGCCGCGCGGCTTCGGCGCGCGAATGCGAGCTCGCGACCGTGAAGCTGGCCAAGGTCGGCGGCCTCGGCGAGGCGAACGGGATCGCGGGCGAGCTGCCGATCTACCTCTCGAGCGCCCTCGACGGGCCGCTCGGGATCGCGGCCGCGGCCCACGCGGCCCAGGCGCTGCCGTTCGAGGGCCCGGCCGCCGGGCTCGCCCACGGGCTGGCCACGCGGGAGCTGTTCGAGAGCACCATCGCCAGCGCCGAGTGCGAGCTTCACGACGGCGAGCTCCATCTGGCGCCGGGGCCCGGGCTCGGGGTCCGGATCGACGACGAGGCGCTCGCCGCCCACCGGATCTAGCGGACTAGCGTTACGCGGCGTGGACGCGACCAACCGCAACACCGCGCTCGCCACGGCAATGGTCGACGAGCTGGCCCGGTGCGGGCTTCGCCACGCGGTCCTCTCCCCCGGCTCGCGCTCGACGCCGCTTGCGCTCGCGCTCTGGCGCGAGCCCCGGATCGACGTCAGCGTGATCGTCGACGAGCGCTCCGCCGGGTTCTTCGCCCTCGGGGCCGCCCAGGCGACGCGGACGCCCGTCGCGGCGCTGTGCACTTCGGGCACCGCCGCGGCCAACCTCCACCCGGCGATCTGCGAGGCGGACGAATCCGCCGTGCCGCTGATCGCGCTCACCGCCGACCGGCCACCGGAGCTGCGCGGGATCGGCGCCGGCCAGACGATCGACCAGCTGAAGCTCTACGGGTCGGCGGTGCGCTGGTTCTGCGAGGTCGGCAGCCACGACGCCGACGACGAAGGCCTGCTGCACTTCCGCTCGGCCGCCTGCCGAGGGTTTTGGACCGCGGCGCGGCGACCCGCGCCCCGGCCCGGTTCACCTGAACGTTCCCTGGCGCGACCCGCTCGGCCCCGAGCCGCGAGACGGGGATGTCACCGCGAGCTCGGCGCTCGCCGTCCACGGCCGCGACGGCGGACGGCCGTTGACGACCGTGCCCCCGGCGCCGCCGCTGCCGGCGGAGCCGCTGATCGAGGCGCTCTTCGAGCGCGTGCGCGCCGCCCCGCGTGGGCTGATCGTCGCCGGGCGCATGGCGGTGCCCGGGGCCGCCGAGGCGATCGCCTCGCTCGCCGACGCCGCCGGCTATCCGATCGTCGCCGAGCCCACCTCCCAGCTTCGCTTCGGGCGGCACGACCGCGGTCTGGTGGTGGCCGCCTACGAGCCGGTCGCCCGCGTCAGGCCCGCGGAGCTCGAGCCCGAGCTGGTGCTGCGCTTCGGCGAGCTTCCCACCTGCAAGCCGCTGCGCCAGTGGCTGGGGTCGCTCGAGGACGGCGCCCAGCTGGTGATCGACCCGCTCCACGGCTGGAACGAGCCGACCCGGATCGCCGGGGCGATCGTGCGAGCCCACGTCGAGCCGCTGTGTCTGGCGCTCGCCGAACGACTCGGCGACCGTCGTGCTGATCGATCGTGGTCGCGGTCCTGGCTGGACGCGGGTGCCGCTGCCGAGCGCGCGATCGCGGGCGAGCTGGAGCGCCTCGACTCGCCGAGCGAACCGGGGCTTCAGCGGGCGCTCGCAGGCGCCTACCGCGACGGGGAGCTCGTCTACACCGCGTCGAGCATGCCGATCCGCGACCAGGAGGCCTTCCTGCCGGTCGGCGACGCCGACGTCGTCTTCCTCGCCAATCGCGGCGCCAACGGGATCGACGGCCTGATCTCCTCCGGAATCGGGGCGGCGCACGCCAGCGGGCGCCCCGCCGTGATCGTCACCGGCGACCTCGGGCTGCTCCACGACCTCGGCGCGCTGGCGTCGCTCGCCGGTCTCGAGACGCCGGTGCGGATCGTGGTGATCAACAACGACGGCGGCGCGATCTTCGAGTTCCTGCCGCAGGCCGACCAGCTCGACCGCGACGAGTTCGAGGCGCTGCTCGGCACCCCGCGAGCGATCGAATGTGAGCGGGCCGCGGCCCTGTTCGGCATCGCGTATCGGCGGCTCGAGGGTCTCTCCGAGCTTCCCGACGCCCTCGCCGCCGGGACCAGCCTGATCGAGGTCAGTGTCGACCGGGCCGAGAACGTCGCCCTGCACCGCGCCCTGACCGAGGCGGCCGTGCGCGCAGTCGAGTCCTCGCTCGCCTAGAGGCCTGATGGGTGGGCGCAACTCAGCCGGAGAGCAGCGGCAGCAGCGCCTCGAGCTTGACCTCGGTCTCGGCCAGCTCTGCAGCGGGATCGGAGTCGGCAACGATCCCCCCGCCGGCGTAAAGGTGCGCGGTGCGATCGCGCAGGAGAGCCGAGCGCAGCGCGACGCAGAAGTCCCCGTCCTCCGCCACGTCCATCCACCCCACCGGCCCGGCGTACCAGCCGCGATCCATGCGCTCCAGCTCCGGAATCGCGGCGAGCGCCGCCGGTCGCGGCTCCCCGCCGACGGCCGGGGTCGGGTGCAGATGCTCCGGCGAGCTCGATCGCCGCCATCGAATCGGCGAGCTGGGCGCGGACCGGCGTCGCCAGGTGCTGGATGTTGGCGACCTTGATCACCTCGGCCTCGGCCGCCGTCTCCACCCAGACCGAGTACGGGCGGAGCGTCCGCTCGATTCGCCGGGCGACGATCTCGTGCTCGGCGCGGTCCTTTGCGCTGCGCAGGAGCTGCTCACCGAGATGATCGTCGACTGCCGGATCGGCGCTTCGCCTGGTCGAGCCGGCCAGCGCAACCGAGGAAGCGCCGGCGCCGCGGCGGCGGACGAGCAGCTCCGGGCTCGCCCCGAGGAAGGCGCCCTCGGGCGAACCGACGCAGAAGCAAAAGCAGGACGGGAAGAGCTCGCGAAGGGCGCCGAACAACGCCGCCGGGTTGTGAGCGGATGGTGCCTCGACCGTGACCTCGCGCGCGAGAACGACCTTCTCGAACTCCCGCTCGCCGATCCGCGCGACCGCTGATGCCACCGCTTCCTCGTAACGTGCGCGGCGGCGCGACCGACGAGATCCGCGCGGCGCCGGTCGGGTGGGGGTCGAGCAGCGGCAGCGCCGCGCTCGGTCAGCGAGGCGAGGCGTCGCCGCATGCGCGAGCGATCCTCGTGGCATCAGCGGAGTCTGCGAAGGCCGCCAGCGTCAGCCAGGGTCCGCCGGCGCCGCGGACGAGCGCGAGCTCGGGCAGGGCCATCAGACGCCGGCGGGAACGAGGACCAGTGCGGGCTCCGGCCGCCATCGGCGGCGAAGGCGAAGCCGCCGGTCCAGACCGGTCCGGCGCCGGCGGGCAGTTCGGCGGGCTCGTCGGCGATCCGCTCCCGGATCAGCTCGCGCGCACTCGCCGAGCACGTCCTCGAAGCGCCGCGGCCCGCGCGAGACCGCCTCGTCCGCCGATCCGAGCCCGGCGAGGGCGAAGCCTCGCGATCGGGCTCCTCCCAGCGAACCAGCGGTCGCGCCGCCAGCCGCGAGGCGAACACCACGGCCACCGGATCGGCGACCTCGACCGGCGCCGTGACGCTGACCAGACGGCGTCGCTCGCCGCGGACCGGCGCAGGTCTCGAACGCCGAGACGATCGGCTCGCCCGCTCGCCAGGTCGAGGCTGGGTCGACCGACGCAGAGTAGGCCGACCGCGCGCCCCCAACTGTGACGCGGCTCAGGCCTCGGGCCGCGATCGAGTGATCGCGACCTCGCCCGTGCGGGCCATCTCGATCAGGCCGTGCGGGCGGACCATGCGCTCGAAGGCGTCGATCTTGTCCTGGGTGCCGGTGACCTCGATCGTCAGGGTGCGGCGCGAGACGTCGACGATCTGGCGCCGAAGATCTCGGCGAACTGCATGATCTCGGCGCGGCTCTCGACCGAGGCGTTGACCCGGAAGAGGGCCATCTCCCGGGCGATGGTCTCATCCGGCTCCATGTCGCGGATCTTGATCACGTTGACGAGCTTGTGGAGCTGCTTGGTCACCTGGTCGATCGGGTGCACGGCGCCGTCGAGCGTCAGCGTGATCCGCGAGATGTCGGGGTCCTCGGTCGGGCCGACGGCGAGGGTGTCGATGTTGAACCCGCGGCGGCTGAACAGGCCGGCGATCCGGGCGAGGACGCCGGGCCGGTTCTCGACCAGCAGCGAGAGGATGTGCTTGCGGCCGGTGAGCTGGCGCGAGGCCTCGAGGTCCTCGAGGCGGACGACCTCCTGTGTGCCGGGCTCGCCCATCAGACGCTCATCCCACCATGTCCCGCGCGGCGGCGCCGGCGGGGATCATCGGGTAGCAGTTCTCGTCCTTGGTCACGTGGACGTCGAGCAGCACCGGGCCGTCGGTGTCGAGCGCCGTGCTGCATCGCGTCGCGCAGCTCGGACTTGTCGGTGCACTCGCATCCCGGTCCAGCCGAACGCCTCGGCGAGCTTCGGCCAGTCGGGGCTCGACCCCATCTCGACCGACTGGTAGCGCTCGTCCCAGAACAGCTCCTGCCACTGGCGGACCATGCCGAAGTGGCCGTTGTTCATCAGGAAGACCTTGACCGGGATGTCGTGGTGGGCGGCGGTGGCGAACTCCTGGCAGACCATCACCAGGCTGCCGTCGCCGGCGAGGCAGACGACGGTCTCGTCGGGCAGCGCGACCTTGGCGCCGATGGCCGCCGGCAGCCCGAAGCCCATCGTCCCCAGGCCGCCCGAGTTGAGCCAACGGCGCGGGCTCGGAGAAGTGGTAGTACTGCGCCGCCCACATCTGGTGCTGGCCGACGTCGGAGGTGATGATCGCGTCGCCCCCGGTCGCCTCGTACATCGCCTCGACCATGAACTGCGGCTTGATCTCGGAGTCGCGCGAGTCCTCGTAGCGCAGCGGGTAGCTCCGACTGCCACTCGCGGATCTGCTTCCACCAGTCGTCGAGGCGCGAGGAGTCCGGCTGCAGCGCGCGGTACTCGCGGGTGAGCTTCGGCAGCACGTCGTTGGCGTCGCCGACGATCGGGATGTGGGCGGGGACGTTCTTCGAGATCTCGGCCGGGTCGACGTCGATGTGGACGAACTTCGCCCGCGGCGCGAACTCGCGACAGCTTGCCGGTGATCCGGTCGTCGAAGCGGGCGCCGACGGCGACGATCAGGTCGGCCTCGTCCATCGCGTAGTTGGCCGTGCGGGTGCCGTGCATGCCGAGCATCCCGAGCCACTGCTCGTGCGGCGCCGGGAACGCGCCGAGGCCCATCACCGTCAGCGTCACCGGGAGCTGTCGGAGAGGCAGAACTCGCGGAAGCTCCTCCGAGGCGTTGGCGTTGACGATCCCGCCGCCGCGCGTAGATCACCGGCCGGCTTCGCGTTCGCCAGCGCCTTGGCCGCGATCCGGATCTGCTTGATGTTGCCCTCGGTCGGTCGGCTTGTAGCCGGGCAGGTTCGGGGTGCCCTCGGCCGGCGTCGTAGTCGATGTCGGCGCGCGAGAGGTCCTGCGGGATGTCGACCAGCACCGGGCCCGGGCGGCCGGTCGAGGCGATGTGGAAGGCGCTGTGGATGTACTCGGGGATGTGGCGCGGGTCGGTGACCAGGAACGAGTGCTTGACGACCGGCAGCGTGATCCCGGTGACGTCGGCCTCCTGGAAGCCGTCGGTGCCGATCAGGTCGGTGCGGACCTGGCCGGTGATGAACACGGTCGGCACCGAGTCCATGATCGGCGTCGGCGATCGGCGGTGACCAGGTTGGTCGCGCCGGGCCCGGAGGTGGCGAACGCGACGCCGACGCCGGCCCGAGGCCTTGGCGTAGCCCTCGGCGGCGTGGCCGGCGCCCTGCTCGTGGCGGGCCTGGATGTGCGTCGAACTCGGCGTCGTAGAGGGCGTCGTAGGTCGGCAGGTTGGCGCCGCCGGGGATCCCGAAGACGTGCTCGACCCCCTCGGCCTCGAGGGCCTCGAATAGTGCGTCGGCGGCGCGCATGGGGGATGGATGGTAGCGGCCGGTCTAGCGCTGAGCGTGATGACGGGGTTCAGGCGTCGAAGAACGAGCGCGAACAGCTGCTCGAGCCAGCTGGTCGCGATCGCGCTCGGCGGCGTCCGCGAGTCGACGCCTTCGGAGAGGGCGTGCAGAGGATCCCGTCGAGCGGCCGGCGACGAGGAGACGGCGCCCGGCGCTCGGGGTCGGGCGACGCCGGCGAGCTCCAGCGACCGCGCGCGCCGAGCTCGTGAACGCCGCTGCGCAGCTGGGCCGCGGCCGCGCGCAGGCCGGGCCTGCCGGGCCGCCTCGAGATAGAGCTCGAAGCTTGGCCAGCAGGGCCTGCCGACCGCCGTCAGGCGTCGGGAAACAGCACCTCGGCGACCGCGGCGGCCGCGGTCGCCTCGGGCGAGCGCGATGCTCGTCCCCGAGCCGTGGCAGCGGGCTCGGTCGAGCCGCTCGATCTCGTCGGCGACCAGGATCGCGAGCGCCTCGCCGATCAGCTCGTCCTTGGAGCTGAAGTAGTAGGTGGTCGCGGCGAGGGGCACGTCCGGCCTCCTTCGCGACGGCGCGGTGGGTGACCGCCCCGAGCCCCTCGCTCGGTGAGCGATGTCGGATCGGTCGCCTCGAGGATCGCCCCGCGGCGCTCGGCGCGCTGCGCCGCGCGGCGCGAGCCGGCTCCGCCGTTCGCGGCTGACTCGCAAGGCCTCATTCGGCAGGCTCGGCGCGGGCACGTGGCCATCGAGCTCGCCCGGCTTCCAGCGGGTCCGAGGCAGGATCGCGCGCTCGATCACCCGGTCGCGGTAGCGCTCGATCATCCCGAGCATCGAGCGCACCAGCTCCTCGCCGAGGTGGTGCGGCTCGAGGCCGAGGTCGAGCAGCTTGGTGTTGGTGGCGTTGTAGTAGTGCTGCTCGGCCTCGACCCGCGGGTTCGGGAAAGCGCTGGATCTCGACCTCGAGTGCCGAGCTCCGCGGCGCTGCGCTTGACCAGCTCGGCAAGCTCGGCGACCGAGAACTGCTCGGTGAACTGGTTGAAGACGCGGAACTCGCCCAGCGTCGGCCGGGTTGGCGACCGCGAGCTCGACGCACTGCAGCGTGTCGCGGATGTTGAGGAAGCCGCGCGTCTGGCCGCCCTCGCCGTAGACGGTCAGCGGGTGGCCGATCACCGCCTGGACGCAGAAGCGGTTGAGCACGGTGCCGAAGTACTCGTCGTAGTCGAAGCGGGTGACCAGGCGCTCGTCGGCGGCCGACTCGTCGGTCTCGATCCCGTAGACGACGCCCTGGTTGAGGTCGGTCGCGCGCAGGCCCCAGATCCGGCAGGCGAAGTGGATGTTGTGCGAGTCGTGGACCTTGGAGAGGTGGTAGAGCGAGCCGGGCAGCTTCGGGAACGGCAGCGTGTCCTTGCGCCCCTTGTGCTCGATCTCGATGAACCCCTCCTCGATGTCGATGTTCGGGGTCCCGTACTCGCCCATCGTCCCGAGCTTGACCAGGTGGCAGTCGGGCACCCGGTCGCGGATCGCGAACAGCAGGTTCAGGGTGCCGATCACGTTCGTGTACTGGGTCTCGACCGCCGTCTCGCGCGACTTCATCGAGTACGGCGCCGACGGCTGCTCGCCGTAGTGGACGATCGCCTCCGGGCAGCGTCTCGGCGATCACCGCGTCGAGGAAGCTCGCAGTCCTCGATCGAGCCGACGAAGGCGTCGGATCTCGTTCCCGGAGACCTCGCGCCAGGCCTCGATGCGGTCGTCGAGCGAGCGATCGGGGTCAGCGAGTCGGTCGAGTGCTCGGTGTGCCAGCGGCGGCGGGAGAAGTTGTCGACGACCGAGACCTCGTGCCCGCGCGCGAGAAGCGCATCGCGGTCGGCCATCCCAGGTACCCGTCGCCACCCAGGATCAGGATCCGCATAAGAGGCGCGCGAGGGTAGCAGAATGTCAGCTTCATCGTCGCCCTATCCTGGCCGATGCCCTGCTCGCCGACCTGCTGCCACCCGAGCTGACCGCGATCCGCGCCGCCGGGCTGGTGCTGGCGGTGGCGATCGCCGCGTTACGCGATCGCGCGCCGGCGCAGCTGCGAAACGCCGACGTCCTGATCCTGCTGCTGGTCGCGCTCGGGCTGGCGATCGTCGCCGGCACCGAGATCCCGGACGCGATCCTCTCGGCGTTCTCGTTCGAGCGCGAGAACGGCACCCGGATCGTCGGCGTCGCGATCTTCGCGATCCTGATCCTGTTCCTGCTCGTGCTGAGGGCGCTCAGCCAGGGCTCGCGGATCACCGCGCGAGCTCTCGGCCGTGCTCGAGGGGCTCGCCTGGGAGCAGTTCAGGCGCCGGGCATCCCGGAGCGCTTCCAGGACCGGATCGGCGTCCTCGTCCCCGCCTACAACGAGGCCGACAACATCGGCCAGGTGCTCGACCGGATCCCGGCCGAGGTCTGCGGCGATCGAGACCGCGGTGCTGGTCGTCGACGACGGCTCGCGCGACGGCACCGAGGAGGTCGCCGAGGCGCACGGCGGCGATCGTCGCCCGCCACGTGATCAACCGCGGCGGCGGCGCGGCGCTGCGCACCGGCTACCGGCTGCTCGCCGACTCCGGCGCGACGATCGTGGTCACCCTCGACGCCGACGGCCAGCACCTGCCCGCGGAGATGGAGCGCCTGGTCGAGCCGGTGCTCGACGGCGAGGTGGCGATGGCGCACGGCTCGCGGGTGCTCGGCGCGGCCGAGCAGAACCATCCCGCGCGCGAGGCGGGAATCGTCTTCTTCAACCAGGTCGTGTCGCTGATCACCCGGACCAAGGTCAGCGACTGCTCGAACGGCTACCGGGCGGTGCGCGCCGACGTCCTCCCCAGCCTCGTCCTGCGCCAGGAGCAGTTCCACACCTCGGAGTTCATGATCGAGGCGATCAAGCGCGGGATCCCGGCCAAGGAGGTCCCGGTGACCGTCGTCAGCCGCCTCTCGGGCCACTCGAAGAAGCCGGCCGTCGTCCGCTACGGGATGGGCTTCGCCAACGCGATCGTCCGCACCTGGCTGCGTTAGACGGTGCGCCGCGCCCGCGGCCGGACGTCGTCGAGCGCGGGCAGGTCCAGGTCGAGCCCGCAGACGTTGCAGACCTGGACGTAGAGCTTGTGGACCGCGCCGCAGCGCGGGCATCGGCGCTCGGGCTCGGCGCTCCGAGCGATAGAGGATCACCGCGATCAGGCCGAACAGCGGCAGCACGCGCCCCGACCAATGAACCAGATCGCGAACGAGCTGCCCTTGGCGCGACCGATGATCCCGGTGGCGAGCCCGAAGCTGATCAGCGATCAGACGTACCGCCGGCCATCCCCTAGTCCAGCGGGCGGTGGGAGCCGCCGCGCTCGTAGGCCTCGCTCGCGCAGCGGGCGCGGGTGGCCGATCGAGCCCACCTCGGAGATGTCGCGGCGAAACGGCAGGCCGACGGTCCAGTCGACCACGGCGCGGACCTTGCGCGCCAGGCCCGGGATCTGGCTCATGTGGTAGGTGCGCGCCAGCCACCAGGCGACGAAGCCGCTGAACGGTCTGCGGCCCGAGGTGGCCGACGGCCTTGTGGCGGCCGAGGTTGACGAACGCGGCGCTGGCCTGGTAGGTGAACGCGCGGCGGCTGCCGATGCCCAGCTCGGCGGCGATGTTGTGGGCGGCGACCGGGCCCTGGCGGACCGCGTGCTGGGCGGTCGGCGGGCATGGAGCCTCGCCACCGGCCGGGGTCGGGACCGCGGCGCAGTCGCCGATCGCCCAGACCGAGTGCATCCCGCGACCCGCAGCGTGATCGTCGACGGACGCGGCCGTTCGTCGTCGAGGGGCACCGACAGCCTCTTCAGGCTGGGGTGGGGCGCCACCCCGGCGGTCCAGACCACCGTCCTCGTCGGGATCGTCTCGCCGGTCGAGAGACTGAGCGAGTCGTGCCGTGACCGCCTCCAGGCGGGTGCCGAGGCGGATGTCGATCCCGCGCCCGCGCAGCTCGCGCAGCGCGTAGTCGGCGAGCTCGGGATCGATCTCGGGCAGCACCCGGTCAGCGGCCTCGACCAGGATCCAGCGCATCCCGTGCAGGCGAGCTCGCGGGTAGCGGATCCATCGCGTCGGCGGCGAAGTCCTGGAGCTCGGCGAGCGCCTCGAGGCCGGCGTAGCCGCCGCCGACGAAGACGTAGGTGAGCAGCTCGTCGCGGCGCGCCGGATCGTCGGTGGCGTTGGCATGCTCGAGCGTCTCGACCACGTGGTTTCGCAGCCAGATCGCGTCGGCCAGGCTCTTGAAGCCGATCGCGTGCCGGTCGAGCCCCGGAACCGGCAGCAGCGCGAGACCGAGCCCAGGGCGAGCAGGAGCTGGTCGTAGCGCGCTCGCTCCGCCCGCCCTCGTGGGTATGCAGCTCGACCGTGCGCGACGCCGGGTCGTGGCCGGTGATCGCGCCGAGGCGCAGGTTCGTGCGCTTGAGGATGTCGCGCAGCGGCGTGACGACGTGGCGCGGCTCCAGCGTGCCCGCCGCCGCCTCCGGCAGGAACGGCGTGTAGAGCAGGAAGTTGACGTCGTTGACCAGGACCAGGCCGCGCCGACTGCTTCGGCAGCAGCCGCTCGAGCCGCCGGGCCGCGGCCGCCCCGGCGAAGCCGCCCCGGCGATGACGACGTTCCAGGCCATGGCCCGATGTCAGGCGACCAGCCCAGCTTCTCGCGGATCATGCCGCGTCACCTCGCCGCCGTCGGCGCGGCCCTTGGTCTCGCGCATGACGAAGCCGACCAGCGGGCCGACCGCCTTCATGTTGCCGTCGCTGACCTCTCGGCCGCGCCTCGGGCTCGGCCTCGAGCGCGCGCTCGACGATCGCCTCCAGCTCGCCCTCGTCCTCGATCTCGGCCGAGGCCCTCGCGCTCGGCGATCTCGGCCGGGTCGCCCGCCCTCCGCGACGAGCGTCGCGAGCACCTGGCGCGGCGCCGGTCGAGATCTCCTTGCGCGCGGCCATCGCGGCGAGCCTGGCGATCGCCTCGGGCGTCGACCCGCGAGCCGGCCGGGCTCGCCCGTCGTCGCCCGCCTCGCGCAGGCGCGGCGGCGAGCTCGCCGGTGACCCAGTTGGCGAGCACGCGGGCGTCGGCCTCGTCGGCGTCGCCAGCGCGCGCTCGTAGTACGCGCGCCAGCTCGGCGTCGAAGGCGAGCTGCGTCGCCTGCTTCTCGGTCAGCCCGAGCTCGGACAGGTAGCGCTCGCGACGCTCGGCCGGCAGCTCCGGCAGCGATCCGCGCGGCGCCTCGCGATCATCTCCTCGGTCGGAGCCAGCGGGGCGAGGTCCGGCTCGGGGAAGTAGCGGTAGTCGTGCGCGTACTCCTTCGAGCGCAGCGGGGTCGAGCGAGCCGCTGCGCGGGTCGAAGTGAAGCGTCTCCTGGGTCACCTCGCTCGCCCGCCGTCGAGCAACGCGGTCTGGCGCTCGACCTCGGCGGCGACCCCGCGCTCGATGAAGCGGAAGCTGTTCATGTTCTTGAGCTCGGTCTTGGTCCCGAGCTCTCCGACTTCCGGCGGGTCGCAGCGAGACGTTGGCGTCGCAGCGCAGGCTTCCCTCCTCCATGTTCACGTCCGAGGCGCCGATCTGCTTGATCGTCGTGCGCAGCAGGGCCAGCCACTCGCGCGCCGCGCGCCGGGTCGTGGAGGTCGGGCTCGGTGACGATCTCGACCAGCGGGTCCCGCCGCGGTTGAAGTCGACCAGCGAGGCGCCGGAACCGTGGATGCGGCCGGATTCGCCGACGTGGATCAGCTTCGCGGCGTCCTCCTCGAGGTGGACCCGGTGGATCCGAACGTCGCCGAGGCGGCCGCCGGTCGCCAGCGGGTCGTCGTACTGGCTGATCTGATAGCCCTTCGGGATGTCGGGATAGAAGTAGTTCTTGCGGTGCGAAGATCGAGCGCGGGGCGACCTCGCAGCCGAGCGCGATCGCGATCCGCAGCGCGTAGGCGATCGCCCGCTCGTTGGCGCCGGCAGCGCGCCCGGGTGGGCGAGGCAGACCTGGCAGGTGTGCATGTTCGGCTCGTCGCCGAACGAGAGCTCGCAGCCGCAGAACATCTTCGTCCGCGTCGAGAGCTGGACGTGGATCTCGAGCCCGATCACCGGCTCCCAGCTCAGCGCATACCCGAGCCCCTCGAGCTGCTCCTCGCCCATCCCGATGTAGTGGCCGACCTCGTGCCAGACCGTCTTGCGAACCTCGTCCGCATTCGGGTTGGCGTCGCGGAAGACCACGATCCGGTTCAGGCCGCCGACCGGGTCGTAGATGCCCATGATCCCGTCGGGGTGGGACTCCTCGACGATCACCGCGACCTCGCCGAGCTCGTCGCGCACCCAGCGCGGGAGCGCGTCGAGCGCCTCCGTCGCAGCCTCGCGGACCTCGGCCTCGGTCATCCGGGCCTCCCGTCGAAGCCGATCGCCCGCTCGAGTGCGTGGGCGGCGTCGAGCAGCTTCGACTCGGCGAATGCCGGCGCGGCGAGCTGCACGCCCACCGGCAGCTCGGCGTCCGCCGCTGGCGGCGCCGCGAGCCCGGCGGGGATCGAGATCGCCGGGATGCCGGCGAGCGACATCGGCACCGTGAAGTAGTCCGAGAGGTACATCGCCAGCGGGTCCGCCGTGCGCTCGCCGAGCTCGAAGGCGACCGATGGCGAGGTCGGGGTGGCGATCAGGTCGAACGACTCGAAGGCAGCGCGGAAGTCCTCGGCGATCTTGGTGCGAACCCTCTGCGCCCGCCCGTAATAGGCGTCGTAGTAGCCGGACGAGAGGGCGTAGGTGCCGAGCATGATCCGCCGCTTGACCTCGGCGCCGAAGCCCGCCGCCCTCGTGCGCTCGTACATCGTGGTCAGGTCGGCGTCGCCGTCGACCCGGAGTCCGTAGCGGACGCCGTCGTAGCGAGCGAGGTTCGCCGACGCCTCCGCCGGTGCGAGCACGTAGTAGGCCGAGATCCCGTGCTCGGCGTGCGGCAGGCCGATCTCCTCGATCCGCCCGCCCGCCTGCTCGATCAGTCCGAGCGTGCGCTCGAACACCTCGGCCACGCCCGGCTCGACCCCCTCGGCGTGGTGGGAGAAGTCTCGCGCGACGCCGACGCGTCAGGCCCGCCGAGGTCCTCGCGCGCGGGAAGCTCGACACCCGTCTCGATCCCGACCGAGGTGGAGTCGCGGGGGTCGCGGCCCTGCATCGCGCGCAGCAGCCAGCGCTGCGTCGGTGACGTCGCGGGTGAGCGGCCCGCACTGGTCGAGCGAGGAGGCGAAGGCGACCATCCCGTAGCGGGAGATGGCCCCGTAGGTCGGCTTCAGCCCGACGATCCCGCACAGCGACGCCGGCTGGCGGATCGAGCCACCGGTGTCGGTGCCGATCGCCCACGGCGCCAGCCGGCCGGCGACCGCGGCGGCCGATCCGCCCGAGGAGCCGCCCGGGACCCGGCCACGGTCCCACGGGTTCAGCACCGGGCCGTAGCCGGAGTTCTCGTTCGACGAGCCCATCGCGAACTCGTCCATGTTCGTCTTGCCGAGCACCCGGGCGCCGGCGTCGGCGAGCCGGGTCACGGCCGTCGCCGTGTACGGGGGCCGGTAGCCCTCGAGGATCCGGGACCCGGCAGTGGTCTCGATCCCCTCGGTGCAGAACAGGTCCTTGACCGCGATCGGGACGCCGCGAAGCGGCCCGTCCGCCGCGCGGTTGCGTTCCCTCCGGCGCGCCAGAGGTAGGCGTTCAGCTCGTCGCCGGTGGCGGCCTGCGCGTAGGCGCCGTAGAACTCCTCGGCCGAGAGCTCGCCCGAGTCGATGCGCGCGATCGCCTCGGCGACCGTCAGCTCGAGCAGCTCGCTCACGCCTGGGGCGACGGGACCCGGAACGCGCCGTCGGCGGGGTCCGGCGCCTGCTCGAGCGCTCGCTCGCGCGGCAGGCACGGTTCGGGCTCGTCCGCGCGCAGCACATTGGAGAGCTCCACCACGTGCGAGGTCGGCTCGACGCCGTCGAGGTCGAGGGCCGTGATCCGGTCGACGTGCTCGAGGATCCCGGACAGCTCGCCGGCCATCCTCTCCAGCTCCTCCTCGCTGAGCTCGAGCCGCGCGAGCCGCGCGACATGGAGCACCTGCTCGCGGTCGATCACGCGCCCGATTCTAGGTCAGCGCCGGGCCGCGCCCACCGCGGCCCGGCGCTGCGATCCCGCGGGCTACCTTCCCCGAATCACCTTGATCAGGTCGACTCGGTCGGTGGCGCCCGAGGCGGTCAGTTCGAGCACGAACCCGACGCCCGGCGCGTAGAGCTTGTACTCGCTCAGGCGCGGCTCGAGCGGGTTCAGGTCGTTGGTCATCAGCACGTTGTCGAAGTGACCGAACGGCACCTCCGCCTGCTCGTCGAGCGCCAGGACCTTCGCCTCGTCCTCGGCCTCGCCCGCATAGAACTCCTGCCGGTACGTCATCCCGACCTGCGGTGAGGCCGGCATGATCACTCCGGGCTGGGCGCCGTCGACGCCCGCCTCGAACGAGCCGTGAGTCGAGACGATCTCGCCGTTCTCGTACTCCGCGGTGTCCTCGCCCAGGTACCAGACGTTGCCGGCCTTGTCCTGCGCGTACCAGTCGAACGTCTTCTCGACCGGCTCGCCGTGCTCCTTAACGACATCGTGCACGACCCGCGCCGTGATCCCGTTGGCGATCAGCTTGCGCCGCTTGGTGACGTGGGTGATGACCCTCTGGACCGTCCCCTCCGTGTCCGTCTCGCGGTAGATCATCCGCGTGCCCGGGACCAGCGGGAAGTACGGGTTGGTGATCTTCGTCGTGAACTCGGCCGGGTTGAGGTTGACCGGCTCACCGCCCTGTGGCAGTGATCCGGCGGCGGCTGACGCCGGACCGGCCAGCGCCAGTGCCCCCGCGACGCCGACCAGACCGGTGACCGCCGCCTTCCTGAATGTGTCCTTGACCCTCATTGCTCAGCTCCTTTGCTTGGGACCGAGCCGATCCTGCCCCCGCCGAATGACACTCCGATGAAAGCCGGGTGAAAGCCTGAAAAGACGATGAAAGCCGTCGCGTGATTAGGATCACGGCTCGATGACGGGGGAACGGGCAGAGCGCTTCGTGGTGCTCAACCTGAGGTTGCTCGCGGCGACCTTCGCGATCGTCGGGCTGCTGTTCCTGATCGCGCCGGACGGGACGCTGTCGGCGCTCGACGACTTCGGCGATTGGCTGCCGCTTGGGAGCTTTGCCCCGGCGCCGGAGACCACCGAGCAGCTGTGGCTCGCGCTCGGCTTCGCCTACATGACCGTCATCACGGGATCTGCCTGGTGGTCTCGACCGACGTCGTCCGCTACCGGCCGCTCCTGCTGGTGCTGGCGGCGGGCAAGGCGGCGTCGTCGCTGACGGCGCTCGGCTTCTACCTGTTCGACGAGGACGTCTTCGCCTATCTGCTCAACTTCCTCGTCGACGGCTTCCTGGTCGGCGTGGCGCTGTTCCTCTACGCGCTCGCGGGCCGGGTCGGGGAGCCCGCCGTCCCGACCTGAAGGCGCGCGCCGGGGCTCGGAGCCGGCCGAGATCAGGACCCTGCGGGCCTTCGCCGAGGCGATGGCCCCCGGCGCCCACGGCATGCCGCCCGCGCGCGGCCCCGACGGCGGCCCCGACGGCCGTGTGGACGTCGCCGCGCCGCTCCAGCGCTATCTCGCCGGACTCCCCGCCCGCAGGGTGCAGCTCGTTCGCCTGGTGCTGCGAATCTTCGAATGGTCGTCGTTTCCGTGGCGCTTTTCGCGCGCCGGCCTCGAGGCGCGCCAGGACTTCCTGAGGCGAATGGACGAGTCGCCGTCCGGGTTGCGCCAGGACATGCTCCTGCTCCTCAAGGTGCTGACCGGAAGCGGCTACGCCAACGACCCCAGGGTGCGGAGCGCCGCCGGGTCGGGCGCCGCCTGCAGGGTCGAGGGCAACGGGCTGCCGGCGGCCACCGGCGGGGACGGCGCGGCTCCGCTCGGTGACCTGAGCCCAGCGGGCGACGGCGAGGACTGCGACGTCGCGATCGTCGGTTCGGGCGCCGGCGGCGCGGTCGCAGCGTCGGTGCTCGCCGAAGCGGGCCTCGACGTGCTCGTGCTCGAGGCCGGGCCCTACATGGACCGCCGCACCTACCCGGACGAGCCGCTCGAGGCGCTGAGCGCGCTCTACCGCGACGGCGGGCTGACGATCGCCGAGGGGATGCCGGCGATCCCGACGCCGGTCGGGCGCGCGGTCGGGGGCACGACGGTGATCAACTCCGGCACCTGCTTCCGCGCCCCCGGCGCGGTGCTCGAGCGCTGGCGGGGCCAGCACGGCGTCGAGTGGGCGACCGAGCTCGACCCGGACTACTCACAGGCCGAGGAGCTGCTGGCGGTGACCCCGGTCGACCCCGAGACGATGGGCCGCAACGGCCAGCTGCTGCTCGAGGGGGCCGAGGCGATGGGCGTCTCCCACCATCCGCTGCGCCGCAACGCGGGCCGCTGCGTCGAGTGCAGCTCCTGCCCCTACGGATGCCGGCTCGACGCCAAGCGGGCGATGCACGTCTCCTACCTGCCGCGAGCGGTCGCCGCCGGGGCCAGGGTCCGCTCGGGCGTCGAGGCCCGCCGCCTGGTGCTGGAGGGCGAACGCGCGACCGGGGTCGAGTGCGTCCGCGGCGTCGCCGACCCGCTGGCGCGGTCGAGCCGTTCCTACCGGGTCCGGGCCCGACGGGCGGTGATCGTCGCCGGCGGCGCCTTCGGCACGCCCGAGCTGCTGCTGCGGTCCGGGATCCGCTCGCGAAGCGGAGAGCTCGGGCGCAACCTGCGCATCCACCCCGCCTGCTGGGTCGGAGCCCGCTTCGACGAGCCGGTCCGCGGCTGGGATGGGGTGATGCAGAGCTACGCGGTCGACGAGTGGAAGGACCGCGGGCTGCTGCTCGAGGCGACGTTCACCCCGCTGGCCTTCGGCGGCCACTGGATGCCGGGCGTCGGAGACGCCACATCAAGAGCGGCTCGCCTCCTACGATCACGTCGCCTCGACCGGCGTCCACCTCTCGGACAGCTCGCGCGGGCGAGTCGCGCTCGCCGGCGGCGGCTCGCTGCGGATCACGTACCGGCTCACCGACGAGGACGCGGCCAGGCTGTCCTTCGGGATCGCGCGCGCGGCCGAGCTGTTCTACGCCGCCGGCGCCCGGGAGGTCTACCCGCAGGTCGGAGGGATCCCGATCCTGCCGCGGGGGCGGATCAACGACCTGGAGGTCCGCCCGCCGGCCCCCCGGCGCCTGCGCCTGGAGGCCTTCCACCCACTCGGCACCGCCCGCATGGACGCCGACCCCTCGCGCGGGGTGGCCGGCGCCGACGGCTCCGTGCACGGCTACGAGCGCCTCTACATCGCCGACGCGAGCCTGTTCCCCAGCTCGATCGGCGTCAACCCGATGATGACCGTGATCGCGATGGCGTCGCGGGTCGCCGGCGGCCTCGCGCGAACCGCCGCCTGAGAGCGGAGAGGCCGCTCGAGGGCGGCCGCTCCCACAACCGCATGTCCCGACCGTCAGGCGGCGGGCGGGGGCGGCGGAGGCGGAGGCGGTGGCGTCCGCCGCCGGACCTGGCCGTAGGTCGCGCCCTCCTCCTGCATCGCGGCCCAGCCGCCGTAGGCGATGGCCGCCGAGCAGATGAGGCCGAGCCAGACCCCGATCGAGGTGCTGACGTCGATCAGGTCGCCGAGGCCGCCGTCGGGCGGATCGATGATCCGGTAGAGCACCAGGATCGTCGCCAGGATGCCGAGGCCCGCGGTGACCGCGCTCAGCGCCACCGGCGCGTTGACCTCCGTCGCGCTCGCGGCGACCAGCGCGAGCCCGATCGCGCTGAGCGCGGTGACGAACAGGACGATGTCGATGAAGTCGAAGACCTCCCACGCGTTCCCGCCGAAGCTCGGCCCGGCCCCACCCGCGGCGGAGACGCTGAACCAGTCGAAGATGAACATGATCAGGATCAGCGCGACCCCGGCGATCCCGGCGATCTGCTCGCCCCGATTCAGCCTGTTGACGTCCATTAACTCTCCTCTTTGAGGGGGTCGAAGACGCCGGGCACACTACAAGCGGCGACGGTCAGACCGCACAGGCTCTCAGGCGCGTCTCGCGGTCGCCGCGGTGAGCGTGTTGGAGAGCAGCATCGCGATCGTCATCGGCCCGACGCCGCCGGGCACCGGCGTGATCGCGCCCGCGACTTCGGAAACGAGCTCGAAGTCGACGTCGCCGACGAGCCCGTCGTCGGTCCGGTTGGTCCCGACGTCGATCACCGTCGCCCCCGGCTTGACCATGTCGGCCCCGATCAGGCGCGGCGAGCCGACCGCCGCCACGAGCACGTCGGCGCGCGAGCAGACCGCGGCCAGGTCGCGGGTGCGCGAGTGACCGACGGTCACGGTCGCGTTCTCGCCCAACAGCAGCGCCGCCAGCGGCCGCCCGACGAGGATCGAGCGGCCGACGATCACCGCCTCGGCGCCCTCGAGCTCCTTGCCGGCGTGCTTGATCAGCTCGACGACGCCCTGCGGCGTGGCCGGCACCAGCGCGGGCTGCCCCTGGGCGAGCAGCCCGGCGTTTACCGGCGTCAGCCCGTCGACGTCCTTCGTCGGATCGATGGCGGCGACGACCGCGTCGGGGTTGATCTGCTCGGGGAGCGGCAGCTGGACGAGGATGCCGTCGACCGAGTCGTCGTCGTTAAACCCGGCGATCAGCTCCAGCAGCTCGTCCTCGGGCGTGCCGGCGGCGAGCTGCTCGTGGATCGACCGCATGCCGACCGCCTCGGTCTGCGTGCGCTTGTTGCCGACGTAGACCGCCGAGGCCGGGTCGTCGCCGACCAGCACCGTCGCCAGACCGGGGACGTCGCCGCCACGGGCCGCGCCGAACTCCTGCACCCCCGCCGCCACCCGCTCGCGAACCTCGGCGGCGACGGCCTTGCCGTCGATCACAGTCGCGCTCACGGATGCCCTGCGGCGGCTTCGCAGCCTGACATGCCGCTTTCGGTGCTAAAGCACCTCATCAAGCAACTTTCTTCAGCGGCGCGTAGTCGGCCATCAGTTTGCGCTCGCTGCCGTCGCCGGCGAAGCGCACCACCACCACCGAGCCGGCCTCGACCGCGGTCACAACGCCCTCGCCGAAGCTCGCGTGGACGACGTCGTCGCCGACCGCGTACGGGGTCGGCGGCGGGCTCGGGCTCGGGCGCGGCGGAGCCTGGAACCCGCCGGAACGGCCGCTGCCGCCTAGCACCGCCTCCCGCGCCCCGCCGGGCGACCAGCCGGTCTGGGTCGTGGTCGCGACGTGGCGCTCGACCAGTCCCTCGGGAAGCTCGCCCAGGAACCGCGAGGGCAGGTTCCAGGACGCCGACCCGTGCAGCGAGCGCCGCCGGGCGAAGGTCATCTGCAGCCGCTCGCGGGCGCGCGTGACCCCGACATAGCAGAGCCGCCGCTCCTCCTCGAGGTTGCCCTCCTCGAGCGAGCGGGAGTGCGGGAACACCCCCTCCTCACAGCCGATCATGAACACGGCGTCGTACTCGAGCCCCTTGGCGTTGTGCAGCGACATCAGCGTCGCCAGGCTCTCGTCCTCGCGGAGGTTGTCCTGCTCGGAGAGCAGCCGGATCTGGGCCAGGAACTCCTCCAGCGCGCTGGTCTCCTGCTCGCCCTCCAATTCTCTGTTCGCGTCGAACTCGCGCCCCACCCCGACGAGCTCCTCGAGGTTCTCGACCCGCCCCTCGGCCTCGACCGTGCGCTCGCCCTCGAGTGCCTCGACGTAGCCGCTCTCGCGCAGCACCGCCTCGAGCAGGTCGCCGACCGAGTCCCCGACCGCCGCGCGCTCGCGCAAGCCCATCATCATCGACCCGAACCGCGACACCGCCCTCAGCGCCGCCGGGCCGAGCGCCGGGACCCGCTCGGCGGCTGTGAACACGTCCCAGACGTCGGCGCCGATCGTGTTCGCGTGGGAAAGCAGCCGAGCCTGGGTCTGGTCGCCGATCCCGCGCCTGGGCGAGTTCACGGCGCGGCCGAACGAGACCGCGTCGGCCGGGTTCGCGATCAGGCTGAGATAGGCGATCGCGTCCTTGATCTCGGCCCGGTCGTAGAACTTCGTCCCGCCGATCACCTGATACGGGATCTCGAATCGCACCAGCGTGTCCTCGAGCACCCGGCTCTGAGCGTTCATCCGGTAGAAGACGGCGATCTCGGTCCCTGGGAGTCCCCTCCTCGACCAGCCGGTTGATCTCCGAGGCGACGTAGCGGGCTTCTGAGTGCTCGTCGTCGAGCTCGGCGATCGTGACCTTGTCGCCCGTCTCCCCGCCGTCCACAGGTGCTTGGGCTTCTGGCTGGTGTTGTGCGCGATCAGCGCGTTGGCGGCGTCGAGGATCGTCTGGGTCGAGCGGTAGTTCTGCTCGAGCAGCACCGTGGTCGCCTCGGGAAAGTCTGCCTCGAACTCGAGGATGTTGCGGATGTCGGCTCCGCGAAAGCCATAGACACTCTGGAAGTCGTCGCCGACGCAGGTCAGGTTCTTGTGCTCGCCGGCGATCAGCTGCAGCAGCCGGTACTGGGCCCGGTTGGTGTCCTGGTACTCGTCGACCAGGACCCAGCGGAAGATCCGCTGGTACTTCTCGCGGACGTCCGAGAACAGCTCGAGCAGGTTGACCGTGCGGACCAGGAGGTCGTCGAAGTCCATCGCCGACGCCTCGACCATCCGCCGCTCGTAGAGGTTGTAGGTGTCGGCGACAGCCTCCTCGAACGACGAGCCGACCGCCTCGCGCGTAGTCGGTCGCGTCCGTGAGCTGGTTCTTGGCCGCCGAGATCGCCGACTTGATCGCGCGCGGCGCAAACCGCTTCGGGTCGAGGTCGAGCTCGTTCATGCACCGCTTGATCATCCGCAGCGAGTCGGCCTCGTCGTAGATCGTGAACGCGCGCTTGTAGCCCAGCCGCGGAGCCTCGGCGCGGAGGATGCGGGCGCAGGCGGAGTGGAAGGTCATCACCCACATCGCGCGCGAGACCCCGCCGACCAGCGCGCCCGACCCGGTCGCGCATCTCGCCCGCGGCCTTGTTGGTGAAGGTGATCGCGAGGATCTCGCTCGGCCGTGCGCGGCCGGTCGCCAGCAGCCAGGCGATGCGGTGGGTGAGCACCCGCGTCTTGCCCGAGCCGGCGCCGGCGAGCACCAACAGCGGCCCCTCGCCGTGCGTGACCGCCTCGCGCTGCGGCGGGTTGAGCTCGGCGAGCAGGCGCTCCTCGGCGCTCGCCCCGGGGGCAACCGGGGCGCCATGCGTGGCCTCCATCGTCACCGGATCGAGGATAGTCGCGCCCTCGGCGCGTGCGATCGGGCCGACCCGGGAGTTTGTGCCGCTATGCGACGGAAAGTCCGGGTCAGCCCCGGCGGAGCTCGGGCCGCGCTTCGGGCGCAGCTCGGCGACCTCGCCCTCGGCGGCCTTGCCGTCGAGCTCGGCGAGTCGCTGCTCGATCTGCGCGAGCCGCTCCGAGAGCGCCTTGAGCGCGTCGGCGATCGGGTCCGGGAGGTGGATCCAGTCCGCGTCGGGCCCCTCCGGACGCTTGCCTTCGACACGCACGGTGTGCCCCGGGTTGCCGACGACGGTGGACTTCGGCGGCACATCGGAGATCACCACCGTGTTGGCGCCCACCTTCGCCCCGTGGCCCACCGTGACCGGGCCGAGCAGCTTCGCCCCCGAGCCGACCGTGACGTCGTCCTCGAGCGTCGGATGGCGCTTTCCGCGGGCGAATCCGGTGCCGCCCAGCGTCACCCCCTGGTAGAGCGTCACGCGGTCGCCGATCTCGGCGGTCTCGCCGATCACGACGCCGGAGCCGTGGTCGATGAAGAAGTCGGCGCCGATCCTCGCGGCCGGGATGGATCTCGACCCCGGTGACGGCGCGGCTCGCGAACGCGAGCGCGCGGGGAGCCACCGGGACACCCGCCTCGTAGATCGCGTGCGAGACGCGGTGGGCCAGCAGCGCCTGGACGCCGGCCCAGCCGGCGAGGATCTCGACCGTGCCGACCCCGCGCGCGGCGGGATCGCGATCGCGCGCGGCGGCTACGTCCGAGGCGATCTCGTGCGCGACGCGCCGGAGTGTGCCGAGTCCCAACATCGGACGAATCAATCAGGCACGAAGAATGGCAGCGACAGGTAGCGCTCTCCCCCGTCCGGGGCCACGGTGACGATCCGCTTGCCCGCCATCTCCGGCCTCGCCGCGAGCGCGAGGGCGGCGTGAAACGCGGCGCCGGCGGAGATCCCGACCAGCAATCCGTCGCGCCGGCGCGGCGGCGCGGGCGGTCTCGAGCGCGTCCTCGTCCTCGACCGCGATCACCTCGTCGATCACCGAGCGGTCGAGGACGTCCGGCACGAACCCCGCCCCGATCCCCTGGATCTTGTGCGGGCCCGGGCGGCCGCCGGAGAGCACCGGCGAGGTCGCCGGCTCGACCGCGAGCACGTGGACGTCGGGACGGCGCTCCTTCAGCACCTGGCCGACGCCGGTGATCGTGCCGCCCGTGCCCACACCGCAGACGAGCGCGTCCACCTCGCCGCCGGTGTCGCGCCAGATCTCCTCGGCGGTCGTCAGCCGGTGGATCTCGGGGTTGGCCGGATTCGAGAACTGCTGCGGCATGAAGGCGCCGCGATCCGCGACGATCCGCTCCGCGAGAGCGATCGCCTCTCCCATGCCGCCGAGCGACGGGGTCTCGTGGACCTCGGCCCCGTAGGCGCGAAGCAGCCGCGTGCGCTCGCGGCTCATGCCCTCCGGGAGGGTCAGGACGAGCTCGTAGCCGCGCGCGGCACAGACCAGCCCCAGAGCGATCCCGGTGTTGCCGCTGGTCGGTTCGACGATCACGCCCCCCGGTTCGAGCAGGCCGTCGCGCTCGGCGGCATCGATCATCGCGACCCCGATGCGGTCCTTGACCGAACCGCCCGGGTTTAGCTGCTCGAGCTTTGCCACCACCTCCGCGCGCAGCCCCTCGCCGATGCCGGTCAGCGCGACCAAGGGCGTCTCTCCGATCACCGCCGCGGCGGTGGCGGCGATCCGGCCGTCTCTCAGCGTCCCCGAAGCTTCCATCGGCGCTCACCGTAGCTCAACGACAAACAGCCGAAGCTCCGTCTACGCTTCCGCGCCGAGAATCCGAGACCCGTCGCGCCGGACGCGGCCGGGGGAAGGAGTGCACGAGTCTTCACTTGGGGCCTGAGCCGGCGATGGGCCTCGATCGCCCTCGCCCTCGCCTTCCCGGTCGCCGTCGCGGCGGGCGGGTGCGGAGGCGACGATTCGGGATCCACCACGAGCTCGGAGACGACGGAGACCACCAGCGGCGCGACCAGCGAGCTCCGGGAGCAATTCGATCGACAGGTGCGGGAGCTGCTCACCGATCGGGAACTGGACCCGGCTGTGATCGACTGCTCGGTCGAGCGTCTGAATGAAACGGTCTCCGACGCCGAGATCGAGGCAGCGGCGGACGAGATCAAGCAGACCGGAGCACCGCCCGCGGCGCTGATCGACGCGGCGACCGAGGCCGGCGCGCAATGCGCCGGCCAATGAACGAAGGGAGAAGCAACGATGTCCGTTCCACGCCCGAACCGCTTCCGCGCGCTCGTCCTTGCGCTGGCATGCGCCGCGTCACTCGGAATCGCTGCCTGCGGCGGCGACGACGACGAGACCACGGCCCCTACCACCGCTCCAGCGGCCACGACCGAAACCGGGGCCGACACCACCAGCGACACCGGCGCGGTCTCCAGCGAGATTCGCGAGCAGTTCGACGAGGTCGTGCGCCAGTCGTTGGAGAGCGCGGCGGCCGCCGGCGCGCCGATCGACGTCGAGTGCGCGATCGACAGGCTCCAGACCGCGCTCTCCGACGAGGACGTCCAGGCGCTGATCGACGCGAGCCAGAGCGGCCAACAGCCCCCGAGCAGCATCCAGGAAGAGCTCGCCAACGCCGGGGCGGAGTGCGTCAGCCAGTAAGGCGACTCCAAACCGAACCGTCGGCCGGCCGGTCCTCAGGGGCCGGCCGTCGCCGTCTTCGGGCCCAGGCATAGGAGCGCGGCGATGAGGGTCACCGTCTCGCGGGGGCCGGGCCCGGAGCGCGTCGTCACCCCGCTGGAGCTGTTCTTCGACCTCGTCGACGTCTTCGCGATCGGGCAGCTCTCGCACCATCTGCTCGAGCACGTCGATTTGCGGACGGGCATTGTTCTTCATCATCGCGCTGGGCGAGACCGTGCTCGTGACGGGCGAGGCGTTCACCGACGAGCCGTTCGAGCTCGAGCGCCTGCTCGCACTGGCCATCGCCTTCGCCGGGACCGTCGCGCTCTGGTGGTGCTACTTCCAGCGCATCGAGCCGGTCGGGGCCGAGGCGGCCGAGACGGCCGAGGACGCCGGTGCCATCGGCTGGGAGGGCACCTGGACGCTGACGCTGCTCGTGATCGCGCTGATCGGGGTCGCCGTCGGCGACGAGCTCGCGATCGCCCATCCCGACGACGAGGCGACGCTTGGGTTCACGATCCTCACCTTCGGCGGCCCGGCCCTGTTCCTGCTCGCCCAGGTCTTCTTCCTGCGCGACGTGCTCGGGCAGGTGCCGCGCTCGCGACCGCTGGGACTGGCAGCGCTCGCGATCCTCGCGGTCGCCACGGCGCCGCTCACGCTCATCGTCGGAATTGCGGCGTCGACCGCCGTGCTAGTCGCCGTCGCGATCGCCGATACGGTCGGCGAGAGCGGTCCGACGCCGCGCGGATCGGCGTAGCCGCTCGTCGCGCGTCCGTGCACGCCAGAAGAGTTGCCGACGCCGAGCATTCCTGCGTGGTCGGCAGGGATCGGGTCGCCGCTCTCGTACAGGGCGATGGTGAATAGGTCGACGCCAAGTGCGTCTGCGAGATCGGAAGGCATTCGCCATGGATGGTGAGTCCGCTCGATCGATCCGCCGGCAGGAGGCGATCTCCGACCCGCGGGAGGCGCCGAGGCTGCGATTCGCGGTCGCTCCCGCCAAAGGTCGGTTGCGTGAGGTGCTGAGAGCGTTGGACTGGGAGCTCGTCGACCTCGAGCGTTCAAGCGTCGAACGGGTGCGCCTCATTTTGAGCGAGATCCTGGTGCGATCGGCTGGACGCGCGGATGAGCGAGTCCGGATCGACGTTTTCGTCCTGGCGGAGACGATCCGGATCGAACTGTCGGGGCCTTCCGTGGCCCTCCCGCAAGACGTGGCGGCGATGCGGGAGACCGCACCGACGTTTCCGAGCTGGCTCTTGACGCACCTCGTCGACCGCTGGGGGATCGACCAGCGCAATCCAGAGCGGGGACTTTGGCTGCTCATCGAGCGCGAGTAGTCACGGAACCCCGCCGTGCCGCTTGACCGGCTCTGGAGGCGCTTCCCTCCTTGCCGCGTTGAGCGAACCTCCCCCAGCGGAGATACTGGATTCGTCAGTGAGCGGAACCCGAAAAGAGGAGGCATGGAATGGCCACACCGGAACGGGGCGCAGGCGGAGGGATCGGCGGAATCTCCCTCGGCGGCATCCTGGTGATCATCGGGATCGTCGTGGCGCTCTTCTGGAGCGCCGTGATCGGAGTGATCATCGTCCTGATCGGGCTGATCGCCTTCGGCGGTTTCGCTCGAGGCCGGTGGTACTGAGACCGTAGTTGGCCCATCCGTCCTGAGAATCCGATCCCCCACCTCGCCTTCACAGCGGGCCTTACGAGCCAGGGGCCGTGAGGTCCCCTCCCACCCCCATAGCGTCCTCAGCACTCGACAAGGAGGTATCAGGGATGAGTCCGGAGAGGTTCCTAATAGAAGCGAGGTATGACGAGGAGCTCGACGACTTGCTCGAAGGCGCCGTGGTCCTAGCGGGGGGTGCAGGTAAGCCCGATGGTGGCGCGGGTGAGGGTCTCGTCATCGTGAGCGAGAAGCCGCTCGGGAGCGTGCTCTCCAAGCTCCGTGACCGTGCGAACGAACTCGCCGGCCAGGAGGTCCGAGTCGTGCTCCTCAAGGCCAGCACCTAGCCGGCCTCGCGGAGGACTTTCGGCTCCAGCACCCCCAGCGCCATCGGCGGGATACTGCGCGGGCGATGTCGCAGGAAAACGTCGAGGTCTTCAAACGCGCGTTTGACGCGATCAATCGCCGAGATGCCGAAGCGCTGGTGTCGGAACTCGACCCCGAGGTCGAGTGGCATTCGGCGATCCTGATGGCGATGGGAGGCAAACAGACGGTGTACCGCGGACACGAGGGCGTTCGCGAGTGGCTCCGAGACCTGTACGAGACCCTCTCTGAGTTTCAAGCCGAGTACCCGGAGATCAGGGACCTTGGCGAGCGAACGGTCGCAATCGGCATCGTCCGCGGGCGTGGCAGGGCAAGCGAGGCCGAGATCGAATCGCCACACGGCACGCTGACCGAGTTCAAGAACGGCAAGGGGATTCGGGTCCGGACCTACCTCGATCCCAACGAAGCCCTCGAGGCCGCCGGGCTGTCGGAGTAGGCGATGTCGCAGGAGAACGTCCAGGCCGTCAAGGCATTCTTCGCGGCGTTCGCGGAGCGAGACTTCGAGGCGGGAGCCAGGTTTCTTGATCCCGCGGTGGAGGTTCGTCCAGCGATTGTCGGTGGGCCCGAAGGCACTGTCTACAGCGGCCCGGCCGGGATGAAGCAGTTCTGGGCCGACGTTGACGCCGCCTGGGCTGAGTTTCGCATCGCGCCTGAAGACTTCAGGGATCTCGGCGCGGCAGTGCTCGTGCTCGGCCGTGCCTACGTCCGCGGTCGCGACAGCGGCGTTGTCCTTGATACGCCTGCGGGGTGGATCGCTCGCTTGCGCGAGGGCAGGATCGTGCGCTTTCAGAGTTTCAGCCACCAACGTGACGCCCTCGAGGCCGCCGGGCTGTCGGAGTAGGCGATGTCGGAGCAGAACGTGGGGGTGCGGACGCTGGTGGTGGCGTCTGCTGAGCCAACTCGGCGAACCCTGGATGAGCGGGTGTTCGTCCGGTTTCCGGCGCTTGTCCGTGCGTTGCTGTTCGTCTATGGCCGGCTGCCGCCCGACTCTCGGGTGCGCCGGGCTTTTACCGCGCGAAGCTTGCGCCGTTTTGCTGCCGCCTTCAACCGCGGGGATGTCGACGTTCTGCTGCCGTTTCTTCACCCGCAGGTCGAGTTTGAGGGCGCCGAAAGCCTGGTTGGTGGTTACTTCCCCGACCTGCCCAAGGTCCACCGCGGGCGCGAGCAATACCGACGTATGTGCGAGACGCTGATCGAGGGCTGGGACGATCTCACCTTCCGGTCTGAGGAGGTCATCGATTTGGGTGATCGGCTGTTCGGCGTCAGCCGCGTCACGGGGCATGGCAGGCTCAGCGGCGTCGTCCTCGACATACACCTGTTTCAGGTGGTGAACCTGCGAAGTGGAATGATCGCGCGCCAGAGGGACTTCGCCGAGCGCGACAGGGCCCTCAAAGCCGCCGGGCTCTCGGAGTAGCGCGCTCACTGTCGAGGCTCCTGCGGGTCGAGCACCGCCAGCGCCATCTGCAGTCGCTCACGTGCCCACAACGGCGGGACAATGAACCCCCCAGTGGAGCGGTTTTCGCGGCTCTCAGCGGTCCGTAATCGGCTCAAACAAACGAAACTTTGCTTTCTGAAGCCACGCCCGTCAGATGTGGTACATGCCCGCCCCGGCCTCGCTGGCCTCGCGGCGGGCGATGTCGGCGATCGTCGTGGTGCCGAACACTCCTCGCAGGGCCTCGACGCCCTCCTCCCAGATGCCGCCGGCCTCGCGTGCCTCCTCGCCGATCTTGCCGTCGAGGGCCTGGACGACCTCGAGCACCGTGATCTCCTCGGGTGGCCGGGCGAGGCGGTATCCGCCCTTGACGCCGCGCTGGCTGATCAGCAGGCCGGAGCGGCGCAGGGTCGAGAAGAGTTGCTCGAGGAACTGAACCGGCATCGCCCGACGCTCTGCGATCTGCGCGATCGGCACCGGTCCCTCCCCTGAGCGGGCCAGTTCGGCCAGCGCGACGACCGCGTAGCGCGACTTCGAGGTGACCGAGATCATCGCCCGAGCATTCTCTCCGATGCGCCGAGGAAAATCCCGCTCCTAGCGCGCCCGGGTCGGCGACGACCGCGGTGGCGTGATTAGATGCGACGGGGCCGACGCGTCCGTCGTCTGAGTCGGGGCTTTGGAGTGACTGAGGAACGACGCTGCCTGATAATCGATGAGCAGCCCACCGTCCGGCTGGGGGTGCGACGCCTGCTCGATGACCGCTACGAGGTCGAGGAGGCCGAGGACGGACGCGGGGCGATGAAGGTGATCACGTCGCTCGGCGAGTTCGACGTCGCCATCGTCCAGCTCGCCCCAAGCGGACCGGGCGCCTCGGGCAAATCGGCGATCCGCAAGCTGCGCAAGGCCAAACCCGGGATCGGCATCGTCGCCCACGGCAGCCGTGCGGAGAAGCACGCCGCAGCCGAGGCGCTCGACGCCGGGGCGACGGCCTACGTCGCCAAGAGCTCGCCGCCGGAGTCGCTGGCATACGCTGTCGACGCCGCCGTCGATGCGCGCACCTACGTCGATCCGGCCGCGGTCGAGAACCGCAACGGCGCCCCGGCGCTGACCAGGCGCCAGCGGGAGATCCTCCAGCACTACGCCGACGGCCGTTCGACCGCCGAGGTCGCCGATCGCCTCGGGCTCAGCACCGAGACGATCCGAACCCACACCAAGGCCGCCCTCTCGCGGCTCGAGGCCAAGGACCGCGCCCACGCGGTCGCAATCGGCCTTCGCTCCTCCCTCATCGAGTAGCCGTCCCGCACGTCCGGACGCGGGAGCGGAGGAGGTGTCGGGAGCTGACTAGAGCCAGCCGCGGTCGCGCGCGATGAGGACCGCTTGGGCGCGGTCGACCGCGCCGATCTTGCGGTAGACGTTGTGGAGGTGGGTGCGCACGGTGCTCACCGACAGCGAGAGGTCGTGGGCGATCTGCTTGTAGACCTTGCCCTCGGCGAGCCCGCGCAGGGCGTCGATCTCGCGCGCCGACAACGGGCACGGCTCGGTGGGGCGCCGGCGCGCGCCCGCGTAGGGAAACTCGAACAGCAGCGCGTTGACGCCGTCGTCGTCGATGTCGAGTGTGGCGGCGGCCTCGCGCAGCGCGTCCGGGGAGATCGGGCCGCCGCTCGCGGTGTGGACCACCATGTCCGCGAGCCGGATCGCCGCGGCGTTGCCGGTCGCGTCGACCGAGTGGTGTCGCTCGACCGCGGCGGCGACCGCCGGCTTCAGGCCCCAGCGGCGGATCAGCACCGCGCCCACGAGCGCGTGGTCGATGCCGAGATCGCGCCGCTCGCGGCGGGCGCGCTCGTCTGGGGCCTCTCCCCTGGCGCCCTCCCAATACTCGTCGCCGTAGAGCTCCGCGAGAACCATCCGGCCGACGTCGTGGAGCAGGGCTGCGACCGCGAGCTCGTCGCGCTGGGGAAGCCGGACGATCTCCGCGATCCGCTCGCTCGCCGAGCGGACGGCAACGGCGTGGCGGCGGAAGCGCTCGTGGCGCCCGGTGGCCGCGCCGTCGAGCAGCTCGTAGGACTCGAGCGCCTGGGTCAGCTCCCTGACCCGGTCGGCGCTGAGCTCTTCGATCGCGTCGCGGACGCCGGCCGCGCGACCGGCGGGGCCGTTGCCGTTGTTCGCCGCCCTCATCACCGCGATCGTCAGCGCGGCGTCCGACTCCACCGCCTCGGCGAGCTCACTCGCCACCGGGGTTGGGCGCTCGCAGGCGCCGACCAGGCGCCGGCGCGCCTCGGCGAGCGCCGGGATCTCGCTGACCGCGTCAAAGGCGTCGGCGAGGCGGCGTCCGCCCGCTCCGCGGCGACGCTCGACACCTCCCGTGCTGCGCGTGGTCGACTGGGTCGTCTTTTCGCTCATGCGTGCGTGGGATCCAGGCGGGCGCCCGGTCACCCCTTAATCGGCAGCCGCGAGCGATTTGTTAACCGGCGCTCAGGTCGCTGCACCGCCGGCGAGCAAACATCAGCGGCCTCAACGGCGGCCGGACTCGGCTCCGTCCTATCGGACTCCGCCTCGCAGGCGCGTGAGCGCCGCCTCGATCCTGGCGATGGACTCCTCCCGGCCGAGGGCGGCCAGCGATTCGAAGATCCCCGGCGAGACGGTCGTACCCGTGATCGCCACCCGCAGCGGCTGGTAGAGCTCGCGCGGCTTGATGCCGAGAGACTCGACCAGCCGCGTGAGCCTCGCTTCGAGGGTCGAGGCATCGAACGGCTCGATCTCGCGCAGCTCGACGAGCGCGGCCTCGAGGCGCTGTGCCACACCGGCGGACATCACCTTCTCCCACGCGCGCGGATCCTCGACCGGCGGCTCGAACAGGAACCGGACCAGCGGCCAGACCTCGGTCAGCGTCTGCGCCTTCTCCTGGGCGATCTCGGACGCCGCCTCGAGGCGCTCGCGGTCCGCCGCGGCCTCGGCGTGGCCCTCGCGGCGCAGCTGCTCGGTTACCGCTCCGGCGTAGTCGGCCGACGCCATCTCGCGCATGTACCTGCCGTTCAGCCAGCGAAGCTTGCGCTCGTCGAAGATCGCAGAGGAGCGCCCGACGCGCTCGATCTCGAACCGCTCGATCAGCTCGTCGGTGGAGAGGATCGTCTCGTCGTCGGTGGTCCCCCAACCGAGCAGCGCCAGGTAGTTGCGCACCGCCGCGGGCAGGTAGCCGCTGTCGCGAAGCTCCTGCACCGACGCGGCCCCGTGTCTCTTGGAGAGCTTCTTTCCGTCGGGACCGTGGAGCAGAGGCAGGTGCGCGTAGCGCGGGGGCTCGATTCCCAGCGCCGCGAGCACGAGCAGCTGCTTGGGCGTGTTCGAGAGGTGATCGTCGCCGCGGACGACGTGGGTGATCCGCATGTCGGCGTCGTCGACCGCGACCGCGAAGTTGTAGACGGGCGTGCCGTCGCCGCGGGCGATCACGAGGTCGTCCTGGAGCCGGTTGGCGAAGGTCACAGGGCCGCGGATCAGGTCCTCGACCACCGTCTCGCCGTCGTCGGGCACGCGCAGCCGGATCGCCGCCCCCTCCCCCGCCCTCGGCTCGCCGCGGTAGCCCGCGCCGCCGTTGGCCCGCTTCCACTCCCGCACCTCCTCGGACGTCGCGGTATCCGGGTAGGCGGCGTCCGATGCGAGCAGCTCCCGGATCCGCTCCCGGTGGCGGTTCTGGCGCTCCGCCTGGCTGATCGGGCCCTCGTCCCAGTCGAGCTCGAGCCAGCGGAGCGCGTCGAGGATCTGCTCCACGTTCTCCGGCGTCGAGCGCTCGCGGTCCGTGTCCTCCATCCGCAGCACCATGGCGCCGCGCTCATGGCGCGCCATCAGCCAGTTGTAGAGTGCCGTCCTCGCTCCGCCGATGTGCAGGGCACCCGTCGGCGACGGAGCGAAGCGGACTCTGATCGATTCGGAGGTGGTCATCAGTGCTGGTCGGCGGCCATGTTTCCATAGCGGGCGGCCTTGCCAAGGCCGTCGAACGCGGGTCGGAAGCCCGCTGTCAGGCGATCCAGATCTTTCACCAGAGCCCGCGGATGTGGAAGCCCACGGCCTACAAGGCAAAGGACTTCGAGGAGTTCCGCGCGGCTTTTGACGACTCCGCGCTCGAGTCGGTCGTGATCCACGCCGTGTACCTGATCAACTGCGCCAGCAAGGAGCGCGAGATCCGGACGAAGTCGATTGCCTCGCTTACACACGCGCTCCGGCTCGGCGACGAGATTGGGGCCGCCGGTGTCGTCCTGCACGCGGGCGCCCGCAAGGGCGAGCCGCACCGGCCCTCGATGAAACGCGCGGCGAAGGCGATCGCCAAGGCGCTGTCGAACTCGGACGGCTCACCGATATTGCTCGAGAACACGGCGGGGACCGATGGGCCGCTCGGCAAGAACTTCGATGAGCTGGCGGACCTGCTCGATTTGCTCGACGGGGACCGGAGGGTCGGGATCTGCCTCGACTCCTGCCACCTGCTGGCGTCCGGCTATGAGATTCGCGAGCCGGACCAGCTGGCGGCGGTGGTTGACGAGTTCGACGCCAAGGTCGGCCTGGACCGGCTCCGGGTCCTGCACGTCAACGACTCGAAGATCCCCCTCGGCGGCAACCGCGACCAGCACGCCGTCATCGGCACGGGCGAGCTCGGCGAGCGCGGGATATCGACCTTCGTCTCAGAGCCGCGCTTCGAGCGGCTGCCGGCGCTCATCGAGACGGGCAGGGGCGACGGGCACGGCCCCGACCGCGCTGACGTCGAGCTGACCAAGCGCCTCCGCCGGGGCGGGCTGGCGGGTCGCAGGCGGCGCGCGCGGCGCTAATGCGCCGCGCGACGCCTTTGCCTACGAACCGAGCTCGTCTGACGGATCGCGCGAGACGGCTCGCTGGAGCGCCAGCCCCAGCCCCGTGACGGCCAGCGCGACCGCCGCCATCGCGATCACGTCGAAGCCGGTGAACGGCAGCGGCCCGACATTGCCGCCGAGTGCGGAACCATCCGGATCAGCCGGCGGCTCGTTGCTGCCGGTGTTGATCTGGGTCAGTGTGCTGTCGTACTCGCTGTTCGTCGGGTCGGACTGGGCGCCCGCGAGCGAGGGCGCGATCAGCGCCGTGCAGAGGGCGACAAGCGCCAGCAAGGCGAACGTCGTCTTCAGTCGAATGGTGGGGCGCAATGGACGAGTGCTCCTTCGCAAAGTGGGAGGTTGGACGACGATCAAGGTACGCCGCCATGGTGAGATGTACGTGAGGCCCGGATGAGAAAAGCTCTCATCGTCACACCTGTCTCATCGCGCTCTCATGGTCATCTCATCGAGATCGGCGAGGCTGGCTCGATGGTGCTGAATAGCGCCGAGGGGGTTGGCGTATGACCCGCCGAACCATCGGAATCGTGTTACTCCAAATCGCGGTTGTCGCGGTCCTCCTGGCGGTCGTCTACGTGACCCTGCTCGCTCCGGAGAAGAGCGAGCCCCTGTTCGACGTCAGCGTGCCACCCGAGCCGAGCCAGCTCGCCCCGCCGCCGCGCAGCGAGCAGGGAGGCCCGCCCGGCGAGCAGGGAGGCGCGCCCGGCGAGCAAGGCGCGCGCGGCGAGCAGGGAGGCGCGCGCGGCGAGCAGGGAGGCGCGCGCGGCGAGCAGGGAGGCGCGCCCGGCGAGGACCGGCAACAGTCGCGGCCGGACCGGCGGCGGTCGGGCGAGGAGCCCTCGGCGTCGCCGGGCCCGGCCGGAACCGGCCTCGACGCCGCCCAGCCGCCGATCGCGGCCGCACCCTCCGGCTGGGACGAAACCCCGACCGACGACCAGTACGACGACGCGGTCTCGCAGCTGCTGGACGGGCTCTGAGCGCCTGGCGGGCGGCCCGGCCCGCCGCTCCATTTCCATCTTGGTGACGTCAGCGGCGCTGATCCGGGCTACAGTCCTTATGTGTTGATCGAGTCGCGGACGCGCGGCGCGCCGGCATCAGAGCGCGACGCAAGCGTCCGAGTTCGAAAGCCGTTGTTCGCGGGGGTTCGGACCAGGGTCCTGGTCTCGTTCCTGACCCTGCTCGTGGTCTCCACCGCCGCCTCGGTCTTCGTCCTCCGCGAGGTGCTGATGTCGCGGATCGGCGACCAGGTGGAGCGCCAGTTGACCACCGAAGTCGGCTCGCTGCGCTCGGTGTCGGGCCAATCGCTCGAGCAGACCTTGACCGGTTTTCTGAGGCGGACTCCGCCGCCGGCGGACGGCGCCTTCATCACGTTCATCGACGGCCAGCGCACCGACGTCAAGGCCGCCGGGATGGCCGAGCGCGCGCTCGCGACCGAGTTCGACGACCTGGCGCGCGTCGGCGAACCGGCCTCGGGTTCGATCGAGACCCCGCTCGGCGAGGCCCAGTACGTGGCCGTGATCGCCACCTCGGGCGACAGTCGGGGCGTCCTGGTCGCCACGGAGCTGACCCAGGACGAACGCGACCAGGTCGAGAGCGCCGTGCGGATCGCGGTCGGGGTCTCGCTGGTGGTGCTCCTGCTCGCGTCACTCTTCATCTGGCTGGCTGCCGGACGGGCGATCGCGCCGCTGCAGGCCCTGTCGCGGACCGCTCGAGCCATCAGCGAGACCGACCTCTCCGGACGAATTCCGGTGCGCGGCCGAGACGAGATCGCCGAGCTCGGGCGGACGTTCAACGGCATGCTCGATCGCCTCGAGGTCGCGTTCGCCGGCCAGAAGGACTTTCTCAGCGACGTCAGCCACGAGCTCAGAACGCCGATCACCGTGATCCGGGGCCACATCGAGACCCTGGGTGAGTCGCGCGCCGAGCGCGACGAGGCGATCGCCGTGATCCAGGGCGAGCTCGACCGGATGAACAGGTTCGTCGACGACCTGTTGCTCCTCGTCCGCGCGCCGCGCCCGGATTTCCTGCGAACCGGCCCAGTGGATGTCGACCTCTTCACCCACGATCTGTTCGCCAAGGCGCGCAGCCTCGGCGCCCGCGACTGGCGCTTCGACGGCACCGGGGTCGGGATCGTGGACGCGGACCAGCACCGGCTGACCCAGGCGGTGATGAACCTCGCCGACAACGCCGTCCGCCACACCCGGGACGCGGACCCGATCTGGATCGGCTCCTCGGTGGTCGCCGACCAGGTCCGGCTCTGGGTCCGCGACGAAGGGCCCGGCGTCCCCCTCGTGGACCGCGAGCGAATCTTCGAGCGCCACGAGCGCGGCGACGGGCAGCGCCCGGGCCCCCACCGCGACGGCGCCGGGCTGGGGCTGGCGATCGTTCGCGCGATCGCCGAGGCGCACGGCGGACGCGTCGAGCTCGCCACCCACTCCGGGGTGGGCTCGACGTTCACGATCGTGATCCCGGTTACCAACGGCGCGCCGTGAACCGGATCCTCGTCGTTGAGGATGAGGCGCGCCTCGCATCGTTCCTCGAGAAGGGGCTGCGCGCGAGCGGGTTCGCGATCACGGTGATCGGCGACGGCGCGACCGCGGGCGCGGTCGCCAACGACGAGGACTTCGATCTCATGATCCTCGACCTCGGCCTGCCCGGAAAGGACGGGCTCACGGTCCTGCGCGAGCTGCGCCAGTCGGGCGCGCGACTACCGGTGATCGTGCTGACCGCGCGCGGCGACCCCCACGACCGTGTCGTCGGCCTCGAGGTCGGCGCCGACGACTACCTCGCCAAGCCGTTTCACTTCGAGGAGCTCGTCGCACGGATCCGGGCGAGACTGCGCGGGGACGGCGCGGCGCGCGAGATGACCCAGCTGCGGGTCGGCGACGTGGCACTCGACCTCCGCACCCGGTGGGCGAGCGTCGGCGAGCGGACGGTCGAGCTCAGCGCGCGCGAATTCGAGCTCCTCCGCACGTTCCTCCAGCACCCCGGACAGGTGCTCTCTCGCGAGCAGCTCCTGGCCCGCGTCTGGGGCTATGACTACGACCCCGGCTCAAACGTGGTCGACGTCTACGTCGGCTACCTACGGCGCAAGCTCGGCTCGGACCGCTTCCAGACGGTGCGTGGAGTCGGCTACCGGTTCGCGGCCTAGTGGCGCGGCACTGGCGCTCTATTCCCGTATAGCGAGAGGAACGCGCCAGGGCCCTAACCGAGCGCCTTGCGCAAATCGAACGCCCGGATTCCCTCCGGGCCCTGGTCGGTGCAGTCGAAGAAGCGTGGGTTGACGCACTCGTAGGCGCGGCCGGCGCCCTCGTAGCAGGGCTCGACGTGGAACTGGCACTGCGGCAGCGGCTCCCCGGTCATCTTGATGCCGCCGAAGCCGTCTCCGGCCTCCGCGAGCTCGAACATGTCGACGTCGATCTCGGCCCGGAAGACCTTCCGCAGGCAGCCCATGTAGCGGCCGCCGGTGGCCGGGTCCTCGTAGCTGTAGAGGTAGCGACAGCCGAGCTCGACGCAGCCCCGCGGCTCGATCATCTTGTCGCAGAAGGTTCGGCAGCGCCGGCATTCGCCTACGTCGGTGCCGAGTCTTGGCTGGCTGACGGCCACGGCGGAAAGTGTCGCAGACACACACCCCGCCACCTCCTCCGCGTCCGGGGGTGCGGGCTTCAGGCAGCCAACGCCGCCGGACCGAGAAGCTGGTCGAGCTCGGCCCTCAGCGCGGGCGAGTAGGTCACGCGGTAGTCGCTTCCGAACCGGAGCCTGCGGACGCCCTCGCGGGTCCGCATCTCCAACAGCACCTCGCTCTCGCCGGGGAAGCTCTCGAAGACGGACTTCAGCTCTTCGATCAGCGTGGCGGCGAACTCCCCCGCGTCGATCCTCAGCAGCACCGGGCGGGGATTGGCGCGCTCGGCGGCCTTCGCGCGCGCCGCCGCGACCTCGTCGGGGGCGGGGTCAAAGCGCTCGGCCTCGGCGACAACCAAGCTCATCTCGCCGCGACCCTTGTGGTCGACCCGCCCGCGGACGATCACCACCCGGTCCAACTCGAGCACCTCGGCGGCCTCGCCGGAGGCGTCGCGGACGAAGAGCTCGAGCTGGCCGTCGAGGTCGTCCAGCGTCGCGAACATCACGTAGGCGCCGCTGCGCGTTCGCACCTTCTTCGCCTCGCTGAGGATCCCCCCGATGGTCACCCAGGAGCCGTCGGCGAGGGCGGCGACCTCGGACAGCGGCCGGTCGACGCGGGCTCGAAGCGCGTCGCGGACCTCGCTCAACGGGTGCGCAGACAGGAAGGTCCCCAGGATCTCCTTCTCGAGCCGCAGCAGCTCTGCCTGGTCGAACTCGCCGGCGGGGACGATCGGGTGCCGCGGCGGTGCCATGCCCGCCGGCCCCTCGGCTCCGCCCTCGGGGCCGCCGAGGTCGAAGATCGAGCCCTGTCCGCGCCGGGTGTCCTCCTGGGACTTCTGGCCCGCCGACTGCGCCTGGGCGAGCACCTCGAGCATCCCGCGGCGGCTGGCGCCGGTCGAGTCGAGCGCCCCGCACTTGACCAGGCACTCGATCGCCCGCTTGTTGACCGCCCTGGCGTCGACCCGCTCGCAGAAGTCCCAGATCGAGTCGAACTCGCCGCCCGACTTCCGCGCGGCGATGATCGCCTCGACCGCCGCGTGGCCGACGTTCTTGACCGCGTCGAGACCGAAGCGGATCGACTTGCCGCTGACCACGAAGCCGTGGTCGGAGGAGTTGACGTCCGGCGGCAGCACCTCGATCCCCATCGCCTCGCAGCGGTTGACGAAGTACGGCACCTTGTCCTTGGTCGACATCACCGACGAGATCACCGCCGCCATGTACTCGGCCGGGTAGTTGGCCTTCAGGTAGGCCGTCCGGTAGGAGATCAGCGCGTAGCAGGCCGCGTGCGACTTGTTGAAGCTGTAGTCGGCGGCCGCGGTCATCAGCGACCAGAGGTCCTTGGCCACCGCCGGCGCCGTGCCCGAGGCGGCGCAGCCGTCCATGAACTTGCTCTCCATCGTCGCCATCAGGTCGCGCTTCTTCTTGCCGACCGCCTTCCGCAGGTCGTCGGCCTCGGCCGGCTCAAAGCCCGCGAGCCGCTTCGAGATCTCCATCAGCTGCTCCTGGTAGATGCAGCAGCCGTAGGTCTCCTCGGTGATCGGGCGCAGCCGGTCGTCGGCGTAGCGGATCGTGCCCGGATCGCGCTTACCGCGCGCGTAGTCCGGGATGAAACGCATCGCGCCCGGCCGGTACAGGGCGCCGATGGCGACGATGTCGTTGAACTCGGTCGGCCGGATCTGCTTCAGCGCCTCGCGCATGCCCTCGGACTCGAGCTGGAAGATCCCCACCGAGTCGCCGCGGGCGAGCATCTCGAAGGTCGTGGCGTCGTCGAGCGGGATCGACTCCATCTCGATCTCGATCCCGCGGGAGCGCCTGATGATCTCGACCGCGTCCTCGATCACGTCGAGGTTCCGGAGGCCGAGGAAGTCCATCTTCAGCAGCCCGATCTCCTCGATCGGGCCCATCGAATACTGGGTGACGATCTTGTACGCGCGCTCGGGCCGCCCGTTCCCGTTGCCATTGGCGGCCCCGCCGCCGCGGTCCTCGGCGAGCTGCAGCGGGACGATCTCGTCCAGCGGCCGGTCGGCGATCACCACCGCGGCGGCGTGAATCGAGTTGTTGCGGACGATCCCCTCCAGCCCCTTGGCGACGTCGACGACCCGCCGCACGTCGGCGTCGGCGTCGTAGGCCTTGCGCAGGTCCTGACCCGGCTTCAGGCAGTCGTCGAAGCTCGGGCTCCGGCCCATGATCGGCTCCGGGATCAGCTTCGCCGCCCGGTCGCCGGTCGCGTAGTCGTAGCCGAGGACGCGGGCCGCATCGCGGGTGGCGGCCCGCGGGGCCATCGTGCCGAAGGTGATGATCTGGGCCACCGACTCGCGGCCGTACTTGTCCTGCACGTAGCGGATGACCCGCTCGCGGCCGCGGACCGAGAAGTCGATGTCGATATCGGGCATCGACTTCCGGGCGGGGTTGAGGAAGCGCTCGAAGAGCAGCTCGTTGGCGAGCGGGTCGAGGTCGGTGATGTTGAGCGCGTAGGCGACGATCGACCCGGCCGCCGAGCCGCGCCCGGGGCCGACCGCGATCCCGTTCTCCTTCGCGAACTTGACGAAGTCCCAGACGATCAGGAAGTAGGACTCGAACCCCATTTCGTCGATCACTCCGAGCTCGAACTCCAGGCGCTCGACCGCCTCGGCCGGCGGGGGATCTCCGTAGCGGCGGCGCAGGCCCTCGCGCGCGAGGCGGTGAAGCATCTCGCGGGGCTCCTCGCCGTCCAGGGTCGGGAAGCGCGGCAACAGCAGGCCGCCGAGCTCGAGCTCCACCCGGCAGCGCTCGGCGATCTCGAGCGTCGTCGGCACCGACTCCGGCCACTCGGCGAACGCCTCCGCCATCTCGTCCGCGCTCTTTAAGAAGAACTCATTGGTGTCGAAGCTCAGCTTCGGCTGCTCGAGGGTCGACTTGGTCTGCACGCAGAGCAACGCCGCGTGGTTGGAGTAGTCCTCGCGGCGCAGGTAGTGGACGTCGGCGGTCGCCACCAGCGGCCGGCCGAGCTCGCGGGCGTAGCGGACGATGCCCTCGTTCGCCTTCGCCTGCTCGGCGATGCCGTTCGCCTGGATCTCGAAGTAGACCTGTTCGGGGCCGAAGATCTGCACCAGGTCGTCGAGGTGGGCGCGAGCGTCCGCCGGCCGGTCCTCGACCAGCCGCCGGCAGAAGCGCGACTGCAGGCATCCCGTGAGCGCGATCACGCCCTCGGAATGGCGGCCGAGCAGCTCCGGGTCGACGTTCGCCTTGCCGCGTGCAAAGCCCTCGAGATAGGCGGCCGAGCTCAGCTTGACGAGGTTGCGAAAGCCGGTGTCCGAGGCCGCCAGCAGGGTCAGGTGGTTGCGCTCGACACGGCCCTCGGCCGTGCGGTCGTCGACCAGGTACGCCTCGAGCCCGAGGATCGGCTTGACGCCGTGCTTGCTGCATGCCTTGTAGTGCTCGACCGCGCCGTTCATCACCCCGTGGTCGGTGAGGCCAAGCGCCGGCATGCCGAGCTCCGCCGCCCGGGCGGCCATCGCGTCGATCTTGCACGCACCGTCGAGCAGCGAGTACTCGCTGTGGACGTGGAGGTGGACGACGCTCCCGCTCATAGCCCCTGGCTCGCGCTGCGCGCCGAAGATGTGCACCTTTGTTCACGCTCCGCGCTCACGGTTCGATCATGGCAAGCGCGCCCGACGGCATCGGCTGGTCCGGGCCCCGCTTTTCGCAAGCTGCGAGGATCGCGGCTCGTGATCTGGTTGCTGCGACACGGGGACGCCGAGGACTCGGCCGCGGATGACGCCTCGCGGCGGCTGACGTCCAAGGGCGAGCGCCAGGCGCGTGCCGCCGGCCGGGCGCTGGCGGAACTCGGGGTCGAGATCGACCGCTGCGTGGCGAGCCCGAAGCTCCGGGCGCTGGACACGGCGCGGATCGCCTGCACCGAGCTCGGGATCGACTACGACGTCAGTGAGGCACTCTCGGGCGGCGACTTCGACCCCGCCGGGCTCGCCGCGGGTTCCGGGAGCGTGCTCCTGGTCGGCCACGAGCCGGACTTCTCCCGCGCCGTGCAGCTGGCGACCGGCGGCACGGTCGAGATCAAGAAGGGCGGCCTGGCCGCGATCGACGGCTCAATCCTCAGCTCGCTCCTGCGCCCGGCGCAGATCCGGCGGATCGCCGGGATGTAGCCGGGCTAAGCCTCTACTGCTCTGGTACTGCGCGCAGGTGCGAGAGCGCGCGCTTGGTTCGCGCGTCGCTGGCCCGAAGTCGCTGGTCGGCGAGCCGCAGCCGGGCGACGACGTCCTCGAGCCGATCGCGCGCCTCGACGGCGCTCGCCTGCTCCTCCATCCGAAGCGCCACCTCGGCGGCGACCGCCGTCACGTCCCTGACCGCGGCCGTGCCCGCGCTCTGGGCGCGGGTCTGGAGCCCCGCCTCGGCCAGCCGCGCAGCCCGCGCGATCCGCTCCTCTCCGGCCGCAGCAGCGTCGCGGATCCCGGCCTCGAGCGTCGCGAGCTGGTCGCGCATGTCCTCGACCTCGCGGCGAGCCCGGCCCAGCATCGCGTCGACCTCGGCGCGGAGCCGCTCCTCCAGGTCCCGCTCGCGGCCGCGCCCAACCTCGGCCAGACGCTCGCTCAGCCGCTGCTCGGACGCCGCCACCGTGTCGGCGATCCGTCGCTTCGTGGCCTCGGTGGAGGCGACGATCGTGCGCTCGGCCGCCGACGCGGCGGCGGCGATCATCTCGGTCGTCTGCAGGCGTCGGTCGGCGATCTCACGCTCGCCGGCGGAGGTCGCCTCGGCGAGCTCGGCCCGCGACGCCGTCAACCGGTCGGCGAGCTGCCTCTTCGCGCGCTCGGCGGTGCCGGCGATCTCGCGGCGGGCGGACGCGGCGCCCTCGCTCAGCCGCGAGCCGGACTCCTCCAGCGTGCGCTGTGACTCGTGGGAGAGGTCGGAGAGCCGCTTCTCGCCTCCGGTCAACGTCCGTTCGCCCTCAGAGACCCGCTGCTCGAGCCGCCGCCGCCCGTCGTCGAGCGAGCGCGCTCCGGCGGCGAGTCGCTCGTCGGCCTCGGCGAGGCGCTCCCCCAGCCGTCGCTCGGTGTCGGCGAGGCGCTCGCTCGTGTCCTTGATCAGCCGGTCGAGCTCGCGCCTCGAGCCCTCGGCGTGCTCGCTGATCCGGCGCTCGGCCGCCTGGATCCGCCGGTCGCGCTCCTCCCGCGCGAGCTTCAGCTCCTGTCGCCGGGCCTTCCGGCTCAGGGTCCGGTCGGCGAACTCGGTGATCTCGTCTCGCGCCGCCTGGGTGCTCTGCTGGATCTCCGCCTGGCCGGCGCCCACCAGCTGGGCAAGCTCGTACTCGGCCGTCTCGCGCACCGACGCCTCGGCCGCACGAGTGCGCTCGCTGAGGTCGGAGGCGAGCTGCTGCCTGAGCTGGTCGAGTGACCCGCGCAGCCGTTCCGCGAGTGCGGCCGTCTCGGCCTGGAGGGTGGCCCGCATTTCGGCATCGAGCTCGGCGCCTCGCTCCCGCGCCATGGTCTCGACCCGCTCGCCGAGCTCGCGGCTCGCGTCGGCGACCTGGGCCGACACGGCGCGACCGATCTCCTCGCGAAGCTCGGCGTCGAGCACCTCCATCCGGGCGCCGACCGTCTCGTCCACGCTCGCTTCGAGCGCCTCGCTGACCTGGCGACGTACCTTCTTGATTCGTTTCGAGATCTCCCTGCGGACCTGGTCGCGGATCGTCGCCACGGCGTCCTTGGCGTTCCGACGCGCCTCTTCGCGCAGGGTTGCGACCCGGTCCTCGAGCTCCGTGAGCTGGCCGCTGATGTCCTCCGCGGTGATCGCCGCCTCGAACTGGGACACCAGCTCCTGGCGCTGCTCGGCTGCGCGCCTGGCGACGTCGTCGACCGTCTCGCGGACCGTCGTCTCGACACGCTGGTCGAGCTCTGAGCGCAGCGCCTCGAGATCGCGCTCGAGACGCTCTGAAACCTCGTCGATCCGCCGCGCCGCACGCCCGGCGATCCGGTCGTGAGCATCGGACACGGCGGCGTCGACGCGTTCGCGCAGCCGTGATTCCGCCTGGTCGACCCGGTCGGAGATCCGCTGCGGGAGCTCGGACTCCACCGATGCGCGCAGGTGCTCGAGCGAGCGGTCGGCCTCCTCGCGCACCTGGCGGTTGGTGCGCGCGAGCTCCTCGTCGAGCGTCGCGCGATGGGCCTCCGTCGCCTCGGTCAGGCGGCGCTGAAGTTCGCGACCGAGCTCCTCGGAGGCTCGCTCGAGGCGGCCGAGCTCGCGCTCGACCCGTTCCTCGGCGACGGTTCGCGCGCGCTCCAGCACCCTCTCCGCGAGCGCCGAGAGCTCCTCGTCGAGGCGCTCCCCCTCCCTGCTGATCTGGCGGAGGAACTCCGCCCGCGCTCGGTCGGCGGCGTCCCGAAACGGGTCGCCGCCGCCGCTTCCTGCGCCTTGCTCCATGGTCCGGTCTCCTGCTCGCGCTGGGGTCGAATCCCCGGTTCGTCTCGCGGGGCTGGTTTCCGCCGCCTGCAAGACCGCTCTCACGCGGGCCGACTAATTTTCCGGGATGGCCGAGCCGCCCCCGGTGTCGACGCGGGCCGAGCCCGAGGGCTGGTCGCTTGCGGCCACCGCGCCGGCGGCCTTCCTGCTCGCCGCACTCAGCGCCATCTTCGCCTGGTGGGCGATCAAGGAGGGCGCCTACTTCGGCACCGTCCTGCTCCCCGGGATCGTCGTCCTCTGCGCGGTAGCCGCCATCATGCTGGTGGCCCTGCCGCCGCAGCGCCTGCGGCTCTCTCCGGTGGTCGCGGGGGCGGCCGGGGCGCTCGTCGGCCTCGGCCTCTGGACGCTCGCCTCCGCGCTCTGGACGCCGGCGCCGGACGCCGCCCTCTTCGATGCCCAGCGAGTCCTCGCCTACGCGCTCGTCTTCGGGCTCAGCCTGCTGCTGACGCGCCTGCTCGGCCCGAGGGCCAGGCTGGCGCTGGTCCCGTTCGTCTTCGCTGCCGCGGTCGCCGGGGTCGCCGACGTGATCGGGCTCCTGACCTCCAATACCCCGCCCGACCTGCTCGAGGTCGACGGGACGCTCGATTCGCCGCTCGGCTACCGCAACGCCAACGCGGCCTTCTTCGCGATCGCCCTGTTCGCGGCGGTCGGCCTGGCCAGCGACCCCGAGCGAGACTGGCGGCTTCGCGGGCTGGCACTCGGCACGGGCACCCTGGCGATCGACCTGATGATGCTGAGCCAGAGCCGGGCCTCGATCCCGGCCGTCGGCCTGGCGGCGCTCGCCTTCATCCTGCTCTCGCCCGCGCGCGCCCGGGCGCTCTGCTGGCTCGGGCTGGCGGTGGTGCCCGCGATCGCCGTGATCCCGGCGCTGACCGACCTCTATAGCGCGGGCGACCTCCCCAACGGGCTCGAGCACATCACCGACGAGATGCGCTCCGCCGGGCGGGTCACGGGCCTGACGGTGATCGTGGCGGCGCTGGTTGCGGCCGCGATCGCGCGATTCGAGGGGCGCGTCCCCGGCTTCTCGTCTCGAGGCGGCCGCTCCAATCGGCTGATCGCCGCGGGACTGGCGGCGCTGGTCGTCGCCGGGGGGGTCGGTTTCGTGATCAAGGTCGGCGACCCGCTCGACTGGATCGACCAGCGCGCCGAGGAGTTCAAGTCCGGCACCGGCGACTCGAGCGGCCAGGAGAGCCGGTTCGCCTTCAACGCCGCGTCCAACCGCTACGACCTGTGGCGGGTCGCCCTCGACGACGCCGGCGACGACCCGCTGCTGGGCGACGGGGCCGGAGGGTTCGAATACACCTACCTGCAGAAGAAGGACGTCGCCACCCAGAACGCCCGCGACGCCCACAGCGTCGAGCTCGAGGTGCTCTCCGAGCTCGGCGTCCCGGGCCTGCTGTTGCTCTTGGCCGCCGTGGGGTGCATGGCCGCGGGGGCGTGGGCATCGCGCCGGCGCGGCCCTCCGGCCGCGGCCCTGAGCGCGGTGGCGCTCGCCGGCGGCGTCTACTGGCTCGTCCACGCCTCGGTGGACTGGTTCTGGCCGTATCCGGCGGTGACCGCCTCCGCGTTCGGCCTGCTCGGCGTCGGCTGCGCGGCGGCCGGGTTGGTGGAGGGGGAGCCTCGCTGGCGGCCGTGGCGCGCCGTGGCGCTGGCGGCTCTCGCCGTGCTGGCGTTATCGGCGATCCCGCCGTTCCTGAGCGAGCGCTACGTCGACCACGCCTACGGGACGTGGCGAGCCGACCTCGAACGGGCCTACGACGACCTCGACCGGGCCCGATCCCTGAACCCCCTCAGCGACCTGCCGAATCTCGCCGAGGGCGCGATCGCCCGCGAGGCGGGCGACGAGCAGCGGGCGATCGAGGCGTTCACGGACGCCGCCGAGCAGCGGCCCGAGGAATGGGCGGCGCACTACCTGCTCGCCGAGTTGAAGCAGCGCAGCGATCCGGCCGCCGCCCGGCGCGAGATCCTGACCGCCTACGAGCTCAACCCGCTCAGCGGAAGGGTCCGAGCGCTGGCGAGGCGACTCGGGGTCGACCTCCCCCCCGAGAGCCCATAGAGGTCTCAGAGGTGATGTGGGTTGCCGCGTGCGCGGCATCCGCGGGCGTGGTGACCCGCACCAGGGCTCGCTCTAAGTCGCTGCCGGGTTGGGCAAGCCGGGCGGTGGGCCAGCGTGCACAACCTCGATCGCGTGCGTGAACTCGGGACGCGGTCGACGTTATGCACGGCCTCGCGTCCGCCCGTCACCTCCCCCGCCCTACGTGCCGGGGAAGGACCGCGCGGTATCGACTAGACGTCTTCGATCAGGCCGCGGTGCAGGGCGAGGGCGACCGCCTGGGCGCGGGTGCGCGCCCCGAGCTTCGCCTTGGCGTTACGGACGTGGGTCTGAACCGTCGCCGGGGAGAGCGCCAATAGCTCCGCCGCCTCGGAGTCCGTGGAGCCGGAGGCCAGCAGCGCCAGCACCTGGCGCTCACGCGAGGTCGGCACGCGGCCTCCCCCGCGGTCGCGGAACACCGGTCGCTGCTTGTCCCCTGCGCGCTTCGCCGGACCCGACTCAGGCGGCGTCTCGAGCGAGATCAGATGGGAGCCGGGCAGCACGGACGGGGTGACCGCGATCTCGACCTCGATCACGTCCGCCGGACCCTCCAGCGCGAACGGGCCGGCGTGACCGCCGGTGGACTTGAACCCTTCCCAGACGTGAGCGAACGCTTCGCCCGAGGACGGCTCGAGCAGGTCGCCAACGCTGCGTCCGATGAGCTCGGAACGCCCTAGGCCCAGCAGACTGCAGGCTCCGAGGCTGGCCTCGAGGCAGACGCAGGCGTCGTCGACGACCAGGAGAGCGCGGGCACTGCCCGCCACCTGCGCCGCCGCCACCGGTGCGGCCGGTTCCCTCACGGCGATGGCCACTCAACCCCCGGTGGTGCCGCTCGGGTGGATCGCCGTCAACTGCGCACCTCCTCGCCGCCGAACAGGAACCGCTCGTCGGGGGCCCGCAGGGCGCGATGCGCGTCCCGGAACACCTCGACCACGGTCTCGGCGAGGATCAGCGTGTCGGCGAGCACCGAACGCCGCTTGATGTAGAAGAGGTCGTGGCAGAGCTTCCACGCCGTGCCGACGTCCGAGCCGGCGTAGCCGCAGCGAAGCGCGGCCCAGCCGGCGATCCCGGGCTTGACGAGGTGGCGCCGGGTGTAGTGCGGGAACCGGCTCTCGAGCGTCGAGACCATCTCCGGGCGCTCGGGACGCGGGCCGACGATCGTCATGTCGCCGCGAAGCACGTTCCAGAGCTGCGGCACCTCGTCGAGGTGCGTGCGGCGCAGCAGCCGGCCGACCCGGGTCACGCGATTGTCCTCGGCGCGCGCCCACTGCGGGCCGTCGCGCTCGGCGTCCACCCGCATCGTGCGCAGCTTGAGGATCTCGAACTCGTGGCCGTACTCGCCAAGCCGCCGCTGCCGGTAGAGCACCGGGCCCCCGTCGCCGAGCTTGATCGCCAGCGCCGCCACGGCGAGCACCGGGAGGAAGAACATGGCGATCAGGGTGCCGAAGACCAAATCGAAGACCCGCTTCGAGATCGGCGCCCCGGCCCGGAACCGCGGGTGCATGATGTAGCGGTACCAGGCCGCGTCGATCGTGCCGACGGGGACGTGCCCGAACACTTCCTCGTAGAGCTGGTTGGCCGCGATCAGCCGGACCGGCAGATCGAGGCACTCGTCCGCGACCCGCGCGCAGACGTCGTCGATCGAGCCACCGTCGGCGTCGGTCATCGTCGGGGCACAGACCAGCAGGTCCACGCGCTCGGCGACCACTGCGCCGCGGACATCCGCGAGCGGGCCGAGCCAGCGCAGGCGCCGGTACTCGGCCGGCCCCTGCCCGCCGACCCAGCCGACGACCTCGTACTTGTCGATGTTCGCGCCGCTCAGCTCGGCGGCGAAATCCGCCGCGAACTCCCGCGGACCGATCACCGCCACCCGCGCCCGGAGGCTCTCCTCGAGCCGGACCCGCATCCAGGCCCCGAGCGCGAGCACCAGCCAGGCGCCGGCGACGATCGCGTAGTACTGGGAGACCGCATAGCCGTCTCCGGCCGCCATCGCGATCAGCCAGGCCGCAGCCGCCCCGACCACCGGGGCGGCCAACGCGAGCAGCACGCGGCTCGCGGGCATCAGGTGGAGCGGCAGGTTCGGGTTCTCGATCGCCTGGGTGGCGATCAGCACGCACACGAACACGATCAGCCCCTGGCCGACACCGTCCATGTGCGAGTAGCCGATCAGCCCGGCGACGACCGACGGCGCCAACCTCAACGTGAGGAAGTCGATCAGCCGCTGGGCGTCAAGCGCCCGCAGTCCTCGGCGCAGCCCCGGCCGCGCGACAGTGCTGAGCTCCCGCGTTGTCACGACGTGCTGTCGCTCCGCAGAACGCGACGACGCATCGCGAAGCCGGCCAGCCCGAGGCCACCGGCCACCGCCGCCATCGCGGCGACGTCGAATCCGGTGAACGGCAGGGATCCGCTGGGCGCTTCCGCGGTTGCGGCGGGCGGCTCCGGACCAGGCCCGCCGGCCGTAATCTGAGTCAGGGTCGAGTCGTACTCCGCGTTGGTCGGGTCCCCGCCGGCGCCGAAAGCCGCCGCCGGCGCGACGAACAGCGCCGCCATGGCGACGAGGGTCACGATGGCACGGCGGGTCCGACTCCTAGGCTTGCTGCTGATTGACATATTCTCCGATCACTTTCCGGGCTCCCTCCCAGTGTGGGGACCCTCCGTTGTCTGCGACCTCACCCCGAGGCAGCTTGTCCCCGCCCCCCTTCATCCCGGTCAAGTACCGAGCCTGTGAGCGGAAGAGCGGGCGTGAGCGCGCCGCTCCGACACTCCTTCTACGCTGCTCCGGTGCCCGGGTCAACGATCCTGGGCCGGAATTACCAGGAAACAGGGCATGCATTACCTCAAACTGGCTACTGGTACATTCAGCTTCGGCCTCAATCGGGGGGCCCTTGGAGGGACCCGAAGTAGGGTTCCGACGAGGAGAAACGTGTGAACGAGGATCCGGCGGCCACGACCGCTGAAAATGACGAATCCCCGCGGGCACCGCTGACCCGGCGCGAGCGCGAGATCCTCGGGCTGCTCGCCGAGGGCATGAGCGGCGCCCAGATCGCCGCGAAGCTCGTCCTCTCGCCCGAGACCGTGCGCACGCACGTCCGCAACGCGATGGCCAAGCTTGGCGCCTCGACCAGGTCGCAGGCGGTGGTGATCGCGATGCAGCGGGAGGAGATCCGCGGCCATGGGTCGCCCCCGGCAGCGGCGGCGCGCGGCGAGGGCCGCACCGGCGCAGCGGCGGCCGACGCCGAGGCGCTCGGCACCATGCTCGACGGGCTGGTCGGCCTCTATGACGTCGACGGGGGCGCCGTGTACGTCGCCGACGAAGACGGGCTCTCGCTTCAGCGGGTGGCGATCGCCGGTTTCGGGGATCGCGACTACGAGCTTCCGGAGACGGTGGCGCTCGGAGACGGTGCCCTCGGGCGCGCCGGCCTCGACCGCCGCGCCCAGCTGCTTCAGGACCGCAGCCTCGCGGGCGGGGCGCTGATCACGGCGCCGGTCATCGGCGGCGGGCGGTTGCTCGGCGTGATCGCACTCGCGCCCCGCGTCAGCCGGCCGGTCGGGCGCAGCGAGCTCCTGCTCCTTCAGGCCTTCGCGACGAGGGTCGGCGAGGTGCTGGTCGCGGGCAGCGACGTCCCGCGCCGGCTGGAGCGCGCGATGGAGCGCTTCCGCGCCTCCTGGTCGGCCGCCACGCGCGTCGGCTGAGCGCGGGCTCGGTAGGCGGAGTCCGAAGGACGGAGCCGACCCGCGCCGTTGTTGAGGCGCCTGATTACTCGGTGGCGGCGAGCGCCGACATCGAGGTCTCGAGCGCCTCGTCCATCGGCGCCACGGACCCGACCGCGCAGAGCTCTAGCACCCGGCGCATCGGCGCCCCCGGCGGGACCACCAGGCGCAGCGCCTGACGGCGAGCCGCCAGCCGGCGACCGAGGTCGAACAGGAGGTGGATCCCCGAGCTGTCGAGGTAGGTGACCTCGGAGAGGTCGAGGATCAGCCCGCTGGAGGCGCTGGGCAGGCGCTCGGAGAGCGCCAGGCGAAGCTCGGCCGCGTTGGAGCCGTCGATCTCGCCCTCGAGGGTCGCCACCGCCACGCCGTTGCGCTCCGAGACGTCGAAGCCGGCAATCCGATCCCTCATGCTGTGACCGGGTCCTTCTCGAACCGGCGGCGCATCCGCACCACCGTGCCTGCGGGCCCGCGGTCGATCTCGACCTCGTCCATCAACTCCTCGATCAGCCCGATCCCGCGGCCGCGGGACCCGGTCCGCGGCGGGCGCCAGCTGCCGAAGTCGCGGACCCGCAGCTCGATCCCGCCGTCACGCCGGACCGCCTCGACCACGTAGGAGGCCTCGCCGGGCGGATACGCGTGGGCGATCGCGTTCGCGCACGCCTCGCCCGCCGCGACCAGGGACTCGTAGGTCTCCGACTCGTTGGCGCCCGCGGCCCGCAGCCAGCGCCCGAGCGAGCGGCGCATCTGCGCGAGCGACTCCGGCTCGGCCCGCAGGGTGACCTCCAGCCGCTCGGTCGGTACCGGCTCGAGCCGAACCGCGAGCAGGGCGACGTCGTCGCGCGGCGGGGCGTCCCGGAACCGCGACTGGAGCAGTGCGCCGCAGAGCTCGTCGGGGTGGGTCGGCACCCCCTTGGCGAACCCGCGCAACCACCCGAGCCCCTCCTCGAGCGGCGCCTCCGGGCGCTCGACGAGTCCGTCCGTGTAGAGCAGCACCGTCGACCCGGGCGCCAGCGACACCGTCGCCTCCTCGTAGGTCGGAAACGGGATCACCCCGAGCGGGCTCCCGGCGGGGCCCTCTGCGTAGGCGTTCTCTCCGTCGGGGCCGATGACCAGCGGCGGCGGATGGCCGGCCGAGGCCATCCGCAGCTGGCCCTCCTCGGGGTCGACGACGCCGTAGAGCAGCGTCGCCATCGGCCCGCCGGCCACCTCGCGCGCGAAGCCGTTCATGCGCTCGAGCACCAGCGACGGCCGCAGGCCCTCCAGCGCGTAGGCGCGCAGGGCGTTCTGAAGCCGCGCCATCCGGGCGGCGGCGTCGAGGCCGTGCCCGACCACGTCGCCGATCGCGATCCCGGCGTGCCCATCGCGAAGGGCGATCACGTCGTACCAGTCGCCGCCCACCTGGGCGTCGGCGCTGCCGGCGACATAGCGGGCGGCGACGTCGAGGCCCGGAACCTCCGGCAGCCGCTCGGGAAGCAGGCTGCGCTGGAGCGTCTCGGCGACCGCGGCGACGTGCTCGACCTCTTCCGCCGCGCGGCGCAGCCCCTCGAGGGTCGCGCCGATGATCGCGTCCCCGCCGGGAGCGGAACCCGGTTCGGCAGGGGGCTGAATGTCGCCCGGCGGTCGCTCCTCGGATGCCACGAATTGACGAGTGTAGGCGCTCGGCCGGGCGGCGGCCAGCCGCAACCCGCCCCGCGAAGACGACCGGGTCACGGTCTACCTTCATGGCGCGTGGAGGCGCACATCCAAGGGCAGCTCATGCGCTCGCCGGCCGAACGCGAGCAGCTCGCCAAGGAGTGGCTGGTCCGAATCGTCGAGCGCACCCGGCTGCTCGACGTCGGCGAGCTGCCGCTGCAATGGCTGGTCGCCGAGGCGCCGGGGATGATCGCCGAGATCCTGGGGACGCTCGCCGATCCCGCCTCCGCTGGGGAGGCGGACCTCGGCGACGAGGAGAGCGGGCTCACCAAACAGCTGGCCTCGCTGCGCCTGGGAGACGACGCCCCCGAGCAGATCCCGCGAGATCTGGCGGCGCTGCAGGAGGTGCTGATCGAGAGCCTGCGGCGCGAGGTCCCGGAGCGCCGGCCCGGAGACTTCGCCAGCGCGGTGACTCGGCTGGCGGAGGCCTTCGGGGCGATCCAGGGCGGGGTCACGAAAGTCCTGGTCGAGGAGCGAAGCGGCGGCGCCGCGCGCGACCGGCTCACCGGCCTGCCGGGCAGGGCCCAGCTCGACGAGTGGCTACGGATCCTCCTCGCCGAGCATCGCCGCTACGGGCACCCGTTCGCGATGGCGCTGATCGACATCGACGGGCTGGCGCGGATCAACGAGTCGCGGGGCCGGGTCGCCGGGGACCGGATGATGGCCGCGGTGGCCGAGGTGATCCGTCGGCAGATCCGCGAGGCCGACCAGGCGTTTCGCCTCGAGGAAGACGAGTTCGCGATCCTCGCCCCCCACAGCGAGGCCGGCGGCTTGGTGCGGATGGCCTCACGGATCGCCGACCTGATCGAGGCGGCCCAGGTGCCCGAGGGGCCGAGGATCGCGATCGCGGTCGGCGTCGCCGCCTGCCCCGACGACGGGCTGTCGGCGGAGCGCCTGATGCAGAGCCTGGACGAGGCCAACTACGCCGCCAAGGCCGAGGGCGTCCCGGTCGCGCGCCGCAACGGCGCCCCGATCGATCTGCAAGATCGGTGACGAGTTGCGCCGAAACCTGGCATTTCTTCTCAGAACCTGCTGAGATCCACTCGGGCGCTTAAGGAAACCAGGTATGACGGGGATCAGGATCAACGCGGCGGCGGAGATGCTCGGTGTCAGCACCAGCACCCTGCGAAGCTGGGAACGCCGGCTCGGCTACCCCCATCCTCGGCGGACGCCCGGCAACCACCGCGTCTACGAGCTCGACGAGGTCGAGGCGCTGCGCGAAGCGCTGCGCGAGACCCAGAACATCTCCAGCGCCGTCGAGGTGGCCCGCCGCCGAGGCCGCGGTCCCGCCTCCCCGGCCCGCCTGGTGGTCGCCTTCGATCGCTTCGACGAGGCGGCCGCGGACCGCGAGCTCGAGGAGAGCCTGTCGGTGCGCTCGGTGGAGCGCACCGTCGCAGAGTTGCTGCTGCCGGCACTCGAGCTGGCCGCCAGGCGCGAGAACGGCGCCGCCGAGCTCGAGCACGCCTGCCGCTGGGCAACCGGCTGGCTCCACGGGGCCCGCCGCCTCGCCGCGCCCGCCAACCGCGAGGAGGGCGTGCTGCTCCTCGACTCGGGCTCGCCGCTCGGCGTCGAGGGCGTCTACGTGCAGGCGCTGGAGCTGTTCCTACGCCGCTCGGGCTTCCGGGTCCTGCTGCTCTCGGCGGACCTCGCCGAGGGCCGCTTCCAGGGTGCGCTTCGCGCGCTGCGCCCGGAGGTCGTCGTGATCTGCGGCGCCGACGCCCGGCTCGACACGCTCGGCGACCCGCTGCGACGCCTGCGCTCAGAGCACCTGGCGCCGCACCTGCGCAGCTACCGAGCCGCCCGCCTGGTCGCGGGCCGCGACGGCATCCCCTCGCTCGGCGACGACCCCCGCGGCGCCACCGAGGCCCTGCTCGCCACCATCGGCTGAGCGCCACGCCTCAGCCCACCGCGCCGGCCCGGGTCCCGCCCTGGCGCTTGCAGGTTCGCGGCCATTTTCGCCGACTTGCGCAGCTTCGCACAAGTTCGGATACCTGAACTTGTGCATCGCTTGAGCGACGACCGCAAGTTGGTTGCCCCTCGGCCCGCGCGGCCGTAGAACCGCCTGGTCATTGCAACTTGTCGGCGCTTTCCAGCGCCTTTTAGGAGCACGAACAGAGATGGAAGCAAGCCAGAGGTTTCTCAACGTAAGCGAAGCCGCCGAGTTCCTCGGCGTCAGCGCCGCCTCCCTTCGCAAATGGTCCGACCAGGGGCTCGTCCCCGTCTATCGGACCCCGGGCGGCCAGCGGCGATATTCCCCCCACGACCTCGAGGAGTTCCTCGCCTCGATGCGCCAGCCGGGCGCCGCCGCCGCCGTCCCGCGCTACGGCCGCAACGCCCGCTCGATCGGCGGCTGACCGGCCGGCCCCGACCGACGACGCGGAGCGAAAGGAACCGATGACCCCCGGTCGTCCCTCGCGGGCGGTGATCGCCGTCGAGATCGTCTTGCTGACCGCGGCGGTTCTCGTCGTCGCGCTCGGGATTCCGTGGGCGGACTGGGACCTGACCCTGTTCGCGACACTGCTGACGATCGCGGTCGCCAGCGACCTGTTCCGGATTCGGCTCCCCGCGCATCAGATCGTTGTCTCGGCCAGCTTCATGCCGATCGTCACGGCCGCGGTGTTCCTCGGCGGCGGACCGGCGGCGCTGATCGCCGTCGTCACGATCGCGATCAGCTGGCTCAAGGAGCGTTACGCGCCCTCGATCCTGCTGATGAATCTCGTCGCGTACGCGTGGTTCCCGCTGGTCGCCGGCGTCGTCTTCCACGCTGTCACCGAGGCCGGGTCAATCGAAGCCGGCAGCGGGGCCTTCTATCTCCTCGTCTTCGCCGTCTTCGTGCTCGCGCTGGCGATCAACTTCGCGGTCGTCGCCGGCTACACGAGCTACGAGGAGCGCTCGAGCTTCGCGGCCAAGGTCCGCCGCGGCCTGCTTCCGGTGCTTCCATCCGAGCTTGCCTCCGCGCTGCTGACGGTGGGCGTCGTCTTCGCCTACGTTGAGGTCGGAACCGAAGGCGTTGCCCTCTTCGGGATCTTCGTCCTGGTCTTCCAATACCTGGTGGGCGCCCTGCTTATCTCCCAAGAGCGCGCCGACGAGCTCGAGCTGCGCGCCAAGCAGCTCGCCGGCTTCCAGGTCGCGCTCCTCTCCGCGCTGCTGCGAACCCTGGACCTTCGCGATCGGATGACAGCCCGCCACAGCGCCGCGGTGGCCCGCTACTCCCGGGAGATCGCGATCAAGGCCGGCCTGTCGGTCGCCGACCAGGAGCTCGTCCACAGCGCGGGGCTGCTGCACGACATCGGCAAGTTCGTCCTCCCCGACAACATCCTCAAGTCCAGCCGCAGGGCGCTGACCGAGGCCGACTGGGAGCAGATCAAGACACATCCGCTCGAGGGCGCGAAGATCGTCTCGCAGATCGACGGCTACGCCCCGATCGGGGACGTGATCCTCGCGCACCACGAGCGGATGGACGGCGCCGGATACCCGCGCGGCCTCGCCGGCGAGGAGATCCCCGAGCTCGCGAGGATCATCGCCGTCGCCGACACCTACGACGCGATGACGTCACGGGACTCCTACCGCGAGCCGGTCAGCTCGCAGGAGGCGATCTTCGAGCTCCGTCGCGTCTCGGGGACGCAGCTCGACGGCCGCTTCGTGGAGGTATTCATCGAGGTCCTCAAGGACAAGGACATCGCGTATCGCCAAGGCAGGGACGTCGACTTCGAGACCGAGCTCGCACTCGATCGGCGGATCCATGATTACGTCGCCGCCACGCCAGCCGCCGATCTCCCGGGGTAGGGAGCGAACGCAGGCAGCCAAAAACTGCCGCCGACTCCTGGGTCGGCGACGAGCTTGGCGTGCTCTTGGTCTGAAACTCCTGAAATCAGCCGCCGCGGAAGCCCACTTGAATCCTCCTTCGATGCCGGGGTAAACCCGACACAGGTTGAACGAAGTTGCACAAGACTACACAACTTTCACAAACTTGCAAGTAGGGCCAGAATCTTGCGTATTCCTGGTATGCGCTGGGCTACCGTCCGAGCGGCGAGATGACCGCGGTACTCAGCCCCCTGCGTCGACCTGGTTTCTCCAGTCTCGGGCTGGCGTACCTCGTCAACGAGCTGGGCAACTGGCTCGGCGAGGTGGCGCTGGCGGTCCTGGTCTTCGACCAGACCGGCAGCCCGGTCGCCACCGCCGCCCTGTTCGGCGCAATGCAGTTCGCGCCGGCGCTGGTGGGGCCGCCGATCGTCGCGCGGATCGAGTACCTCGACCCGAGGGTCGGGCTGCCCCTGCTGTACGCGGCCGAGGCTCTCGCCTTCGGCGGCCTCGCGTTCCTCGCCGCCGGCGACCGGTTCGCGTTGGCGCCGGTGCTCCTGCTGGCCACCGTCGACGGCTCGATCGCCGCCGCGGCCCGGGCGATGACCCGGGCTACCGCCGCGGCGGTGTTGACGCCGGCCGGCCAGCTTCGGGAGGGAAACGCCCTGCTGAACTTCTGCTTCACCGCCGGCGCGGCGGGTGGCCCGGCGATCGCGGGCATCGTGGTCGCGGGCTGGGGCATCCAGACGGCGCTGCTGATCGACGCGGCGTCCTTCCTCGCCGTCGCGGCGCTCCTCGGCGCCAGCCGCTACCTCCCGTTCACCGAGCTCGACCCGGCCGACGCGCCGGGAGAGAGGTGGGCGAATCGGCTGCGCCGGACATTCGCCTACGTCCGTGAGCGACCGTCCCTTCGCCGGCTGCTCGTCGCGCAGGCGGCGGCGTTCATCTTCTTCGCCCTCGTGTTGCCGATCGAGGTGGTCTTCGCTAAGGAAACGCTCGACGCCGGCGACACCGGCTACGGCTTCCTGCTCGCCAGCTGGGGCGCGGGCATGGTCACCGGAAGCCTGTTGTTCGCCGGCCTGCGGCAGGTCTCGCTGCGCCGGCTCCTGTGGCTGTCGACATTTGCCATCGGGGTCGCGTATCTCGGCATCGGGGCGTCGCCGACGCTCGCCGTGGCCTGCGCGGCGTCGTTCGTGGGCGGCACCGGCAACGGGATCCAGTGGATCGCGCTTGTCACCGCCGTGCAGACGCTGACCAGGGCGGCTCAGCAGGCCCGCGTGCTCGCCCTGCTCGGGTCGATCGCCAGCGCGATGCCCGGGATCGGGTTCGTGCTCGGGGGCGCGGCCGCGGCGCTCGCCGGCCCCCGGCTCGCGTTCGCGATCGCGGGCGCGGGTGTGCTCATCGTGCTCGCGCTCGCCACGATCGCGCTCCGCCGAGTGGACATAACCGCTCCCCCCGCCGGCCCGAGGTCGGGAGCCACGCCTGAAAACGCTGCCGAAACTGCAACTTCCCTTGCAGATGCAGGGATTTCTGCACCGACGCCGGTTACCAAGATCTGACCCTCCGATAGCATCGGCGGCTCGCCGAGTCCGGCTCGGGAACGCCTCGAGGCCGGATCGGGGGACCCAAAGCGGCCCCGCTCTAGGCCGCACGGGGCGAATCGCGATCACGCGTAGCGCCTGCCCCGGCGCGAGCCCGACAGCTAACCCCGTAGGCGAGCTCGCATGGGCAGCCCACATCCAAATCCCACCCGCCCCCGCCCCACTCCGCCGGCGCTGCTGGCCGCGGTGGCCGCCACGATCGCGCTCGCGATCCCGGGCGCGAGCTCCGGCGCGGGCAGCATCGACGCTCTTAACTCGCAGATCGCCGGCGCCAAGCAGCAGGCGCAGGCGCTCGGCGCCGAGGTGCAGGCAACGTCCGAGCAACTCGCCGCCGTGCAGAGCGAGGCGATCGCCGCCGCCCAGCGCGAGGCGCAGCTCTCGGCCGTGCTCGCGCAGGGCGAGGAGCGCGAGCGCCAGCTCGAGGCCGCCGTCGCCGAGGCCAAGGACCACCTCGCCGCCGCGCGCGATCAGCTCCAGGGGGCGCTCGGCGAGCTCTCCCGGCGGCTCGTCGACATCTACCGGGGCGACATGCCCGACACGGTCTCGGTACTGCTCTCCTCAGACGGCTTCGACGACCTTGCCACGCGAGCCGAGTATCTGACCCGGATCGAGGAGGCCGACTCGGCGCTGGTGCATAACGTGCGCACGATGCGAGACGCGGTCCGGATCCGCCTCGGCGAGGTGTCCGACGCCCAGGCCCAAGCGCACGCGTTCAACGTCAGGATCGCCACGGCGCGCGACCAGATCGCGGCCGTCCGGGCCGACGCGGAGGCACGAGCCGCCGAGCTCGCCAGCCTCCGAGCCCAGCGCCAGGCGCAGATCCAGAACCTCGAGTCTCAGGTCACCGGCTGGACCAAGCGGGTCCAGCACCTCGAGGCTGTCTCGGCGTCGCAGGCCACAGAGCAGGTCGACCAGTGGTTGGGCGACTACGTGATCCCCGAATCGATCGTCCAATGCGAATCCGGCGGCAACTGGGAGGCGGTCAACCCGAGCTCGGGCGCCGGCGGCGCCTATCAGATCCTGCCCTCGACCTGGGAGCTCTACGGCGGCGAGGGCCTACCCCAGAACGCCTCCCCCGAGGCGCAGTCGCAGATCGCCGCCGAGATCTGGGCGGACTCGGGCGCCGCCGCCTGGGAGTGCACGGGCTGAGCGTCGTACGCGGGTCCGCTCAGCCCTCGGGCGGCTGGCGCTTGGCGAACGCCCAGATCCCGACCGCGACCGCGGCGCCGAAGACGGCGCCCACGATCGTGATCTGGCGGCCGTACCGCGCCCAGGCAAAGCGGACCACCAACCGTCCGATCAGCTCGTAGATCGACGACGCCATCATTCGCTCCTTTCGTGGTCTTGGTCCTTCGCGCGTTCCCGTACCCGGTATGCGAGCCGGCTCTGCATCGTGAACAACTCGATGAACCCGGGGCTCGCGTCCTGGCTGAACTCGCCTCCCGACTCGCCGAACCCGGCGAGGCTCTGATCGTAGAGCGCGTGCGGCGAGCTGCGGGTGACCACCGTAGCCGAGCCCTTGTAGAGCTTCACCGTCACCTCCCCGGTGACCAGCTCGTTGGCCGAATCCATGTAGGCATCGAGATCGGCGCGGAGCGGCTCGAGCCAGAGGCCGGCGTAGGCCAGGTAGGCCCACTTTTCCTCGAGCGCGCGCTTGAAGTTGTTCTGGTGGATGGTCGAGACCAGCTTCTCGAGCTCGCGATGGGCGGTGATCAGAATCGCCGCTGCCGGCACCTCGTAGACGTCGCGCACCTTGAGCCCGACGATCCGGTCCTCGATGTGGTCGACGATCCCGACCCCGTGGCGGGCGCCGGCATCGGCGGCGCGCTCGATCAGGTCGACCAGCCCGAGGCGCTCGCCGTCGAGCGAGACCGGCCGCCCCGCCTCGAAGCCGACCCGTAGGAGCTGCGACTCGTCCGGGGCGCGCTCCGGCGGCGTCACCAGCTGGAAGACGTCGTCGGGCGGCGGCTCGGAGAGGTCCTCGATCGTCCGCCCCTCCGAGGAGCGCCCCCAGAGGTTGTCGTCGATCGAGTACGGCGAGACCTCGGCGCCGCCCTTGATCGGGATGCCGTGCTCGCGGGCGTAGGCGATCTCCTCCTCGCGGCCCATCTTCCACTCGCGGACGGGCGCCAGGATCTTGAGCTCGGGGTCGAGCGTCGCGACCGTGCCGTCGATGCGCACCTGGTCGTTTCCCTTGCCGGTGCAGCCGTGGGCGATCGTGTCGCAGCCCGATGCCCGGGCCCGCTCGACCGCGTGCCTGGCGATCAGCGGCCGTGCCAGGGCCGTGAACAGCGGATAGCCACCGCCGTAGAGGGCGTTCGCCTTGATCGCCGGGAGCACGTAGTCCTCGGCGAACTCCTCGGTGGCGTCGACTCGGATCGCCTCGACGGCGCCGAGGTCACGCGCCTTGCCGAGCACGACCTCCCAGTCCTCGCCGGGCTGGCCCAAGTCGACGGTGAGGGTGACGATGTCGGCGCCGTAACGCTCCTGGATCCAGTGGACCATCACCGAGGTGTCGAGGCCGCCCGAATACAGCAGCAGCACACGGCCGATCGTCTCGGGATCGGCCTGATAGGAGGCGATTCTGGGCGGCTGGTCGGCGACCACGAGGGGCGGAAGTCTCGCATGCGGCGCGGGCTCGGGCCGCGCGCCGCGTCAGGTCGGCCGATCGGCTGAAGCGGTCTCGAGCGGGACCGGGCCGGTGGGCTCGGCCACCTCCCTGGTCGGCTCTCTCATCGAGACCTTGTGGCGCAGTGCCGGGACCTCGACGAAGCGGTAGGTCAGCACGGAGAGGGCGCCGGCTACCGCCGCCACGATGGCGATGTTCGCGAACAGCCCGGCGCCGCCGCTGAACAGGACGTCGTGGTCGGCGAGCCAGCCTCTGAGCGGTTCCTGCCAGAGGAAGAGGCTGTAGGAGACGAGGCCGACGCCGACGACGAACGGAAGCTCCAGCACGCCGACGGCCCGCGACGGCCGACCGTCGCGGCGCGGCATCACCACCAGGGCGAGGAAGGTCGCGATCGCCGCCGCGACGACGCTGTTCTCGATCGGGTAGCCCAACTCGCCGCCGAGGTCGAGCAGCCGGGCGAGGGCGATGCCCCCGCCGACGATCGCAACCGCCGCGGCCACCGGCCTCCAGGCGGCGGGAAGGCGCAGCTGCTCCTTCTTCGCGTACGCGAAAGCAACGGCGACCACCATCCCGTACGCGAACAGGTCGGCCTGGACCCAGAAGCTGCGAATCAGGACCGAGATCCAGTTGTCGTTCCAGCCGGCACCTCGATCGCCGTCGGCGAGGAGCGAAGCATTGAGCCTGCCGGACATCCCGATGATCAGCAGGATCGCGACCGGAACCAGGGTGGCGATCAAGATCCGCCGCGGGTTGGTCGCACGACGCGCCAGCACCAGGGCGAGCAGGCCGAGGACGGGCAGCGCGAAATAGAAGACGACCTCGACCGCAAGCGACCAGGCCGGGCCGATACCCAGCAGCAGGGTGTCCGGCCGGTAGCCCTGGACGAAGAAGGCGGCCGTCGCCAACTCGCCCGGGTCGAGGCGGGCGTGGTCGAACCCCGAGGCGGTCTGGACGGTGCCGGCCGCGAGGACCACGCTGGTGACCAGCAGGATCACCCAGTAGGCGGGCAGGATGCGGAGCGCCCGGTTGCGGAGGTACGCGCCGACGCTGAGGCGCCGGCCGTCGAGGGCGGCGGAGACAAACGGCCGGTAGAGCAGGAAGCCGGAGAGGACGAAGAACAGCGTCAGCCCGAAGGCGAGCGTCTCGAAGGGCGCCGACTTGACGGTCCCGTCCCAGATCGGATCAGCGCCGGGATTGGAGAACGCCCATGCGTGATAGACGAGCACGCTCGAGGCGGCGATGGCCCGAAGACCCTCGATGCCGGGGACCCGACCACCGGTGGACGGTGGAAGCCTGACGAGATGTGCCTTCATGAACGCCTCCGCAACCGCACGATCCCCCCTCGATGAAGCCATGCTCGCGGGTTCCAGCGTACACCCCGGGACTGGGCCGGGTTACACCTCGTTTGCGGCGCATCCGCGAGTATTGCGCCCGTGCACCGCTTCCTGCGCATCCTCTCGGTCACCCTGATCACCGCGGGCATCACGATCGCCGTCGACGTCGGCATGACCCTCGCCTGGAAGGAGCCGATGTCGACCGTCTACGGGTCGATCCAGCAGGGAAAGGCCGAGGACTCCCTGGCCGACCTCGAGCAGGAGTTCACCGCCCTGCCGGAGGTCCAGAGGGTCAAGCAGGAGGCCAAGCGTCCCGACGCGAACCCGGAGCGCAGCGTCCGGGAGCTGGCCGACGTCTTCGCCCGCACCGTCGAGACGGGACAGGGCATCGGGCGACTCGAGATCCCGGCGATGGACCTCGACGTCGTGATCGTCCAGGGGACCGACACCGCCAGCCTGCAGAAAGGCCCCGGCCACTACCCGGAGACGGGCTTCCCCGGGCAGGGCAAGACGATCGGGATCGCCGGGCACCGGACCACCTACCTGGCGCCCTTCCGGGACATCGACGATGTCGCTGACGGCGACGAGATCACCCTCGCGATGCCCTACGGCAGCTTCACCTACACGGTCCAAAAGCACGAGATCGTCGACCCGAGCCAGGTCGAGATCGTCGACAACGTCGGCTACGAGCGCCTGGTCCTGACCGCCTGTCACCCGCTCTACAGCGCCGCCCAGCGCTGGGCGGTGTTCGCGCGGCTGACCGACGTCACCCCCGGCTGAGCCGGCGCCCCTCAGCCCCCTGCCAGAAACCTCGCCACCCGCGCGCTCTCGGCCTCGAGGGTCCGGCCGCTGACGTAGCCGTGGGCGTGCGCGACCAACCGCTTGCGCAGGTCGGGATCGCCCGCCAGCTCGAGCACCGCTGCGCTGGCCGCCTCCGCCTCGTCCGGAGGCACCAGCAGAGCGACGTCGCCGACCGCCTCCCGCACTCCGCCGACGTCCGTGGCGACCACCGGGATCCCGGCGGCGAACGACTCGATCAGCACCTGCGGGAGCCCCTCCGAGAGGGAGACGTGAAGGAACGCGTCGCTCGTGCGGTAGAGCTCCATCAGCCGCGGGCCGAAGGGCACGTATCCGGCCAGCTCGGCGTCACCCTCGAGGCCGAGCTCGCGCAGTCGGCGCTCGAGATCGGCCGCCATCGGGCCCTCGCCGACCACCACCAGCCGCCAGCGCGGGTCCTGCGCGCGGAGCCGGGCGAGCGCGTCGGCGAGCAGCAGCGGGTTCTTCTCGGCCTCGATTCGGCCGACGCTCAGCAGCTGCAGTCGCTCGGTCGACCAGGCCGCGTCTTCGGGACCGGGCTCGAGCACGTCGGCGTCGGAGATCAGCGAGGCGGTGATCTCGAGCAGCCTCCGAGATTTCCTGTAGTGGCCCGCCAGGGTCGGGCCGACGACGACCACCGAGGTCAGACGCGCCAGCCCGCGCCAGGCGCGCTCGAGCAGGACCGCGGCCAGCCGAAGGTGCGGCCGGCCGGGGTGCCGGCTGGCGATGTAGCGCGGGAACTCCTGGCGCACTCCCAGCGCGACCCGCTTGCGGCGCAGCGCCGCCAGTAGCGCGAAGCCGAGCTGCAGCGGGTGCGGCCCCAACAGCCAGACGGCGTCGACGTCGTCCAGCGTCCCCCAGAACCTGCGCAGGGCGACCAGCATCGCGCCGAACGACTCGCGCAGCCTCCAGAGGCTGCGGTAGTACGGCAGGCCGACGAACCTGATGCGCGGCCCGAGCGGGTAGCGGGGACGCCCTCGCTCCGGGTCGAGCCGGCCGAAGAGGACCAGCTCGTCGACGCGCTCGGAGAGGGCGACGAAGAAGAGCGTGAACGCGTGCTCGCCGAGCACCTCGTCGCCGACCTGGTGGTACTCGAAGTCGGTGTGCACCGCGAGGCGCACGCTCACGGTCCGTCGACGAACTCGCGATGCCATTGCTCGAACATCAGCAGCGCCCAGATCTGCAGCGAGCGATCGCCGCGGCCCAGGACGTGCGAGTCGAGCGTCTGCCGGACGGCGTCGGTGTCGAAGAACCCGCGCTCGATCGTCCGCCGGTCGAAGAGGACGTCGTATGCGTATGACTTCAACTCGCCGCGCAGCCAATCGCCGAGCGGGATCGCGAAGCCCTGCTTGGCGCCGGAGAGGACCTCGGCCGGGATCACGTCGCGGTAGGCCCGCCGCAGGGCCCACTTCTTTCTCAGGCGGTGGAACTTTTCGCCCGCGGGCAGCGAGGCCGCGAACTCCATCACCTCCGGGTCGAGGAGCGGCGAGCGAGCCTCGAGCGAATAGGCCATCGTCGCGATGTCCATCTTCACCAGCAGGTCGTCCGGCAGGTAGGTGGCGACGTCGACCTCGAGCAGCCGTCCAGGCGCTCCCGGCCCGACGCCTCGCGCCAGGGCCGCCCGATCACCTCCTTGGCCACCGTCGGATCCACGGAGCCGGCGAACTCGGACGAGTAGAGCCGCTCGCCGCTCCGAGCCGGTGAACACGGAGACGTGGCGGCGGTAGCGCTCGACCGCGTCCTCGTCGACGGCGCTCAGCAGCTGTCCGGCCCGTGCCGCGAACGTCCGCGGGCCGGTGGGGAGGCGATCGCCGAGCCGGGCGATCGGTCGCCGCAGCGCCGCGAGGCACGCTGTCGAGCCAGCCCGTCAGCTGATTGGCCGCGTGGCGCAGATAGCCGGCGAAGTTCTCGTCGCCGCCGTCGCCGTTGAGCGCGACGGTCACGTCGCGCCTGGCGAACTCGGCGACGTAGAAGCTCGGGATGGCCGAGGTGTCGGCGTACGGCTCGCCGTAGTGGCGGACCAGCGTCGGCATCAGCGCGATCGCGTCGGGCACGCACGATCAGCTCGTGGTGCTCGGTCGCGAATCGCTCCGCGACCTTTCGCGCCCGCGGCAGCTCGTTGTAGGACTGGACCTCGAAGCCGATCGAGAACGTCTTCACGGGCCTGCTCGAGGCGGCGGCCATCTCGCTGACCACGATCGAGGAGTCGACACCTCCCGAGAGGAACGCGCCAAGCGGGACGTCGGAGATCAGGCGCCTGCGCGTCGAGGCGGCGACGCGGCGGCGCAGCTCCTCGTCGAGCTCGCGCTCGTCACCCTCGACCTTCCGCGAGTAGTCGAGGTTCCAGTAGCGCTCGATCGAGACCCGGTCCGGCCGGTCGAGATCGAGACGAGCGTCGAGGCGGGTGGCAGCTTGCGCACCGCGCGGTAGATGGTCAACGGGGCCGGGACGTAGCCGTAGGCGAAGAAGCAGTCGGCGGCGTCGGGGTCCAGCTCGCGCGGGACCTCGGGGTCGGCGACCAGCGCGCCGAGCTCGGAGGCGAAGCTGAGGCTCCCCCGCACCGGGTCGAACCAGTAGTGAAGCGGCTTCTTGCCGACGCGGTCGCGGGCCAGCAGCAGCCGGCGCCGCCGCGAGTCCCAGAGCGCGAACGCGAACATCCCGTTGAGCTCCCGGACGCACTCCGGCCCGAGGTCCTCGTACAGGTGCACGATCGTCTCGGTGTCGGTCCTGGTGGCGAACCGATGCCCGCGGCGCTCGAGCTCGGTGCGCAGCTCGCCGAAGTTGTAGATCTCGCCGTTCAGGACCACGGCGACGGTCCGGTCCTCGTTGTAGATCGGCTGATCGCCCGTCTTTAGGTCGATCACCGCCAGGCGCTGGATGCCCAGCGCGACGCCATCCGACGCGTGGACCCCGCGCGAGTCGGGCCCGCGATGGACGATGCGCTCGCACATGCGCTCGACCAGCGTGGGATCGACGGGCGTCCCCTCCGACACCTTGCCAGCTATCCCGCACACCGGCGCGAACGATATCCCGAGCCCACTGCGCCGCGTCGGCAGTTTGGCCGGGCGGCTAGCGGGTCCCCAGGACCTGGTCGACGACCAGCTTGGCGTCGGTGGCGCCGAACTCGCTCTCGAGCGTCTGCTCGATCTCGACGCGGTCGTGGCCCTGGACGGCGAGCTGCGTGGCTCGGATCAGCATCGACACCCGCGGCTCGACATCCGCTCCGTCGGGCTCGCGCTCGCGAGTCGCGCGGCCCGGATAGGCGACCGGCGCGGGCGCGCTCGGTGCGGGCCTCGGGGCCTCGGGGGCCGGCTCGTCGACGGCTCCGGAGGCCGTCGCCTGCTCGCCGCGGCGGATGATCTCCTCGATCGAGCGGGAGACGCGCTCGGCCTCCTCCTCGATCCGAGTGGTGCCGCCGCGCAGGGTCTCCAGCGCCTCCGAGAGCAGCTGCTTGCGCTCGGCCTCCAGGTCGTCGGCGCGGCGTCGGCGCTCGGCGAGGTAGCGATCGGCGTCGATCTGCGCGCGGCGACGAATCTCCTCGGCGGTGCGCTCGGCGCCGCCGATGATCTCGTCGACCCGCTCGCCGACCTCCAGCAGCGCCCGGCGCAGGCCCTCGCGGGGCGACCCTGACTCGTGCGGGGCCAAGGGCTCCTCGGGCTCCTCGGCGCTCTCGGCCGTCGTTTCGGCCGGATCCTGCCTGAGCCCGATCCGCCGCAGGAACGGAGAGTGCGAATGCGCCTCGTCGGTCACAGGGCAACGGTACCGGACACAGGCGGGGCCGACGTTCAGTCCGCCGGGGCGACAACGATTGCTGCACTGGCCGCCCGACGGCTCGCCGACGGCACCGGCGCTGTAAGAATCCCAGGCCCGGTCGATATATAGACAGAGTCCGGCCTTGAACGACAACTACGGAAATCGGAGCGCGTCCCGCGCCAACTGGATCACGCCTCCGAGCGAGCAGGAGGGCCTCAGCCGCTATCTCGACACGATCCGGGAGCGGATCTGGCTCATCGTGATCACGGTGGCGATCACCACCGGGATCGCGATCCTCTACGTCGCGACGGCGACCAAGACCTACGAGTCCGAGGCGGGCTTGCTGGTCACCCCCGTCCCGCCCGAGGCCGAGCTGCTCGTGAGGGTCGGCCTGATCTCCGAGTCATCCGATCCCGGCCGCGACGTGCAGACGGTCGCCAGGCTGGTGACCACGCCCGAGGTCGCCGCCCGTGCGCAGGAGCAGCTCGGCGATGTTCCCGAGGCCGCGGGCACGCCCCAGGACCTGCTCACCCACGTCACCGCTGAGCCCGTCGCCGAGAGCAACATCGTCTCGATCACCGGTTCCGCCACGACCGCCGACAACGCGGCGGGGGTCTCCAACGCCTTCGCCCAGGGGATGATCGACGATCGAACCGCCGACCTTCACCGGCGCGTCCGCGCTCAGCTCGACCTGCTCAGCGACCAGCTTCAGACATCGCCCAACGACGCCGTGCTCGCGGGCCAGATCTCGCAGCTGGAGGGCCTGCTCAGCGGCCAGGACCCGACCCTTCAGATCGCCAGCGAGGCGGTGGCGCCCACCGCCCAGGCGTCGCCCCGCCCGGTCCTCAGCATCGCCGGCGGCATTCTCGCCGGCATCGTGCTCGGGATCGGCGCCGCCTTCGCGCGCCAGGCGCTGGACCCGCGCCTGCGCCGCGAGGACCAGCTCCGCCGGCTGTTCAACCTGCCGATCCTCGCCCGGGTCCCGCGCGAGGGACATCGCTCGCGGAAGAGCCCGCTGGGTCCGGGCGTGCTGTCGCCCGCCGCGAGCGAGGCCTACCGGACCCTCCGTGGGACGCTCGCGATCTCGGCGCGCGCGCACGCGGAGCTCGGCCGTTCGATCCTCGTCACGGGCGCGTCGCCCTCCGACGGCAAGACCACCACGGCGATCAACCTCTCGGCGGCGCTCGCCGCCGCCGGTTCCCGGGTGATCCTGATCGAGGCGGATCTGCGCCGGCCCTCGATCGGGCGGACGCTGAACGTCGAGCCCAGCACCGGCGTCGTGAACGTCCTCCTCGAGACCACGCCGCTGGAGGAGGCGCTGGTGGTCACCGACCGCTACGGGCCGAACCTGGGTCTGCTGCTCGCCGACATCGACGGCGAGGCGATGGGAGACATGATCGGAGAGCTCTTCCTCCCCTCGGCGGCGGAGCGCCTGCTACACCGCGCCCACCGGCTGGCCGACTACGTGATCATCGACTCACCGCCGGTGACCGACGTGGTCGACGCCCTGCCGCTGGCCCGCGGCGTCGACCAGGTGCTGCTCGTCGCGCGGATCGGCAACACGCGCCTCGACAAGCTGACCCAGCTCGGCGAGCTCCTCGCCGAAAACGGCATCCGGCCCGCGGGCATGGTGCTCGTCGGCACGCCCCGGCCGAAGAGCAGCGAGTACCACTACTACCAGCAACAGCAACAGGGCAAGCGCCGCCTGACCCGCACCCCGACCTCGGCCGAGCGCGTTCCCGAGGCCCCAACCAGCGGCAGTTCCTAGCCGGGGGCTTCGAGGAACGCCGCCAGGCGCTCGATCTCGTACTCGATCGTATGTCGCGACGCAAACCCCCTGGCGGCATCGACCACGCGCTCACGCTTCGCCGAGTCCTCTGCCAGCTCGCGGACCGCCGCCGCCGCGGCATCGACGTCGCCCGGCGGGACCAGGACCACGGCCTCCCCCGCGGCGCGCGAGATGCCGCCGACATCCGTGCAGACCGCCGGCAGCCCGGCGGCAAAGGCCTCCACAAGCACCTGCGGGAAGCCCTCGGTCCAGGAGGTCGAGAGCAGGACGTGGGCGTTGCGGTACTCCTGGCGCAGCGCCTCGAACGGCACGTAGCCGCACAGGCTGGCGCGGTCGTCCACCCTCAGCTCGCGCAGGCGTTCGGCGAGCTTGGCCTCCAGGGGGCCCTCCCCGAAGACGAGCAGCCGCCAGCGGTTGGGCTCCAACCTCTCGAGGCCCGCGAGCACATCGGCGAGCATCATCGGATTCTTCTCCTCGTCGATCCGGCCGACGCTCAGCACGGTCCGCTCGCCGGCGTAGCTGCGGGCGGCGACCTCGGTGTCGGTGACCAACTCCCCGGCGGCGATGAGGGAGACGGTGATCTCGAGCAGACGCCGCGCGCGCGCGTAGCGCCTCGCGAGGTCCGGGCCCACGACCACGGTGGCGAAGAACCGCGACAGGGCTCGGTAGCTGCCCTCGAGCAGCAGCGAGGCGAAGCGCAGCGTTGCCCGCCGCGGGTGGCGCGAGCGAATGTAGCTCGGCGTGTCCTGTCTCACCCCCAGGAACACGCGGCGACGTCGGATCACTGCCAGCGCGGCGAACGGCAGCGCCAATGGGTGCGGCCCCAGCAGCCAGACCGCATCGGCGTCGTCGAGGGAGCGGTTGAGCGCGCCGAGCGAGCGCAGCATCGCGATCAACGCCGACACCGGCCGGGCGAGCGTCTCGTAGAACGGCAACGGCACGAAGTCCACGCTGGCCGGCAGCTCGTAGCGCGCTCGCCACGGGCGGGGATCGAGCCGGCCGACGATCGTCAGGCCCTCGATCGCCTGGGTCAGCCTGCTCAGGAACATGGCGAACGAGCGCTCAGCGAAGATCCGGCCATCCTCACTGTGGTACGTGTAATCCGTGTAGACGACCAGCTTCACGAGGAGCAAGAGCGTAGCCCGGAGGCCGCGTGAGGGTCCAGATCTATACCCAGCACTACAGCCCCGAGGTAACTGCGGCTCGCTACCGGGTGGAGGCGTTCGCGCAGGGTTTCTTGCGCCGCGGCCACGAGGTCGAGGTGGTCTGCCCGGTTCCCAACCACCCATTCGGCGTCGTCGCCGAGGGCTACCGGGACAGGAGCCTCCTGCGGCGCGAGGTGGAGGGCGTCCACGTCGCCTACCTGCGGGTGGCGACCAGCCCGGCGAAGACGACGCGAAACCGGCTCGCCTACTACGGCTCCTACGCCGCGGCCGCCACCGCCTACGGAACGGTGGCCGCGCGCCCCGATCTGATCATCGCCAGCTCGCCGCCGCTCCCGGTCGCAGCGGCTGCCGCGGCGGTGGCAGCCGTCAGGCGAGTGCCGTGGATCTTCGACGTCCGGGACCTCTGGCCCCTGGCCGCGAAGCTGATCGGCGAGCTCACCGACCCGCGGGCGCTGCGCTGGGCCGAGCGGCTCGAGCGGGCGCTCTACGGCCGAGCCGACCGGGTCGTCACCGTCACCAGGCCGTTCGCGGCGACGATCGCGGCGACCGCCGGCGCCGAGAAAGTCGAGCTGATCCCCAACGGGACCACCGGTGAGTGGCTCGCGGTCGGCGAGACGGAGGCGGATCGCGGCGAGCTCGGCCTCCCGGAGGACCGGTTCGTGTGGACCTACGCGGGCAACCTGGGCCCCTCGAGACGGCTCGACATCGCCCTCGACGCCGCCGAGTCGCTCGGCGACGACTACCAGCTGCTGATCATCGGGGACGGCGGTATGCGGACCGAGTTGGCAGAACGCGCCGGGGTCAGCGGCCGTGCGTCGCTGCCGGGACTGATGCCGGCGGAGGTCACGGCCCGCTACCTGCGCGCCTCAGACGCGCTGTTCGTGCCGCAGCAGGCCAGCCTCGGCGACTTCGTACCCTCGAAGCTCTACGACTGCGCCGCGGTCGGCAGGCCGCTGATCGTCGCCGCCGACGGCGAGACCCGCCGGCTTGCCGAGGAGGCGGAGGTGGCGATCGCGGTCGAGCCGGGGGACGCGGGGCAGATCGCCGCGGCCGTGCGCGAGCTGCGCCAGGATCCCGGCCTCGGCCGGCGTCTGGCGTCCAACGGACGTCTCTTCGCCGCCGACTATCTGCGCGAGCGCCAGGCCGACCGGCTCGTCGACCTGGCGGAGTCAGTGGTATAGGAGCCGCGATGGACCGAGACCAGATGTCCCCTGCCGAGCTGGCACGCGATCGTGAGAGCCGGCGCCACCCGCGCTTGACCCAGTTCGACTACCTGCACCTGGTTCGCCTCCGCGACGACCTCGCCGAGATCCTCGCCGGCCTGCCGCTCCCGGTCACCGACGCGCTCGACATCTTCTGCGGGGCCCGCCCGTACGAGGACCTGATGCCGCCGGGCGCCCGAGTCGTGGGCTACGACATCGACGACCACTACGGGGTCGCCGACGTCGTCGGCGGCGAGTTCCTTCCCTTCGACGACGCGAGCTTCGACCTCGCGATCTGCATCGAGGGCTTCTTCTATGTCGAGGACCAGGCGCACGGCGCCGCCGAGATCCGCCGGGTCCTGCGGCCGGGCGGGGTCGCGGTGATCACGGTGCCGCAGATCTGGCAGTACGAGCGCGAGGTCTTCGAGCACCGCTACACCGAGCCCTCGCTGCGGGCGGTGTTCTCCGGCTGGGACGACGTGCGCGTGGTCGAGAACGGCGGCATCGTCGTCTCCTGGGCCCTGCTCACGGGGATCCTGCTGCAGACCGCCGCCTCAGCATCGCCGCGGCCGCTCAGGCCACTGGTCCGGCTCGTGGTGACGCCGCTGACGGCGCTGGTCAACCTCGTCGGCGGCTTCCTCGACCGCATCGAGCGGCGACACCTCGCCGACGCCAGCGGACGGATGCCGGCCAACCTGGCGCTCGTCGCCCGCGCCCCGGCCGACTGATCCGCTGAGGCGGCCTCAGCGCTTCGCCGCCAGCTCGGGAAACGCGCGCGCGACCTCCGGCGGCGGCTCGGACAGGTAGAGACGCTCGCCGAGCACCGCGCGCTTGACCGACCCGGCCCAGCCGCGGGCGCGGACCGGCAGCGGCCGTCGCGCGCCCTCCTGGGTCGCGGCGGCGATCGAGCCGATCGATCTCGGCGATCCGCCGCCGCGCGACCGCCTTCACGGGCTCGGGTGCGGGGTGCGACTCGATCACGATCTCGAGCACCCGACGCGTCGCCGTGTCCATCAGCACCGAGTCCTTCGACATCGAGCTCGGGTGGTCTCGCCTGATCAGCAGCAGTCCCGGAGGCTGCAGCGCCCGGTAGCCGTGGGCGAGCAGCCGCAGCCAGAGCTCGTAGTCCTCCACCGCGGGCAGCGACTCGACGAACGGGCCGACGTCGTCGAGCGCGCTCTTGCGCACCGTCGCCTCGGCGAGGATGAAGTTGCGCCTGATCAGCTGCTCCAGGAAGTCCGCCGCTTCGCGCGGGGGCGGCACCGGTGGGCGCTGGCGGGCCATCACCGTCGCCCGCAGCAGGCGACCGCTCTCGTCGTCGAGGGCCCAGCCGTCCGTGTACGCGAACGCCGCCCCCGGGTCGGCGTCGAGCGCCGCGCCGGTCGCCCGCAGGAAGTCGGGCATCCAGAGGTCGTCGCTGTCGAGGAAGGCGATGTAGTGGCCCCGGGCGTGGGCGATACCGGTGTTGCGCGCGCCGGCCAGGCCGATGTTCTGCTGATGGATCACGCGCACGCGCGGGTCGGTCTCGAACGACCGCGCCAGCGCGAGCGTGCCGTCGCTCGAGCCGTCATCGACGATCAGGAGCTCGAAGTCCTGCTCGGTCTGCCCGAACACCGACTGCACGGTGTCGGCCAACGTCGCCTCGGCGTTGTAGGCCGGGACCACGGCGCTGAAGCTCGGCTCGCTCATCTCGAGGCGCCGGCTCAGCGCTTCAGCTGGTGCCGGGCGAGGATCAGCTTCCAGGCCGGCTTGGAGCGCGCCCAGCGGATCGCCGGCGAGATCTTGCGGCGAAAGCGCGAGAACTCGTCGGCGTGGTAGACGCCCACCCGCGGCCAGCGCAGGACCTCGTCGTCGTGGCCCAGGGGCGCTGGCAGCGCGGCCGCCGCGGTGTAACCGGCGACCTCGGTGGCGAAGACGACGCGCTCGTCCTCGGCCCCGTACGGATAGGCCAGCGACCGGCACTCGGCCCCCATCCCCTCCTCCACCTCGCGCCGCGAGACCGCCAGCTCCTCGGCGAGCTCGGCGTCCCCGAGCTCGGGCAGCCGCGGGTGGCTGCGGGTATGCGAGCCGATCTCCCACCCCTTGCCGGCGAGCGAGCGCAGCTCCTCCCACGACATCGGCATCAGCTCGTCGGCGTGCGGTCCCTCGAGCCAGTGATCGATCCCCGGCCACGACATCGGTCGCTCGGTGCCGACGAAGCGCGTCGGCACGAACACCGTCCCCGGTACCCCGAGGCGCTCGAGGACCGGCAGGCCGAGCTCGTAGACCGAGCGGTACGAATCGTCGAAGGTGACCGCGAACACCTTCTCCGCGGGCGGGTCGTGGACGGCGTCGTGGAAGGTGGTGCCGACGTAGCCGCGGCGGACCATCTCGGCGATCTGGCGCTCGAACTCCTCGGGGACGACCGACAGCTCCGCCTGCCAGTCCTCGCTGACCGCGTGATAGCAGAGGACCACCACGTCCTCGGCGGGACCCTTGTGCGCCCAGGGAAGGCGCTGGGCGAGGGTCTGGTTCCGCGGCACCGCGACCCGGAACGCCGCCTTGGCGGCGAACGCCCGACGCGCGTTTGCGGCGGACTCCGCCTGCCGGGCAAAGCGCGCCGCGTACTCCGGGTATTGCGGCTCGTCGGTGAGCCGTCCCATCACCTCGAGCTGGCGCGCGTGCAGGACGTGATAGGCGGAGCTGGCGACGTTCACCAGCGGATGGGGAAAGAGGTCGTAGCGCGACCAGTAGCCGAGGTCGTACCGGTGCAGGTTGCGCGCCAGGGTCGCCGCCCCGTCGTCCCAGAGCTCGCGGGCCGCCGGGTCGTCCAGCGCCACCGCGACGTCGTGGAGTCCCCAGAGTGCGAAGAGGGCGCCGTTTAGGACATAGGAGTGCGGGATCGACGGGTACTCCTCCGGGAAGTAGCCGCCGTCGAGCTCGGCGGCGACCCCGCCGTCGGCGACCGGTAGCCGCATCGGCCTGAGCGCGAGGGCGGCGCGCTCGGCGTAGAGCTCGGAGCCGGTCTCTCGCCAGAGCCGCACGAAGAAGCTCGCCCCCTGTCCCTGGGCCATCGCCGACAGCCACGGGGCCAGGATCCGGTAAGTGTGCTTCATCCCGAACCAGTGGTCCCAGCCGCCGGCGCGCGGGCCGGCGGTGAGCTGGTCGGTGATCAGCTCCTCGGCGACGGTCGTCGCCGCGCCGAGCCACTCCTCGCCGTCCCCGGCGAGGTAGCGCTCGTAGCAAGCGAGCCCCCACTGGGTCAGGCCGACGTAGACGTCGCCGCCCCGCGGCCTGTAGAACGGGGGCGGCCATTCGGGGCTCACCGCCTTGGCCCGGAAGTCGATGTAGTAGCCGCGAACGTCGTCGGTGACGAACGAACCCACCGGAGGGGAGAACGAGCTCGCCGTGCTGATCAGATTCGGACCCCCAGCGTGCCGATGCCAGAGACGGCTCAGGCCGCGCATCGGATGACCGGCGGCGGACGGCGACAGCTCGACGAGACCACGCGTGCGCGGGATTCTACGCGGCGACTGCGAGTCCTCGTTCTGGTCGACGGCCTCGGGCTCACCGGCGGCGGCGAGCGCCTGGCGCGGAACCTGGCCGTGAATCTGGACCCCGATCGGTTCGAGAGCGTTCTCTGCGTCACCCGCTGGTCCGACGCAATCTCATCCGAGCCGGGCGCCCGCGAGGCGATGGACGAGCTCCGGGAGGCCGCGGTCGAGCTGCTCGGGCTGGACCGGGGCTCCGTGCTCGACCTGGCCGCCTGGCGGCCGCTGGTCAGGCGCCTGCGAGCCGGGCGGGTCGACGTCCTTCACGCGCACAAGATCGGGAGCAACATCTGGGGCGCGTTCTGGAGCCTGGTCGCCAAGCCGCCGGTATTCATCGCGCACGAGCACACCTGGTCGTTCGAGGGAAACCGCCCGCGAAAGCTCCTCGACCGGCACCTGATCGCGAGGCGGGCCGACGCCTTCCTCTGCGTCTCGCAGGAGGACCGCCGGCGAATGATCGAGATCGAGCGGATCGATCCCTCCAAGCTCATCTACGTCCCGAACGGCATCCCCCCGCTGTCGCTGCCTGAGAACCCCGCGATCCGCGAGGAGCTCTCGATCCCCGCCGACGCGCCGATCATCGGCGCGATCTGCGTGCTGCGCGACCAGAAGGCCGTCGACGTGCTGGTCCGCGCCAGCGCGGAGGTCCGCGAGCGCTTTCCCGAGGTCCGGGTGCTGATCGCCGGCGACGGGCCGCTGCGCGAGGACCTCGAGCGGCTGCGGGGCGAGCTCGGCCTGGAGGGCACCGTCCACTTCCTCGGCAACCGCTCGGACGTCCCGGCGCTGCTCGCGAGCTTCGACATCGCCGCCCTGTCGTCCGACTACGAGGGCGCGCCCCTGGTGATCATGGAGTACATGGCCGCGGGCCTGCCGATCGTCGCCACCCGCGTCGGCGGCGTCCCGGACCTGATCGAGGACGAGCGCAGCGGGCTGCTGGTCGAGCGGCGCTCGCCGTCGGAGCTCGCGGCGGCCCTCATCCGGCTCCTTGACGACCCGGAGACCGCCGCCCGGCTGGGCGCGGCCGCGCGGGAGCGCCAGCGGGCGGAGTTCTCGATCGTGGCCGCCGCCGCCCGGGTGGGCGCTCTGTACGAGCGCCTCTACGAGGCCTCGGCCGATCGCTGATCGCGCTCGGCGAGCTCCGCGCGCGCGATCGCCAGCATCGCCGGGCCAGTGCCGAGCAGCACCCAGAGGATCTTGTTGTGGGTCCACGGCAGGAAGAAGTTCGAGACGTAGAAGGCGACGATCGCCACCGCCAGCGCCCGGGCGTAGATCTCCATCTCCGAGTCGCCCGCCTCGGCAAACGTCCGCGCCCCCCGCAACGCGCAGACGATCGGGAAGATGAGGACCGCCAAGAACAGGATCGCGCCGACAACGCCCAGCTCGGCCAGCACCTGCAGATAGACGTTGTGAGCATCCTGGGGCAGGTCGATGACCTCGTCGGTTCTCTCCAGGGCCCCCGCCCCCGGATCAACCACGTAGTGAATCGAGCTGGCGCGGAAGCTGCCGAGCCCGACCCCGTCCACCGGGTTGTCCTCGAACATCCGCCAGCCGACCTCCCAGAGCGAGCGCCGCCCCTCCTCCGGGTCGACCTGGCCGGGCGTCGCCTGCGCGATCCGCTCCTTGACGCTCTCCGGCGCGAAGGTGGCGAACACGAGAAAGGCCGCGAGCGCGGCGAGCAGGGCGAGGACCAGCGCCTTCGCCTTGCGCCTTCCGGCGAACGCGACCATCGCGATCAAGGCGACGGTGAGCGCCAGCACGCCGCTTCTCGAACCGGTGATGATGAACGTCGCCATGAACAGGGGCACCGCCGCGATCGCGATCGGGCGGGCGAGGGAAGCCCGACGGGCGCCGATCGCGATCGCGCCGGCGATGGTGAGGCCCGCGACCAGGAAGACGGCGACCCCGTTGGCGTCGCCGACGCTGCTGGTGAGCCTGACCACCGTGGGATCGACGTCCGGCCGATTGACCAGCGCGTAGGACGCGGTGAAGATCACACCGGCGAGGAAGAGGATGAACAGCCGCCGAGCGTCGTCCCGGGTGCGGATCGCCGAGTAGGTGATCACCAGCAGGGTGAAGACCTGCAGGTAGCGAGAGAACTCCAGCATGGTGGCGGCGGTGTCCTCCGACCAGAGGATGCTGAAGCCAGCGAAGGCGAGCAGGGCCACGAGAATCGTCGTCGCCGTCGGGTGGTCCGAGAAGAACAGCCGCTCGCCCGGCTTTGTGACCACACGAGCGAGCCAGGACAGCGTCAGCACGAGCCCGGCCAGCTTTGTCAGGCTGAACACCGGCCCCCCGGGCAACACGAACTCGAGGAACGAGATCAGCACAAAGATGAGCAGCGCGGCCGAGAGGTCGCTGAACGCGAGCAGGAGGAAGGCGATGCCGAAGCTGAGACCGATCGCGATCCTCGGATCGACCCCTGCGATCAGCCCGAGCAGCGCTGCGAGCATGCCCAGGCCGGCCGCCCAGATGGCGTCGGCGCGGTTCAGCGGCATCGCCATGCCGGGGATGATGGCGAGTCCGACGCGGTCCCGGCGCGGTCCCCGCGCGCCCCGGGCCCGCCGTTGCCTGCGTTAGAGGTCGACCACCTGCACGTTGTCCACGTCCACGGGGCAACCCGACGGGCAGGAGATCGTCGTGTGGTGGTAGACGCCAACCCTCAGGTGTCCCGGGATCGACGCGCCGGCCGGGATCCGGCTCTCGGGACCCGCGATCTCGGCCTTCAGCGTGGAGGTGCGGATCAGGGGGCTGACCTCGCCGGGGTCGGCGGCGTCACCGTCGCCGTTGCCGTCCACGTACACGGTGATCGTGCCGATCTCCGGGTCCTGCGAGTACCTGACGTCGAGAGCCATGCGGATCCACGCGCCCTGGGTGACACGGGTGGACCAGTACGAGTCGAAATCGCTCTCGACGTAGAGGCGCCCGTTTCGCAGCTGGACCTCGAGCCGAGGGCTGCCGCCGCCGGCGTTCGACGGCTGGGCCTGCTTCATCTGCAGGACGGTCTGCCAGCTCGAGGTCTGAAACGGGAACAGGCTCCCGAACCTGAACGAGGCGAAGGTGACCCGGTGCGATCCCTCGGGGTACGTCATGAACGTGCCCGAGCCGCCGTTCGTGCCGTTGGTCCAGTTGTTGCGTCCGAGCTCGCAGCGCTCACCGGCCCAGTCGTCGCCGTCGACGACGGTCAGCTCCCAGTAGGCGGAGTTGCCCTGGCTTGCACCGGAGGCGGTCGGGTGGCTGTCCCCGCCGGTTCCCTCGAGCTGAGCCCGCGTCGGGGCGGCGCACTCGACCTGTCCCCAGAGCGAAGCCGCGTTCGCGGTCGCCCCGACGTCGGACTTCAGCACGGTGCAGCCCGGGGCGATCAGCTCGCTGAGCGTCGGCTGGCAGCCGGTTGCGACGCCGACCCCGAACGACCGGGTGGCCGGAGTCGGATCGGTGTTGCCGGCGGGATCGGTCGCCCGGACGTCGAAGCTGTGGGCGCCGTCGCCGAGGTCGGAGCGGCCCCTCGGGCTCGAGCACGGGCCCCACGAGCCCGAGTCGAGGCGGCACTCGAAGGCGGAGCCTGACTCGGAGGAGGCGAACGCGAAGGTGGCGCTGGCGCCGTTGATCGTCCCCGAGGGCCCGGAGGAGATCGTCGTCTGCGGCGGGGTCGTGTCGCGTGTCGGCGGGGTTGGCGGGGTTGGCGGGGTCGGGGGAGTCGGGACGCTGACGGTGAACGACCGGCTCGCCCGAGTCGGATCGGTGTTGCCGGCGGGGTCGGTCGCCCGGACGTCGAAAGTGTGGGCGCCATCGGCGATCCCCGGGTACGCCTTCGGGCTGGCGCAGCCCGCCCAGGCGGCGCCGTCGAGGCGACACGTGAACGACGAGCGCGGTTCCGACGAGGTGAACGCGAAGCCGGCGCTGGCGCCGCTGATCGTCCCGGACGCACCGGAGGCGATGGCCGTCTCGGGCGGCCTGCGGTCCGCGCGCTGCTTACCCTTCCCGCGCTCGCAGCGCTTGCCCTTGACCCCGCTCTGGTGCTGTCCCGGTTGACAGCGCTGGCCTGGGGCGTGCTTGCCGGCAGCGGCGGCGGACACGCCGATCGTCGAAGCGAGGGCGATCGACGAGGCGATGAACGCGCCCAGGGCGCGACCTCGCAAGCAGGCTGCGTTCGACATGCGTCTCTCCTTCGGTAACCGAGCTATCTCGCGGAGCGAGACCTCTGGCTTTGCGTCCCCGCCTCGCGACGGGTTTGCCGTTTTCGTGGAGAGGTCCGGTGAGGATCTCCCCCGATGTCGAACTGGTTATCGGCCCCTAGGCGCCGGGCGTCGCAAATCCACCGGGAACTCGACACATGTCCGGGAACCCGGACTCAGCCGACGACCTGGACGTTGTCGACGTCGATCGAGCACCCCGCCGCGCAGTTGACCGACGTGTCGTGGTAGACGCCCGTGCGCAGGTGCGAGGGGATCGAGTTGCCGGGCGCGATGCCGTCCGCGGATGGGCCCACGGTCTCGGCCTTCAGGGTGGCCGCGCGAACCTGCGGCCCCTGCTCGCCGGGGTCGGCGACGTCCCCGTCGCCGTTGGCGTCGATGTACATGCTCAGCCAGCCGAGGTTCGGGTCCTGCGAGTACCTGATGTCGAGCACGATCCGCTGCCAGACCCCCGGCGTCGCCGGAGTGGACCAGTAGGACCCGGCAGGGTGATCGAGGTAGTAGCGGCCGTTTCGAAGCTGGAGCTCGAGGATCGGCCCGTCGCCGCCGGCGCTGGCGGGCTGGGCCTGCTTCATCTGCAGCACCGTCTGCCAGCTCGAGGTGTCGGCCGGAAGCGAGCCCTCGATCCGAAGCGAGGCGAAGGTGATCCGGTGCTGGCCCTCCTTGTAGAGGGCGAAGGTCCCCGTGCCTCCATCCTGCCCGTGGCGATTGTCGTTGCGCCCAAGCTCGCAGCGCTCGCCGGCCCAGTCGTCGCCGTCGAAAACGCTCAGCCTGCGGTAGGCGTCGTTGTCCTGCGAGGCGCCGAGCGCGGTCAGGTGCGGATCGCCGCCGCTCGAGACGAGCTCATGCCGCGATTCCGTCTCGCACTCGACCTGGCCCCAGAGCGACGCCGCGTCGGGCGTCGCGGCCGTGTCCGAGGAGATCTGCCTGCACCCGGCCGTGGTGAGCGTCGCCGGGTCGAAGCTGCAGTCGTGCGCCCCCCCGGGGCTCTTGGTGGCCGGCGCGCCGAGGACCCGCTCACAGCCGCGGATCACGTCGAGCCGGTCGGCCTTCACCCGATCGCGGCCGCCGCCGCAATGGACGACGTCACGGGAGCCATCCCTGCTGTTGATGCTGTCGCTGCCGGAGCCGGCGGAGATGCCGTCGTCTCCAGGCCCCCCCTTGATCTCGTCGGGGCCGCTGCCGCCGCGCAGGCAGTCGGCCGAGCTGAGGCCCGAGAGGCGGTCGTGACCGCCGCGACCACGGAGCAGATCGTCACGGCGGGTGCCGATCAGCCGCTCGCCGTCCCTGGTGCCGCGCTCCACCTTGCCGCACCGGGCGCTGGTCTTCGCCACCGCCGCCGCCCCCGGGCCGCCGGCGATCGCGATCGCCGCGGCGGCCAGCCCGGCGCCGGCCACCGACGCCCACCAGCGGGCGCTGCGGATCGCGGGTGCCGTGGATGTCGGATGCGGAGGTCGCATTCTCCGTTGCCACCCCTCGGATCGACGCGCCGCCGCTGACCCCGAAGCGGGGGCGATCCGCCGTCGGACAAACGTCCACGGCCTCCACGCGCTCGTCGCACCCGTCGCTCGCGCCCCTCGCACTTGCGGCCCTCCAACCTCGTCGCGGGCAAGCTGTGCGCTACAGGTACCACAAAGCGGTTACGCGGATTGCAGTAGACAAGAGCTATACGTAGGTTTTCGTAGGCATGCGCAGCCTCTGCGGCCAACCTGCAGTGGTTGCTGCAAGCGGTAGGGCTTCTGGAGGCTTCGGAGGCGGGTCTTTAACCGGGCTCGTAGACGCCGACGTTGTCGACGTCGATCGAGCATTCGGTCGACTGACAGCCGTAGCCGTCGTCGTGGTAGATGCCGACTCGGAGGTGCGACGCCAACGAGTCGCCGACGGCGTAGCCGTCCTCTTCGGTTCCGTCCTCCTCGCTCTTCAGGGTCGCGAGCCGTATCCGGTCGCTGCGCTCGCGGCGGTCGAGCGCATCGCCGTCGCCGTTGAAATCGGCGTAGATGCGCATCGTGCCGTGCCGCGGGTCCGCCGAGTAGCGGATGTCGAACGCGAATCGGACCCACCGGTTCAGGCGCGCGGGGGCAGACCAGACCTCGGTGTCGTCGGGCGCCCCGATCGCCTCGCCGGTGTGACCCATGCGCCAGCGACCGTCGTAGGCGTCGAACTCCAGGACCGGAGTGCCGCCACCGCCGTCGGACGGCTGGGCCTGCTTCATCTGCAGCACCAACTGCCAGGCGCCTCGGTAGAGCGGGAACTTCGGTCGCAGGCGAACCGAGGCGAAGGTGATCCGGTGCTGGCCCTCGCGGTAGAGCGCGGTGGGCCCCTGGCGATGGTCGTTGCGACCGAGCTCGCAGCGCTCGCCGGCGATGTCATCGCCGTCCTGCACGGTCAGCCGCCAGTACCCCGGCGCCCGCTGCCCGCTGCCGTCCCCGCGAGGGTGATCGTCGCCCCCCTTGCCGTGAAAGCCGACCCTGGTCGGGTCGGCGCAGTCGACAGACCCCCACCGCGCCTCGACGTTGCCGGCGGCGCCGACGTCTTCGAAGAGGTGCTCGCCGACCGCCGGCCACCCGTGGCGTCCGTGGCCGTGCGGACGCTCGGCCGCGTCGCCGCTGCTCGAGACGATGACGACGATCGAGGCGGCGACGATCGCCCCCAGAACCCCCAGGATCAGGCGGTGCACGACGAGCAACTTAGCGCGTCGGCCGGTCCGACCGCTCGACCTCCCGGATTGCCTCGAGCCGGCCGCGCTCGATCTCGACTCGCTTCAACACGCTGGCGATCCGCATCTCGGCGCCGGGAGCCCGACGCCGGCCGGCAAGCTTCAGACCCCCGGTGAGCGCCGTCGAGATCGCGGCCGCGAGCAGATCGGAGCGGCGAGAGAGCGCCAGCAGGGCACGCACCGGCCACCGCTCCTCCGTCTGCTTGCCGCCGTAGCGATAGAGGTCCGGATGGAGCCGCTGGACCAGGACCTCGCCCTGGCCGATGCTGCGGGCGTCCGAGATGAAGCCGGTGAACGTGCGCTCGAACTCGTGGGTGGAGCGGAGGCGGCGATCGAAGGTGCCCTGCAACCCGAGCCGAAAGCAGCGCAGGCCCAGATCCCAGTCCGAGTGGTAGTACCAGGCCGTGCCGCCGGATCCGCTCTGATCGGAGACGCCGACGCGAAGCAGGTCGACGCGGCGAAACGAGACGTTGGGCGTCCACAGCTGGGTCAATACCGTGGTCGGGTCGCGCTCCCACTGCTCGCACTGGGCCTCGTAGTTGCGCCGAAATGCCTCGCGGACGAAGCCGCCCGGACGCCATGGCTCCGGCGGCACGTACGCGTAGCCGGCAACGACGAGCCCCGGTTGGCGCTGGTGATGGCGGAGGTGGCCCTGGAACATGCCGGGCTCGGGAATGACGTCGTCGTCGATGTTGACGACCACGTCCGCGGTCGCGGCCTCGGCGCCGGCGATCAGCGCCGTGATCGGGCCACCGTTCTGCTTCCACAGCGGCCGCAGGCGCGGCTCGGTGGAGGCGAGCTCTTCGAGCAGCTCGATCGAGCCGTCGCGGCTGCCGTCGACGACGATCACGATCTCGTCGAGGTCCTGCGCCTGGGACAGCGCGGCGACCATCCGCGGCAACCGATCGCGACGGTCGTAGGTCGGCACCACGACCGCGATCGTTTCCGCTGTCTCCGAGGCGCTCACGGAAGCGGCTCGGTGGAGGCCTCGAGCAGTTCGTCCGGCGCCTCGGGGACCTCGGGCGGCGGTGCCCCCCGGTCCCGGCGAAGCACGATCCGCACCAGGCCCATGAACTCCGCGAAATGCTTCGGCGCCATCCGACTGAGGACGGCAACGTACAGGACCACGCCGAGGGCGATTTCCCCCGCCAGCAGGGCGAGGCCGACGCCGACACTGTGCTCAGCCGCCTGGATAACCTGGGTCTCGAGCGGGACGAGCACCGCGATCATCGCCAGCGAGGCGACCAGCGGCGGCAGGATCTCCCGCGCCATCGTCCGGGATTCGACGCCGAGCAGTGGGCGCACGAGGGCGAGGGCGTAGGCGGCGCCGACGATCGCCCCGATCGAGACGCCGGCGCAGACCCCGATCAGGCCGTTGGGGACCACGATCAGGAGCACGATCATCGCGGCCACCCCGACCACCGCCTCGACGCCATGCATCCGGGTGAGCAGCTCCGGCCGGCCGTCGGCGGCGAAGACCTCCGAGATCATCGCGCCGATCGAGGCAGCCGCGGGGAAGGCGGCGAGGGCGACGGCCGCGTCGCCCGCCTCGGCCCAGGTCGGCCCGAAGACGAGCACCGCGGTGGGCGGGCCCACGGCGACCAGCAGCAGCCCGGACGGCATCCCAAGGGCGGCGATCCAGCGCAGGGATCGCACGAACGCGGCTCGAAAGCGGTCGCGCTCGGTGGCGATGCGCGCGAAGGCCGGGAAGAGCACGAACGATGCGGCGGCGAGCAGCAGCGACAGCGGTAGCGTCGTGATCCGGTAGCCGTAGCGAAACTGTCCCAGTGGGCCGGCGCCCACGTACCGGCCGATCAGCAGCACGGGCGCCTCGTTCGCCGCCCTGATGATCACCGAGGCGGTGAAGACGTGCCGCCCGTAGGAGACCAGCTCGCGCCACATGCCGTACGAGGCCAGGCGCATGTTCGGCAGCCAGCGAGCGAGGCCCCACGAGAGGACGACGTCGGCGACGGCCTGCGCGTAGTAGCCGATCACCAGCCCCCAGGCGCCGAGCCCGTTCGCCGTGGCGTAGATCGCGACGGCACCGAACACGAGCACCCCCAGCGGCTCGACGATCACTCGGCGAACGAAGGAAAAGCGCCGCTGCAGGAGCGCGGTGGGAACGATCGTCACCGTTCGCAGCAGCAGCAGCCCCGCGGTGACGGCTGCGATCGAGCCGATCTTGTCGCTGTCGAAGATCACGCCGATCAGGGGCGACAGCGCGAGGGCGCCGAGCCCGAAGAGCAGACCGGCGGCGAAGGTCGAGACGACCGCGGTCGCCGCGGCCTCGTCGAGGCGGTCTCGGCGGTGGACGAGCGCCGCCAGCATCCCAGACTCGGTGAACAGCAGCCCGATCGAGACGAGCAGCATGCCGGCCGCGACCTGCCCGATCTCGGCCGGGGTCACCAGCCGCGCGATCACCAGGAACGAGGCCAGGGTCAGCGCCTGCGTGGCGACGTAGCCCAGCCCGGAGATCCCGATCCCGCGCACGACCGTCCCGGTCAGCTCCTCCGGAGGCTTGCTCTCGGTCTGGTCGAGCGGCTCGTCCCGCCTGGCCATGATCGGCCAGCCTAGAGGCCTGATGGGGGTTCCGCGCGTGCGCGGGGGCGTGCCTGGCCAAGCTGGCCGGTGCACGCGGGGTACCCGCGCAGCAGCGCTGCGTGAGTCGCCCCGCGGGTGCCGATCCAGCGCCGCGCCAGGCGCGTCATCCGCGTGCGTGGGGGACCCACATCGGGCCTCCAGATCCTGCGGCGGGTTCGGCTGCCGGCGGCGATCAGGCTTTGTCTCTCTGGCCGAGTCGTCGAGCCACCCGGCGCGCCGTGCCGCGGGGCGTCTGCCACCAGCGCTCCGTCGCGCGGCCGGTGCCCCGAGTCCGGTCGAGGCCGTCGAGCCTGCTCATGTCCTGGTCGGAGAGCTCGAAGTCGAAGATCCGCGCGTTCTCGGCGATCCGCTCGGGACGGGTCGACTTCGGGATCACGACGAAGCCGTGCTGGAGGCACCACCGCAGCATCACCTGGGCGGGGCTGCGCTGGTTGCCACGCGCGATCTCGGCGATCACCGGGTGGCCCAGGTCCTCGCCCGTGGTCAGCGGGCTGTAGGCCTCGGGCGCCACTCCCATCCGCTCACAGGCGGCGACCAGCGTCCGCCGGTGGTTGAACGGGTTCAGCTCGATCTGATTGACGACCGGGGGGCTCTCGGCGCGTTCGGGCCACCGCGGTGAGCTGGTCGACGCCGTAGTTGCTGACCCCGATGGCGCGGGTCAGCCCCCGCTCGAGCGCGCGTTCCATTCCCGGCCAGGGCCGATTCGGGTCCTCCTTCGGCCAGTGCACGAGGTAGAGGTCGAGGCGCTCGAGGTCGAGGCGCTCGAGGCTGCGCTCGGCCTCCGCGGTGGGGTCATCGGAGTCCGGATGGAACTTGGTGGTCACGAAGACCTGCTCGCGTGCGATCCCGCTGGCCGCGATCGCCCGGCCGACCCCGGCCTCGTTTCCGTAGCCCTGGGCCGTGTCGAAGTGCCGGTAGCCGGCCTCCAGCGCGGCGCTGACCACGCGCTCGGTCTCGGAGCCGTCGGGGATCTGCCAGAGGCCGAGCCCGAGCAGGGGGATGCGAACGCCGTTGGCAAGCTCGCGGGCCGGGCGGCTGCCGCTCACGCTCTATTGCGCGGTGATCGTGCCGAGGTCCGTCGTCGTGGTCGTCGACGTCTCGCCGGTGGTGGTGGCAGTGCTCGTCGTGGTCGCGGTCGTCGACGTCGCCACAGTGCTGCTTGTGGTGGTCGGCGCGGTGGTGCTCGAGGCAGTGGTCGTCGTCGACGGCGCGGAGGTCGTGGCCGGGGCGCCGGCCGTGGTCGTCGAGTCGTTACCACTATCGGCCGCTACCACCGCCAGCGCGACGCCGAGGCCGATCACCGCCGAGACGAGGACCGCGATCAGCATCTTCATGCCACCGCTCATCCCGCCCCCCGGCGGCTCCCCATCGGGGTCCTGCCCTCCCGACCGCGGCCCGCGATCGGGCGGCGGCACGTCCATGCGGCGGGTCGGATCGTCGTGCACGGGGCGCGAGTCTAGCTGCGGCTTCGGACTACGCTCGGACGGGCCATGGACCGTCCGGCACTGCTCTACGACGCCGACTGCGGCGTCTGCACCTGGCTGCTGGCACTGATCCTGCGCTGGGACCGCGGCCTGCGCCTGCGCCCCGTCCCGCTCCAGGACGCCGAGGCCGAGCGGCTGCTCGCCGGCATGGACCAGGAAGCCCGAATGGCCTCCTGGCACCTGGTCGCCGCCGACGGCTCGGTGACCTCCGCGGGCGCCGCCCTCGCGCCGCTGCTTCGGGAGCTGCCCGGCGGCAAACCGCTCGCGGCGGCGGCCGAACGCCTCCCCGGCCTCGTCGAGGGCGCGTATCGCTGGGTCGCCGGGCACCGCGGCTTGCTCGGCCGCCCCCTCCCCCGCCGCTGGGTCCAGAGCGCACGCCACCGGGTCGAGGCCCGCGTCTAGGCCTCTAGACCGCGTCGAGGGCCGCGGTCAGCCGGGCCAGCGCCTCGTCGACCTGCTCCGTGCCCACGATCAGAGGGGGAAGGAAGCGCAGCATCCCCTCCCCGGGCACGTTCAGCACCAGGCGCCTGTCGAGCGCCGCCGTCGCCACCTCGGCGGCGTCGACGCCCTCGGCGAGGGTGACTCCCACCATCAGCCCGCGGCCGCGGACGTCGACGATCCGCTCGTCGGCGGCCAGGCCGTCTCGGAACCTCTCCCCCAGGTTGCGGACCCTCACCAGCAGCTCGGGATCGTCGATCAGGTCCAGGGTCGCGAGCGCGGCGGAGGCGGTGATCGGCCCGCCGGCGAAGGTCGAGCCGTGGTCGCCTCGCTCGAGGACGTCGCCGAGCTCCGGGGTGGTGACGACGGCGCCGACCGGGAGGCCACCGCCGAGGGCCTTGGCGCTGGTGAGTACGTCGGGCCGGACCTCGAGCTGCTCGTACGCCCAGAGCGTCCCCGTCCTGCCAACCCCGGTCTGGACCTCGTCGAAGACCAGCAGCGCGCCGGTCGCGTCGCAGCGGTCGCGGGCCTCGGCGAGCACCTCGTCGTCGATCGGGAAGATCCCCGCCTCCCCCTGGATCGGCTCGATCATCACCGCGGCGGTGTTTGGGCCCACCGCGGCCCGCAGCGCCTCGGGGTCCTCGCGCGGGACGGAGACGAACCCGCGCGGAAGCGGCCCGAACAGGTCGTCGCGGGCGAGCTTCGGCGTCGCGGCCAGGGCCGCCAGCGTGCGCCCGTGGAAAGCGTTGGAGAGGACGACGATCTCGGGCGCCCCGATCCCCCGACCGTGGGCGTGCTTTCGGACCAACTTGATCGCGCACTCGCTCGCCTCGGTGCCGGTGTTGGCTAGGAACACCTTGCCGCCCAGGCTCGACTCGGCGAGCCGCTCGCAGAGGCGCATCGCGGGCTCGGAGTAGTAGAGGTTCGACGAGCCGGCAAAGCGCGCCGCCTGCTCGGCGACCGCGGCCACGATCGCCGGGTGGCAGTGCCCGGCGTTGTGCACCGAGAGCCCGGCGAAGAAGTCGAGGTACTCCTCGCCGTCGGAGTCCCACAGCCGCCAGCCGTCGCCGCGCACGAACTCGACCGGTGCCCGGGCGTAGGTCGGCATCGCGTAGCGCGCCTCGAGCGCCTGGAGCTCACCGACGCTCATGGGTGGGCTCACGGGGTGACCATCGTGCCGACGCCGGCGGCGGTGAACAGCTCCAGCAGCAAAGCGTGCGGGCGGCGCCCGTCGATGATGTGCGCGGCCTGCCCCCCGCCGCGGATCGCCTCCAGGCAGGCTTCGAGCTTGGGGCGCATGCCGCCGCCGACCGCCTCCACCGCGGCGGAGACCTCGTCGACGGTGGCCCGCGAGATCAGCGAGTCCGGGTCGTCCGGGTCGGCCAGCCAGCCGCTGACGTCGGTCAGGAACAGCGCCTTGTGGGCCGAGAGCGCCGCGGCGACCTTGCCCGCGGCGGTGTCGGCGTTGACGTTGTAGGAGTTGCCCGTCGCGGTCGGTCCCCATCGAGGCGATCACCGGGATGTAGTCGGCGGCGATGTGGTTGAGGACGTCGACGTCGACGCGCTCGATCTCGCCGACGAAGCCGACCTCCTCGGCCATCGCGTGCGGGGCGACCGAGAACAGCGCCCCGTCCTCGCCGGAGAGGCCGACGGCGGGCTGGCCGTGCCGGTTGAGCCGCATGACGATGTCGGCGTTCACCTTGCCGAGCAGGACCATCTTCGCGACCTCGACCGTCTCGGGGTCGGAGACGCGGACGCCCTCGACGAAGCGCACCTCCATCCCGAGCCGCTCCATGTAGCGGGTGATCTCGGGCCCGCCGCCGTGGACGATCACCGGCTTGAGGCCCACGTACTTGAGCAGCACGACGTCGGTGGCGAACGCGTCGCGCAGCGCCTCGTCCGTCATCGCCGCGCCGCCGTACTTGATCACCACCGTGCGGCCGTGGAACTCCCGGATGTACGGGAGCGCCTCGAGCAGGATCTCGACCCGGTCCTGAGCCGATCCGTTCACGTCGTGTACTCCGCGTTGATCCGGATGTACTCCGGGGTCAGGTCGGAGAAGTAGACGTGCGAGGACCCATCGCCGCGGCCGAGGCGGATCGCGATCTCGGCCTCGGCCGCGTCCGTTCCCAGCTCGTCGGCGTCGATGCGCCCCGGGCCGAGGTCGCCGATGTCCTCGCCGGCGAGCGCCATCCCGGCCGCCTGCGCAATCCGCCCCCAGTTCGGGTCGCGGCCGTACAGCGCGGTCTTGACCAGCGGCGAGTTGGCGATCGCCCTCGCCACCCGCTCGGCCTCCTCGTGGTCGAGCGCCTCGCCGACCTGGATCCGCCCGATCCGGGTGGCGCCCTCGCCATCGGCGACGATGTCGAGGGCGAGCTGGAGCAGCACGGCCTCGAGCAGCCCCTCGGGCAGCGTCGCCCCGGCCGACCCGGTGCCCTGCAGCACCACCGTGTCGTTGGTCGACATCTGCCCGTCGACGGTGATCCGCTCGAACGACCCGGCCGTCGCCGCCCGGAGCACCCCCTCGGGGTCGTCGACGATGGCATCGGTCTGGACGAAGCAGAGCATCGTCGCGAACCCGGGCTGGATCATGCCCGCGCCCTTCGCCTGCGCCGAGACCGTCACGCCCCCGGTGCGCAGCGAGCAGGCCTTGGGCCAGCGGTCGGTGGTCATGATCGCCTCCGCGAACGCGCCGGCGCCGCTCTCCGAGAGCGCCGCGGCCGCGGCGTCGATCCCGGCCACCAGGTCGTCGATCGCAAGCGAGACCCCGATCACGCCGGTCTCCGCCACGGCCACCAGATCGGGGTCGACGCCGGCGGCCGCCGCGGCGGCGTCGCGCAGCGCCAGCGCGTCGGCATAGCCCTGGTCGCCGGTGGCGGCGTTCGCATTGCCCGAGTTGACGACCACCGCCCGCAGCGCGCGCGAATCGACCCGCTCGCGGCAGACCCGCACCGGCGCCGCGGCCGCGGCGCTCGGCGTCAGCAGCAGGGCGGAGTCGACCGTCTCCGAATCGCAGACGAGCAGCCCCAGGTCGGTCTCTCCCCCGGCCTTGAGACCGCACGCCGCGGCCCCGGCGCGAAAGCCGGGCGCGAGCTGCTCCGGCTCCGACTCTGCGACCCCGTCGGGGGCGGACACCCAGCGAGACCGGAAGAAGGCCTGCTGCACGCTCACCGCAGCCCCTCCGTCTCGTCGTAGCCGAGCATGACGTTGAGGTTCTGAAGCGCCTGGCCGGAGGCGCCCTTCCAGAGGTTGTCGATCGCCGCGAACACCGCGACGCGCCGAGGCGCGAGCGAGACGGCGTGGATCCGGCAGAGGTTCGTGTCGCGAACGTCCCGGACTCCTGGCTGGACGTCCACGACCTCGACGAAGGGGTCCTCGGCGTAGCGCTCGCGGTAGAGCGAGCCGAGCTCGTCGGCCCCCAGGTCAGCGCCGAGATCGACGTAGCAGCTCGCGAGCAGGCCCTGGTCGATCGGCAGCAGGTGCGGGACGAAGGTCACCTCGGGCTCCGCCCCGAGCTTGCGAAGCTCCTGCTCGATCTCCGGGAGATGGCGGTGGCCCTCGGCCGCGTAGGCGGCGACGTTCTCGGTCACATTGACGTGCGAGAGCCGCTCGCCGCCGTCGCGTCCCGCCCCGGAGACGCCGGACTTGGCGTCGATCACCACCGAGTCGATCAGCCCGCGCTCGGCGAGCGGCGCGAGCGCGAGCACAGCGGCGGTCGGATAACAACCCGGGTTGGCGACCAGCTCGGCCGTCCGTATCTCATCGCGGACGAGCTCGGTCAGCCCGTAGACGGCGTTCTCGAGCAAATCCGGCTCGCCGTGGGGCGCGTACCAGAGCTCGTAGATCGCCGCGTCGACGAGCCGGAAGTCCGCGGAGAGGTCCACGACCGAGAGCCCCAGCCCACGCATGCCCGCCACGACCGGCGCCGCCGCGGCGTGCGGGTAGGCGACGATCCCGGCGTCGACCTCCTCGAGCTCGGACAGGTCGAGCTCGGTGAGCACGATCTCCGAGCGGTACCGGGGATAGAGGTCGCACAACCGCCTGCCGGCTTGGGACTGCGGAGGTCGCGAAGGCGAGTTCCAGCCTGGGATGGCGGTCGACGAGCTCGGCCGCGAGCGCGCCGGCGTAGCCGGACGCTCCGGCGACGATCACCGAGTGCCTGTCCGCGGCGTCACTCACGCAGCGAGCCTCCGATCGCGCCCAGCGCCGACTTGATGGCCTCCCGCCGCTCAGCGACCTCCTCGTCCGTCAGCGTCCGGTCGGCAGCCCGGAACTCCAGCCGCAGCGCCAGGCTCTTGGTCCCCGGCTCGAGCTGCTCGCCGTGGTAGAGGTCGAACACCTCGGCGCCGACAAGCAGCTCTCCCCCGCCCTCGCGGACGGCTGCGCGCAGGCGCTCGGCCGGGACCTCCTCGGGGACCGTGACGGCGAGGTCCTGGAGCACCGCCGGATGGGTCTGCAGGTCGCGGTAGGTCTCGGTCCCCGCGGTCGCCCCGGCGATCATCGGCGCGACGTCGAGCTCGAAGGCGACCGCGCCGGGATCGAGGTCCCACTCGCGCGCCACCAGCGGATGCAGTTCGCCGATCCAGCCCACCGCCCCGCCGCCGACCTCGACGGCCGCCGCGCGGCCCGGGTGAAGGAACGGCTCGGCCCGAGGCGACAGGCGGAGCTCGGCGCCCACCGCGACGGCGAGGTTCTCCAGCGCGCCCTTCACCGCGAAGAACTCCCGGGCCTTCACCGGCTGATCCGCGCCCGAGTCAATCCACGAAGGCGGCCGCAGGCCGCCGACCAACACCCCGCCGAGCCGGTGCGGCTCGCTATCCGGAGCCGGCAGCCGGCCGGGGAACTCGCCGGCCGCGGGCCCGCCGCCGCTGGGCGCCGGCTCGCGCAGGAACACGCGTCCCGACTCGAACAGGGCCACCCGGCCAGCCCCGCGGGCGAGGTTGTGCCGCGCCGCGTCGAGCAGCCCGCCGAGCAGCGTCGTGCGCATTTGAACGTGCTCGGCCGAGATCGGGCTCGCCGTGGCGATCGCGGCTCGGCGCGGGTCGTCGTCGCCGAGCCGCAGCCTGTCGGCGAGCTGCGCGGCGACGAAGTGCCAGCTGATCACCTCGTCGAAGCCGAGGTCGCAGAGCAGGCCCTCGGCTCGCCGGCGCAGGGCCTGCTCGCGGGTCAGGCCGCCGACTCGCTCGCGCGTGGGGGGCAGCGTCCGGGGAAGCACGTCGAACCCGTGGAGGCGCCCGACCTCCTCGACCAGGTCGACCTCGCGCGTGACGTCGTAGTGGCGCCAGAGCGGGACGGTCACGTCGGCGTCGCCCTCGACCGCCGGGCTGACGGCGAACCCGAGCCGGGTCAGGTGAAGCGTCGCCTCCTCGGGATCGACCGGCTCGCCGAGCAGGGAGGCGACGCGCTCGTCGCGGAGCCTGATCTCGTGCGGCGGCGGAATCTCGGCCGCCTCGTCGATCGTCCCCGGCACGAGTCGCGCGCCGGCGATCTCGACCAGGAGCCGGGAGGCGATCCGCTGTGCGTTGATCGCCAACTCGGGATGGAGCTGCTTCTCGAACCGCGCCGAGGCGTCGGTGCGCAGCCCGAGGAGGCTCGAGGTGCGGAGGATGTTGACGCCGTTCCAGGTCGCCGCCTCGAGCAGGACCCTGGTGGTGGTCTCGGAGACCTCGGAGACCTGGCCGCCCATGATCCCGGCGATCCCGGTCGGCCCGTTGCGGTCGCAGACGAGAACGGTCTCCGAGTCAAAGCGCCGCTCGACGCCGTCGAGCGTGGTCATCGTCTCGCCCTCGCGCGCGGTGCGGACGATGATCTCGCCGCGGGGCACCTTGTCGAGGTCGAAGGCGTGAAGGGGTTGGGCCGTCATCAGCATCACGTAGTTGGTGATGTCCACGACGTTGGAGACGGGCCGCATGCCGGCGGCGATCAGGCGGGCGCGCAGCCAAGCGGGCGAGGGCCCGACCTCGACGTCGACGAAGGCGCGGGCGGAGAATCGCGGGCAGAGCTCGGGGACCTCGACGGTGACCGACGCGAGCTGATGGACGTCGCCCTCCGGGCTCGGCTCGGCGTCGTCGAGCCAGGGAGCCCGCGCGAGCTCGGCGCCGGTGATCGCGTGCACCTCGCGGGCGACGCCGTAGACGCCCATGCAGTCCACGCGATTCGGGTTCAGGTCCAGCTCGAGGACAGCCTCGGAGATCGGCAGCACCTCGGCGAGCGGGGTTCCCGGCGCGGCCCCGCCGTCGAGGACCATGATCCCCGAGTGGTCGTCGCCGAGCTCGAGCTCGCGCTCGGAGAGGATCATCCCGTCGGATTCGACCCCGCGCAGTTTCGCCTTGCCGAGCGTCTCGCCTCCCGGCAGCACCGCCCCGGGCAGGGCGACGGCGACGACCTGCCCGGCGGCGACGTTCGGCGCGCCGCAGACGATCGTCCTCACCCCGTCGCCGGTCTCCACCTCGCAGACGCGCAGCCGGTCGGCGTTCGGGTGCCGCTCGGCGGAGACGACGGTGCCGACGACGAAGCCCTCGGTCGACGGCACCCCGATCCGGCGCACCCGCTCCACCTCGATCGCCCGCATCGACAGCAGCTCGGCGACCTCCTCGGGGTCGAGCCCGGGATCGCAGTACTCGGTCAGCCAGCCGAAGGGGACCTTCACGCCTCGGCCCTCACGAAAATTGCTCCAGGAAGCGGACGTCGTTCTCGACGAAGAGCCGCAGGTCGGGGATCGAGTGCTTGAGCATCGCGATCCGCTCGATGCCCATCCCGAAGGCGAAACCCTGCGTCGTCCCGGGGTCGTAGGCCGGGGAGTCGACGAAGCCGAACACGTTGGGGTCGACCATGCCGGCGCCGAGGATCTCGATCCAGCCGGTCCCCTTGCACAGCGGGTCGCGGCTGCCGTCGGCGAGCCGGCCGGTGCCGTCGCAGGCAAAGCAGGAGACGTCGACCTGGACCGAAGGCTCGGTGAACGGGAAGAAGTCGGGCTTCAAGCGGGTGCGGCGGTCGGGGCCGAACAGCGTCCGAGCCACGTGGTCGAGCGTCCCGGCGAGATCGGCGAGCGAGATCCCTTCGGCGACAGCCAGGCCCTCGACCTGGTGGAACATCGGCAGGTGGGTGGCGTCGATGGTGTCGCGCCGGTAGGCGGTCCCGGGGACGATGATGAACAGCGGCGGCGGGTGCGCCTCCATCGCTCGCACCTGCATCGGCGAGGTGTGGGTGCGAAGGAGCACGTCGGTCGGGCCCGGGGGTAGGCCGTTCTCGTTGACCACCCCCTCCGGGAGCGTCGACGGGTCGACGTAGAAGCTGTCCTGCTCCTGGCGCGCAGGATGGCCGGGAGGGTGGTTGAGCGCCGTGAAGTTGTAGAAGTCGTGCTCGACCTCCGGGCCCTCCATCACCCGGTACCCGAGGCCGACGAAGATGTCCTCGATCTCTCGCCGGGTGCGGGTGACCGCGTGCAGATGCGCGGCGGCCACGGGCGGCGCGCCCGGCAGGGTGACGTCGATCGCCTGGTCGGCCAGCGCCTGGTCGAGCTGGCCGGCCTCCAGCTCGGCCGCCCGCGCCTCGAGCTCCGATTCGAGCGCCTGGCGGGCGGCGTTTGCCGCCGCACCGACAGCGCCGCGCTCGGCCGGGTCGAGCTCGGCGATGCCCCGCAGGATCGAGGTCAACTCGGACTTGCGCCCCAGGTGGCGGACCCGGAGCTCCTCGAGCGCCCCGAGGTCCGAAGCCGCGGCGATCGCCGCCGACGCCTCTGCGCGCAGCTCCTCGATCCGTTCAACCATCGCTTGTCCTCCGGTTCGCCACCGAGGCGGCCGACGATATCCGCCCGAGCGCGATCGCCGCCGCCGCGCCGACGTTGAGTGATTCCGCGGCCGCGAGGGGGATCGTCCAGAGGCGGTCGCATCCCGAGGCGAGCTCCTCCGGGAGGCCCTCGCGCTCCGAGCCGAGCGCCAGGCCACCGACCGGTTCCGAATCCGGCGGCTTGCCACCGTGCGCGACGAGGCCTACGGCCGGGGCGGCGAGGGCATCGATACCGCCGCGGACGGGCGGCCGGGCGAAGACCGAGCCCATGCTGGCCCGGACCGCCTTCGGCGAGAACGGGTCCGCGCTTCCCGGCCCGAGGACCACCGGTGCGTCGAGGAGCGCGTGGGCCGTGCGGATGACCGAGCCGACGTTGCCGGGGTCGCCGACCGCGTGCAGGTAGACGGCGAAGCGGCCGTCCGGCCGGCCCCAGACCTCCGGATAGACCCCGATGACCCGCGTCCCCGAGCCGAGCGCGCTGACAGAGTCGAGCAGGGCGGGCTCGACGTCCTCCCCGGCGACGAGCACGAACTCGGGGCTCACCCCGGCGGCCCCGGCCGCCGCGACCAGGTCCTCGCCCTCGGCGACGAACAGCCCCTCGCGCTCCCGGTGCTTTCGCTCGCCGAGCTTGCGGACTAGCTTCAGCTTCTCGTTGTCCACGCTAGTGATCATCTGTCTTCATGCAACAAAAAGGGCGCCCCTCGGACGCCCGGTGAAGTCTTGATCGGCGGTCTGGGTTGGGTCAGGCCGCCGCGGCCTCCCGGGCTTGCTCGGCAAATCGGCGAAACGCCTCGGGGTCGCGCACGGCGATGTCCGCGAGCATCTTGCGGTTGACCTCGACGCCGGCCTCGGAGAGGCCGTGGATCAGCTCCGAGTAGCTCATTCCCTCGCGCCGCGCGGCGGCGTTGATCCGGACGATCCACAGCCTGCGCATGTCGCGCTTACGCCGGCGGCGGTCGCGATAGGCGTAGTTGCCCGAGCGCATCACCTGCTCGTTGGCGAGCCGGTAGCTCGAGTGCTTGCGCCCGTAGTAGCCCTTGGCCTGGTCGAGGACCTTCTTGCGGCGCCGCTTTCGCGCGACGGCGTTGGTCGCCCGACTCACTTCTTGCCCCCGAGCAGCTCACGCACCCGCTTGGTGTCCTGCGGCGAGATCTCCACCGGCTTGGACATCCGCCGCTTGCGCTTCGGCGACTTCTTCTCGAGGATGTGGCTCGAATACGCCCGCCGCCCGCGCAGCTTGCCCGTGGCGGTCTTGCGGAAGCGCTTCTTGGCGCCCGAATGCGTCTTCATCTTCGGCATCGAGCCGACTATTGAAGCAGAGTCTCTAAGGGGTACCCTGGATCACGTGCCCGGCTGACGTTGACCGCTCGCCTACGCGCTGTACCCGCGCCCGCCGCCTGGCGGGTCTACCGTCGGCCGCCACTCGAGTCCCGTTCGCTAGCCCGCGGCGGCGGCCGGAGGCTCCGCTTCGGCCGTGGCCTGGGGAGCGGTGTCGGGCTGCGGGCGGCCGGCGGCTCGCGACGGGGCGAGCATCATGTGCATGTTGCGGCCTTCCTGCTGGGGCGCCTGCTCGATCGTCGCCAGCTCGGCGACGTCCTCGTAAAGGCGGTCGAGCAGCGCCCGGCCCCGCTCGGGATGCGCCTGCTCGCGCCCGCGGAACATGATCGTCACCTTGACCTTGTTGTTCTGACGCAGGAAACGCTCGACGTGGCCCCGCTTGGTCTCGTAGTCGTGGTCGGCGATCTTCGGCCGCAGCTTGATCTCGCGCACGTTCACCTGCTGCTGGTGCTTGCGCGCCGCCTTCGCCTTCTGCTCCTGTTCGTACTTGTACTTCGAGTAGTCGAGCAGGCGGGCGACCGGGGGCCTCGAGTCGGGAGCGACCTCGACCAGGTCGAGGTCGCGCTCCTGCGCCATCCGCAGCGCGTCGTCGGTCTTGGTCACCCCGATCTGGCTACCGTCCTCGTCGATCAGCCGCACCTCGGCGACCCGAATCCGCTCGTTGATCCGGGTCGGGTCGCGCTCCGGGGGCTGCCGGTCGAACCTGCGCGGAATCGGCACTAGGAAGGGAGGCTGGCGCGGGGCGTCAAGCTACCTGCGGTCGGGAGAAAGAGTGGACGGACGAAACAAGGAGGGCACGGGGCGCTCAGGCGCGCGTGCGGATGTGGGTGCCCTTCATTGCGGCGGAGTATAGAGGCAGCTTCCGGGTGAGCTCGCACGCATCAGTGTTCAGGTCACGAACCACTCGCTGTCGAGCTGGGTGAGGAGACCGTCGGATCCCGCCAGCGCGGCGCGGAGCTCCGGGTCCTTCGCGTGCAGCACCGGCGCCCGCGAGAGTCCGATCGCGGCCATGCGGCGCTGAAGGGCGCCGTCGAGGTGGGGCTCGAGCCGGCCCGCGAGCACCCGCGAGCCCCTGGCGCGAGCGTCCGCAACGAGCTCGTCGAGCACCATCTCCGCGTGACGGTCCGAGGCGCAGATGTGGAGCACCCGGCTCGCCGTCGCCTCGCGCGGCAGGTACGCGTACCAGCCGATCGCGCGGTCACGCGCGCGCACGATCCGGGTCACGAGCTCGCCCGACTGCCTCCTGATCTGGGCGAACAGGTGGCTCAGGTGCGCCTCGTCGTAGTCGACCCAGACCCGAGTGCGGGAAAGGAGGTTCGGCAGCTCCGCGACGATCCGCGCCGGAGACGCGTCCTCCCCCACCGCCCCGTGGTCGGGTCTTGCGCCCCGGCGGCGCGCGACGGTGTGAACCGGGAACGCGCCCACCGGGATCAACTCGCGGTCGAAGCTCTGGCGGCGCACCCCGGCACGGGCCCACGAGGCAAGCCAGCCGAGGGGACGAAGGACCAGCATCCAGTCGCAGGCCCGCGTGTGGTCGAACGAGCCCCCGTAGGTGCGCCAGATTCGGGTGACCACCTCGGTCGCGCTGTCGGACCAGGTCAGGTCCTGCGGCCCCGACAGCAGGCGCCCGAGCAGCAGGGCGCCCGCCGCGCCGGCGCGTCGATCCTGCGCGACGACCAGGTGCGAGCAGCAGACGCCGGTCAGGGCCCGGTCGTCGAAGCGAACGCGCCGCACCTGGGCGCCGATGAACCCGACGGGTTGGCCGTCGTCGGCGATCGCCACCAGGGAGGTGGCCTCCGGGTCGGCCCACGGGTGGTCGAGGACGGTGCTCGCCAGGAACTCCCGATCCCCGCCCCAATCGGGCAAGAGCTCGTCCAGCAGGCTGCCGACCGCAGGCAGGTCATCGTGCGTGAGCGGCCTGATCTCAGTCATCGCGGGCGACTCTAGTCGGCCCGCCCCGTCCGGGCGATAGTCTCGGCCCCGCCATGGACGACCTCCCCGGAAGCGTGTGGCTCGTCCTGCCGACGTACAACGAGGCCGAGAACCTCGAGTCGATGGTCGCGGCGGTTCGCGAGCACCTGCCCACCCATAGCCGGGTGCTGGTGGTCGACGACTCGTCCCCCGACGGCACCGGCGAGATCGCCGACCGGCTGGCGGCCGACGACGCCGATCTCGAGGTCCTGCACCGGCCCGTCAAGGACGGTCTCGGCAGGGCCTACGTCGAGGGCTTCGGGCGGGCGCTCGCGGGCGGCGCCGACCTGATCGCCCAGATGGACGCCGACTTCTCCCACGACCCCGCCGACCTCCCTCGACTGCTCACGGCGACCGCCGACGCGGACCTGGCGCTCGGCTCTCGCTACGTGCCCGGTGGGGGCGTCGAGGACTGGGGCCCGATCCGCCGCCTGATCAGCCGCGGGGGCAGCTTCTACGCGCGGACGATCCTCGGCCTCGGCGTCCACGACCTCACCGGCGGCTTCAAGGTCTTTCGCCGCTCCCTGCTGGAGCGGCTCGACCTCGAAACGATCTCGGCGCAGGGCTACACCTTTCAGGTCGAGACGACCTACCGGGCCATCGGCGCCGGCGCCCGCGTCGTGGAGGTTCCGATCGTCTTTCGCGACCGGCAGCTCGGCCGGTCGAAGATGAGCTCGCGGATCGTCGCCGAAGCGATCTGGCGAGTCCCCGCGATGCGCCTGCGCCGCCGGCGCTAATCGGCCCAGCCGAAGGTCCACATCTTGTTGAGGATGAAGTTGACCGGCATCGCCACGGCCACGGCGATCGCCTGAGACGGCAGCTCGGCCACGTCGAGCCAGTCGACCAGCAGCGTGAGCACGACCAAGTTGACGGCGAGCCCGCCGACGCTGACGGTGAAGAAGCGGACGGCCTGCGAGGTCATCGCGGAATCGCCGCTCGAGTCCCGGAACGTCCAGAAGCGGTTCCAGCAGAAGTTGTTGGTGACCGCGACCAGGAACGCGCCGACGGCGGCCAGCAGGTGGTGGACGTCGAGCGACTGCGTCAGGAAGGCGAACACCAGAAGGTTGACGACGTAGCCGCTGCCGCCTACGAGCCCGAACTTGAGCAGCTTCGTCCAGTTGGCGGGACGCCTGGTCCCGAGGTGGATGCGCTTCAGGATGCTCTCGCCGGACGCCTCCGGGGGCGCGGCCATCAGCTCGTTCGCCGGTGGGGTGGCGCTTGACGAGAAGGCGGCATTCGTGCAGTCTAGATCCGTGACGGTGGACCAGAGCGCCGCCGCCGCGCCGGTGGAGGGGAAGAAGCCGAGCGACGGGGGGACGGCAGGGTTGCGTAACGGGCTGGCGGCGCCGCTCCTCGTGGGCGTGGCGGTGATCCTCGCCTTCGTCCTGCTCACCAACACCTGGGGCAACGAGCTCGAGCTCGACGTTCAGACCTACAAGACGATCGCCGACGCGGCTCCCGGGTTCCCCGACACCGACCTAGGCTCGGCGTTCACCGAGCGCTTCGTCTCGCCGTGGGTCGCCGGCTCCCTGGCCGACCTGCTCCCAGGCGACAGTCTGGATTGGCTCTGGTTGATCGTCGTAGCCTGCGCGATCACCACGCTGACGCTCCTGCTGGCGATCTGTACCAGGCTGCAACTCGGCGTGACCGCAACCCTCCTCTGCTTCGCGATCGTCGCGCTGAACCCGTATGCGCTGCGGCTGATGATCTCCCAACCTGGCACGGTCGACCCGCTGTTCGTCGCCGGGATGACGGTCGTGCTTTGGGCGCTGGTCGCCCAGAGGCTCGCCTGGGTCGTCGGCGGGTCACTGATCGCGCTGCTCGGCCGACAGACGGCGCTGCTCGCGGTTCCCGCGGCGATGCCGTGGCTGTACGCGGGAGAGGGGTGGCGAGACCGCCCCCAGCGCGATCGGATCCGCACCATCGTCGGGATCGTGGTCATGCTCGTGGTCGTATACGGCGTCCTGAAGCTGGCCACGAGCTCGTTCACCTACGCCTTCGCGCCAAGCATCCCCGGGAACACGATCCTCCCCGTGCTCGGAGACCCCGGCAGCCTCTCGCAGCTCGCCGAACAGGTGGCGCGGGTGGCGGCTCCGCTGGCTCTGGGCACCGCCGCCCTCGCCGGTGTTCTGATCGGGATGGCCCGGAGCGGCGCGCGGTTGCGGCTTCCGATCGAGTTCTGGACCTCGGTGCTGGTCACGATCGCAATCGTCGTCCAGCCGCTCCTGATCAGCCCCAACTTCGAAGGCTTCGAGCACAATGTGGCTCGGTTGAGCGCGTTGGGCGTCGTCCCCCTGGCCGTCGCGCTCGCCTATGCGCTGCGCGCCGCCAACGAGCAGCTCGAGCACGCCTCGTGGTGGGCGATCGCGGGTGGGGCGCTGGTCCTCCTCGCCGGCTCGCTCAACGATCGCGGCCTGATCGTCGGGCCGGACGGCAACGCGCAGTTCTTCGTCCTCGAGCTGGTCACCGCCGTCGCGCTCGCGGCCCTGATCGCGGCGCAGTTCCGCGGCCGTACGAGTGGCGGGTCGCCGCGCGGGACTGATTAGCCTTACCGCTCCGATGACTACCGGCGAATCACAGAGCACGGCTCCGACGCCGTCCGAATTCGACGCGGCGGCCGTGGGCGAGCGCCTGGCCGCGGCGACCGCGGCCGCGGTCCGCGAGCTCGGCCGGCGAGGCGCGGTGGTCGCGGTCTCGGGCGGCGTCGACTCCGGCGTCTGCGCCGCCCTCGCGGTCAAGGGCCTCGGCCCCGAGCACGTGCTCTGCCTGCGCCTTCCGGAGAAGGACGTCGGCGACTCCTCCTCCGACCTCGGCCTCGAGCTCGCCGAGATGCTCGGCGCCCGCACCGAGGAGTTCCCGATCACCGCCGCCCTCGAGGGCCTCGGCTGCTACGAGGCGCGCGACGAGGCGATCCGGGCCGTGTTCGGAGAGTACGAGCCGAGCTGGCGGCACAAGCTCGTGCGCTCGAGCCCGTCGGGAGGGATGATCGTCTTCTCCCTGGTCGTCCAGCGCCCGGACGGCACCGAGGAGCGGCGCCGGATGCCCCCCGCCGCCTATCGAGACCTGCTGGCGGCGACCAACATGAAGCAGCGGGTGCGAAAGCTGGTCGAGTACACCTGGGCCGACCGCCTCGGCTACGCGGTCATCGGCACCCCGAACCTGTTGGAGTACGACCAGGGGTTCTTCGTCAAGGGCGGCGACGGCCTCGCCGACGTGAAGCCGATCGCCGGCCTCTACAAGAGCGAGGTCTACGCGCTCGCCCGCGAGCTCGGACTCCCGGAGGGAATCGCGGGCCGCTCGCCGACCACCGAGACGTTCAGCCTCCCGCAGACTCAGGAGGAGTTCTACTTCGGCCACCCGTACGAGCGCATGGACGCGCTCATGCGCGGCTACAGCGAAGGCGTCACCGCGGCCGAGCTCGCCCCGGAGGTCGGCCTCAGCCCCGACGAGGTCAGGGCGGCGTACGCCGAGATCGAGCGCCGGCGCGAGGCCACCCGTTACCTGCACGCCCCGGCGATCGTCCCAGATGATTGATTTCGATTCACGTGTGCGCGGGGGCGCGCGGGACCGAGCCGGGCGTGGACGGCGGACGAGGGACGACGGGCGCGATCCGGCGACGGTATCCGCGCGTCATCCGCGTGCGCGTGAATTCGGAATCACTCATCTGGAGGAGGTCGGATGACCGACAACGACCAGGTCCGACGCGAGATGCGCGACTTCGTCGAGGAGAGCTTCCTGTACATGCACCCGGATCTCGAGCTGACCGACGACGAGGACCTCCTGGCGAAGGGAGTGATCGACTCGCTCGGCTTCGTCGAGCTGGTCGAGGAGGTCCAGTCGCGCTACGGGCTGGCCGTCCAGGACCTCGAGATCACCGAGCAGAACTTCGGCTCGATCAACGCGATCGCGGGCTTCGTCGAGCGCAAGCGCGCCGAGGGCTGAGCCGACGATCAGTCGGCGGGCGCCGCCAGCGAGCGCTTGTCGACCTTGCCGCTGTCCAGGCGCGGCAGCTGCTCGTGGACGATCACCTTCTTGGGGATCATGTGGTCCTCGAGCCGCTCGGCGCAGGCGCGACGAACGGCGGCGACATCGATCTCGGCGTCGGGAAGCGGCGCCACGTGGGCGTGGACAGCGTCGCCGAGCAACCTGTCCGGCGAGGGCACGACCGCGGCCTCGCGCACGCCCGGGACCGCGTGGATCACCTCCTCGACCTCGCGCGGCACGACCTTCTCCCCGCGCGACTTGAAGATGTCGTCCTGCCGGGCGACGAAGTAGAGGAAGCCTTCCTCGTCGATCCGGAACAGGTCGCCCGTCGCCATGGTCCGCTCCCAGGGCCAGCGGCCCGGGCGGAGCTTGGTCGCGGTGAGCGCGTCGTTTTCCCAGTAGCCCTGCATGATGTGCGCGCCGCGCACGTGCAGCTCGCCGACCTCGCCCGGCGCGAGCACGTTGCCCTCGTCGTCCTCGACCCATGCCTCGGTGCCAGGAATCGCGATTCCGGACGAGGTCGACCGCTCGTCGAACGCGCCCGGCGGCATGCAGCAGATCCGCTGGGCCTCGGTCTGCCCGTACATCGTGCAGAGGTCGGCGTTCGGCAGCAACTCGCGCAGCGCTCTGCCGGTCGCCTCGGGCAGCCCGGCGCCGGCGTTGGTGAGCAGCCTCAGGTCTGGTAGCTCGCGCTCGCCGAGCCCGCGCAACGAGAGCAGCACCTGAAAGACGGTGGGGACGCCGGGCAGGATCGTGATCCGCTCGTCCTCGAGCAGTGAGACGATCCGCCCCGCGAACGCGAAGCCGGGCTCGAGCACCAGACTCGCCCCCAGGACGACGCTCGTCAGCAGCTGGTAGAGGCCGTAGCCGAAGGAAAGCTGCAGCACGCACAGGATCCGGTCGTCCTCGCGCATCGCCAGCGACTCGACGATCGAGTCGGCGACGAAGGCCATGTTCGCGTGCGAGAGCGTCACCCCCTTCGGCTCGCCCGTCGAGCCCGAGGTGTAGATCACCGCGGCCAGGTCGACCGAGAGCGGGCCCGGCGGCGGGTCGCCCCCGTGCTCGAAGGGCTCCCGGCCGGCAGCGAGCGCGACCACCTGGCTGCCCTCAGCCGCTCCCCGCGCGGTCTCGGCGCGCTCCTCGTCGCAGATCAACGCCCTGGCCCCGCAGTCGGCGAGGATGTAGGCGAGCTTGTCGCGCTTGATCGCCGGGCTGATCAGCGAGATCGCCGCGCCCGAGCGCAGCACGCCCAGGATCCCCATCGCTGCGTCGGCGCTGTTGGGAAGCTCGACCGCGACGCGATCGCCGCGCTCGAGCCCGGAGGCCGCCACCCAGGCGGCAACCCGGTCGGCGCCCTCGTCGAGCTCGCGGTAGGTGAGCGTCCGCTCCTCGGTGATCACCGCGCCGCGGTCGGGCACGCGCGCCGCGGTGGCCCGCAACGAGTCCGAGAGCGTGCGGTCCGACATCAGGCGCCGGCGGCCGGTGCCGCGACACGGCGATCGATCCGCACCATCGGCTCGGCCGTCTCGGGTGCGTAGGAGCTCGCCGGCCTGCCGATGAACCCCCGATGCCAGAGCTGGGTCGAGAGCACACCGATGAGCGCCATCCCCTCCCGCATCCCGGTGGCGCGGCCGGCTCGGCAGCGCCGCACGAGGCCCTCGACCTTCGCCGGGTCCCAGATCCCGGTGGCGGCGAGCTCGGTCGCGCCGAGCGCCTCGTCGACCCAGGCCGGGGCGTCATCGGTGAAGAACGGCGCCACCTCCGGGGCCCGGTAGGGCTGCTTCGGGCGCCCGACGATCCCGGCCGGCAGCAGCCGCTCGGCCGTCTCGCGCAGCACCGCCTTGTCGCGCATCCCGTCGAGCTTCGCCTCGGGCGGCAGACCCGCCGCGTAGGCGAACACGCGGTGGTCGAGGAAGGGGAACCTTCCCTCCACGCCGTGGGCCATCGCCACCCGATCTCCCTGCGCCGCCAGCAGGTACGGCTCGAGCAGGGTGTGCAGCTCGAGCCACTCGGCGCGCTCGAGCCTGCTCAAGCCGTCAAACCCGGCGGGTAGCTCCGTCCGCAGCCGCGCGAGCGAGGCGTCGGCCGCGACCGCCTCGGCCACCTCCGCCCGATAGAGGCGCTTGATCGAGCCGGTGGCCTCGGCCCTGGTCATGTGCGAGCCGAGCTGCTCGTCGTCGGCGCCGGTCTCGAGCAGGAAGCGGCGAAACGCGGGTCCGCCACGCGTCGCGGCCGAGCCGAGGTGGGAGTAGAGCTGTCCCAGCAGCTCCTCGGCGCGCTCGGGCTCGCGCTTGTAGAGCTCGCGCAGCGCCACCTCCTTGTAGAGGTCATAGCCCCAGAAGAGCTCGTCCGCCCCCTCGCCCGTCGCGACCACGGTGATCCCGTTGGCGCGCACGTCGCGGGCGAGCAGGAACAACGGCACCGGGGCGGTGCGGATCAGCGGCGCCTCCGCGTGCTCGACGACGTCGGGGAAGGCGCCGGCGATCTCGGAGGTGCCGATCTCGAGCACGTGGTGCTCGGTGCCGATCGCCGCGGCGACCTCGAGCTGATGGCGGCTCTCGTCGTACTGCGGGTCGCGGAAGGCCACCGAGAAGGTGCGCAGCTGGTGGTCGGTCTCCTGTGCGGCGAGAGCGGTGATCAGGCTCGAGTCGAGGCCGCCCGAGAGGTATGCGCCCACCGGGACGTCGGCGCGCAGGCGCAGTCGGACGCTGTCGCGAAGCAGCGCCTCGAGGTCTCCGCCGTCGGTGCCGGCAGCGCGGAAGGCCGGCTCCCACCAGCGCCGCCGCTCGATGATCCGCCCGCGCTCCCAGACCAACATGCCCCCGGGCTCGAGCTGGCTGACGCCGCGAAACGCGGTCCGCGGCGGGCGCGGCCCCCAGAGGGTGAAGACGTCGTCGATCCCCTCCGGGTCCGGCTCCGCGGTCACCTCGCCGGAGGCGAACAGCGCCTTCGCCTCCGAGCCGAAGACGAGGCTCCCGTCGTCGAGGGTCGTGTAGTGCAGGGGCCGGACCCCGAAGCGATCCCGGACCAGGGTCAGACGGCGCACGTCGCGGTCCCAGAGCGCGAACGCGAACTGCCCGTTCAAGCGCTCCAGGGCGCCGAGGCCGTCGCGCTCGATCAGCCGCAGGACAACCTCGGTGTCCGTGGTGGTCGCAAACCGCTCGCCCGCGGCCTCGAGCTCCGCGCGCAGCTCGACGTGGTTGTAGACCTCGCCGTTGTAGACGATCGCGCGCCCGCCCGGCGCGACCTCGATCGGCTGCCAGCCGCCGGGGATGTCGAAGATCGCCAGCCGCGAGGACGCGAGCCCGGCGCCGGCGTCCAGGAGCAGGCCGTAGCCGTCGGGCCCGCGGTGGCGGATCGCCGCCACCATGCGCAGAATCACCTGCTCATCGACGTAATCCCGTTCGGTCGGACGGACGATCCCCGCTAGCCCGCACATCGTGCTCGCAGTGTATGCGTCGGCGCAAGATCGCTTGCCGGCCGTCCTACTGCTTTTCAGTAACCGGTATGTGGTATAACCTGTTTACACGCGGACCCTCCGTGCATCTGTTCCGCGAACAAGGAAGTCAGGGTGGGTGTCGCAGTTTCCGCCTCCAACCCCCGGCGGAGACTGCGGCTCACCCCTTCCAGTAGGTAGTGACTACTGGAAGACGTCCGCCAGCTCGTCGACGCGCTGGGCGCCAAGGTCGCCGCGCTCGTGCGAGCGAACGGACGCCGTCCCGTCGTCCTGCTCGCGGTCGCCGACCACGAGCATCAGCGGCAGCTTGGCGAGCTCGGCGTCGCGGATCTTGCGGCCGACCGACTCCGAGCGCTCGTCGACCCGGACCCTGAAGCCGGCCTCGGTGAGCTGGCCCGCCAACCGGCGGGCGTAGTCCGCGTGCCGGTCTGCGACCGGCAGGATTGCCGCCTGCACCGGCGCCAGCCAGATCGGGAACCGGCCACCGTAGTGCTCGATCAGGATCCCTGCGAAGCGCTCGATTGAGCCGAGCAGCGCGCGGTGGATCATCGCGGGCCGGTGCTCGGCGTTGTCCTCTCCCTGGTAGCTGAGGTCGAAGCGCTCCGGCATCTGAAAGTCGAGCTGGCAGGTCCCAAGCTGCCAGGAGCGCCCGAGCGTGTCGGTGACGTGAAAGTCGATCTTCGGCCCGTAGAAGGTGCCCTCCCCCGGGCTGAGGTCGTACTCGCGGCCCTGACGCTCGAGGGCCTCTCGCAACGCCGCCTCGGCCGCCTCCCACTGCTCGTCGGTGCCGATCGACTTGTCCGGCCGCGTCGAGAGCTCGACTCGCACCTCGTCGAAGCCGAACCTGGCGTAGAGCTGGTCGATCGCCTCGCAGATCGAGTCGACCTCGGCGGCGACCTGCTCGGGCGCGCAGTAGACGTGCGCGTCGTCCTGCGTGAACGCGCGCACGCGCAGCAGCCCGTGCAGGACGCCCTCGCGCTCGTAGCGAAACACGTCGCCGAACTCCGCCAGGCGCAGGGGCAGCTCGCGGTATGAGTGGCGGCCCGAGCCGAACACCAGGCAGGCGCCCGGGCAGTTCATCGGCTTGAGGGCGTATCTGGGCTCGCCGCCGTCGCGGACCGACGGCTCGACGAAGAACATGCTCTCGCGGTAGTTGTCCCAATGCCCGGAGCGGTGCCAGAGCTCCTCGTCGAGGACCTTCGGGGTCTCGATCTCGACGTAGCCGCGCCGGCGGAGCTGCTCGCGGACCTCGGCCTTGATGAGGCCGATGAGGGTGGTCCCGTTCGGCAGCCAGAACGGCATCCCCGGCGCCTCGGGCCGAAACGTGAACAGGTCGAGCGCCGGGCCGAGGCGGCGATGGTCGCTCTCTCGTGCCCGCTCGAGCTGCTCCAGATGGCGCTCGAGGTCCGCCTGGGAGTGAAAGGCGGTGCCGTAGATCCGGGTCAGCATCTGCCGGCTCTCGTCGCCTCGCCAATAGGCGCCCGCGATCGAGGAGAGCCTGTAGGCCTTGATACGCCCGGTCGACGGCGCGTGCGGCCCGCGGCAGAGGTCGACGAAGGAGTCGTTGCGGTAGAGCGAGACGGTCTCGACGCCCTCGTCGCGGACCAGGTCCTCGATCAGCTCGACCTTGTACGGCTGCCCCTCGGCTCGGAACCTCTCGATCGCCTCGCTCGCCGGCAGCACGGAGCGCTCGAACGGCTCGTCGGCCGCGATGTGCTTCGCCATCTCGGCCTCGATTCGCTCCAGGTCGGCCTCGGTCGGCCCCTGGCCGTCCGGGAACTCGAAGTCGTAGTAGAAGCCGCCCTCGATCGGCGGCCCGATGGACACCTTGGTGCCCGGCCAGAGGTCGAGCACCGCCGTGGCCATCACGTGCGCCGCGTCGTGCCGGATCAGCCAGAGGGCGTCCTCGGCCTCCGCGCCCTCGCTGCGGGCGGTGACGACGCTGATCTCGGCGCCGTCTTCAAGCGGCGCCGAGAGGTCGCGAAGCTCGCCGTCGACTTTGATCCCGAGCGCGTCCTTCGCCAGCCGCGGGCCGATCGCCGCCGCCGCGTCGGCGCCGGTGGCGCCGCTCTCGAGCTCGAGCGGCGATCCGTCGGGAAGCTTCACGGTCAGGTCGGCCATGGGCGGCCATGCTAGTGAGGCCCCGGCGGCCCGCCGCGAAACCCCGGCGCCGCTAGCGTGTTCCGCGCTAGGAAGGGAAGCAAGCAGAAGGAGGACAGGGTGAAGTCAAAGCTGATGCTGGTGCTCGCGGCGCTGGCGATCGCGGTGCTCGCCGTCCCGGCGATCTCCGCCGCCGGGCGCAACACGACCGAGCTCCAGGCCAAGCTGACCGGCAAGGTCGAGGTGCCTGGGCCGGGAAGCAAGAAGGGCAAGGGCGAGATCGTCGTGGCCATGAAGCCGACCCAGAAGAAGGTCTGCTTCAACCTCGAGGTCAAGAAGCTCGACACGATCACCGACGGCCACATCCACAAGGGCGCCGAGGGCGTCGCGGGTGACGTCAAGGTGCCGCTGTTCGTGGGCCAGGAGCTCGAAGGCACCGGGGCCTACGACGGCTGCGTCAAGGACGTGAAGAAGAAGGTGATCAAGAAGATCATCGCCAAGCCGGAGAACTACTACGTGAACATTCACACGGTTGAGTTCCCCGACGGCGCGATTCGCGGCCAGCTCGAGCTCTCCGACGAGACCGAGACCGAGTAGGGCACGCATTCGCTCCAGGTCTGCAGTCGCGGCCGCGGCGCTCTGCGTCGCGGCCGCGCTCGTTCTCGGGGCCGGCGCAGCCCGCGCGGACTGCGATCCCGCGGGCTGCGTCCTGGCTCCGCCCGCGGCCGGCGAGATCTACCACGCCGCCTTCCCGGACCTCGGCGGCGCCGAGGACTGGGCGCAGCCGGCGCGCGTGCGGCGCTTCGAGCGCCTCGCCGGCCGCAAGCTCGCCTGGGTCTACTTCTCCAACAACTGGTGGGACGGCGAGGTCCGGTTCCCTCGCGGCGACGTCGAGCGGGTGTCGGCCATGGGGCGGGTGCCGTTCGTGCGGCTGATGGCGCGCTCGGTCTGGCGCGAGGGCAAGGCCGATCCGGTGTTCTCGATGCAGTCGATCGCCGACGGCAGCTGGGATCCCGCGATCCACGACTGGTGCGCCGGCGCCGCGGTCGCGATGGCCGACCTCGGCACCCCCCTGCTGGCCGAGTTCGGCACCGAGGTGAACGGCGACTGGTTTCCCTGGAACGGGAGCTGGAACGGCGCCGGCGCGACAACCGGCTACGGGGATCCCGCGGTCCCCGACGGCCCCGAGCGCTTCCGCGACGCCTACCGGCGAATCGTCGACATCTGCCGCGCCGAGGGCGCGACGGGGATCACCTGGTTCTTCCACGTCGACCTCGACGGCAACCCCGGCGCGGCCTGGAACCGGATCGCCGAGTACTACCCCGGAGACGAGTGGGTGGACTGGATCGGCGTCTCCGACTACGGCCTGCTGAGGCCAGGCTGGAGCGCCCCCGACTTCGCCGCCAAGCTCGACCGCGGCTACGACGAGGTCGCTGCGCTCTCGCCGACGAAGCCGATCGCGGTGCTGGAGTACGGATACGCCGAGCGGCGTGACCCGCGGCCCAAGGCGCGCTGGGTCGCGCGCGCGATGCGCGCCGTCGCCTCCGGGCGCTGGCCGCGGATCGCCGCGCTCTCCTACTGGCACGAGGAGTGGCGAAACGGCGACGGGTCGCTCTCCGACCTGCGAATCGACTCCTCCCCGGAGTCGCTGCGCGCATACCGCCGCGGCGCCGCCCGCCGGGCGTTCACGTCGGCGCCCGCGTTTGTGGCTCGCTAGTCGTCGCCGGCGGGGTCGGCGCGGGCGGTGGTCTCGATCAGCGGGCACGGGCCGGCCGCTGCCGGCGTTCCCGCGGAGCGGTCGAAGTAGGCGCCCTCGGCGCGTGGCGGGTCGTCGGGCGCCAGGATCACGATCCCGCTGTACCCCGCCGGCACCTGGGTCTGCCCGCGGTCCGGCTCGATGCAGACGCGGTGGCCTCGAAGCTCCCACGAGATGTAGTCGAATCCGTGCTCATCGGAGAGCAGCCCGTCGGGGGCGACAACCAGGATCGAGCCCGGGCCGAGCTTCGTGCGCAGCTCGGCGAGTTCCGGCGAGTACGCGGACGGCCCCACCGGGCCGTTGACCAGCGCGAGCGCGCTCGAGACCCCGGCGCCCAACACGAACGCAGCCCCGAGGATTCCGACCACCAGTTGCTCGCGTGCCAGCCGCGCCCGTCCCGGGAACAGGTAGGCGAGCGACCTTCGCCGGAGGATCCGCCGCGCCTCGGGAAGGTCGGGCGCCATCTCCACCAGCGCCCGCACGGAAACGAGCATCACCAGCGGTGAGAGGATGACCAGCGCCTTCGCCTCCTGGTAGGGGGTGCCGGCGACCAGCGCGTAGAGCCACAGGGCGGTCGAGGCGGCGAGCGCCCCCAGCACCGCGCGCTCGCCACGGCTCCACCACCAGCGCAGCCCATAGGCGAACGCGGCCAGGGCGAGCGCCGCTCCGAGGTAGAACACCGCCGCCGGCACCGCCCCGTCCCCGGGCTCCACCCTGAAGTCGCCCGAGGGCCAGATCCCGAACGCCTCGAGCGGCGACAGGCGGTCGAACAGGTTGCCGAGCCCGCTGCCGTTCGGATCGAAGGTCTCGAAGCGCCCGAAGTCGATCATCCGCCCGATCTCGGGCGCGGCCGCGACCGCCAGCACGCCGAGTGCGACGAGCGCGGTCGGCGCCGCCAGCCGCGCGAGGCGCCGGGCCTGCGCCGTCCCGCCGCGGCGCATCGCACGGCCGAGCTCGATCGCCGCCCAGGCCGCGGCGGCGCCGCCAAGCCACAGCAGCCCGGGGAAGCTGTAGGCGTACACCGCGCCGATCGCGAGGACCGCGAGCGGAACCGCCCGCAGCGCCCGGGCGGCGCGCTGGCGCTCCGGCCATCCGCTGGCGAGCTCGGCGAGCCCGACCGCGAACGCGAGGACGAGCAGCGCCTCGATCGCCTCCTTGAACGCGCCCTGGACGTAGTTGGCGGCGAGCAGGTAGGCGAACCCCACGAGCAGCGCAGCGGCGACCCGCCGCGCCGGCGCCAGCCGGTCGAACAGCGCGGCCGCCGCCAGGCAGGTGGCCACCGCGACGGCGATCATCAGCCCGTCGAAGGCGTGGACCGTGTTCGGGCCGAGCTCCGTGACCGCCACGACCAGCGAGTGGGGCCCGAGCGGATAGCCGGACTCGATCAGGCGCTCGCTGCCGCCGCTCGCGAGTCGGTCGGCGGCGAACAGGTGCTGCGACATGTCGGGGTTGAGGCCGGTGCCGAGGATCCCGAACCGCTGCTCGACGACGAACGGGATCGAGGCGATCGCGCCGGCGACCAGCGCCAGTGGTAGATCGGAGACCAGCGCCCTCGACGGGTCCTCGAGCCGCCGCACGACGACCACCCCGGCCGCCGCGCAGGCGAGCCCGATCGCGATCAGCGCCGCGGTGCCTTCGCCCGGCAGCCTCACCGTCGCCCAGGCGACCGCGATCAGCGCCGCGAGCCCGACAGCCGGGGCGAGCCGCGACCAGCCACGTCGCCCGCAGAGGGTGAACACCGCCTGTCCCACCACCGCCGAGGCGCCCAGCACGAGCAGGAACGACGCGTAGGTGCCGGCCATGCGGCGGCGAGCATAGATGCTGGGTTATGGTTGGCAGCGAAAGCCATTCGGAGGAGCAGGGATGCAGCGACGCTGGTTGATCGGGGTGGGTGTTTGCCTGGCGCTGGTGCTGCCGGCGAGCGCCACCGCCGGCACCGACTACGCGGCCACCGCGCTCAACATCATCCCCTCGGGCCAGTACGGCACCCTCCCGCCCCCTGCCGGCGCCTCCACCCAGGCGGAGATGTACGACGGCCTGACGCCGCTGTTCGACGACGTCCGCAAGGCGGACCTGTTCACCTACTTCAAGTCCGAGGGGCTCGGGGTCGGGCCCGACGGTCCTGCGGTTCCCGAGTCGGTTCCGCGGCCGGGCGTGACCATCGTCCGCGACAAGTACAACGTCCCCCACATCACCGGCGCCACCCATGACGACGGCGTCTGGGCGGCGGGCTGGCTGCTCGCCGAGGACCGCGGCCTGCTGCTCCAGCAGGCCCGCTACAACGCTCGCGTGGCCGCGATTGACGCACCCGGGCTCACGGCGCTGAACCTGATCTCGGGCCTGAAGAACTTTCAGCCCAGCGCTCAGACGGAGGCCGAGGTCGCCAAGCAGGCGCAGGCGCTCGAGGACGCCGGGCCCGAGGGCGAGGCCGTCCTCCACGACATCGACGTCTTCATCTCCGGGATCAACGACTACCTCGCCGCCAGCGGCTCTGCGAACGCGCCCTGGACCCGCAACGACGTCTTCGCGCTCAACTCGCTCAAGGGACAGTTCGTCGGCCAGGGCGGCGGTGACGAGGCGCGGCGCTCGCAGTTCCTCGCCGGACTCATCGACCGGCTCGGCGAGAAGAAGGGGATGAGCGTCTTCAACGACCTGCGCCAGTTCAAGAACCCCGAGCTCGCGACCTCGGTCGACGGCAAGTTCCCCTATGGGTCGATCCCGAAGAACGCCAAGGGCAGCGTGATACTCGACCACGGAAGCTTCACGGCGACTCCGGCCGCTCCGAACGCGAGGCCGCTCCCGCACGAGGCGCCCGTGGCGTCGAACACGCTGATGATCACGTCGGAGTACTCGAAGACGGGCAATCCGTTGATGGTCGGCGGCCCGCAGATCGGCTACTTCTATCCCGGTTTCACCTACGAGATGGACATGGACGCCGGCGACCTGCAGTGGCGCGGCGCGACCTCCGCCCCGTTCCCCGGCTACATCCTCATCGGCCGCGGCGAGGACTTCGCCCACACGCTGACCTCGGCCGGCTCCGACATCATCGACCAGTACGTCGAGAAGCTCTGCAACGGCAGCGACACGATGTACCGCTACCAGGGCGAGTGCCTCGAAATGGGGACCTTCAACGCCGGAACCCTCGACGGCCAGCCGGTGAGCTTCAAGACCACCGTTCACGGGCCGGTGATCGGCTACGCGACCTTCAACGGCGAGAAGGTCGCGATCTCGCGCAAGCGCTCCGACTACGGCCAGGAGTCGCTCGACCTGCTCTACAACCGGCGCCTCTCGAACGGCCAGGTGGACAGCGCCAAGTCCTTCATCAAGGCCGCGTCGCTGACGCCTCAGACCTTCAACTCGTTCTACATCGACGAGGAGAACATCGCGTTGTACGGGGCCGGCCTGCTGCCGATCCGCAACGAGAAGGTCGACCCGGGCCTGCCCACCTGGGGCACCGGCGAGTACGAGTGGACCGGCTTCCTGCCCAAGAGTGGCCACATCCAGGGGGTCGATCCGGCGGACGGCACGCTCACCAACTGGAACCAGACCAGCGCCCTCGGCTTCTCCGCGCCGGACGACGCTTGGGGACACAACGGCTCGGCCGGCCGTTGGGACCTGCTCGACAAGAACCTGGAGCGCCTGGCGACCAAGAGCGGCGAGTGGAACCTCGCCCGGGTGACCGCGGCGATGAACGCCGCCGCGACCCAGGACATCCGCGCGATCGACACCGTGCCGCTGCTACGGCGCCTGCTCGACGGCTCGAAGGCGCCAAACGCCCAGGCGAAGCAGATGCTCGACCTGCTGGTCGCCTGGAAGCGGCACGGCGGCAGCCGGCTCGACAGCGACCTCGACGGCAAGATCGACGATCCCGGTGCGGCGGTCATGGACGGCTCCTGGCAACTGATGGCCAACGCCTTCATGGGGCCGAAGCTGGCGCCGCAGCTCGACGAGCTGAACAGCATCTTCTCGCGCTTCAACCGGCCGCCCGGCGGACAGTACGACGGCTGGTACCAATACTTCGACCGCGACGTAAGGTCATTGCTCGGGCTGGAGATCGAGGCGCCGTTCAAGAACAGTTACTGCGGGAACGGCAAGCTGAAGAAGTGCCAGAACGCAGTCTGGGATGCCCTCGCCGCGGCCGGCGCCGAGCTGACCACGGCGCAGGGGACCTCCGACCCCAGCCTCTGGCGCTCCGATGCGATCCGGGAGCGGATCACGTTCCAGCCCGGCCTGCTGCAGACGACGATGCGCTACTCGAACCGGCCGAGCGGCATCCAGCAGGTGATCTCGTTCGACGGACACCGCTGAACCGGTCGGGAGGATGGTCGCTGCTGGGCTCGAACCAGCGACCTCCGCCTTGTCGAGGCGGCGCTCTCCCAACTGAGCTAAGCGACCGGGGTTCGCGAGTCTAGCCGCCGTGCGAAGGATTGACCACCCTATGCGGGGGTCAATGCCTCGGCCGTCGCCGGCCGGCGCTCGGAGACCACCACCGGGGTTCCCTTTCGGGGCGAGAAGGTGACGTTGCGGCGCGCGATTCGCTCGGGCGCGCGGCGGACGCCGCGAAGCTCGCAGCGGGTGAGCACCTCCCGCAGCACGATCCGCATCTCGAACTCGGCGAAGGCCGCGCCCAGGCAGCGGCGAACGCCGCCGCCGAACGGCACCCACGCGTAGGTCTCCGGCGGGCTCTCCAGGAAGCGCTCGGGGCGGAACTCGAGCGGCTGCGGGTAGAGGTCCGGCCGCGTGTGGGTGAGCCAGAACGCCGGGGTGACGTCGGTGCCCGCCGGCAGCAGCCACTCGCCGACCCGCAGCTCGGCGGCCAGGCGGCGCCCGGCGAGCGGCACCACCGGGCGCAGCCGCAGCGCCTCGGAGATCACCGCGCGCAGGTACTCGTCACCGCCCTCGGCGAGCTCCGCCCGCAGGGTCGCCAGCGGCCCGGGATTTCTGAGCAGCAGGTCGAACGTCCAGGCCAGCGCCGTCGCGGTGGTCTCGTGGCCGGCGAGCAGCAGGGTGACGAGCTGGTCGCGCAGCTCGCCGTCGTCGAGCGCGGCGCCGTCCTCGAACCGGGCCGCGACCAGCATCGCGAGGATGTCGTCGCGCTCGTCGATCGCCGGGTCCGCCCGCCGGTCGGCGATCTCCGCGTAGAGGAGCTCGTCGACCGCCTCGACGTCCCGGCGCAGCCCCTCGAGCGGATCCGAGCGCCCAAACCGCTGCGCGAGGAGCGCCCTGAGCTGGATCCCCGGATCGGCGAGGCCGGCGAGCATCGGCCCGAGTCGTTCGCGCAGGGCGTCGCGCCGCGCGGGGTCGCTGACGCCGAACACCGCCCGCATGATCACCTCGAGCGTCACCGCCTGCATCCGCGGGTGGACCGGGAACTCGCTCCCGATCGGCCACGAGTCCATCTCGGCGTGGATCGCCTCGACGATCACCGGCTCGTATGCGCGCATGCGCTCGCCGTGGAACGGCGGCAGCATCACCTTGCGGCGCGAGAGGTGCTCGGCCCCCTCGAGCAGCAGCACCGAGCGCGGCCCCATCACCGGCTCCAGCGCGACGCTTCGGCCAGGCGGCAGCCGATTCTCGCGGCTGCGGTACAGGTCTCGGACCGCGTCCGGGTGCGAGATGAACACGCTCGGCGACTGAAAGCCGACGAAGGTGACGCTGAAGGCGTCCCCGTGGCGCCGCCTGCACGCGTCCAGGAACTCGATCGGGCGGCGCATCCAGCGGACGGTGTGGACGATCGGCGGACCCTTCGGCCCGGGCGGCAGGCTCATGCGCCGACTCTACCGGCGTGGCGCTAGACCAATCGGCAACCGGTCGCAAACCGCTTTGGCCCGCCCGTACAAAGGTGCAAAGACCCCGCAGCCGAACTGAAACTTCGACGCTTAAGAGGTGTTAAGTTGGGCACTGGTACGGCCGATAGGCCACGTGAGGGGAAGGTCTCGTCCCCTCGGAAAGCTTGAAGGACCGACGGGCCAGCGGCGGGAACGCTGGCGGTACGTCCTTTCGGAAACAAGGGCCCCATTTCGGGGCCCTTTTCCGTGAGGCGGAAAGCGAAGCCGAGCGGCGCCGCTGTTGAGGCGCCTTGTTTCTCGCTTAGCGGCTCGACTCGAACGCGCTGCGGACCGTGTCGGGATAGCGAAAGAGCGAATCGTAGGTCGGCCGCTCGGGCTCGTATCCGAGCCGGTCGAGCAGGCCCGAAGTCTCGAGTTTGACCAGATCGTGCTCCTTCGGGCGCCCGAGGCCGCCGCCGACGCACGGGGTGGCGGCGATCGCGGCCGGGTCCGGCAGCTCAGGCGGCTCGAAGTCGCGCTTGGAGAAGTCGAGGCTCCGGCCGATGTTCGAGGCGTAGCGGTGGCGCTTGGTGAGGTGGCCGAGGCCGAACCGGTAGGAGATCAGCTTCAGGATCGACTCGTGGGTGGCGGTCATGTGGCTGACCCCCCCGCGGCGGCCGGACCGGGAGTACGGCGAGATCGCCACCGCCGGGACCCGGAAGCCCGTCATCCCCCAGTTGTTGTCGAGGTCGAACCGGTTCTCGCGGTCGTCCGGGACGAAGCGCGGGCCGACGTGATCGAAGAAGCCTCCCCACTCGTCGTAGTTGATGAACATCGCCCCGCGCCGGTACTGCGGCGAGCCGATGAACGAGTGCGCGACGTCGGACATGAACGCCTGGCCGAGGCGGACGTCGCCGTGCGGGTGCTCGTCGGCAGAGATCCCGTTGCCCCCCCCGCCGTCCTTGAACGGCGGATCGACGAAGCAGATGTTCGGCAGGGCGCCGGCTGCGGCGTCGGTGTGGAAGTGCGCGATCGGCCGAGTCCACTCCAGGCCCCGGGCTCCGTAGAGCGCCGGGAACGGCAGGTCGGACACGTAGTAGCCCACCGAGACGCCGCGCGCGAGCGCGCGGTCGAGGATCGTCTCCCAGGTAAATCCCGGCTCGGGCGAGGTGGCGTCGGGAACACGTTGCTCTTCTGGCCCCCGTTCTGGCCGGCGAGCTGGTAGTGGCGGTTCGGATAGGTCGACGCCATGATCGAGCAGAAGTAGCGGTCATAGAGCGTGTAGGCGTCGGCGACGTGGGGGATGAAGCCGAGGTCTGGCTTGACGTAGTAGCCGAGCGCGTACTCGTCGCTACCGGTGCCGTCGTCGTTGCCACTGTAGAAGCCGTCGAGCCTGCCGCCGTTGTACTGGTGGCGCCCCCCGTCCCAGCCGTGATCGGGATCCCGAAACGCGCAGCCCTGGAAGTCCGGGGCCAGCCGGTGGGTCTTGAAGTAGCTGCTGCCGTCGAGGCTCGGGTAGCGCAGGCCGGCGTTGCGGCCGTCGGCGCGCGGGTGCCAGCCGAAGTAGTGGTCGAAGGAGCGGTTCTCCATCATCAGGACCACGAACGTGTCGAGCGGCAGGTTCCGCCGGCTCGGAAACGGCTTTGAGGCGACCCGCTTCGCCGCCTCGGCGACCAGCGTCTCGGCCGGCAGCACGCTCGCCATCCCGGCGAGCCCGGCCAGCGCCGCGGTCCGCCCGAGGAAGTCGCGCCGGCGCATGAACGCCCCCCGGTGCTCGGCCGCCAGGCGCTCGGTCGTCCGCTCGTCTGCGAGCTCGCCGCGGGAGAGACGGTCCGAGTGGTCGGCGGCGCGGCCGATCACGGCCCGTACACCCGCTCGCAGTTGTAGACGCCGTCCTCGGCGGCGTCCACGACCGCGGTGTCGACCCCGCCGCCGCAATTGATCTCGTCCGGCACCCCGTCGCGGGCGGAGATCCGGTCCGCTCCCGGCGCCGGCAGTTCCTCCCCGTCGCGCACGTTGTAGCCGTCGCGGCCGGGCCCGCCGCGCAGCGTGTCTCGGCCGTGCCCGCCCACGAGCACGTCGTTGCCACGACCGCCGATCAACAGGTCCGGACCGCCGCCGCCGTCGAGCTCGTCGCCGCCCTTGGTGCCGGTGAGGCGATCGTGGCCGTGGCCGCCGGTCCCGGTCGCCGCCAGGCTCGCAGCGGCGATGAACACGCACGCGAGTCCCGCGAGTCCGGCAGCGAGCAACGGTCTCTGCATCACCCGCCGCCAGGGTATCCCGTCTGCGGGCGGCGATGTTGCCGCCTGGTTACGCTCGGGCTCGACCCTCAGCGTGAGCCCGTCGACCGCGGCGACCCGCACCCGCTGGCCTACAGAGAGCTGCGACGCGCCGGTGGCGCTCCAGATCTCGCCGTGGACCCTGACCCGGTCCGGGCCGATCACCTCGCCGCGCTCTCCACCAGTCCCTCGGCGCCGGTGGACACGCGGTAGCGGCGCAGGAACTTGATCCAGAAGAACACCTCCCCGACCTCGATCACGGCCGCTACGCAGACCCCGATCACGTTCCAGGGCTCCGGCAGCACGAACAGACCCACGATCCCGAGCACGAGCAACATCTCGGTGAGTAGGTTATTTCGCCCCGATGGCCGCGGCCCTGCTCATCATCGACTTTCAGAACGACTTCGTCCCCGGCGGAGCCCTACCGGTGCCCGACGGTGACCGGATCGCCACGCGGGTGCGGGAGCTGCTCGACTCGGATGACTTCGACCTCGTCGTCGCCACGCGCGACTGGCATCCCGCCGACCACCACTCGTTCGCGGCGCAGGGCGGGCCGTGGCCGCCGCACTGCGTGCAGGGAACCGAGGGGGCCGAGCTTCATCCGAGCGTGGACCGCTCGCGGATCGACGTCGTCGTCGACGCCGGCTACGAGCCGCAGCTGGAGGGCTACTCCGGCTTCGAGGAGACCGAGCTCGAACGGGTGTTGCGCGAGCGCGGCATCGACCGGATGACCGTGGTCGGGCTGGCGACCGACTACTGCGTCCGCGCGACGACGCTCGATGCGCTCCGCCTCGGCTTCGACGTCACCGTCGACAGGCAGGGGATTCGCGGGATCGACGTCTCGCCCGGCGACTCCGAGCGGGCCCTGGCCGAGATCGAGGCCGCCGGCGGCTCGGTCGTCTGAGCCCTCAGAAGGATTTGCGGAAGATCAGGAACTCGCAAGGGGTGGCGACGTACGGCGCGAGGTGCGCTGCCACCTCCTCGAATGGCGCGGGTCGGACGAACCGGTAGCCGAGCCGCGTGTACCAGGCGCGGAGGCGCTCCTTCTCCGGGTGGACCCACTCCTTCGGGACCAGCAGCTCGAGCTGCATGGCGGTCATGCCGCGCGAGCGCTCCAGCCCCTCCGCTGAGCTCATCAGCTCGCGGCCGACTCCCCCGCTCCACCGCTCCGGCGCCGCCGCCAGAAGCCCCAGGTCGGCCGTCTGCGCGTCGAGCGCCTGTACGTGCGCGCAGCCCACGAGCCGGCCGTCCGCAGTGGCGGCGAGCATTCCACCGCCGAGGATCGCCTCGGCGATCTCGCCCGGCTCGGTCCGCGTCCAACCCTCGAGCCACAGCCCGGCCTCACCGCGCGCGTACGCCCGGTTGATGATGCCGACGAGCTCGTCGACCAGGACCTCGTCGCGCGCCTCGGCGGGGTCGAGCGGCCTGGCTTCGGTCGTCACCACCATCGCCTCGCGGCCATCATCCGCCCGGCCCCGCTGAGAGCGAGACGGCGCAGCAGCTCGACCAGGTGCAGCGACGGCACGAACGGGTCCGCGATGGCGCGTCCGCTCGACAGGCACAGCGCCGCCACGATCGCGCCGTTCTCCTCGGCGACGAGCGCGGGGCCCGGGAGCGGGTGCGCGCTGTCGAGGTCCGCCAAGCGGCCGAGGTCGGCGTAGTCGTCGGCGCGCGCCCGGCGCAGGAGCACGCCGTCGACGGATGGGGTTGTCGGCGCGGGCATCGGCCCACCGTGCCAGGAAACCATTCATCGCGCAATGCGGAGATTTTCCAACACTCAGAAGCAAACGCGATAAATTGCCCTTCCGCATGGAGCTCCGCCAGCTGCGCTACCTGGACGCCGTCGCTCGCCGCCGCTCGTTCACGCAGGCCGCACTCGACCTCCACATCGCGCAGTCGGCGCTCTCCCAGCAGGTGGGTCGGCTCGAGCGCGAGTTGGGCGTCGAGCTGCTGCGCCGCACGACCCGGCGCGTCGACGTGACCGAGGCGGGCGAACTCGTCCTGGCGCGCGGGCGGCGCGTGCTCGCCGAGATCGACGGCGTGCGCGCCGACGTGGACGCCCTGCAGGGACTGGTCCGGGGCACGCTGCGCCTCGGCGGGGTGCCGCCCATCGGTCCCGCGCACCCAGCCGGCCTGATCGCCGACTTCACCCGCGCCCATCCGGGCGTCGCCGTCACCGTGCGCGAGGACGTCGCCTTCAGCCTGCTCGGCCAGCTTCGAGACGGCGACCTGGACCTCGTCATGGCGCTCGTCGAGCCCGACGCCTTCGATGGGCTCGAAGGGGTGCGACTGCTCGACGAGGAACTCGTCGTCATCGCCGCGCCGGACCACCCGCTCGCACGAGTGAGGCGAGTGCGTGTCGAGCGCCTGGCCGGCGAGGCGCTGGTGACAGCCGGCGCCGGGTCGGCGCTGAGGGAGGCGCTCCTGGCGCTGGTTCCGAGCGGTCGTGTCGTCGCGGAAGTCAACGAGTTGGAGACCGTGCGGGAGCTGACCGCGCGTGGACTCGGGGTGACGCTGATGCCGCGCTCGGTCGTCGCGTCGCACGGCGACCGCCTGGCGATCCGCCCGCTGAGCCCGCGGCACACGCTGCCCTTCTCGCTCGTCTGGCGCGCGGGCGAGCGCCCGACTCCCGCCGCGCAAGCGTTCCGCGAGCACGTGCTGTCGACCCTCTAGCTTCCCGCCGCCCGCTCGAGCACGGCGGCCATTCGGGCGACCTGCACGCGCACGTCATGCTTGGCCGCGGCCTCACGCGCCGCGGGGTTGGGCGACGGCAGGGCGGCGGCGCGATCGAGCGCGGCGGCGAGCGCCGCGGCGTCGCCGGGATCCGCGAGCACGCCGGCCTCGGGCGGGACGAACTCCGCGGGCCCGCCGACGGTCGTGCCCACGACGGGGCGCTCCATTGCCATCGCCTCGAGCAGCGCCTGACCGAACGGCTCGGCCATGGACGGCTGGCACACGACGTCCGCGGCGGCGATCCACCGCGGCACCTCGGCCTGTGGCAGGCGCCCGGTGATCGTCACCCCGGTGTGCTCCTCGAGCACAGCGCGCAGCGGGCCGTCGCCGACGAAGGCGAGGCGGCCGCGGCCGAGTGTCGCGAACGCTTCCGCGAGCCCGACCACGTTCTTGCGCTCGATCAACGAGCCGACGCAGACGAACGCCGGTCCCTGCCCGTCCCAGCCGAGCTCGGCGCGAGCTTCCCCGGCGGGCCGCGGGGCGAAGGCATCCAGATCGATCCCGCAGTCGGCGATCTCGAGCTTCGCTGCGGCCGCCGGGACGAGCTCCGCGAGCTGCGCGCCGAGCCAGCGTGAGTTCGCGATCACACCGCCGGCCCGGCCGATCACCCAGCCCGTCGCGGCGCGGACCCCGGGCATCCGGCCGATGTTGGCGACGTCCTGGCCGTGCGCCATCACGACGAAACCGGCCCTCGACGCGATCGCCGCGGCTGCCCCGGCCGCGCCTGCCGGGAAGAGCATGTGGGCGAAGACGACATCCGGCCGGTTCCTCCGCGCCGCGGCAATCGCCTCGCGTGTCAGCCTCGGATACTTGGCCCGCGAGCCGCCGCGGCGGTCGATCGCCACCACGTCCACCTCGTGCCCGCGCCGCCCGAGCTCGCGCACGACCGGCGGCAGGAAGGCACCGAAGTCCGGATCCCGCGGCCCGGGCCACATCTGGGTGACGAAGAGGATGCGCACGCCGCCCCAACGTAGCCCCGAACGCCCGCGAACGTCCGGAACTACGGGTTGAGCGCGGGTGTTTGTGACATTCGCGGCGTCAGCGAGAGGCGCCTGCCGGACCGGCGTCGGCGCTCAGCACCGTCGTCTCGTAGCTCAACGTCAGCTCCCCGACGACCGGGTGATGGAAGCGCTTGACGCCGGTGTCGTGGAAGCGGACGTTGTGAGCCGCCCAGCGTCTGCGGAAGTCCTCGCTTTGCGTCGAGAGCTCTCCGACCAAGTCTGAGAGATCGCGATCGTGCGGACTCTTGCCGGCTTCAACCCGTAGGGCCGCCAGCGTACCCCTGGCCGGCTGACTTGGGAGGCCCTGCCAGTACCTGGGTCAGCCGGGACTCTCACCTGGTTCGATTGCGTGCTTTCCTCGTCAGAGACAGGGAAGGCCACAATCGACGAGCGATCGATCCCTGACCGGTCTGGAGGCACAAGCTCAATGCGCGCAGCCCTCTTCGAAGCCCCTCATGACCTGCGTCTGCCGATCGGATCTCTGGTACTACCGCGGCGACTCGGAGTTCGAGCCGGGGCCGATCGGGCACGAGTTCGTCGGCGTCGTCGATCAAGTCTCTGGTCCGGATCGACACGGCCTGAGGGAGGAGCTGCGGATGAGCACGTGGACCACAGATGAGCTCAGCAGGATCGGCGATGCGGACGAGCTCGAGATCGCCTCGCTGCGGCAGGACGGCACGCTGCGTCGCCCGAGGACCATCTGGGTCGTCCGCCACGGGGATGACCTGTATGTCCGCTCTGTCAACGGGCCGGACTCGGCCTGGTACCGGGGAACCCGACAGGGGCACCAAGGCCGAATCGCCGCCGCCGGCGTGGAGAAGGATGTCGATTTCGTGGACGCCGATCACGAGATCGACGACGAGATCGACGACGCGTATCGGGCGAAATACAGCTACTTCCCCACGGGCCTCAACCGCATCATCGGACCCGACGCGCGTTCAACGACGATCAGGCTCGTCCCGCGGGACTGAGAGGCGAGAGGAGACTGATGCAGATCACGAGAAGCTCAACGGAGACGACCCCAGGCCCAAGCGACTGGTTCACCGGCGCCGTCTACATCGACATGATCGCGACGCCATCCCCACCGTCCCGCCTGGGCGCGGCCAGCGTCCACTTCACCCCCGGGGCCCGCACGGCGTGGCACACCCATCCCCTCGGCCAGACGATCTATGTCACCGAAGGCCTCGGCCTCTGCCAGCGCCGCGGCGACCCGATCGAGGTCATCCGTCCCGGTGACGCCGTGTTCTTTGAGCCCGGAGAGGATCACTGGCACGGCGCCGCGCCGGACCGGTTCATGACCCACCTGGCCATGCAGGAGGCCGACGACTCCGGCAGCCCGGTCACCTGGGGCGAGCACGTCACCGATGAGGAGTACAAGGCCGAGGGCGAGTCGTAGTCCCGCCGCGCTCGCGCGCTGACCCCTGGAGCCGAAGGCGCCTGCCGGAATCGAACCGGCGTAAACGGCTTTGCAGGCCGCGCATGGGGGGTCGGATGTGGCTTGTTCAAGCCGGATCCGGGGGCTGTGCGCCAGTCCATGCGCCAGTGACGCCAGTTGAGCGAGCCGTGTTCGGGCGGCTCGCGGGGCCGTTGGACCGTCCCGTGAGAGTCGCCGCTTCTTCGTTCACGCGAAAGCAGTAGCTACATCGACGAGAGCGACATTCCGCTTGGATCGCCTGTGGGATACTGGTCGGGCGAAGGCTTGGGAGGCGACGTCGTCAGCCGCGGAAGCACCGCTTTGCGCGACGTATACACGAGGCTCGCTTGGGCGACTACACGAGGAAGGGTGACTCGATGGCGACGGCAGCAGCTGGAGGCGGCGCGGATAGATCGGTTGCGGAAGAGCTCCGCAGGCTCGGTGTCAAGGGTGTCCTCGTGCAGATGGCCGAGCGCGGCCAGCTCCTCGCCGTGAAGTGCGAGATGCCGCAGTGTTACCACCACAAAGGGCGCGCCGCGTTCGATGAGGTCACGACGCCACGCAAGAAGTGGGCGCCCTCGCCCGACCACTACCCGATCCTTAGGTCGGACGGCGGGCACCTCCGCCCCGAGAACGTTCGACTTGCCCACATCCATTGCAACAAGCGGGACTATGAATGGCGGAAGCAGATCCGGACGCTGCTTGCGAAAGGCAAGTCCCTCGCCGAGATTGCCGAGACCCTAAACAGAAAGCGTGTCCCCCCGGCCCACGGTACGAACCGATGGACGGCCGCGATGGTGCGCAAGGCCTACGTGTCCTAGGCCGGCCGTAGAAACACTGCTGCTTCGCGCGAAAACCCAGAAGCTCCGGTCTGGTGCTGGGAAGGAGCGGGCTGCGCCGCGGCGTAGCGGTGCGCTGCGCTGCGGGCAGACCCACCGCGAGGGAGCGGTAGGCCTCGACGATGAAGCTGGTTTCGGACGGCCGCGTTAGAGCACGCTCTAGGCGCGAGGCACGCGGAAGCGGAGCATGGTGACGGCGCCCGACTGGGTGTTGCTGAATGGTTCGAGATCAATCCTGTGGAGGGTCGGGGTCGAAAAGCGGACCCCGTCGCCCAAGAGCACCGGTAGTACATAGACCAGGATCTCGTCGACGAGCCCTCGCTGCAGGCACTGGCTGGCCAGGTCGGCGCCGAGGATCTCCAGGTTCTTACCGCCCGCGGCCCTTAGCGCCGTGGCGACGGCTTCCGCGATGTCGCAGGTGAGGAATGTGACGTTCGGGTCCGGCTTGTCGGGAGGCTCGTGGGTGAGGACAAACTCGGCTCCGCCCTCGTAGGTGCGCTCCTCGTCGGGCATCTGCTTGGCAACCTCGTAGGTACCCCGGCCGATAAGCATCGCACCAGTGGCCGCCATGACTTCAGGGAATGCGTCCGCTGTCAGGAAATCGAAGATCCAGTCCATCGCGTGGCCGGGACCGGCGATGAAGCCGTCAAGCGACATCGCCCTGTTCACGACCACCTTGCCAGTGTCGGTGCTCATAACCGCGCTCCTTTCCAGAACATGGGGCCCCGGGCTGAACCATAAGTCCGGGGCGGTGGGCTGGGCGAGGGCGAGACTGAGTGCGGCGAGGGCGATGCCGGTGGGGCGCCCGGGTGAACGGTCGGTCGGCGCGCTCCCGCTTCGCGCGACTAGGAGCAGCCACCGCGACCGGTCCTAGGACACGCCCCGCGGAGACTTGCCCTGTTGGACCGGCTCGTCCGCCTGTCCGCCGATCGGTGCGCCAATCTATGCGCCAGTGACGTCCGTTCGCGCGCGCTTCCGCGAGTCGCGACGGTGCTCGAGCAAGGCGCCTGCCGGAATCGAACCGGCGTAAACGGCTTTGCAGGCCGCTGCGTAACCACTCCGCCAAGGCGCCAGAGTCGCTTATCTAGGCCAGGTTCGAGGGTAGCTCGACGAGCGGCTCTGGCTCAATCCGGGCGCCAGTGCCCGTTAGTGCCTTTTCGGTTGTCCGGAGCGCAGCCCACCCGAGCGCATTCTCGTACTCGGCCAGATAAGCGGCCGACAGCTTAGCCCCCCGTTTGACCGCCTTCGTGTAGACGGTCATGGTGAAGCGCGCGTCCGCGTGCCCGAGTTGCTCGGCGATGTAGACCGGGTCCGTCGCCCGATGCCGCCCGGCCGGACGTGGCGCGATCGCGGAGCGCAGTTCTGCTGCGCTCGGCCGGCCTGCACTCGATCGCGAAGGTGCTCGAGCGTTGGTAGGGATCGCGCATCGCGACCCTCCCCCCCGCGAGATACTTCGCGGGCGATGTCGGAGGAGAACGTGGCGCTGGCCCGGAAGGCCATCGACGCCCTCAACCGCGGCGACGTCGACGCCTTGCTGGCCTTCCTCAGCCCTGATGTCGTATGGGAGGCCCTGGAAGGTGTCCCTGGGATTGGTGAGTTGTACCGCGGGCGGGCAGGGGTGCGGGAGTGGATCGAGCTGACGTGGGAAAACGCCGAGGAGGGCGTCCACATCGAGATCGCGCAGATAACGGACTTGGGTGATAACCGGGTCTTCATCGCCGTGGTTCTCACAGCACGCCGTAGGGGCAGCGGCGTGCCGTTTGAATACCGCACCTGGCAGATCGTGTGGTTCGCGGACGGCCTGATTACGAGACGTCAAGTCTTCTGGACCCGTGCCGAGGCCCTCAAGACCGTCGGGCTGCGGGAGTAGGCGCCGCAAGCGTAGCGGCGGCGCCGGGGGCGGTCGCTCGCGCGTCGAACGCGAAGTTAACCCCCATATACGGGGACAACTTCGCGTTCGGCGGGACGCGGCGTGGCGGGGCCATGATCGCGGTGTATTACGATATATCGTGTTGTTTCGCGATATGGAGGTTTGTTGATGCACCACAGAAGCTTCTCCACGCATTCGAGGTTCCGTCATGGGCGCCCTTCTCATTGGCGGCACGGACGCGGTGGCCCGCGGGCGCGTCGCGGGGACGTGCGTGCCGCGGTGCTCGCGCTGCTCGCCGAGCGGCCGATGCACGGTTACGAGATGATCACGGAGCTCGAGGAGCGCACCGGGGGCGCCTGGCGGCCGAGCGCCGGCTCCATCTACCCCACCCTGCAGCTGCTCGAGGACGAGGGGCTGATCAAGGGCGAGGAGTCCGACGGAAAGCGGCGCTTCACGCTCACGGACGCGGGCGAGAGCGAGCAGGAGTCACGGGGCGACACCGCACCGTGGCAGGAGGTCACGGCCGGCGCCGCTCCCGAGACGCTGCAGCTCGGGCGGTCGGTCCACCAGCTGCGCGAGGCCGTCGCCCAGGTGTTCCACGCCGCGGACGAGGACCAGCGCAAGCGGGTCCGCGAGCTGCTCGACGAGACCCGTCGCAAGATCTACGGGATCCTCGCCGAGGACAGCTAGGGGAGCGCCGCGCGGCGGTACTCTCGCCGCATGCCGGTCCAGCCTCATCGCGGCGCGGCGCTCCCCTACCTGGAAGCGGGCCCAGAGGGCCCGGACGGCGACGCGGTCGTCCTCGTCCACGGCTTCCCACAGAGCTCGCGGATGTGGGCGCCGCTGATGGCGGCGCTCGGCGGCGCCGGACGGCGCTCGCTCGCTCCTGACCTCTACGGCCTCGGCGACTCCGACCGCGACGCGCCGACCACCTTCGAGGCCAACCTCGATGCCTTCGCGCGCTTCGTCGACGAGCTCGAGCTCGAACGGGTGGCGCTCGCCGTCCACGATTGGGGCGGGTTTGTCGGCCTCGCCTGGGCCTGCGACCACCCGGACCGGGTCTCGGCGTTGGTGATCAGCAACACCGGCTTCTTCGCCGACGGGCGCTGGCACGGGATGGCCGAGGCGATCCGCGGGGAGAGCGGCGAGCAGATCGTGGCCGCGATCGACCGGCCCGGGTTCGAGGGCTTGCTCCGAGGCGCGGCCGAGTTCGACCAGGAGGACCTCGACGCCTACTGGGCGCCGTTCGCCGACGGTCGCGGGCAACGGGCCACCCTCGACTTCTACCGCTCGATGGACTTCGCCAAGCTCGAGCCGTACCAGGGCGGCCTGGCCGAGCTCGGGGTCCCGACCCTGCTGCTCTGGGGGGCCGACGACGAGTTCGCCCCGGTAGGGGGCGCGCGCCGGTTCGAGCGCGAGATCCCGGGCTCGCGCCTGGTGGCGATCGAGGGCGCCGGCCATTTCGTCTTCGACGAGGAGCCAGAGCGCAGCATTCGCGAGGTCGTCGCCTTCATCGCGTCCGAGGGCTGAGCGTGGACGACGGGGGCCGGATCGAGGTCACGAAGCGCGGCTACCGGGCGTTCGCCCGCCGCGACACCGACGCCCTCGCCGATCTCCTTCACCCCGACGCGGAGGTTCATGCCGTGACTGGGATCGTCGCCCACCACAGCGAGCCCTACGTGGGACGCCGCGGCCTCGAGGAGTACGTGCGCGACGTCGAGCGGGTCTGGGACGAGCTCAAGCTGCAGCCGCAGGAGTTCACGCCGGTCACCGGCGAGCGGGTCCTCGTTTCGGGCCGGGTGCTGGTGCGCCGCGGCGCCACCCGGCTCGACATCCCCACCGCCTGGCTGTGGGAGTTCGAGGACGACAAGGTGCGCACGGTGCGCATCCTCTCCGACCCGCAGTCCATCGAGCGCCTGCGGGGCGAGCGCACGACGCTGGAGGACGAGCCCGGCGACTAGCCTCGCGCCCGTGGAGCTCCTCCCGTACACCGACGCCGACCTGCCGCTCACCGAGGAGCTCGAGACGGACCCGCAGGTGATGAGTGAGCTCGGCGGACCGATCCCTCGCGAGCGCATCCTCGCGATCCACCCGAAGCGCGTCGAGGACCCGTGGTGGCTGAAGATCGTCCCTGACGCCGGCGGGCCGGCGGTGGGGACGATCGGCATCTGGGAGAAGGAGCTCGACGGCGAGCGAATCCACGAGACGGGCTGGATGGTCCTGCCGGCCCACCAGGGTCGCGGCGTCGCCAGCGCGGCGCTGGAGCTGCTGCTCTTACGAGCGCGGGCCGAGCCCGCGTTCGAACGCCTGCACGCCTTCCCGGTGATCACCAACGCCCCGTCGAACGCGCTCTGTCGCAAGTTCGGCTTCTCGCTCGCCGGCGAGCGCGACTTCGACTTCGCCGGCCGCACCCTGCGCTGCAACGTCTGGACGCTGGACCTCGGCGCCTAGTCGAGCGCCGCGAGGTCGAGCTGGGCGAGGCGCTCGCGGTCGGCGAGGACGTCGATCTCGACGATCCTGCCGTCGGCGACGGTGAACCCGGCCAGGGCGACCGGGAGCCTCGCCGGTACCACCACGAACCCCGGGAGCCCGTTGACCAGCACCGGCCGTGCGAACCTCGCGCCGCCGGCGAACCTGCTCACCTGTTCGAGCACGGCCGACGCCCCGTGGATCTCGACCGACTGCGGACGGCCCTCGCCCGCATCGACCCGCATCACGATCTCGGGGTCGAGCAGCGTCAGCAGCCGCTCGAAGTTCCCCTCGCGAGCGGCGGCGAGGAAGGCGTCGACCACCTCGCGCTGCTCGGCCGGATCGGCGTCGGGCTCGCCGGCCTGGCCCCGGACCCGGCGCCGGGCACGGCTGGCGAGCTGCCGGGCCGCGTCGGGCGAGCGGCCGACGATCTGCGCGATCTCGTCGAACGGGACCGCAAACATGTCGTGGAGCACGAAGGCCAGGCGCTCGGCCGGGCTCAGGGTCTCCATCACCACGAGCAACGCGAGGCCGACCGAGTCGGCGAGCAGCGCCTCGTGCTCGGGATCAAGCCCGTCCCGCGAGCTCACGATCGGCTCGGGCAGGCGCGGGCCGAGCGGCTCCTCGCGGCGCGAGCGCCGCGAGCGCAGCATGTCGAGGCAGACCCGTGCGACGACGGTGGTCAGCCATCCCCCGGGGTTCTCGATCCCGCTGGGTTCCGCCCGGTCGACCCGAAGCCACGCCTCCTGCAGCGCGTCGTCGGCCTCGTTCACGGAGCCGAGCATCCGGTAGGCGATCGCCCTCAGCTGGCCTCGGTTGGCCTCAAATTGCTGCTCCAGAAACTCTCGCTCGTCCACGGTCACATCTCCTCGTCTTGATCCGTCATAGCAGTGACGAACGAAATCCGGCCTTTGTGACAAGGAGATCGATTCAGATGGAACGCAAATGGTGGACCCTGACCGCTGTCTCGGTGGCGACCTTCATGCTGTTGTTGGACATCACGGTCGTGAATGTCGCGCTGCCCTCGATTCGCGACGACCTCGGCGCGAGCTTCTCCGACCTGCAGTGGGTGGTCGACGCCTACGCGCTGACCCTCGCGGCGCTGGTCCTGACCGCCGGCTCGCTCGCCGACCGGCTCGGCCGGCGGCGATTGTTCGCCGTCGGGCTGGGGATCTTCTCCGTCTCCTCCCTGCTCTGCGCGCTGGCGCCCGATCCAACCTTCCTCAACCTCTCGCGGGCGCTCCAGGGCGTCGGCGGCGCGGTGATGTTCGCCGTTTCGCTCGCCCTGCTGGCACAGGAGTTTCCGGCCGGCCGCGAGCGCGGCATGGCGATGGGGATCTATGGCTCCACCATCGGCGTCGCGGTCGCGATCGGGCCGCTGGTGGGCGGCGCGCTGGTCGACTCGCTCGGCTGGGAGTCGATCTTCTACCTCAACGTCCCGATCGGTCTGGCGGCGATCGCCGTCACCTACCTCAAGCTGCGCGAAAGCCGCGATCCGAACGCGACCCGGATCGACTGGGCCGGAGTGGCGACCTTCAGCGGCGCGCTCTTCCTGCTCGTCCTGGCGCTGGTCCGCGGCAACGACGAGGGTTGGGGAAGCACCCTGATCGTCTCGCTGTTCGCCGGCTCGGCCGCGCTGCTCGCCTCGTTCGTCGCCATCGAGAGGCGGGTCGCCGAGCCGATGCTGCCGCTGGGCCTGTTCAAGCGCCCGGCCTTCACCGGAGTCCAGCTGGCCGCCTTCGCGGTCTCGGGCTCGCTGTTCGCGCTGTTCCTATATCTCACCCTCTACCTGCAGAACTACCTCGGCTACTCGCCATTCGAGTCCGGGCTGCGCTACCTGCCGATCACGATCGCAAGCTTCATCGCGGCGCCGATCGCCGGCATGCTCCTGTCCCGAGTCCCGGCGCGCGTGCTGATGAGCGTCGGGCTGGCGGGCGGCGGCGTCGGGCTGCTGTTGATGTCCGGGATCGGAGCGGGCGACGATTGGACGACCCTGCTCGGCGGCTTCCTGGTCGCCGGCGCCGGGGTCGGCTTGCTGAACCCGGTGATCGGCGACGTCGCACTGAGCGTCGTCCCCAAGGAGCGCAGCGGGATGGCGGCCGGGATCAACGACACCTTCCGCCAGGTCGGGGTCGCCGTCGGCATCGCCGTCTGGGGCGCGATCTTCGTCGGCCGCGGCGCCGACAAGGTCACCGAGCTGACCGCCGGTACCCCGGCGGCGGTCGGAGACCGGCCGCGCGAGCTGATCGAGGCAGCGTCCTCCGGCAACCTCGACCAGGCGCTGGCCGCGGTCCCGCCCCAGTCCCGCGAGCTGGTCTCGAACGCGGCCCACCAGGGGTTCCTGACGGGGCTCAACGAGGTCCTGTTGCTCGGCGGTGTGCTCAGCCTGGCCGGCGCGGTGCTGGCGCTGTGGCTGGTGAGGGAAAGCGAGATCGAGCGCGAGCCGGTCGAACCGCCGGCCGAGGCCGAGCCGGCGGTCGTCGCCGGGGCGGTGGCCTCATGAGGGGGCTGCGCCCGACAGCCGAGACGGTGTTCGGGATCTCGACCGCGCTCACCGGGATCGGGATCCTCACGGTCGCACTCGCCCCGCTGGCGATGCCGATCCTGATCCTGACCATCGCCTCGCTGCTGCCGCTGGTCGTCATCGGCGCCGCGGTGGCGCTGCCGATCGGCTTGATCGCGGGACTGGTGCTCGTGATCAGGGCGCTTGCGCGGCGCCGCCGGCGCTCGGACCGCCGAGGCGACCTGCCGGGCCCGCGGCCGCTGCCTGCCGGTCCGCGCTCGCCGCGTCGGGCCTGAGCACCAGCACCTCTCCCGGCGCGGATTCGAGCACCCAGGCGACGTCAGCTGGAGGGAAGCCGTCGCTGGCGCCGGTCCGCGCCGGGATCACGATCGAGTCGAACTGCTCGTCGGTCATCAGCTGGCCCACCGCGTGCCGTGCCGTGCGGCCGCGGACGATGCGGGAGTCGACCTGCACGCCCGCCTTGGCGGCGCGATGCTCGATCAGCTCCAGCAGGGCCAGCGCGCCCTCGCACTCCTTGCCCAGCGGCGCCTCGAGGGAGAGGTTGCGCGGGATGATCGCCACGTAGGCGGGCATCAGCACCGCACCGCGAACCTTCGCGAGACGCAGGGTCGCGTCGAGCGTCCGCTCGGAGAGCACCGAGCCGACGAACGGGAACAGGATCCGCGCGGTCGGTTCCGCGGCGGCGCGCTCGTCGCGGCCCGCCTCTCCTCCGCGGGCGAGCAGAGGGCTCATCGCTCGCTCTCCTGCAGCTGCGCCCGGTCGGCGACGATGCGGACGTCGACGCCGGGCATCCTGCGGGAGAGCTGCTCCGGCAAGGACTCCCGCAGGCGGTTGAGCCCGCGCCGGACCGGCGGCTGCCCGATCAACACATACGTGGTGCCGCGGTCTGCCCCCACCCGCGCGGCGACCTCGGCGACGTCCTCACCCTCCTCGATCAGCATCTGCGCGCCCAGGATCGAGGCCAGCTTCCCGAGCGCCCGCAGCTGCTCGCGTTCCTCAGGCGACGGGTCCCTGGTCGGATCCTGGACGTAGAGCAGGTCGAGGTCCGCCGCCAGACGCTGCGCCGAGCGCCAGGCGCGGCGCACGAGGCGCTGTGAACTGGTCCGTGGCGTCACCAGGGCGAGGATGCGCTCGCCGACGGCGGCGGGCGCGCCTCGATCACCCGCTCGCGGGTGCCGACCGGCTCCTCGGCCGGCTTCGCCGAGCGCTTCGCCTCCACGTCCTCGGCCACCTGGCGCAGGGCGATCTCGCGCAGCGTCGCCAGGCTTTCGGTCTTGAAGAAGTTGTTCAGCGAGGCGTCGATCCTGTCCGCGCGGGTAGATCTTTCCCGCGCGCAGTCGGTCGAGCAGCGCCTCCGGAGTGAGATCCATGAGCACCACCTCGTCGGCGGCCTTCAGCACCGAGTCGGGAAAGGTCTCGCGAACCCGCACGCCGGTCAACTCGGCCACCTGGTCGTTCAGGCTCTCGAGGTGCTGCACGTTGACGGTGGAGTAGACGTCGATGCCGGCGTCGAGCACGTCCTCGATGTCCTCGAAGCGCTTCGAGTGCTCGACGCCGGGCGCATTGGTGTGGGCGAGCTCGTCGATCAGCGCCAGCTCCGGCGCCCGGCGGAAGATGGCCGGCAGGTCCATCTCCTCGAGCGCCGAGCCGCGGTACTCGACCCGGCGCCGCGGGAGCCGCTCGAGGCCCTCGGCCTGCGCCTCGGTCTCGGCGCGCCCGTGTGGCTCGAGGTAGGCGATCACGACGTCACGGCCGGCCTCGGCCTCCGCCCTGCCCTCCTGCAGCATGCGGTAGGTCTTGCCAACCCCGGCCGCCATGCCGAGGAAGATCTTGAATCTGCCGCGGCCGGCGCGCGCCATGAAGTGGATTCTCCATTACGCGCCGAGTACGTTGTGGACCAGCAGGTCGATCAGCTTGATGCCGGCGAAGGGGGCGATCAACCCGCCGAAGCCGTAGATGATGACGTTGCGGCGCAGCAGGGCCGCGGCGCCGATCGCCTTGTACTTGACCCCCCGCAGCGCCAGCGGCACGAGGAGCGGGATGATCAGCGCGTTGAAGATGATCGCCGAGATGATCGCCGACTCGGGCGTTCCGAGGTCCATGATGTTGAGCTTGTCGAGCGGCCCGTTGCCGAACTCTCCCGGCTCGACGCCACGGCGTAGGTGGCGGCGAAGATCGCCGGCAGGATCGCGAAGTACTTGGCGACGTCATTGGCGATCGAGAAGGTCGTCAGCGCGCCGCGGGTGATCAGCAGCTGCTTTCCGACCTCGACGACCTCGATCAGCTTCGTCGGGTTCGAGTCGAGGTCGATCATGTTGCCGGCCTCGCGAGCCGCCTGGGTGCCCGTGTTCATCGTCACCCCGACGTCGGCCTGCGCGAGCGCCGGGGCGTCATTCGTCCCGTCGCCGGTCATCGCCACCAGCCGGCCCGCCCTGCTGCTGGTCCGGATCAGCTCCAGCTTCGCCTCCGGCGTTGCCTCGGCCAGGAAGTCGTCGACCCCGGCCTCATCGGCGATCTTCGCCGCCGTCAGCCGGTTGTCGCCGGTCACCATCACCGTGCGGATGCCCATCGCCCGAAGGTGGTCGAACCGCACGCCCATCCCCTCCTTGACCACGTCCTTGAGATAGATGACGCCGAGCACCTGCGCATCGCGGGCCACCGCCAGCGGCGTGCCCCCCTCGCGGGCGATCCGGTCGACCGCTCCCTGCAACTCGACCGGGACCCGGCCGCCCTGCTCCTCGACGAAGCCGAGGATCGCGTCGCCGGCGCCCTTGCGCAGCCGGCTGCCGTCGAGGTCGACGCCGCTCATCCGGGTCTCGGCCCAGAAGGGGACGAAGGTCGCCTGATCGTGGGCGAACTCGTGCTCGCGGATCCCGTACTGCTTCGCCAGGACGACGATCGAACGGCCCTCGGGGGTCTCGTCGGCGAGCGAGGCGATCTGGGCCACCTCGGCGAGATCCGCCTCGCTCGACGCCGGGCATCGGGATGAACTCGGTTGCCTCGCGGTTTCCGAGCGTGATCGTGCCGGTCTTGTCGAGCAGCAGCACGTCGATATCGCCGGAGGCCTCGACCGCACGGCCGGAGAGCGCGAGCACGTTGCGGCGCACGAGTCGGTCCATGCCGGCGATCCCGATCGCGGACAGCAGGGCGCCGATCGTGGTCGGGATCAACGCCACCAACAGCGCGATCAGGGTCGCGACGGAAACCTCGGTGTCGGCGTAGAGCGCGAACGGGCGCAGCGAGACGACGACCAGCAGGAAGACCAGGGTCAGCCCCGCGAGCAGGATGTTGAGCGCGATCTCGTTCGGGGTCTTGCGCCGCTCGGCACCCTCGACCAGGCCGATCATCCGATCCAGGAAGCTCTTGCCGGGCTCCTGGGTGACCTCGACCACGATCCGGTCCGAGAGCACGCGGGTGCCGCCGGTGACCGCGCTGCGGTCGCCGCCGGACTCGCGGATCACCGGGGCCGATTCGCCGGTGATCGCAGACTCGTCCACCGAGGCGATGCCCTCGATCACGGTCCCGTCGCCGGGAATGACCTCCCCCGCCTCGACGACGGCCACGTCGCCGGGCCGCAACTCCGAGGCCGGCACCTCACGCCCGTCTCGCAGGCGGGCGATGGTGTCCGTGCGCATCGCGCGCAGGGCATCGGCCTGCGCCTTGCCGCGGCCCTCGGCGAGCGCCTCGGCGAGGTTGGCGAACACGACCGTGAGCCAGAGCCAGATCGCGACCGTGAACGTGAACCAGGCCGGCTCGTCGCCGCCGCCGAGCGGCTCGCCGCCGAACGCCTGGATCAGCCAGCCGATGGTGGTGATCACCGCGCCGACCTCGACCACGAACATGACCGGGTTGCGGATCTGGTGCGCGGGGTTGAGCTTGGCGAAGCTCGCGATCAGCGCCGCGCGGATCATCGTCGAGTCCGGCTTCATGAAGACGTGCCTCCCTGCGCCTCGTCGAGGGCGATGTTGAGCTCGAGCACGTTGACGCCGGGCTCGCCGAGCACGCCCAGGCCACGCCCGTCGGTGTTCTCGTCGATCAGGTCGAGGACCTCGTCGAGCGGCATCTCGCGGACGTCCGCGACCCGGTTCGCCTGGATTCCCGCGTTCGCCTCGGAGATGTGCGGGTCGACGCCCGATCCCGAGGTGGTGACGGCGTCGACCGGCACGTCGGCGACGGTGAGGCCGGGCGTGTAACGGCCCTCGCGGGAGACATAGGCCTCCGCCTTGTTGGCGAAGAAGCGGCTCAGCACCTCGCTGTTCGGGCCGAGGTTGTTGAAGAAGGTGACGTTCGGTGAGTAGCCGGTGACCGAGGGCCGCGGCTGGAAGTACGCGGGATCGCGCTCCAGCCCGGGCCCCCTGGCGGCGTCGCGCTTGAACGGCTGCCCGATCAGGCTCGAGCCGACCACCTTGCCGTCGACCTCCACCTTCGAGCCGTCGGCCTTGCCGGGAACAGCAGCTGCGAGACGCCGGTGGTGACCAGCGGGTAGACGAGCCCGAACAGCACCGTCAGCACGAGGATGGCGATCCCCGCCGTAATCGCATCTCTCTTCAGATCCTTGCCCATGTCAATACCTCAGAACAGTTCGGGAGTCAGGCCCTGCACGACCGGGCCGAGCAGCAGGGCGGGGAAGAAGGTCAGGGCGGCGACGATGATCACCACGCCGATCAGCAGGAAGACGAAGGTCGGCGAGTCGGTGCGGAAGGTGCCGGCGCCGACCGGCGAGACGCGCTTCGTCGCCAGTGATCCGGCGACCGCCAGAGCCGCCAGCAGCGGCACGAAGCGCCCGATCAGCATCGAGATCCCGCCGAGGACGTCGGCGAACGTGATCCCGTAGGCGCCCACGTTGCCGGGGGCGTTCGGCTGCACGAAGCCGGTGTAGCCGGCGAAGGCCGAGCCGTTGTTGTTCGACTGCGAGGTGTAGGCGTAGAGCGTTTCGGAGAACCCCTGAGGGCTGTTCTTGTTGAAGATCGAGGGGTCGCCGTAGTCGGTCGAGATGGCCAACCCGGCGGTGACGAGCACCAGCAGCGGCACCGCGAT
>CAWCBM010000022.1:0-19639 GCA_963793775.1 uncultured Solirubrobacterales bacterium
TCAACGGGTGCTACTGGATGGCCCAGGCGTGCGGCCGGGTGATGCAGCCCGGCTCGAGCATCATCAACATCAGCTCGGTCCTCGGTATCACCACCGCGGGGCTCCCCCAGGCGGCGTACGCCGCCTCGAAGGCGGGCCTGATCGGGCTCACCCGTGACCTGGCCCAGCAGTGGACCGGCCGCAAGGGCATCCGGGTCAACGCGGTCGCGCCCGGCTTCTTCGCCTCGGAGATGACCGACGCAGTACCCGCCCGGCTACCTCGAGTCCCAGCAGGGACGGATCCCCAGCGGCCGCAAGGGCGACCCGCAGGAGCTCGCGGCCATGGTCGTGTTCCTCGCCTCGGACGCGGCCGGCTACATCACCGGGCAGACGCTCGCGGTCGACGGCGGCATGACCATCACCTGAGTCCGATGCTGAGCCCTGCTCCCACGAGCGTCCCTAGATCCGGGGGCCGCGCTGCCCGTGACTGACCAGCTGCTCGGGAACGCGAGAAGTACGCCGGCAACTTAGCGGACCGCGCGCCTACCAGCCCGAGCCACGCCGTGCTCGCCTCAAGGATGCCCGCTCGAGCTACGGCGTCCTCGGCCGAGGAGGGCGAGTCGCCACGTGTCCGCGACGCCGGCGGCGTGTTGACCGACGACGGGATCCGGTCGCTCGCGATCAGCCAGCGGCTGCTCGGCCCAAGGAGAGCGTGCCACCACCAACGACTGCGGGATGCCGCACGACGACGCCGCATCGCGGCCGCCGAAGCAGGACACCGGCTGGCGCCGACTGGGTCGCCAGCTCGGCGACCTCAGGGACGTCCGCAGTCGACAGCCGGTCAAGGGCAGCCGGGTCGTCCGCACACCGACAGGTGCGCGGCGTTCTTCGACGGCCAGACCGGCACGCCGACGCGAGTACGCGTCGCAGGGCATCCACGGATCAGCGCCCGGAGACCACCGGTCCACGCATCGTCTGCGGGCCTGTGGCCTCACCGCGCGTCGTCATCATCGGGGCCGGCTTCGGCGGGCTGGGTGCCGCGCAAGGCACTGCGCGACCAAGGCATCGACGACCTGACCATCCTGGAGCGGGCCGACGAGGTCGGCGGGGTCTGGCGGGACAACACCTACCCGGGCGCGGCGTGCGACGTGCCGTCCGCGCTCTACTAGCTGGTCGTGGGCGCTCAACCCGGGCTGGCCGCGCACGCTACTCCGGCACAGGCCGACATCCTGGACTACCTCCAGCAAGACCGCGGCCGACGCCGGGCTGCTCGACCTCGTGCACACCGGTCAGGAGGTCACGGCGCTGCGGTATGACGAGCGGCCGGACCTGGACGGTCACGACGGCCGACGGCTCGACGTACGACGCCGACGTCGTCGTCACTGCGCTCGGCCAGCTCTCCGACCCGGTCGTGCCGGACCTGCCGGGTCGCGACACCTTCGCGGGCCCGGCGTTCCACTCGGCGCGGTGGCGCCACGACGTCGACCTCGACGGCGCCCGGGTCGCCGTCGTCGGCACCGGCGCCAGCGCGATCCAGTTCGTCCCCGGCATCGTCGACCGGGTCGGCTCGATGACCGTGTTCCAGCGCTCCGCGCCGTACGTGGTCCCGAAGCCGGACGTGCGAGTACCCGCGCCGCCACCACCGGCTGGTCGGGCGCTTCCCGCGGTGATCGTGGTCGAGCGCGGCGTGGTCGTTCCGCCTCACCGAGTGCTCAACCGCGCGCTCGAGGGTGAGCAGTGGATCACCGCGGCCGGTGCTCAACGGCGCTGGAAGCCGCCTGGCGGCTGCACCTGCGGCGCCAGGTGCGGGACCCGGCGCTGCGGCGAAGCTGCGCCCGGACTACCCGATCGGCTGCAAGCGGATCCTGTTCTCCAACGACTGGTACCCGGCGCTCGACCGCGACCACGTCGACGTCGTCACCGAGGCGGTCACCGGCGTCGAGCCCGGCGGGGTCCGCGCGGCCGACGGCACGCTGCACGAGGCCGACGTGGTCATCTGGGGCACCGGGTTCGCGGCGACCGACTTCCTCGGCTCGATCGAGGTCACCGGCCGCGGCGGCGCCGACCTGGGCGGGATCTGGGCGCGAGGGCGCGCACGCGCCACCTCGGGATCGCCGTCCCGGGGTTCCCCAACCTGTTCTGCGTCTACGGCCCCAACACCAACCTCGGCGGCAGCTCGATCATCGGCATGCTCGAGGCGCAGGCCGGCTGGATCGCCCAGGTCGTCCGCCGGATCGCCGACGGCCCGACCGCCGCGCGTACGAGGTGCGCCGGAGGTCTTCGCGCGCCTACGACCGCGAGATGCAGCCCGCCTCGGCGACAGCGTCTGGTCGGCGTGCGACAACTGGTACACCGACGGCGGGCGGATCACCACGAACTGGCCCGGCCTGGTCGCGGAGTACCAGTCGCGGCTGCGCGAGGTCGACTGGTCGGAGCTGCAGGCCGCCCCGTAGGCCGATGCGGACGTGGATCGTCCGGAACCCGTCCTAGCGTGGCCGCCATGGCTGAGATCCTGCTGTTCCACCACATCCAAGGTCTGACCCCCGGGCTCGTCGCCTTCGCCGACCGGCTGCGCGCGGACGGGCACACGGTGCACACGCCGGACCTGTTCGAGGGTCAGACCTTCGCCACCATCCCGGAGGGGATGGCCTACACGCGGCGCGACGGCGCGCCCGACTACGACGCCCTCGCCGACGAGGTCGCCGCCGGCCTGCCCGACGCGCTGGTCCACGCCGGGTTCTCGTTCGGCGTCAGCTTCGCCCAGCGGCTTTGCCCAGCAGCGGCCCGGGAGCGGCCGGCGCCCTGCTGTTCGAGTCGTTCAACCCGATCACCGGCGAGTGGAGCTTCGGCCCCTGGCCGGACGGCGTGCCGGTGCAGGTCCACGGCATGGACGCGCGACGAGTTCTTCGCCGGGGAGGGCGAGCTGGAGGCGGCCCGGGAGCTCGTGGCGACGGTCGAGGGCGCGGAGCTGTTCGTCTACCCCGGCGACAGGCACCTGTTCGCGGACCCGTCGCTGCCGTCGTACGACGCGGCGGCGGCCGCCCTGCTCACCGAGCGGGTGCTGGCGTTCCTGTCACGGATCTGAGCAGCCTCTCCCCCAGGTCGCGCACGGCCTCGCGCAGCTCGTCGCCGCCGTCGACGACGAACGGCGCGGGGAGCTCGGCGAGCTCGCTGGCATACCAGGCGAGGTTGCGGGTCGAGCCGACGAGCCGGGTCCGGCCGTCGTCGGTCGGCCTCGGTCGACCCGAGGCTCCGCGGCAGCCAAGCGCCACCTCCTCCGGCGGCGCGTCGATGACGACGTCGACGGCGTGCGCCCAGCCCTGGGACATCTGCTCCTCCAGGGCGGCGAACGGGTCGAGGTCCTCGGGCGGGGCGAACGTCTCGTCGAGCACGTCGACGGAGAGGACCCGGTCGATGCGGTAGACCCGCCGGTCCTCGGCGGCGTGCGACCAGCCCAGCACGTACCAGCGGCCGAAGCGCACGACGACCGCCCACGGGTCGACCTCGATGAGCGTGACCGCGCCGCGGGCCGGGCGCGTAGTCGATCCGGCAGCGGCGCCGGTCGACCGAGGCGCCGACCAGCGTGGCGGTCGTCTCCGGGTGCGGCGGGTCGGGGTCGGTACGCCGCGCGGCGACCTCGCGCAGCGCCTCGAGCGGGCGGGCCACGTTGACCGGCAGGACCCGGACCATCTTGCCGACGGCGCTGCGCACCGGGTCGTCCCCGGCGGCGGTGCCGTGCGCCTCGAGCACCGCCATCACCAGGCCCATCGCCTCGGTGGCGGTGAACATCAGCGGCGGCAGCCGCAGCCCTCGGCCGACGCGGTAGCCGCCGTACGGACCCCGCTCGGACTCGATCGGGATCTCGGCCTCGCGCAGGATCGCGACGTACCGCCGCGCGGCGCGCTCGCTCACCCCGAGCCGGGACCCGAGTCGCTCGGCGGTGATCCCGGGGCTGGCCTGGATCACCTCGAGGGCGCGCAGCGCCCGGGAGGTCGGGCTGGTCTCGGGCACTCCGTCACCGTAGCCGCGGTCACGGACGTGGATCGTCCGGAACCCGCGGAGCTAGCTGGCGGCGTCGACCCGGAGAGCATCTCGTTGAGGTGGTCACGCATGCGGTCGCGGTGCTCCTGCTCGGTCTCGCGCAACCGGGCGATCTCGTCGTTGCCCTTCTTGCGGGACTCCTCGAGCTCGGCGCGCGCCTGCTCGGCCTCGCTCTGTGCCTCGCTGCGGAGCTGGTCGGCCTCCTCGCGAGCCGCTGACGTGACCCGGTCGGCCTCCGCCTCGGCCTCGGCCATCAGCTCGTCGGCGTTGCGGGTCGCGATCTCCAGGAGCCGTTCTACAGCGCTCGCGGTGGGCTTGGTGGGCTCGGTGGCCGCATCGGACTCGCGGGGCGGTCTCGACAGCCACCAAGTCAGGTGCCGGGTCCTCGACTCTCGAAAACCGTCAGATCTGCGTAGGCACTGTTCATTTCTCCCCCATAGGCTGGTCGTAGCTCCGTCGCCTGCGACGGAGCAGTTGGCCTCGACGGCATCGACCCCTCTGGCGGGCCAGCCGATTGGCGAACTCTCACCAGTGTGTGGTAGTGAACCGCGGCTGTCCCGCAAACGCGAGACATCGTGTCTAGCCGGCCCCGCTCCGCTGGGGCTCATCGAGGCCGCGTGGGCTGGGCGATGCTCTTCGCGAGGTTGCGCAGCCCTCGCCATTGCAGCTGCCTGACCGCGCCCGGGCTGCGACCGAGGATCTCCGCCGTCGTGGCGATGCTGAACCCCTCGAAGTAGCGCAGCGTCAGGCACCGGCGCTGGTCGGGTGGAAGGAGGACAGCCAGCGACCCTGAGCTCCTCACTGTGGAACGCGGGGAGCATGCCTTCGTCCGCACCAGCCACCGCGTCGGTCGGCAGGTGGCTCATGTCGGCGGTCGTCAGCTCGAGAGCGTGCGCTCGCGACCTGAAGTGGTCTGTTGCCAGGTTGCGCGCGATCCTGCGCAGCCACGCCCCAAATGCTGCTCGTGCAGGTGGAACCGCGACATCGCCCCCCAGGCACGGCAGAACGTCTCCGAGGTCAGGTCGTCGGCGAGGGTCGCCGAGCGCGTCCTGGCCAGCAACAGCCGGTGTACCGAGGCGCGGTGCGGGGCGTACAGCTCTGCGAACGCCTCGGCGTCACCCTCCCTGGCCGCGGACACCAGCCCCGGCACCGCCTCGCCACCCCGACCCCCAGGGTCGAGCCGGGACCGGGAGCGCCCGGGCATGGGCGTCGGCGTGGGTCCGACACGACCGCCAAGGCGACAGCACACAACACGTAGAGGTTCACAAAGAAGCTCCCCGAAAAGCCTGACGGTAGGAACTACGAGGGTCCGTGTCCTTGCGGCGGACCATGCGGGTATCGCCGATTTGTTACCGCTTGTTTGATCTTGGTCGACGCCTGCAACCCCCTGCGCGTCCGTCCCTGCCCGTGAGACGATCCGGCGGTGTCGACCGACGTGGGTTGGGTGACCGAGAGCCTGCAGGTCGAGGGCCGGTCGATCCACTGCCGGCGCAGCACCGGCGGCGACGGCCCCCCGGTCGTGCACATCCACGGGTTCGGGATCTCCGGCGCCTACCTCATGCCGACCGCGCGGGTGCTGGCCGCCCGTTGTCCACGAGGGGCGCCCGGCCTACTGTTACAACTTCTTCGACCTCGAGCGCTTCAAGGTCTACGGCGAGCAGCCGGTGCCGCCGGGCGAGCATCAGCTGCGAATGGAGTTCACCTACGACGGCGGCGGCCTAGGCAAGGGCGGCGACGTGACGGTCTACGTCGACGGCGAGAAGGCCGGCGAGGGGCGGGTCGAGCACACCGTGCCAATGGTGTTCTCCGGCGACGAGACGACCGACATCGGCCGCGACGGCGCCACTCCGGTCAGCGACGACCACGGCTACGAGAACGCGTTCACCGGCCGAGTCCGGTGGGTGCAGATCGACATAGATGAGGCCGCCGAGGACCTCGACCACCTGATCAGCCCGGAGGAGCTGCTGCGGGTGGCCATGGCGAGGCAATAGCCGCCTTCACTCGCGCACGATCAGGACGGTGCCGAGCGCGAGCAGCCCGATGCCGAGCAGCTTCTCCCAGGTGATCGGGCGCTCGTCGAGGCCCAGCACGCCCATGCGGTCGATCACCACGGACAGCGCGAGCTGGCCGGCGATCGTGGCGGCGGTCACGCCGCCCGCCCCCAGCTCGCGCACGGCGATCAGCGAGACCGTCACGATCACGACGCCGCCCACGCCGCCGAGGATCCAGTAGTACCAGGGCGGGGCCGCGCCATCGCTCGTGATGCCGCCGGCGAACGCGAATGTCACGAAGACGATCACGATCAGCCCGACGCTGAAGCTGGCCACCGCGGCGCCGAAGCTTCCGAGGTACTTCGAGAGGACGTTGTTCGCCGGCGCCTGGAGAGCCACGACCCCGCCCGCAGCGACGGTCGCGAGGACCGCGACCTCCTTGCTCATTTGGCGTCGAGCCAGTTCTCGCCCGAGCCCACGTCGACCTCGAGCGGCGGATCCATCTCGAACGCTCCCGCCATCTCACGCTGGACGATCTCGCAGGCCTCCTCCAGCTCGGCCTCGGGCCCCTCGAAGAGCAGCTCGTCGTGGATCTGGAGGACGAGCCGCGTCTCGAGGCCGGCCGTGCGCAGGCTGTCGCGGGCGCGCACCATCGCCACCTTGATGATGTCCGCCGCCGTCCCCTGGATCACCATGTTGACGGCGAGCCGCTCGCCGAGCGAGCGCGTCTGGAACTGGCGCGAGCGCAGCTCCGGGACGCGCCGGATGCGCCCGAAGAGCGTGGTCACATGGCCCTCCTCGCGGGCGCGCTCGATCGTCTCGTCGATGAACTCCTTGACCTTGGGGAAGCGCTCCAGGTAGCGGTCGATGAACTCCTGCGCCTCCTCCTGCGGGATCTGCAGGCGGTCGGCGAGCCCGTAAGCGGACAGCCCGTAGACGATCCCGTAGTTGACCATCTTCGCCTTCGAGCGCGTCCCGGGGTCGGTCCTGCCACCCAGGATCGCCTCGGCGGTGGCGGTGTGGACGTCCTCGCCGCGCCGGAAGATCTCCTTGAGCACCGGCTCCTCGGCGATGTGGGCGAGCAACCGCAGCTCCACCTGCGAGTAGTCGGCCGAGATCAGGCGGCAGCCCTTGGCCGCGACGAAGCAGGCCCGGATCTCGCGGCCCTGCTCGGTGCGGATCGGGATGTTCTGAAGGTTGGGGTTCGTGCTCGACAGGCGCCCGGTGGCGGTGGCGGCCTGGTTGAAGGTGGTGTGGAGGCGCCCGTCTGGTGCGATCAGGTCGGGAAAGGCGTCGAGGTAGGTCGACTTCAGCTTCGTGACCTCGCGCCACTCCTCGATCGCGGGGATGATCTCGTGCTCATGGCGGATCGCCTGCAGGACGCGGGCATCGGTCGAGTAGCCGGTCTTGCCGCGCCGCTTGCGCGACAGGCCGAGCTTCTCGAACAGGATCGGCGCGAGCTGCTGCGGCGACCCGATCGTGAACTCCTCCCCCGCCAGCTCCCAGACGCGCCGCTCGAGCTCCTCGGCCCGCTTCCCGAAGCGACGGCTGATCTCCTGCAGGCGCGACACGTCGAGCTTGATGCCCGCGCGCTCGAGCTCGACGAGCACGTCCACGAGCGGCAGCTCGATCTCGTGGAAGAGCTGGGTGAGCCCGTCCTCCTCGAGCCGGGCGCGCTGGCGCTCGGCCAGCACGCGCGTGAGCACGGCGCGCTCGGCGACGCCGTCCGCCCCCTCTACCACCGCGCCGAAGCCCGACTCGGCCGCGAGCTCGTCGAGCGGATAGCCACGCCGCGCCGGGTCGATCAGGTAGGCGGCAACCATCGTGTCGTGCGCGAGCCGCGGCGCCGGCGAGGGCTCGTCGGCCATCGCGATCGTCTTCCAGTCGTGCGCCACCAGCGGGCGCTCGCCGCGCGCCATCGTGAAGGCGGCGAGGGTCTCGGCCTCGGCCACGAGAACGTCCTCCCCGTCCCAGGCCGCCACCGTGAGCGGCCCGCGGACCGCGCCGTCGAGGTCGAATGAGCCCTGCACCGGGCCCGCCGGGGGCGTGCCTGCGGCAACCACCGGCTCCTCGCTGATCGCGGCCTCGAGCGCGGCGTCCTCCTCGGCCTCCAGCTCCAGGTCGGGGTCCTCGGGCTCGATCTCGGCGGCCACGGCGTCGGCGGGCTGCTCGCCCGCTCGCAGCGCCGCCACCGCCACGAGCTCGCCCTCGAGGGCGCCGAGCTCGGCGAGCGGCACCTCGCGCGCGCTCACCCGATGGAGCTCACTCACGCGCTCGGCCGGCGCCGCGTCGTCCTCGCCGAGCGCCTCCTCGAGCCGCTCGAGCGGCGCGCGCAGCTCGAACTCGCGGAACGTCTCGCGCAGTTGTGAGCGGTCCGGCTCGCGGGCGGCCACGTGCTCGAGGTCGATGTCGGCGACGTCCACGTCGCGCACGGCCGTCGCGAGCTGCTTCGAGATGCGCGCGTCCTCGGCGTGCTCGGACAGGTTCTGCTTGCGCTTGGCGCCCGAGATCGACTCGATGTTGTCGAGCACGCCCTCGAGCGAGCCCCACTCCTGCAGGAGTTGCGAGGCGGTCTTCTCGCCGATGCCCGGGACGCCCGGGATGTTGTCCGAGGTGTCGCCCTTCAGCCCGACGAAGTCGGGGATCTGCTCGGGCGGGATCCCGTAGCGGTCGACCACCGCGTCCCGGTCGTAGATCTTCGTGTCGGTGATCCCGCGCCCGGTCGCCATTACGCGCACGCCCGGCTCGACCAGCTGGAAGAGGTCGCGATCGCCGGTGACCACCATCACGTCGAACCCGCGCCCGCGCGCCTTTCCGGCGAGCGTCGCGATCACATCGTCCGCCTCGTAGCCCGGCACCTTCACGTTCTCGTACCCGAAGGCGTCGACGAGCGGGTGCATGTACGGCCACTGCTCGGCGAGCAGATCGGGGCGCTCGCGGCGGCCCGCCTTGTACTCGTCGTAGACCTCCTCACGTCCCGACATGCCCGCGTCCCAGACGACCAGCGTCGGGTTCGCCCCGTACTCCGAGATGATCTTCACGAGCATCGAGGCGAAGCCGAAGATCGCGTTCGTGGGCTGCCCCTTTGAGGTCGAGATCGACTCGGGCAGCGCGAAGAATGCGCGGTAGACGAGGCTGTTGCCGTCGATCAGGAAGAGCTGTGGGGCGGGCTGGTCCGGCACGGCTCCACACTATCGCCGTGCCGGACCAGAGCCTTCGCTATCGCTTGAGAATCGAGCGCTCGATCCGGAGTGCCTGGCTCCGCGCGACCGAGGCGGCCGGCGCGCCCTCCTCGACCGGCAGCACCTCCCAATCGGGATGGCCCGGCATCGGCGGCGTCTCCGTGCCGAAGAGCCAGTCGCTCAGGAACGGGCGCAGGTTGCGGCCGGCGACCCGCGAGGCGAGCGCGATGAAGTCGCTCGTGCCAACCGAGTCGCCCTCGTTTGCCTGCGCCCAGCGGCGCTCGAGCTCCGCCAACGCTTGGGCCTACCCGGGGGTTCGTGTTAGGCTTACCTAACTAATTCCGATCGCCAGAGTAGGTATTCGCAGAGCATGGGCCGTCACGTTGGAGCAGTGGAGAAGCTTGAGCGCCGCGAGGGTGTCGACCTCGGGCTCAAGGGCCTGCGCGCGCTCAACGGCAAGACGGCCCTGCAGCGCCGCGGCGCGCTCTGGCCGGGCCAGCACGGCCACTCGCGCCGGTCGCGGCAGAGCGTCTACGGCTCGCAGCTGCGCGAGGCGCAGAAGCTGAAGGTGATCTACGGCGTGCGCGAGCGCCAGTTCCTGCGCTACGTGCGCGAGGCGCAGCGGCGTCGCGATGCCACCAGCGGCACTGCACTGCTGGAGCTGCTCGAGCGCAGGCTCGACAACGTCGTGTACCGGCTCGGCCTCGCCGGCACCCGTCGCCAGGCGCGCCAGTTCGTCGCGCATGGCCATGTGGAGGTCGACGGCCGCCGCGCGACGATCGCCTCCATGCAGCTGCGCGACGGCCAGCGCGTGCGCATCAGCGGGGATGGCGGGGTCGCGGAGGCCGCGCGCGAGGCCGCCGAGTCCGTCGGGCGCGTGCCGGTGTGGCTCGAGAGCGATCCCGACAGCCTGGCGGGCCGCGTCCTGCGGGCACCTGCGCGCGACGAGATCGACGTGCCGGTGGCGGAGCAGCTCGTCATCGAGCGCTACTCGCGCCGCTGAGCTGAAGTCCGGCAACGCCGCCAATCTATGATCGGCCCCCGTGCCGGTCCCGTCAGCACAGTTCTCACTCACCCTCCGCGTCGCGCTGCCGCACAAGACCTCCGGGGCGCTCAGCCGCGTCACGACCGCGATCACGCGTGCCGGCGGCTCGATCGTGGCAGTCGACGCCGTCGAGACGCGCGCCGAGCGCGGCATGCGCGAGATCACCGTCGAGTGCTCGGGCGTCGAGCACCGCGGTGAGGTGATCCGCGCCGTCCAGGGCGTGAGCGGCGCCGAGCTCGTCGAGATCACGGACCGCACCTTCGAGGTCCACCGGCGCGGCAAGATCCACACCGGCCTGAACATCCCGGTCAAGTCGCGCGACGACCTCTCGATGGCCTACACGCCCGGCGTGGCGCGCGTCTGCACCGCGATCGCCGAGAACCGCCAGAAGGCCTTCAAGTACACGATCAAGGCGAACACGGTGGCCGTCGTCTCAGACGGCACCGCCGTGCTCGGGCTCGGCGACATCGGCCCCGAGGCGGCCATGCCCGTGATGGAGGGCAAGGCGATGCTGTTCAAGGAGTTCGCCGACGTCGACGCCTTCCCGATCTGCCTGAACACCAAGGACGTCGACGAGATCGTCGAGACGGTGATCCGCATGTCGCCCACCTTCGGCGGAATCAACCTGGAGGACATCTCCTCCCCGCGCTGCTTCGAGATCGAGCAGCGGCTCCAGCAGGCGCTCGACATTCCCGTCTTCCACGACGACCAGCACGGCACCGCGATCGTCACGCTCGCCGCGCTCATCAACGCCTGTCGGCTCACGGGCCGGCGCATCGAGGACCTCAAGGTGCTGATGGTGGGCGCGGGCGCCGCCGGCGTGGCCGTGGCGAAGATCCTCATCGACGCCGGCATCAGCTCGATCGTCGCCTGCGACCGCTACGGCGCGATCCACACCGGCCGCGACGACTATCAGGCGGGCTCGATGAACGCGCCCAAGCGCTGGCTCGCCGAGAACACCAACGCGGAGCGTCGCGACGGCCAGCCGCGCGAGGTGATCGAGGGAATGGACCTGTTCGTGGGGCTGTCGGGCCCAGGAATCATCCAAGCGGCCGATCTCCCCCGTATGAACTCCGACCCGTTCGTGTTCGCCATGGCCAATCCCAACCCGGAGGTGCGCCCCGAGGAGGCGGCGCCGCACGTGCGCGTCATGGCAACCGGCCGGTCGGACTACCCGAACCAGATCAACAACGTGCTCGCCTTCCCCGGTGTCTTCCGCGGCGCGCTCGACGCCCGCGCCACCGCGATCAGCGAGGACATGAAGCTGGCGGCCGCCCACGGCATCGCCCACGTGATCGCCGACGACGAGCTCGAGGAGGACTACATCGTCCCGAGCGTCTTCAACCGCGACGTCGCCCAGGCGGTGGCGAACGCGGTGGCTGACGTCGCGGCACGCGCCGGCGACGTCGTCGAGGTGCCCGAGGAGCCGACCGTGGAGCGCGCCGCGCTCGGCTGATGCGGGTCGCGGTCACCGGCGCGACCGGGATCATCGGCGCTGCGCTCATCGGCGAGCTGCGCGCCCGCGGCGACGAGCCGGTAGCGCTCTCGCGCGACGCCGCCCGAGCCAAGGGGCAGCTCGGCGTGGAGGCCTTCGAGTGGAAGTCGCCCAAGTCCGATCCGCCGCCGCTCGACGCGCTGCGCGGCGGCGACGCCGTCGTCAACCTGCTCGGTGAGACGATCGCCCAGCGCTGGAGCGACGACACCAAGCGCGAGATCCGCGACTCGCGCGTCCTCACCACCCGCAACCTCGTGGCCGCCCTCGCGGAGCTGCCCGAGGGCGAGCGCCCGCGCGTGCTGGTGTCCCAGTCCGCGAGCGGCTGGTACGGAGCGCGCGGAGACGAGCGCCTCGACGAGGCCGAGCCCGCGGGCGACGACTTCCTCGCGCGGCTGACGGTCGACTGGGAGGCGGAAGCGGACAGGGCCGAGGAGCTCGGCGTGCGGGTCGTGTTGCCGCGCACGGGCGTGGTCCTGTCGGCGTCGGGCGGAGCACTCGAGAAGATGCTGCCCTTCTTCAAGCTCGGTATCGCCGGCCCGGTCGCGGGCGGCAGCCAGTACGTGCCCTGGGTCCACCTCGACGATGTGGTCGGCGCAATCGTGTTCGGGCTCGACAATGACGCCCTGCGCGGGCCCGTCAACGTCACGGCGCCGGAGCCGGTCACGAACAAGGAGCTGTCGAGGACGCTCGGCAAGGTGCTGCATCGGCCGGCGTTCGCTCCCGTGCCGGCACTGGCGGTGAAGACGCTCTACGGCGAGATGGCGTCGATCGTCACGACGGGCCAGCGCGCCGTCCCCGCACGCCTGCAGGAGCTCGGCTACGAGTTTCGCCGGCCCGACCTCGAGCCAGCGCTGCGAGCGGCGACCTGGTAGGCGACCTAGCTCGTCGTCTGCCCGCGCGCCTCGAGCTCGGCGCGCAGCTCGGACATCGTCTTGCCCCCCGACTCACGCGAGATCGAGACGGCCTTGACGAGCCCGGCGGCGATCACGGCCGCCATGATCACGACCAGGGCGAGGCCGATCTTGCCGCCGCCGCCGGCGTCGACCGAGACCACCACGAAGATCCCGGCGATCAGGATGATCGCCACGATGATCCCGAGCACGATCCTCTCGGTGCTGCCCAGTCCCGCGTGGATCTTCCAGCGCGAGACCTCCTGAGCCGGCCAGACCGCCCAGACGAACGCGCCCACCAGCGTCAGGACCGTGCCGGTGACGAGGCCGGTTTTCTCGCCGTATCCCTTCAGCGAGGAGAAGAGCGAGGCGACGATCGCCGAGGCCAGCCACACGAAGGTGAGCCACAGCGCCTCCGGTCCGATGACGGCGAGGAAGGTCTGCATCATGCCCCCAGGTACGCTCGCTGGACTTCGGGGTTCTCGCGCAGGGCATCCGACTTGTCGTGCAGAGCCACCTTGCCGGTCTCGAGCACGTAGGCGCGGGCAGACACGTCCAGCGCGAAGTTCGCGTTCTGCTCCACCAGCAGGATCGTCGTGCCCTGGCGGTTGATCTCGGCGATCGTCTCGTAGATGCGCTCGACGAGGATCGGCGCGATGCCCATCGACGGCTCGTCGAGCAGCAGCAGCGTCGGCCGGGCCATCAGCGCCCGGCCGATCGCGAGCATCTGCTGCTCGCCGCCGGACATCGTCCCGCCCTTCTGGCGCTCACGCTCCTTGAGGCGCGGGAAAAGCTCGTACACGCGCTCGAGGTCCGAGGAGATCTCGGACTGGTCGCGCCGCAGGTAGGCGCCGAGCAGCAGGTTCTCGTGCACGGTCATGCGCGAGAACACGTGGCGGCCCTCCGGCGACTGCGCCACTCCCATCGACACGATGTCCTGCGGCGGCGTCTCCGTTATCTCACGGTCCTTGAAGCGAATCGAGCCTTGCCGCGGCGGCGTCAGCCCGGAGATCGAGCGCAGCGTCGTCGACTTGCCGGCGCCGTTCGAGCCGATCAGGGTCACGCATTCGCCCTCCTCGACCTCGACCGTTATCCCCTTCAGGGCCTCGATGTTCCCGTAGAAGGTGTGGATGTCCTTGACCTCGAGCAGGGCCATCTAGCTCGCCCCCTCCTCGGACTGGGCATCCTTCTCGCCCTGCTTGCCGAGATATGCCTCGATCACGCGCGGGTTCTGGCGGATCTCGTCCGGGGAGCCCTCCGCGATCTTGGAGCCGTGGTCGAGCACGGTGATCCGCTCCGAGACGCCCATGATCACCTGCATGTCGTGCTCGATCAGCAGGATCGTGATGCCGCGCTCGTCGCGCAGCCGGTGCATGAAGTCGGTCAGCTCCTTCGACTCCTGCGGGTTCATGCCGGCCGTCGGCTCGTCGAGCAGCAGCAGCTGGGGGTCGGACGCGAGCGCGCGAGCAATCTCGAGCCGGCGCTGATCGCCGTACGAGAGGTTGATCGACATCTGCTCGTGCAGGTCCTCGCGGAGGCCGACGTAGAGCAGCTCCTTGCGCGCCTTCTCGACGACCTCGCGCTCCTCGCGGCGCACCCGGGGCGTCTTGATGATCGACCCGAACAGACCCGCCCGCATGCGAGCGTGCTGGCCGACCATCACGTTCTCGAGGGCGCTCATCGTGGCGAACAGGCGGATGTTCTGGAATGTCCGGGCCACGCCCAGCGCCATGATCTTGTCGGGCCGCCCGCCGGTGATGTTCTTGCCGTCGAACTCGACGCGGCCGAAGGTCGGCTTGTAAAGGCCGGTGAGCATGTTGAAGAAGGTCGTCTTGCCGGCCCCGTTGGGACCGATGATCGAGACGATCGCGCCGCGCGGGATGGCGAACGAGACGTCCTCGACCGCGATCAGGCCGCCGAATGTCTTCGTGATGTTCGTCGCCGCAAGGATCTCATCGCTCGGCGGCGGCGCCGTGGCTTCCTGTGCGGTCTCCTCCGGGGTGCTCATGCGCGTGCCTCGAAAGTATCCTGACCGGCCGCCTCGCCGAGGCCGGCGGTCTGGCCGGTGCCGACGTGCTCGGACAGCTCGAGCTTGCGCCTTCGTTCGGGTATCAGGCCCTCGGGCCTGAGCACCATCATCATCACGAGCAGGAAGCCGTAGATCGCCGACGACAGCTCGGACAGGTCGAGGTCCAGGTCGAACCACTCGCGCGGCTTCGCGTTCAGGTCGGGGATGAACTTGAAGTTCAGGTAGACGAGCACCGCCGCCCCGACAAGGACTCCCTCGATCGAGCCCAGCCCGCCGAGGATCACCATCGCGAGGATGAAGATCGAGAAGAAGAACTGGAACTGGTCGGCGTTCACCACGCTCAAGCGTGATGCGAGGAACACGCCGGCCATGCCTCCGAAGGCGGCTCCCGTTCCGTAGGCCAGCAGCTTCGTCTTGACGAGCGGCACCCCCATCGAGGCAGCAGCGACCTCGTCCTCCCGCAGCGCGATCCAAGCGCGACCGAGGCGCGAGTCGCGTAGCCGGTAGTTCACGAACAGCACGAGCAGCACCATCGCGAGCGCCACCAGGTACCACGGCCTCAGGTCCAGCGCCTTGAACGGGTCGCCGACGAATAACCAGATCTTGTCGATCGGGCCTATGCCCTCCCGTCCTCCGGAGAAGACCGCCCCCTTGCCGAACACGTCCGTGAGCGTCCCGCCCAGGACCGGGACGTCCTTGTAGTGGATCTGGTCGCCGTTGATGACGATGCGCCCGATGATCTCGCCGAATGCGAGCGTGACGATCGCGATGTAGTCGCCGCGCAGCCGCAGCGTCGGCAGGCCGATCAGCATGCCCGCGATCGTGGTGATCACGATTGCGATCACCACGACCAACAGGAAGTTGAAGTGGATCCCGAACAGGTTCTGGGTTACGTCCGCAACGAGGACGTGGATGCCATTCTCGCCCTCGCCGGCGTTCGCGTAGAAGTCCGACATGAACCAGCCGGCCGTGAGCGCGCCGAGCGCGAAGAAGGCGACGTAGCCCAGGTCCAGCAGGCCGGCGTAGCCGACGATGATGTTGAGCCCCAGGGCCATCACCGAGTAGGCGAGGATCAGGGTGGCGATGTTCATGAAGGAGCCGCCCTCGTCGTGCAGGAACGGGAGCAGGATCGCCCAGCCAAGCGCGAGCACGATCACGGCGACGAGCACGCGCCGGTCGTCCGGGAACAGGATCCGCAGCCCGATGATGGCCCCGAGGATCAGCGCCATCAGGAAGTTCATCCCGAGCAGGGCGGTCGCGAAGACGATGATCGCCGGCACCGCGATCGCGAACGTGATCAGCGTGCGCCGGTCGGTCTTCGGCTGCAGGCCGCTGCGGCCGTCGGTGGTCGGCTCCGGGGTGCTCATCCGGCCTCTCTCGTCTCCTCACCGAGCAGGCCCTGCGGCCTGAAGACCATGATCAGGACGAGGTAGGCGAAGACGATCGCCGGGGTCCACTCGCCTCCGATCCTGTTGTCGGAGATCTGCTGGATGATCCCGATGATGAAGCCGCCGAGCACGGCTCCCTGGAGGTTGCCGATGCCGCCCATGACGGCCGCCGTGAACGCGATCAGGCCGGCCTGGAAGCCCTGGAAGTACCAGATCGTCGTCTGGTAGAGCGCGTAGATCAGACCCGCCGCGCCGGCCATCAGGCCGCCCAGCAGGAACGTGAGCGAGATCGTTGTGTCGACGTTGATCCCCATGAGGCGCGCCGCCTCCGGGTCCTGGGCGGTGGCCCTCATCGCGCGGCCCATGCGGCTCTGCGAGATGAAGGTCGTGAGCAGCAGGACGAGCGGGATCGTCGTCGCGACCGAGAGCACGTCGCCCTGATTCACCTGGACGCCGCCGATCGCGAAGAGCTCCTTCTGCGGGTCGACGAGCTCCGGCACGCCCTCCTGCGAGCCGCCGATCCAGAGGATGCCGACGTTCTGGAGGATGAACGACATGCCGACGGCCGTGATGAGCGGCGCCAGTTTGGGCGCCGTTCGTAATGGTCGATACGCGACCCGTTCGATCATCACGTTGAGCGTGCCGCTGGTGACCATCGCGACGATCAGCGATGCCAGCAGGCCGATGACCAGTCCGAGGATCGCGGTCTGCTCGGTGAGACCGATGACGCCCCAGAACCAGGCGGCGGTCACGAGCGAGCCGATCATGAAGACCTCGCCGTGGGCGAAGTTGATCAGCTCGATGATGCCGTAGACGAGCGTGTAGCCCATCGCGATCAGCGCCCAGATCGCGCCGTTCGAGAGCCCGTCGACGACGTTGTTGCCGAGGCGGGCCAGGCTGCCGTCGTCCGAGATGTCCTGGATGCCGTAGACGACCGGCATGACGAGCAGAAGCGCGATCAGGCCGTACTCGCCTATGTACTTGCGAATCCTGTCGCCGGTGTTCGACCGAACCGGCAGACGAGACGCCTCAGAACTTGCCTCCAAGATCCTCCCTCATCGCGGGTCGCCGGGGTGGCTCCCCCTCCCTCTGGGCGGATCCAATCAGAAACGGGGGGCGAACGGCAACCACCGTCCGCCCCCCGCACTGAATCATGCGTTTTGGATCAGGCGCCTTCGGCCTTCACCGTCTCACCGAAGATGAGCTCGCCGTCCTTGATCGTGTAGACGCCGTAGTCAGTGAGGGTCGTATCGCCGTTCTCGTCGATGTCGTACGTGCCAAGCACCGACTGGCGACCCTTGGTGTTGAACAGGGCCTCGATCATCGCCTGCTTGTCCGAGCACTCCGCCTGGAGCTGCTGGCAGGTGTCGAGGACCAGCTTCATGGCCTCGTACCCGTAGATCGCGTATGGATCCGGGTTCGCCTCGCCGTACTTGGCCTCGAAGTCATCGAAGAACTTCTGGCCATCCGCCGGGTACTCGTCCGGAGACAGGGTGGCGACGGTGACCTTCACCTTGTTCGCCACGTCGGCGGGGATGCCGCCCTCCTTCGGGTCGGCGAAGCCGGACTCGGCAACGCCGTCCGGGCCGTAGAGCTTCGCATCCGGCACCGCGGCCGACACGTCCTTGTACAGCTGGACAGCGCCGTTGGCGGTGATGCCGGAGAACACGAAGCAGTCAGCGCCCGCGGTCTTGATCGTGGAGGCCTGTGAACGGAAGTTCGGGGCCTTCGGGTCGATGCCCTCGTTGCCCGAAACCTCGAGGCCCTGCTCGCCGGCCGCGGCCTCGATGTTCCTGGCGAGACCGCCTCCGTAGACCTCCTTGTCGTTCAGGATGTAGACGTTCGTGCAGCCATCCTTCTTCATGATGGTTGCCAGCGCTGCACCCTGAATCGTGTCCTTCGGGACGATGCGCAGGTAGTGGCGCTCGCCCGTCGGGTAGTACTTGTCGGGCTCGCCCTTGTCGGCGCCCGGCTCGTCCGAGGTCAGACCGACGGCCGTGTTGGCCGGGCTGATCTGGGCGATCGGGACCTCGTTCAGGATCGGGATCGAGACGGCGCTCGCTCCCGAGTTGAACTCGCCGATGTAGGCAACGGCGGAATCATCGCCGGCGACCTTCTGCGCGTTCGCCTGCGTGGCCTCGGGGGTCCACGTCCCGGCCTGCGCGGTCGAGTCGTCGAGCGACGTGTACTTCACCGTCGTCTCGCCGGCCTTGCCGTTCTTCTCTTCGAGGGCGAGCTTGATGCCCTCGACCATCGCCGTCGTCTGCGGCCGCGATGCGCCCTGCAGCGGAAGCGATGAATAGACGTTGACGGTCTCGCCGCCACCGCCGCTATCGCCACTATCGCCGCCGTCGTCGTCGTCATCGCCACAGGCAGTCATGCCCAGGGCGAAGGCGCCGAGGAGGCAGGCGAAAATTGCCAGCCAACGTACCTTCAAAACGTTCCCTCCTAAAGGAGATTGCTCCAACCTGCGGGGGCATCCTAGGCACCGTCGGGGCCTGCGCCAATCTACGACGGGTGGCTTAACGAGGAGACAACCTGCCCCCAACGCGATGTTGACGGGCGCTCAATCCTCGATTCGCACGAAGCGGAATCGCCCGTTTTCCAGTGCATAGAGCGCGAACCGCTGTCCGTCCACGTCGCCGGTGCCGCGCAGCCGGTAGGGACCCGTCACCGAGCGCCGTTCGCCCATCGCGAGCGCCGCCTCGGCCACGCGCGCGCGGTCGCGTCCGCCCTTGTCGACTGCGTCGAGGATGAGGCGCATCGCCTCGTAGCCGTAGGCCGCCTCGGGCCGCGCGGCCTTGGGCCCGGCCAGCTCGCCCGCGCGCCGGACGACCTCGCGTCCCTCAGGCGGCAGCTCTCGCGTGGGCAGCATGGGCGTGAGCGCCTCGACGCTCAGAGGCGCGGCGGGGATCGGCCGGCGCGGGTCGCGCTCGAGCATCCCGCTGGTGGCGTAGACGGGAACGCCGGGCAGGCGCGTGTCGAGCGCCGCGAGCATGCGGCCTGTGCCCGGCCCCGCCACGCCGGCGATCACCACGCCGCCCGGTTGGCCGGCGGCGACGCGGTCAACGATGTCCGGGATCTCGTCGACCTTGCCCCTGTACTCCTCCGCGTCCAGCGGTTCAGGCCCGTCGCGGCGGGCACGCGCGACGATCTGGGCCGCCAGCTCGCGCCCGTACACCTCCTGATCGAAGATCACGGCGAGCCGCTCCGTCCCGCGCTCGCGCATCAGCTCGAGCATCACCTCGGTGAGCAGCAGGTCGTTGGGCGTCAGGCGCGCGAAGTTGCGCTCCCCACTCGGCCGCAGCCGCACGGGATCCGACCGCGGGCGACCGGGCGGCGTTTGCGTGAGGCTGGTGAGGCCGTCAGTCGGCGAGACCTGCAGCATCCGCGCCGCGTTCGTCACGGGCAGCGACACGGCCGAGCCGCCGAAGCCGAGCTCGCCGAGGTAGGCGATCGCGTGCGGGTCCTCGACCGCCCGGTCGGCGTTTGCGTTCACGAGGTCCGGCTTCCAGACCTGCCCGCCCGGCTCGGTCGAGGAGACCGTCCGCAGCCGGACCTTGAGCCCGCCGGCGCGTCCGCCGGCGTCCTCGAGGGCG
>CAWCBM010000023.1:0-86969 GCA_963793775.1 uncultured Solirubrobacterales bacterium
GCGGGCCGAGGTGGGGGAAGGGGGCGGTCGCGTGCGGGATGGCGTTCGCGGCGACGAAGTGCTCCTGGAAGCGCGGCTCGATCGCGGTCTCGACCTTGTGGATGCGGCTGACCAGCGCCTCGACCTCGCGGCGGGCGGCGACGTTCAGGAGCGCGATGCGGGCGCCGGTGCCGGCGGCGTTGCCGGCGGAGGTGACCTTGGCGAGGTCGCAGTCGGGGATCATGCCGAGGACCATCGCGTGCGCGGCGAGATGTGCGCGCCGAAGGCGCCGGCGAGCACGATGCGGTCGACGGCGTCGATGCCGAACTCGTCCATCAGCAGGCGCGCGCCGGCATAGAGCGCGGACTTCGCCAGCTGGATGGCGCGGACGTCGCCCTGGGTGACGAGGATGTCCGCCGTGCAGGCGGTAGGCGTGGGTGCGGCCCTCGGGCACGCGCGGTCGGTGCCGGTCTGCTCGGCGGAGCCGATCAGGCCGGAGGCGTCGAGGAGGCCGGCGAGGCGCATCTCGGCGATCGCCTCGATGATGCCGGAGCCGCAGATGCCGGTGACGCGGCGTCGGGCGGGAAGGCCGGGTCGTCGGACCAGGCGTCGCAGCCGATGACGCGGAAGCGCGGCTCCTTGGTCACCGGGTCGATCTCGACGCGCTCGATGGCGCCGGGCGCGGCGCGCTGGCCGGAGGAGATCTGCGCGCCCTCGAAGGCGGGGCCGGTGGGCGAGGAGCAGGCGAGGACGCGGCTGCGGTTGCCGAGCAGGATCTCGGCGTTGGTGCCGACGTCGACGACGAGCATCAGCTCGTCGGACAGGTTCGGGGCCTCGGAGAGCGCGACGGCGGCGGCGTCGGCGCCGACGTGGCCGGCGATGCAGGGCAGGATGTAGATGCGGGCGTCGGGGTGCAGGCGGAGCTCGATCTCCTCGGCCCAGAGGTTCAGCGCGTCGGCGGTGGCGAGCGCGAACGGGGCCTGGCCGAGCTCGGTCGGGTCGATGCCGAGCACGAGGTGGTGCATGATCGGGTTGCCGACGATCACCGCCTCGAAGATCAGCTCGCGGGGGATGCCGGCCTCGGCGGCGGCCTGGCCAGCGAGGGCGTTCAGCGCGTCGCGGACCGCGCGGGTCATCTCGGCGGCGCCGCCGGGGTTCATCATCGCGTAGCTGACCCGGCTCATCAGGTCCTCGCCGAAGCGGATCTGCGGGTTCATCAGGCCGGTGGAGGCGAGCACCTCGCCGGTCGCGAGGTCGCAGAGGTGGCCGGCGATGGTGGTGGAGCCGACATCGATGGCGAGGCCGTAGATCGCGCCCTCGTAGAAGCCGGGCCAGACGTGGAGGATGCGCGGCTCGGGGCCGTCGCGGTGGACGGCGCAGGTGACCTTCCAGTCGCCCTTGCGCAGCGCCGGCTGCAGCATCTGCAGGGTGCGGAGGTCGCCCTTGACGTCCGTCGAGGCCCCATTGCTCGGCGAGCGCGCGCTCGAGGCGCTGCAGGTCGCCGGAGGGCTCGTGCATGTCGGGCTCGGCGACCTCGACGTAGTAGAGGCGGGTGGCGGGGTCCATGGTGATCTGCCGGGCCTCGGCGCGCTTGCGCACGACCTGCTTGTGGACCTGGGATTCGGGCGGCACGTCGATGACGGCGTCGCCCTGGAGCTGCGCCTGGCAGCCGAGGCGGCGGCCGGGGGCGAGGCCGCGGACGCGGTCGTAGCGCTCCTCGACGGCGTTCCAGGGCGAGAGGGCGTTCTCGGCGACGGTGAGGCCGTGCTTGGGGAACTCGCCGAAGGCGGGGGAGACCTGGCACTTGGAGCAGATGCCGCGGCCGCCGCAGACCGAGTTGAGGTCGACGCCGAGCGCGCGGGCGGCGGTGAGCACGGGGTGCCGGGCGGGAAGCGGCCGCGCTTGCCCGAGGGGGTGAAGATGACGAGAGGATCGCGGGCCGGTCATCTGGGCATCCGCCGGCCGCTCCCGCGACGTCACGCGTGAAGTCGCGTCAAGTGCTCGTTGCCCGAGGCAACGACTGCTCTCCGCAAGCGTAGAAGCGTCTCCAGGTGCGGCAGATCCGTGCCGCGCAGGTGCAGGCGCTTCAGGCGGGCGCGGCTCGCCGGCGAGCAGGTGACGGCGAGCGGGGGAGGTCGAGGCTGGCGAGGAAGGCGAGAGCGCGGCGTTGGCGGCGCCATCGACCGGCGGGCGGCGACGCGGACCTTCAGGCAGGGCCGGCCGCCCATTCGGCGATGCCTTCGATGCGGGCGGCGCCGCCGCGCGGGGTCAGGCGGACGGTGAGTCGACGCCGTCCGCGGTCTCGCGCCAGGGCAGGGCGGCATCAGCCGCGGCGGCGGCGCCGGCCCTCGCGGCGGCCGCGGGCGCCGGCCTCGACCTCGCCCTCGGCGAGCGGGGGCTTGTTGGCGCGGATCCAGTCGGCGCCCCAGGGGTCGTTGTTGGTGAGCAGGTTGGCGGCGCGGATCGCGTCCATCTCCTGCGGCGCGGGTCGGGTTCATGATCGCGCTGGTCATGCCGGAGGCGATCGCCATCGGCAGGAAGGCGGCGTTGATGCCGTGGCGGTTCGGCAGGCCGAAGGAGATGTTGGAGGCGCCGCAGGTGGTGTTGACGCCGAGCTCCTCGCGCAGGCGGCGGACGAGGGCGAAGACCTGCAGGCCGGCGGTCGCCATGGCGCCGATCGGCATGACCAGCGGGTCGACGACGATGTCGTGGGCGGGGATGCCGAAGTCGGCGGCGCGCTCGACGATCTTCTTCGCGACCTCGAAGCGGACGTCGGGGTCCTCGGAGATGCCGGTGTCGTCGTTGGAGATGGCGACGACCGGGACGTTGTACTTCTTCACCAGCGGCAGCACGAGCTCGAGCCGCTCCTCCTCGCCGGTGACGGAGTTGACCAGCGGGCGGCCGTGGGCGGTCTCGAGGCCGGCCTGGAGCGCGCCCGGCACGCTCGAGTCGATGCGAAAGCGGAACGTCGACAAGGCCTTGCACCAGCTCGATCATCTGCCGCATCAGCGGCGGCTCGGTCTCGTTCGGGTTCGGGTTGGAGTTGTAGACGACGCCGGCGTTGACATCGAGCATGGTGGCGCCGCAGGCGACCTGCTCGAGCGCGTCCTTCTCGACCGTGGAGAAGTCGCCGGCCTCGAGCTCGGCGGCGAGCTGCTTGCGGCCGGTGGGATTGATGCGCTCGCCGATGACGCAGAACGGCTGGTCGAAGCCGATGATGACGGTCTTCGTCCGCGATCGACGACGGTGCGGGTCATGCGACGCGGGCTTCGAGTCGGTCGAGGTGCGCCCAGAGCGCCGGGTCGGTGAAGTCGGCGATCACCTGCGTGCGCGCCGGCCTGCGAGCAGCTCCTCCGCCGTGAGGCCGGTCGAGAGGCCGAAGACGTGGGCGCCGGAGGCGCGGGCGGCGCGCAGGCCGGAGCGCGAGTCCTCGAAGGCGACGGAGCGCGAGGGCGTGACGCCGAGCCGCGCCATCGCGGCCCGGTAGGGGGCGGGGTCGGGCTTCGGCCGCGCGCACTCGTCGCCGATCACCAGCGTCGGCAGCCGGTGGGCGAGGCTGGCGGCGGCGAGCATCGCGACGGCGTTGTCGCGGGGGGCGTTGGTGACGACGGCGCAGCCGGCGCCGTCGGCCTCGGCCCAGTCGAGCAGCGCGTGGATGCCGGCGACCGGCTCGACGCTGCCGGCGAGGCTGGCGCGGAACATCGCCTCCTTGCGGTCGAGCGACGGCCGACGTCCTCGCCGGGGAAGAAGCGGGCGAGGATCGCGTCGTTGGGGTGGCCCATGATGTGGGCGCGGTATTCGTCGAGCGTCAGGTCGCGGCCGCGCTCGGCGAGGATCGCGACGAAGGCGGCGTGGTGCAGGTGGTCGGTGTCGACCAGGGTGCCGTCGAGGTCGAAGAGCAGCGCCGCTCGGGTCATGCCCGCGCCCGGCGCGGCCGGGGCGGCGACGCGCGCCGGTATAGTCGGTCGTCGCGGCGATGCCGCCGAGCGGGAAGAAGTGCACGCGCTCGACGGCGAAGTCCGGGTGCGCCGCCTTGTGGGCGGCGAGCGCGGCCAGGAACTCGGTCGGCTCGAAGGGATGCATGAGCCTGGTGAGGTCGGCGGCGCGGCGCTGGAGCACGCGCAGGCTGGGGCCGACGCCGCAGGTCATGGCGAACCTCAGCAGCGTCTGCAGCTTGGCCGGGCCGGCGACGCCGATGTGCACCGGCAGGGTGATCCCGGCGGCGCGCAGCCGGTCGGCCCAGGCGATGACCGGGGCGGCCTCGAAGCCGAACTGGGTGGCGATCGCCATCGCGCGCGTCGGTCTCGCGCTGGAAGGCGGCCTTGGCGGGCGAGCGCGGCCATGGCGATGGCCTCGCCGCCGGCGGGGTCGATGTCGCGGTTGCCCTCGGGGTGGCCGGCGACGTGCAGGTCGGTGAAGCCGGCGGCGTCGAAGAGGCCGGTCTCGAGCAGCTGGATCGCCTCGTGGAAGGGGCCGCGCGGCGGGTCGATGCCGCCGGCGATGACCAGGGCCTGGCGGACGCCGACGTCGGCGTAGGCGGCGATGCGGGCGTCGAGCTCGGCGCGGCTGGCGATGCCGCGGGCCGGGAAGTGCGGCATGACGGCGAAGCCCTCGTCGACCAGGCGGCGGGCGGTGGCGAGCATCTCGGCGAAGTCGGTGCCGTCGATATGGGCGAGATAGACCCGGGTGCCGGCGGGCAGGATGGCGCGGAAGTCGTCGATCTTGGCGGCGGTGCGCGGCATCACCTCGATGGAGAAGTCCTCGAGCAGCGCGCGCCAGCGCGGCGGCTGCCGGGCGGAGCGGGCGCAGCGGGCTTGCGGACGAAGTCGAGGATTTTCGCCATCGGTTGGCTCCGAGGGCGTCAGGGTCGCGGGGTGGCCCAGCCGTCGTTGGCGATCAGGGCCTTGATCGCCTCGGGACTAAACTCCGCCTCGAGCCGCGCCGCTTCGCCGGAAGCGACATCCGCCGCTTCGCCATCGACAAGGTAGGGCTCGCCCTTGCGCCATTCCGCCGAGGTAGGCGTCCGAGTCGCGCGCGCCGGCGCGCATGGCGCAGCGGTCGATCGCGTCTCGAAGCGCTCGGGCATCGGCATCTTGGCGGCGCGCGCGGCCGCTGCCGACGATGACCTGGGCCGGGATGTCGCGCCAGTAGACGATGGTGACCTCGGGCATGCGGCCCTCCGCTCGCGGCGACGCGGCGCGCGCGACGCCGAGAAGGATTCAGATTAGACGTTGCCGGAGCGATTTCCAGCGGTATTCTCGCGAGCTGCAAACATCATTGTCGGTATGGACCGGTGCACATGACTAGGACCCCAGAGGGCTCTTCCGAGCCTGTCGTTCGAATTCTTTCCCCCGCATTCTCCCGAAGGCAGCCTCCGCCTCTGGCGCTCGGTGGAGCGGCTGGCGCCGCTTGGCGCCGCGCTTCGTCTCGGTGACCTACGGCGCCGGGGGCACGACGCGCGACCGCACCAACGCCGCGATCCAGACGATCGTCGGGCGGGCGCGGCTGAACGTCGCGGGGCACCTGACCTGCGTCGGCGCCAGCCGCGAGGAGACGCTCGAGGTGGCGCGCGGCTACGCCCGGATGGGGGTGCGGCGGATCGTGGCGCTGCGCGGCGACCCGCCGAAGGGCGAGACGACGTTCGTGCCGCACCCGGACGGCTTCGCCAGCGCCGCGGAGCTGGTGGCGGCGCTGCGCGACGGTCGGGCGACTTCGAGATCGCGGTCGCGGCCTATCCGGAGGTGCATCCGGAGGCGGCGAGCGCCGAGGCCGACATCGAGAACCTCAAGCGCAAGCTCGACGCCGGGGCCGCGGCGGCGCTGACCCAGTTCTTCTTCGACAACGAGGACTTCCTGCGCTTCCGCGACGCCTGCGCCCGCGGCGGGGATCACCGCGCCGATCCATCCCGGCATCCTGCCGGTGGAGAACTTCGGCAAGATGGTGAACTTCGCCGGCGCGCTGCAGGGCGTCGGTGCCGGAGTGGATGCACAAGGCCTTCGCGCGGGCGGAGACGCCGGAGGAGGCCTACACGCTGTCGGTGGCGATCGCCGGCGACCAGATCGACTCGCTGATCGGCGAGGGGGCGGAGCACCTGCACGTCTACACGCTGAACAACCCGGACCTGACCTTCGACGTGTGCCGTGCGCTGGGCTATGTGGCGGCGCCGCTGGCTCGCGGCGGCCGACGGGTTCGGGGCTGCCTGAGCCCGTCGCACGCTCCCGAGGCCGGACGGATCACGAGGCTGCCTGCAACCCGGTGACCCGCCCTTGCCACCGGGGCCGCCCATCCCCCACGATCAACCCGGATTTGACGTTCGGACAGGAGACGTTGAGCTCGATCGCGGCCACCTCGCGGCGGGAGCCGACCCGCTCGACCAGGGACTCGAAGCCGTCGCGGCTGGGCGCCATGACCGAGACGATCAGCGGCACCGGCAGGCTCGCAAGCTCGGGCAGGTCGGCGATCAGAAAGCCCTCGAGCCCCTTGTTCGGGAGCCCGATCGAGTTGATCAGCCCTGCCGGGGTCTCGTAGAGGCGCGGCGGCGGGTTGCCGGCCCTTGGCTCGGGGGTGATCGTCTTCGAGACGTAGGCGCTGAACGGGAACTCGGACTCGAGCCGGTCGCCGAAGGCACGCCGGGCCGCGATCGCGTCGAAGGTGCCCGAGCCGTTGAGGATCGGGTGCGCCAGCGGGATCCCGCAGAGCTCGAGCGACAGATCCACGATCAGTGCCCGCTTCGCGACGCGGAGTCCGACGACGCCGCGCCGCCGTTGAGGCGCCTTGTTCCGACCAAAGCTGTCTCGACCTCGTCCGAGCGAACCGTCGGCCCGTCCACGCACAGGCGCATGTAGCCGCCGGATGCGAGCGGCACGGCGCAGCCGAAGCAGGAGCCGAATCCACACGCCATCGGCGCCTCCATCGCCAGCTCGGCCACGACCCCGCGGTCCGCGCACATGATTCGCACCGCCTCCAGCATCGCGGGTGGGCCGCAGGCGTAGACGAGGGCGCTGGCGGCGTCGTCGCCCTCCAGCAGCACGGCGAGCAGGTCGGTCACGTAGCCCTGGTGGCCGGTGTGGCCGTCCTCGCTGGCGGTCCGCACCTCCTCGCAGGCAAACAGCTCCAGGCCGCCGGAATGGGCCCGGTCGCGAAAGCCGAGCAGGATCCGCTGCGCAACCCCGGCGCCCGCGAGCTCGCGCCGCAGGATCGCCAGGGGCGCGATCCCGATGCCGCCGCCGACCAGGATCGCGCCCGCGCTCGACGGCGTGAGCTCGGCCGGCGCCGAGAACGGGCGCCCGAGCGGCCCGGTGAGATGCAGCGGCTCGTCGGCCTCGAGCTGGGCCAGGCGAGTGGTTCCGGGCCCCACCGCCTCGAGCAGGAAGTCGAGCCGCACCGCTCCATCTTCGGCCTCGGCGCGGGCGACCGAGAAGGCGCGCGGGAGGTATGGGCGCTCCCGTTCTCCGCCGCCCCAGCGATCGCCGGCGAGCATGTAGAACTGCCCGGCGCGGGGCATCGGCCCGGCGCGGTCGAGCGCCGAGATCATCCGGTAGCCGCCGGTCGCCTCGTTGGCGACGACGTCGCAGGCGCGCCGCTCCAAGGGCGCGAGGACCCGCTCCATCACGCTGTCCTCGCGCGCCGCGCCCCCTGGCCGTGGAGCTCCTGGAGCGAGATCGGCTCGGCACCGTCCGAGCGCATCGCCCCGATCGCCCTGGCCGCGGCCGAGGCGCCGGTCATCGTCGTCAGGCACGGAATGCCGTGGCGGACCGCGGCGGTGCGGATCTCATAACCGTCCGAGCGCGCGCCGCTGCCGGTCGGGGTGTTGATCACGAGGTCCACCTCGCCGCTGCGGATGTAGTCGACGACGTGCGGCGAGCCCTCGCCGATCTTGTTGATGGCCGTCACCGGGATCCCCATCCGCGAGATCGCCTGCGCCGTCCCCTTGGTGGCGATGATCCGGAAGCCGAGGTCCGCGAAGCGGGTCGCGAGCTGCGTGGCGGCGGCCTTGTCCGGGTCGGTGACCGTGATGAACACGGTCCCCTCCGCGGGCAGCGCCACCCCGGCCGCCGCCTGGGCCTTGCCGAACGCGGTCGGAAAGTCGTTGGCGATCCCCATCACCTCTCCGGTGGACTTCATCTCCGGGCCGAGCACGGAGTCGGCGCCGGCGAAGCGCGCGAACGGCAGCACCGCCTCCTTGACCGAGACGTGCCCGTTGTGCATCGTCGGCAGCTCGATCTCGGCCAGCGACTCGCCGAGCATCAGCCGGCAGGCGAGCTTGGCCAGCGGCGCGCCGATCGCCTTGGAGACGAACGGCACCGTCCGCGACGCGCGCGGGTTGGCCTCGATCACGTACAGCCGGCCGCCGGCGACCGCGTACTGGATGTTGATCAGGCCGACGACGCCGAGCTCGAGCGCGATCCGCTCGGTCGTCTGCCGGATCTCGTCGAGCATCTCCTCGCCGAGGCTCATCGGCGGGATCACGCAGGCCGAGTCGCCCGAGTGCACGCCGGCCTCCTCGACGTGCTGCATGATCCCGGCGACCCCGCAGGTCTCGCCGTCGCACAGCGCGTCGACGTCCACCTCGATCGCGTCCTCGAGGAAGCGGTCGAGCAGCAGCGGGTGCTCCTGGTCGGCCTTGACGTTCGCCTCCAGGTACGCCGCCAGGCCCTCGGCCGAATAGCAGATCTCCATCGCCCGGCCTCCGAGCACGTAGGAGGGGCGCACGAGCAGCGGGAAACCGACGTCCTCGGCGATCATCGCCGCCTCCTCGGCCGAGTGGGCGGTCCCGTACGGCGGGTGGGCGATCTCGAGGCGTCGCAGCAGGGCCCCGAACCGCCCCCGGTCCTCGGCCAGGTCGATCGCGTCGACCGGCGTCCCGAGCAGGGTCACGCCGGCCTCCTGAAGCGCCTTCGCCAGCCGCAGGGGCGTCTGGCCGCCGAACTGGACGATCACGCCCTCGGGGCGCTCGACCTCGATCACCGCGAGCACGTCCTCGGCCGTCAGGGGCTCGAAGTACAGGCGGTCGGAGGTGTCGTAGTCGGTGGAGACCGTCTCGGGGTTGCAGTTGATCATCACCGCGTCGCGCCCGGACTCGCGCACGGTCATCGCCGCGTGCACGCAGCAGTAGTCGAACTCGATCCCCTGGCCGATTCTGTTCGGCCCCGAGCCGAGGATGACCACCGAGTCGCGCTCGCCGCGGCGAACCTCCCCCGCCAGCGGCGCCCTGCGCTCGTGGGCGGAGTAGTAGTAGGGCGTCCGCGCCTCGAATTCGGCCGCGCACGTGTCGACGGAGCGAAAGCTGCGGTCGAGGCCGTCGGTGCCGTCGCCCTCGAGCGCCAGGGAGCGAAGCTCGCGCAGGAACCAGGGGTCGATCGACGTCCGCCGATTGAGCTCCTCCACGGTCGCGCCGCGGCGCAGCGCCTCGAGCACGAGGTCGAAGCGGTCCGGCTGCGGGGTCTCGAGCCGTTGCAGCAGCTCGTCGTCGTCGGCCGGGAGCTCGGGGGTGGCGTCGAGCTCGCGCGAGCGCATCGCCTTCGCGAACGACTCGCGGAAGGTGCGGCCGATCGCCATTGCCTCGCCGACCGACTTCATGTGCGTGGTCAGCGAGCCCTCGGCGCCTGGGAACTTCTCGAACGCAAAGCGCGGCACCTTGGTGACCACGTAGTCGATCGTCGGCTCGAAAGACGCCGGCGTCACCTCGGTGATGTCGTTGTCGATCTCCTCCAGCGCGTAGCCCACCGCGAGCTTGGCGGCGATCTTCGCGATCGGGAATCCGGTCGCCTTCGACGCCAGCGCCGAGGATCGCGACACCCGGGGGTTCATCTCGATCACCACCACCTCCCCGGTCTTCGGGCTGACGGCGAACTGGATGTTCGAGCCTCCGGTCTCCACCCCGACCGCACGGATCACGCGCAGCGCCTGGTCGCGAAGCTCCTGGTACATGGGGTCGGTGAGCGTCTGCGCCGGGGCAACGGTGACCGAGTCGCCCGTGTGGACGCCCATCGGGTCGATGTTCTCGATCGAGCAGATGACGACCACGTTGTCGTTGCGGTCGCGCATCACCTCGAGCTCGAACTCGCCCCAGCCGAGCACCGACTCCTCCACGAGCACCTGATTGATCGGGCTCGCAGCCAGCCCCTCCGAGACGACACCGAGCAGCTCGGTGTCCGTGCGCCCGACCCCGCCGCCCTGTCCGCCCAGGGTGAAGGCCGGGCGGACGATCGCGGGCAGCTTGATCTCGCCGCTTGCAAGGCCGCGCTCGACCTCGCCGACCGACTCGACCGTCGTCGACCACGGGATGCGCAGGCCGGCCTTCCCCATGGTCTGGCGGAACGCCTCGCGGTCCTCGGCCCGGTGGATCGCCTCGTAGTCGGCGCCGATCAGCTCGACGCCGAGGCGCTCGAGCGTGCCGTCGTCGTAGAGCGCCTTGGCGAGGTTGAGCGCGGTCTGACCCCCCAGCGTCGGCAGCAGCGCATCGGGGCGCTCGCGCTCGATGATCCGGGCGACGTTCTCCGGCAGCAGCGGCTCGACGTAAGTTCGGTCGGCGAATTCGGGGTCGGTCATGATCGTCGCCGGGTTGGAGTTGACGAGCACGACCTCGTAGCCGTCGGCGAGCAGCACCTTGCACGCCTGCACGCCGGAGTAGTCGAACTCGGCCGCCTGACCGATGACGATGGGGCCGGAGCCGATCAGGAGGATCTTCGAGATGTCGTCGCGTCGCGGCATCAGCCCACCACCGGCTCGTCGCGGACGATCTGCTCCTGCGCACGCGCCGCGGCCTCGGCGTCGTAGGTCGCCCAGGCGAGGCTCAGCCTTCCGTCGCGAAAGCGCGCGATCATGATCATGGTCGCGTCCAGGGTCATCCCGCTGACCTTGCCGTCAGCGTGCATCCGCGCGCGGACGCGGACGACGTCCGGGCTGATCTCGACCAGCTCCTCGACCTCGCCCCGCAGGCCGTCGAGTACCTGGTTGACGTCGTAGGAGTACTGCTCGAACCCTGCCCGGCCGACGTAGCGGGTCCCGGTCAGCTCGCGAATCGGCGGCCGCCACTCGGCGTCCTCGGTGAAGAACTCCTCGTAGCTCGCGAACAACGCCTCGGCGCCCTCGTCGATCCAGGTGCGCCAGAACTCTCGCATCCGCTCGACGTTGGTCATGCAGCCAGCTCCAGGAAGCGGTCGAACAGGTAGCGCGCGTCGTGCGGTCCGGGCCCGGCCTCGGGGTGGTACTGCACCGTGCAGCCGGGGACGTCGTTTAACTTCAGCCCCTCGACCGTCCGGTCGTAGAGGTTCAGGTGGGTGAGCTCGGCGGCGCCGAAGTCCGTCTCCCAGCGCACGGGCTCGTCCGACTCGATCGTCTCGCCGCCGCCCGGTGGCCGGACCGCGAAGCCGTGGTTCTGGGAGGTGATGTCGATCTTGCCGGTCTCGAGGTCCTTGACCGGGTGGTTGGCACCCCGGTGCCCGAACCGCAGCTTGAAGGTCTCGAGTCCGACCGCTCGGCAGAGGAGCTGATGGCCGAGGCAGATGCCGACCACGGGCTTGCGGCCGACGACCCCGCGCACGGTGTCGACGACGTAGTCGAGCGCCGCCGGGTCGCCTGGGCCGTTGGCGAGGAAGACCAGGTCGGGGTCGCGGTCGAGCACCGCCTTCGGGCCGGCGTCGCAGGGCAGCAGCGTGATCCGGCAGCCGCGCTCGGTGAGCTGGCGGATGATCGAGTGCTTGATCCCGGTGTCGATGCCGACCACGTGCGGGCCGTCGCCACCGAGCTCGATCGGCTCTTTCGGGGTCACCCGGCGGGCGAAGTCGGCGCCCTGCATCGGCGGTTCTGCGGCTACCCGTTCCGCCGCCTCGGATTCGGCGACCTCGGCGGAGAAGATCCCGCCCCGCATCGCACCCCGGTCTCGGATATGGCGCACGAGGCTGCGGGTGTCGACGCCGTCGATCGCCGGCACGCCGCAGGCGTCGAGCCAGTCCAGCCAGCCGCCCTCGGCGGTGGCCACGTCCTCGCCGTTCTTGGCCTCGCGCATGATCACCGCCCGCGCCTGGACGCGCTCGGACTCCATCGCCGTCGAGGCGACCCCGTAGTTGCCGACCAGCGGGTAGGTGAAGGTGATGATCTGCCCGGCGTAGGAGGGATCGGTGACCGCCTCCTGATAGCCGGTCATCGCGGTGTTGAAGACCACCTCGCCGGCCGCCTCCCCCTCGCTCCCGACCAGCTCGCCGTCGAAGCGGGTCCCGTTCTCGAGCAGCACGTATCCGGGCCGGTCGCTCACGCCACCCCCATCGCGAAGCTGCGCTGGCGGTAGGCGACCCGGCCGCCGGCGATCGTGACCAGCACCCGGCCCCGCAGGCGGCGGCCGGCGTAGCAGGAGTTGTCGGAGCGGCTCTCCCAGCCCTCCGCGCCGGCGTCCCACTCGGCGTCGGTGTCGACCAGGACGAGGTTCGCCTCGGCGCCCGGCTCGATCCGCGGCGCGGCGAAGCCGAAGGCCTCCGCGCCCGCGGACAGGCGCTCGATCACCAGGCCGAGGTCGAGCACGCCGGGGAGCACGAGCTCGGTGTGGATCGCAGCGAACGCGGTCTCGAGCCCGATGACCCCGAACGCCGCCTCCTCGATCGGCACCTCCTTCTCGTCGCTCGAGTGCGGCGCGTGATCGGTGGCGATGCAGTCGATCGTGCCCGAGCGCAGCGCCTCGATCAGTGCCTGGCGGTCGGGCTCGGCGCGGAGTGGCGGGTTCATCTTGAAGCGGGCGTCGAGGCTGCGCAGCTCGTCCTCTGTGAGCGTCAGGTGGTGCGGGGTCGCCTCGCAGGTGATCGCCACGCCGGCCGCCTTGGCGGCGTCGACCGCCGCCACGGACTCGGCCGCCGAGAGGTGCTGGACGTGGATCCTCGCCTGCTCGTAGGCGGCGAGCGCGGCGTCGCGGGCGATCATCGTCGACTCGGACACCGACGGGATGCCGGCGATGCCGAGCACGGCCGAGACCTCGCCTTCGTGGATGGACCCGCCGGAGGAGAGCTCGGGGTCCTCCTCGTGCAGGGCGATCGGCAGGCCGGCGAGGCGCTGGTACTGGAGGGCCCGGCGCAGCACCCGCGGGCTGCGAATCGGAAGGCCGTCGTCGGAGAAGCCGACCGCTCCGGCTTCGGCGAGCTCGGCCATCTCCGAGAGCTCGGACCCGGCCATGCCGCGCGTCGCGCAGGCGAGAAACCCCGTGGGGATCGCCGCCTCGTCGGCGGCGCGCTCGCGCAGCGCGGTGACGTCGGCGGCGGTGTCGACCGGCGGCTCGGTGTTCGCCATCGCCAGGATCCCGCAGAAGCCGCCTGCGGCCGCGGCGCGCGACCCGGTCTCGATGTCCTCCTCGTCCTCCCGCCCCGGTGTGCGCAGGTGTACATGGGGGTCGAAGAACGCCGGGAACAAGCTCAGGCCATCGGCCTCGATCACCTCCGCGCCGCCGGCCTCGGCGGCATCGGCCTCGGCCAGTGCCGCGACCTCGCCGTCGCGCACGACGACGTCGTGGCGGGCGTCGATCCCGGTGCGGGGATCCAGCACCCTGGCGCCGCGGATCACAATCTCCGGTGTCGGCTCGCCATCCGAGCCCCGCCAGTCGAGGCTCGAGATCGGTCTCATACCAGCGGCCTCAACGGCGGCCGGGCTCCGCCTCGCCCTTCGGGCTCCGCGATCACAGTCAAGCGGGCTCTCCGATCGGGGTCGGCGCGGGCAGCTCCTCGTCCGCCCGAGCCGCGCCGCCGCGCGGCTCGCCGCCGGCCAGCAGCTCGTAGAGGATCGCCATGCGGACGACGAGGCCGCTCTGCACCTGCGCGGTGATCAGCGACGCCGGGCCGTCGATCACCTCGGGCGAGAGCTCGACGCCGCGGTTGACGGGCCCCGGGTGCATCAGGAGCTGGCGAGGCCCGAGTCGGCGGTCGTCGATCTGGTAGTGCGCGGCGTACTCCCGGATCGAGGGCACGAAGGACTCGTCCATGCGCTCACGCTGCATCCGCAGCGCGTACACGACGTCTGCTTCGCCGAGCCCGTCCAGGTCGTAGGCGACCTCGACGTCGAGCGCCTCGGCGACCCCGCGCGGGATCAGCGTCGGCGGTCCGCAGACGGTCACCTCGGCGCCCATCAGCCGGAAGCAGAGCGCGGACGAGCGCGCGACGCGGCTGTGAAGGACGTCGCCGACGATCCAGATGCGCTTCCCGTCGAGCTCGCCGAGGCGCTCGATCAGCGTGTAGGCGTCGAGCAGGGCCTGGCTCGGGTGCTCGTGCTTGCCGTCGCCCGCGTTCACCACCGAGGCCTCGGTCCACTGGGTGATCAGCCGGGCCGCGCCCGCGTGCGGGTGGCGCATGACGATCGCCTCCGGGGAGTAGGCGGACAGGGTGGCGATCGTGTCCTTGAGCGACTCGCCCTTGTCGACCGACGAGCCCGCCGACTTGATCGAGACCACGTCGGCCGAGAGGCGCTTGGCGGCGAGCTCGAACGAAGAGCTCGTCCGGGTGCTCGCCTCGTAGAAGAGGCTGATGATCGTCCGGCCGCGAAGCGTCGGGACCTTCTTGATGTCGCGGCGGCCGACCTCGGCGAAGCTCGCCGCGCGGGCAATGATCCGGTCCACGTCGGCGCGCCCGAGATCCTCGATCGCGAGCAGGTGTCTCATTCTTCTTCCTCTCCCGCGGCCAGCGCGGCCGCCGTCTGGAGCCGGTCGATGGTCACCTCGTCGACCCCGTCGATCTCCTCGAGCCGCACATAGACCCGCTCGTCGCGGGCGGTCGGGAGGTTCTTGCCGACGTAATCGGGCCGGATCGGCAGTTCGCGGTGGCCGCGATCAACGAGCACCGCGAGCTGGACGCGCTGCGGCCTTCCGTAGTCGAACAGGGCGTCGATCGCCGAGCGCGCGGTGCGGCCGGTGAAGAGGACGTCGTCGACCAGGACGACGGTTCGCCCGGCGAGCTCGAAGTCGAGGTGCGAGGAGTGCACCACCGGCTGGGCCCCTGGATCGCGTCCCGGCAGGTCGTCGCGGTAGAAGGAGATGTCGAGGTCGCCGAGCGGGACCTCCGAGCCGGTCAGCTCACCGACCAGCGTGTGCAGCCGGCGGGCGAGCACGGCGCCGCGGGTGTGGATGCCGACGAGGGCCACGGACTCCGAGCCCGGGTTCTTTTCGACGATCTCGTGTGCGATCCGCACCAGCGTCCGGCGCAGATCCTCGCGATCGAGGACGATCCTGTCATTCACTTGCGCGCCCCTTCCTGGCCTCTCTGGACCGGGTTAAAGGAACCGACGAAACGAATCTAGCAGCCGCCTTCCCGGAATCGCATGAGCAAGCGATAACCGCTTGATCAAGGTGTCCGCAACGTCCGGGAACTCTCGGACGACTCTTGGCTACACCAGCTCGCTCGACACCGACTTCTGCACCTCGGCGACCTCGCGGAATGCATCGCGCAGATACCGTCGCGTGAGCTCCGAGAGCTCCGTTGGATCGACGTAGTCACTCGGCTCGTCTCCCCGCGCGAGCTGCCGGATCTGGTGCTCGAGCCGGAGCGTGCTGAAGAGGTCGTAGGCCTCCTCGAGCGTCCGGGCGTGTGCTGGCTCGAGTCCCCCGAGCTCGGAAGCCGCGCGCAACCGCTCGACCGTCCCGGTGGCGTCGGCGCCGGCCTTCAGTGCCCCGAAGCGGGCGATGTCGACGACCGGGAGCAGTCCGCCTTTCTTGATGTCGAACGTCCCTCGGTGCTCGCCGGAGTCCTCGACCACGATCTTGCCCTTGAATCCGGTTGGCAGCTTCAACGCCTGCGCAAGACGGAGCATCGGTGCCAGCAGTGCGCCGCGAGTCTCGGGCTCCAGGAGGATCGCCCGGGGGTCCAGTTCCGGCGGCCCGTAGACCGTGCGGCCGTCCAGCAGGACCGAGGTCGCGATCAGGACCTGGGGGTCGGCCGGATTCTTCAGCCAGTTCCCGATCGACCGGCGCCATGTGTCCATCGAGCTGGCGGAGAACTCACTGGACGCCGTCACGCCGTGTGGATCGAGACTCCAGCCGACGACCCGGATGCAGTCCTCCACGTCGCCGGCGATCGCCCGCATGTAGCCCAGCACGTCATCGGAAGCGATCGCCGATCCGCCGGACCCCTGCTCGGGCTCGTCCACCCAGGCCATCCCCGAATCTACGTCGGAGGAGGGCACCGTCTCCCGTCGGCCGTGGCTGCCCAGCGCAAGGAATGCAAACTCCGCCGGCGTCGCGCCCTTGGACTCGATCGCCAGCTCGATCATGCGCCGAATCAGCGCATCGGCCACGACCGAGATGACGCGGCCGATCTGCTCGGGAGGCAGCTTGGTGGTGTGCAGCGCGACGACTGTGGACCGCAGCCGCTGCGCCGCCTCACTCAGTTCCTGCTTGTCCCGCGCCCGCCCGATCTCGCGCCGAAGCGCAAAGGGCGTGCGTGCCTCGGCGGCCACCAGGTCGATGCCGCCGAGCACTCCGAGCAACTCGCCCGTTGGGGAGAGGACGCCGACGTGGCGGACGTCGTTGTCGAGCATCGCCAGCATCACGTCGGCGCCGGCGGCGTCCGCGCCGACGGTGGTCAGCTGCTCCGATACGACCTCGCCCACTGGCGCGTCCACCGACATTCCCTCGGCCACCACCCGGTCGCGCAGATTGCCGTCCGTGACGATTCCCAGCCCCCCGTTCTCCGCCCGAACGATCATCGAGTTGACGTTCTCTTCCGCCATCAGCCGGGCCACCTCGCGAAGCGAGCGATCGGCCGCGCAGGTCACCGGCTCACGACGTATCAGGGCCCTTGCCGGCTGCTGTGTCATCTCGGCGCTGGCCACGTCGGCCTCGGCCGCGCTCGCCGACTCGCGACGCTGCAGCGGCGTCTGCGTCAGATTGTCGTGCATGCGGCCTAGCTAACGGTCGGGACCGTCAAGCAGAACCTAAAGGCCATCGACTCTACAAACAAGCCCGCGGCTCGCGGCGGCGCTTCGCGTCCAAAGCGGCGCACTTGGCAGTAGCGCCGACCTCAGGAGGTCAGACGGCCGCCGACAGCCTCGCGCATGTTGGAAACTCTGATCTCAAGCCGACGGCGAAGCGCGACATAGAGCGTGGAGTCGGTTCTCCGCCTCGGTCAGCGGTGGCCCTCGCGCCTCGGGTTCAGCACCACCGAAAACGCCTGGGGCGCCGCGGTATGGCCTTCAAGGGTGATCGGCTTCCCATCGGTGCTCATGCCCACGATCCGAGGCTGCTGGGCTAACTCCATTGAGTACGCCGTCTGCGCGGCCGTCTGGGAAAGGACCTCGTGCCCGAAGTGCCCGATTAGCTCGAGCCGCGCGTCCCCCTTCTCGATGGTGAGCGTTCCTGCGAGCTGGTTGTCCTCTTGGCCTGGTAGCCACCAGAGGCCTTTGAACTCACGAACCTCGAGCACGATCGAGACGCTACTCGCGGACGCACGCCTTTGCGCGCGATACGACGTCGGCGGGGCGCGCCGGACACCTTCCGTGTGGCAGACCGTGCGGCGCACCTGGCCGCAAACGACGAAATCCCGCTCAGCCATGCGCATTGCGGCGGAACGGGACGCGGTTAAAGGAACCGACGAAGCCAGCGTAGCAGCGCGGTCGGCGATCGCTCAGGCCGGTAGCGGGCGTTGGCCCGGCTTGCGTAATGATCCGCTCGATGAAGGCCGAAGTCGCCAGGGTGATCGACGCCCACAGCGCCGCCGGGCGACGCTTCGAGGCCGGCGGGGTCCGGAGCTTCGTCCGCGAGCACGGCGACGGCCCGGTGGTGGTCTGCGTGCACGGAGTCCCGTCGAGCTCGTTTCTCTACCGGAAGCTGATCCCGCAGCTCGCCGACCAGGGGCTGCGCGGGGTCGCGTTCGATTTTCCGGGCCTGGGGCTCGCCGACCGGCCGGCGGACTTCGACTACTCGTGGAGCGGCCTCGCCCGCTGGATGGGCGAGGCGATCGACGCGCTCGAGCTCGAGCGGGTCCACCTGCTGGTCCACGACATCGGCGGGCCGATCGGCTGCGAGTGGGCGATCGACAACCCGCAGCGGACGCTGTCGCTCACGGCGCTCAACACGATGCTCGACCCGGCGACCTTCAGGCGGCCGTGGACGATGGCGCCGTTCGCGGTCCCGGGGGTCGGCGAGCTCTGGCTGAGGGCGACACCGGCGGCGCTGTTCGCGGCCCTGTTCCGGCTCCAGGGGCTCGGCGATCGCCATGCGATGTCGACCGCCGAGATCTACGCCTACCGGGCCCTGCTCGAGCGGGAGGACGGCGGGCGCGCGTTCCTGCGGATCATGCGCAGCTTCGAGCTCACCGAGGAAAAGCGCGACTTCCTTCAGAGCGGGCTGGCCGAGCGGCGTTACCCGGCCCGGATCGTCTGGGGCGAACGGGATCCGGCGCTCGGCGCCGAGCAGCTGGCGATCGCCCGGCGGGTGCTGGGCGTCGACGAGCCGGTCCTCGTCGACGCCAAGCACTTTCTCCCGGAGGACCAGGCGCCGGCGATCGCGAACGTGGTCGCCGCCGTCGCCGCGCCGCTGGGCTGAGCCGACGCACGGCCGCGGCGACTCAGATCTGGGCCTGCACCCGGGCGAGCGTCCGGCGCAACCGCTCGGCTCCGTCTCGCAGCGCCTTCGGGTCGAGGTCGACCGCGGCGCCGCGCAGCTCGAGCAGGTCGGCGTCGACGCTGGTCAGGTCGGCCGGCTCGAGGATGTGCGCGAAGCGATCGCGGACCCAGACCATGGTCGCGACGTCGCCGGCGGCTCCGCCGAGGTCGCGGCCGTCGACGTCGGCGATGAGCTGGCGCGCCCAGAGCTCGAACCGCTCCAGATCGACTTCGCCCGGCGCGCGGTAGCGCAGCTCGAGGTCGAGCGCCGAGCGCGAGACCTGGATCGACGCCGACTCGGCTGCGGCTTTCCGCCTCGCCGCGGCCGCCCGCTCGAGCGAGCGAATCGCGCGCTCCATCTCCGGCGCAAGCCGGGGCGGGACGGGCTCCTGGCCTCGATATGCAGCCCAGGACTCCCGCGCGCTCGCAGCGGCGTCGCCGACCGAGGCCCAGTCGCCGGACCCGGCCGAGGCGAAGGCGTGGTCGCCGGCGACGGCGATCGCCTCGAGCTCGGGCGGGGTCGGGACCTCGAGCGCGTCGGTCGGGACCGCCAGCGCCATCGCCTCGACGTCGCCGCCGCTCGCGGTGAAGAACTCGCCGTAGCCGGGCGCGAACCGCTTGTCGCTGTAGCTGCCGTCGTCGTGGAGCTCGTGACCGACCAACCCGCCGGGCACCGGCCCCGTGGGGCCGTCGAAGGTCCGGTTGATCGCCTTGATCTCGACCTCCTCGAAGGCGATCGCCGGGATGTTCTCGGCGCGGTGCACGTCGCCGACCCGCGGGTCGGCCGGCATGATCATCTCCGGCGGCCCATCGCGCCCGGCGAGCCACGTGCCCTCGGTCGCGTTGACCGTCCCCTCAGGGCCGTAGTCGTAGACGTCCTCGCCGAGGTACCAGACCGAGCCGTCGTCGGCCTGCGCGTAGTAGTCGAGCGCCGCCTCCTGGAGGCGACCGTCGAGGAAGGCCATGTACTGCGAGATGCGGGTCTCCGTGACCTGCCCGTCGGCCCACTCGATGAAGCGGTTCTGGGGCAGGAGCGTGGTCTCGGTGTGAAACGGCTTGCCGTCGACGCGCCCGCTGAGCACCGTCGAGTCCAGCTCGCTGATCGGAAACAGCGGGTTGGTGATCGAGGTCGGGTTCGAGAACGTCGGGGCGGTGATGTCCACGCGTTCGCTCTCGGGGGCCAGCGGCAACTTCGCCAGGCCCGCCGCGGCGAGTTGAGCCCGAGAGGGCTGCGGAATCGTGGCGGGCGCGGCCGAGCTCGCGCCGGGGCTGTCGTCGCCGCAGCCTCCGGTCGGGGCCGCGAGCGCGATCAGAAGCGCGGCACCGGGCAGTGCGTGCTTGAAGCTGGTCATCAGGTCCCTCCTCGTTGAACGGTGCGGCCACCGTAGGAAGGGCCGGTGAAACGGCCCTGAAAGGGCCGTGAAACCAGGATGAGTGCGCGGCCGGGGAGCTCAGCCCGGCGCCGGCGCGGGTTCCGGCGCTTGCCGGGCCCCGCCCTCGATGAGCCGCGGGTCGCCCCGCTCGGGAAACGGGATTTCGACGACGTCGAAGTCGCGGGGCGCGATCGTGTTCGGAAGCACTTCGCGCGCCTCGTCGAGCACCGAGCGAACGTCGTAGCGCGAGGAGACGTGAACGATCGCGAGCAGCTCGACATCGGCTTCCCGGGCGAGCTCGGCCGCGTGGCGGGCGGTCGAGTGGCCGGTCTCGGCCGCCCGCTGCGTCTCCTCGACGGCGAAGCTGCCGTCGTGGATGAGGAGCTGCGCCTCGTGAGCGGCCAGCCGCGTCATCTCCGAGGGCGCGGTGTCGCCGGTGACGACGACCTTGCGGCCGGTCCGCGCGTCCCCCATCACGTCCGACGGCCTCACCGGCCCGGCGGAACCCTCGACCGCCTCGCCGCGCTGCAGGCGCCCGAGGTCGGGGCCGTGGGTGACGCCGAGCCGAGCCGCGGCCTCCGGGTCGAGGTGGCCCGGGCGCTCGTCCTCGACCAGGGCGTACCCGTAGGCCGTCATCCGGTGCTCGACCGGAAAGCAGCGCACCTCGTAGCCGTCGTGCCGCACCGCCTCGCCCGGCTCGAGCTCGATCAACTCGACCTCGTAGCCGAGCTTGCCGAAGATCCGCCCCAGCGCCTTGAAGAGGTCGAAGATGCCCGGCGGGCCGATCACCCGAAGCCCGCGCTCGCGGCCGTTCAGGTCATAGGTCTTCAGCAGCCCGGGGACGCCGAGGTAGTGGTCGGCGTGGTAGTGGGTCAGGTAGATCTCGTCGACCTGGACGAGCCCGGTCGACTGCTGCATCTGGCGCTGAGAGCCCTCGCCGCAGTCGAACAACAGCCGCTCGCCGCCCACGCGGGCGAGCACGCAGGCCGTGTTCCGGCGAGCCGTCGGCACCGACCCGCCTGTCCCGAAGAAGACCACGTCCATGTCCACGGGCCGCAGGGTAAGCGAGGCGAGTGCAGCTTTCTACGCCCCATAGGGGGGTCAAGGCTGCAATCGCCACTAACCTGAGCGCGAGCGCCCGTAGCTCAGTGGATAGAGCGCCGCCCTCCGGAGGCGGAAGTCGCAGGTTCGAATCCTGCCGGGCGCGCTACTCCGAGCCCTGCTTCTCGAGCTCGACGCGCTTGCTTTCTCTCCGGGCGGGTCAGGTCCCGGTAGGCGTAGATGGCCTGCGTGAGGAGCGCGGCGTCGAGGGCGCCGAACCCGACGACTACGACCGGTGACATCGGACCTCCTTGGATCGGGTCAAGATCCAATGATGCTCGCGGCCGGCCGGTTTTCAAGCCCGCCGAGGCAGGTTTTACGAACTCGTTAGAGACCCTTCGGCGACCCTATTAGGCTACCCTAACCTGCCCCCAACCCCCGTCAGGAGGAAAGCTTGTCATTCGCCGAGACCGTGCTCCTGGGGGCGCTCGCCGGCTTCACCATCTTCCTCGGCCTCCCGTTCGGGCGGCTTCAGATCCTCAGTCCTCGCGCGCGGGTCGGCCTGGCGATGTTCGCCGTGGGCGTGCTGGCGTTCCTGTTCGCCGACATCTTCGAGCACGCCCTGGAGATCGTCGAGGAGCCGGTCGAGGCGTTCAAGGAAGGTGAGCAGGGGATCGGCGAGGCGATCGGCCTGGTGGCACTGCTGGGCGTCGGCTTCGCCGCCGGCAGCGCCGGCCTGGCGACGACCGAGCGCTACCTGCGGCGCAGCAAGTCGACCCCGCCTCCGATCGCCGGTGGCGCGGTCGACGCGCTCACGGTCGAGGACGCCGAGCGCCTGACCGCCGAAGCGGAGGGTGCCCGGCGGCGCGCGCTTCAAGTCGGGATGACGATCGCTGCCGCGATCGGCCTGCACAACTTCGCCGAGGGCCTCGCGATCGGGGTCTCAGCGAGCACCGGCGAGATCGCTCTGGCGACCGTCCTGGTCATCGGCTTCGCCCTTCACAACGCCACGGAGGGGTTCGGGATCATCGGGCCGCTCGGCGACGTCCGGCCCTCGTGGCGCTGGCTCGCGCTCGCCGGCCTGATTGGCGGCGGCCCCGTCTTCCTCGGCGCGATGCTGGGCTACGGCGTCAACTCCGAGCCGCTCGAGCTCGCCTTCTACGGGCTCGCCGGCGGCGCCATCCTCTACGTGATCGGCGAGGTCTGGAACGGCATGCGCCGCTTCGGCCATCGCGAGCTCGGGCTCTGGCTCGTCGCCGCGGGATTCATGGTCGGCGTGATCACGGACCTGGTCGTCGTCTACGGCGGCGGCTGACCGAAGCGCGCCCGGCGGGCGGGCGGGTCACCCGCCGTATTGGACGTGCCACCACTCGCTCGGGATCGTCCCCCACCAGCCGTAGGCGCCGCCGATCTCGTCGATCACGCTTCGCATCGACTCATCGGGGACGTCGACGGCGATCCCGAGGTTGTGGGTAGAGCTGCCGGGAGGGTTCGCCGGCGCTCCCTGGCCCGAGAGGTAGAGGTTGTAGAGGTAGGACTGCTCCTCGTAGGTGCGGTACGCCGACAGCGGCCCGCCCGGGTAGAGGTCGATCCCGTACTGCGACAGCGACGCCTCGCGCATCTGATTCCAGGAGGCGGCGGCGGCCGGGGTCAGGTAGAGGTCGCCGGAGGGCGAGTAGATCGGCGCCAGGCCCGACGCGGGCGCCGAGCTGGTGGTGCTGGTCGTGGTGGCGCTCGGCACCTGGAGCGTGTCGCCGGTGTACAGGTATGCGTCCTCGGAGAGCCCGTTGGCGGCGGCCAGGGTCGAGACGCTGATCCCGTTCGCCACCGCGATCGACCACAGGCTCTCGCCCGTCTGGACGACGTGTGAGACGCCGGAAGAGGTCGTGGTCGTCTCGGTGCCCGGCGTGATCCCGGCGTTGGCCAGCGCCGCGGCACCCTCGTCGACGGTGGGCACCTGGACCGTCTGGCCGACGATCAACACCGTGTCCTCGGCCAGGCCGTTGTAGACGGCGACCGTTCGCGTGGTCAGGTTGTTCGCCGCCGCGATCGACCACAGCGACTCACCCGGGGTGACCACGTGGGCAAGCGCTGCCGAAGCCGGGGTCGGCGCCGCGAGCGCCAGCACGCCGGTCGATCCGAGCAGCGCGGCGAGCGCCGCATACCTACGCGATCCCCCCGCGCGACGCCATGCGAGCATCGGACGGTCCTTTCGTTCGAGTTACCCTCCCCCGCCTTACGGCACCCGGCGAGGCGCTCCTGCGTCGCTACAGCGCTTATCCGGCTTGCAGCGCAGCGTTCAGGCGGACGCCGGGGCAAGCGCCTCGGGGTGCTCGCGGTACCAGGCGATGGTCCGCCGAAGTCCCTCCTCGAGCTCGACCTCGGGCCGGAAGCCCACGAGTCGGCGCAGCTTCCGAGGGTCGACGTACTGGCGGTCGATCTCCCCGGAGGGATTGCCGCTGCCGCGGATCTCGGGCTCGACCCCGGTCTCGGAGAGCCTGGCGATCAGCTCCACCACCTCGCGGACGGCGTACGGCCTGCCGCCGCCGCAGTTGAAGGCCTCTCCCCTGACCTCCGGGCGGTCCAGGGCGTCTGCGATCGCCAGGTAGGCCGCCGCGGCGTCCTCGACGTAGAGGAAGTCGCGCTCCGGCGATCCGTCGGAGCGCAGCACCGGAGGGCGGCCGGCGATCGCCGCGCTCACGGCCTCGGGGATCAGGCGCGCGAAGTTGAGGTCCCCGCCGCCGTAGACGTTCGCGAACCTGGTCACCGCCACCGGCAGGCCGTACGAGGTCCAGTAGCTGCGTGCGATCAGGTCGGCCGCCGCCTTCGATGCCTCATACGGCGCGGTCGGTTGCAGCGCGAAGTTCTCCTCGTACGGAAGCCGCTCGTGCGCTCCGTACGCCTTGTCGGACGACGCGAACACGACTCCCTCGACGCCGTGGCCCCGCGCCGCCTCGAGCACGGTCCAGGTGCCGCGGACGTTTGACTCGAACGCCCCGACGGGCGACCGCTGGACGGTCCCGACGATCGTCTCGGCAGCGAGGTGGAAGATCGTCCGCACTCCGTGGTCCGTGATCGCCCGGGCGACGGCCTCGGCGTCGGTGAGGTCGCCCTCGACCTGGACCAGCTCGTCCTCGATTCCGAGCATTCCGATCGCGGACGGCTGTTCGGTGGTCCGGCGTCGATCGAAGGAGACGACCCGGTCGCCCCTCTCGATCAGCGCCTTCGCGAGCCAGCCGCCGACGAACCCGCGACCGCCGGTGACCAGCGAAACGCTCAACTACACCCCCGCCCCCTGCCGCTGCCACACCGCCCACGGCGGCGAGTCAGAGCTCCAGAGGTCGTTGAGGATGACCGCGTCCTTGTAGGTGTCCATGCACTCCCAGAAGCCTTCGTGGCGGTAGGCGGCCAGCTCGGATCTCGCGGCCAGCGTCTCCAGCGGCGTCGCGCTCGAGCACGCTGTCCGCGTCGACCGACTCCAGGAAGGCCGGCGCGCAGACGAAGAAGCCGCCGTTGATCCAGTAGTCCAGCCGCGGCTTCTCCTTGAAGCCGGTGATCCGCTCGGACCCGTCGATAAGCGCGATCCCCCACTGGCTGTGGGGGCGCACGACGGTCATGGTCGCCACCGCCTCGCGCCGGCTGTGGAACTCGAGCTCGGCCGCCAGGTCGATGTCGGCGAGCCCATCGGAGTAGGTGAGGCAGAAGGCGACGAGGAGAGCCTGTCCGCGGCAGCGCCACGCGCCCTCCGGTAGGCGTGTCGAGGCCGGTGTCGACGCACTCGATCTCGACAGCCTCCGGCCAGCGCTCGGCGGCCGCGAAGGCCTCGATCTGGTCACCGAGATAGCCGGTCAGGAGCAAGAAGCGGCGAAAGCCCTGGCGCGGCGTAGATCCTGATCACGTGCCAGAGGATCGGCTTGCCGCCGATTTCGACCAGGGCCTTGGGAATCGCGTGCGTGTGCTCCTGAAGCCGCGTTCCCCGACCGCCGCAGAGGATCGCTACCGGGCGTCCCTGCGGCCGCAGGGCTATCGGCCACCGGCGACCGCCGGGAGGATGGTCACCTCGTCGCCGTCGGACACCTGGGTGTCGAGGCCATCCTGAAAGCGGATGTCCTCGCCGGAGACGTACACGTTGACGAACCGGCGCAGGGTGCCGTCCTCGGTGATCCGCTCGCGCAGCTCGGCGTGCGCGTCGAAGACCGCGTCGAGCGCCTCGCCGACCGTCTCGCCGTCGACCTCGACCTCCTCCTCGCCACCCGTCGCGAGCCGAAGCTGGGCTGGGATCTTGACCGTCACCGCCATGGGGGCGGAAATCTAAACGAGACGCTTCCGTCAGCGAGCGGTTGTGGGCGTGGGCCGCTCCACCCGATCGACGAACGCGTCAACGGAGGGTTCGATCTCCTCGATCTCGAAGCCGTCCCGGACGGCGTCGAGCGTCTTCAGCCCCTCCCCGGTGATCACGACCACGACCCGCTCGTCGGTGCCGATCGCACCGGATTCGGCCAGCTTCGCCAGCGTCGCGGTGGTCACGCCGCCCGCGGTCTCGGTGAAGATCCCGGTGGTCTCGGCGAGCAGCCGGATCCCGTCGCGGATCTCGTCGTCGCTGACGGCGGTCACGGCCCCGCCCGTGCTGCGCGCGAGCTCGAGCGCATAGGGCCCGTCGGCCGGGTTGCCGATCGCCAGGCTCTTGGCGATCGTCTGGGGCCGCTGGGGCTTGCAGACCTCCCAGCCGGCCTCGTACGCCTCGGCGACCGGGTTGCAGCCCTCGGCCTGTGCCCCGTTGAACGTCGGCAGCTCGCCCTCCGCCAGGCCGAGCTCGATCCACTCGGCGAAACCAAGCCCGATCTTGGTGAACAGCGATCCGGACGCGATCGGGCAGACGACCCGGTCCGGAAGCGCCCAGCCGAGCTGTTCGACGGTCTCGTAGGCGATCGTCTTCGAGCCCTCGGCGTAGTACGGGCGCAGGTTCACGTTGACGAACGCCCACGGGCGCTCGTCGGCGAGCTGGGTGCAGAGCCGGTTGACGTCGTCGTAGTTCCCCTTGACCCCCACCAGGCGCGTGCCATAGACCCCCGTGGCGAGCAGCTTCTGCTCCTCGAGGTCGGCCGGGACGAACACGTAGGAGTCCAGGCCGGCGGCGGCGGCGTGGGCGGCGACCGCGTTGGCAAGGTTGCCGGTCGAGGCGCAGGCGACGGTGTCGAAGCCGAGCTCCTTCGCCTTGGCGATCGCAACGGCGACCACCCGGTCCTTGAACGAGTGGGTGGGATTGGCGGCGTCGTTCTTGACCCAGACCTCGCCCAGGCCGAGGCGCTCGGCGAGCCGGTCGGCGCGTACGAGCGGCGTCAGGCCCGGCTGGAGCGGGTCGCGCGGGCGCTCGCTGAAGGGCAGGAAGTCCGCGTAGCGCCAGATGCCCGCCGGCCCGGCCTGGATCTTTCGCTTGGCCTCTGCCGGCTCGACCCCGCTGAAGTCGTAGGCCACCTCGAGCGGCCCGAAGCACTGGTCGCAGACGTAGCTCGCCTCGAGCGCGTACTGGGTGCCGCACTCCTTGCACCGAAGACCTTGCAATGTGCCCATCCGATCCACTCCTAACGTGTCTGGCTCGACGAAAAAGACCTCTGCTTGTGCGAGCAGAGGTCCGGATCGGACGTCCACTCACATCTCCCAGGCTCCGCGCCTGCTGGAATTGGCACCTTTCTCCGGTCTTGCGACCTTCGGTGGTTGCCGGGGCTTCATCGGGCCAGTCCCTCCACCCCTCTGGATGCAGCGGTTATGTGGCGGCGCAATATATCAGCCCGCAATGGCGCGCAACTTAACTTCCGCCCCGGCCTCGGCCGGTCGCGTACTCTTGTGCCGGAGCGATGATCGAGACGAGCGAGACAGCCCCGATGCCGAGCCTTCCGAAGCCGAGGCTGCGCCGGCATTCCCGCGCCGCGGAGCTCGCTCCGCGCCGGCTGAGCCGCGCGAGCGCCAGCCCCGAGTAGAGACCGTCGCAGGGCTCCGGCCTGCGCTGGGTCAACATCGAGCGCCCGACGCCGATCGAGACCGCGTGGCTCGAGGAGCAGTTCGACTTCCACGCCCTCGACTTCGAGGACGTGCTGTCGCGCAACCAGCGGCCGAAGATCGACGATTACCCGGACTACCTGTTCATCGTCCTTCACTTCCCGGTCTTCGACCGGCAGGTCGAAGCGGCTGAACGCCGGCGAGCTCGACATCTTCGTCGGCCCCGACTACCTGGTCACGATCCCCAACACCCCGCTGCAGCCGGTCGAGTACCTGTTCGAGCGCTGCCGGCAGAAGGAGGACCTGCGCGAGCAGCTCTTCTCCCGCGGCTCGGGCTACCTGCTCTACCGGATCGTCGACGACGCCTTCGACTACTGCTTCCCGATGCTGCGCAAGATCGGCAACAAGCTCGACGCGCTCGAGGACGAGATCTTCGAGGGCCGGTCCGAGGACATCGTCCGCGACATCTCCAACGCCAAGCAGGAGATCATCAACTTCCGCAAGGTGATCCGCCCGCAGCGGACCGTGCTGCGTGACCTCGAGAAGCTCAAGCAGCCGTTCCTCGCCCCCGAGGGCGGCGACCTCGAGATCTACTTCGACGACATCGGCGACGCCCACGAGCGGATCTGGGACATGCTCGAGAACTACAAGGAGGTCGTCGAGGCGCTCGAGGAGACCAACGAGTCGTACATCTCCCATCGCGTCAACGACATCCTGCGGGTGCTGACCGCGTTCAGCGTCGATCATCCTGCCGCTGACCCTGATCGCGAGCCTCTGGGGGATGAACGTCGGCGTCCCCGGCGAGGGCGACGAGACCGCGTTCTGGATCATCGTCGCGTCGATGGTGGCGCTGCTGGTCGCGATGCTCGCCTACTTCCGCAGCCGCCGCTGGCTCTAGCGAGCAAAGCGACGCCTAGCGGGTGAGCGAGAAGCTCACCAGGCTGGTGCGACTGTTGAGGGCGTCGTTCACGACCTTGCTTCTGACCGCGCTCGCCGCATCGAACGACCCTTGTCCCAGCCCACCTGGTTGCTGGGATTGGCCGGGTTTCAGCAGCACCTGTCTGAACGTGAACGAGTCGCCGTCCTGGTGAAACCTGACGGTCTTCCTGACGACGCTGAAGTGCGGCCTTGCAAGGTCCAGAGACGGCGCATCGAGGTCGTCCCCCAGGGGCCGCGAGATACTCCGTTGCGATGTCGCAGGAGAACGTGGAGCTGGTTCGACGCGGAGTTCAAAGCGCCGAGGCGTTCTGGGCGCTGCTTGATGAGGACGTCGTCTGGGACTTTGGCGACTATCCAATCTTGGACTTTGACCGCGTCTACGTCGGGCGCGACGCGGTCGTCGAGGCTTCCCGCCACTACTGGGGCACTTGGACCGACTACCGCCTTGATGCAGACGAGCTCATAGATGCAGGATCGAGCGTCGTCGTTGTGGTGCACGAGCAAGGCCGTGGAAAGACCAGCGGCGCTCCATTCGACCAGCATTGGGCGCAGATATGGACCTTTCGCCGAGGCCGGATCATCCGCTGGGAGATGTACTCCGATAAGGCCTCTGCGCTTGAGGCCGCCGGACTGTCGGAGTAGGCGATGTCTGAGGAGAACGTTCAGCTTGCGCGGACGGCGTACGACGCGTTCAATCGGCGCGACTGGGACGCGTTCCTTGCCTTCATGGACAAGGAGATTGAGATGGAGTCGCGGCTTGTGGCAATCGAGGGCGGCTATCACGGCCACGAGGGAATGCGCCGCTGGTGGGAGGACTTCCTCGGCACTTTTCCCGACTACCAGATCGAGATTGAGGAAATGCGCGATCTCGGCGACGTGACGCTGAGCCACTTCAACGGTTGGGGTCATAGTGGCCGGGAGGGAATTCCCCTGATCGACCCCGTCTGGCAACCGATGAGGTGGCGCAACAGCAAGGTGGTCTGGGTGCGTGTCTGCCTGACCGAGTCCGAAGCCCTCGAAGCCGCGGGGCTTCAGGAGTAGGCGATGTCCCGCGAGAACGTGGAGCAGGTGCGAGCATCGTTTGCCGCGTTCAATCGCGGCGAGTTCCGGGAAGCAGCGGCCTGCGTCCATCCTGAAGCCGAGTTGCACGCGCACCTGAGCGCGGTTGAATGGAAGACCCACCGCGGTCCCGGCGCTCTGGTGCAGATGTGGTCGGATCTCGAGGAGGCCTTCGGGGGAACCTTGCAAGTCGAGGTCAAGGAACTCGTCGACTGCGGGGATGAAGTAGTTGCCGTCGTCGAAGCACTGGCGACGGGCAGGAAGAGCGGCGTCGAGATTCGGCAATCGTGGGCCCAGCTGACGACCCACCAGAATGGCTTCATCATCCGGATCGAGCCGTTCCCTGATCGCGACGCGGCCCTCCAGGCCGCCGGGCTGTCGGAGTAGGCGATGTCGGAGGAGAACGTGGAGATCGTGCGGCGCATCTACGACGAGGGGCTGATCGATCGGGATCCTGGAAAATGGCTCCTCGAGCTGGTCACCCCGGGCGTCGAATACGTCAATCCCCAGTATGCAGTCGAACCGGGTGTACGCCGTGGACCCGCCGAGGTGGTTCGAGCGATGCGCGCCTTCGCCGAGGTCTGGGAGAACTCCCGACATGAGCTCCACGAGCTCTTCGACTGTGGCGACAGCGTGGTTGCCGCCGTGACCTGGTACACGCGCAGCCGAGGAAGCGAAAGCGAGCTTGTGCAGGAGGAGGCCCATACCTGGGGTCTCCGAGAGGGCAGAATCACCCGATTCGAGTGGGGCAAGGATCTCGGAACGGCCCTCCAAGCCGCCGGGCTGCGGGAGTAGGCGAGTTAGCGCTACTGGACGATGCCAGCGCGAGGAATACACCACGTCGATTTGGCCGTCGCCGACGTTGAGCGGTCGCTCGCCTTTTACCTCGAGCTGCTCGGGCCGCTGGGCTGGGCGGAGAGGTCCGGTATCCGACCTATCGAGGGACCGAGGAGGTCGTCTACCTTGCAATCAAGGAGGCGACCACCGGCTCGATGGGCTCGGGCTCCGACCGGCGGATGGCGGCGCTCACCGCTACTACGGCGTTGGCGTGGAGCACTTCGCCGTCGAAGTTGACCGGCAAGAGGAGGTTGATGAGGCGCATGCACGATGCCTGTCGAGCGGCGCGAGCGTTCACTTCCCGCCCGAGGAGGATCGCGACGTGCCCGGTTACTACGCGTTCTTCGCATTCGACCCCGATGGGATTCGAGTCGAAGTGTTCTGCTGGCCCCGCTGAACAACTCCAATCGCTCACGAGGCCGGATCGGCCAGGTTGCCCAAAGCCGCCGGACTGTCGGAGTAGCGGTGGCTTGTGGATGCGTACACACTTCGACGTGCCCCTCACGACGGTCTCGAATGAACCGCCTCGAGCTATCTCGCGGTTGGCCTCGGCCTTGTCACTGCATCGCAGGCGAGCCCACGGCCGCCGAGGGCCGCTCTACAAACCTGCGATGGTGGGCGCGTGCGGCGCCGCCTGGAAGTTCTCGGCGCCCTCGGGGCGCGGCGGCGTCCTACGGGCTTAGACGGGTGCGGACGAACGGCTCCCCCGTCTCGTAGACGTGCGAGGCGCGGGGAGCGCGGTCCGCCTTCAGACCGTAGGTACGGCCCATGGGTACGGCTTGGGTACGGAAGTGACCTCGACTGCGCCTGAGTGACCCTCCGTTCACGGCTGAATCCATGCGTGGATGCGTAGGATCGAAGGTGTGGCCAACCAGCGGATCTGGGCGCCCTGGCGCCTCGCCTACGTGAAGGACGCCGCCAAGGACGTCGAGCAAGCATGCGTCTTCTGCGCCAAGGCGGCCTCCGATGAGGACGCAGAGAACCTGATCGTCCATCGGGGCGAGCGCTCCTTCGTGATCCTGAACCTGTTCCCGTACACCAACGGGCACCTGATGATCGCCCCGTACGAGCACGTCGCGGCGCTCGAGGACGTCGACCTGGACACGATCGCGGAAATGATGTCGCTCGCTCAGCGCGGCATCCGCGGGCTCGACGAGGTCTACTCCCCTCAGGGCTACAACGTCGGGTTCAACCAGGGGCGGGTTGCCGGGGCCGGCGTCGAGCACCACATCCACATGCACGTCGTCCCCCGGTGGGGCGGGGACACCAACTTCATGTCGGTGCTCGGCGACACCCGGGTACTGCCACAGTCGCTCGAGGATCCTACGCCGCGCTGCGGGAGCGGTTCTCGTGAACGTCGACCCCGGGATCTTCAAGGCCTACGACGTCCGCGGCCTCTACGGCAAGCAGTTGGATGCCGAGGTTGCCCACGCCCTCGGGCGTGCCTTCGCCCGCGTCTTGGGCGATCTGCGCGGCAAGCCGGCGGACGAGCTGCGAATCGGCCTCGGCCGCGACATGCGGCGCGAGGCGCCGGAGCTCGCCGGCGCCGTGCGCGACGGGCTGGTGGCCGAGGGAGCGAGCGTGCTCGACGCCGGGATGATCGCCACCGAGATGCTCTACTACCTCGTCGGCTCGCGGGAGCTCGACGGGGGCACGATGGTGACCCCGTCGCACAACCCGAAGGGCTACAGCGGGGTTAAGTTCGTCCGCGAGGGCGCGCTGGCGCTCTCAGGGGACGCCGGGATCGGCGAGATCCGCGACCTGGTGCTCGCCGGAATGCCGGAGCCACCCGGCGGGGGATCGGTCGAGGCCGTCGACGTCTACGACGGCTTTCACGAGCACGTGCTGTCGCTGATCGACGCGAGCGTCGTCAAGCCGTTCCGGGTGGTGGTCGACGGCGCGCACGGAATGGCGGTGCCGATGGTTGGCCCGCTGCTCGACCGCCTCGGCCTCGACCTGATCGAGTCGAACTGGGTCGCCGACGGTGACTTCCCCGAGATCGGGCCGAACCCCCTACTGGAGGAGAATCGCCGCGCGATCGTCCAGCGCGTCCTGGACGAGCGCGCCGACCTTGGGATCGCGTGGGACGGCGACGCCGACCGCTGCTTCTTCATCGACCACGCGGGCACGTTCGTCGACGGAGACTTCCTCACCGCCCTGCTCGCCGGCCGGGTGCTGGCCAAGCACCCGGGCGCCGCGGTCCTCTACGACGTCCGCGCCAGCCGGGCGGTTCCGGACACCGTCAGGGCCGACGGCGGAACCCCGTTTCGCAACCGCGTCGGACATGCGTTCTTCAAGATCGGGATGCGGGAGCACGACGGGGCCTTCGGCGGCGAGGTCTCGGGCCACTACTACTTCCGTGACTTCTGGTGCGCCGACTCCGGCACGATCCCGGCGCTGATGGTGCTGGAGCTGCTCTCGACTCAGGAGCGCTCGCTCGCGGAGCTGGTCGAGTCGTTCCGCTCGCGCTACTTCATCTCCGGCGAGATCAACTCCGAGGTCGCCGACCAAGAGGCGAAGATGCGGGAGATCGCCGACCGCTACTCCGACGCGGACCTCGACTGGCTCGATGGCGTCTCGGTCGACTACCCCGACTGGCACTTCAACGTCCGCCCCTCGAACACAGAGCCGCTGCTGCGACTGAACCTCGAATCGCTGGTCTCCCGGGAGGACATGGAGCGCCGGCGCGACGAGGTCCTCGACCTGATTCGCTCGTGACGCCCGACGAGGCGCTCGCGCGCGCCCGGGAGGCGGGGATTCATCGACTGACGATCCCGACCCCATTCGCGGTCGGGCGCGTCAACTGTTACCTGGTCGAGGACTCGCCGCTGACCCTGGTCGACACGGGGCCGAACTCCGGAAAGTCGCTCGACGAGCTCTCCCAGCAACTCTCAGAGCGCGGTTACGCGATCGAGGACCTCGAGCTGATCGTGATCACCCACCAGCACATCGATCACCTCGGCCTGGTCGAGATCCTCGCCTCGCACTCCGGCGCCGACGTCGCCGCGATCGACGTCGTTGCCCCGTTCGTCGAGAGCTACGGGACGGACACCGCCCGCGACGACGCCTTCGCCGCCGGCCTGATGCTCCGCTACGGGATCCCGGAGGAGGTGGTGGCGGCCCTGCGAAGCGTCTCGGCGAGCTTTCGCGGCTGGGGCTCGGCGGCAAAGGTGACGCGGCCGCTCGCCGACGGCGAGGTGATGGAGTTCGGCGATCGCGCGCTCGAGGTCCAGCATCGGCCGGGCCACAGCCCGTCCGACACCGTCTTCTGGGACGCCGAGCGCCGGATCCTGCTCTGCGCCGACCACCTGATCGCCCACATCTCCTCGAACCCGCTGCTCTCGCGGCCGCTCGACGGATCCGACCGACGCCCGAAGGCGCTGGTCACCTACCTGCGCTCGCTGGCCCGCACCCGTGAGCTGCCGGCGGAGATCCTGCTCCCCGGTCACGGAGAGCCGATCACCGACCACGTGGCGCTGATCGACGAGCGCTTTGCGATGCACCGCCGCCGGGCGGCCAAGCTTCAGTCGCTGATCGCCGAGCGACCACGGACCGCGTACGAGCTCGCCCAGGAGCTGTGGGGGAACGTCGCCGTGACCCAGGCATTCCTGACCCTCTCGGAGGTCGTCGGCCACGTCGATCTGCTGATCGACGCCGGCGCTGTGCGCGAGGTGGCCGACGGCGAAGTTGTGCGCTTCGAGTCCACCGGCGTCGAGCCGGACCTCGAAGCTACGATCCCGCCGTGAGCGCCACCGCCACTCCCGCCGCGCAGGCGTCGAGCAACGGCGCTCCGGAGCGTCCGCAGGCCGCCAAGAAGCGGATGCTGATCATCGTCAACCCGTACGCGACCACGGTCTCCGACCGGCTGAAGAACCTGGTCGTCTACGCGCTTCAGGGCCGGTACGAGGTCGAGGCCGTCACCACCGAGGCGCAGAACCACGCCACCGAGATCGGGATCGAGGCTCGCGACGGTGGCTACGACGTCGTCGTCGCCTTCGGCGGGGATGGCACCCTGAACGAGGTCGCCAACGGGCTCGCCGGCACCGGGGTCCCGGTCACCGTGCTCCCGGGTGGCTCGACCAACGTCGTCTGCCGCACGCTCGGGATCCCGAACGACGTCGTCGACGCGACCGAGCACCTGCTCGGCCTGGCCGACCGGTTCGTGCCCCGGCAGATCGATCTCGGGATCGCCAACGGCCGCCGGTTCGTGTTCTCCTGCGGAAGCGGCCTGGACGCCTCCGCGGCGATGCGCGTCGACCAGCGGCCGAAGCTGAAGGCTCGCGCGGGCCCCTACTTCTACACCTGGGTCGCGGTCTCGGCCTTCTACCGCGACTACCTGCGAAACCCGGTCCGGATGCGGCTGGAGGTGGTGACCGCTCGGTCGAGGGGATCACCGTCCTGGCCCAGAACTCCGACCCGTTCACGTACTTCGGCGGGCGCCCGGTGAGGGTGGCCGAGAAGGTCGCTATCGACGACGGCACGCTCTCCGTGGCGATCCTGCGCCGCGCCGCCCAGCGCGACATGGGGCCGATCATCGCCCGGGTGCTCACCGAGCGCCTGCGCGCGTCGCGCCACCGCCAGATCGATCACTTCGAAGACGTCACCTCGGCGCGCATCGAGTCGACCTCGGTGGACGACCAGGGACGGCCGCGCCCGTTTCCGATCCAGGTCGACGGCGACTACATCGGCGCCCACACCGAGCTCGAGCTCGGGATCGAGCCCGGCGCGCTGACCGTCGTTGCCTGACAGCGCTAATTGCCTCTTCTGCCGGATCGTCTCCGGCGAGGTCGCCGCGCCGATCGTTTTCGAGGACGAGGTCTCGGTCGGGTTCCTCGACCACCGGCCGCTGTTCGAGGGCCACACCCTGCTGGTCCCGCGCGACCACGTCGAGACCCTCCCCGATCTCCCCGACGAGCTGATCGAGCCCTACTTCCGCAACGTCCGCATGCTCTCGGTCGCCGTCCGCGACGCGATGGGCGCCCAGGGATCGTTCGTCGCGGCCAACAACGTCGTCTCCCAGAGCGTCCCCCACCTCCACTTCCACGTCGTCCCCCGGGTCCGGAAGGACGGCCTGCGCGGGTTCTTCTGGCCGCGCACCAAGTACCGGGACGACGGTCACGCCGAGGAAATCGCGGCCAGGGTTCGGGAGACGATCGTCGCCCTCGCCTAGCCGGCCCTGCGGTCCAGGTACTGGAGCAGGTCGTGCGCCGCGAGCTCGATCTCCTTGTGGCGCCATTCGGCGGCGCGGTAGTGGACGGCGATGATCCCGGAGCGGTGCAGGCGACGAAAGTCGCCGTAGACGAACGCGTAGCGGGCCTTGGTGTCGTCCGGCGGGCCGTCGGTGAGCCCGAGGTGCCAGGCGCCGTACTCCTCCCAGGAGTGGCGTTCGAGGTACTTGTTCTCCTGCGCCGCCCGTGGCTGGACCTCGCCCCACTCGCTGTCGAGCACGTACTGGCGCGAGTCGATCAGCCGTTTCGCATGGTCGACGCCGCGCTGATAGACCTCATAGGAAGCGATGCGGGGATGATGCGTGATTCCAGGCATCGAAGCGAGGAGGGTCCGATGGACATCCAGGAGACGATCTCCAAGGCGCGCGACGCGCTCACCGTCAAGCGGGTCTACGGAGCGCCCTACGAGCGAGACGGGGTGACGGTGATCCCGGCTGCGGCGGTTGCCGGAGGCGCCGGCGGCGGGTCCGGCGAGGACGGCGAGGGCGGCGCCGTCGGAAGCGGCGGCGGTTTCGGTCTCGGCGCCCGCCCGGTGGGCGCGTTCGTGATCGAGGGCGGAAACGTCCGCTGGAAGCCCGCCTTCGACGCCACCCGGATCGCCCAGCAGGCCCTGGTTGCGGCGGTGCTGCTCGCCCTCCTGGCGCAGCTACGCCGCGGCGACTGACCCCGGGTGCGCTACCGCGCGTCGTTGCTGCGGGCGTAGCCGACCGTGTACGCGACCAGGCCGAGGGCGTCGATCGCCCGGTAGACCGCCTCGGTCGGTCGGCGGCGAGCCACGTTGACGGCGATGTCGCGCGCGGAACCGGTGAGCCCGGGAATCAACCCCCAGTGCGGAGAGGCGCCCGGATAGCGGCGATTGATCCACGCCGCGCCCGAGCCGTACCGGGCGACCATCGCCAGGAACGAGCGCGAGGTCCTCTCGGTGACGGTGTGCGACGGAGGCGCCCGGGCGCCGCAGCAGCCTCCACCCCATCGCCTGCGCGCGCCAGCAGAGGTCGAAGTCCCCAGCGGAGCGGATTCCCTCCTCGAAGCCGCCGAGCCGTTCGAACACGGCGCGGCGGACGAGCAGGTTCCCGGTCGGAGCGGCGCCGCCCTCGAGCGTCCCGTTCGCGCCCAGGCCCCGCTCGCCGTCGTAGAAGCGGCGGTCTCGCGTATAGCGTGCGAGCAGGGACGACTGCCCGTCGACGCCGACGATCGCGCCGGCGAGAAGGCCGCAATCGTCGGGAATCGGCTCGGCCGAAATAGCGATCGAGCAGGTCGGAGCGCGGCTCGCAGTCGGCATCGACGAACAGGAGCCAGTCGTTGTCCGCCGCCCGAGCGCCCGCGTTGCGGGCGTGGTAGGAGGAGCGCTCCCCCGTCGCCGGGATCGACTCGGGCGATTCGGGCAAGCGGTCCGGCGGCCGATCCGTCCTCGCTGTTGTCGGCGACGATCAGCTCATCGCCGGGGCCGAGCTCGATGGCCGCCAGGGCCGCCGCCAGCCGAGAGGCGTGATCTCGCCGGCCGCGAAACGGGACGACGACGGTGACCGCGGGGCGTCGCACCCGGTCCAACCTACCCGGCGCGGCCGGGCTTGACTCGCGCCGGTCCGAATCGGAGAGGGTTGACACGTAAACAAGGGGAAGAAGGAGGTCTCGTGAACAGGGTTATCAATCGACGGCGTGCCGCTTCCATCGGCGTGGGCGCGGTCGCTGTACTGGCGATCGCACTACCCGCGGGCTCGGGCGCGTCGTTCGCCACCCACTTCAGCGTCGTCTCGGAGGACCAAAGGGGTCACGAGACCGAGAACGGCTTCGTCTTCAGGACGTTCCTGTTCAACCCGGCCAACCTCAACAACCGAGTCGGCTCAAGCAAGGCGCGCTGCGTGTTCATCGAGCGGAGCCGCAAGGCTCGCTGCAAGGTCCTGTTCCATTTCGACGGCTCGATCGGTGGCTTCGGCGACCTGCTGGTCAAGGGAAACAACGGCCGTGGCGACCACACGATGAATGTCGTCGACGGTAGCGGTGACTTCAGCGGCGCCGTGACCGGAAAGATGTTCATCCACAACCTGGGCCAGCCCGTCAACCAGATCGATTTCGCGCTGACGCGCTGAACGCGGACTATTCGGTCGGCGTCACCCGGTAGGCGTCGAAGACCGCGTCGAGGCCACGGAGGCGATTCACGGCGGCCTTCAGCTGCTGCGAATCGCCGACCTCGACCACGAACCGGTTGCGGACCATCGGGTGCTTGGTGGTGCAGTTCGCCTCGATGATGTTGATCCCGGCCTCGGCGAAGGTCCGCGAGAGGTCCTCGAGCAGGCGGGTGCGATCCCAGGCGTCGACCTGGAGCTCGACGCGATAGGAGGCTTCGTTCTCGCCGTCCCAGGCGACGTCGGTGAAGCGCTCGGGGTCCTTGCGCAGCGCCTCGACGTTGCGGCAGTCGGCGCGGTGGATGGTGATCCCGCGGCCGAGCGAGACGTAGCCGACGATCTCGTCGCCGGGGACTGGGCGGCAGCACTTCGCCAGCCGGACCATGACGTCGTCGATCCCGTCGACCTTGATCCCGTAGCTCGAGGCCTCGGTGATCCGCCGCTGGCGCTCGTCGCGGCCCTCGAGGACGCCGGCGAGCCGTGACTCGGTCTCGTCGCCCTCGACCCCCTCGCCGAGCTTCAGCCGCTGCATCACCTTGTTGACCGCGGTCTTGGCCGAGATCTTGGCCTGGCCGAGGGCGATGTAGAAGTCGTCGGCCTTGCGGAAGCCCATCTCGCGGGTGACGTCGGCGAGCAGCGGCGAGCCGGCGATCCGCTGCGGCGGCAGGCCGGCCTTGCGCAGCGCCTTCTGGAGCTCCTCGCGGCCGCGCCGCTCGGCATCCTCGCGACGCTCGCGCTTTAAGAACGCGCGGATCTTGTTGCGCGCCCGGGTGGTCCGGACCAGCGCCAGCCAGTCGCGCGACGGCCCTCGCTCCTGCTTGGAGGTCAGCACCTCGACGATGTCCCCGGACTTGAGCTGGTAGTGCAGCGGAACGAGCTTTCCGTTCACCTTGGCGCCGACGCAGCGGTGGCCGACGTCGGTGTGGACCGCGTAGGCAAAGTCGAGCGGCGTCGAGCCCGCCGAGAGGTTCTTGACCTCGCCCTTGGGCGTGAACACGAACACCTCGTCCTCGAACAGGTCGACCTTCAGCGCTTCGACGAACTCGGTCGGGTCCTCGCCTCCGTCGGCCTCGAGCAGCTGGCGCAGCCACGTCATCTTGTCGCGCTCGGCGTCGGCGCGCCGCTGCTCGGCTGATCCGGTGCGCTCCTTGTAGAGCACGTGCGCGGCGATCCCGTACTCGGCGGTCTCGTGCATGTCCGGCGTCCGGATCTGAATCTCCAGCGGCCTGCCCTCGGGGCCGATCACGGTCGTGTGCAGCGCCTGGTACAGGTTCAGCTTCGGGGTCGCGATGAAGTCCTTGAACCGCCCCGGGAGCGGCTTCCAGAGCGAATGGATGATCCCGACAGCGCCATAGCAGTCCTTGACCGAGTCCACTATCACCCGCATCGCGGTCAGGTCGTAGATCTCGTTGAACTCGCGGCCCTTCTTGGACATCTTCGAGTAGATCGAGTAGAAGTGCTTCGCCCGGCCTGAGATCTGGGCCTCGATCCCGACCTTCCGGAGCTCGCCGCTCAGGAACTCCCCCGCCTCGGCGACGTAACGCTCGCGCTCGGTGCGCTGCTGGGCGACGAGCTTCTTGATCTCGTCGTACTTGCGCGGGTGCAGGCGCTGGAAGGACAGGTCCTCGAGCTCCCATTTGATCGCGTGGATCCCGAGCCGGTGGGCGAGCGGGGCGTAGATCTCCAGGGTCTCGCGAGCCTTGTCGATCTGCTTCTGCTTCGCCAGCGCCTCGAGCGTGCGCATGTTGTGCAGGCGATCGGCGAGCTTGATCAGGATGACCCGGACGTCCGTGGCCATCGCGACCATCATCTTGCGGTAGTTCTCCGCCTGGTGCTCGTCGCGACTCTGGAAGGTGATCTCGGTCAGCTTCGTGACGCCGTCGACGAGCTGGGCGATCGTGTCGCCGAACTGCTCGCGGACCTCGTCCAGGCTCGCGCTGGTGTCCTCGACCGTGTCGTGAAGCAGTGCCGCGCACAGCGTCTCGGTGTCGAGTCGCAGGCCGGCGCAGACCTTCGCCACCTCGACCGGGTGGGTGATGAAGTCCTCGCCCGACTTGCGCCGCTGGTCGGCGTGGCGCTCGCACGCGAACGCGAAGGCACGCTCGATCTCGTCGCGGTCCGGCCCGCCGTCGCCGCCGCTGTCGCTGTGCTCGCCGATGACGGCGAACAGGTCGCCGAGCAGCTTTCGCTCCTCGTCGGTGAGCCCCTTGGTGACGTCGTTGATCGGCGCGGCCGGGCCATGCGCGATCTCGGCGCCGACCCTCGTGTGGCCGCGCCGATCGAGCGCCACCTCGTTTGGCGCCGTCCGCTCTAGCTCTGTCTTTGCTCGCTCAGGAATCGCCTGCCCTCCTCGCAACGTTCACGGTAGGCGACGAAGGCCTCGGATCGCTCTAGATCCGTGCCCCCCGAGGATACGACGCCGAGCGAGCGTGACGCGCCGGAGCCCTCCCAGTCGAGCAGGCGCAGCTCCCGCAGCACCCGCGCCGAGCGGGCGGCGACTTCGGGCGAGAAGGGATGGCTGCGGGCGCCGCCGCAGAGCAGCTCGCGAGCGGCGGCCGCGTCCAGCCGCTGCCCACCGCCGGCGCCGCCCTCGCGCAGGCCGCGGAACAAGGCCGCAAGCGACGCCCGGGACGGCCATTGCTCTGCGTGGACCCGAAGCGCGAACTCGGCCTCGGCGCGGCCGCCGACCCGGTGCAGGTAGCCGGAGCCGGAGGCGGCGAGCGAGTCCAGGTGCCGGTGGGGAGCCGGGTCGATGATCACCAGGTGCTCGAAGCGGGCGGGCAGCGAAGGGTCGCGCGCGAGCGCCGCCCAGTCCGAGAGGATCACCCCCGAGCCCGCGGCCAGGATCCGCTCCGCCGCCCGCGGCGCATCCCCCAGCCGGCCCGAGACGATCGCGAACTCGCCGCCCCCGAAGCGGGCGGGGCGAGCGGCGCGCTCGATCAACTCACGCCGGCGCAGCGCATCGGCGCACACGACCAACACCCCGGCCCCGCTCGACGCCAGGGCGGCGATCGTGGCGACGCCCGAGGCGCGACGGCGGACCACAGGCTCGCGGGCGCCGGCCTCGGCGGCTGCGACGGCGATGGCCGTGGGCGGCCAGTCGGCGAGGTCGAGGCCGAGCTCGGCCTCGATGCGCAGCCAGAACTCGTCGTTGCCGACCGGGTCGATCCCGTCGCCGGCCTCCCGCGGCCGCCTTTGCTCACCGGGTAGAGCTCGCCCAGCACCACCCGCGGCTCGACCGCGCCGTTCCACTCGTTCAGCTCGAGCTCGAGCGAGACGTCGACCGGCCCCGCGGCGGCCACGGCGTCGAGCTCGCCGTTGACCCCGAAGGCCACCCCAAGCGCCCGCGTCGAGCCGCTGGTGAGCGAGAAGCGGGCGTGGCGGTCTCCCTCCCCCATCCGCCGCACGTCGGCGAGCTTCGCTCCCGGGACCAGCAGCCGCACGCCGGGATTGCCCGATCCGAACGGCCCCAGCCGCGCGAGCTGCTCGGCGACGTCGTGGCCGAGTGCCTCGCCCCCGACCACCGCGTCGACCGTCTCGGTGCGTACCGGCGGCGCGTCGCCGAACTGTGCGCCCGCCGCCTCGGCGAACGCGCGGCGGAAGGGCTCGATCTCCCCTGCCTCGATCTCGAGCCCGGCAGCGGCGCGGTGGCCGCCGTACCGCGACAGGTGCGCGTCGCACTCGGTGAGCGCCGCGAGCAGATCGAAGCCGGGCACGGCCCGTCCCGAGCCGCGGCCCGCCCCGTCCGCGCCGAGGCCGATCACGACCACCGGCCGCCACAGCGACTCGGCGAGGCGGGAGGCGACGATGCCGACCACGCCCGGGTGCCAGCCCTCGCCCGCGACGACCACGCCTGGCGCCTCGGCGAGCTCGGCCGGGAGCGAGCGCAGCTGCGCCTCGGCGGACCGCACCAGTTCCAGCTCGACCTCGCGACGCTCCCGATTCGCGCGCTCGAGCTCACCTGCGATCGCGCCCGCTCGGGCCTCGTCTGCTGTCAGCATCAGCTCGACCCCCGCGTCGGCGCGGTAGAGGCGCCCGGCGGCGTTGATCCGCGGGGCGAGGCGGAATGCCAGATCGCCCTCGTCGAGCCGCTCGGGGAGCACCGAGGCCGCGGCCATCAGGGCCCGCAGGCCCGGCCGCCGCGCGCGCCGCGCCTCGGCCAGCCCGCGGCGCACCAGGGCGCGGTTTTCGCCGCGCAGCGGTACCAGGTCGGCGACCGTCGCGAGCGCCACCAGGTCGAGATCCGACGCCACGGCCTCGGGGCCGCGAATTGCCGCGGCGAGCTTGTAGGCGACCCCGGTCCCGCAGAGTTCCGCGAATGGGTAACCGGAGACCACCGGGTGCAGGATCGGGCAATCCGGAAGCCGTCCGGAGGGTTGGTGGTGGTCGGTGACGATCACCTCGAGCCCGAGGCCCGCGGCGGCGTCGACCTCGGCGGCCGAGCCGATCCCGCAGTCAGTGGTGATCAGCAGGGCCGTGCCGCGCCCGGCGAGCGCCTGGACGGTCGCGGTCGTGAGGCCGTACCCGTCGCCGAGGCGGTCCGGGATCAGCCAGTCGCAGTCGGCGCCCAGCGCCCGCAGCGCGTCGACCAGGATCGCGGTCGAGCAGACGCCGTCGACGTCGTAGTCACCATGGACGGTGATCCGCCGGCCGGTCGAGACCGCGACCCCGATCCGGTCGACGACCGCCGCCATGCCCTCGAACAGGAACGGGTCGTGGTCGTCGCCGGCGTCGAGGAAGGCCCGCGCCTGCTCGACGGTGCGATAGCCGCGACGAACCAGGGTCACGGCCACGGGCTCGGCCACGCCGAGGGCATCGGCGAGCGCGCGCGCCTCCCGGTAGTCGTAGGGCTCGAGCCGGAACGCTCTGGCGGCCGCGGGCATACCCGCCGCACGCTAGGACCGCCCGAGGACGGAACTTCGGAAGCTAGCTGTCTAGGCCTGGCCGAGCTCGCGCTCTTGGCGAAGGCCGAGCGCGTAAATGGCCCCCAGCCCGATCAGCGTTCCCGGGATCGCGAAGATCATCGTCGCCAGGTCGGCCTGGCCGATCGAGTCGCCGGTGACCAGCTGGCCGATCGCGCCGGTGATCATCGCACCGGCGGTGGCGCCGAGCAGCGCGCCGACGATCCCGCCCCAGAAGCGGTCGGGCAGGAAGACGGTGAAGTGCCAGAGCGCGACCCCGGTCGTGAACCAGATCAGTGCCGCCATTACCTTCTCCTCCCGTGCTTGCGCCGCCGGCGCGATTGCCTCTTTCGCGACGGAGACTCCTTCGCGGGCTGCGGCGCCGCCTCGGCGCCGTCGGCTCCGTCCGGCTCAGCGGGAGGCTCGGGGGCCGGCTCGGCGCCCGGCGTGGGCCCGGGCGGCGCCTCGACGACCGCCACCGGCGCGGGCGCGGGCCCGACCTCGCGCTCGGCCGCCGCCGGCTCGCCGACCTCGGCGGGCTGCGGCGGGGTGGCGTGCCGCTCGGCCTCGTCGATCTTCGCGACGACGTTCTGCTCGGGGAAGGTGGGCACGTAGCCCATCGCCTCCTCGATCCTCGCCCGGCGTGACCTGTAGGCGGGCTCGCGCTCCTTCCACTCCGTCAGCACCGGCGAAGCGATGAAGATCGACGAGTAGGTACCGGACGCGACCCCGACCATCATCGCGAAGGCGAAGTCGCGCAGGGTCTCGCCGCCGAAGACGAGCAGGCAGCCGATCAGGAACACGGTCGACAGACCTGTGATCAGCGACCGGGTCAGCACCTCGCTCATCGAGCGATTGACGATCTGCGAGAACGCGGCGCGCGGCATCCGCGGCACGTTCTCGCGGATACGGTCGAAGACGATGATCGTGTCGTACATCGAGTAGCCGAGGATGGTCAGGAAGGCGGCCACGGTGGCGCTCGAGACCTCCTGGCCCGAGAGCGCGTAGATGCCTGCGGTGATGAGGATGTCGTGGACGAGGGCGATCAGCACCGGGACCGCGTACTTGGCCTCGAACCGGATCGCCACGTAGGCGGAGATCACGAGCAGCGAGAAGAGGATCGCGAGCACCGCCTTGCGGGCGATCTCCTCACCGAACGAAGGCCCGACGCTCGTCGACTCGAAGCTCTCCTGGCCGGCCGAGTCCTGCGCCAAGCCGAAGGCGTCGTCGAGGACCGGCCGGATTCGCTGCGTCTGGTCGGCCGGGATCTTGCCCTCGATCTGGATCACGTTCTGGCCGAAGTTCGGGTCCTCCGACTCCTGGATCGTGGCGTCGCCCGCGCCCTCGATCCCGGCGTCCGTGAGCGCGCTGCGGACCTCGTCGGCCGACGCCGACTCGGCCAGCGCCGCCTGGACCTTGGTCCCGGACTCGAAGTCGATCCCGAAGTTGAAGCCCTTGGTCGAGAAGGCGATCGCGCCAATGACGCAGGATCGCGCCGGAGATCGAGAAGAACCACTTCGACGCGCCGGTGAAGTCGAAGTTCCACTCGTGGCGACGCTCGCGGGCGCCGAGGAACCGCGGCGAGGAGAGGAACCGGGTGCGCCCGAAGAGGCCGAGGACCGCCTGCGTGAACAGCACCGCGGTGAACAGCGATACCACCGTGCCGATGAACAACGTGAAGGCGAAGCCCTTGACCCCGGCCGTCGCGAGGCCGAAGAGGATGAACGCGGTCAGCAGGGTGATCACGTTCGCGTCGATGATCGTCGCGATCCCCTTCTTGTAGCCCTCCGAGATCGCCGACAGGATCGAGCGCCCGTGGCGGATCTCCTCCTTGATTCGCTCGAAGATGACGATGTTGGCGTCGGCGGCAACGCCGATCGTGAGGACCAGGCCGGCGATCCCCGGCAGCGTCAGCGTGATCGGGATCAGCTTGATCATCGCCAGGAAGAAGACCGCGTAGACGAGCAGCCCCAGCCCGGCGATGATGCCCAGGAAGCGGTAGTAGAAGAGCAGGAACAGGAGCACCAGCCCGAGGCCGATCAGCCCCGCCTTGATCCCCTGGTCGAGCGCCTCCTGGCCGAGCGTCGCCGAGACCGTCGACTGGCTGATTAGCGACAGCTTGATCGGCAGCGCGCCGATCTTCAGCGTCTCGGCGAGATCCTGGGCTTCCTGGGTGGTGAACGAGCCCGAGATCTGCGCCCCCGTGCGTCCGTCGATCCCGTCCGGGTTCTCGGCGAAGTTGATGATCGGCCGCGACTCGACCTCGCCGTCGAGGACGATCGCGAAGCTGCCCGAGAACTGCTCGGCCTGCTGTGGGGTCGCGGTCGACCCCGGCTGACCGGTGGCGGTGAAGAACTCATCGGCGCCCCGCTGGGCGATCGCCCGGGTGACGTCCTGGAACTTCTGCCGGCCGTCGTCGGTGAACTCGAAGGTGACGTTCGGCTGGTTGGTGGTCGGGTCGAAGTTCTGCTCGGGGTTGGTGATGTCGCTGCCGGTCAACGACGGCCTGTCGCGCAGGACGAAGAACTGGCCCGTCCCAGGGGTCGCAGTGGAGCTCGTCTCCGCCTGGGTGTCCTCGACGACGACCGTGCCCCGCGGCACCTTGAGCACCACCGAGTTCGGCGGCTGCTCTTCGCCCGGCAGGTTCGCGAACAGATCGGGCTTGCGGTCGGATGGGTCCCCGATCGGCTGCAGGGTGTTCTTGTCGAACAGGTAATAGGTGCCGTTTGTGGTGCAGTCCTGGGCCTCGCACTGCTCCTCGGAGATGGGCTCTTGCTTCGACGCCGCCCTGACCGCGTCGATCAGCCGGGTATACGGACGCTCGGTGGGATCGGCGATGTCCGGATCCCGCGGGATGACGTTCTCCTCCCAGTCGTAGAGGTAGAGCTGGGCGGTGGTGCCGATCTGTGCGATCGCGCGCTGGGTGTCCTGTACGTCCGGGAGCCCGACCTCGATCCCGTTGGCGCCGACCCGGTTGATCTCCGGCTCGGAGACGCCGAACTGGTCGACGCGCTGGCGGATGATCTCGATCGCCCGGTTGATGTCGGCCTCCGTCACCTCCGGCACCTGTGGCGTCGGGCGGCCCTCGTAGATGAGCTCGGTGCCGCCGCGAAGGTCGAGGCCCTGGACCGTCTTCTCGTTGGCGATCACGTACGCCGACCCGCCCAGCAGGGCGAGCACGAGGACGAGCACGATCAGGTTGCGGCGGCGGTTGGTCATCGGTTCGAGCTCTCGCCGCGGACGCTACTGCGGGGTGAGCACCAAAAGCAGCCCGCCGTCCTCGTCGTAGGCAGGAAACAGGTCGGCGACCGCCTCGGCCGGGAGGTCACCTTCGGCGTGCAGCGAGACCCGCTTGCCCAGCGAGCGCACCCCCCACTCGAGCGTGGTCTCGATCGGATCGCTGATGCCGTTGCCGTCGACGTCGGCGGTTTCGCCGCCGTCGCCCTCGTCGATCCACTCGAGCCCGAGCACCTCCTGAACCGGCCGGCCGATCACCTGCTCGTCCTTGAGGCCCGTGAGCTCGAAGCCGTTGCGGCCGATGTCGAGCAGGCGAGCGTCCTGGTCGCAGACGAAGAACGCCGCGTCGGGCGCCGGGTAGTAGTCGTCGAGTAGCTCGAACAAGAACGGAGCGCCGCACTTCGAGCACGCCTTCGGCCTGGCGAGGATCCCGCCGCTGCGCTCGCCGGAGAGCTCGCGGTTGCCGCAGTTCGGGCAGATGAAGAAGGGCACGCCCGAAGCGTAGCGATGGTTGGCGGAGCGCCTTTCAGCTCGAATTTAGAAGAGCGACGCGGCGCGCTCGGGCACCGGCAGCCCGAGGTGCTCGAAGCCGCGCTCGGTGATCACCCGGCCGCGCGGGGTTCGCTTGATCAGCCCCTGCTGCAGCAGGTAGGGCTCGTAGACGTCCTCGATCGTGTCGCCCTCCTCGTCGACCGCGGCGGCGAGCGTGGAAAGGCCCACCGGGCCGCCGGCGAACTTGACCGCGATCGTCTCCAGGATGGTGCGATCGTGGCGGTCGAGCCCGGCGGCGTCGACCTCGAGCAATCCGAGCGCCTCGGCGGCAACCTCGGCCGTGATCACGCCCTCGCCGCGGACCTCGGCGAAGTCGCGCACGCGCTTCAAGAGCCGGTTGGCGACCCGCGGCGTGCCGCGAGACCGGCGTGCGATCTCGCCTTCGCCGCCGGCCTCGATCTCGATCCCGAGGATCCCGGCGGAGCGATCGACGATTCTCGCGAGATCGTCGGTGCCGTAGTGCTCGAGCCGGTGCGAGACGCCGAAGCGATCTCGAAGCGGCGTCGTCAAAAGCCCGGCCCGCGTGGTCGCGCCGACGAGCGTGAACGGCGGCAGGTCGAGCGTCACGGTCCTCGCCCCCGCCCCCTGCCCGAGCACGATCGGCAGGGCCCGGTCCTCCATCGCCGGATACAGCGTCTCCTCGATCGCGCGATTCATCCGATGGATCTCGTCGATGAAGAACAGCGCGCCCGGCTCGAGCGCCGTCAGGAAGGCGGCCACGTCGGCCTTTCGCTCGAGCGCCGGCCCCGCGGTCTGCACGAACGGCGCCCCGAGCTCGGCGGCGATGATCTGCGCCAGCGAGGTCTTCCCCAGCCCGGGAGGCCCCGCGAGCAGGACATGGTCGAGCGATTCGCCCCGCCGGCGCGCGGCCTCGATGAACACCTCGAGCTGGCCGGTGACCTGCTCCTGGTTTACGAACTCGGCCAGCCGGCGGGGGCGCAGCGAGCGGTCGAGCTCCTCGTCTGCGACGGCTGGCGCCTCGACCAGTGGCTCGTCCGCGCCGATCGCCGGGTCGCGCCTGACCGTCACGCCGCCTCCTTAGCCCCGCCGCGGCGAAGAGCCGCCCCGATCAGGTCCTCGGGCGTCTCGCCCTCGGCGCCGTCGAGCAGCTTCTCGGCCTCCGAGGGCGTGTAGCCGAGCCCGACCAGCCCGTCGCGGGCGAGGATGCGCGGATCGCTCTCCTCGCCGTTCGCGGCGGCCGGGATCCCCTCGCTCAACTCGTCGGCGACCTTCTCGCGCAGTTCGACGATCAGCCGCTCGGAGGTCCGCTTGCCGACCCCGGGCACGGCCTGAAAGCGCTTCGCGTCGCCGGCGGCGATCGCGCGCAGCAGGTCGCGAGGGCTGCCGCCGGAGAGGATCGCCACCGCCACCTTCGGCCCGATGCCCGAGACGGAGGTCAGATGCAGGAAGAGGTCGCGCTCCTCCTCGCTGCCGAAGCCGTAGAGCGACAACGAGTCGTCCCGCGCGACCAGGTGAGCGTGAAGCGCCGTCTGCTTGCCGCGCGCGGGGACCGCCTTCAGGGTCTCGGCCGAGACGGTGAGCCGGTAGCCCACCCCGCCCGACTCGATCACCACGTAATCGGGGCGGCGCACCAGCACCTCGCCGCGGACCGAGGCGATCACGCGAGCGCCCCAACCACCGCAGAGGTGCGGTGGCGGGCCGAGTGGCAGATCGCGACCGCGAGCGCGTCGGCGGCGTGGTCGGACTCCGGCGGGCGCGGCAACCCGAGCAGGCGACCGACCATCTGCTGGACCTGGCGCTTTCCCGCGGCCCCGCTCCCGCAGACGGCCATCTTCACCGCCTGCGGCGTGTAGTCGAAGCACGGAATCTCGTGCTGGGCGGCGGCCAGCATCGCCACCCCGCGCGCCTGGCCGACCGCGATCGCCGAGCGGACGTTCTTGCCGAAGTAGAGGTCCTCGAGCGCGACCGCCGCCGGCGCATGCCAGCCGACCAGCTGCTCGAGCTCGGTGTGAATCCGCGCCAGGCGGACCTCGAGCGCCTCGGTCGGCGGCGCCTCGATCACGCCGGCGTCGACCGCGTCCATCCGCCCGCCCGCGACCCGGACGACACCGAACCCGGTGCTCGCGATGCCCGGGTCTATGCCCATCACGACGACCATCAGATCTTGATTCTGCGTCCGCCCCCGGACGCCTCTTTTCAGGCAACAATCGGGCGATGACCACGATTCGCGCGCACCAGGACGAGGACGACGGGGCGATCCTGGCCGCCTACCAGGAGGCCAGCGACGCGGGGCTCTCGTTTCCCACCACCGGCAGGCTGACCCTCACCGACGCCCGCAGAGTCTGGGTCGAGGACAAGGACGTGGTCCGGGTCGCCGAGCTCGACGGCCGCTTTGGCGGCTGCTACTACGTACGCGCCAACTTCGGCGGCAGGGCCGGCCGGATCGCCAACGCGGGATACCTGGTCCCCGAGTCGGCGCGAGGCCGAGGCGTCGGTCGGAGCCTGCTCGAGGACTCGCTGGCCGAGGCGAAGCGGCTCGGATTCGAGGCGATGATGTTCAACCTCGTCTTCGAACGGAACCCTGCCCGGCGCCTGTGGGAGGCCGCCGGCTTCGAGGTCATCGGCCGGATCCCGAGGGCGGTCGACTCAGAGCAGGACGCGCTGATCTACTTCCGCGAGCTGTAGGCGCGACGGCCCGCGGGGAACCCTGAGTTCCGTCTGAACGGCACTTTCGCTGCAACTCGTCCCCGCGAGATTCCGGCGGCGTCGTGTTCATGGGGGCGTGAGCAGACCGGCGAGCCCCGCGTTGCGCGTAACGTGGTTTCCCCTAGGCCGCGGCCTGCTCGAGCAGGGCCTCGGGGATGTCGAAGTTGGCGTGGACGGCCTCGACGTCGTCGTGGTCGTCGAGCTCCTCGATCAGCTTCAGCAGCGCTCGCGCCTCCGACTCGGAGTCGACCTGGACCACGGCCTTCGGCTCCATCGTCAGCTCAGCCGACTGGATCTCGACCCCGGCCTCCTCGAGTGCCGCCCGGACGGCCGCCAGTGCGCGCGGCTCGCTCGTCACCTTCAGCAGGTCGCCGTCGGCGGCGATGTCGTCCGCGCCGGCGTCGATCGCGGCCAGCAGGTCGTCCTCCGAGTAGCGCTCGCCGTCGACCACGACCACGCCGCGGCTCTCGAACTGCCAGGCGACCGAGCCGGGCTCGCCGAGGCTGCCGCCGTGCCTGTCGAAGGCGTGGCGGATCTCCGAGCCGGTGCGGTTGCGGTTGTCGGTCAGCGCCTCGACCAGGATCGCGGTGCCGCCGGGGCCGTAGCCCTCATACACGACCCGTTCGATCTGCTCGGTGCCGCCGCCGGCGCCGGTACCGCGATCGATCGCCCGCTGGATGTTGTCCTTGGGCATCGAGTAGCCGCGCGCCTTCTCGATCGCGGCGGCAAGCGCGAAGTTCGCATCCGGGTCACCGCCGCCCTCCCTGGCCGCGACCGCGATAGCTCGCGCGAGCTTGGTGAACAGCTGGCCCCGCCTGGCGTCGGTGGCAGCCTTCTTGTGCTTGATCGAAGACCACTTCGAGTGACCTGACATCGCAGGCGATTTTAGGAGGGGGCCTGCCCGGCGGTCTTACTCGGGCAACTGCGGCGGTTCCCCGATCCGGTCTTGCTCGCCGATCTCGCGCAGGATCCGGGCGGGAACACCGGCCGCGACAACTCCGCCGGGCAGATTCCGAGTGACCACCGCCCCGGCCCCGACGACCGTGTCCTCGCCGATGCTGACGCCAGGACAGACGATCACCCCGCCACCCAGCCAGACGTTGTCCTCGATGGTGATCGGCTTCCCGTACTCCCAGCCGACCCGGCGCAGACCAGGGTCGATGGGATGCGCCGCGGTGAGCAGCTGGACCCGCGTCGCGATCTGGCAGGCCGCCCCGATCGTGATCGGGGCGACGTCGAGCATCACCGCGTCGAGATTGACGAACGTGCGATCGCCGATGCTGACCGCGCCGTACTCGCAGAAGAAGGGCGGTCGCACGACGACACCCTCCCCGACGTGGCGCAGAAGCTCGCGGAGCAGCAGGTCGCGGTCCTCGTATGCCCTCGGCCCGGTGGCGTTGAAGCGGGCGACGAGGTCCTGCGTCCGTTCCCACTCGGCCTCGATCTCGGGATCGTCGGCGATGTACAGCTCGCCTCGCAGCATCCGCTGACGCATCTCGCCCATCTGACTCGGCTGCGGTTACCCGCCGGCCGCGGCCGGACGTCCAGTCCGGCCGCGGCGCGACGTCGGCATCCCATCGATGTCGCCGCCTTCAACCCCCGAGCGCCCTGGCGCAAGGCTCAACGGCGACGCGCGCATCCAAGACAACATCGGGTGCGGTCCGAAGTTGCGGACCGGACGGTGCACTAGACGACGAACCTTCCGTTCTCCTGCAGCAGCTTGCCATCGACCTCGATCCGGCCGCCCTGGCGCATGTCGCAGACCATGTCGGTGTGCACCGCGCTCTGGTTGACGCCACCCGACTCCGGATAGGAGGCGCCGACGGCCAGGTGGACGGTGCCGCCGATCTTCTCGTCGAGCAGGACGTCGCGGGTCCCCTGGGTGATCCCGTAGTTGGTCCCGATCCCGACCTCGCCCAGCCGTCGCGCGCCGTCGTCGGTGTCGAGCAACTGGATCAGGAACTCCTCGCCGCGCTCGGCGACGGCGTCGACGACGCGCCCGGACTCGAATCGCAGCTTCACGCCCGAGACCTCGCGCCCGCCGATCACCGACGGCAGGTGAAACGAGACCTCGCCCTCGACCGAGTCCTCGACCGGGCCGGTGAAGAACTCGCCGTCGGGCATGTTGTGCTCGCCGTCGCACGGGATCATCTTGCGGCCCGCGATCCCCAGTCGCAGTTCCGTGCCGGGGGCAACCAGGTGGATCTCCTCGTGCCCGTCCACCCACTCCGCCAGCCGATGCGTCTCGGCGGAGGCGCGCCGCCAGGCGCCGAGCGGGTCGTCGTCGTCCGCCAGACAGGCGTGAAAGTAGAAGTCCTCGAAGTCGCGCAGGCTCATCTCGGCGTCGGAGGCGTAGGCGTTGGTCGGGTAGAGCGTGTAGACCCAGCGATGGCTGCCCTCGGCCGCGCGCTCCATCGTGCGCTGCATCAGGTGGCGGGTGGCCTCGTCGCGCAGGCGCTGGCGGGCTGGGTCGATGCGCGAGAGCTGCCGGGTGTTCGTCTCGGCGCCGATCGCGATCCGGCAGTCGGCCTCCTCGGCGAACCATTCGGACAGCGGCGAGATCCACTTCAACTGCTCGTCGGACGCGCCCCGGTAATACGCCGGCGCCTGGCCGTCGAACGAAAGCGACACGACCGGGTACCCCCCGGCCGCGAGGACCTCGTCGTACACCGCGGCGACCAGCGGCTCCGCCGCGGTCGAGCCCTCGATCGCGACCGTCTCCCCCTCACTGATCCTGGTCGAGTAGCCGACCAGGATCTTCGCGAGATTGGCGACCCGTATGTCCATTTCCCTACCGCTCCTTCGTCTCGCCGGCCCGCTCCGGCCCGTGCGCCGGTTCATCGCTCGACGTGGCGACCGCCATCAATAGCGCGTGCAAGCGCAGGTCGTCGGTCAGCTCGGGGTGGAACGAGCAGGCGATCACCGCGCCCTGCCTGACGGCCACCGGGTGCCCGTCGATCTCCGCGAGCACCTCCACCCCTGGCCCGTGGTCCTCAACCCACGGCGCACGGATGAACACCGCGCGCAGGGGTTCAGGGCCGAGGCCACGAACGACGATGTCGGCCTCGAAGCTCGCGATCTGCCGGCCGAACGCGTTGCGCCTCGCGACGAGGTCAATCAGCCCGAGATGCCGGCGGTCGCAGACGATCATCCCGGCGCAGGTCCCGAGGATCGGCCGACCTCGCTCGACATGCGCGCGGATCGCCGGCTCCAGTCCGTCGCGCTCGATCGCCTTCGTGATCGTGGTCGACTCGCCGCCCGGGATCACCAGCGCGTCGAGCGCCTGGAGCTCGGTTGGCGTTCGCACCTCGACCGCCTCGGCGCCGAGCTGGTCGAGCAGCGCCGCGTGGGCGGCGAAGTCGCCCTGGCTGGCCAGCACGCCAATGCGCAGCCTTCCCGCCGGGTCGGCGGGCGGAGGCACGGACTCTCGACCCAAATCAGGCCCCGCGGTGCTGGAGCAGCTCGCCGTCGGCGGCGAGCTGGGCGATGTCGTCGCCACGCATCGGCTCGCCGAGCTCGATCGAGGCCGCGGCGACCCGCTCGGGGTCGGCGAAGTGGGTGGTCGCCTCGACGATCGCCCGGGCGCGCCGCTCGGGGTCGGAGGACTTGAAGATCCCGGAACCGACGAAGTTGCCCTCGGCGCCGAGCTGCATCACCAGCGCGGCATCCGCCGGGGTCGCGATCCCGCCGGCGCAGAACAGCGGCACCGGCAGCCAACCCGTTCGCGCCACCTCCTCGACGACGTCGATCGGCGCCGGCAGGTCCTTGGCGGCGCCGGCGAGCTGCTCGGGACGCAGGGTGCCGAGCCACTTGATGCCGCCGACGATCTCGCGCAGGTGGCGCACCGCCTCGACGATGTTGCCGGTGCCGGCCTCGCCCTTGGAGCGGATCATGGCCGCCCCTTCGCCGACCCGGCGCAGCGCCTCGCCGAGGTTCGTCGCTCCGCAGACGAACGGGACCTCGAAGTCGTGCTTTGCGATGTGGTTGGCATCGTCGGCCGGGGTCAGGACCTCGGACTCGTCGATGTAGTCGACCTCCAGCGACTGCAGCACCTGCGCCTCGGCGAAGTGGCCGATCCGTGCCTTGGCCATCACCGGGATCGTGACCGCCTCCTGGATCTCCTTGATCACGCGCGGGCTCGCCATCCGGGCGACGCCGCCCTCGGCGCGGATGTCGGCCGGCACCCGCTCGAGCGCCATCACCGCGACGGCGCCGGAGTCCTCGGCGATCCGCGCCTGATCGGCGGTGGTGACGTCCATGATCACCCCGCCCTTCAGCATCTCGGCGAGGCCGCGCTTGACGCGGAATGTCCCGGTCTCGGCCATCGCCAGCAAGAATACGAGACGGCGGTCGCCGCCTCGCGCGGCGGTCAGGCGGCGGCGTACTGGCCGTGGAAGCCGAACGGGATGTGGTGCGGGGCCTCGGCGCGCGCGAGCTCCTCGAGCGTGCTCGCGTCGAGCACGGCCAGGAACGAGTTGCCGCGCTCGGAGTCGAGCACGATCGAGAGCAGCACCCCCGCATCCTCCTCCTCGCCCTCCTGAGCGCCGACGAACACGGGCTCGCCCGGGTAGCAGCCGGGTTCCGACCACACGGCGGCCGTCCGCCCGCCGACGTCGGCCTTGACGATCCGGTCGAACCAGCCGGTGCCGTCGGTGCCGACCCCCCAGACGTAGCGGTGGCGCCGCCCGTTGCAGCGGCCGTAGTTGATCCGCGGGAGCTCGAGGCTCTGCTCGACGAGGCGCTCGCCGTCGACCGTCCCGTCGCCGGGACGGATCACGAAGCGATGGAGGTGCGGCTGGGCGATCGGCCTGCCGGCGCGCAGACGATCGAGGTAGAGGTCCTCGACGACCCCGGCGTCGTCGAAGACGCACAGGTCGACGACGACGACGTCGTCGTCGTCGTAGGCGTTGACGTGATGGAAGGCGAACCACGGGTCGGTCTCGAACGGCCCGACGGCGTTGCCGCTGGCACGGTCGACGAGCGTGAAGCGGGTGCCGAGCTCGGGCTTCCAGCGGTAGTTCTCGATGTACGGACGGCCGCTGAACGCCAGCCGGAGCGGGTTGACGACGTAGGGAAACTCGGCGAGTACCAGCCAGCGCTCGGTGAGCCCGAACGAGTGCATGTACGCCGGCTCGCGCACCCTGAGCCGGGCGATCACCTCGGGCTCGTCGGCGTCTGGCCGCAGGAGGAAGAAGCGGTACTGGCTGCGCGGGCCCAGCGCGGCGGCGTAGTTGAGCATGCCCTTGGTCGCGCGGTCCATGTGCGGGTGCGCGGTCGTGAGGATCCCCGGGACCTCGTAGGCGACGCCGGCCGTCGCGAGCGTCTCGGCGTCGAACTGCACCGGGATCGGCGTCTCGGTCATGGCGATGAACCGCTCGCCGAGCTTGGTCAGGTTGACGTTGGCGTTGTCGGAGAGCTTCGGGCTGAACATCGAGGACACACGCTGGTAGAGCGACCGGCAGGGGTCGGTCGCGAACTCCGAGTAGCCGATCTTCCCGGTCTCCGACGCCGCCCGGTAAGCCCTGGTCTCGAGGAAGCGATTCGCGTAGGAGACCGAACCGCCGGCAAACGAGAACCGGTGCAGCATCGCCAGCCCGTCGAACCAGTGGTTCACGCTGCGCCCGCCCACCTCCCACTTGGCGGGACCGGTGCGAAGGAGAGCGCCGGTGAGCCATTCGGGCACAGCCCCCGTGAGCGGCAGCTCGTCGACCCGCACCTCGTCTTCGAGGGTCTGGAATCCCCTGGTGGCGTCAGCGGTCGAGACGATCTGCTGGGTTGCCATAACTCTCCTTGATAGTTCTTTTAGAACGATTCAGACCGTAGCGTATGATGCCCCGCGTGTCAATCAAGCTCACCCCCACCTCCTACGTCGTGCTCGGCTTGATCGAGCAGCTTTCAAGCGCGACCTCCTACGACTTGAAACAGGCGGCCGAGTTCGGCGTCGGCAACTTCTGGTCGCTGCCCCACACCCAGCTCTACTCGGAGCCGGCCCGGCTGGCCAATGCCGGCTATCTCGACGAGGCCCGCGAGCGAGCGGGGCGGCGTCGCCGCGTCTACATGCTCACCGGCGCGGGCCGGGAAGCGCTCAAGCGCTGGCGCGAGCAGCCCACGGCCGACACCTACGAGATCCGCGACGCCGGGCTGCTGCGGCTCTACTTCGGCGCTGAACCGGCGAACCTCGCCGAGCGCCAGCTCGGCGCGCATCGCGAGAGCCTTCGCCGGTTCGAGTCCTACCGGAAGGCGGCCCGAGGCGCCGACGTCCCCGAGGGCGCCCTGCTGGCGCTCGAGGCCGGCATCGGCCACGAGCGCGAGTACATCCGCTTCTGGTCGGAGCTGACCGAGCCCGAGTCAGGCCGCTAGTAGCCCGGCGGGTGCACGGCCACGTACCCGGCCGGGTCACGCGGCTCCGTCTGCCAGCGAGGGGGAGCGCCGGAGGTGTCGAAGCGAAGGCCGGCGATGACCGCGTAGGCATGGCCGGGGTTGGCGTAGACCGTGATCCAGTTGCCTGGGCCGGGCTCACCCCAGGTCATGAAGCCGGTCGAGTCGAGCGGCATGGAGAGGAGGCCGCCGCCGTGCAGCGCGTAGCTGACCGAGCCCGAGCAGTCATAGCCGCTCGACTCGAAGGAGCCGTGGCCGCCTCCATACACATAGGGGGTGTTGGTGATCGTGTTGGCCGCGGCGATCGCGTTCTTGACCGCATCCGGGGCGTCGGCCGGAGCCGTCGCCGTCCCGTCGGAGTTGAGCGCCGCCCGCGAGCCGCTGGGCGGCGCCACGCTCTGCGCGGGCGGTGCGGCGGTCGCGTCGCCGGCGGCCACCGTCGGCGCGGGCGTCGACAGCGCCTCGACCAGGTCGCGCTCGTCGCCCTTGAGCTTGTTCAGCTGCTCGCGGCGCTCGGCCTGAACCGCCTCGAGCTCGGCCTCGCGCTGCTCGAGCGAGGCTCGCGAGGCAGCCAGCGCGGCCTGGCGCTCGGCGATCTTGGCGCGCGCGATCTTCATCCGGTCGATCGAGCCCTCGATCTCGTCGACGTGGGCGCTGGCCGCGTCACGAAGCTTGCGAACGCGTTCGACGACGCCGGACTCGTAGTCGCGGATCCGGTCGAGGTAGGCGGATCGCGTGGTCAGCTCGTCGAAGCCGTCGGAGTCGAGCAGGACGGTGACCTCGTCGATCTGCCCGTACTTGTAGACCGACACGAGGAGGTTCCTGAGGTCGCCGAGCGCTCCGTGAAGCCGCTCTTTGTTGTCGGCCAGCTCCTGGCGGGCCGCGGCCAGCTCCCGCCGAGCCGCCGCGAGCTCGGCCTCCTGCTTGGCCAGTTCGGCCGCGACCTTGCGCTCCTGCTGCCGAAGCTGCCCGACCTCGCCGAGCAGCGCGTCGACCGCGGCGTTCTGCTCGGCGAGCTTGGCGCGGATCGCATCCTGCTCGGCGCGGACCTGATCCAGGCTCTGGCTCTGGGCGCTGCTGGTCGGCCCGCCGACCAGCGCGATGCCCAGCAAACAGGCAAGGACGGTCAGCGCCGCGATCCAGCGGCCGGAGGAAGAGCGAAGGTGGGCTTGCGCGCTCGGCATGAGTGCGCCGGCCTGCGGGGCCTGCGGCGTGCGCCACGCTAGACGGGCGCACGCTCAAATGTCAGGGTTCTGTGAGCGTCTGCAGGATGCGTTGCATGACGGAAATCCTGCAACCCCGCCCGAGCGCGAGTTACTTGAGCTTGAAGGCTCGGATTCGGTCCTTGTAGGCGCCCTTGTCGCGGGCGTAGACGCCGTGGGCCAGCGCCTGGACGATCGCCAGCAGCGACGTGTTCGAGCGGGTGAACGAGGGACCGTTCGACGAGTAGTAGAGCGTCAGGTCGGAGTGCTGGCCGATATCGGAGAGGGTGGCGTCGGTGATCGCCATCGTCGCCGCCCCGCGGTGCTTGGCCAGCTTCATCGCCCGGACGACGATCGGGTGCGCGCGGCCGGCGGAGAACGCGATCACCAGCGCGTCCTCGTCCACCCGCGAAAGGCGGGTGATGGAGTCCTGGCGCGGGCTGGCGACCACCTCGGCGCGAATGTCGAGGAGCGCGAGCAGGTGGCGCAGGTAGCTGGCGAAGAAGGCGAGCTGGTCCATGCCGACGATCATCACCCGCTGCGCGCCGGCGAGCGCGGTGACGCAGGCCTCGACCTGCTCCCGGGTGAGGTTGCGGACCGTCTCCTCCACGTTTGCGTGGTCCGCGGCCAGCGAGGCCTCGAACTCGGAGTGGTCGAAGTCGAACAGGGGCGCCGAGCTCTCCCCCGTCTCGCCCGGCGTGCGACTGCGGTACTCCTCGATCGCCGCCTGCTGAAGCTCGGGATAGCCCTCGAACCCGAGGGCCTGGGAGAAGCGGACCACGGTCGACGAGGAGGTGTCCGCCCGGCGGGCGAGCTCCTCGGCGGTCTGGAAGGCGGCCTCGTCGAGGTGGTCGACGATGTAGCGGGCCACGTCCTTCTGCGAGCGCGAGAACTCGTCGAAGCGCTCGGTGATGTAGGTCGAGAGCGCCTTGCCGTTCGGGCGGGTGGCGGTGCGGCGGCCGTTGCCACCGCCTCGGGTTCGAGCGGGCGGTCGGGTCTTGGTCGCGGTCTTGCTCACGGCCGGTTGATTCGCCTCGCCTCGGGCTTTCCCTTCCGGCTGCAACCAGGTGCAACCAATTGCGGCGGGCTTCGCCCGCCTGACCTGCTGCTGCCGAGACACTTTGTGTCTCGGCCCCGGATATCTGATTCCATCCATGCCGCCGTGGACGCCGAGCAGGCCCTGCGCCTCACGAATCGCAACATGATCGTCTTCGACCTGGCCCTCGGCACCGGGGCGCTGCTCGCGCCCGATCGGACCCTCCGCATCCTCGGCCACGACGAGCCATCGCCCGATGCCCGCGAGCTGTTTCGCCGCTGCGGTCCGATCTGGCTCACCTTCGCCGCCGCGCACGGGGTGGCCGAGCGGCGCGACCGGCCCGAGGACTGGTGGGCGCTGGCCTGGTTGCGCGGGACGGAGCTGTTCACGGACGTCGTCTGGTCACGCTCGCCGGCGTTTTCCAGGCCGGGCGCGCGCGCCGGCATGTGGCTCGCCGCCGCCGGCAACCTGGCGATGGTGATCGGGTTCGGTCGGCTCGCGCGTCGCCGGCTCTAGGCGGCCTGGACGCCCATCGTCAGCGTGCCGCGGAACCCCTTCGCCTTGTGGCGCCGTCGCAGGCGGACGACCGACGACGAGCCGCCCTGGCCATAGATCATGTCCTCGCCGTTCGTGACGTCGGGCTGTCCACGTTGCGCGTAGGGCTGCTTGCCGGCGTTGACCTTCTCGGTCGCGGCGTCTGAGAAGAACAGCTGGCCCGTGTGGACGGTGGCGCCCTTGACGTGGACCTTGACGTGGATGTGGGTCGTCCGGCCCGGATACCAGCCCGGGTAGATGGTGCGGAAGACGGCGACCCCCTCCTTGTCGCAGCGCTGCTGGCCGCGCAGGAAGGTGCGGTTCGACGCCGCCGCGCCGAAGCCCGAGTAGTTGCCGGTCGCGTCGGCGTGCCAGATCTCGACGCTGGCGCCATCGAGGGGCTTGCAGGTGTCGGCGTCGACGACCGTCAGCTCGAGGATCAGCGGATAGCCGGGACGGCCCTCGGTGATGTTGCGCCGGAACGGCTCCGACGGCAGGTAGTACGGGCCCTCGGTGAGCTCGGGGCTGAGCACGCAGTCCGGCGCTGCTCGCGGCGCGACCGCCTCGGTGGTCGAGGCGGTCGAGCTGCCGTCTCCCTTGGTCAGCGCGTAGACGCCCGCGGCGGCGATGCCGCCCGCCGCCAGGCCGGCGAGATCACGGCGACGAAGCTTGCGATGTCGAGGCTCACCGCTCATTCGGCGCCGATCCTCGCGGGTCTCCCTAAACCCCGGATCAGGTCGCTCGCCCGCTCGGCGACCATGATCGTCGGGGCGTTGGTGTTTCCCCGGAGATCACCGGCATCACCGACGCGTCGACGACCCGCAGCCCTTCGACGCCGTGCACCCGCAGCTCGGAATCGACGACCGCGTCGTCGCCCGTCTCGCTCATCCGGCAGGTGCCGACGGGGTGGTAGAGCAGCATCAGCCTGCGTCGAAGGTCCGCCTCGAGGGCATCGCGGTCGGTGACCTCGGCACCCGGCTTGAGCTCCCGCGCGATCACCTCGGCCAGGGGCGGCTCGAGCGGCGATCTCGCGCGCCAGCTCCATCGCGGCGACCAGCGAGTCGACGTCCTCGGGCTCGGACAGCGAGTTGGTCAGGATCCGCGGCTTGGCGAGCGGGTCGGCGGAGCGAAGCCAGACCGAGCCGCGCGACTTGGTCGAGACCAGCACCGGGGCGATCGTCAGGGCGTGGCCGTCGAACTCCTCCTCGCCGTGGTCCTCGAAGTAGAGCGCCCCCATGTGGAACTGGATGTCGGCGGCCGGCAGCCCGGGGCGGGTGCGGACGAAGGCGAACACCTCCGCGGCCGTCGAGGTCAGCGGCCCGCTGCGGCGCAGCAGCCATTCCGCGAGGTGGCGAGGGCTGTCGGCGCCGTAGAGGCTCGGCCCGCGGTGCAGCTCGAACAGCATCGAGACGAACGGATGGTCGTGCAGGTTGCGCCCGACGCCGGGGAGGTCGTGGCGGACCTCGACGCCGACCTCCCGCAGGTGGTCGGCCGGGCCGATCCCCGAGAGCAGCAGGATCTGCGGCGAGCCGATCGCCCCCGCGGCCAGGATCACCTCGCGCTCGGCGCGGACGACGCGCTCGCGACCGCGGCGCCGGTAGCGCACGCCGACCGCCCGGTCGCCCTCGAGCTCGAGGCCGAGCACGGTCGCCCGAGTCGCGAGCTCGAGGTTGGTGCGTCCTTGGGCCGGTCGCAGGAAGGCGTCCGCGCAGCTCCAGCGCCGGCCGTCGCGCTGGGTCACCTGCGCCATCGTCACCCCGTCCTGCTCGGGGCCGTTGTAGTCGGCGATCGCGGGAATGCCGGCGGCGACGCAGGCGTCGATCAGCCGGCGGTCGGCGTCCGCGCACGGTGAGCGCTGCTCCGAGACCCGGAGCTCGCCGCCGGTCGCGTGGAACTCCGAGGCCCCGCGGACGTTGTCCTCGGAGCGCAGGAAGTACGGGAACACGTCCTTCCAGCCCCAGCCCGTCGCTCCCTGCTCCTCCCAGAGGTCGTAGTCGAGGGGCCGACCGCGCACGTAGAGCATCGCGTTCATCGAACTCGACCCGCCGAGCGCCTTGCCGCGCGGGACGTACAGCGACCGCCCGTCGACCGCGGGTTCCGGCTCGGTGGAGTAGTCCCAGTCGAGGCGGGTGTGGAACTGGTTCGCGAACGCCGCCGGCATCCTGACCTTGAGGTCGCGGTCGCTGCCGCCGGCCTCTATCAGCAGCACCCGGACCGAGGAATCCGCAGACAGCCGGTTGGCCAGCACGCACCCCGCGGATCCGGCACCGACGATCACGTAGTCCGGGTTCGCCACGGCCCCATCCTACGTTCGTCGACGCTCAGGCCGGCTGGGTGGCGGCGCTGGCGTCGCCGACGCCGACCGTGTCTGCGGGCGCGTTCTGGCGCCTGGAGAGGATCAGGGTGGGGATCGCGAGCGAGTTGATGCCGGCGGCGATCACATAGGAGGTCCCGTAGCCCCAGACGTCTGCGGCGCGGCCAAGCACCGGCTGGGTCCAGACCCCTCCGGTCGAGGCCATCATCGAATCGAAGGAGAGGATCGACGCCCGCTGGCGCGACGGGATCATGCCGTTGATGTAGGCCTGGCGGATCGGCATCGTCGCCGCGAACAGCAGGCCCCAAACCACCGTCAGCGCGACAACTGCCGCGAAGCTCTCGACCAGACCGATCAGGCCCAGCGTGACGACGCTCATCGCGGCGGTCACGATCAGGGCCGAGGTGCGGCGATGGAACAGCCGGCGGATGTGCGGCGCCGCGAGCCCGCCGAGTATCTGGGCGCCGGCGACGATCGCCGCGACCAGGCCGGCAACCTGGTAGGCCTGCGGATCGCCGTAGAGCTCGAGCAGGTACGGCTGCAGGGCGTAGAAGGCGTAGATCCCGACCCCGCCCGTGAACAGCGACTCGACCATCAGCCACTTGACCGCGGGCACCCGCCAGCCGTAATCGATCGACGCCGAGGCGATCTTTCGCATCTCGGCGAACGGGCGGCCCCCCTTCGCCGGCGTAAAGCCGACGTCGTGCATGAGCCGGAAGGCGATCACGAACATCACCGCGAGGATCACCCCGCGCAGCACGAACGGCGTCCCGAGGCTGAACTGCTCGGCTACGAAGCCGCCGGCCACCGAGCCGGTCAGCATCGCCGCGCCGGTGACGACCTGGCCGCGGCCGAACACGGACTCGAGCTCGCCGTCAAACCCGGTCGCCGTCAGCGCGTCGACCAGCCACGCCTCGACCGCGCCCGAGAAGAAGGTGAACCCGAGCCCAAGCAGGGCGGAGACGAGCGCCCAGGCCCAGAACGGCCCCTCCATCTGCCAGAGAAGCACGTAGAGCAGGGTCGAGATCGTCAGGGTCACGGTGCCGGCCAGATACGAAGCGCGCCGCCCGATCGTGTCGGCGACCACCCCGGTCGGCACCTCGAACACGACCATCCCCGCGGTGAAGAAGGCGTTGGCTGCGAACGCCTCAAAGTTCGTGAGCCCGGCGTCGAGGAGGAAGATCGTGTTGATGCCCCAGATGAGCGACGCCGCGAGCGTGTTCCCCAACAGGAGGATCAGATAGGTGCGCTGAATCGCCCGCGGCGTCGGCATCGGAGCCTCGTGGTCAGTTGGCCTGGGTGAGGCCGACCAGGTGGCCCTCGGGGTCGGTGAACTGACCGAGGACGAGCCCCTCCATCACCTGGTCGGGCCCGAAGACGCGGCTTCCGCCCAGGCTCTCGGCTTGGGCGAGCGTCGCCTCGATGTCCGGCACCTCGACGTAGAAGGTGACGTGGCCCTCATAGCCGTCGGGGCCCTTCGCGACGCCGCCGCCGATCCCGGCGCCGTTGACCAGGCCGTAGTCCATCGGGTTGTCGGTGTCGAACTCCCACCCGAACAGATCGCCGTAGTAGCTGCGCAACTTGTCGCCATCCTGGCCGATGACCTCGAAGTGGACGACCGGTTGTCCCATGCTCTCCTCCTTCGGTTGTGTACCTCAAATGACCGCCGGCGGCGGCCGAACTGATCGGTCACACAGAGATACCGGGTCGGGTGCCTCGGCCCGAATCGATGCGGGAATCAGCGCCCGTAGGCGAGCCGGCGCAACGCGTCCAGCGACCGCTGCGGACCCGGCCAGAGCTCCTCGAGCAGCTCGGGTCCGCCGCCTCGAATCACCGTCCGCAGCATGAAGGCGACGACGATCGCGTCATCCATCTGCCCGGCGACCGGGAGGAAGTCCGGCACCAGATCGATCGGCGAGGCGAGGTAGATGAACGAGACCGCGACGATCGCCTTTCGCCACATCGAGACGCGCCGGTCGGCCAGGAGACGCTTCGACAGGACCGCGCAATCGGGAACGAAGCTCGCGAAGGCCCGGGCGTCCGTGCGCCGGCCACACACGACCAGCGCCAGGACGACGGCTCCGTAGACCGCCGCCGTTACGGCAACGCCCAGCCATTGCCAGTCCACCCGGCCAGCCTAACGGCGGTCGCCCGCGGTCCGTGTTTCAGTGCCAGCGGGGCTTGAGGCCGGAGAGCCTCGGCTTCGACTGCGCCTCCAGGACCGGCTCGAGCGCGTCGGCGAGCTCGGCCGGCGCGGGGCGGTCTCCCGGGTCCGGGGCGAGGCAGGCGAGGATCGGCGCGGCGACCAGGCTCGAGAGCGTAGCCGGGTCCGGGGCGGCGACCAGCTGCGGCCAACGCTCCGACGGCGCCTCCGAATCCGGATCGCCCTCCGGGAACGGCCGCAGGCCGGTGGCGGCGCGGTAGAGCGTCACGCCGAGGCCGAAGATGTCGGCGGGCGGGCCGACCGGCCCCTGCGCCGCCGGATCGCATTGCTCGGGCGCCATGTAGGCGTCGGTGCCGACCGGCCGATCGAGATCGCTCGCCTCCGCGACGCTCATCGCGACGCTGAGGTCGATCATCCGCGCCGGCGCGCTCATGATCGTGTTCGCGGGCTTTAGGTCGAGGTGGACGATGTCCTCGGCGCCCAGGTAGTGAAGCGCCGAGCAGAGCTGGAGGCCCAGCGGCACCAGCTGCTCGGCAGGCAGCGGCCCGTAACGGCGGATCAGGGTCGAGAGGCGGGGGCCCTCGAGGTGCTCGAGCACGAGGTGCGGCCGCGGCCCGTCGAGGATCGCGTCGAAGCCGCGCAGGATCACCGGGTGGGCCAGGCGGTCCAGCATCGCGGCCTCGTCGCGCAGACCCGCGAGCGCGCGCTCGTCCTCTACCAGATGGGGGCGGGTGAGCTTGGCGACGACGATGGCGTGCAGGTGCTCGTCGAAAGCGAGATAGGCCTCGTAGCGGTGGCCGCCCCCGAGGCGCTTGAGCGCGCGGCGGCCGGGGACAATCTCCTCGCCCTCGGCGAGCCGCCAGCGGTGCTCGGTTCTCGGTTCAGTCGCGGTGATCGTCATCGGGTAGCGGACAGACGCGTGCGGGCGGGGCCATCCGCCCCGCCCGCCGCGCTGGAGGGTCCGCGATTCAGCGCCGCCCCGTTCGGGTTCCGGTCGCGGTGTCGTCGGTCGCGGTGTGGCTGGGGCCCGTTCCCTGCGTGGTCCCCGTCGCCGTGTCGCCGTCGTCATCGCCCCCGTGCCCGGGACCGCTGTGACCGTTGTCGTCACCGTGGCCGGTGCGGGTTCCTGTCGCGGTGTCGTCGGTCGCGGTGTGGCTCGCACCGGTGCCGACGGTTGTATCGCCGCCCGTCCTGGTGTGCGTACGGGTGTGCGTGCCGGTCGTCGTCATCGTCATCGTCGCCACCGCCGCCGGGGCCGGAGTGGTCCTCGTCGTCGTCGCCGCCCGAACCCGGGCCGCTGTCGCGGTGGGCGACGACCTGGTCACCGCTGTCGGCGGCCGCAGCGACCACGCTGACGGCGCCGAACACCACCGCCGCGAGCAGCATCAGGGCGAACGCGAAGCTGACGCGGTTGAGAAGCGTTGGCTGGGTCGTCTCCATCTCGATCCTCTCTTCGATCGCTTGCCTGCTGTCTGGGGGCCAGTCGCCTCGCCCCCTCGCTCCCTGGAACACGACGGTGGGGCCAATTTCACGCCGCGAATCTGGCCCGTTGGGCATGCGTGGCATTTGCATCGAGCGGGTAACGCCATCCGCGGGCGGCCCTCAGGCCGCCCGCGGAGAGCTGTTCCCAGCAGGGAAGGAGTTTTGAGTCTCAGGAAGCTGTCGGCCTGGGCCGTGGCGCTCATCGTCATGATCGGCGCCTCGACCGCCTTCGCCGACGTCAACACGAAGCCGCTGAGAAAGGCGGTCAAGGCACAGAACGTCTTCGAGCACCAGGCCGACTTGGAGACGATCGCCAACGCCAATGGCAACACGCGTCATACCGAGACGCCGGGCTATCAGGCCTCGGTCGACTACGTGATCGAGGAGCTCGAGTCCTACGGCTACGACCCGAAGGTCGTCACCTTCAACCTGCCGGAGTGGATCGAGAACAGCACCCCGTCGCTGTCCCGCACCGACGTCGAGCCGCCCACGTCCTACATCGCGGGGACCGCCGCCGATAGCGACATGCCCGGCGTGGACTTCATCACGTTCGAGCTGTCGCCCTCGGGGGACCTCACGGACATCCCCGTGGTGCCGACCAACGACATCCAGATCCCGAGTCCGGGAGGAAGCACCAGCGGGTGTGAAACCGAGGACTATCTGCCGGCGACGACCGGCGCGATCTCGCTGATCCAGCGCGGCACCTGTCCGTTCGTGCAGAAGCTCGAGCTGGCCGAGGACGCGGGAGCTGCCGGCGTGATCCTGTTCAACGAGGGCGACACGGGTGAGCGGCAGTTCGCGCAGTTCCAGTCCGGTCCGGGCGACCTGGGGATCCCGGCCGTGTACGCCAGCACAGCCGTCGGCACGGAGCTCTACCAGGCCTACCAGAACGGCGAGAACCCGACCGTGAGCATGGCGATCGACACCTCGATCAACGATCGGTTCTTCCCCCAGGTGCTGGCGGAGACCAAGAGCGGTGACCCCAAGCACACGGTGGTCGCCGGCGCGCACCTCGACTCGGTCCCGGCGGGGCCCGGCGTCAACGACGATGGCTCGGGAACCTCGGCTCAGCTCGAGATCGCGAAGCAGATCTCCAAGAAGCACCTGAAGCCGCGTCAGCAGATCCGGTTCATGTGGTTCGGCGGCGAGGAGGACGGTCTGATCGGCTCGACCTACTACGCCGAGCACCTGGACCCGCGTGAGGTGGCGAAGATCATGGTCATGGTCGATACGGACATGATCTCCTCGCCGAACTTCGCGCGGTTCGTCTATGACGGCGACGGCTCGGAGCCCGACAATCCCGCCGGTCCCCCGGGATCCGGCGAGGTCGAGCGGGTGTTCGCCGACTTCTGGGACTCCGAGGGGCTCTCGTCGGAGCCGATCCCGTTCGATGGGCGATCCGACTACGTCGGGTTCACCAACCTTGGGATCCCGGCCGGTGGCGTCTTCTCCGGGGCCGAGGTTCCGAAGACGCTCGAGCAGGAGGCGATCTACGGCGGCGCGGCGGATGAGCAGTTCGACCCGTGCTACCACGATTTCTGCGATCGCCTGTCGAGCATCCTCGGCACACCACCCGCCGAGGTGCTCGCCGATCCGCTGGCCGCGGCGAAGATGCGCGGCGGTGGGGCGCGCGCAATGCGCCAGTTCCTGCCCGCGATGGTGCACACGATCTGGCACTTCGCCAAGGACAAGAACCCGCTTCCGGAGCGGCCCGCGGCGTCCGCGAAGGCGACGCGCAAGCTCCAGGCGCGGATGACGAGGCGAAGCGCCGAGTTCAGGTACCTGGGCCACGAGCTCGCGCGTCCGCGCTGAGCGGCCCGACATCCGGAATCGGAGGGGCGGCCCAACTGGGCCGCCCCTCTTCGTTCGCCGTCGCGGGCGCGCCGGCCGGCGCTGAGGCCGGCCGGCGCAGTTCACGCCCGCAATGGACTCGGCTAGCCGATCGGCAGGCTCGGCTTCACCAGGTCCGTGATCGCGGCCCAGGCGTTGCCATTGCCCGCCTGGGTGTTGCCGGTGTCGGCGTCGCCGCCGTCACCGCCGTTGGCCGTGGCGTTGCCGCCGGTGGCCGTGTTGTCGCCCTGGTAGACGTGCGACACGTTCTCCTGCTCGCTCCCTGAGCCGGAGTAGCCACTGCCGGTGTTCGACTGCCCGACCGTGGCGTTGTTCGATGCGTCGGCGTCGCCGCCGTAGGCGCCGGCGTCGCCGCCGTCGCCGCCCTTGGCGTCGCCGCTGCACGCGGACGTGTCACCGCCCTCGGCTTCGACCTCCGGCTTGCCGTGGCCGTAGGGCTTCTTGCCCTTGACCTTCAGCTCGCCGTTGTGTCCGTTCCCGGACGCCCAGGCGTTGCCGTTGCCGAACTGGGTGTTGCCGGTGTCGGCGTCGCCGCCGTCACCGCCGTTGGCCGTGGCGTTGCCGCCGGTGGCCGTGTTGTCGCCCTGGTCGATCTCGGACTCGTTGCTCTGCTCGAGCCCCGAGTCGTGCTCGTGCGGGCACTTCGGCTTGCAGCCGTCGTCCGGGTGCACGGGCGGGCACTTCGACCTGCAGCCGTCGTCCGAGTGCTCGGGATAGCCCGAGCTCGCGTTGTTCGACTGCTCGACCGTGGCGTTGTTGGAGGCGCTGGCGTTGCCGCCGACGGCGTTGGCGTCGCCGCCGTCGCCGCCGTATGCGTCTCCGCTCCAGGCGTCGGTGTCGCCACCGTTCGCCTCGGACTCGCTCACCCAGCCGAACGCGAACGCCAAGGCGTTCCCGTTCAGGAACTGGGTGTTGCCGGTGTCGGCGTCGCCGCCGTCACCGCCGTTGGCCGTGGCGTTGCCGCCGGTGGCCGTGTTGTCGCCCTGGTAGACGTGCGACACGTTCTCCTGCTCGCTCCCTGAGCCGGAGTAGCCACTGCCGGTGTTCGACTGCCCGACCGTGGCGTTATTCGATGCGTCGGCGTCGCCGCCGTAGGCGCCGGCGTCGCCGCCGTCGCCGCCGGATGCGTCACCGCTCGAGGCGCCGGTGTAGCCACCGTTCGCCTCGGATTCGCTGTGATGGCCAATCGAAACGGCGATTGCGTTGCCGTTGCCTACCTGGACGTTGCCGGTGTCGGCGTTGCCGCCGTCACCGCCATTGGCCGTGGCGTTGCCGCCGGTCGAGTCGTTGTTGCCCTGCTCGACAACCGACTCGTTCTCCTGCTCGGACCCAGAGCCCGAGTAGCCACTGCCGGTGTTCGACTGCTCGACCGTGGCGTTGTTGGAGGCGCTGGCGTTGCCGCCAGTGGCGCTGGCGTCACCGCCGTCGCCACCGTATGCGTCTCCGCTCGAGGCGGTGGTGTCGCCACCGTTCGCCTCCGCTTCACCCACGCCGACTCCGACGGAGTTCTGGCTCAGGAGTTGCGGTGCGTTGGGGTCTCCCCCGCCGTCGAGGATGGGTACGTGGCCCGTAGCTGCCTGCAGCGTCTGGGTGCCTTGGGTCACCCCGAGGGTGTTGCCCTGTCCGACCGCCGGCAGCTGTGCCGAGGCGGACGCGGTTCCCAGCGCCATCGTGGCAACGATGGCCACGAGACCGGTGATGCGTCTCATCACCTTCTCCTTTCGACAATAGTCGTGACTCGATTCGCCGGGTGAACAGGGCCCCCGGCGCGGCCCCTGAAGAGCGCCGCGCGAGAATGCGCGGCACAGGGACCGGGTTAGCCGGGTGGGTCGAGCCTCGCCAATGCCGGCGCCGGCCGCAGGGATGCCGGCGCGATTACGAACCTTCGAAGATTGCGCGGGGGGCGGACGGTGAACGCCGCGACCAAGGCCCCCATGAGAGCGAGCGCGATGCCGGCTCCGCCACCGCCGGCAGGGGCGCCGGACGGATCGCCGCCAAGCCGGGGAACCGGCGCCGAGCTTCGCCCGGCCCCGCTGGACCGAGTCCCGACCTCGTGACCATGGTGATCGGTCGCGATGGTCGCGAGCTGCGTCGGAATGACCGGGGGCCGCCCGAGGGTCGGTGCCGGGTTCGAGTTCGCGGCTGGGCCGTCTGCGCTGGCACCGGCCCGCGCGCGCCCGTCGTGGGGGCCCGGTCCGCCGGGCGACGCCGCGGTCTCGCCGCGCGTGGTCTCGTCGTCGATCGGGGGAGTCGACCCGCTGGTCGCTCCGGTCGGCGGTGCCGACCCAGCGCCACTGGGCTGACCGTCGGAGGTCGAGCCGCCGGCGGGCGCGGCATCGGCCGATCCCCCGCCGGCGGCCGGGGGACCCGCGACCTGAGCCTCAGCTTGAGATGTGAGCTCGCTGGCCCGAGCGCCGACAGCTTCGACCTGTTCCCGGACGCCGTCCACGGCGCCGCCGGCGACACCCTCGACCTGGTCTACGGCTTCCGGCAGGGCGGCGGCGCCGGCCTGGCCGACCTGGCCCGCGGCCTCGGAAACCTGGTTCGCGGTCTCGCCCACCTGGGCGGCCGCGGCATCGACCTGGCTGGCAGCGTCATCGACGACCTGGCTGGCAGCACCGTCGACCTGGTTCAGGGTCTCATCCGCGACCGCCGCCGTCTCGCCAACGGTTGCGTCGACCTGGTCCAGCGCTGCCCCCGCAAGCCCGCCGACCGCGTCGGTCGGCGGTGTCGGCGCGGGGGCCTGAGCGTGCGCCGACCCCGCGAAGCCGAGCGAGGCGATCGCCCAGACGACGACAATGATGAAGCCGGCCAGCCTTGCCGGTGACGGTGAAACCCCAACCCTCACGTAAGTTCATATGCCACCGGGCGACCCCCGCCTGACCTCCTTTTTACCCTCTTTCTCGGGGCGTACCTGGAACGGTCCACGAGGCGTACTTGAAACCCAGCGTCGACGTGCGGGATGCCTCTTTTCAACCGTTCGCGCTTGGGGTAACGTGGGCTTGGAATTGGAGGCGAGGCCTGCGGCCGGATGCCCGACGGAATCGACCTCCGGGGTGTTAGGACAGATGCACGGGGTTGCGTGTGGCGAGAGATCGTCGCCGAGCAGAGCGCGAAGTGGGCGCGCCGGAGCGTACGGGAAACGGGGATGGATCCCGCGAGGCCGCGATCCTGAGTCTCGCTCCGCTCGCCCGGCGGATCGCGAGACGCCACGCGCGCGGCGCCGAGTCGGTCGATGATCTCGAGCAGGTCGCCTTGATCGGGTTGATCAAGGCCGTCGATCGGTTCGATCCGGAGCGCGGCACGGCACTGCCCCGGTTCGCCGCCTACTTCATCGAGGGCGAGGTGCGGCATCACCTCCGCGACAACCTGGGCTCGCCGACGGTCACCCGGACGGAGCGCTCGAAAGTCAGCCGGATGCTGCGGACGCGCAGCGAGCTCGCCGCCGGTCTCGGGCGCTCGCCGACCTCAGACGAGCTCGCCGCAGAGCTCGGTGGTTCGCCCGGCGAGATCGACGCCGTTCTGATGGTCGGCTCGGCGCTGGCTCGACCCCGCCCACTCCAAGTCGCCGCGGAGGCGGGAAGCGCAGGAGCCCGGAACGCCCTCGGCGAGGAGGACCGGCGACTCGACTTGGTTGCCGACCGGGACGCGCTCGCCCAGGTCCTGGGATCGCTTGGCAGTCGCGAACGGCTGGCCGTGTTCCTGCGGGTGGCGGCGGGACTGTCGCACCGCGACATCGCACAGCGGCTCGGGATCTCTCCGCGCCACGCCTCACGGCTATACGAGCGCGGGATCAAGCGAGCCGAACGGACAGCCGCGTGGCTCGATCGCCGCACTCCGGCGTAGCTTCGAACCCGCCTTCAGCCGGGGAAAGCGACGCGGTACGCTCGAACCCGTGGGGCTACCACCGGTCCCGATCACGACGCGTGTCGCCTTGCGGGGCGGTCGCGTCGCGCTGATCGGACCGCTCGATCCCGACGACCGCCGCCGGTTCCTCAGGGGCATGGGACGAGCCAGCCCCGACTCCATGTACAAGCGGTTCATGACCCCGCTTCCCCGGCTATCGAGTACGCAGCTCGCCTACCTGCTCGAAGTGGATCATCGGGATCACGAAGCGCTGCTTGCCATCGACGAGGACGGCGGAGAGGCGGTTGCCGTCGCACGGTTCGTCCGCTTGGAGGACTCGCCATCGGCCGCCGAAATCGCGGTGCTCGTGATCGACGACTGGCAAGGCGTCGGTCTCGCCAAGGCGGTCTGCTGGCTGCTCGCAGAGCGCGCCCGCCGGCTTGGGATCGGGCGCTTCGAGGCGATGATGCTCAGCGAAAATGGGGCGATGAAGCGAGTGCTCGAGTCCCTTGGAGAGATTCGGCTCGTCTCCCGCGAAGGGGCCACGGTGACCTTCACGGTGAGCCTGCCGGACGCCGAGTTCCGCGAGCGCATGAGCGGCGTCCTACGGGCTGTCGGCGAGGACGAGTACGAGCTCGCGACGCCCGGTGACGCGGGTCGCGATTAGCGCCCGGGGCATGTCGCGGGAAAACGTCGACATCGGGCCTGGTGTCCGGATCGCGCCTCAGGCACTCAGTGGGAGGGCAAGCCGAGCCCGCAGCCTCGACGAGGTCCTGCGGGTTCGCTTTCCGACCCCTTTTCGCTGGGTCGGGACGATCCTCATGCGGCTGCCACCACGCTCGCGGCTTCGGCAAGCGCTCATTGCCCGGTTGATCGCCCGGGCGTACGCAGCCGCAAACCGCCGAGACTTCGAGCTTGTCCTGACCTACAACGACCCCGAGCTCTACGAATATCGCCCAAGCGTCAGCCTGCTGCCGCCCGACATGGCCACCGCCTACCACGGCCACGCGGGTTACCGCGAGTTCTGGCGGCTCTGGCTCGAAGCCTTCGAGGACATACGTTGGGACCCCGAGGAGATCATCGACCTCGGAGAGAAGGCACTCGTCACGACTCACCAGAGTGGACGGGGGTCGACCAGCGGGGTGGCCGTGAGCGAGCCGGTGTTTCAGCTCTTCACCTTCAGACGGGGCTTGGTCATCCGACAGGAAGACTTCCTGGACCGCTCGCTGGCCATGCAAGCCGCTCGGCTGTCGCACTAGTGGCAAGGTCGGCGCAGCCGGCTCGGGATGGGTCGCGGGCGATCCCTTCGAGTGGTAATCGTTGCCGCGATCTGCCGTTGACGACCACGCTACCTTCAGCGAGGTGGGGGGAACCGTCCGAACTGCCGTTTGCTTCGCGTGAGGAGCGCATCGCGCACAACGAGGCCTGGGCGCGAAGCCTGAATGAGCGACACGCCGAGGAGATGGCCCAACACGATGTGGCGGCGGGTTTCCGTTGTGAGTGCTGGCAGCTCAACTGTGTCGAGCGCATCCAGCTCTCGGCAGAGGAATGGACGCTCGCGCGGGCTGAGCCCAACCGGTTTGCGGTCGCCCCTGGCCACGTAGCCGAGAGCTTCGAGGCGGTGCTTACTGAGCACCCCGACTTCTGGTTGATCGAGAAGTTTGGAGAGGCCGGGAAGATCGCCGACGAACTGGCGGACACCGGCGCCTGAAACGCGAATCCAGGGGGCAGTGAACCGTCCTGGGCGGCGTCGCGGGCGGCGCGAGATACTCGGGGGCGATGTCGCACGAGAACATGGAGATCGCACGGCGATGTTTCGACGCCTGGAGTCGAGACGACCTCGATGGCTTTCTGGCTGAAATCGACCCCGAGGTGGCGTGGCACACCGCCATCGAGGGAGCGGCCGAGGGCGAAGACATGGTCTACCGAGGCCACGACGGGGTGCGGCAGGCCTGGAAGGACTACCGCGGCGACGTGTTCAGTCGGATTGAGTTGTGGGAGACCGAGGTGATCGACCTCGGCGCTTCGGTCTTGCGGCTCGGTCGTCTCAGAGTCACCGGTCGGACTAGCGGGGTGGAGATAGAGAGCGAGTTCGCCCAGCATGTCGTGATGCGCGACGGTCTGATCGTCTCCTCGCGTGACTACCTCAGCCACGCCGAGGCCCACGAAGCCGCCGGGCTGCCGGAGTAGGCGATGTCGCAGGAGAACGTCGAGATCGTGCGCCGGTGCTACGCGGCCTTGGACCGCCGCGATTGGGATGGCCTGTGGCGCGAGGCGCATCCGGACTTCGAACTCCGAACCCAGCTTCAGGGCTCCCGCCTCGGTCCGGACGAGGCGCAGGGGTTCGTCGAGGATCAGTTCGCGGCGTTTGAGTCCTGGAAAGTAGTGCCGGAGAGATTCTTCGAGAGCGACGATCGGGTGGTGGCCTACGTCGTCATGCGTTCTCGACCCAGGGGCTCCAGCGCCGAGATCACGATCAAGATCGCGCACGTGTGGACCCTTCGGGATGGGAAAGTGCTGATGATCGAGACCTTCCCCCAACGAGAGAAGGCCCTCGAAGCCGCCGGGCTGTCGGAGTAGGTGAGCGCGTGGAGGTCGTGCGCGCGATCTACGCAGACCCGTGAGGACTGATCGGCACCGCTGCCGAGCGAGCTGCACCTGACGGAGCTCGACTTCACCGACGTGCACCCGGGTTAGAGGAGTCGGTGAGGAGGTCGGCGTCGACGGCCCGATCTGACACGACGCCTCGCTGGTCCGCCTGGCGGGCGCCCTGGCCGATATACACGGACCTATCCACAAGGGCGGGCCGTATACCTGGCCATGTCCCGTTTTCAGATCGCAGTGGCGCTCGTGGTGTCCGCGGTGCTCGCCGTCGCCGTGCTCGCCCTCGCGGCGGATCGAGATCAGCCCACGCCACGGGGCGACAGCGATGCGGCAGCCGAGCCCGAACCCGAGGCGGTGCGTCCCTGCAAGACGGCGGTCTTCGGCGACCTGGCCCCTGAGTGGCGGAAGCGGGCCGTGGTCGCGGGCCCACTCGTTCTGCTGCCTTGGGAGCGGAACTTCGGAGGGCCGGGGCTGTTCCGGCCCGATGCCGTAATCAAGGTCCTCGCCGTGGTCGATGCTGGCGCGAGGGTGACGCTGGTGGTGCCCGAAGCCGAGCGCCCGCGCCTCTCCCTCCTGTATGACTTCGGGCCCGGGCCGAGCCGCGACCTTCGGTTCTCCGACGGCACCTCGTCGGTGCGCTTTCGCGCCTGTTCGCGGTCGGGGCGATACCCGGGTCGCGAGACCCAGTTCAACGGCGGCTTCTTCGTTCGCGGCGCGCATTGCGCCGCGATTGAGGTCTGGACCGAGGGGCGCACGAACCCCAGGCGGCGCTGGCTCCCCTTCGGCGTCGGCGAGCGCCGGTGTCCGCCCGGGCGGCCCTGATCCGAGCGGCAAAATGTCCCGAGAAGCTTCGCTGTCCAGCTGTACGCGACGTTCTCATCCGGGGCAGAGGCGCTGTAAGCGGGCGCTTCCCTAAGAACCGTGGGAACACGGCGCAGTGGCGCCAGCGCCGGGCGCTCGAGGCCGGCATCCGGATGGGCCGCGGGTGGGCGGCCCATCCGTTGCCTCCGGTCAGTTCACCGACTGGAAGAAGTACTTGTCCAGCCAGCGGGCGACCTGCTTGCCGATCCTCGCACCCTGAACATCCGCCGCGCGGAAGTGGATGCCCTGGTAGACGCGTGCGTCGATGGTGTCCTTGACCACGGCCGTGAACTGCCCGTAGTCGCGCGTCACGTTGGGCGTCACATTGCCCGGGAATTTGACGACGCTGAACTCCATCCTGTTCTGGCCAAAGAAGGCCTTGGCTGTGTGCATGAACACGCCGCTCGCGCAGTTGTAGCCGGACGTGTGCTCCGGATACGGGGGAGTAGGGATGAGCGGCAGCCAATCTGGATCCCCGACGGTGTCCGGGTTGGTGTCGTTGTCCCCCTGCTGGATCGCGGTGATCGGGCGCCAGAAGCTCCAGAACGCCTTCTCATCCCAGCAGTGGATCACGCTGTCTGCCCCGCCCATGTTCAGCATCGCGAAGAGTCGGGCTTCCTCGGCGAGGGTGAGCCCTTCGTCTTCGGAGATCGTGCGGAACGTGCGGTTCAGCAGCTCTATGACATTGACGGTGTAGAACTGCGCCACGGCTTCTTGCTCGGGGGTACGCGGATTGCCGACGCCGACGGTCGGCCCGCCGAGGTCCTTCACCTCGTTGTATTCCCTCGTGTAGGCGTCGCTCTTGAGCGCCCGCGGGCCCTTCGTCCGGAACTGCGAAGAGCTCTGGAGGAGGAACGGCTCGACGTTGGCCACCCATGCGAACGGGTCGCTGACGAACGCCGGCGGGGCCGGACGCCACTCGCCGGCCTCGTCGCCGACGGTGAACGAGAACGGCACGTATCTGCCGTCGTCCGTTCTCGCCGCGAGCATTGCCGCGGCCGCGGCGGCCCCGGCCGCAATCCCATTGTCCTTATTGGGACCATCGGGAATGTCTTCGAGCGCGTCGGCATAGAGGGCGTCGAGTCGCTCGAGGACAGGCTGAGGCAACGCCGGCACGAGCCCGCCTCCGAGGCCGACGAGCACGTCGTGCGCGGCGGTCGCAACCGCGGCCTTTTTCGATGCTGATTGCGACGCGGCGGGGAGTCCGGCGAGATACGGCTGATACCCGCCGTCGATCGTGTTGACGGCGTCATAGACAGCGCCCTGCACCATCGCCATGTGAATTGAGGTGACCGTCGGGCTCTGGCCGGCGCCGGGCACGGGCCCGGGCACGGGCGGGGTGGTCGGGTTGCCGAGCGCCTCGATTGCGTGGCGATTCCAGTCTCGGACCGTGTGGGGAGCGCTCGCGCTCACCGGGATCGCGAGCGCACAAATACTGATGACGATCAGTAGCGGCGTGCGACACCATGCGTAGCGTCGCGGCCGCGCCTTGCGGGTGACGGTGTGGGCCCTCATCGTGGGCCTCCCTTTGGTCGTGGCCTCGTACCTGGTCTCCCGATGAGGGCAGGCTCGGTGCCGGTTGACTGCCTCGAAGGCTCCAACACGGCGGTACATTCTCGGTATACGCGTTCTACGAGCGCGGCGGTCGAGTCCGCTAGCCCGAGAGCAGACCGAGACGTAGTCCTGCTCGGAACGGGCCTTTCCGCTGTTCGGGCGCGGGTGCCGCCGAGCAGCCGCCGCCCGGCGCCGACACCGTTCGTCGTCCTAGGGAAAGTGGGCTCGCCTCGATACGCCCAGTTTGCAGACGGCCTTGTCGCCGTTGTCCTTGGTGATCGTCCTCTTATATGCCCAGGCCACGAACGGCCAGTAGGGATTCGGTCCGCTGACGTACCGGAACTTGAGCCTCACCGAGGTGTCGACCTTGGTCGTTTCCTTCGCCACGGCAACGACTGCGCCAAGGCCGACGACGACGACGAGCGGCGCGATGAGAACGAGCGACTTCTTCATCACTCCCCCTCGTCGAGGTTGGGAACCTTCTTCGACCGGGCGCGCTTGCAGACGATCCTCTCGCCGTCGTTCTCGATGATCTCCCTGTGGACAACTACCCAGTAGTGAGTGACGTAGGAGTCGCCGGGAGAGAGCCTGTACCTGCCGAACCTGTACCTACCGCGGCTGTCGGACCTATCGGAGAGGTGCCGGCCGCCTTCCTGGGAGCCCTGCTGCAAGCTGACCGTGCGGCCCTTCTCACAGCCCTTCTTCGCCTTCACCCGCCCCGACAACGAGTCCACCGAGTCGTTGGGGTGGGGCTTGATCGACACCGAGGTCCCGACCTTGGGCGTGTCCTCGGCCACGGCGACCGCCGTGCCAAGGCCGACGACCGCGACGATCTCGGCGATGAGAACGAATGGCTCCTTCATGACTCCTACCTTGTCGAGGTCGGGTAATGCGCTGCGCAAGCTCTACGACAGCGCGGTACAAGCTCGGCACATCCCGCGCCAAGGAGGCGGGGATCGACCCCAAAGACGGCTCAACATCGGGTTCGCCGCGCGGCGCGTGCCGGTCAGTGGCACGGTGAGCGAGGCGCGCTCCGCTAAGAAGCCGGGTCAGTTTGGGGCCCTGACTGTGGCCTTGACCCTCTCCGAGCTTCCCGCCTTGCAGACGATCTTGTCGCCGTTCTGCTTGGTGATCTTCCTCTCCTCCGCCACGGCGTAGAACTGCAACGTTCCCCTGCGGCGGGCGTGGCGTTCCCGGCCGGCGCCCCCGTGCTGCTCCACGATCTCGAACTTGCCGCGGGCGTTCGACTTGTCGAAACCGGCGATGCCGTATGGGCTGTACAGGACCACCTTGCGCGCCTTCCGACAGTCGTGCTTCGCCTTCACCCTGCCCGAGAACGAGGCGCCAGCTTCCGGGTCGCTGGGGTCGGGGCCGGCGGTCCACTCGAGCTGTACCGAGGTCTTGACGTTGGCCGTGTCTTTGCCCACGGCAACCGATCGGCGCCGACGGGCGTCCCCACGCCCACCGGACCAGCGCCCGCAGTAGGCCTCCCCGTGCGACACCGTCCGTCTGCAGAGCTTGATCTTCAGCTCCTCGGTTGCCTTCTGGCCGAACTCATCGGTCGCCGCAACCTTGATCCTGACCGTGGGCTCCGTCGGCGATTCCTTGAGTTGCCTGAGGTGCTTGAACTCGGCCTTGATCGTGGTCGCCGTGGGCGGTTCGCCGCCCATCGTGTGGGCCACGGTCTTCTTGACGCCGCCTCTGACCACCACCGTGGAGTCGTTGTTGGTGGTGGCGAAGAGCGTGAGCTTCTTCTGCAGCACCGCCCACCGGTCTGCCGACGGAGCCCCTCGGTACCACGCGGAGAGCAGCAGCGGCAGGGCCGGCGGAGTCGCGGTGGTGACCCCGTTTCCGGTGAGCCTTACCGTCGGGCTCCCGGGCCCGGTGCTCAGGGTGCTCCCCTTTGGCCCGGTGCTCGTGGGGGCGAAGGTGACCTCGATGATGCAGCCCTGAAGCTGTCCGGGGTAACTAGCCGAGAGCGTCGGTGGGCAGTTATTGGTCTGGGCGTAGTCGCCGGGGACGGCGATGCTGGGGTTGAGGGTGTCTGGGCAGACGCCATGCCCGGGTCGGCACCAGACCGCCAGTGCAAAGCGCTGGACCGGGCTCGTCGTTTCGACCTGCCGATCGCCGAAGTTAAAGCTCGAGTTGCCGAACAGCGGCCCCCCGAAACAGCCGAGCGAGACCTGCCCGATATCGGTAGCCGGCGACGTCGGGGGTGGGCAATTCCACGTGCCAAGAGTCTTCTCCGCGCTCGCGGTGCTCGCGCTGGCGGCCAAGAGCACGACGGCGAGGCTCAGCGTGAGGACGCCGGGACCGATCGTGCGCCGCGCGTGTCCTCTGCCTCCAACCAGTGTCTTGGTGGTGATCGTGTGAGCCCTCATTCCGGGCCTCCTAGTCGTCGTGGCCTCGGCGACCTGGTCTCGCGATGAGGCAGGCGCGGTGCCGGTTGACAGCGCGCAGGCTCCAACACGGCGGTACACGCGCAGTACATGCGCCGTCTACGAGCGCACCGCGGTCGAGCCCGTCAGCCGGAGGGACAGACCGAGACGTACTCCTGCTCGGGCACGACCTCTTCCCACTGCTCGGGCGCCAGGTCGCCGGCGATGTCGCACGCGTGCTTCACCCAGACCTCGGGATCGACCTCCCAGCGGATCGCCTCCCCGGAGTCGGAGACCGCGAACAGGCGATCGCCGTCGGGTGTGAACCGTGCCGCCACCCAGGTGTTCGGCAGGCCCGTAAGCGGCGAGCCGATCGGCTGCAGCGACTCGATGTCCCAGAGCGAGACCGTCCCGTCGTTGTGGGAGGTGGCCAGCGTGCGGCCGTCCGGGGAGAACGCCAACCCCAGAGTCTGCCCGCCGCCAAGGGTCAGCGGCTGCCCCACCCGACGCCAGCCGTCGGTCGCCCAAACGAGAATGCTGCCGTCGACCTGGCCGCCGACGAGCAGGCGACCGTCGGGCGAGAAGGCGACCGAGCGGACCTGGCGCTCGGTGCGCAGCCGGGCGAGCCGTTCGCCGCTGCGGGGGTCGCGAACGTCGACGCCGGTCGGCTCGTGCTCCCTGAACCGCGCGCCGAGCGGGATCGCGAGCTGCGAGCCGTCGGGGCTGAAGGCGAGCCCGATCGCCCCGCCCCAACCAAGGTCACCCGGTAGCCGTGGCGCCAGGTCACGCGGTCGGTAAACCAGCTTCCGCGCGTCGAGGCTCCAGATCCGAACGCTTCCTCCCACGCCGACCGCGGCGAGCATGCCCCCCCGACCGAAGGCGAGCGCCCGAATGTTGTAAGGGTTGTGCCGCTCGGGGCCGACCGGGGCGCGCAGGAGCCCGCCGACGCGCGTCCCCGACCCAGCATCCCAGAGGCCGACGCCGCCACCGACCCCGGCCACCGCCAGCCGGCGCCCGTCGGGCGAGTACTCGATCGCGAGCGCCGACCTGTCGGCGAAGGCCTCAAAGCCGCCGGTCCTGCGCAGCGTCTCGGCGTCGATCAGGTCCACCCGGCCGTTTTGCCTCGCGACCGCGAGCGTCCGGCCGTCGGGGCTGACGGCGAACGGGGGCGAGCTCTCGCGTGTCTCGTCGAGGGGGTTGGTGCGGAACGGCCGCCCGAGGCGGCGGTCGCCGGCGACGTCCCAGATGATTGCGCTGCCATCGTCGCCGGCCGTGTAGAGGGTGCGCCCGTCAGGACTGAACGCCCGGCTCCACACCTGACCACGGTGGCCCTCGAGTGTCTCGATCGGGCGTCCCTCCCGCACGTCCCAGACGATCACCTCCCCGCGGTCAGAATCGGCGGTGACCAGCGTGCGCCCATCGGGGCTAAAGCCCTCGACGAATGACGGCCCATCGTGGCGTCCCGTCAGGGTTCGCACCCCCCCGGAGCGGAGGTCCAGCAGGCGAACGCTTCCGTTGTGTCCGCCGAGCGCGAGCGTGGTGCCGTCGGGGCTGATGCCCGATGTCGAGCCGCTGATCGGATAGCGGCGAACGACGCGAAGCGTCTTGGCGTCGATCGCGAACGTCGCGTCCGAGGCGGCGTAGATCACGCGCCCGTCCGGGGTCATCTGAAGGTGGCTGAACCCGGCGCGGTCGACGCGTACGGGTCTCCCCAGCGGCGAGCCGCTGCCGAGGTCGACACGGCGCAGGAAGAATGGGGATGGGCCGTGATCGCGCAGATAGCCCACGATCAGGCTGCGTCCGTCCGGCGCGTAGGTCGCATAAGGGATATAAGTCGACCCAGGGTCGGCGGGATAGCCGCCGAGCGGGATCGACCGGCGCAAGCTTTGCGTGGCCGCGTCAATGATGTGCAGGTACGCCGTCTTCCCGCTGGGGTGCTTGGTGACGATCGCGAGCGAGCCGTGCCGGGGATTGAAGCCGAGCCATGTGACGCCGGCCTCCGCCTGGTACTCGCCGATTCGCTCCCGCGTCTCGGTGTCGAAGAGGATCACGCTGCCGTTGTTGTCGCCCGCCGCGAGCGTGCTCCCGTCGCGGCTCAGCGCGAGCGCCCAGAGCTTGCTGCCGTCGCCGTTGAGGGTGCCGAGCGTCGCGGGGCTGCGCAGGAGCACCGAGAGCAGGCTGGAGCGGGTCGCGCGCGAGTCGTCGAGGGCGACGGCCGTGTTGGCGAGGCGCAGCGCCTGGTCGAGGCGGTCCTCGGTGCGGGCCTGAGCGCCGAGACGCTGCGCGGCCTCGGCGGTGGCCGCGCTGCGTGCCCCCTGGCGCTCGGAGAGCGCGATCACGCCGGCGACGGTGGCGGCGGCGAGCAGCAGGCCGACGCCGGCGAGCAGCGCCCGCAGCCGGCGGTTCGTCCGCCGCTGGCGCTCGCCCTCGCGCTCGCTCGCGGCCCGGCTCTCGTCGAGGAAGGCGCGCTCGAGCTCGTTTAGCTCGGGGTCGTGCTCGGCCGCCCAGTCGAGTGCCGCGGCGAGCCGGGCGCCGCGGTAGAGCTCGGCCGGGTCGCGCCCGGAGTCGCGCCACTCGCGGGCGGCGCCGATCAGGTGCTGGTGAAGGCGTCGGCCCTCGGCGTCGCTTTCGAGCCATGTGCGCAGCCGGGGCCACTCGCGAAGCAGCGCCTCGTGGGCGACCTCGACCGCCCCCTCGTCGACGGTCAGCAGGCGGGCCTCCGTGAGCACGGCGAGCGCCCGGGCGGCGTCGGGGTCGCGCTCGAGCTCGAGCTCGTCGAGCGAGACGCGGCGGCGGACGAACGCCTCCGCCTCCTCATCATCGCCGGCGAGCCGCAGCAACAGCGGCCGCGCCCGGCGCCGCTCGGCCTCGCTCAGGCGCTCGTAGGCGCCCTCGGCCAGCCGCGCGACCGCGCCCTCGACGCCGCCGCTGCGCTCGTAGTCCGCATAGCGCAGCGTGCGGCTACTGCGGCGCTGCCAGAGCTCGAGCAGGGCGGCGGAGAGCAGCGGCAGGCCGCCGGGCTCACCCGAGACGTCGCCGACCAGCGCCGAGACCAGCCGCGGCTCTGTCCGCAGTCCCGCCCGGCGCGCCGGCAGCTCGATCGCCCGCCGCAGCTCGTCGCGGCGCATCGGCCCGACCAGGACCTGGTTTGAGCTGACCAGGGTCGAGAGCTCGGCGTGCTCGGCGCAACGGCCGTAGAAGTCGGCGCGGATCGCGAGCACGACCACCAGCCGCTGGTCGGGGTCGCCGGCGCCCTCGACCAGCGCGTCGAAGAAAGCGGCTCGCTCCGCCTGGTCCCGGCAGGCGACGAAGAGCTCCTCGAACTGATCGACCAAGAGCACCACGCGCTCGCCCGATGCGAGCCGCTCGAGCGCGTCACCGATCCACGGCGCGGCGTCCTCGCCCCCCGCCTCGGGGACCGCGCGGGCGAGGGCGCGGGAGAGCTCGGCGAGCGGGCGCTCGCCCGGGCGCATCAGCGCCCGGCGCCAGCGCTCGGAGCCCGGAACGACCCCGTCGGCGAGTGCCGGCATAAGCCCGGCGCGCACCGCCGAGGACTTGCCGCTGCCGGAGGGCCCGAACACCGCCAGTAGGGTCGAGCCGACCAGCCGCGCCACCAGCTCGGCGACCAGTCGCTCGCGGCCGAAGAAGTACTCGGCGTGGGCGGCGTCGAAGGGGGCGAGGCCGCGGAAGGGGCAGGTGAGGGGCTCGGAGGGGTCGCGGGCCTTGTCGACCGCGTAGAGGCGGGTGCGCTCGCCGGCGCTCTGCAGCTCGACCACGCCGCCGGCAATCGCGGCCTGGGCCGCGCGCAGGTCGCTGCGATCACCTGCCGCCCGCCCGGTGGCCGCGGCGAGGTGCGCGGCGGCCTCCGCCCGGGCCCAGTCGCCGGCGGCGCGGTGGATGCGAAGCGGCACTCCGCCGCTCTCTGCGACCAGCGTCCGCAGCGGCATCGCAACGCCCTCGGCCGGCGCGTAGAGCGCCGCGATCTCGGCCGTCGCCTCCTCGCGCAGTGGATCGAGGCGCAGGCGTTGGGCGGCGCCGCTCTCGAGCAGGCCCGCGAACGCGGGCGGGCCCCGCTCGTCGTGGTGCAGCACGCAGATCATGAGCGGTCGGCCCTCGGGCTCGCGGGCGAGCGCCACGGCGGCCTCGAGCACCGCCGGCGGCGCGTCGTCCGCGTAGTCGAGCACCAGCAGGGCCGGTCGGTGGCCCTTGCCGGCCTCGGCGACGGTCGCCAGAGCGGCGTCGGCGACGTCGCCGCCTCCGGCGTAGAGCACGGCCGCGCCCGGCGCCCTGGACCTCGGCCGCGAGCTCGGCGACCAGCCGCGTCTTGCCGATCCCGGCGGGCCCCCGCATCAGGGCGACGACGACCCGCCCTTCGCTGGCCCGCGCCCAGCGCCGGCGCAGCCAGGCAAGCTCGCGCTGCCGCCCGGCAAGCAGCGGCGAACCACCCTCGAGCTGGGGCGGAAGCTCCTGGGCCGGCGTTGGCGCGTCGAGGGCCGGGTCCTGGGCGAGGATCCGCTCCTGGAGGTGTTTCAGCTCGGGGCCGGGCTCGATCCCGACCTCGGCGGTCAGCGTCCGGTGAGCCTGGCGATATGCGCCAAGCCCCTCAGAGCCCCGCCCGGCCCGGTAGAGGGCGAGCATTCGTTGGGCGTGAAAGCGCTCGTTGAGCGGATGCTCGGCGACCAGTGCCTCGAGCCGGCCGGTCACCTCGTCGTGGCGCCCGGCGGCGAGCTCGGCGTCGATCGCGAGCTCGAGCGCGCGCATATGAAGCTCCTCGAGGCGCCGGATCTCGGCCGGCGCGAACGGCTCGGAGGAGACGTCGGCGAGTGGTGCACCGCCCCAGAGCTCGAGCGCCTCGGTGGCCGCGCCGTCGACGATCCCCTGATCCGCGTCGCGGCGCGCGCGCTCGACAAGCTGCTCAAAGCGCGCCGCGTCAACCGCGTCGCCGGGCAGCTGGAGCTCGTAGCCCCGGCCGTGGGTGACGATGCTCGCGCCGCAGTCGTCGCCGGCCAACGCCTTGCGCAGCTGCGAGACATAGAACTGGACGTTCTTGGCGGCGCTCGCCGGCGGGCGCTCGGCCCAGAGGCCATCGATCAGCTCGTCGGCGCTGACCGTGCGGTTGGCGCGCAGCGCGAGCATCGCGAGCACCCCGCGCTGCTTGCTTCCGCTGAGTGGTAGCGACCGGCCGTCGACGAGCGCGTCAACACGACCGATAACGCGAATCTCTAAAGCCAAATTTGCGCCTGTCCGAGACGACGCTACACCCGGGCCACCAACAGGTTCAACCCAACCGTGATGAGGCCCTCGAGCCGCCGGCTTGCCGACGTAACGCTTTGAACGGGAAGCGCAACCATCGGGGAGTGTGGCCCCGGGCCTATTCAGGCGGCCAAAAACCGCTCTAGCAAGGCTGATCCGCCGTATTCAGCCGCGGTCTCGAAAACCCTCGTCCGCCTTCCTCTTATGGCCGACGGCCTGGGCGTGATCCGAGCCCTGAGGAGCGCGGCAACCGAATGCGACCGTGGCGGCTTGTCGGTCATCGCCTTTTTCTGGACAGTTTTTCTTAGAGGGAGCCAGCGGCGGTCATCGGGATCACGCGTCATCGGATTCGACCCCTCCCCCCACCGCGAGATACTGCGCGTGCGATGTCGCAGGAGAACGTCGAGATCGTGCGTCGTGCCTTCGAGGCCTTCGAGCGTGAGGGTCTCGACGGATACCTGCGCTACTTGGACCCCGAGATCGAGTGGACCCCCACCGGTGCGTGGATCGAGGCGGCCACCTACCGCGGACACGAGGGCGTTCGCCGCTACCTCGGCTCCATCGAAGCCGAGTTCGACGATCTCCGGGTCGAGCCGGTGAGGCTGATCGACGCCGGCGAGCAGGTGATCAGTTCGGTTCGGATCAGCGGCCGAGGCAAGACCAGCGGTGCGTCCGTCGAGCTGACGTTGATCTCCGTCGGCCGACTGCGGGACGGCATGGCCTATCGCATCCGCAACTACCCTGACATGGCCGCCGCCCTCGAAGCCGCCGGGCTGTCGGAGTAGGCGATGTCGCAGGAGAACGTCGAGCGCTACCGCCAGGGCATAGATGCCTTCAACCGACGCGATCTGGACGCGTTCCTGGCACTCTCCGACCCCGGAGTGGTCGGGGTTTCCCGCGTTCTCGCCATCCAGGGCGGCACTTGGGAAGGGCACGATGGCACCACGGAGTGGTGGAACGACCTGCTCGGGGTCTTCCCGGACTTCACGATCGAGATCGTCCGGGTGCGCGACGCGGGGAACCTGACGGTTTCCGAGCTGCGCAATCAAGCCCACGGCGAAGGCAGCGCCGCCCCCCTTGACGAGCAGGTGTGGCAGGTCACTGAGTGGCGCGATGGACTGGTGGTGCGGTGGCAGATGTACGCAACCCAGCACGACGCCCACGAAGCCGCCGGGCTGTCGGAGTAGGCGATGTCGCGGGAGAACGTCGAACTGATGAGGCGGACGTTCGAACGTTGGAATGCCGGGGAGCGGGAGGCTGACCCGGAGATCCTCGATCCCGAGGTAGTGATCCATTCGGCGATGACCCACGCGACGTATCACGGCTACGAGGGATTGCGGCGGTGGATGGCCGAGATCGACCATCAGTTCGACGATTGGAACGTCTCGATCGATGAGTTCAGGGATGCGTCCGAGGGTCGGCTTCTCGCCCTTGGGACGGTGCACGTCCGTGGCCGCACCAGCGGAGTGGCGTTCGAGCAGCCGATGGCCTTGCTTCTCGCGTTTGCCGAGGGAAGGCTGCTCGAGTTGAGGACGATCCCCGACCACGCCGAGGCCCTCGAGGCCGCCGGACTATCGGAGTAGGCGATGTCGGAGCAGAACGTGGGGGTGCGGACGCCGGTGGTGGCGTCTGCTGAGCCAACTCGGCGAACCCTGGATGAGCGGGTGTTCGTCCGGTTTCCGGCGCTTGTCCGTGCGTTGCTGTTCGTCTATGGCCGGCTGCCGCCCGACTCTCGGGTGCGCCGGGCTTTTACCGCGCGAAGCTTGCGCCGTTTTGCTGCCGCCTTCAACCGCGGGGATGTCGAGGTTCTGCTGCCGTTTCTTCACCCGCAGGTCGAGTTTGAGGGCGCCGAAAGCCTGGTTGGTGGTTACTTCCCCGACTTGCCCAAGGTCCACCACGGGCGCGAGCAATACCGACGTATGTGCGAGACCCTGATCGAGGGCTGGGACGATCTCACCTTCCGGTCTGAGGAGGTCATCGATTTGGGTGATCGGCTGTTCGGCGTCAGCCGCGTCACGGGGCATGGCAGGCTCAGCGGCGTCGTCCTCGACATACACCTGTTTCAGGTGGTGAACCTGCGAAGTGGAATGATCGTGCGCCAGAGGGACTTCGCCGAGCGCGAGAAGGCCCTCGAAGCCGCCGGGCTGCGGGATGAGACGGATTCTCAAGCCGTTTGACGCCCTCGGCTTCTCCTAGCGCCACGGGAGCGGTCGGTGGAGCGGTCGTGGGCAGGATGCTTGTGGGCACGTTCCGCACGCTTTGGAGGTTGAATCGGGAAGCCAGGAACGCTCCGTGACACCCGAGCTGTCTATCTGCTTTTGGCGCGCGCGCGTGTCCCCGAACGACCTTGAGCGCCGCCCGGGGAATCAGGCTCGGTTTTCGTACGGGTTCAGCAGCTGTGCTCGGTGTCGTGCCCCGGTCCGCCACTGCATCGGTCGCGGCCCGGTCCTCCGAAGAGGTCGTCGTCGCCACCGGCGCCCTTGAGCGCGTCCCTGCCGGAACCGCCCTTGAGGCGATCGTTCCCGGCACCTCCCTTGACCGTGTCGTTGCCCCCGCCGGCGCAGACGATGTCCTTGCCCTGCAGGGCGCTGACGTGGTCGTTGCCACCGCGAGCCTTGATGACATCGCGCTCAGCCGTTCCTCGGATCGTGTCCGAGGAACCGGTGCCGGCGATCGTTACGGCGTGTCCGGCGCAGGTTGCGCCACCACCGCCACCGTTACCACCACCACCGGCGGCGACCACGGTCGTCGTCTGGGTGGCGCTGTTATTGGCCGGATTCGGATCGCTATCACCGCTGCCGACCGCCACGGTCGCCGTGTTCGACAACTGTCCGGCCTTCTTCGGCGTCACGTTGATGGTGATCGTGGCGCTCTGCGCGTTAGGGCTGGCGTCGAGCGTGCCCACGACGCAGGTCACCGTTTTGCCTTTGAGCTCACAGGTGCCCTGCGTCGAGGTCGTCGAGCCGAAGTCGAGGTGGCTGTCGAGCTCGTCAGTGACCGTCACCCCGTTGGCCGTTCCCGGTCCGAAGTTGGTCGCGGTGATCGTATAGCTGAGCACCGCACCCTGCTTGACTGGGTCCGAGCTGTCCGACTTGGTGATCGCCAGGTCCGCCGTCGCCGCCTGGGCGCTTGCTGGGACCAGCATCGCAGCGGCGATGAGCAGGAGTCCGCCTCGCCCTGCCCAGGATCTCGTCGCTCTGAGCATCTCTTCCTCCCTGGGAAATGGTTAGTGCCTCTCGTACCCCAAAACGGGTGGGCAAACGGAAAAGTCAGGTCATTCTTCCTCGAACAAGTCCGGGGCCGCGGGGGACTGCGACCATGGCTCGGAGGCCGTCACCACGGGCTGGGAGTCGCCGAGTCGGCTTGCGGCGGGAGGAGTCCTGGCCGTGGATGGACCTCTGGCGCCACCGCCGGCCAGCCCTGAACGCCGGGTCGGGCCTCATCGCCTCTCGGGCGGGCGGGAGGGGTGAGCCGCCGAACCCTGCGTGCGACGAGGACCAAGGCCGTGCTTGTGGCGGCGGAAACGGCTGCGAGAACGACCAGGTCAAAGACCGAAAAGGGGGTCAAACCGAGGCCGGTCAGGACGGCAATTCCGGCAAGGTGCAACGCCAGGGTCTCTCGCCCTCAGCGCTCTCGCATCCAGACGCTCGGCGACTAGCTCGCGGATGCAGCTCTTCGCTCGAAGAGGAGACCGCCGCGAAGGTGGCCGCGTTCCTCGCCGGCGACGAACCCCGCCGTCAGCAATCCGTTAGCAAGCGGCCGATCTGGACCACGACACCGACGCCTGTCTGGCGGCGATTTGCAGGGGTTCTTCGGATGGGCCGGGGTGGATTCGAACCACCGTCTAACGGATTATGAGTCGATAAGGTGCGGCGCCCTTGGCGTCGCTAGGCGTCGTTGGGTGCGCTCCGTGTGGGTCCGTTCCGTTGGAATCGGGGAGTTCGGGACAAGGTTCGGGACACGTTTGCGAAGGCGTCAGAGCGCGGGGCCCGGGGCGCTGCGCCGGCAGCGTATTCCTCCATTGGAACGTCGCCGGCGGCCCACGCCGCCATCACGGGGTCAATGATCCGCCAGGCCTCCTCGGCCTCGTCGCCGCGGATGAACAGCATCGGGTTGCGCTGGAGCATCTCGTCGATGAGGTGCGCGTAGGCCGAGAATCTCGGCGGCGTCGAGCGTGCCTCGAGCCGGCGGTTGTCGGCCGTCTGCTCCGGACGGTTGAGGCGTGGCGACGCTAACGTACGGTTCGATAAGGCCGATCGTGAGCACGTTCGGCTCGACGCCGGGAAACCGGTCGGTCAGGTATCGGGGGGGGCGGACGGAAATGGATGGCGATCTCGGCGGAGTCCGTCTCCAGGGCCTTGCCGGACCGAAGGGTGAAAGGGACGCCGTCCCACCGGGAGCTGTTCAGGCCGAGGGTCAGGGACGCGTAGGTCTCGGTCTCGCGGCTGGGCTCCACCCCGGGTTCGTCGACGTAGGCGGGCACCTGCCGTGTGCCGATCGTGCCGGCGGCGTACCGGGCGCGAATCGAGTCCCTGTGCATTCGCTCCGCCGAGGGCGTTGCCACGGTCCGCAGCGCCTCGACGCGCACGTCCCGGAATGAGTCGGCGTCGGCTCTGGCCGGCTGCTCCATGAGGACGAGCGCCATGGCCTCCATGAGGTGGTTCTGAACCATGTCCTTCAGAGCGCCGGCGCCGTCGTAGTAGGAGGCCCGCCCTTCCAGCGTGAGGCTCTCAAGCCAGCTGATGTCGACCCGATCGACGTGCGTCGTGTTGAGAACCGGCTCGAACACGCGGTTGAGGAAGCGCAGGACGATGACCCGGCGGACGAGCTCGTCGGAGAGGAAGTGGTCGATGCGAAAGATCGTCGGTGCCGGCAGCTGGATACGGAGGATCTCGTTCAGGTGCTGTGCCGAGGCCAGGTCGGTGCCGAACGGCTTCTCGATCGCCAGCGCGTCCGCGGAGCTCAAACCCGCAGCCGCGAGCGCCGGCAGCGCCTTCGTCAGGAGGCTC
>CAWCBM010000024.1:0-8644 GCA_963793775.1 uncultured Solirubrobacterales bacterium
GCTTCCCATGCAAAGCGGGTGTTTCTGGTTGCGGGTGCGGGCGAGCTCGGCTTCCTGGATTCACCCCTCGCGGCTGGGTAATTGCGAAAGGAAGGCCGCGGCTTTTCACCGTACGTGCCCTCTGAGGGCACTTCCTGCGTAAAGCCGGTGCCGAGCCCACCCCCCTACCCAGCCTCGTTGCGGTGCGCCGCACGCCCTCGGCGGGCCCGATCAAGGGGGCGCGTCTAGCGCTTGCACCGCGCGATCGCTGCCGCCATCGCGTCCTGGGCGCTGCGGGCGGTCGTCGTTGTTGATGTTGTTCATCAGGATCGAGAAGGCGACCAGGCCGCTCCTCGACTTGCAGTACCCCGAGAGGGCGCTGACGCCGTCGATCGTGCCGGTCTTGGCGCTGCAGCGGCCCTCGGCGGCGGTGCCGCGCATGCGCTGGGAGAGAGTGCCGGTCCGTCCCGCGACGGCCAATGAGTTCCGGAACGCCAGGTCGAGGTCGTTGTCGTTTGCCATGTGGGTGAGGAGCTTCCCGACCTGGCTCGGCGGGGAGGTGTTCGTGCGGCTCAACCCCGAGCCGTTCACGAGGGTGGGCGCCGCTGCCGACGCTTCGCGCGAAGTCCGCGGCCTTCGCGGCGCCGCGCGCGGTCGTGCCCTGGTGGGCCGTCGCGCGCCGCGAGGCGCTTGAGGAGCATCTCGGCGAAGAAGGATTCTTCCGATGGTTGTGTTGGTCTGCTCGATCAGCTTGGCGGCGCTCGGCGAGCGGACCCTGTCGATCGCCCGCTCGTCGAAGACGCCGTTGGGGGCCCCGCCCACACGTACGGCGGCCCTCGACCTTCACGCCGGCCCTGCGCAGCGCCTGGACGAACTGGCGGCCGGCGATCCGCTTCGGGGCTTTCCGCGGGGTGGCCGCCGTCGAACCCCGAGTTGTAGGACAGGCCCGACAGCGTGCTCAGCCACGGCGCCGAGGTGATGCCGGGCTGGGGCACCGAACGCTTGCTGTCGAAGATCGTCGGGTCGACCATCAGGTTGCCCGCCACGCGCCTGATCCCGGCCTTTCGAACGTGCTCCGCGAGCGGTTTCAGGCGCGTCACCGCAGGTTGTGCTGGCGGGCGAAGCGGGAGGACGCCAAGGCCGGGTCGCCGTCGCCGACGAGCACGAGGCCACCCTTCAGGATCTGGTCGCGCCCGCCGCCTCGCTGTCCCCGCTCCCAAACTCCGGTCTCGAGGCTGCCCGTCGGCCGAACCGGTTGAGGAACGCCGCCGTCGCGAACAGCTTCGAGTTCGACGCCAGGATCCGCGCCCGGTCGCCGGAGTCGTTGTAGAGCACCTCGCCGCCGCGCAGCGCATACACCCAGGCGCCGCTCGAGCCCCCGACCCGGTCCATCTGCTGCTCGAGCTGCCCCTTGAGCTGCGATTCCGAGAGCGAGCCCCGCGCCGCGAGCGGCGTTCCGGGCACGGCGCGCGGTGTCACGCCGCCGTCGTCGAGCACCGTCGAGCGGGGCGCGGCCGGCGCCACGCCGCCGGCGGCGGCGCCGACGGATGCGGGCAGGGCGACGAGCGTCGCCACAACCCCTGCCAGGGCAAGCGTCCTCACGCCGCTGACGATACCCGGAAGCCCGGCGAGCGAACCTGGACGCCTGGGTGGAACGTGTGTTCCGGTGCCCCTGCGATACTTGAGCGCGCATGGGCAAGGTCGTCGAGCTTGACGCGGCAGCCACCGAGCCGCGCGCCCGCGCCCGGCGGGGACGGCGCAGCAGCTCCAAGACCGCTCTGGTCCTGGGTGGGGGCGGCTTCACCGGCGGCGTCTACAGATCGGCGCGCTCCGCGCCCTCGACCTCCTCGCGGTCAACCAGACCGTCAATGAGTTCGACGTTACGTGGGCACTAGTGCCGGCGCCTTCATCGCCACGATGACCGCGAACGGGGTCACGCCCGAGGAGATGATGCGGGTCCTCAACAAGGACCTTCGCTCGCCGATCCCGGACATCGACCTCGGGATGCTCCTGCGGCCCAACTACCGCGGCTTCCTGCGCGGCTCGGTCACCCTCCCGTTCAAGGTCGCCGGCGTTGTCCGCGAGCTGATCGAGAACCTGGGGGAATCGTCGGCCGTCGACCTCGCCACGGGGCTCGCCGCCGCGCTGCCGCCGGGGATCTACCGTGGCACGGGCATCGAGCGGTACGTCGAGGAGGTGCTGTCCGATCCGGATCGGACCAACGACTTCCGCCACCTCGCGGCGGAGCTCTACCTGACCGCCACCGACCTCGACACCACCGAGCGCGTGATCCTCGGGGAGGGCGAGTGGGCGGAGGTGCCGATCTCGAAGGCGGTCGCCGCCTCCGGCGCGCTGCCGCTGATCTACGAGCCAGTCGAGATCCGGGGCCGGGAGTTCATCGACGGCGGGATCCTCTCGACCACGAACATCGACGTCGCGATCGAGCGCGGTGCGCGCTTCGTCGTGGTCGTCAACCCCCTGGTGCCCTACGTCAACGACTTCCGCAGCCGCATCCCGACGATGACCGGCTCGCGCGTGCAGCGCGTCTCGGACATGGGGCTGGTCGGGATCGGCAACCAGGCGTTCCGGATGATCTCCCACGACCGGCTCCATCGAGCGGTCGAGATCTGGGAGGAGCGCTACCCGGGGGTCGACATCATCCTGATCGAGCCCGAGCTCGACGATGCGCTGATGTTCGGCACCTCGATCCTCGACTACAAGGCCCGGCTCGAGATCGCCAAGCACGGCTTCGAGTCGGTGACCCTCAAGCTCGCCCGCGACTACGACCGCTACAAGGCGATCGCCGAGCGCCACGGGATCGAGATCTCCGCGCGCCGGGTCCGCCATGTGATGGACCAGGTCGAGCGCGCCCGCCGCACGCCGGCGGCATGGCGGCGGGTGCTCGAGCAGACCACGTCCGCTCTGATGCGAGGCGGGCCGAAGCCGGTCGAAACGGAGCCGACGACCGACCTCGACGACGCGGACGAGGCGTCCGAGCGCTGAGCGCCTCGGGCCGGCTTCTCGCTAGCTCTTCTTGCCCGCGATCGCCCGCTGAAGCTGGGCCTTGTTCATCTGAGACCGACCCTCGATCCCGAGCTGCCTGGCCTCGTTGTAGAGCTGCTCGCGGGTCCGGCCCTTGGACCGGTTGGTCCCGGACCGCCGACCGCCGCGCTGCCCCGACGACTTGTCCTTCACGGACGTCCTCGAAGCCTGACGAGACTCGCCCGATCGCGCGCGCTCCTTGTTGACGGTGCGGGCCGCGATCTCCTCGGCGCGGCTCTCCGAGGCGCCGCGCTGCCGCTGGCTCTTCTTGATCTTCTCGTACTGGCGGGCACGCTTCGTGCCCTTCCGAACGCCGCGTGGGGGCATGATCGATCTCCTTTCCGCTACTGAACGGCTACCCGGATAGCGCGTCGTTAGTGCGCAGCGATCGGGGTATAGGGGCCTAACCACGGAAGGAGAGTCATGTACATCGGTATTGGCACCCTGATCCTGATCATCATCCTGGTCATCCTGCTCGCGTAGGTCCTAGTGAAGGAAACCGCCCGCGAGCACGACGAGACCGCTCAGCCCGCGTAGAGACCCTCTACCTCGTCCGCGTACTTCTGGGCGACGACGTTGCGCTTGACCTTCATCGACGGCGTCAGCTCGCCGCCCTCCTGCGAGAAGTCGCGAGGCAGGATCTCGAACTTCTTCACCTGCTCGACGCGGGCGAACTTCTGGTTCACCTGGTCGAGGTGGGCCTGGATCGAGGCGCGGACGCGGTCGTCCTCGTGCAGGGTGGCCGGATCGACGCCCTTCTCTTCGGCGAACTTGGCGGCCTCCTCGGGGTCCAGCGTCAGCACCGCGACCAGGAACGGCCGGCGGTCGCCGATCACGACGCACTGCGAGATCATCGGGTGCTGCTTGATCTCGGCCTCGAGGTTCGCGGGGGTGATGTTCTTGCCGCCCGCGGTGATGATGATGTCCTTCTTGCGGCCGGTGATCTTCAGGTAGCCGTCGGCGTCGAACTCCCCGATGTCGCCGGTGTGGAGCCAACCGTCGACGATCGTGTCGCGGGTGGCCTCGTCGTTCTTGTAGTAGCCCTTGAAGACATTCGGGCCCTTGACGAGGATCTCGCCGTCGTCGGCGATCTGCACCTCCACCCCGGGGAACGGCTTGCCGATCGTGCCGAACTTGAAGTCGTCCGGGGTGGCGATCGTCGCGGCGGTCGAGGTCTCGGTCATGCCCCAGCCCTCCAGGACGAGCACGCCCGCCGCGTCGAAGAACCGCAGGATGTCGGGGTTGATCGGCGCGGCGCCCGAGACCGCGACGCGCAGGTTGCCGCCGAACAGGTTCCGGATCTTCGCCAGGACTAGGCGATCTGCGAGCGCGTGCTGGAGCCCCAGGAGCGGGCCTGCGCCGCCCCCGCGCTCGGCCTCGTGGAAGCGCTTGCCGACGCCGATGGACCAGTCGAAGATGCGCTTCTTGAGTCCGCCCTCCTTCGCGACGGAGGCGGTGGCGGCGGTGTAGATCTTCTCGAAGATCCGCGGCACCGACGGGAAGTACGTTGGCTTCACCTCGGCCAGGTTGGCCATGATCCGCAGCGGGTCGCGCTCCCAGTAAGCGAGCGTCGCACCGAGCTCGACGGTGCCGAACTGGATCAGCAACGCGAACGAGTGCGCGAGGGGGAGGAACAGGTAGGTGAGCTCGTCCCCGCCGCCCAGCACGTTCTTTAAGACGACCATGTCGAGCATCGCCCGGTAGTTGCCGTGCGAGATCACGCAGCCCTTCGGCGGACCCGTGGTGCCCGACGTGTAGATGAAAGTGCAGATGTCGTCCGGCGTCACCGACTCGTAGCGCGCCGCCCAGTCCGCGTCGGTCAGCGAGGCGCCCTTCGCGATCAGCTCGTCGGCTGAGATCGCGCCGCCGCCCGAGCCGGTCATCCGGATCACGTGCTCGAGCCGCGGGCAGCCGCCGCGGATCGCCCGGATCTTCGCGAGCTGGTCCTCGTCCTCGACGATGACGACCTTGGCGTCCGAGTTCTCGAGGACGTACTGGCACTCCTCGGGCGAGTTCGTCTGGTAGATCGGGACCACGGTCGCGCCGGCGGTGAGCGCGGCGAAGTCGAAGTACGTCCATTCGACCCGCGTGTTCCCGAGGATAGACACCTTGTCGCCCTTCTCGACGCCGAGGGCGATCAGGCCGAGCGCCAGCTTGCGGACCGTCTCACCGACCTCGTCGTAGCTGCGAGAGATCCACTGCCCGGCGTCGTCCTTGAACATCACGGCTCGCTGCGAGCCGTACTTGGCGACCGCCTTCGGCAGGAGGTCTGCGATGGTGGTCGAGCCGACGCCCTCGCCGGCGGCCGACGGGGGAGCCGCTATCTGCATGAGGTGTCATTGAGCGACGTAAGTCGCGGAACTGGTTGGCCACCCTGGTAAGGGCTTGTCGTGCTTAGGCGGTTGCGTGGGTGCGCTTGCTCTGATCGGCGAGCGCGCGCATCGAGGTCACAAAGAGGGTCTTGTCAATCCGGCCGTTGAAGATCGGGACGCCCATTTCCATGCACTTGGAGATCACTTCCCGCCGCTTCATGTTGACCTCGTCGGCGAGCTCCGTGGGCGTCAGGTGGTTTGGCACTGGCACCTTCTCCTCTCTCTCGGGGGTTGCTAAGTCTTAACCCTCGGGGCGGACGTGTCAATAAATATCCGCCCAAAATCCGGGGTCGTTGAGCGGGCCTATATGGGGTTCGGAACATCTATGAACTCGTGCTCGACCCCGAAGCGCTCGGCGACGAGCTCGCCGAGCCGGCGGACGCCGAACGTCTCGGTCGCGTAATGGCCGGCAGCGATGAAGTGGAGGCCGCCCTCGCGGGCGTCTGCCATCGCGTGCTCGGCCGGCTCGCCGGTGAGGACCGCGTCGAGCCCCAGCGCGACAGCGTCGTTTACGAACGACGCGCCCGCTCCCGACACGATCCCGATCGAGCGCACGGGATCGGGGCCGGCCGGGAACACCAGGGGCTCGCGGCCGGTCAGCGCCCGCACGCGGTCGGTCAGCTCGGCCGCGCCGATCCCGTCGGCGCTGCGGCCGACCACGCCGACCGGACGATCCTTGGCGACGCCGAACGGCTCCGGCGAAGCCTCGAACCCGAGCCCGTCGCGGAGCAGCGCGTTGTTGCCGATCTCCGGGTGCGCGTCGAGCGGCAGGTGGTAGCCCACGACCGAGAGGCCGGCGCCGAGCGCGATCCGCAGGCGCTCCGCCATCGGCTCGCTGAGCGCCAGCGGCAGGAACTCCCAGAACAGCCCGTGGTGGGCGATCACCATCTCGGCGCCGGCATCGACCGCCCGCTCGATCAGCTCCCGATGGGCCGAGACCCCGGTCACCACCCTGCTCGACCTCCGCGGCGCCGGGTACCTGCAGGCCGTTGGGCCCATAGTCACCGAACACGCCGACCTCGAGCAGCTCGTCGCAGAACTCGACGATGTCGTCCCGGCGCGCCATGGGGAGTGCAGACTATTCGTGGTGTCGTGGCGGGTTGCGAAGCCGGGTAGGGCTGGGTAAGGGGGATGAGATGTCGCGGCTGGCGGGGACGCTGCGGTATCCGTGGGGAATCGGTTTCCGCAGAGCTCGAGGCCCGGCTCGTCAATCGAGTGAAGGATTCAGCCGACATAAGCGGCATAAGCCTTCACTCAATGAGATCCTCGGGACGTGGATGCACTTAGTCCCGCATAGCGGGAGGAAATGCATCAACCCTCCCGGACCTGTCCCCTCACCGCCCTCGGGCGGCTTCGCCGACGCCCGCGCCCCACGAAAGCCCGCCCACGCGCCGCGCCCCGTAGATTTCTCGCTCGATGCCGGAGTCGAGCTCGCCATTCCTGCGCTCGTTGATGGACACCGAGCTGTACTCGATCGGCGCCTACTTCTGTGACGAGCACCCGGAGTTGGTGGACGAGGTGGTCCGCGTCAGCGGCGAGATCGAGCGCGATGGTCTCGAGGCGTACGCGACGGCGGGGGGCCGCCCGGTCGAGGAGGCCTTCGAGACGCTGCTGACCGGCTTGGCGGTGCGCTACTACAAGGCCGTCGCGGGCTAGATGCGCACTACATGAGCCCCTGGATCCCGCGGGTTGGGCTGGCGGTGCTGGCGGTGGGAGTCGGCTACGCGATCTACGCGATCGCCGTCGGGGAGGGAGGGCCGCAGGCCGTCGAGATCGAGGGCAGGCCGGAGGTCCAGAACCTGATCGCCGGGATCCGGCAGGAGGAGGAGCGGCTCGGCTCTCCGGACGCCGCGGTCGAGATCGACCTGTTCACCGATCTCCGCGCCGTTCCGGCGGCCGAGTTCCAGCGCGCGGTGATCGATCCGGTGATCGAGGAATACGTCCGGTCCGACCGCGCCCTCATCAACATGCGGCACTTCTCGTTCGGGCGGACCGGGGTGACCGAGGCCGCGATCGCGGCCGATGCGGCCGGCTCCCAGGGCCACCAGTGGCAGTACGCCGAACTGGTCTTGAGGAACCTCCGGGTGGCGGACGCGGCCGGGGTGGACGAGGAGTTCCTGAGCGAGATCGCCGAAGTCACTCCCGGGCTCGACCAGGACGAGTGGGAGGTCGAGTTCGACGACCAGCTTCGCCTGCAGCGCGAGGACCCGGAGTACGAGAGCGCGGTTGACGCCGACGGCGCGCTCGCGTTCGAGCTGAAGCTTCCCGCCCAGCCGGTGGTGGTGGTGACAGGGCCCGGCGGGTCGGAGACCCTGGACGACGAGCCGAGCCTCGACGAGGTCCGCCTGGCGATCGAACGGGTCGAGGTCCCTCAGCCGTAGTGGCCCTCGCTACTCGGCCTCAGGCTTCGCATCGGTGTGCGGGTGATGGATGAGCGGCCGGAGGAACCGGGTCAGGAGGAGCAGCGCGAGGAGCGCTAGGACCGAGAGCCAGAGCAATGGGTCGGTCAGCGACAGCTCCTCGATGCGGGTGCCGAGGTAGATCGAAACCGCGGTGATCGGGACGTAGCCGACCGCGGTCGTCCACGCAAACCGCCCCACGGGCACGCGCGCGGCACCCGCCACGTAGCTGAACAGGCTGAACGGGACGATCGGGACGAGGCGAGCGGCGAGCAGCAGGGTCACCCCGCCGTGCTCGATGGCGCGCTCGAGCCGGGCGAACCGCGCCTCCCCGATGAACCGGTAGAGCAGCGGCCGGGCTGCGGTGCGGCCGATCGCGTAGGCCGCCAGGCCCTGCAGGACCCAGCCGGACATCACCATCGCGAAGGCTGGCCAGAATCCGAAGACGAAGCCGGCGGCAGCGTCGACGATCTCCGCCGGGTACCGACGAACGTATGGATTGCGATCAGCGCGTAGAGGATCGCCACGCCGCCGGCGTCGAGGTTGCGCAGGTCCTCGCGGAGGTTCTTGGTGTCGCCGCGGACCGCATCGCCGAAAGCGTCGCGGAGCGGGTCGATCGCGAGCACGCCGGCGACCATGGCGAACGCGAAGAACGCGGTGACCGCGAGCGCCTCCCAGGGTCGCCCACCAACCGGGTCGCCTCCGCCCCTGGTTGGCGGTTCGGTCATGGTCAGATATGCCGGGTCGCGATCCGGGCCTGCGATACTTGACGGCTCTCGGGGCGTGGCGCAGCCTGGTAGCGCGCACCGTTCGGGTCGGTGAGGTCCCCGGTTCAAATCCGGGCGCCCCGAT